>NZ_JBIBKD010000031.1:0-1119 GCF_042959065.1 Streptomyces sp. NPDC007929 | reverse complement strand
TGCGGCGGGCCATTTGCTGCCGTCGGCGAACAGGGCCTTGTACCAGTTCAGCGTCCATGCCTCGGGAGGAAACGAGGCGAAGGCGTTGTTGCTGAAGGAGGTGACGAGGATGACGACGATCGGCAGCGCCAGGAAGAGGAGGATGACGGTGGCCACGGCCGTGAGGGCGATGCGGCCGGCGAGGGTCTTGCGCAGTTCCATCATGCGGCGCTCCTCTTCTTACGGCTGGCGCCGAGCGAGGTGACGACCTTGACCAGCAGCAGCCCGGCCAGGGTGAGCACCAGCAGGATCACGCCCTGGGCGGCAGCCCCGTTCCACTGGTTCTCCTTGGTGACCTGCTGGTTGATGAGGGTGGCGATCATCGTCTGGTTGGGTCCGCCCATCAGGGCCGGGGTGATGTAGTAGCCCAGCGACAGGATGAAGCTGAGCAGCCCGGCACTGGCCAGGCCCGGGGCGACCAGCGGCAGGTAGATACGCCGGAAGATGGTCACCTTGCCCGCGCCCATGCTGGAGGCGGCCGCCAGCAGCCGCCGGTCCACTCCCCGCATCACCCCGTACAGCAGCAGCACCGTGTAGGGGAGCATCATCGAGGTGGTACCGATGACCACACCCAACTCGTTGTAGAGCAGCTGGAACGGCGCACCGGGAACCTGCATGCTGGTGAGGGTCTCGTTCACCAGGCCCTTGTCACCGAGCATGATGATCCACCCGTAGGTGCGCACCAGCGCGGAGACGAAGTGCGGCACCACCACGACCAGCATCGCCAGCCCGGCGAAGACGGGCTTGAGCCGGGTGATCGCCTGCGCCAGAACGAACCCGAACACCAGACTCAGCACAGCCGTCTCCGCGGAGATCCGCAGCGTGGTGAACAACACCGACAGATTCACCCCGGTGAGGGCATCGGCGTACCAGTGCAGCGTGAAGGAGCCGTCCGCGCCCTTCAGACTCAGCAACAACGTCGAGAAGATCGGGTAGACGAACAGCACCAGCAGATACACGACGACGGGAAGCGCGTAGAGAATCCCGACGCGGGTCCGGCGTGATGCGAGGAGTTTGCGCGGTCGTGCGGGAGCGCCCGCGGTGAGGGTGGCAGCCATGACTCACCCCGCCTGTTCGTCG
>NZ_JBIBKD010000030.1:0-1445 GCF_042959065.1 Streptomyces sp. NPDC007929 | reverse complement strand
CGCTCGATCATCGCCTGGCCGGCCCCGAACGCGCAGAACACCGAGGCGGCACACGGCTCGGCGCTGGGCGACGACGAGGTCGCCGCGACCAAGCGGGTCATGGGCTTCGATCCGGAGCAGTCCTTCGAGGTCTCCGACGAGGTCATCACGCACACCCGCAAGGCCCTGGAGCGCGGGGCCGAGGCGAAGGCGCGGTGGGAGAAGTCGTTCCAGCTGTGGCGGGACAACAACCCCGAGCGGGCGGCGGAGTTCGACCGGATCAGCAAGGGTGAGCTGCCCACCGGCTGGGAGGAGAAGATCCCGGTCTTCGAGGTCGGCAAGGGTGTCGCGACGCGTGCCGCGTCCGGCGAGATCCTCCAGGCGCTCGGCGCGGTGATCCCGGAGCTGTGGGGCGGCTCGGCCGACCTGGCGGGCTCCAACAACACCACGATCGACAAGACCAGCTCCTTCCTCCCGGCCGGCAACCCCCTGCCGGAGGCGGACCCGTACGGGCGCACGATCCACTTCGGTATCCGCGAGCACGCGATGGCCGCGGAGATGAACGGCATCGCGCTGCACGGCAACACCCGCATCTACGGCGGCACCTTCCTGGTGTTCTCCGACTACATGCGCAACGCGGTGCGGCTGTCGGCGCTGATGCACCTGCCGGTGACGTACGTGTGGACGCACGACTCCATCGGCCTGGGCGAGGACGGTCCGACGCACCAGCCGGTCGAGCACCTGGCGTCGCTGCGGGCCATCCCGGGCCTGAACCTTGTGCGTCCGGCCGACGCCAACGAGACCGCCATCGCCTGGCGGGAGATCCTCAAGCGCTGGACCAAGGAGTTCGGCAAGGGCGCCCCGCACGGCCTCGCGCTGACCCGGCAGGGTGTGCCCACGTACGAGGCCAACGAGGATGCCGCGCGCGGTGGTTACGTGCTGTTCGAGGCCGAGGGCGGCGAGCCGCAGGTCGTGCTGATCGCGACCGGTTCAGAGGTGCACGTCGCCGGCGAGGCACGCGAGCGGCTGCAGGCCGACGGGGTGCCGGCGCGGGTGGTGTCGATGCCGTCGGTGGAGTGGTTCGAGGAGCAGGACCAGGGGTACCGGGACAGCGTCCTGCCGCCGTCCGTGCGGGCCCGTGTCGCGGTGGAGGCCGGTATCGGTCTCACGTGGCACAAGTACGTGGGAGACGCCGGCCGCATCGTTTCCCTGGAGCACTTCGGTGCTTCGGCCGACGGCAAGGTCCTCTTCCGGGAGTACGGCTTCACCGCCGAGAACGTGGCTGCCGTCGCGCGGAAATCCCTCGCCGCGGCCCAACGCTGACGCTGACATACGAGACGTAGGAGTTTGATTTCCATGACAGACGCATTGAAGCGCCTCTCCGAGGAAGGCGTGGCGATCTGGCTGGACGACCTGTCGCGCAAGCGGATCACGTCCGGCAACCTCGCCGAGCTGATCGACCAGCA
>NZ_JBIBKD010000029.1:0-1599 GCF_042959065.1 Streptomyces sp. NPDC007929 | reverse complement strand
TCGGCGGCGTCCTACTCTCCCACAGGGTCCCCCCTGCAGTACCATCGGCGCTGTAAGGCTTAGCTTCCGGGTTCGGAATGTAACCGGGCGTTTCCCCTACGCTATAACCACCGAAACACTATGAAACTGTCGAACCATGCCGCACCACGCTGTGGCAACGTGGGGCTGTTCGTGGTTTCAGAACCAACACAGTGGACGCGAGCAACTGAGGACAAGCCCTCGGCCTATTAGTACCGGTCAACTCCACACGTTACCGTGCTTCCATATCCGGCCTATCAACCCAGTCGTCTACTGGGAGCCTTACCCTCTCAAGGAGGTGGGAATACTCATCTCGAAGCAGGCTTCCCGCTTAGATGCTTTCAGCGGTTATCCCTCCCGAACGTAGCCAACCAGCCATGCCCTTGGCAGAACAACTGGCACACCAGAGGTTCGTCCGTCCCGGTCCTCTCGTACTAGGGACAGCCCTTCTCAATATTCCTACGCGCACAGCGGATAGGGACCGAACTGTCTCACGACGTTCTAAACCCAGCTCGCGTACCGCTTTAATGGGCGAACAGCCCAACCCTTGGGACCGACTCCAGCCCCAGGATGCGACGAGCCGACATCGAGGTGCCAAACCATCCCGTCGATATGGACTCTTGGGGAAGATCAGCCTGTTATCCCCGGGGTACCTTTTATCCGTTGAGCGACGGCGCTTCCACAAGCCACCGCCGGATCACTAGTCCCGACTTTCGTCCCTGCTCGACCCGTCGGTCTCACAGTCAAGCTCCCTTGTGCACTTACACTCAACACCTGATTGCCAACCAGGCTGAGGGAACCTTTGGGCGCCTCCGTTACTCTTTAGGAGGCAACCGCCCCAGTTAAACTACCCATCAGACACTGTCCCTGATCCGGATCACGGACCCAGGTTAGACATCCAGCACGACCAGACTGGTATTTCAACGACGACTCCCCCTGAACTGGCGTCCAGAGTTCAAAGTCTCCCAGCTATCCTACACAAGCCGAACCGAACACCAATATCAAACTGTAGTAAAGGTCCCGGGGTCTTTCCGTCCTGCTGCGCGAAACGAGCATCTTTACTCGTAGTGCAATTTCACCGGGCCTATGGTTGAGACAGTCGAGAAGTCGTTACGCCATTCGTGCAGGTCGGAACTTACCCGACAAGGAATTTCGCTACCTTAGGATGGTTATAGTTACCACCGCCGTTTACTGGCGCTTAAGTTCTCAGCTTCGCCCCACCGAAATGGAGCTAACCGGTCCCCTTAACGTTCCAGCACCGGGCAGGCGTCAGTCCGTATACATCGCCTTACGGCTTCGCACGGACCTGTGTTTTTAGTAAACAGTCGCTTCTCGCTGGTCTCTGCGGCCACCCCCAGCTCAAGGCGTAAAGCCCATCACCAGGAATGGCCCCCCTTCTCCCGAAGTTACGGGGGCATTTTGCCGAGTTCCTTAACCATAGTTCACCCGAACGCCTCGGTATTCTCTACCTGACCACCTGAGTCGGTTTAGGGTACGGGCCGCCATGAAACTCGCTAGAGGCTTTTCTCGACAGCATAGGATCATCCACTTCACCACAATCGGCTCGGCATCAGGTCTCAG
>NZ_JBIBKD010000028.1:0-1648 GCF_042959065.1 Streptomyces sp. NPDC007929 | reverse complement strand
CGCTCGATCATCGCCTGGCCGGCCCCGAACGCGCAGAACACCGAGGCGGCACACGGCTCGGCGCTGGGCGACGACGAGGTCGCCGCGACCAAGCGCGTGCTCGGCTTCGACCCGGAGCAGTCCTTCGAGGTCTCCGACGAGGTCATCGGCCACACCCGCAAGGCGCTGGAGCGGGGCCAGGCGGCCCGCGCGGTGTGGGAGAAGGCGTACCAGCAGTGGCGGGACAACAACCCCGAGCGCGCCGCGGAGTACGACCGGATCGCCAAGGGTGAGCTGCCCAAGGGCTGGGAGGAGAAGATCCCGGTCTTCGAGGTCGGCAAGGGTGTCGCGACGCGTGCCGCGTCCGGGAAGGTGCTGCAGGCGCTCGGCGGGGTCATCCCGGAGCTGTGGGGCGGCTCGGCCGACCTGGCGGGCTCCAACAACACCACGATCGACAAGACCAGCTCCTTCCTCCCGGCCGGCAACCCGCTGCCGGAGGCGGACCCGTACGGGCGCACGATCCACTTCGGTATCCGCGAGCACGCGATGGCCGCGGAGATGAACGGCATCGCACTGCACGGCAACACCCGCATCTACGGCGGCACCTTCCTGGTGTTCTCCGACTACATGCGCAACGCGGTGCGCCTGTCGGCGCTGATGCACCTGCCGGTGACGTACGTGTGGACGCACGACTCCATCGGCCTCGGCGAGGACGGCCCGACGCACCAGCCGGTCG
This sequence comes from Streptomyces sp. NPDC007929, assembly GCF_042959065.1. NCBI lineage: Bacteria > Bacillati > Actinomycetota > Actinomycetes > Kitasatosporales > Streptomycetaceae > Streptomyces > Streptomyces sp. NPDC007929. The sequence continues at coordinate 933 of NZ_JBIBKD010000028.1, read as the reverse complement.
AGCACCTGGCGTCGCTGCGCGCGATCCCGGGGCTGAACGTGGTGCGCCCGGCCGACGCCAACGAGACCGCCATCGCCTGGCGCGAGATCCTCAAGCGCTGGACCAAGGAGTTCGGCAAGGGCCAGCCGCACGGTCTGGCGCTGACCCGGCAGGGCGTGCCGACCTACGAGCCCAACGAGGACGCCGCGCGCGGCGGTTACGTGCTGTTCGAGGCCGACGGCGGTGCGCCCGAGGTCATCCTGATCGCCACCGGCTCGGAGGTGCACGTCGCCGTCGAGGCGCGCGAGCAGCTCCAGGGCGCCGGCGTGCCCACGCGCGTGGTGTCCATGCCGTCGGTGGAGTGGTTCGAGCAGCAGGACCAGGGGTACCGGGACAGCGTCCTGCCGCCGTCCGTGAAGGCGCGGGTCGCGGTGGAGGCCGGGATCGGTCTCACGTGGCACAAGTACGTGGGGGACGCCGGCCGCATCGTTTCCCTGGAGCACTTCGGTGCCTCGGCCGACGGCAAGGTCCTCTTCCGCGAGTTCGGCTTCACTCCCGAGAACGTGGCCAACGCCGCGCGGGAATCGATCGCCGCAGCTCAGCGCTGACGCTTATACACGACACGTAGGAGATGGAATTTCCATGACAGACGCACTCAAGCGCCTCTCCGAGGAAGGCGTGGCGATCTGGCTGGACGACCTGTCGCGCAAGCGGATCACGTCCGGCAACCTCGCCGAGCTGATCGACCAGCAGCACGTCGTGGGCGTCACCACCAACCCCTCGATCTTCCAGAAGGCGATCTCGCAGGGCGACGGCTACGACACGCAGCTGACCGACCTCGCCGCCCGCCAGGTCACCATCGAAGAGGCCATCCGCATGATCACGACGGCGGACGTCCGGGACGCCGCCGACATCCTGCGCCCGGTCTTCGACGCCACCGGCGGCCAGGACGGC
>NZ_JBIBKD010000026.1:0-2695 GCF_042959065.1 Streptomyces sp. NPDC007929 | reverse complement strand
GCCCGATTGACCCCCGTCGAGTACGAGACCATCATGACCCCACCCGCAGCTCTGGCTGCATAAACCCCGCTGTCACCAGATCATGCAGCAGTCCCTGTGCACGAAAATGAGCAGCCCCGAACAGGCCACCGGATCGGTTGCGACTGAACTCCGCCGCCTGACAGGTACGGGTACGTACCCGTACCTAGGGGATGGGAAGAAGCACGATGACTCGACGCCAACGTCTGTATCCCGGAGGAAGCCAAGGACTGGCTGACCGAGCTGCTGCAGAGGAGCAGCTGCTGGACGGCGAGCTGGACCGGCGCCTGGCCCACGTGACCGACCGGTGAGCGACGCTATGTACATCGTTGGATGACACCGCCCTGGCCGCAGCCGGCCAGGGCAACGTCCTTGCTTCCCGTCTGATCCACCGTGCCTATGCCGAGACGGGTTGGTTCCTGTACGCACCGGCATGCGCGTTAGGGCGTGTCCGGCGGATCATTGCCTGCGGCAGGCGAGCCCGGGCAATGATCCGCCGGACGCGACTGGAAACGGGGCGTCAGACCATGGAGAATTTGGCGACGTACTCGTCGAAGGGCTCGATACCGACTTCCCCACGGAGTTCGTCCATGCGCTCGGGCTCTTCACAGGGCCACGGAACCGGTGTCCCGTCCTTCACGCCGGCGATTTGAGTGCCGTAGACCTGCTTGCGGCCCTCGTTGACCAGCGCGCGGTCGCGCAGGAAGGCCAGCTCGCGCGGGCTGGCCGAGCCTGCCGACACCGCCTGCTGCATCAACTGGAGGGCGCGACGCTGAACGTCGAGCTGCCGGTCGGCGTGCTGAGCAATGAGCCATGCCGCGCGTGCGGCCTCCTCACCGACCAGTTCCGCCGTCGGCCAGCCGTACTCGTCCATGATCTCGTTGAGCCGGTCACCGTGCCGGGCAGTCAGTCGCCGCCAGGCCAGCTGCTCGGCGGGGTCCTCGCTGTTCGCGCGGACTGCCAACTGGTGATCGGCCGCAGCCATATCCGTGAGTTCCGCTGTCAGTGCGGCAACGTCGTGCGCCACTCTCAACTCCCAGGTGAGATCCGTGCTTTGTGTCCGCCCGCAAGCCTAGAGATGCAAATCGGGTGTAAAGATCATTCCGGAGAACGGTGACAGGCGCCTCGCCGCACCGGGATAATGGATCTACCCCCGGAGCCAGAGCCGGATCGCTGCGACGGTCACAGTGCCCTGGAAGACGTAGACACGCTTGTCGAACCTCGTGGCAACGGCCCGGAGGTTCTTAAGGGCGTTGATCGTGCGCTCGACTTCGTTTCTGCGCTTATAGACCGTCTTGTCGAAGCCGGAGGGCCGTCCACCCTTGCTGCCGCGGCGTTGGCGGTTCGCCCGCTGGTTCTTCGGCTCGGGGATGGTGTGCTTGATCTGCCGTCTGCGCAGGTATCGGCGGTTACGCCGTGAGGAATAGGCCTTGTCGCCGCCGAGGTGGCCAGGCCGGGTGCGGGGGCGTCCGCCGCCGAGCCGGCCGACACGGATGCGTTCCATGACGGGGACGAGCTGCGGCGCGTCGCCCCACTGGCCCGGAGTGATCAGCAAGGCCAGAGGGCGGCGCCCGCCTTCTCCGGCGAGGTGAATCTTGCAGGTGAGTCCGCCCCGAGAGCGTCCGAGTCCCTCATCGGGGCGGTGCTGTCGGGGCGTGCGTCTTTTCCCGGCACCCGCGGTGGTTTCTTGCGTGCTCCGGCGGCGTGCTGGTGGGCCCGGCAGGTGGTGGAGTCCACGCTCACCATGGACCAGTCGATGCGGCCCTGGGCATCCGCGTCAGCCAGGACTGCCGCATAGATCTTGTCCCACGTGCCGTCCGCCGACCAGTGTCGATGCCTCTCGTACATGGTCTTCCACTTGCCGAACCGCGCAGGCAGATCCCGCCACGGCACCCCAGTCCGGTTCCGGTACAGGATTCCGTTGATGATCCTGCGGTGGCTGGCCCAGCGCCCACCTCGCTGCCCGGTCTTGGGCAGATGCGGCTTCAGCGGGCCCATTCCTCGTTAGTAAGATCTCCCCGCCCCATGAACATGCCAACGCGCTAGAGCGCGAGACGTCACATGATCCGCCGGACACGCCCTAGTCGAAGCCGATCGGGCCCGGCCTGGTACGACCCAGCACATGGCTTTCCTCCCCGGCGTCACCATTCTCGATCTAGATTTGGCGCCACCCTGGGCGTCGGGCGGCAGGAACCTGGTGCGCTGCGCACGCCAGTACGCGGCGCAGTCGACCCCAGCCCGACGGAGCGATCATTGCTGACCAGGGTGGTGATACCTGATCCCAGACTCTACACAGGATGCAACTGTGATGCAGCTTTGGTACGCCACGTTCTTTCCGCAAGCGATGAGCGACAGAACCCCGCCCGGCAGCGGCGAGTTGCTGGGGGAGATTTACCGGGTACTGACGTACGCGAGGAGTTCGGTTTCGAAGGTGAAGGGGAGGGGCTTCGGGTGGAGCGCAGCGGAACCCGTCAGTGAGGCCGGCGCCGGGCCGAGTTCTGAAAGAATGTCACCTCCATTGTGGAGGTGACATGTTGATTTCCCCAGTGGCTGCACAGGCCTGCACATGATGCACTCGCCGCTTGCAGCCAGCTGGAATCCCGCTTGCGGGATTCCTCTCAATTCGCGCTTGCGCGAATTGACACACTGCCAGAATTCCGCTTGCGGAATTCAATTC
>NZ_JBIBKD010000025.1:0-2842 GCF_042959065.1 Streptomyces sp. NPDC007929 | reverse complement strand
AGGTGGTGGGTGGTGATGTCCTGGTAGGTGACGTGGACGGTGGTTTCGGTGATGCCGTACATGTTGACCAGGCGGGTGGTGGGGGTGTCGTAGTGCTCGAACCAGGTCCGTACGTGCTTGGGTTCGAGGGCTTCACCACCGAAGATCACCCAGCGGAGATCCGGCAGAGCGGGTGCGGAGGACTGTGCGGCCTGCTCGACCAGTTCGCGGAACATGGACGGCGTCTGGTCGAGGACGGTGACGCGCTCGTCGCGGAGCAGGCTCCACATGGCGTCGGGGTTGCGTGCTGTGTCGTGGGGGACGATGACGGCTCGGCCGCCGGTCATGAGGGCGCCCCACAGTTCCCAGACGGAGAAGTCGAAGGCGTAGGAGTGGAACACCGTCCACACGTCGTCCGGCCTGAACCCGTAGAGATCCTGGGAGTTGGCCATCAGGTGCAGGACGTTGTGGTGCTCGACGGCGACGCCCTTGGGCCGGCCGGTCGATCCGGAGGTGTAGATCACGTACGCCAGGTCGCTCGCGGAGACCGCCGTTGCCGGAGCCGTGGCAGGCCGAGTGGCGATGATCTCCCGCTCGGCGTCGATGTCGACGATGTGGATGTCGTCGGTGGGCAGGTTGCCGTTGAGTCCGCGGTGGGTGACCAGGATCGTGGCTTGGGAGTCTTGGAGCATGTAGGCGAGTCGGTCGGCCGGGTAGGCGGGGTCCAGGGGGACGTAGGCCGCGCCGGATTTGAGGATGCCGAGCAGGCCGACGGCCATCTGGGTGCCGCGTTCGACGGACAGGGCGATCAGGTGTCCTGGTCCGGCTCCCAGGGAGATGAGGTGGTGGGCGAGGCGGTTGGCGGCCTGGTCCAGTTCGCGGTAGGTCATGTGCTCGCCGGCGCAGGAGACGGCAACGGCGTTCGGTGTGGCCTTCGCGCGTGCGGTGACGTGGTCGTGAATGGTGCCGTCCCAGGGCGCGACGCCGGGGGTCACCGCCCAGTCGTGCAGCAGCCGTTCCCGCTCACCCGGGGCGAGCATCGGCAACGCGGAAACCGCCCGGCCGGGGTCGGCGACGGCGGCGGCGAGCAGGGTGTTCAGATGCTCCCCGAAGCGTGCGACGGTCGGTGCGTCGAAGAGATCGGTGCTGTACTCGACCAGCGCCCGCAGCCGTCCCTCGTACTCCTGGAATTCGACGGTCAGGTCGAACAGCGCGGAGTCCCGTTCCAGCGGGTAGTCGTCGACGTCGACATCGCCGAGGCGCAGCTGCCCGCCGGGAGCGTTCTGCAGGACCACCATGGCCTGTACGAGCGGTGTGCGGCTCGTGTCCCGCTCCGGTTGCACGGCTTCCACCAGGCGCTCGAACGGCACGTCCGCGTGGGCGAACGCGTCGAGGACCGTCTCCCGGGCCTGCCCGAGCAGAGCACTGAACGAAGCGTCCGGGTCGATGTGTGAGCGCAGTACGACCGTGTTGACCAGGAAGCCGACCAACTGCTCCAGACCGGCGCCGTCCCTGCCTGCCGATGCCGTGCCGACGGCGATGTCCCGCTGCCCGGTGTAGCGGGCGAAGACCGCCTTGACGGCCGCCGTCAGCGCCATGAAGAGCGTCGCGCCCTGTGCACCGGCCAGCTTCTTGAGCCCGTCGAGCGTTTCGGCGGGCAGGTCGAAGCCGTACACCGCGCCGGTGGAGGAGCGTACGGGGGGTCGTGGCCGGTCGGTGGGGAGGTCGAGGGGGGTGATGCCGTGGAGTTGTTCGCGCCACCAGTGGAGGTGTTCGTCGAGCAGGCCGTCGTCTTCGAGGCGGGTGCGTTGCCATGCGGCGAAGTCGGGGTATTGGACGGTGACTTCGGGGAGGCTGGGTCGGCGGTTGTGGGTGTGGGCGGTGTACAGCTCGGTCAGTTCGCGGGTGACGATGCCCATGGACCAGCCGTCCGTGACGATGTGGTGCATGCCGAGGACGCAGATGTGTTCGTCGGCGGCGAGGCGTACCAGGAGCACGCGGACGAGCGGGCCGTTGCGCAGGTCGTACGGGCGGTCCAGCTCCTCCTGCGCCAGTGAGCGCAGCCGCTGTTCGGTGGCCGCCTCCTCGACGCGCCACTCCGGCTCCAGAACCGGGTGGACGATCTGCACACCGCGGCCGTCGGCCACCTCGAACGTCGTCCGCAGCGCCTCGTGACGGGCCACGAGGTCACCGACCGCCGCGCGGAGCGCGGCCGGGTCGAGGGCGCCGGTCAGACGCAGCCCGACGGCCGAGTGATATGCGGTACCACCCTCGTTGAAGTCCTCCAGGAACCACAGCCGCTGCTGTCCGAAGGACATCGGCAGCAGCTCGTCACGCGGCACCACCGGGATTGCTGTCGCCTCCTCCGCCGGCTGCGCCGCCTCCGGGGCGACAGCGGCCGCGAGCTGCGCAACCGTCGGCGCCTCGAAGAGCAGTCGCGGCGACAGTCCTCCCCCGAGCGCCTGTCGGGCGTGGGAGATGACCTGGATGGAGAGGATGGAGTCGCCGCCGAGCTCGAAGAAGTTGTCGTGGATGCCGACCTTCTCCACGCCGAGGGTGTCGGCCCAGATGGCGGCGAGGGCTTCTTCGGTGGGGTTGCGTGGGGCGGTGTAGGTGGCGCCGGGTTCTTCGGCTCGTGTGCTGCCGGGGTGGGGGAGTGCGCGGCGGTCGACTTTGCCGCTGGGGGTGAGGGGGAGCTTGTCGAGGGGGACGAAGGTGGCCGGGATCATGTAGTCCGGCAGGCTCTTGCCCAGGTGGGTGCGGAGTTCGGTGGTCGGTAGGTCGGTGGTGGTGACGGTGTAGGCGGTGAGTCGGCGGTGGCCGTCGGTGTTTTCGTGGGTGGTGACGACGGCTTCGTGGATGT
>NZ_JBIBKD010000024.1:0-4788 GCF_042959065.1 Streptomyces sp. NPDC007929 | reverse complement strand
CCCGCGGAGCGGGTATCCCAGCGCTGGCGCGCTGGGAAGCGGAATTCGCTTCGCGAATTCGCGAAAGGCGCTGCGCGCCTTTCCGCTAAACCCGCTCCGCGAGTTTAGCAATTCCCGCTGCGCGGGAATTCGGATTTCCGCTGCGCTCCAATCCTGGCCCGGTCCGCTGCGCTCCCCGGGAGGGCGTCCGCTGCGCTCCCGCCCAACCGGCTCCGCCGGGCATCTAGGTGAGGGTGTATCATCCGTCCGCCTGTGTAGCCTCTGGGATTCGGGCCCGCCACCCCGGTAGACCGGGCCCGAGGGTCGGAACTGACGAACCATCGACCTGACGGAGTGTCAGCCCCATCGAAGAGACGGGCTCGCTGCGCTCCACCCGAACCCCACCCCCGGCCTCGAAACTGGCCACTCACGTTCACCAATACCGCGCCAGCATACACTACAATTCGCCGCATCGGGGCGAGATTTAGCCATGTGTCACCCTGGGGCGGGAACATGGCCCGTGGGTGATGCATCACAAAGCTTAGCTGTGTAGAGTCTGGGATCAGACACCACATCCTCCGGCCGCCCTCGCTGCGCAGGGCTTTCCTTTCAGATTGCGCGCCACATTCCGCGAAAAGGAGACACGGGAATGGCCGTGAAACTGCGTGACCATCAGATCGAGGCCGTTGCCGCCATTGTGCGCGGTCTCGATATCCCGCCGGGCGGCATTCCCGTTAATGGCTTGCGCGGGCAGGTACACGCCGCGTGCGGGACGGGAAAGACAATCATCGCGGCGGCATCGGCAAAGCGCCTTGTACCCAAGGGCCGCATTCTCGTGCTGGTGCCGACGCTGGACCTGCTGACCCAGACCGTCCAGGCGTGGCGTGCGGCCGGGCACACGGGGCCAGCGATTGCGGTGTGCTCGCTCCAGGACGACCCAAAGCTGTGGAACCTGAAGGTGCGCGCCACCACGAACCCCGTGCAGCTGGCTCTGTGGCATGGCCGGGGGCCGGTGACCATCTTCGGGACGTACGCCTCGCTGGGGGTCCTGGCGGAGGCGTTCGAGGGCGCCTACGGCCAGCAGCTGGCCCCAGTGGACCTCACGGTGGTGGACGAGGCCCACCGGACTTCGGGCTCGATGGGTAAGGCGTGGGCCGACGTCCACAACCAGGGCGTCATCCCCTCGCACCGCCGGCTGTACCTGACGGCTACCCCGCGGATCTGGGAAGAGCGGCTCCATCGGGAGGTCGCCGAGGGGGTGCGCGACCCGCTGCCGCGCGAGATGGCAGCCTCCATGGACGACGAGAAGGTCTTCGGCCCCGTCCTGTACAAGCTCTCGCTGGCGTCGGCCGTTTCGCGCGGGTTGCTGGCGCGGTACCAGATCATCGTCCTGGAGCTCCAGGACCCGGTCGTCACGCCCGAGCGGCTGATGGGCGAGGACCGGCACACTGAGGAAGTCCGCGGGCAGCGGCTCGGGGCGCTCCAGGCCGCGCTCCTGCACACGATGGCGCAGCACGACCTGTCGACCTGCATCACCTTCCACCGTCGGACGATCGAGGCGCAGGCGTACGCGAAGGGCCTGGAGCGCGTGGCGGCGAAGCTGCACGCCAACGAGCCGGAGAAGTACCCGTCGAAGATCTGGGCGGACTGGCTGTGTGGCGAGCACGTCCCCGAGCGCCGGCGGGAGGTGCTCGCCGGGTTCGGGACCACCGCGCGGCGTGCTGTCCTGTCGAACTGCCGTGTCCTGGGTGAGGGCGTCGACATCCGGGCCGTGGACTCTGTGGCACTACTCGACCCCAAGGGCGCGCCGCACGACATCGTCCAGGCCATCGGCCGGGCCCTGCGTCAGAAGCCGGGACAAGGGAAACTCGCCTCTTTGATCGTGCCGGTATTCCTCCAGCCCGGGGAAAAGCCGGAGGACATGTTCACCTCGGGATCGTATCGGCCCTTGGTGAAAGTCCTTGAAGGGTTGAGGGCGCATGATGAAGAGGCTATCGAATTGCTCGCGATCCCGCAGGAGCCGCAGAAGGACGTCGTGCAGCCCTCGGTCGGCATTGGTACGGAGCCGGAGGAAGGCGAGGAAGAATCCCGTCTCCTGCTGCGCTTTTCCGCTCCCCGGGATCCCGTGATGGTCGCGGACTGGGTGTCCTTCAACGTGATCGACACGGAGAAGCAGGACTGGGCGCGCGGCTGGGCGAAGCTCAAGGCGTATGTCGAGCGGGAGGGGAACGCCCGCGTGCCCTACGGGCACCGCGAGGGAGCGACACCCCTTGGGCAGTGGGTCGCAGAACAACGACGGGCCTACGGCGCCGGGGAGATGAGCGGACAGCGCGCCCGGCGGCTGGAACGGCTCGGCATGGTGTGGTCGGTGGCCGATGAGCGGTTCCAGGAGAACCTGGAGGCCGCCAAGGCGTACTACGAGCAGCACTGGAGCCTCTGTGCTCCGAGGTCCGCCGTGGCACTGGACCGGCCGGTGGGGCAGTGGTTAAGCAACCTTCGGCGGCCTGGTGCGCTGGACGGACACCCCGAGTGGAAGGCCGCGCTGGAGGCCGTGGACGAGGACTGGAACCCCCGGTGGCCGGCGCAGTGGCAGCGGCACTACGCCGCGCTGCGGGAGCTGCTGGCCGACGAGGAGGGGCCGGCGGAGGTCCTGCCGGGGGTCACGGTCCACGGCATGGACCTCGGGAAGTGGCTGGCCCTGCAGCGCAAGCCCGAGGTGTGGGAGGCCCTGACGGACGGGCAGCGCGAGCGCCTGGAGCAGCTCGGCATCGCGCCGCTGGCCCCCGAGCCGGAGGAGCCCGTTAAGGCGTCCACGGCGCCTGTGAGTGCCTTCGAGCGGGGCGTTGCAGCTCTGGCGCAGTACAAGGCCCGCGAGGGCTCTGTGAAGGTCCCCAGGACCCACGTAGAACGGCTGGAGGACGGCACCGAGGTCCGGCTTGGCGTGTGGATCATGAACCAGAAAGGCCGCCGCGGGAAGCTCACGGCGGACAAACTCGCCCAGCTCGCCAACCTCGGACTCGAATGGGCGACATCCTGACGCGGCCGGATGGGCCCCGGGCGCTGGGCCTGGAACTCTGTGGCGCTACCGCGACGGCCTCGACAAAGTCGTCTATCGAACTGAGGGTTCAGTACAGCGCGATCGCGTCGATGACTATGGCGGGACCGGAGATGTACGCGTGGACATCGTCGTCGGGTACATCCAGGCCCAGCCGGCTGAGCTGTTGGGTGACCTCCTGGAGGTCATCCTGGATCTGCGTCATCATGATGCGGCGCATCAGGAACTCCCACCCATGCAGGAGCCATTCGTCGGTGACGAGGAAGTCGCCATCCGGGATCAGTCGGTACACGCTGCCGAGGACACGCAGATCTCCCTCCAGGCGATCCGCCGACGCTTCGTTGATGAAGAAGTCGGGGCGTACGTTGACGTACACCTTGTGCGGCAGAGAACTTCCCGTGACTTCCAGAAGCATGGGCAGAGGTAGCAACTCGTTGTGCAGGTAGACCCGTTGGATCGCCTGCGCAACGTCCGGGTCGGCCACATCCAGGTTGGCGAGCTCGCTGAGATCGTTGATGTCGCGGTCCAGCATGAGCCGCCGGAAGACGAAGAACACCTTGCTCATCACGCTTACGGCTGTGATCCGCGCGGTGCCCTCGATCTCGACAAGGGCGTCCTTGGAGAGCGCTGCGTCTCCGGCGGGATTGACGTTGACCGCCTTCTCGCGGATCAGTCCGTCGATCACCTTGGAGACGGTCGCCTTCTCCCTGGGGGCCAGGCTGTACGTCGACTGGAACTGGTAGTCGCTCCCTGCGGAGCCACTCAGTGCTAGCGCGCCGAGGCCCGCCTTTCCGCCGCCGGACCGCTTGCTCACCGTCATCTCTACGATGTCCTGCGCCACAGGGACGTCGATGTCGTGGTACTCCGCCTGGGACAGCAACGTCTCTAGATCGAGAAAGCTGGGAGACCTCAATGTCATGGGAGAAGTCTTCCATCCGGCACTGACAACAGTACCTCGCGAGCGTCTGTGGGCGCCTATCGCGCAACGGGCCGCGGCTGCCGATGTCCGGTCGGTTGGGCGCGTTCCCTGGCGAAGCCTACGGATGCTGTGTGCCCGATATGCTGGTGGTGGAGTTCCTCTTCGTGAGGTCCTTGTTTGGCCGGTGCCCTTGCCACCCGCTTCGGCGGACTGGGCGCCGGCCGCTCTTCATTTGGGTCTGCCGCCCTCGCGCATGCAGCCGACGTCTATCAGCGCGGCCTGACTGTGCCCTCACGCTCCCTGTACTCGGATCCGGTGTCAGGTAGGTCGCTCACCCCGCGGAGTGCGGTGTCCTGTGCGTACCTGTCCCTTCAACCTCGGGGCCGGCGCATGGCGCGCAGGCCCGGCTGCGGCCACCGGTACTTGCGGGAGGAAACGGCCGCAGGTCGACCTCGACTTGGTAGTGGATCGTTCCGTCGGCCCAATCCTGGCGTGCTTGGACGAGGGCGTACCGCCACTTCCCGTCTGACCACACGGCCAGGGCAGGCCGGTTCCCCGACGGCCAGGTCCTCACCTGTGGCTGGGGTCCGTCTTCGGGCCGCCAGGGGCGGGACTCGACCGGCTCCGGGATCTGCTCTGCGCTCACACTCCGAGCCTATGCGCACTCACCTGGAGTGCCGGCGGGGCGTGAGCAGACCTCTGGTGCTGCCACCTGCCAGCGCGTATCGGCAGGAACACTGGGGACTGCTGCAAGGTTGGGTGACACCTGACCTGGCTCGCTGAGAAGCGGCCTGGAAGGATGTTGCAGTGCCCAAGCCGTATCCGAAGGAGTTCC
>NZ_JBIBKD010000023.1:0-22383 GCF_042959065.1 Streptomyces sp. NPDC007929 | reverse complement strand
GTGCGCTGGCTCGGCTCCGGACGGCAGGACTCCCTGCTCTCGGTCGAGAACACCGTCGGCGTCGCCAACCCCGGAGGCGAGGCCGTATGACCACCCACCGATCGTGCTCTCTCCACCCACCATCCTCCCGATCAGCGAAAGAGCCACGCGCATGACTGACACGCTCACCGCTCCCTCCGAGGAGTCGGCAGTCCTCGAATCCGTCCCCCGTGGCTTCCTCGCCCACGGCTGGCAACCCGCCACCGGCGGTCGCACCTTCGAGGTGCGCAACCCCGCGACCGAAAACGTCATCGCCAGCGTCGCCGACTGCGGCGCGCAAGACGCGCTCACAGCACTGGACGCGGCGGCCGACGCGGCCGAACAGTGGGCCCTCAGCAGCCCACGGGACCGGGCGACCGTCCTGCACCGGATCGCCGACGCCCTGTCCGAACACCGTGAGCGTCTGGCCCGCATCATCACGCTGGAGATCGGCAAGACGATCACCGAGGCCCGGGGTGAGGTCGACTACGCCGCGGCCTATTTCCGCTGGTACGCCGAGGAGGCGGTCCGCCCTCACGCACGCAGCACGCCCTCCCCGGACGGCAGGAGCCACATCGTCACCGTCGCCGAACCGGTCGGGCCCTGCCTGCTCATCACCCCGTGGAACGTTCCGCTGGCCATGGCCGCCCGCAAGGTCGCCGCCGCCCTCGCCGCAGGCTGCACCGCCGTGCTCAAACCGGCCGCGCTCACCCCGCTGTCCTCGCTGGTGCTGGGCGGGCTGGCACGCGAGGCCGGCGCGCCCGCAGGCGTCCTGACGGTGATCACCAGCAGCGACGCGGCAGCGGTCACCACGGCGCTGCTGGCCGACCCCCGCCTGCGCAAGCTGTCGTTCACCGGCTCAACTCCGGTCGGCAGGCTGCTGCTTCAGCAGAGTGGTGCCCGGGTGCTGCGCACCTCGATGGAGCTGGGCGGCAACGCGCCGTTCCTGGTCTTCGACGACGTCGACCTCGACCTCGCGGTCCGCGAAGCGATGATCGCGAAGATGCGGCTGGGTGGCCAGTCCTGTGTCGGAGCCAACCGGTTCCTGGTGCAGGAGGGGATCGCCGACGCGTTCGCCACGGCGCTGGGCGAACGGATCGCAGCCGTTCGGGTCGGTTCCCCGGACCGGGAGGACACCGAGCTCGGGCCGCTGGCCGACCACCGTGCGGTGGACAAGGTCCGCCACCTTGTCGAGGACGCCGTGGCCCGGGGCGCCGTTGTCGTCGGCGAGGCGGACATCCCTGACGGGCCGGGCCACTGGGCCGCTCCGACCGTGCTGGACCACGTCCCCGCCGACGCCGCGATCATGCATGAGGAGGTCTTCGGACCTGTCGCCGCCATCCACCGCTTCTCCACCGAGGCGGAGGCCCTCGCGATCGCCAACAACACCGAGCACGGCCTCGCCTCGTACGTGATGACGTCCCACATCGACCGCGCACGCCGGGTCGCCGCCCGTCTGCAGGCCGGCATGGTCGGCATCAACCGCGGCCTGGTCTCCGAGGTCGCGGCACCCTTCGGCGGGGTCAAGCAGTCCGGTCTGGGCCGCGAGGGCGGCCCCGAGGGCCTCCACGAGTACCAGCAGCTCAAGTACCTGTCCATGCCCGGCTTCAACACCTGAGCGGCGAAGGCCACCAGGCACGTGCGCCGAAGCGCGCGGCCGTCCGCTGGAACTCTTGACTCCCCCCTGAGCCGCTGCCATTCTCTGTGCCAGATAACAGCACAGTGTGCCACAATATGGCACATGGGTTCCGGGGGCTGGGGTGGATCGCCATACCCCGGGACTCCGGCGATGCGAAAGGAAAGTCCTGTGTCAGCTGCTGGAAAGCGCGTCGCGGTGGTCGGCGTGGGGACGATGGGCGGCCAGGCTGCCTGGCGGCTGGCCACCCGGGGTGCCGAGGTCGTCGGCTACGACCGGTTCGCGCCCGGCCACGACCGCAGCGCCGCAGGCGGTGAGACCCGTGTCTTCCGCAGCGTGCAGACCCACGACGGCCGCTATGTGCCGCTCGTCCGGCACGCCGACGCCCTCTGGAAGCAGTTGCAGGCGGAGACCGGGCGGGAACTGCGCCGTCTGACGGGAGCCCTGGTCATGGGGCCGGCCGACGACCCCGAGATGCGTACCGTCATGGACGGCATCGCCGAGCACGGCCTCGATCACGAGATGATCGACCCCGAGGCGATGGCGAAGCGTTTCCCGCAGTTCCGTGTCGACGACGGCGACTTGGTGGTCCTCGACTCCCACGCGGGGTTCGTCCGCCCCGAGCTGACGGTTCAGACCGCGGCCCGGCGTGCCGAGGAACTGGGCGCCCGGATCCGCCGTTACACCCCGGTGCGGGAAGTCACTCCCCTCGCCGGGGGAGGCGTGGAGATCCGCACCGACACCGACACCGAGCGCTTCGACGCCGCGGTCGTCACGCCGGGTCCCTGGGTGGGTGACCTGTTGCCCGACCTGCCGTGGGAAGTGAGCGTCTACCGCACGATCAGCGCCTGGTTCCTGCCCCACGAGGACCATCCGGCAGGCGCCGAGCGTCCCGCCTTCATCCGCTGTGGCGACACCCCCTTCTACGGCATCCCGTCCCCGGACGGCCTGGCCGTCAAGCTGGGCCTGCCCCAGCCGCACCACAAGCCCGTGGACGACCCCAACCGGCTGAACCGGACCGTCGCACCGGAAGAACTGGAGACCTTCACCACGGCGGTGCGACGCCACCTGCCCGGCCTGAATCCCGACCCGGTGCGCCTGTCGGTCTTCATGGAGGGTTACACCGACAGCACCCGCCCGCTGGTCGGTCCCCTGCCGGGCTGCGACGACATCGTCCTGCTCGCCGGCTTCTCCGGCCAGGGCTTCAAGATCTCGCCCGCCATGGGCGACATCGCCGCGGACCTCGTCCTGGAGGGCCGCACTTCCCAGCCGATCGACTTCATCACCACACAGGGCCGTACCGCGGCTTGAGCGCGGACGACGAAGTCGGCCTGACCTGCGAGGGAGATGGTCCGCCGTGGACGCCGTCGACGAGAAGATCATCGCCGAGCTGACCCGCAACGCCCGGATGCCGCACTCGGAGCTGGCCGTCAAGGTGCTGCTGTCCCGCAATGCGGTGCGCCAGCGCATCGAACGGCTGGAGCGGCAGGGCCACATCGCCGGGTACACCATCGTCCGCGCGGGCGAGGACACCGGCGATGCCGTCTCGGCGCTGGTCCTCGTCTACCGCCAGGACCGCATGCGCGGCGGCGACGTCCTGGCCGCGCTCCGGCGCATTCCGGAGGTCGTTGTCTGCGAGATCCTCAGCGGCGACTTCGACATCATGGTGCGTCTTGAGGCGGCCTCGCTCGAACGTGTACGAGGTATCTGGGAGGACATCGCCAAGATGCCCGGCGTACGGGACACCGTCACGGCGCTCACGCTGTCCAGTGTCGTCAACCGCCCGCGACGAGCGCGGAGTTCTGCGGTGCGGGGGTGAGCAGCGCCCTTGGTCGCGGATGGCGTCGCCTCGGGTACGGCGATCTCAGTGGTTGAGAATTCACCTACCGAGGTAGATCAAGTAAGGCTTGCCTTATATGCTGATCGCGCCGTGCCCATCTGAGCGGTCACGGGCTCACACTGCTCTCTCGCATGACAGGACTCCCATGCGTACGACCCCCCGCGGTCTCCTCATGACGCTTGCCCTCACCCCGCTGCTGACCGGCTGCTTCGTGTCCGGCGCAGAAGGATCCGGTTCGGACACGAACGGCGGGTCGGGCGGGCGGCTGAGGGTCGCGCTCGCCCGGCCTCCGGCGCAGGCGCTGTCGCCGTACAGCGACGACGCCACCCTGCTGGGCAAGCTCTCCGTGGTCGAAGGACTCACCGCCCTGGACAAGAACGGCGCCGCGGCTCCCGCGCTGGCGAAGTCCTGGAAGCAGGTCAGCCCCACCACCTGGACCTTCGAGCTGCGCAAGGCCACCTTCCAGGACGGCACGCCGGTCACCGCCGAGTCCGTGGTCGACTCCCTCGCCCACGCGGACGCCGCAACGCCCGAGCCCCGCGTCCTCAGTGACGTCACCCTCACCGCGAAGGCCGACGACGCCGACACGGTCACCATCAGCACCAAGGCCGCCGACCCGGTACTCCCGCTGCGCCTGGCCAGCCCGGTACTGGCCATCCTCTCCGCCAAGGCGTACGCGAAGGACGGCACCGCAAACCCGATCGGCACCGGAACCGGCCCCTTCAAGGTCACGAAGCTGATCGGCAAGTCCAAGGCCACGCTCGACCGTTACGACGACTACTGGGGCGGCAAGGCCAAGGCGCCCGGCATCGACGTCACCTGGATAGCCGACGGCACCGCCCGCGCGGGCGCCCTGCGCGCCGGCGACGTCGACATCGCCGAGTGGATCCCCACCGCCCAGGCGAAGCTGCTGGACGCGAACACCCGGCATGAGGTGCCGTCCGTACGGACCGACAGCGTCATCCTCAACACCGGCGACGGCATCTTCACCGACCCCGCGCTGCGCGCCGCCGCCCGCGAGGCCATGAACGGCTCCGCCCTGGTCGACTCGATCTTCGGCGGGTACGCCGACCCCGCGCAGGGCCTGTTCGGACCCGCCGTCTCCTGGGCGGCCGACAAGCGTGTCGAGGTCAACGGGCGCGCCAAGGCAGCGACACCGGCACAGGTCAGGTCCAAGACGAAGGGCAGGGTCCTGCGTCTGGCCGCCTTCACCAACCGCGCGGAACTGCCCGAGGCCGCCACCGTGCTGCAGCAGCAGCTGGAGAAGGCCGGGTTCACCGTCAAACAGGACGTACGCGAGTACACACAGATGGAAGCCGACCTCCTCGCCGGCAAGTACGACGCCCTGATCATGTCCCGGGTGGTGCTCCTCGACACCGGCGACGCGGTCGCCTACCTGGCGAGCGACTACACGAGCAACGGGGTGTACAACATCGCCCGTCTGAAGGACTCCAAGGTGGACCGGGCCATCACGTCCGCCGCCGAGGAAGGCGACACGGCGAAGCGCCGGCAGAAGGTCATGGCCGCCGAAGCGCAGATCCTGCGCACCGACGCCGTGGTCCCGCTGGTCCACGAGAGGGTCGTCCAGGGCATCGCCGCCGATGTCGAGGGCGTGCTCCTCGATCCGCGCGAGCGTTCCCTGATCGACGTCGAAACCCACCTGAGGTAGCGGCCGATGAGCGTCATGCCGGCCGGTACCGAGGCCCGCCCGTCCCGGTGGCGCGCGGGCCTCGGCCGCCTCACCGCCGGGGCCGCCCTGCTGACGGCCGTGGCCCTGCTGCCCTGGCTGTCCGGCAACGACCCCGCGCTGACGGTCCTGCGGGCCCGCTCCGCGGACCAGGCCCCCACGCCCGCCCAGCTCGCCTCCGTTCGCGAGCAACTGGGTCTGGACGAAGGGCCGTTCGCGCATCTCGCGCACTGGCTGGGTGGGCTGCCGCAGGGTGACGCGGGCACCTCCTGGGTGTCAGGTGAGGCGGTTTTGCCCCAGGTGACGAGCGCCTTCGCGGTCTCGGTCACGCTGACGCTGGGAGCGCTCGTCGTCACCATCGCCGTCGCCGCACTGGCCAGCGCCCGCACCCTGTATCTCGGCTCCCGGCGACGGCTGAACCGGGGGACAGGGGCCATCGGTGTCGCCGTCCTCGCCGCGCTGCCCAAGTTCCTGCTCGCCTCACTCCTGGCCACCCTGTGCGGAGTGTGGCTGGGCTGGTTCCCCTCCAGCGGGTGGGAGGGGCCGTCCTCGATGGTGCTGCCCTCACTCGCCCTCGGCGTGCCGTCCGGGGCGGTGATCGGCGGTCTGCTCGACCGGTCGCTGCCCGCCGCCTTCAACGAACCGTGGGCACGCACCTGGCACGCCAACGGCTTCCCGCCCCACCACCTCGCCCGGCAGGCACTGCGGCGCGCGCTGGCCGGTGTCCTTCCCCAACTCCTGCCCACCGTCGTGGGGTTGGTGGGCGGTGCCGTCGCAGTGGAGAAGATCTTCAACATTCCCGGCCTCGGCCGCCTCGCCCTGGATGCCGCCATTGCCCAGGATCTCCCGTCCCTGCAGACCGCGACTCTGGCCCTCGTCCTGCTCGGCGTCGTCGCCGGCCTGCTCATCCACGCCCTGCGCCGCGCGCTGCTCGGCCCGGCTCTGCGGGACGGCGCTCTGCCCGCCCTGCACGCACCGCCCCTCCCGCGGGGGCGCTGCACCCGCTGGGCCGCGGGAGCCTGTGCCGTCGCGCTTCTCGTCCTGGTCGTCGCCGGACTGCTCCGCGACCCCCTGCACCTGGACACGGCGGCCCGACTGCTCCCGCCCTCGGCCGCACACCCGCTGGGTACGGACTCCCTCGGCCGCGATCTGCTGGCACGGCTGGGCCACGGGGCGCTGCGCACGGTGGGCGTGGCCCTCGTGGTGACCGCGGTGTGCGCGCTCACCGGGCTGCTGCTCGGCATGACGGCACAGGTAGGCGCAGGGCTCACGGAAGTGGTGTCGACGATGCCTGCGGTCCTCGCCGGGATGCTGACCACCGCGGTGACCGGCCCGTCGGCCTCCGGTGCCGCCCTCGCGGTCTGCCTGGTCGGCTGGACCCCCTACGCCGCCCAGGCCGCGGCCCTGCTGGAACAGGAACGGGCCGGCGGCCACCTGCTCGCGTCCCTCTCCCTCGGCGCCGGCCCGTGTCATCTGCTCCGCCGCCACCTGCTGCCCGCCGTACTGCCCGGCGTCCTGCGCAACGCCCTGCTGCGCCTGCCCACGACGGTCCTCGTACTGGCCTCCCTCGGCTTCCTCGGTCTGGGTGAACAGCCGCCCACCGCAGAATGGGGTCGCCTCCTGTCGGAGAACCAGCCGTACGCGGAACTGGCGCCCTGGACCGTACTCTGCCCGGCCGGCGCACTCGTCCTGCTCTCCGTCCTCGCCCTCTCCGGCACCGACGCCGCGGCCGTGCGCCGCCCCACGCGGTCCGGAAAGGCGGTCACTGAACCACTTCGCTGATGTGGTTGACGCAGACCACCTTGGGCTGGGTCATCTCCTCGAAGGCGAAGTGCACGCCTTCGCGGCCCATGCTGCCGTACTTGAACCCGCCGAACGGCATGGCGTCGAGGCGGTGGTCGGACGAGTCGTTGATCATGATTCCGCCCGCTTCCAGCAGCCGGGCCGCGGTCAGGGCCCGGTCCAGGCGCGAGGTGAAGATCCCCGCGTGGAGGCTGTAGTCGATGGCGTTGGCCTGCTCGATGGCGTCCTCGAAGGACGTGAACGGCTGCAGCACGACGACCGGGGCGAACACCTCCTCCTGCCAGATCGAGCAGGTCGCCGGGACGTCTTCCAGGACGGTCGGCGCGTAGAGGGAACCGGTGACGGTGTTGCCGCACAGCAGCACCGACCCCTCGGCCACCGCCGTGTCGACCTTGGCCCGGGTGGCGGCCGCGGCCTCCCGGGTGATCATGGGGCCGACGTCGGTGCGCTCGTCGAGCGGGTCGCCGACGCGCAGCGACCCGGTGCGGGCGACGAACGCGTCGCGGAAGCGCTCGTAGATCTCGCGGGCGATCAGGATCCGCTGGGTGCCGATGCAGTTCTGGCCCGCGGCCCAGAACGCGCCCGAGACACAGCAGTCCACGGCCTCGTCGAGGTCGGCGTCGTCCATGACGATGACCGGGGCGTTGCCGCCCAGGTCCATGGCGAGCTTCTTCAGGCCCGCCGTGCGGGAGATGGCCTCGCCGGTGGCGAAACCGCCGGTGAAGGACACCATGCGCACATCGGGGGCGGCGACGATCGCGGCGGCGATGTCGGCACCGCCGTTGACGACGGTGACGATCTCCTCGGGCAGGCCGGCCTCGATGAGGGTGTCGACCAGGCGCAGCGCGGACAGCGGCGTGAGCGCGGACGGTTTCAGGATGACCGCGTTGCCGCCGGCGATGGCCGGGCCGAGTTTGTGGGCGACCAGGTTGAGGGGGTCGTTGAACGGGGTGATGGCGGCGATGATGCCCAGCGGTTCGCGGGTGAACCAGCCCTGCCGTTTCTCCGAGCCCTCGTAGGAGTCGAAGGGGATGACCTCGCCGGCGTTGCGGCGTGTCTCGGCCGCGGACAGGGACAGGGTGTTGACCGCGCGGGCGACTTCCTTGCGGGCCTGGACGATGGTCTTCCCGGCCTCGCTGACGATCAGCCGGGCGAAGGACTCGGCGCGCCGCTCGATCAGCCGGGCGGCGCGTTCCAGGACCGCGGCCCTGGAGGCCCGGGACAGCGCGGCCGCGGTGCGGCGCCCGCACCTGGCCTGCTGGAGGACGCTGCCGATGGCGGTGGCGTCGACGGTGGGCACCGAGGCGATGACCTCGCCGGTATAGGGGTTGTGCACGGGCGTGGTGTCGCTGCCCAGTTCGATGCCGGGGGGCACGGCGGTGTCAGACACGGTGAGTCTCCTGGGGAACGCGGTGAACGGGGGCGGTGTCGTCGTCCGCGTGGCGCTGGTGGACGGCGATGATGTCCGACAGCAGGGCGTAGGCGGTCTCGATGCGCCCGGCGCCCGGCCCGCAGACCGTGACGGTGCCCAGGAGGTCGGTGTGGAAGGCGACCGCGTTGACCGGACCGGAGATCCCCGCGAGCGGGTGATCGGCGGGCAGGGCGAGCGGGGCGACGCGGGCGTCGACGCTGCCGTCCTCGTGGCGGGTGGCGGAGCCGACCAGCTTCCAGCGCAGGCCCTTCGAGGCGGCGTCCCGCACCTCGTGCGGGGTGATCGCGGAGATGCCCTCGCGGAACACGTCCTCGCGGCGCAGGTCGGCGCCGAGAACCTCGTTGGCCAGGATCATGACCTTGAGCTGGACGTCGTGGCCTTCGATGTCCGCGGTGGGATCGGCCTCGGCGTACCCGAGCTCCTGAGCCTCGGCGATGGCCGCCGAAAGCTCGATGCCCCCTTCGAGGCGGCCCAGGATGTAGTTCGAGGTGCCGTTCAGGATGCCCTGGACGCCGGTGATCTGCAGGCCGCCGAACATGCGCTCGGCGGTGCGCAGGACAGGGGTGCCGCTGAGCACCGAGCCCTCGAACTCGAAGCTGACACCCCGCTCGACGGCCAGCCGCTTCAGCGCCCGGCCGGCCAGGGCGACCGGGCCCTTGTTGGTGGTGCACACATGCCTGCCCGATTCCAGGGCCCAACGCACATGGGAGACGGCGGGCTCGCCGTCGCCGGGGTTGGTGAACGTCGCCTCCACGACGATGTCGGCCGGCACCTCGCGGATCACCCACTCGTTGCGTGGATCGGCGCTGCCGCCGGCGAGGCCGGCGAAGCTCAGCTCCCCGGCCTCGGCGGCCAGCAACGGCGTCAGGTCGATGCCGTCCGTGTTCACCAGGGAACCGGCCCGCAGATCGGTGATCGCCACCACCCGCAGGTCGAAACCCAGCTCTTCGGATAGGCGTTCCCCTTTCTGGGATATCAGCTCGGCAAGCGCACGGTTGACGCCTCCGAAGCCGATGAGGGCGAGGTCGTATCGGCCCATGAGATCGCTCCTTCACAGTCCGCCGCCTTCACGGTGCGGCTGCGCAGAGCCTCCCTTGCGTCCCTGTCACCTGCTCCAGGCCGCAACGACCACATGGCATGCCGATCTGCCCTGTCGTAGGGCGATTCGCCCACCCGCGGGGGTGAGGGCCCGGCCCGCCTGACACAACGTCCGGATACCGCGTCCCGGCCGGACAGATCGCGCGTTGGCGCGACCCCGGTCCGCCGAGATGCTCGTCGGAGCGCAGCACATCCCAGCAGAACACCCGCAGAACACCCGCAGAACACCAGCAGAACACCAGCAGAACCGACGCCGAACCGCAGTAGACCGAACACCGAGGCCGGGAGACGAACATGACCGCACTGTCGCCGCACCTTCGCCAGGCCACGCCCGTGGTGGCGGCCCGGGGCGAGGGCGTCCACCTCTACGACCAGGACGGCCGCCGCTACCTCGACTTCACCGCAGGCATCGGCGTCACCAGCACCGGGCACTGCCACCCCAAGGTGGTCGCGGCGGCGCAGGAACAGGTGGGCTCGCTGATCCACGGCCAGTACACGACGGTCATGCACCAGCCGCTGCGCCGCCTGGTCGACAAGCTGGGCGAGGTGCTGCCGGCCGGCCTGGACAGCCTGTTCTTCACCAACTCCGGCAGCGAGGCCGTCGAGGCCGCGCTGCGGCTGGCCCGCCAGGCGACCGGCCGGCCCAACGTCATCGTCTGCCACGGCGGCTTCCACGGACGTACCGTCGCGGCCGCCTCCATGACGACCTCCGGTACCCGCTTCCGCTCCGGCTTCTCGCCGCTGATGAGCGGCGTGGTCGTCACCCCCTTCCCGGCGGCCTACCGCTACGGCTGGGACGAGGAGACCGCGACCAGCTTCGCCCTGAAGGAACTCGACTACACCCTCCAGACGATCTCCTCGCCCGCCGACACGGCGGCGATCATCGTCGAGCCGGTCCTCGGCGAGGGCGGCTACGTCCCCGCCAACCGTGCCTTCATGGAGGGCCTGCGCGAGCGCGCGGACCGCCACGGCTTCCTCCTCATCCACGACGAGGTGCAGACCGGCGTCGGCCGCACCGGCCGCTTCTGGGGCCACGACCACTTCGGCGTCACCCCCGACATCCTCGTCACAGCCAAGGGCCTGGCCAGCGGCTTCCCGCTGTCCGGCATCGCCGCGTCCGAGGAGCTGATGGCCAAGGCGTGGCCCGGCTCGCAGGGCGGAACGTACGGCGCCAACGCCGTCGCCTGCGCCGCGGCCTGCGCCACCCTCGACGTCGTACGCGACGAGAAGCTCGTCGAGAACGCGGAGGTCATGGGCAAGCGGCTGCGCCACGGCCTGGAGGCCGTCGCCGACCGGACGCCGGGCATCGGAGACGTGCGCGGCCTCGGGCTGATGCTCGCCACCGAGTTCGTCAACGAGGACGGCAGCCCCGACCCCGAGACCGCCGCCCGCGTCCAGCGCGCCGCCGTCGACCAGGGCCTGCTCCTGCTGCTGTGCGGCGCCTGGAACCAGGTCGTCCGCATGATCCCGGCACTCGTCATCGACGAGACCGCGGTGGACGAGGGCCTCCAGGCGTGGGCGACCGCGGTCGAGGCCGGCACATCGGGAGCGGCCGAGCGATGACGAACACCACCACGGCCCTGGAGCCGCTGGTCGGGCGGCTCGCCGAGACCGCTCCCGGCCTGCGGGTGGAGACCGGCCCCGGCTCCACCGGTCCCTACGCCTACGACGCCTCCAACTACCGGGTCCCGCCGAGGGCCGTGGTGTTTCCCCGCAGCGCCGACGACGTCGTCGCGGTGCTGCGGGCCTGCCGTGAGACCGGCATCCCCGTCACCGCACGCGGCGGTGGCACCAGCATGGCGGGCAACGCCGTCGGGCCCGGCGTCGTCCTGGACCTCTCCCGGTACCTGAACCGGATCCTGGACATCGACCCCGAGGCGCGTACCGCGCGCGTCGAGGCCGGAGTGATCCTGGACGCGCTGCGGTCCGCAACCGCCCTGCACGGGCTCACCTTCGGCCCCGACCCCTCCTCGCACAGCCGCTGCACCATCGGCGGCATGATCGGCAACGACGCGTGCGGCAACCGGTCCGTGCGGCACGGGCGTACCAGCGGGCACATCGAGGCGCTGGAGATCGTGACGGCCGACGGCGTGCGGGCCGTCGCCGACCGGACCGGACTGCGGGCCGCCGACCCGGAGGACCGGGACGCCGTCCAGCGGGTCGCCGCCCTGGAAGCGGACCTGCGCCGCCTGATCGACACCAACCTGGCGTTGCTCCGCACCGAACTGGGCCGTATCCCGCGCCAGGTCTCCGGCTACCAACTGCACCACCTGCTCCCCGAGCGCGGCTTCGACATGGCCCGCGCGCTGGTGGGCACCGAAGGCTCCTGTGCGGTCGTCACCGCCGCGACGGTCCGCCTGGTGGCGACCGCACAGGCTTCCACCCTCCTCACCCTCGGCTACGACGATGTCGTCGACGCCGCCGAGGACGTCCCCGAGATCCTGCGCCGGCACCCCACCGCCGTAGAGGGCATGGACGAGGCGATCGTCGCCACCATGCGGGCCCGGCGCGGTCCGGACTCCGTCACCGGCCTCCCCGAGGGCCGTGCCTGGCTGTACGTCGAACTCGACGGCGAGGACCAGGCGGACGTCGACGCCCGCGCCGGCGAACTGCTGGACGTGCTCAAGGCACAGGGCCGGATGACCGGTGGGCGGGTCGTGCACAGCCCGGCCGAACGGCGCTCGCTGTGGCGGGTCCGCGAGGACGGCGCAGGGCTCGCCGCCCGCCTGGTCGACGGCTCGGAGTCCTGGCCCGGCTGGGAGGACGCGGCCGTCGCCCCCGAGAACCTGGCCGCCTACCTGCGCGACTTCCGCAAGCTGCTGGCCGCGCACAGCCTGACCGGCGTGCTGTACGGGCACTTCGGCGCGGGCTGCGTCCACGTGCGTATCGACTTCGACCTCGCCACGGACACGGGGCGGGCCGCCACCCGCCGGTTCCTCTCCGAAGCCGCGGCCCTGGTCGTCGAGCACGGCGGAACCCTGTCGGGCGAACACGGCGACGGACGCGCCCGGGGCGAACTGCTGGAGGTCATGTACAGCCACCGGATGATCCGGACCTTCGCCGCCTTCAAGGAGATTTTCGACTCCGAGGGGCTGCTCAACCCCGGCGTGATCGTCGACCCGGCACCGCTCGACGCCGACCTCGCTCTGCGTGAACTCCCGCTCGTGGAGACGACGTTCACCTTTCCCCACGACGAGGACGGCTTCGCCGGCGCGGTACGCCGCTGTGTCGGCGTCGGCCGCTGCCGCAGCGACGCGGGCGGCGTGATGTGCCCGAGCTACCGGGCCACCGGGGAGGAGGACGCCTCCACCCGAGGCCGGGCCCGCCTCCTCCAGGAGATGGTGCGCGGCGGAACCGTCCAGGACGGCTGGCGCTCCCCGGAGGTGCGCGACGCCCTCGACCTGTGCCTGTCCTGCAAGGCCTGTTCCAGCGACTGCCCGGTCGGCGTCGACATGGCCACATACAAGGCGGAGTTCCTGCACCAGCACTACAAGGGCAGGCTCAGACCGCGCTCCCACTACTCCCTCGGCTGGCTGCCCCTGACGTCCAAGCTCGTCGGGTACGCGGACCGCCCGCTGAACGCGCTGCTGCGCGGACCCGTCGGCACGCTGCTCGCGCGCCTGGGCGGCGTGACCACCGAGCGCCGGATCCCGGCCTTCGCCTCCCGCCGCGCGCTGCGCCGGGCCCTGCGCGCGTCCAGGACCGGCGAACCGGCGAAGACACTGCTCTTCGTGGACAGCTTCACCCGCGCCTTCCGCCCCGAGGTGGCCGGGGCCACGAGCCGCGTACTCGCCGACGCCGGCATCCCCTGCACGGCCGAGGACGACCTGTGCTGCGGCCTGACCTGGGTGAGCACCGGACAGTTGTCCCTCGCGCGGCGCATCATGGCCCGCACCGTCGCCCGCCTGGACAACGGCGACGAACGGCCCATCGTCGTGGCCGAACCCAGCTGCGCCGCGGCACTCAAGCGTGACGTGCCCGAACTCCTCGGCACCGACGCCGCCCGGCGCGTCGCGGCCCGCGTCCACACCCTCACCGGAGCCCTCACCGATCTCGCCGAACCCGGCTGGACACCCCCGGAGCTGCCGGACGACGTCGTCCTGCAGACCCACTGCCACGAGTACGCCACCTTCCAGGGCCGCCACCCCCGCGACCTGCTCGGCCGCCTCGGTGTACGCAAGGTCGGCGAGGCCGAGGGCTGCTGCGGACTCGCCGGCAACTTCGGCTTCGAGGAACAGCACTACGACACCTCGATGGCCGTCGCCGACCTGGCCCTGAAGCCGCGCCTCGACGCCATCGACCAGGACACGCCGACGGTCGTCGTGGCCGACGGCTTCAGCTGCGCCACCCAGATCGACCACCTCGCCGGAGACCGGGGCATCCGCGCCCTGCACCTCGCTGAACTCCTCGACCCCGCCGCCGAACGACCCGGACAACCAGGAGAGAACTCATGACCGACACACCCACGCAGTTGTTCATCGGCGGCGCCTGGGTGGACGCCGCCGACGGCGCCACCATGCCCGTCGACGACCCGGCGACCGGCGAGGTCCTCTGCCATGTCGCCGACGCGGGCACGAAGGACGCGGGGCTCGCCGAGGAAGCGGCCGTGCAGGCGCAGGAGGACTGGGCGCGTACGGCACCCCGGGTGCGCAGCGAGATCCTGCGCCGCGCCTACGAGATCATCCTCGAGCGCACCGACGAGCTCGCCCACCTGATGACCTCCGAGATGGGCAAGCCGCTCGCCGAGGCCAGGGGAGAGGTGGCGTACGCTGCCGAGTTCTTCCGCTGGTTCTCCGAGGAGGCCGTCCGTATCGACGGCGGCCTCACCACCCTGCCGGACGGCCGCAACCGCATGCTGCTCTCCCGCCGCCCGGTCGGCCCCTGCCTGCTGATCACCCCGTGGAACTTCCCGCTGGCCATGGGTACCCGCAAGATCGGCCCGGCGGTCGCCGCCGGTTGCACGATGGTGCTCAAGCCGGCCCCGCAGACCCCTCTCTCCAGCCTTGCCCTCGCCGCGATCCTCAAGGAGGCAGGGCTGCCGGACGGCGTGCTGAACGTCGTCACCACCTCCCGTGCGGGGGAGGTGTGCGAACCGCTCCTGCGCGGCGGGCGGATTCGCAAGCTCTCGTTCACCGGCTCCACTGCCGTCGGACAGCTGCTGCTCGCCCAGAGCGCGGAGGCGGTCGTACGGACCTCGATGGAGCTGGGTGGCAACGCGCCGTTCGTGGTCTTCGAGGACGCCGACCTGGACAAGGCCGTGGACGGTGCGATGGTCGCCAAGATGCGCAACATGGGCGAGGCGTGCACGGCCGCCAACCGCTTCTTCGTGCACCGCTCGGTGGCGCGGGAGTTCGGGCGGCGTCTCGCCGAGCGGATGGGCGCGCTGGTCGTCGGCCCGGGCACCCGGGGCGGCGTCGACGTGGGCCCCCTGATCGACAGGCGGGGACGCGCCAAGGTGGAGGAACTCGTCGCCGACGCGGTGGAGCGCGGGGCCCAGGTACTGGTGGGCGGCCGTACCCCCGAAGGCCCCGGCTGCTTCTACCCGCCGACCGTGCTGGCCGACGTCGATCCCGGCAGCCTTCTGATGGGCACGGAGATCTTCGGTCCCGTCGCCGCGATCCTCACCTTCGACGACGAGGACGAGGTGATCCGCCGGGCCAACGACACCCCCTGGGGCCTGGTCGGCTATGTCTTCACCGAGGGCCTCGACCGGGCACTGCGGGTGAGCGAGCGGCTGGAGGTGGGCATGGTCGGGCTGAACACGGGCCTGGTGTCCAACCCCGCCGCGCCGTTCGGCGGCGTCAAGCAGTCCGGGCTGGGCCGCGAGGGCGGCCGGGTCGGGATCGACGAGTTCCTGGAGTACCAGTACCTCGCGGTGCCCGTGAGCTGATGGCGTTCATGACACTCCACGAAGGAAAGAACATGTCGTTCCTGAAAACCATCGACACCAACCCCGCGTTCGCGCCGCGCGAGTCCGGCCCGCTCCCGGAACGTCTGGTCTCCGGCGACCCCGCGTTCCTGACCTGGCCCCAGGACATCGCCCGCGGCGAGATGATCCATACGGGGGTCTGGGAGGCCACGCCCGGTGAGACGCGCTCGATCAAGGGTGAGACCTTCGAGTTCTGCCACATCCTCACCGGCGTCGTGGAACTCACGCCGGAGGGCGGCGAGCCGGTGGTCTACAAGGCGGGCGACAGCTTTGTCATGAAGCCGGGCTTCGTCGGTGTGTGGAAGACGATCGAGACGGTGCGCAAGATCTACGTGATCGTGAAGTGACGCGCGTCAGGCCAGGTGCCGGGCGGTGATCTCCGCCGCCGTCTCGGCGACCAGCCGGCCCAGCTCTGGCAGCCGGCCGGGCTCGAAGCGGGAGTCGGGCAGGGAGACGGCCACGGCGGCCAGCGGTGTCTCCTCGGCGTCGAGCACGGGTGCCGCGATGGCGCAGATGCCGTGCAGGTACTGGTTGTGGTTGACGGCGTAGCCACGCTCTCGCACGCGGCCGAGTTCCGCGCGCAGCTGCCCCGGGTCGGTGATCGTCTCCTCGCCGTAGCCCTCCAGCGTCTCGGCGGTGACCTCCGCTATGTCGGACTTCCCCAGATGGGCCAGGACGGCGTGCCCGGCGGCGGTGGCGTGCAGGGGCGAGGTGTCGCCGATGGCGTGGAAGGTGCGTACGGCGTGGTCGCAGTCGACGCGGTCGACGACGATCATGCCGTGCAGGGCGTCGGGTACCGACAGGTGGATGGTCTCGTTCACGGCGTCGCGGAGCCGGATCATGGGTTCGCGGGCGGCGGCGAACAGGCTGGAGCCCTGTAGTGCGGTCGGTCGTACGGCCAGGACGCGGGCGCCGATCTCCCAGCGGGTGGTGTCCTTGCGGTTCGCCCGCAGCCAGCCCGCCTCGTTGAGGGTGACCAGGGTGCGCTGCACGGTGGACTTCGGCAGCCCGAAGATCTTCGTCAGCTCTCCGACGGTCACGGGTTGGTGTCGGGCGACCGCCTCCAGAACCCGCAGTGACCTGGTGACGCTCTTCATTTCCATTCGATGCCCCCTCAGACCCGTGGATCCCTGGTTCTCACTTCTCGACTCCAGCCCGGAGTCATGGTCATGCTGTGTGCCGGAATGCAGCATAGCATGCCACAATGTGGTACGCGGCGAGGGTTCGACAGATCAGAGGGCCGGCCTCGCGCGTCAGCGTGCGAGGCCGGCCCTCGGGTCGACGGCTTGCGGTGTGTCGTCCGCCGTTCAGGCGCCCAGGCGGCGCTGTGAGATCTCCGCGGCGGTGTCCGCGACGAGGCGGCCCCACTTGGGCGCCCGTTCCTCGTCGTAGCGCGCCTCGGGCATGGAGATGGCCACGGCCGCCAGCGGGGTGCCGTCCTCGTCGAGTACGGCGGCGGTGACGGCGCAGACGCCCGGACGGAACTGGTTGCGGTTGATCGCGTAGCCGTCGGTGCGGATCCGGTCCAGCTCGGCGCGCAGCTCGTCGGGGTCACCGGGTGTCGTGTCGCTGAACCGCTCCAGCCCGGCCGCGATGAGTTCTTCGACGTCCCGCCTCGGAAGGTGTGCGAGAACGGCGCGCCCGACGGCTGTGGCGTGCAGGGGTGAGGTGTCGCCGATCGTGTGGAAGGTGCGCACCGGGTGGTCGCAGTCGACGCGATCCACCACGACCATGCACTGCAGGGCGTCGGGCACCGACAGGTGGATGGTCTCGTTCACCGCGTCCCGGAGGCGAACCATGGGTTCGCGGGCGGCGGCGAACAGGCTGGAGCCCTGCAGCGCGGCGGGCCGTACGGCCAGGACGCGGGCGCCGATCTCCCAGCGGGTGGTGTCCTTTCGGTTCGCCCGTAGCCAGCCGGCCTCCGCCAGTGAGACCAGCGTGCGCTGCACGGTGGACTTCGGCAGCCCGAAGATCTTCGTCAACTCCCCCACGGTTACGGGCTGATGCTGGGCGACCGCCTCCAGGATGCGAAGCGACCTGGTGACGCTCTTCATTTCCATCCGGTTTCCCCCTGTTAATCCTCGAAATTTCTGCTGGACACCCTCTTGACTCCTTGCTGAAGCCGCTGTCATTCTCTGTGCCAGATTCTAGCACAGCATTCCACATAGTGGCACGGCCTTCGGAGAGACCCCCCGGAAGTGAGCCGGACTGCGAGACGCGGCGGTTGCGAGCCACAGGTCCACAAGGGGGACCTGGCTCCCGCCGAAACCATCTCGAATCGAACAATCCTCACGTCGAAGGCTCAGCATGCGCCTCGGCGTTACGAAAGGAAAGCCCTGTGTCAGCTGCCAGGAAGCGCGTCGCGGTGATCGGCGTCGGAACGATGGGCAGTCAGACCGCCTGGCGGTTGGCGGCCCGCGGCGCCGAGGTCGTCGGATACGACCGCTACGCTCCCGGCCACGACCGCAGCGCGGCCGGCGGCGAGACCCGGATCTTCCGCAGCGCGCACTTCGAGGACTCCCGGTACGTCCCGCTCCTCAGGCACGCCGACGCCCTGTGGGAGCAGCTCCAGCAGGAGACCGGCCGTGAGCTGCGCCGGCTGACCGGATGCCTGCTCATGGGGCCGACCGACCACCAGCAGATGGCCACCGTCCTGCAGTCCATCGCCGACCACGACCTCGACCACGAGGTGCTGGACGCCGAGGGGCTCGCCAAGCGGTTCCCGCAGTACCGCATCGAGGACGGCGACGCGGCCGTGCTCGACCGCCGCGCCGGGGTCATCCGCCCGGAGCTGACGATCCAGACCGCCGCCCGCCGCGCCGAACAGCTCGACGCCGTGATCCACCGCTACACCACGGTCCGCGAGATCGTCCCCGTCGCGGGCGGCGTGGAGATCCGCACCGACTCCGGCAGTGAGCGCTTCGACACCGCCGTCGTCACGCCCGGCCCCTGGGTCAACGACCTGCTGCCCGACCTGCCGTGGGAGGTGGAGGTCCGCCGCCTCATCAGCGCCTGGTACGTGCCCACCACCCCCGACGCCTGGTTCGGCGAGGAGCGCCCGGCGTTCATCCGCACCGCCCCCACCCACTGTTACGGCCTGCCCTCCCCGGACGGCATCTCGATCAAGCTCGGACTCTCCCGCGCGCTGCACCGGCTCGCCGACGACCCCAACCAGCTGGACCGCACCGTGCGCCCCGACGAGCTGGAGATCTTCTCCGAGCTGATCGGGCGTTACCTGCCCGATCTGCACCCGGACCCCACTCGCCTCTCCGTCTACATGGAGGGCTACACCGAGAGCAGCCGCCCCCTGGTCGGCCCCCTGCCCGGCGCCGAGAACGTCATCCTCCTCGCCGGCTTCTCCGGACACGGCTTCAAACTCTCGCCCGCCTTCGGCGACATCGCCGCGGACCTCGCGCTGGACGGCGCCTCGCCCCAGCCCATCGACTTCCTCTCCACCGTCGGCCGTACGGAGGCATGACCATGCAGAACTCCCCCCTTTCCGTCGGCTCTCTGGCGGCCGGGCCCGGCACCAAGGCCCGCGGCACCCTCCGGGCCGATCTCGGCACCCTCACCGCGGACATCCCGGTGATCCTGGTCAACGGAGTCCGCCCGGGCCCCCGGGTCGTCATCACCGCCGGTGTGCACGGCGGCGAGTTCACGCCCATCGAAGCCGCCGCGCGCCTGGCGGACCTGCTGGAGCCCGAAGAGGTGAGCGGGCAGGTGATCGTCTGTCCGGTCGCCAACCCGCCCGCCGTCTACCAGGGCCGGCTCAACGTCTCCCCGGTCGACGGCGTGAACCTCAACCGGGTCTTCCCCGGCGACCCGGCGGGCGGCCCCACCGAGCGGCTGGCCGCCTGGCTCTTCACCCACCTCATCGATGGCGCCGACGTCTACATCGACCTGCACTGCGGCGGCATCGACCAAGTCCTGCGGGACTTCGTCGGCTACCGCCGCACCGGTGACCCCGACCTGGACAAGGCGACGGCCGAACTGGCAGGCTCCTTCGGCATTCAGGACGTCATCCTCGGGCTGACGCCCGAGGGCGGCAACAGCCACGCGGCCGCCGCTCGCCGGAACATCTCGGCGGTCCTCGTCGAGGTGGGCCAGCTCGGCCAGCGGGACGAGGCCACCGCCCTGCGCCGCGTCGACGGCCTGCTGAAGGCACTTCGCCATCTCGGCGTCCTCGACCAGGACGGCTCCGCCCCGGAACCGATCCGCGAGTGGGTATGGTCCGGCGGCGCCACCGCCGAGGCCACCGGCCTGTGGTACCCGGAGTTCTCCTTCGACGCCGACATCATCGGCGACGTCACCGAGGGCGACCTCCTCGGCCGCATCATCGACCCGGCCGACGGCACCGAGCACACCGTCCACGCCCCGGCCGACGGCCGGATCTTCTACGGCATGCACGCCCTCACCGTCGCCCCCGGCAAGGAACTGGCCGCCCTGGCCGTCCCGTGGAACCCCGACACGGCCGCCCGGGCCGACACCTTCCAGGCCCCCGGTATGGGCGCCGGATCAGACGAGGCGGAACCCCGCCCCTAGCCCCCCCCTTCCAGCCGCCCCCCATTCCACGTCCCCAGCAGCTCCCCTTCTCACGGCCAGTACCACCCAGGAGGCACACGATGAAAGATGCCCGAATAGACCGCAGACTGTTCCTGCGAGGAATAGGCGGGGTCACTGCGGGTGTCGCCGCCGCGACCGCCCTGTCCGCCTGCGGCACCGGCACCAGCCGGGCCGGCGCCAACAGCGGCGGCAAGGGCGGCAAGACGGTGGTCGTCCGTGACAGTGGCGGTTCCTATGGTGCGGCCCTGCAGAAGGCGATCTACACGCCGTTCACGCAGGAGACCGGTATCCAGGTGAAGGTGCTCAACCTGGACGACGCGCCGCTGCTCGCGCAGATCAAGCAGGGCCGGCCGCAGTGTGACCTCATCAACAACTCGATGATGTCGCACACCAAGTACGTGAAGCAGAACGCGCTGGAGGCGCTGGACCTCGACCGGATCAAGAGCGTGAAGAGCGCGAAGATCCCCGAGAACCAGATCACCGACCATGCCGTCGGCAGCAGCTTCTACGGCGCCTGTATGGCATATCGCACCGACGCCTTCGGGGGCAGGAAGCCGGAGTCGTGGGCGGACTTCTGGGACACCAAGGCGTTCAAGGGCGGCCGTTCGATGTGCAACCCGGACGGTGACCTGCCGGAGTTGGAGTTCGCGCTGCTGGCCGACGGCGTGCCGATGGACAAGCTGTATCCGCTGGATGTGGACCGTGCCTTCAAGGTGCTGACCCGGCTGCGGGGCGACATCAAGAAGTTCTGGGACAGCGGCCCGCTCCCCGGAGTCCTCCTGAGCCGCCAGGAAGTGACGATGTCGACCGTCTGGGACGGCCGTATCGCCGATCTGGAGAAGCAGGGAGTCCCGGTCGCCCGGCAGCTCAACGGGATGCGCCGCCAGTTCCAGGGCTATGCCATCGCCAAGGACGCGGCGAATGTGGACAACGCCTACAAGCTGATGGACTTCTCCCTGCGAGCCGAGAGCCAGGCGGCCCTGGCCAAGGCGTTCCCGTCGAACCCGTCGTCCCCGCTGGCCTACACGCAGCTCACCAACGAGGAGCGATCCGCGCTGGCGGGTGCACCGGAGTACTACGACAAGGGTTTCGACACGGACATCGACTGGTGGCTGAAGAACGAGTCGGCCGTCACCAAGCGCTGGTTGGAGTGGGCTCGTGGCTGAATTCGGTATCGCGGCGCCGTCGGTGAAGGTGGCCGGCAACAAGCCGGCCACGGCGACCGGCAAGGCGCTGTCGGTGGTGGCACTGCGCAAGACCTACGGGGACGTGATCGCTGTCGACGAGGCGTCGATGGAGATCGCGGCGGGGGAGTTCGTCACCTTCCTCGGCTCCTCGGGGTCGGGCAAGACCACGACGCTGATGATGATCGCCGGGTTCTGCGAACCCGACTCCGGCACCATCACCGTCGGCGGCCGTGACGTCACCCGGCTCGCCCCGCAAAAGCGCAACCTCGGTTTCGTCTTCCAGCAGTACCTGCTGTTCCCGCACATGACGGTCAGCGAGAACGTCGCTTTCCCGCTGACGCTGCGCGGGGTGGGCAAGGACGAGATCCGTCGGCGGGTGGGGGAGACGTTGGAGATCGCGGGTCTGTCCGGGTTCGGCGGGCGGAAGCCGCGTGAGTTGTCCGGTGGTCAGCAGCAGCGGGTCGCCCTGTGCCGGGCCCTGGTCTACCGCCCGCCGGTCATCCTGATGGACGAGCCGTTGGGGGCGCTGGACAAGAAGCTGCGTGACCAGTTGCAGGTGGAGATCAAGACGATCCAGCAGGAACTGGGCCTGACCGTCATCTATGTGACGCATGATCAGGAAGAGGCGCTGGTGATGTCGGACCGGATCGCGGTGATGCGCAATGGTCTGATCGAGCAGTTCGACACCCCTCGCGAGCTGTTCGAGCGGCCGAGGACGCCGTTCGTGGCGGACTTCCTCGGAGCGGCGAACTTCCTGCCCGGCCGTATCGAGCAGCATGACGGCGACCACACCCTGGTCCGTCTCACCCAGTCCGGCACCCTGCTGAAGGCGCGCCGCCACCAGCTGGCCATCGGCACTGAGGTCAAGGTCGCTGTGCAGCCGGGCCGGTTGCGGGCCTGCGGCGCCGATGACGGGTTCTGTACCGGCACGGTCGAGAACGCCACCTACGTCGGCACCCTGGTGCGCGCCGGGGTCCGGATCGACGGTGGTGACGGGCCGCTGCTGCGCCTGGAAGTCCCGGCCGGCCGGGGCCCCGTGGCCGGCGAGCGGGTCGGCATCAGCGCGGACCCCGAGGACGTCAACCTCTTCCCCGTCGACGAACAGGCGGGGTGAGTCATGGCTGCCACCCTCACCGCGGGCGCTCCCGCACGACCGCGCAAACTCCTCGCATCACGCCGGACCCGCGTCG
>NZ_JBIBKD010000022.1:0-38568 GCF_042959065.1 Streptomyces sp. NPDC007929 | reverse complement strand
GGTGTCCGCCCGCAGCGGTTGGCGCGTCAACGCCAGTCAGTCGGTAAGAAGGTCCATCGCGCCGTTCCGAGGACGGACACCCCCCGACACGGCCCCGACCCACCACCCGGCGCCAGGCGTCACGCCCACCCCGCGACCTCGCCCACCCCGCGACCTCGCCCACCCCGCCCACCCGAGTGGTCCCCCGCGTGTTCCCCCGCGCCACACCCGCCCCCTATGCGCAAATTGTCTGATTAGCGCGTATCGTCGCCGCATGCCCACGCCATACGGATCCCGCGGCGGCATGGCGTTCGGTGTGGAGGAGCTGCGTGTGCTCCGCCGCGCTCTCGCCCTCGCCCTCGACCCCACCCCCGCCTCGGCCGACGACGTCCAGGACTGTCTCCGTCTCGCAGAGTCACTCGACGAGGCACTGCGGGAGGGGGCCAGGCTGCGCGCCTTCCTCGTGGCCGACCTGGGCCGGTATCGCGCCGCCCTCCCCGGAACCGCCGCCGGCTACCTCGCGCTCCTGGACGAGGCGCTGGGCGCCGGCTACCGCCCCCTGCCCGACGACCTCGCCGCCCTGCGCGCGCTGCGCGGCAACCCGGCCGCCGCGGCCCTGCTGGACCGCTGCGTGGTCACCCCCCTCACCCCGGCCACCCTCCCCGTGGCAGCCGTCCCCGGCTCCCGCACCCGCCTCCTGGCCATCCCCGGCGGTCGCTGCGCGTCGGCCGAGGACGCCCCGGAGAATCCGGAGAAGCAGCCCGAGAAGAAGCCGGCCCGCAAGCCCCCCGCCCCGGCCCCGGCCCCCAAGCCCGCCCCGGCACCGGCACCCGGCCCGGACACCCCGAAGCCCTCCCGCCCGATCCCCACCCCGGGTGAGGTCTTCCCGCGACGCAAGCCGGCCCCGCCGCCCCCCGCCAACCCCCAGCAGCTCGCCGCGGGCTGACGTGGCTACCATGGATCCATGGACTACGTCTCCGCGCTCCTGCCCCCGGCCGTCATGGCCGTCTTCTTCATAGGCGTGATCCGGGTGATCGTGAAGACCCAGGGCGGCGCCAACAAGGCCAAGGAGGACGCGGCCGTGGACGCTGCCCTCGCGCGCGTGGAGGGTGGCCGCCCGGCCACCGCGACCTCCCCGAAGGCCGAGGCCTGACCCCACCCCCTTTCGAGGGCGTACGACTCGGCGGACCCGCACCCCGCGGCGCCCGCACGCACGAGCCGTACGCCCTTTTTGTTCCCGTTCGCCGGTCACGCGCACGTCCGCCACGCCATTACCGGGATCTCCCACTATTGTTCTGAGCTGTGCCTCGCCCATTGGGAGAACTCGAAGACGCGGTCATGTCGCGGGTGTGGAAGTGGAACCGCCCGGTGACCGTTCGAGAAGTCCTGGAAGATCTTCAGAAGGAGCGGTCCATCGCGTACACCACCGTGATGACCGTTTTGGACAATCTCCATCAGAAGGGCTGGGTGCGCCGCGAGGCGGAAGGCCGCGCCTATCGATATGAGGCGGTCTCCACCCGCGCCGCCTACGCGGCCGCCCTGATGAACGACGCCTGGTCGCAGAGCGACAACCCCGCCGCCGCTCTCGTCGCCTTCTTCGGCATGATGAGCGAGGAACAGCGGCAGTCTCTCAGCGATGCCGTCCGCATCGTGCAGGGCCCGGAAACCCAGGAACCGACCGAAGCGTCGGAATCCGCGGAACCCGCACAACGACCCGCACAACGAGCGGAACCCGGGGAAGAGCCAGAGGAGAACCCCGCCTCCGCTCGGGACCTCGGCGGGCGATAGCGTCCCGTCATGTCCGCGAAGAGCCCCGAAGCCACCGCAAAAGCCATCACCGTCCGACGGGCCCGCACCAGCGACGTCCCGGCCGTACGGGGCCTGCTTGACGCCTACGTCCGCGGCCGCATCCTGCTCGACAAAGCGACGGTGACGCTTTACGAGGACATCCAGGAGTTCTGGGTCGCGGAACGGGACGACAACGCCGAGGTCGTCGGTTGCGGCGCGCTGCACGTGATGTGGGAAGACCTCGCGGAAGTGCGCACTCTCGCGGTGAAGCCCGGCTTGAAGGGCGCGGGCGTCGGGCACCGGGTGCTGGAGAAGTTGCTGCAGACCGCACGCTGGCTCGGCGTTCGCCGGGTTTTCTGCCTGACCTTCGAAGTCGACTTCTTCACCAAGCACGGCTTCGTGGAGATCGGCGAGACGCCCGTCGACACGGATGTCTACGCGGAGCTCCTGCGTTCCTATGACGAGGGTGTCGCGGAGTTCCTCGGACTCGAACGAGTGAAACCGAACACCTTGGGCAACAGCCGGATGCTTCTGCATCTGTGATCGCCGGGTGCCGCTGCACCGTAGCGGGTCCGGCCGGTTCGTCAAGACATATTCCGCGACGCCCGCCCTGCCCCGGTTCCCTATGTCCGAAACGCGCACGTTTCCGGACCGGGGCCGGGCTGCCGGTCTCTGCCGGGGGTTTGTGTTTTTCCGGCAAAAGCGGTTTGCTTTCCGACGTACTGCAGTACTGCATATAACAGGGGACGGCGAAACGGCGGACGCCGGCACACCCGCCCTGAAGATATCGATGAAAGGAAATCCGGTGGCACAGAAGGTTCAGGTCCTTCTTGTCGACGACCTCGACGGTGGCGAGGCGGACGAGACCGTGACGTTCGCGCTGGACGGCAAGACGTACGAGATCGATCTCACCACTGCCAATGCGGACAAGCTCCGTGGCCTTCTCGAGCCTTACGTGAAGGGCGGTCGGCGTACCGGAGGCCGTGCTTCGGGCGGGCGTGGAAAGGCGCGCGCCGCTTCGAGCGGCAGCCAGGACACCGCGGCGATCCGCGCCTGGGCGAAGGAGAACGGCTACGAGGTCAACGACCGCGGCCGTGTTCCCGCGACCATCCGCGAGGCTTACGAGAAGGCCAACGGCTGAACAGCGGCCCTACCGACCCTGCGCACGCATGGCCGGTGGCTGGGCGCACGCGCGCCGCAGCCGGACCCGGTGGCACTGTGTGGCCACCGTGTTCACCAGCCGCACGAGATCGGGGGTGCCCCCACCGCCCCCCAGCGCCGACAGCGTCGGCAGCGAGGCCTCGACCTCGCATCCCGGCTCGGGGGGCCGCAGCCACACGGCGGCCCCCTGGGAACCGACCCGGCCCCGGCCCCCGGGAGCAGGCGGGACCCCCGCCTCGCAGGGCGCCGTGGTCCCCGACGCGCGCGCCGGCGACACGGCCCTCCTCGCATGAGGCAGCAGCCCGTGCGGCACCGCCTCCGCCGCCTCCTCGTGAGCCTCCAGGGGCCACGGCGCCTCGATGAGGCCGCCCGCGCCGATCGCCGCCAGGTCCAGCGACAGGGACCCCCAGTCGAGCCACTCCAGCAGCCCGGGGAGCTCCTCCGCGCTGCCCGCGGCCACCAGGAGCAGCATGCGGTCGCCGTGCAGCGCGACGGGGGAGCCGGGCGCCAGGCGCCGCAGGGCCGCGTGCCCCGCTTCCGCGGGGGCGTCCAGGACGTCGTAGCGCGTCCCCACCGCAAGCCGCAGGGGATCGCCGGGCACCGTCGGCCACCCCAGTTCGTTCTCGTACCAACGCCGGACCTGACCGCTCGCGCCGGACGGGCCGGGCGGCCGGCGGGGGAGCGGAATGAGCGGGGTCGAGGATGCGGTCACGGGCTGAGGGGCGCCGAACATGCCAAGTGCAACAGCCGGAAGGGCCCAAGAGTTACGCTGGGTGGCGCCATGAGCGCACCGCGTGGCGAAACGGGGGCGCGCGGGGGGTGCGGGGAGGCGCAAGGTTGTTCGCCCGTAGCGGAGGGAACGGGGGCGCCCGGCATGGATTTCCGGTCCCCCCGGGTAAGACATCCCTAGTGGGAGGGGGCGACACGCAGGAAGGGACGTCTCGCGTTCGCCATCGGCGTACTGGCGAGTGGGGTATCTGCCTGGCCTGCGGGAACATCGTCTCGCACCATCGGGTTGGAGCAGATGTCGGCGTTCGGGGTCAGGAGGCCAAGGACGGTGTCGGCAGTTGGAATGAGCGGTCCCCGCTTGCGGGACTAAGCTGCGGAAGGACAGGGAGGGGAAGTTCCCCCCACTGCCTGACCGCTCTGAGGAGCGATTAACGATGTTCGAGAGGTTCACCGACCGCGCGCGGCGGGTTGTCGTCCTGGCTCAGGAAGAAGCCCGGATGCTCAACCACAACTACATCGGCACTGAGCACATCCTCCTGGGCCTGATCCACGAGGGTGAAGGTGTCGCCGCCAAGGCCCTTGAGAGCCTCGGGATTTCGCTCGAGGCGGTCCGCCAGCAGGTGGAGGAGATCATCGGCCAGGGCCAGCAGGCCCCGTCCGGCCACATCCCCTTCACCCCCCGTGCCAAGAAGGTCCTGGAGCTGTCGCTCCGCGAGGCCCTTCAGCTGGGCCACAACTACATCGGCACGGAGCACATCCTGCTCGGCCTGATCCGCGAGGGCGAGGGCGTCGCCGCCCAGGTCCTCGTCAAGCTGGGCGCAGATCTGAACCGCGTGCGGCAGCAGGTGATCCAGCTGCTCTCCGGTTACCAGGGCAAGGAGACCGCCACCGCCGGCGGTCCTGCCGAGGGCACCCCCTCCACGTCCCTGGTCCTCGACCAGTTCGGCCGGAACCTCACCCAGGCCGCTCGTGAGTCCAAGCTCGACCCGGTCATCGGGCGCGAGAAGGAGATCGAGCGGGTCATGCAGGTGCTGTCCCGCCGTACCAAGAACAACCCGGTGCTGATCGGTGAGCCCGGCGTCGGCAAGACCGCCGTCGTCGAGGGCCTCGCCCAGGCCATCGTCAAGGGCGAGGTGCCCGAGACCCTCAAGGACAAGCACCTCTACACCCTGGACCTCGGCGCCCTGGTCGCCGGCTCCCGCTACCGCGGTGACTTCGAGGAGCGCCTGAAGAAGGTGCTCAAGGAGATCCGCACCCGCGGCGACATCATCCTGTTCATCGACGAGCTCCACACCCTGGTGGGTGCGGGTGCCGCCGAGGGCGCGATCGACGCCGCCAGCATCCTGAAGCCGATGCTGGCCCGCGGTGAACTCCAGACCATCGGTGCCACCACGCTGGACGAGTACCGCAAGCACCTGGAGAAGGACGCCGCCCTAGAGCGCCGCTTCCAGCCCATCCAGGTCGCGGAGCCGTCCCTGCCGCACACCATCGAGATCCTCAAGGGCCTGCGCGACCGGTACGAGGCGCACCACCGCGTCTCGATCACGGACGAGGCGCTGGTCCAGGCCGCCACCCTGGCCGACCGGTACATCTCGGACCGCTTCCTCCCGGACAAGGCGATCGACCTGATCGACGAGGCCGGATCGAGGATGCGCATCCGCCGGATGACCGCGCCGCCGGACCTGCGCGAGTTCGACGAGAAGATCGCGGGCGTGCGCCGCGACAAGGAGTCCGCGATCGACTCGCAGGACTTCGAGAAGGCCGCCTCCCTGCGCGACAAGGAGAAGCAGCTCCTGGCCGCCAAGGCCAAGCGGGAGAAGGAGTGGAAGGCCGGCGACATGGACGTCGTCGCCGAGGTCGACGGCGAGCTGATCGCCGAGGTCCTCGCCACCGCCACCGGCATCCCGGTCTTCAAGCTGACCGAGGAGGAGTCCTCGCGTCTGCTGCGCATGGAGGACGAGCTCCACAAGCGGGTCATCGGCCAGGTCGACGCCGTCAAGGCGCTGTCGAAGGCGATCCGCCGTACGCGTGCCGGTCTGAAGGACCCGAAGCGTCCCGGTGGCTCGTTCATCTTCGCCGGCCCGTCCGGTGTCGGTAAGACCGAGCTGTCCAAGGCGCTCGCTGAGTTCCTCTTCGGCGACGAGGACGCGCTGATCTCCCTCGACATGTCGGAGTTCAGCGAGAAGCACACGGTCTCGCGGCTCTTCGGTTCGCCCCCCGGCTACGTGGGCTACGAGGAGGGCGGCCAGCTCACCGAGAAGGTCCGCCGCAAGCCGTTCTCCGTCGTCCTCTTCGACGAGGTGGAGAAGGCCCACCCGGACATCTTCAACTCGCTCCTGCAGATCCTGGAGGACGGTCGCCTGACCGACTCCCAGGGCCGGGTCGTGGACTTCAAGAACACGGTCATCATCATGACGACCAACCTCGGCACCCGGGACATCTCCAAGGGCTTCAACCTGGGCTTCGCGGCCCAGGGCGACACCAAGTCCAACTACGAGCGCATGAAGAACAAGGTCTCGGACGAGCTCAAGCAGCACTTCCGGCCCGAGTTCCTCAACCGCGTCGACGACGTGGTCGTCTTCCCGCAGCTCAGCCAGGACGACATCCTCAAGATCGTCGACCTGATGATCGGCAAGGTCGACGAGCGCCTGAAGGACCGGGACATGGGCATCGAGCTCTCCCAGTCCGCCAAGGAGCTGCTGTCCAAGAAGGGCTACGACCCGGTGCTGGGTGCGCGTCCGCTGCGTCGCACCATCCAGCGCGAGATCGAGGACTCGCTGTCGGAGAAGATCCTCTTCGGCGAGCTGCGCCCCGGTCACATCGTGGTCGTCGACACGGAGGGCGAGGGCGACACCAAGACCTTCACCTTCCGCGGCGAGGAGAAGGCCCCCCTGCCGGACGTCCCGCCGATCGAGCAGGCGGCCGGTGGCACGGGCCCGAACCTGAGCAAGGACGCCTGAGCGTAGCGACCCAGTGAGAAGGGGCCGGTGCTGACCAGCACCGGCCCCTTCTCCATGCCCGGACGGGCCGAACGGCAGGTCCTAGGACAGCTGTCCGCCGTAGTCCGGAAGCTTGAACGTCCGCTCGGCGTGGCCGCCCGAGAGGTCGGTGGCGCTGTTGCCGATGTTCGCGATGATCGTGTAGCCCTTGCGCTCTACGTCGACGCGCTGGGCGGTCTTGTAGTCGGCGACGTTCTTGAAGAGGTCGATGAAGTTGCGGACGTAGAGCCCCGAGACCTGGTAGCCGGCCTGCTTGAGGTTGTACTGGGTGAACGCGGCGATGATGTCCGGCCGGGCGG
Organism: Streptomyces sp. NPDC007929; assembly: GCF_042959065.1. Lineage (NCBI taxonomy): Bacteria > Bacillati > Actinomycetota > Actinomycetes > Kitasatosporales > Streptomycetaceae > Streptomyces > Streptomyces sp. NPDC007929. The sequence continues at coordinate 31,613 of NZ_JBIBKD010000022.1, read as the reverse complement.
TCACGAAGAACAGGGCGACGCCGCGCTCCTGCGCGTATCTGGCGGCCTCCAGGACCGGCTTGTTGGCCGGTTGCGGGTAGCTGAAGCCGAAGTCGGTCTCCAGCGTCGTGTTGTCGATGTCGAAGACGATGGCCTGTTTCTCGCCCGGCTTCTGGGCCGCTATCCGCTGCTTCAGATAGGGCATGGCCTGGTCCATCACCAGCTGGCAGTCCTTCTGCCAGGTGCCGTAGTCGACGTCCGCCGCCGCGGAGGTGGTGGCGGTCGCGGAGGCCGTCGTGGCGGCCCTGCTGGTGGTCGTGGCGTCGGCCGGTGCGGCCATGGCCACGAGGGCGGTCGCCGAGACGGCGGTCACCGTTGCGCGGCGCAACCAGGGGCGTCGGGTCTGCATGTCGTGGGGGTCCTCTCACGTCAGTGACGCTGCAACATGTCGTGTGCATGCTCGTGCGCGAGGGTGGCGCGAGGGGAACCGTAGGGTTACCGAACGGTAAGTGCCTAGAGGCGTGCGCCACATTTCCGGAATGACTGAAGACCGCCCCCGGTGACATGGCGCACAGGCGATATGTCCGTTACTAGATGGAATAGTGGATAACGGACCGGGACGAAAGGGATTCTTGCCCCACGGTGAGGGTGAAAGTGCGGGCCAGTGCCCTGATTCGTCCCCAATGACTGCTGTGTCAAGAGACGTAGAACACTGAACCAAATTACTAACTAGCGTCGTAGATCACGCTTTTGGGAGTTTGTCGGACTTCGGGTTACCAAGGGATGGCCACCGCGGCGAGCGTCAGTGCGCCGGGTGGTTTTCTCCGTCCCCTGCCATACGAGGTTTCGATGTCCCAGCGCGTCACGTCCCGTTCTTCCCGTACGTCCCAGCTCCGCACCCGTGCGACCGTGCTGGCCGCCGGCCTTGGTGTCTCGGTCGCACTGGGAGCCGGGGTCGCGTCCGCCGCCGACACCACGGCCGCGTCCGGTGCCGCCAGTGCCGTGCAGGCGCAGGCTGCCGCCCAGGCCAAGGTCGCCAAGGCGGAGGCCGCGAAGGCCGAGAAGGCCGCCAAGGCCGCCGCCGCGAAGAAGGCCGCTGCCAAGAAGGCCAAGCCCTCCTGGGTCGACCCGGTGAAGAAGTACAGCCTCTCCGCGAGCTTCGCCCAGAACGGCGGCATGTGGGCGAGCAAGCACAGCGGTCAGGACTTCGCCGTGCCGAGCGGCACCCAGGTCGTCGCCACCCACGGCGGCACCGTGGTCAAGGCCGGCGGCAACGGCGCCGGCGACGGTCCCGCGTACGGCAACGCCGTCGTGATCAAGCACGGCAACGGCACGTACTCCCAGTACGCTCACCTGTCGAAGGTCACCGTGCGCGTCGGCCAGATCGTCAAGACCGGCCAGGAGATCGCCAAGTCCGGCAACACCGGCAACTCGAGCGGTCCCCACCTGCACTTCGAGATCCGTACGACCCCGAACTACGGCTCGGCGGTCGACCCGGTGAAGTTCCTGCGCGCCAAGGGTGTGAAGGTCTGACCCAGGTGTGATCCCCCTGGCCCGCTAGGAGCCCCCGGCTCCCCGGTGGGCCTGGGTCACCAGGTCCGTGGCGACCTCGAGGACGGCTCTGCTCTTCTCCTCGGGGTCGTTTCCCATGTCCGGGAGCAGGAACATGCCGGCGTGCAGCGTGAAGATGGCGCTGGCGCAGCGGACCTGGTCGACCAGGTCCGCGTCCGGGTCGACGATGATGTCGCGCAGGCTGTGGATGCGGGCCTTGAAGGAGTCGCCGATCCGCAGGTCCCGTACCGTCGCCTGGTTCTCGTGCATGAAGCGGAACAGCGGCGCCGCCGCGGCGAGGGTGTCGGCGTAGCGGCGGATGATCTCCTGCTTCGTAGCGAGGGTGCGCGGCTGCTGCCGGCCCCACTCGATCAGGTCCTCGATCGGCTGCGTGAGGTCCTCGAAGATGCTGACGAGGATCTCTTCCTTCGTCTTGAAGTGGTAGTAGAGCGCGGCCTTGGTGACCTCCAGGCGCTCGGCGATCTCGCGCAGGGAGGTCTTCTCGTAACCGTGCTCCGCGAAGAGTTCGAGGGCCACGTCCTGGATGCGCCGGCGGGTGTCCCCGCGGCGCCGCTGCTTGGTGCCGTCCATGGTGCCGCCCATCCTCCTACGCCCCCCGCTTTCCATAAAACTTACTTGACGCCCGGCTAGTTCCAGGACTAGCTTCCGAGTGTAGTCACTAGCCGGTCGGCAAGTAAGTAGCGGTAGCTGGGGGAGTGGGAAGCGATGACGGACACGACGGACACACCGGCGGCCGACGCCGGGGGGAAACAACCGAAGAGCGTGCGGGTCGTGCTGCTCGCGCTGATGATCGCGATGATGCTCGCGATGCTCGACAACATGATCATCGGCACCGCGATGCCGACGATCGTCGGTGAGCTCGGCGGGCTGGAGCACCTCGCGTGGGTCGTCACCGCCTACACGCTCGCGACCGCGGCCTCCACCCCGCTGTGGGGCAAGCTCGGCGACATGTACGGCCGCAAGGGCACGTTCATGACGTCCATCGTGATCTTCCTGGTCGGTTCCGCGCTCAGCGGCATGGCCCAGAACATGGGCGAGCTGATCGGCTTCCGCGCTGTTCAGGGCCTCGGCGCCGGTGGCCTGATGGTCGGCGTCATGGCGATCATCGGCGACCTGATCCCGCCCCGCGAGCGCGGCAAGTACCAGGGCATGATGGCCGGCGTCATGGCGCTGGCGATGATCGGCGGCCCCCTGGTCGGCGGCACGATCACCGACAACTGGGGCTGGCGCTGGGCCTTCTACATCAACCTGCCGCTCGGAGCGGTGGCGCTCGCCGCCGTCGGTGCCGTGCTGCATCTGCCCAAGCGGCGCTCCAAGGCCCGGATCGACTATCTGGGCGCCGCACTGCTGACCGTCGGCATCACCGCGATCGTGCTCGTCACCACCTGGGGCGGCACGGAGTACGCCTGGAGCTCCGCGCGGATCATGGAGCTGATCGGCATCGGCATCGCCGCGCTGGTCGGATTCGTGTTCTGGCAGACCAAGGCCGCCGAGCCGGTGCTGCCGCTGCACATCTTCCGCAGCCTCAACTTCACGCTGATGTCGATCATCGGCTTCGTCACCGGCTTCGTGATGTTCGGCGCGACGCTCTTCCTGCCGCTGTACCAGCAGTCCGTGCAGGGCGCTTCCGCGACCAACTCCGGGCTGCTGCTCCTGCCGATGCTCGGGGCGATGCTCGTGACCTCGATGGTCGCCGGGCGGGTGACCACCAACAGCGGCAAGTACAAGGTGTTCCCGATCGCCGGCAGCGCGCTGATGATCGTCGGCCTGTACCTGCTGTCCACGATGGACACCGGCACCTCCCGGCTGACCTCCGGTGTCTTCATGGCCGTGGTCGGGCTCGGCATGGGCTGCCTGATGCAGATCACCATGCTGGTCGCGCAGAACAGCGTGGAGATGAAGGACATGGGCGTCGCGTCCTCGTCGACCACCCTGTTCCGCACGCTCGGCTCCTCCTTCGGCGTCGCGATCATGGGCGCGCTGTTCAACAACCGCGTCCAGGACGTCATGAGCGAGCGGGCCGGTGCGCTGGGCTCCAAGGTGACCGAGCAGTCGGCGCAGCTCGACGCCAAGAGCCTGGAGAAGCTCCCGGCGCTGATCCGGGAGGCGTACCAGCACGCCGTCTCCGCCGGTACGCACACGGCGTTCCTGCTCGGTGCCGTGGTGGCGGTGGTCGCACTCGTGGCGGCCGTGTTCGTCAAGGAGGTCCCGCTGAAGGGCGCCGGCCCGAAGGAGGACGGCACACCGGACACCCCGGCGGCGCAGCCGCCCGTGGTCGAGGCCGTCTGACCACACCGCGACCAGACCCCCGGGAGTGTCCGCCCGGGGGTCTCGTCGTGTCCCGGCGGCGCGTGAGCGCGAGCCTGCCCTCGCCACGTCCCGTCACCGGCCGGGCCCCGCTGTCAGACCCCCGTGCCACCATCGACCGCATGGACAGGACGCGGCGGATGCGGCTCGCGAAGGACGTCATGGACCGGGACTGGGCCGACCCCGGCCTGGACCTGGACACCGTCGCCGCGCACGCCGGGTACTCGCGCTACCACTTCATCCGGGCCTTCAAGGAGGCCTACGGCGAGACCCCCGGCCAGTACCTCACGCACCGCCGCATCGACCGCGCCGAGGACCTGCTGCGCACGGCGAACCTCTCGGTGACGGAGATCTGCCACCTGGTCGGCTTCAGCAGCGTCGGCACGTTCTCGGCCCGCTTCAAGACCTGGACGGGTCTGACACCCAGCGAGTACCGCACGAAGCACGTGGGCCGCGGAGCCGCCCTCATACCCGGCTGCTACGCCATGCTCTGGGCCGGAGGCTTCCGTACCGCGCCCGGCGGCTCCCCTTCCGCGCCCGGCGCCGGTGAGAAGCGCAATTCCGGAGAAGCGGGCTGACGCCCTCGCTGCCTACCGTGGCAGGGCGGGCACAACCGGCCGCAGCCGCAGCTTCAGAGCAGGAGCACGCCATGATCAAGGGTCTCGCCATCTCGACCGTCTGGGTCCTCGACCAGGACCGGGCCAAGGAGTTCTACACGGAGAAACTGGGCCTGGAGGTCCGTACGGACATGACCATGGGCGAGGGCGGCATGCGCTGGCTCACGGTCGGCTCCCCGAACCAGCCCGACGTCGAGCTGACGCTGATGGTCCCCGGCGGGCCCGCGATGGACCCCGAGTCGGCCGAGATGCTCCGCAAGCTGGTGACCAAGGGCGTGCTCGGCGCGGGCGTGCTGACCACCGACGACATCCACGGCGACTACAAGAAGCTCAAGGACCGGGGCGTGGAGTTCCTCCAGGAGCCGCAGGAGCGCCCGTACGGCACCGAGGCGCTGCTGCGCGACGACTCGGGCAACTGGTTCTCGTTCACCCAGCCCCGCGAGGGCGGCCTCGACATGGACCAGGACTGGACCTGCTGATCAGACGGGACGGCTCACGAGCCCGGCAGCATCGGGTAGCTCCCCGTGTTCGTCGGGGCGTGCTCCGGCAGCCACAGCACGGCGACCGCGCCCTCGGCGGGGAGGTGCTCCGGCGTCCCGGGGGTGCGAACGTTGCGGAAGGTCAGCCGTGCGCCCAGCACCCGGGCCTGCCCGGCCGCGATGGTCAGGCCGAGACCGTGGCCGTGCCCGGCCCGGTCCACGCTGCCGGTCCGGAATCGGCTCGGGCCCTCGGCGAGCAGATCCTCGGGGAAGCCCGGGCCGTGGTCGCGCACGCGGATGACCCGGCCCTCGACGCTGACCTCGATGGGCGGCTTGCCGTGCCGGGCCGCGTTGGCCAGCAGGTTGAACAGGACCCGCTCCAGACGCCGCGGGTCGGTGGTGACCTCCGACTCGTGCACGATCCGCACCTCGATCGCCGGGTCCTTGGCCGTCACCCGCCGGGCGACGAACTCGCCCAGCATGATGTCCTGCAGCTCCGCCCGCTCGGAGGCCCCGTCGAGCCGGGCCACCTCCAGCACGTCCTCGACCAGCGTGCGCATGGCCTTGGCCCGGTCCAGCACCAGCTCGGTCGGGCGCCCGGGCGGCAGCAGTTCCGCCGCGGTCAGCAGTCCGGTCACCGGCGTGCGCAGCTCGTGCGCGATGTCGGCGGTGACCCGCCGCTCGGCCTCGATGCGCTGGCGCAGCGCGTCCGCCATGGCGTCCACCGCGCTCGCCAGGTCGTCCGTCTCGTCGCGCACCACCCCGCCCATGGCGTCCCGTACGCGCACGTCCGTCTCGCCGCCCGCGAGCTGGTTCGCCGCGATGGCCGCCTTGCGCAGCCGCCGCGACAGATGCCCGCCGATCAGCACGCCGAGCGCGCTGCCGCCGAGGACGACCGCGATGGACCCGATGAGCAGGGCCTGGTCGAGGTCCTGGAGGATGTCCGAGCTGCGGTCGGTGAAGCCCGAGTGCAGCGACATCACCTGCCCGTTCTTCAGCGGCACGGCGGCCCATATGTCGGGCACGTCACCCGGCAGGTCGGCCACGTACGTCGCCCGCTGGCCCGCCTCGACCCGTTCCCGCAGCTCATGCGGGAGCTCCGGGTCGTTGATCTTGGTGTTGGGGAAGTTCATCCGCCCGGACAGCTCGAAGTTGCGCTGGGCGATCATGACCCGCTCGTCGGCGAGGTCGCGCGCGTTGTCCAGCATCGAGACCCGGGCGGCGTTGTGCACGACGAGGCTCAGCGCGATCGCCACCAGCGCGCCCACCAGAGCGATGGCCGCGCTGAGTTTCCATCTGAGGCCCGTGCGGATGCCCGCACGCTCCAAGCCCGCGGCGACCAGGCGCCGGAAGTGCCCCCTCATACCCCTGCCCCTGCTCAGGCCTTCAACTTGTAGCCGAACCCGCGGACCGTCTCGATCCGGTCCTGGCCGATCTTCTGCCGCAGCCGCTGCACATGCACGTCGACGACGCGGGTGTCCCCGCCCCAGCCGTAGTCCCACACCCGTTCCAGCAGCTTGTCGCGGGAGAGCACCGTGCCCGGGGCCGAGGAGAACTCCAGCAGCAGCCGCATCTCGGTCGGCGTCAGCGCCACCGGCTGCCCGGCGCGCCGGACCTCCATGCCCTCGGTGTCGACCTCCAGGTCCCCGAAGGCCAGCACACCACCGTCGGCCGGGGCCCCGGGCTCCTCGCCCCGGCCGCCGCCGGCGTGCCCGAAGCGGCGCAGCACCGCGCGGATCCGGGCGACCAGCACGGCACCGTCGAACGGCTTGGTCACATAGTCGTCGGCGCCCGCCTCCAGGCCCAGCACGACGTCGATGGAGTCGGCCCGCGCCGACAGCATGATCACCGGCACGGTCGACTCGTCGCGGATGCGACGGCACAGACTCACGCCGTCGAGCCCGGGCAGCATGACGTCCAGCAGTGCGATGTCGGGGCGGTCCGCGCGGAACGCCTCCAGACCCGACAGCCCGTCGGGCATGGCGGTGACCACGAAGCCGTCCCGTTCCAGGGCGAGCTGCGTGGCCTCGCGGATGACGTCGTCGTCCTCGACGAACAGGACGTGGGTCTGGTCTGCCATCCCGGTGCTCTCAGTCCTCTGTGGTCCATGGGGTGCGTTCTCCTGCTGGGACGCACGATCCCGGCGATACGTTCACCGGGACATCGTTGCGAACGGCCCGATCGGTTCACGCGTTCCTGCCCGCGTCCGTCACACTGCCGTGCCCGCGTCCGTCACGCTGCCGTGCCCGCGTGCCACGCGGCCCCGCGCGTGTCAGCCGCGTCTCGCGGGTACCGGCGTCAGCTCGCGGGCACCGGTGTCGCGCTGTCCCCGGCGACCTTCCCGTAGTCGTTGTGCGTGCGGTACTTCTCGGCGAAGTGACCGGAGGTCCATCTGTACGTGATCACGTTCTCCCCGGAAGGACTCGACACCGGGTCGCCCTTGTCGTACACCTGCTTGGTCACCACCAGGTCCCCGCGGTCGATCTCCGCGTAGACCGGCGGCTCCTCCGCAGTGAAGACGTTCTCGTACGAGCCGTTCTGCTCGCGGTACACGTAACTGCCGACGCCCACCGCGTCACCGCAGGTCAGCACGTTGACGACGACGTCGTCCGCCGAGCCCTTCGTCAGGTTGCCGTAGGAGACGTCGACCGGGTACTCGTCGGCGACGCACGGCTTCAGATCGCGCTTCACCTCGGGCGCGACCTTCGGGTCGTCCTTGATGAGCTCGACCGCGTTCACGGAGTCGGGGGTCTTCGACGGCGACACGGAGGGCGTGGCGGCCGCGGCGCCCGCCACCGAGTCGGCGTGCGCCGGTCCCTCGTCACGCGCGCCGGTGCCGCCCGCACCGCACCCGGACACCAAAAGGGCGAGGGCGGTGGGCACGGCCAGTGCCGCGCTCACCGCCTGGATACTGCCCCGGGTCCGTACAGAACCCTCGCCGGTCAGGCCGCGCACCGCTCCCGCTCCTCACGCTCCAGCGCGCGTGCGTCCAGATCGCGGGACTCCAGCTCCTCGCGGAGCCGGGCGAGCGCCCGGTGCAGCGTGCTCTTGACCGTTCCGGCCGACATGCCGAGGGCGGCGGCCGTCTCCTCCGTGGACATCTGCTCCCAGTGTCGCAGCACCACGACACTGCGCTGCTTCGGGGCGAGCACCTTCAGGATGTCCATCAGCAGGGCGCGGTCCGCGTGCTGCTCGGTGGCGTCGTCGACCGAGGCGTCCGGGAGCTGCTCGGTCGGGACCTCCTCCAGCTTCCGCGCCCGCCACCACTCCGTACGGGTGTTGATCATCACCCGGCGCAGATAGGCGTCGGCCAGCCGCTTGTCCTCGATGGTCTCCCACCGGCCGTACGTCCGCACCAGTGCCGTCTGCAGCAGGTCCTGCGCATCCGTCGGGTCGGGGACCAGGCGGCGGGCACTGCGCAGCAGCGCGTCCTGCCGGGTGCGGACATACTCCTCGAACTCGAGCACCTCGCCCTGCGCCATGGTGAACCGCCTCCCGTTTCCCCGTCCGGGCCGGCTCCCCGCCGCCCGTGCACTGCCTGTGGTCCTCAGTCGTCCCGTGTCTTCCGGGAACGCGTCTGAAGGTACGGAGGCGTTGTCACGGCGCTGTCCGAAGCAGCCTGCGGCCAGCGCTCGGCTGTCCGTCGGTTGTGTAACGGAAGCCGTAACGGGGTAGAGCGGTGGGGGTGTTGAGGGCGGTTCGGGGTGATTTGTCCACCTCGGGTGCTGTGACGAACGGCGGTCGCGGCTGTGATGTGCCTGTACGTCAGGTCCGTCGGTCAGGTCAGCGGCAGCCGGTACGAGCCGCCCTCCAGCGGCTCCACCAGACCGTCGGCGACCAGACCGTCCAGGGCGCGGGCCCGCTGCACCGGCTCGTGCCACACCCGGTCCAGCGCCGCCTGCGGCACGGCACCGTGAGCCTCCCGCAGCACCGCGAGCAGCCGCCCGCGCACCTGCCGGTCGGTGCCCGCGTACGTCTGACCGCGGCGCGGCGGTCCGTCGTGCTCCGGCTTGCCCGCCAGCCGCCACGCGCACTGCGCGGCGATCGGGCAGCGGTGGCACGACTCGCTCTTCGCCGTGCACACCAGCGCGCCCAGCTCCATGGAGGCGGCGGCCCAGCGGGCGGCGGTCGGCTCGTCCTCGGGCAGCAGCGCGCGGGCCAGCTTGCGCTCGGCGGCGGTGGTGGCGTTGGGCGGGTACTGCACGCCGGTGACCGCGCGGGCGAAGACCCGCCGCACGTTGGTGTCCAGCACCGGGTGCCGCTGCCCATAGGCGAAGGAGGCGACGGCGGCGGCCGTGTACTCGCCGATGCCGGGCAGCGCGAGCAGCTGGGCGTGGTCGGCCGGTACGTCACCGCCGTGCCGTTCCGTTATGGCGACGGCGGCGCCGTGCAGCCGCAGCGCGCGGCGCGGGTAGCCGAGCCGCCCCCAGGCGCGCACGGCCTCGCCGGGCGCCTCCTTGGCCAGGTCGGCGGGGCGCGGCCAGCGCTCCAGCCACTGCTCGTAGACGGGCAGGACGCGGCTCACCGGCGTCTGCTGGAGCATGAACTCACTGACCATCACTCCCCACGCCCCGGCCTCGGGGCGCCGCCACGGCAGGTCACGGGCGTGTTCGCCGAACCAGTCGATGACGGGGGAGTGCAGGTTCTCTCCGAGGGGCGGCCCGGAGGGGCCGTCGGCGGAGGCGGCGGAGGCGGCGGTGGGGTGCGGGGGTTTCGTGGGAGCAGTCATGGCCCTTCGATGGTGCCACGCAGAGGTGCCGAATCGGGCACGCCACCACCCCGCCGGGGCGGTAACCCGAAGATCCGCAGATCCCTGTTCGAGCCGCACGCGGTCGGCAGGCGCCGCCTCGGCCTCCTCCGTCATCCCCGACGACCGCTCCAGCGAGGGGGGTTCACCGATACCTCCCGCTGAACTGCCGAGCGGCACGCGGGCGTTCCGGAGAGGGCGCGCGGGCGTTCCCGACCGGCCGTGCGCCGCGCGGCGCGGCTCGGTGGCGCGCGGGCGTCTCGCGCGAAGACGAAGAGCGCCGCACCGGCACGGCACCCGCGGGCCCCGGCCCCGCGCCGTACTCACATCGGGGTGTCCTGCCCGTCATCACGGACGGTAAGGGACGGGCCGATGTCGTCACGCCCTGCGATCACCCCGTCCCGTACCCGACGAAAGACCAGGGTACGAGCCGGGATTCCGAGATGATGATCCGGAAAAGTTGTCACTCCGAGCGGCGGGTGGGACCGGTGAACACGCCGATCTCTCGTAAGGTTTGAGCCGTGGGATCTCTGCGCAATCCGGTCGGGCCGCTCCCCTCCTCCATCTACTGGCGTCGGAGGGTCGTACTGGTGTCTGTGGTCGCCGTGTTGGCGCTGCTGACCCTGTGGATCGTGACGATGGGCGGCGGGGGCGGCAAGGATCGCGACAACGGCGCCAACGGCAAGAATCCCGCGCCCTCCATCACACCCGGCCCGTCGAGTTCGGGCCCCGCCATCAGTCAAGCGCCGGGCGGGCGCGACGAGTCGGGGGACGAGGGCTCCGGCGGCTCGGGTGACGGCTCCGGGGACAGCTCCGGCTCGGGCTCCGGCGGCGGCTCCGGCGAAGGCTCCGGCGACGGGTCCGGGTCCGGCGGCTCGGGCGGTTCCGAGGGAGCGGGCGGCACCGGTGGCTCGGGGAGCGGTTCCGCCGCGGGCGGTGTGGGCGCCGGCGACACCCTGCCGGCCGGCTCCACCCTGCCCAACTGCACCGCGAGCGCCGTGAAGTTCAGCCTGCGCAGCCGCCACAACACCTACGACCCCGAGCAGACGCCCACGTTCCTGCTCACCGCGCGGAACGTCTCCGGCAGCGACTGCAAGATCGATCTCGGGCCGAAGAACGCGGTGTTCACGATCGCCCCGGCGAGCAGCGACGACGACTACTGGTCGTCCGAGGACTGCCCCAAGACGGCCGCGCGTCAGCTGTACCGGGTCGCCGCCGGCAGCGGCATCACCTACACCCTGAAGTGGGACCGCAAGCCGAGCGCCCCCGAGTGCGCCACGCCCCCCGCGGGCTCGGCCAAGTCGGGCACCTACCTCGTGGAAGCCAAGGCGCCGGGCTTCACGAAGGTCCAGGCGTCGTTCGTGCTCTCGGCCGACTAGGGCCTGTCGTACAGCTAGGCCGGCGGAAACGTCCGAGGGCGGTACCCCTTCCCGGGTACCGCCCTCTGTTGTTCAACCGCGTCCCGTACGCCTCAGACGTACCGCTCCAGGATCGAGGACTCCGCCAGCCGCGACAGCCCCTCGCGGACGCTGCGGGCCCGGGCCTCGCCCACGCCGTCCACCGTCTGGAGGTCGTCGACGCTCGCGGCGAGCAGCTTCTGCAGTCCGCCGAAGTGCTCGACGAGACGGTCGATGATCGCGCCGGGGAGCCGGGGCACCTTGGCGAGGAGACGGTAGCCGCGCGGGGAGACCGCCGAGTCCAGCGTCTCGGGCGCGCCGGTGTAGCCCAACGCCCGGGCCACCGTGGACAGTTCGAGCAGCTCGGCGTGGGTGAGGGCGTCGAGTTCGGCCAGGGCCTGGTCGACCGTGCGGGAGCGCTTGGCCGTGGGCTCGGGGACGTAGTCCCGCACGACCAGCTCGCGCTCGGGTTCCACGCCCGCGATCAGCTCGTCGAGCTGGAGGGCCAGCAGCCGGCCGTCGGTGCCGAGCTCCACCACGTACTCGGCGATCTCCGTGGCGATGCGGCGCACCATCTCCAGGCGCTGGGCGACCGCCGAGACGTCCCGGACGGTCACCAGGTCCTCGATCTCCAGCGCCGACAGCGTGCCCGCGACCTCGTCGAGGCGGAGCTTGTAGCGCTCCAGGGTGGCGAGGGCCTGGTTGGCGCGGGACAGGATCGCCGCCGAGTCCTCCAGGACGCGGCGCTGCCCGTCGACGTACAGGGCGATCAGCCGCATCGACTGGGAGACGGAGACCACCGGGAAGCCGACCTGCTTGCTGACACGGTCCGCCGTGCGGTGCCGGGTGCCCGTCTCCTCCGTCGGGATCGTCGGGTCCGGGACCAGCTGCACGCCCGCGCGCAGGATCTTCGACAGGTCGGAGGACAGCACGATGCCGCCGTCCAGCTTGCACAGCTCACGCAGACGCGTCGCGGTGAACTCGACGTCCAGCACGAAACCGCCGCTGCACAGCGCCTCGACCGTCTTGTCGGAGCCGAGCACGATGAGTCCGCCGGTGTTGCCGCGGAGCACGCGCTCCAGGCCGTCACGCAGGGCGGTGCCGGGTGCCACGGCGCTCAGCGAGGCGCGCATCAGGCCATCGGTACCGGCGCTCCCGCCGGATTTTCCGGGAGCAGATGCCCGGTCGTTGGCTGCCACTGCACTCCTCCGGTCGCAGGTTCTGGGCGCCCCCGTGTCGCGCGCTCGGTTCGCACGGACGGGCGAGACCAGGGCAAAGTCTACCGGCGACCCTCCTCGTCCCGTGGGGCGTCTCTGCGACGGGAGCGGGGAAGGACCCTCAGGGCGTCCCCCACGTCCGCGACTTCCAGGACCTTCATGCCCGCCGGAACCTTGCCCGGATCGCCCGGGACCAGCGCGTGCGTGAAGCCCAGGCGGTGGGCCTCGGCCAGTCTGCGCTGCACGCCCGTGACCCGTCTCACCTCGCCCGCGAGGCCCACTTCGCCGATCGCGACGAGGTTCTTGGGGAGAGGTGTGTCACTCGCGGCGCTCGCCAGGGCGAGGGCGACGGCCAGGTCCGCGGCCGGCTCGGTGAGCTTCACCCCGCCCACCGTCGCGGAGTAGATGTCCCTTTTGCCCAAGGCGCTGATCCGCCCCCGCTGTTCCAGCACCGCGAGCATCATCGAGACGCGGGAGGTCTCCAGACCCGAGGTGGTGCGGCGCGGGGAGGGGATCTGCGAGTCGACCGTGAGCGCCTGAACCTCGGCGACCAGCGGGCGGCGGCCCTCCAGAGTGACGGTCAGGCAGGTGCCCGGGACCGGCTCGGCCCGGCGGGTCAGGAAGAGGCCGCTCGGGTCGGCGAGACCGGTGATCCCCTCGTCGTGCAGCTCGAAGCAGCCGACCTCGTCGGTGGTGCCGTAGCGGTTCTTGACGCCGCGCACCAGGCGCAGGCGGGCGTGCCGGTCGCCCTCGAAGCTCAGGACGACGTCCACCAGGTGCTCCAGCAGACGCGGGCCCGCGATCGCGCCGTCCTTGGTGACATGGCCCACCAGCAGCGTGGACATGCCGCGTTCCTTGGAGGCGCGGATGAGGGCTCCGGCGACCTCCCGCACCTGGGCCATGCCGCCGGGCGCGCCGTCGATCTCCGGGGAGGCCACCGTCTGCACCGAGTCCATGATCAGCAGCGACGGCTTCACCGCGTCCAAGTGGCCCAGCACCGCGGCCAGATCCGTCTCGGCCGCCAGGTACAGATGGTCGTCGATGGCGCCGATGCGGTCGGCGCGCAGCCGGACCTGGCTCGCCGACTCCTCGCCCGTGACGTACAGCGTGCGGTGCTCGTCGCTCGCGGACTTGGCCGCCACGTCCAGCAGGAGCGTGGACTTGCCGACGCCCGGTTCGCCCGCGACCAGCACCACGGCGCCCGGGACCAGCCCACCGCCGAGCACACGGTCCAGCTCGGGCACGCCGGTGGGGCGGGCGGTGGCCTGGCGGCCGTCCACCTGGCCGATGGGCAGGGCGGAGGTGGTGACCCGGCCGGGGGCCGTCGTGCGCACCGCGGGCGCGCCGTACTCCTCGACCGTCCCCCAGGCCTGGCACTCGGGGCAGCGGCCGAGCCACTTCGCCGTCTGCCAGCCGCATTCCGTGCAGCGGTAGGACGGGCGGTCCTTGGTGGTCTTCGTACGGGCAGCCATGGACGAAACCGTAGCCGCCGGCACTGACATCGCGGGACCGGCCGGTGGCGGCCACCTGCGCGCCAGGGGTTCGCCACCCCGCGCCAGCGGTGGAGCCACCGGTTCATGTCCCCGATTGAGGGATCGTTTCACCCGTACGGATTAAATGTGCTCAAGCCGCCTGAAGGTGCCACTCCCGGGCCCCTACGGTCGCCGAATGATGAGCAGTACTCCGGAGATCTCGACCCGCTCGGTCCGCACGGCCGGCGCCCACCGGGCGCACCGGGAGGCGCGCGACCGCGGGGCGGCGCGCACGCTGGCGCAGCAGCCGCCCGCGCGCTACGAGCCCTACCTGGACGGCCTGTTCACCTACTGCCTGTCCGTGCTGTGCGACCACGAGGCCGCGACCGCCGCCCTCGGCGACGTCCTCGCCCTCGCCGAGCGCCGCGGTCGGCACGTCCCCGCGGCCCCCGCCGACCGCAGGGCCTGGCTGTACGCGCTGGCCCGCTGGGCGTGCCTGCGCAAGCTGGCCGAGGCCAAGCAGAAACGTCAGAGCAGCCATGCCGCGGGCCGTACCGACCGGCAGCGCGCCGACCGTCCGGCCGCCTCCGAGGAGGTCCAGGAGCGGCGCCGTCGCGAACTGGCCCTGCTGGCCTGGCCGGAGGCCGCCGGCACCACACCCGAGCAGCGCGAGGCGCTCGAACTGGCCGTGCGCCACCACCTCGCCGCCCGCGAGGTCGCCGCCGTCCTCGGCATGGACCCGGCCGCCGCCCGCGACCTGCTCGCCTCCGCCGCCTGCGAGGTGGAACGCACGCGTGCGGCCCTCGCCGTGGTCGAGACCGGGGCGTGTCCGAGCGTGGCGCACCTCGTCGGCGACGACCGGCTCGTGCTCGGCACGGCCCTGCGCCGCGAACTCGTCCGGCACGTCGACGACTGCCCGCGCTGCCGCCGCACCGCCGAGCGCGCCATCCCCGGCCGCTGGCCCGGCACCAGCGTCACCCCCGCCGAACTGCCCGTCCTGCCCGCCCCCCGCGCCGCCCTGCACATCGCCATGGCCCACCACCCGCGCGCGCGGAGCGCCGCTCCCCGCTTCGACCGGCGCGGCTTCCCGATGGACCCCAAGGACCACGCCGCCCGCAGGGATCGCCTGCGCGCGCGTGCCGTCACCACGACCGTCGTCGCCACCGTCGTGGCCGCCCCCGTCCTCGCCCTGTGGGCCGCCTACCGGGGCACCCCGATCGGCGAGGGCCAGGACGGCCGTTCGGCCTCCGCGCGCGAGGCGGACGACCCGTTCGGCCTGGACGGCGAAATGGCGGGCGGCGGCTACGAGAACACCGGAAACGCGAGCACCCGCCCCGGCCCCCGCTTCGACAAGGACGGCAAGGCCGACGTCTCCGTCGAGGTCATCGGCGTCGCCGGCGCGGGACGCGCGAGCGCCCTGGAGGTCACGGCCGACAACAGCGGCGACACCACCCTGGTCACGCTGACCGCCAGCGGCCCGGCCCCGGTGCGCTGGTCCGCCTCCACGGGAGCCCCGTGGCTCTACCTCAGCCAGTCCTCGGGAACGCTCCGGCCCGGCGAGTCGTTGACGATCAAGGTGTACGTCGACCACCTGCGGGAGCCCGCCGGCCCCTGGCACGCGCAGGTGGCGATCGTGCCCGTGGGTGCCGTCGTCCACATCGAGGGCTACGGCACCGCGCCCAGCCCCTCCGGCCCCGGCCCGGACCCCCGCCCCAGCGGCCCGGCCGACCCGTCGCCGACCCATCCCGACCCGACGCCCACGACCTCCGCCCCGGACCCCGACCCCACCCCGACCACCCCGCCCCCGACGACCGACCCGGACCCCACGCCCACGCCCACGCCGACCGACCCGGCCCCGACCGAGCCCACGGGCTCGACGCCACCGCCGTCGGACAGCGGCGACCCGAGCCCGGTCACGTCGTAACCGGGTCCGCGCCCTCAGAGCCCGGGGCTCGCCGGATGCGCGGGATCCGCCGGATGCGGTGCCAGCAGCGGCAGCTGCGAGGCCAGCCGCTCCTCGCACAGCTCCACCAGCCGGTCGTAGCCGGCCTTGCCCATCAGCTCGATCAGCTCGGGCCGGTAGGAGACGTACACAGGATCGCCCGCGCCGTGCGCCGAGGTCGCCGACGTGCACCACCAGTGCAGGTCGTGGCCGCCCGGACCCCAGCCGCGCCGGTCGTACTCGCCGATCGACACCTGGAGGACGCGGGTGTCGTCGGGCCGGTCGATCCACTCGTACGTCCGCCGCACCGGCAGCTGCCAGCACACGTCCGGCTTGGTCTCCAGCGGCTCGCGGCCCTCCTTCAGGGCCAGGATGTGCAGCGAGCAGCCCATACCGCCCGCGAAGCCCGGCCGGTTCTGGAAGATGCACGAGCCCTGGAAGGGACGCGTCTGCCGTTCACCGTCCTCGTCCTCGGAGACCCAGCCGCCCCGCGTGCCCTCGGCATGGTGCTGCCAGATGTCCGGCGTGAGCCTGGCCACATACCCGGCGACGCGCTTCTCGTCGTCCTCGTCGGAGAAGTGGGCACCCAACGTGCAGCACCCGTCGTCCGCGCGGCCCGCCTGGATGCCCTGGCAGCCGCTGCCGAAGATGCAGTTCCAGCGAGAGGTCAGCCATGTCAGATCGCAGCGGAAGACCTGCTCGTCGTCCGCCGGATCAGGAAACTCCACCCATGCGCGAGCGAAGTCGAGGCCCTTCTCGTCGGCCTCCACGACGCCCGGTGATTTGTCGCGCTTCGCCTTTTTCGTCTTTGGCACGACTCCAGGGTACGGGCCCCGCTACGGGCCTCGTACCCACGCCGAGGACAGCGGACGCCCCGGCGGGCAGTAGCGTTCCGTACATGAGACTCGGTGTCCTCGACGTGGGATCGAACACGGTGCATCTGCTGGTGGTGGACGCGCACCCCGGCGCGTGCCCCCTGCCCGCGCACTCGCACAAGGCGGAACTGCGCCTCGCCCAGCTCCTCGACGACGACGGCGCGATCGGTCCGCACGGCGTCGACCGGCTGATCTCGGTCATCCAGGAGGCGCTCCAGGCCGCCGAGGACAAGGGCGTCGAAGAGGTCCTGCCGTTCGCGACCTCCGCCGTGCGGGAGGCCCGCAACGCCGACGACGTCCTGGAGCGCGTACGCGCCGAGACCGGCGTCGAGCTCCAGGTCCTCACCGGCTCCGAGGAGGCCCGGCTCACCTTCCTCGCCGCCCGCCGCTGGTTCGGCTGGTCGTCCGGGAAGCTGCTGGTCCTGGACATCGGCGGCGGCTCCCTTGAGGTCGCCTACGGCATCGACGAGGAGCCCGACGCTGCCGCCTCGCTGCCGCTGGGCGCAGGCCGCCTCACCGCCGGCTGGCTCCCCGGCGACCCGCCCGCCGCTGACGACGTCCGCGCCCTGCGCCGGCACGTGCGGACCGAGATCGCCCGCACGGTCGGCGAGTTCAGCCGCCTCGGCACCCCCGACCACGTCGTCGCCACGTCGAAGACCTTCAAGCAACTGGCCCGCATCGCCGGCGCCGCCCGCTCCGCCGAGGGCCTCTACGTCCAGCGCGAGCTCAAGCGGGCGTCCCTGGAGAGCTGGGTCCCGCGCCTGGCCGCCATGACCGAGCAGGAGCGCGCGGAGCTGCCGGGCGTCTCGGAGGGCAGGGCCGGACAGCTCCTGGCGGGCGCCCTGGTCGCCGAAGCGGCGATGGACCTCTTCGGAGTGGAACGCGTCGAGATATGCCCCTGGGCGCTGCGCGAAGGCGTGATCCTGCGTCGACTTGATCACATGGACACCGAGTAGGGCCTGTTGTTCGGACCAGGTCGCGGGGAACCGGCGGTGCTTCCCGATGCCGGTGAGCCCCGCGTCTGCGGGGCTCACCGGCCCGCGTCTGCGGGCTGATCCGAACGACGGGCCCTGGGACGGGCGCCGGTGGGCGAACGCTATGGCAAACACCACAACGGCCAAGAG
Organism: Streptomyces sp. NPDC007929; assembly: GCF_042959065.1. NCBI lineage: Bacteria > Bacillati > Actinomycetota > Actinomycetes > Kitasatosporales > Streptomycetaceae > Streptomyces > Streptomyces sp. NPDC007929. Next base: position 13,885 of record NZ_JBIBKD010000022.1, on the reverse strand, counting down.
GCCCCCCACACCACCCCGACCACACCCCGTAATCTGTCCTGCATGGCAGAGCCAGCCGTGAAGATCCCGGACGCGAAGGTCGCCCTGTCGACGGCCTCGGTCTACCCGGAGTCGACGGCCACGGCCTTCGAGATCGCCGCGCGCCTCGGTTACGACGGAGTCGAGGTCATGGTCTGGACCGACCCGGTCAGCCAGGACATCGAGGCCCTGCGCAGACTCAGCGACTACCACCGCATCCCGATCCTGGCCGTGCACGCCCCCTGTCTGCTCATCACGCAGCGCGTCTGGTCCACCGACCCGTGGACCAAGCTCCAGCGGGCCCGGGCGGCGGCGGAGAAGCTCGACGCGAGCACGGTCGTCGTCCACCCGCCCTTCCGCTGGCAGCGCCAGTACGCCCGGGACTTCGTCACCGGCATCTGGCGCATGGCCGACGAGACGGACGTACGGTTCGCCGTCGAAAACATGTACCCGTGGCGCTACCGCGACCGCGAGATGCTCGCGTACGCGCCCGACTGGGACGTGACGAAGGACGACTACCGGCACTTCACGATCGACCTCAGCCACACCGCGACGGCCCGCTCCGACGCCCTGTACATGGTCGACCGCATGGGGGACCGGCTCGGCCACGTCCACCTCGCCGACGGCCGGGGCTCCGCCAAGGACGAGCACCTGGTGCCCGGCCGCGGCACCCAGCCCTGCGCCGAGGTGCTGGAGCGGCTCGCCCTGACCGGCTTCGACGGGCACGTCGTCATCGAGGTCAACACCCGCCGCGCGATGTCCAGCGCCGAGCGCGAGGCCGATCTGGCGGAGGCCCTGGCCTTCACCCGCCTGCACCTGGCCTCGGCGGTGAAGGTGCCGCGGTCATGACCGACGGGCCCCCGGCGGGCAACGGGTCCGGCACCGCCGCCCGCCGCCGCGGCCGCCCCCCGCGCACGGAGTCGGCGGACACCCGCGACCGCATCCTGACCGCCGCCCGCGACGAGTTCTCCGAGCGCGGCTACGAGAAGACCTCCGTACGCGGCATCGCCAAGTCCGCCGGCGTCGACCCGGCCCTCGTGCACCACTACTTCGGCACCAAGGAGCAGGTCTTCGAGGCGGCGATCACCCTGTCCTTCGGACCCACTCTGCACGCCCCCAAGGCCATCGAGGAGGGCCCGCTGGACGGGGTGGGGGAGCGGCTGGCCCGCTTCTTCTTCGGCGTCTGGGAGAACCCGGCGACCCGCGCGCCGCTGCTCGCCGTCGTCCGCTCCGCCCTCACCAACGAGACCGCGGCGGCCGTCTTCCGGCGGATCATCGCCACGCAGGTGCTGCGCCGCATCGCCGTACGGCTGGAGCTGCCGGACGCCGAGCTGCGGGCCGAGCTCGCCGCCGCCCAGCTCGTGGGCGCCGCGATCCTGCGCTACGTCGTCAAGATCGAGCCGCTGGCCTCGGCGGACCCGGAGCAGGTCATCGCACGGCTGGCGCCCGTCGTACAGGGGCATCTGACCGATCCGTGAGGCGTGCGGGGGCGCGTCCGACCACCCCGTCAGGTGCCGCGGCCGAGACACTCGTCCCGCATTCCGGACACACCGTCCCGCCCACTGGATGACCGGCGTACGCTCGGTAGCAGTCAGAAATCTCCGAATCCTCTGACGCCGTCTTTGAAGGAGCGAGCGACGATGCCCGAGCTGAGGTCCCGCACAGTCACCCACGGCCGCAACATGGCGGGCGCCCGCGCCCTGATGCGCGCCTCCGGTGTACCGGGCGGGGACATCGGCCGCAAGCCGATCATCGCGGTCGCCAACAGCTTCACCGAGTTCGTCCCCGGTCACACGCACCTGGCGCCGGTCGGCCGGATCGTCAGCGAGGCGGTCGTCGCCGCCGGGGGCATCCCGCGCGAGTTCAACACGATCGCCGTCGACGACGGCATCGCCATGGGCCACGGCGGCATGCTCTACTCCCTGCCCTCGCGCGACCTGATCGCGGACAGCGTGGAGTACATGGTCGAGGCGCACTGCGCCGACGCCCTGATCTGCATCTCCAACTGCGACAAGATCACCCCGGGCATGCTGAACGCCGCCCTGCGGCTGAACATCCCCACGGTGTTCGTCTCCGGCGGCCCGATGGAGTCCGGCCGCGCCACCCTGGTCGACGGCACGGTCCGCACGCTCGACCTGGTCGACGCGATCTCCGACGCCGTGAACGACAAGATCTCGGACGAGGACATCCTCCGTATCGAGGAGAACGCCTGCCCGACCTGCGGCTCCTGTTCCGGCATGTTCACCGCCAACTCTATGAACTGCCTGACCGAGGCCATCGGCCTGTCCCTCCCGGGCAACGGCTCGGTCCTGGCCACCCACACGGCCCGCAAGCAGCTGTACGTGAACGCGGCCAACACGGTCATGGACATCACCCGCCGCTACTACGAGCAGGACGACGAGACGGTCCTGCCGCGCAGCGTGGCGTCCGTCGCGGCGTTCGAGAACGCCATGGCCCTCGACATCGCCATGGGCGGCTCCACCAACACGATCCTGCACCTGCTGGCCGCCGCCCAGGAGGCCGGCGTCCCCTTCGGCCTGGACGAGATCAACGCCGTCTCGCGCCGCGTGCCGTGCCTGGCCAAGGTCGCCCCGAACGTCGCCAAGGACCGTACGTACTACATGGAGGACGTGCACCGCGCCGGCGGCATCCCCGCCCTCCTCGGCGAACTGCACCGAGCGGGCCTGCTCAACGAGGACGTGCACTCGGTCCACAGCCCCTCCCTCGCCGACTGGCTCAAGACCTGGGACGTGCGCGGCGGCTCCCCGTCCGCCGAGGCGGTCGAGCTGTGGCACGCGGCCCCCGGCTGCGTCCGCTCCGCCGTGGCCTTCTCCCAGTCCGAGCGCTGGGCGGTCCTGGACGAGGACGCCGAGGGCGGCTGCATCCGCTCCGCCGAGCACGCCTACTCCAAGGACGGCGGCCTCGCGGTCCTCAAGGGCAACCTGGCGGTCGACGGCTGCGTGGTGAAGACGGCCGGCGTCGACGAGTCCATCTGGACCTTCGAGGGCCCGGCGGTCGTCTGCGAGTCGCAGGAGGAGGCCGTCCAGAAGATCCTCACCCAGCAGGTCAAGGACGGCGACGTGGTCGTCATCCGCTACGAGGGCCCCAAGGGCGGTCCCGGCATGCAGGAGATGCTCTACCCGACCTCGTACCTCAAGGGCCGCGGCCTGGGCAAGACCTGCGCGCTGGTCACGGACGGCCGCTTCTCCGGTGGCACCTCCGGCCTGTCCATCGGCCACGCCTCGCCCGAGGCCGCCGCGGGCGGCACCATCGCCCTGGTCGAGGACGGCGACCGGGTCCGCATCGACATCCCGGGCCGTTCCATCGAACTGCTGGTGGACGACGCCGAGCTGGCCCGCCGCGACCAGGCGCTGAACGGCGTGTACGCCCCGAAGAACCGCGACCGCAAGGTCTCTGCGGCGCTGCGGGCCTACGCGGCGATGGCCACGAGCGCGGACAAGGGCGCGGTGCGCGACGTGTCGAAACTGGGCTGACACTTCTCCGCCGCCGAGGGCCGTCTCCTGCGTACGGGGGCGGCCCTCGGCGTGTGCGTGGGGTAGGAGGCCGGTGCCTGCGGGCCGCGAGCCGCTGGTCCCGATGCCCGATGCCTGCTGGCCACGAGCCGCCGATGTCCTTTTGGCTACGAGGCCGGGGGTGTCGATGCTCGCTGGGCTCCGGGCCGCGAGCCGCAGATGCCCTTCTGGCCACGAGCCGCAGATGCCCTTTTGGCTACGAGCCGCCGATGTCCTTCTGGCTGAGGCCGCGGGTGTCGATGCCCCCGGGGCTACCGGGCCGCCGGTGTCGATGCCCCGGGGCTACCGAGCCGTCGGCGCGACGTCCTCCGGGCTTCCAAGCCGCCGCAGCCGGTGCCCCGCTACCACGCCCCCGGATCCCGCCCGTTCAAGGCGAAGACCGTTCCGTCCGGGGCGCTGCCGTAGACCCGGTCGCCCGCCACCACCGGCTCGGGCAGCGACGCCGGGATGCGGTCCGACCGGTCGCCCAGCCGGGTGGACGTCTCGCCCGTGAGCTTCCCGCGTCGCGCGTCGACGGCGAGCAGCCGCCCGTCCGACGCGCTCACGTACACGTACCGGTCACCGGCGACCGGCGTGGACCCCCGCATGACGCCCGTCTCCAGACTCCACAGCTGCTCACGGGCCTGAAGATCGACGGCCACCATCGACCCGCCGGTCCCCATGAGGTAGGCCATGTTCCCGCGCACGGCGCCATGGGCCTGCTGGAGGGGGACGGTGAGGCGCACCCGGCGGGTCTCACCCGTCTTCGGGGTGTAGCGGACCACGCCCCGCGCATCGCCGTACACCGCGTCGACGGACAGGAGGAACACCGAGCCGCCCGACGCGCCGAAGGGCTCCAGCGTCCCGTCGAGCCGGACGTCCGACCGCACGTCACCCGACTGCGGATCCACCACCGTGAGCCGGGTGCTCTTCCCGTTCCCCGACGCGCTGAAGGCGCACGCCGACGGGTCACCGGCGAACGTGACCACGGACGGCCGCTCATGACCGGGGATCCGGCTGCTCCACCGCGGGTCACCCGAAGCGCCGTCCACGCCGGTGACCTTCCCGTCGGCACGCTGGACCAGGATCATGCCCCCGGCGTACACCGCACTACCGGCGTCGGGGGTGTCCCGCTGCCAGCGCACCTTGCCCGAGGCCGGGGCGAGCGCCTCCAGATGACGCCCCTGGCCCGGCGAGGGCTGTACGAGGCCGCCCGCCAGCACCGGCGGGTCCTTCCGGGCTCCCTTGGCGACGGGGTGCCGCCACACCACGTGCCCGTCGGACGGATCCAGGGCGAAGACCAGTCCGGGCGTGGCGCAGAGCAGCCGTCCCGCCCCGTGGGAGCACAGGGGTGCGCTGTCCCCGGCGGCCGGTGCCGTCTGCCACCCGCTGAACGCGGCGGACCGGGTCCTCGGGGAGGCGGGCTGTGCCGAGCCGCCGTCACCGTCGAGCAACGGCAGCGAGGCCAGAGCACCGACGACGGCCAGCCCGAACGCCCCGGCTCCGAGCAGCGCCCGCCTGCCGACCCGCAGCCCCCCGCCCCGACCGGCTTCCACCACAGCCCCGGCCTGCACATGACCGGCCTGCACATCACCGGCCTGCACATCACCGGCCTCCTCCGCGAGAGAAGCCCCCCGCTGCGCCGGTATGAACGTCTGCGTGTCGTACGAAGCCGCGACGGATCGCAGCTCCCGCATCAACTCGTCCGGCGTCGGCCGCTCCTCCGGCTCCTTCGCCAGACACCGCAGCACCAGCGGCGCGACCTCGTCCGGCACCCCGGTCAGGTCGGGCTCGTCGTGCACCACCTGGTAGGCGACGATGTACGGGCTGTCGGAGTCGAACGGCCCCCGTCCCGTGGCCGCGTGCACCAGCACCGACCCGAGCGCGAAGATGTCAGCGGCCGGACCCACCTCGCGCGGGCGCCGGAACTGCTCGGGCGCCATGAAGGGCGGCGTACCGATCAACCGCCCGGTCTCGGTGCGCAGTTCACTGTCGAGCGGCCGGGAGATGCCGAAGTCGATGACCTTCGGCCCGTCGTCGGCGAGCAGGACGTTGCTCGGTTTCAGATCCCGGTGGACGACCCCGGCACGGTGGATGTCACGCAGCGCCTCGGCCAGCCCCGCCATCAGGCGCCGCAACTGGGCCGGATCCATGGGGCCGTTCCGCTTCACGTGGTCGGACAGGGTCGGGCCCGGGATGAACAACGTCGCCATCCACGGTCGTTCACTGTCCGGGTCGGCATCGACGACGGGTGCCGTGAAGGCGCCGCTCACCTTGCGCGCCGCCGCCACCTCCTGCCGGAAACGCCCCCTGAAGTCGGGATCCTTGGCGAACTGGGCGTGCACGACCTTCACCGCGAGCTTCATCCCCGAGGCACTGCGGGCCATATGCACGACACCCATGCCGCCCGAGCCCAGGCGGGACTCCAGACGGTAGTGACCGGCGTATTCAGGAAGTTCCGCTTCCGCGCCCGTTCCGGTGTTCCGCTGTGGCGCCATGGGACCACCCCCGTGCTGTTCGTCCGCCGCGCGCGACGCACGGAGCCTAGTCGAAGACTCGTACGGGACAGAGGCGGCTTGCTAGCCTCCACGCACGAGTCGCGCACACGTGTTTCATGGTGTGACTCGGGGGAATCAACGACACCCCATGACAGCCATGGGGTTCAACGGGGGGAGAAACGCATGTCGATCGAGCATGCCCAGGAAGAGGAACTCAACGGCAGAGGCGAGGGCGAGGCCGTCACCATGGCGGCGTCGGCCCTGCGCTCGTACGCCGTCGCCCCGGGCGTCCGTCTGAACGTCCGCAGCGGCCCCGGCACCGGCTACGCCCTCGTCCGCGTCCTGCCCGTGGGAGCCAGGGTCACGATCTTCTGCCAGCGCCCCGGCACGATGGTGACGGGCCCGTACGGCACCACGAACATCTGGGACAACATCGACGACGGCGAGTACGTCTCGGACGCCTATGTGCACACCGGCAGCGACGGCTACGTCCGCCCGCGCTGCGGCTGAGCCGCCCGGAGCCCGCGGTCGCCCCGGGGCCATAATCGACGCGTGAGCGACGACACCGGCACCCAGGAAACCCCCGCGGGCTCCACCGGCCCACGCCCCGAGCCGATCCGCTTCTTCGGCACCACCTGGGTCGACCACGACAACGGCTACGCGGCCCGCCGCACCGCCGTCGCCGTCGGCTCCCTCGTGGCGGCCGCCGCCTCCTGCCTCGTCCTGCGCCTCGCCTACCAGGGCCTCCAGATCGCCGCGATCGGCGGTTTCGTCACGCTCCTCATGGTCGTGATGTTCGCGGTGTGCAGCGCGATGGCCTTCCGCACCACCTGGGACGGTTTCTCCCGCCGCCCCGACCCGGACCGTCAGGCGTCCCTGCGCGGCCTGCTGACCGTCGGCTTCGTCGGCTCCCTCCTCGCCTACTTCCTCCGCTCCCTCACCGAGGCCCCCGGCGAGCGGCTCCACCGCGAGGAGTACGAGGAGGCCCGCGGGCAGTACGAGAAGCGCACGTCCCGCCGCTCGGGCAACCCGAGGAACCGCCGCCGGGCGTAGCCGCCGCCAGCGGGCCTGCCGCCTACCGCTCCGCCACGATGCGCTCGACCGCCGCCGTCACCAGCTGCTCGCGCTCCGCCTCGGTGAAGACGTCCGGCAGGGTGAGCTGCTCGACGATCAGCCAGTTCAGCGTCAGCATGAGCAGCTTGACGGCCATGGCGTCGCCGGGGAGCCCGGAGGCCTCGTGGTACGCGACGTTGGCGTCGACATCCGCGCGGACCCGCTCGGTGAGGACCTTGCGCAGCTCGGGACGGCGCGTGGCCTCGAGGCGCAGTTCGAGCAGGGCGAGGTACCCGGTGCGGAACCCGGCGACGCGGCCGACGAGCTCCCGCATCAGCACCACGTAGGTCTCCCGGTCCCGGCCGGCCGCCCGCTGGCGGGCGATCGTCGCGTCGTCGGGCTGGAGCCGCTCGTAGACGCGGGCGCCGGCCTGGGTGAAGAGGTCGTCCCGGTTGGCGAAGTAGTTGGACGCGGTCCCCGCCGGCACGGCGGCCTCGGCGTCCACCGCCCGGAACGTCAGACCCCGTGCACCCTCCCTGGCCAGTACCTCGATCGCCGCGTCGACGAGCGCCGCACGCCGCTGGTCGTTCCGTCGCACCATTGACACCACTCCAGTTGTAGTACTACTTTCAAACCACTTCAAGGAGAGTACTACGTATGGAGTTATCAGAGATGCGAAAGCTCGTGTACTACATCGCCGTCACGCTCGACGGCCGCATCGCCGGCCCCGACGGCGAGTACGACTTCTTCCCCGCCGGCGACGAACGGCAGAGCGCCGCCTACAGCGCCTGGGTCAACACGCTGTACCCCGAGACGGTCCCGACGGCCTACCGCGCCGCCGCCGGCCTCGCCGACACCCCCAACCGGTACTTCGACACCGTCGTCATGGGCCTCGGCACCTACCGCGCCCCCTTCGAACAGGGGGTCACCAGCCCCTACGCGCACCTGCGCCAGTACGTGGTGTCCAGCACGCTCCGGCCCGACGCCGACCCGGCCGTCACCGTCGTCCCCGGCGACCCGCTCGGTCTGGTCCGCACGCTGAAGAAGGAGGAGGGCACCGGCCTGAACGTATGGCTCTGCGGCGGCGGCAAGCTCGCCGGTGCCCTCCTGCCCGAGATCGACGAACTGGTCGTCAAGCACTACCCGGTGGTCGCCGGCGCCGGAGTCCCGGCCTTCGACGGCGCCTTCGACCCCACCGTCTTCGACGTCGCCGAGCGCACCGCCTTCCCCAACGACGTCACCCTCACCCGCCTCACCCGCCGCTAGGGGCGTCCTGCGGTCGGGCGTAAATGTCGCAATCCACACCGAACCCAGAAGGCCCTCACCCGTTCAAGCACCCAGCACGCGTGTCACCAACGTCCCGGGACAGCACACCTAGGGCATTTCCCGACCTCTCGACTCCCGAACGGCCCGACCGCCCACCCCACTTCGGCACCCGCTCGCGCAACAGAGCCTCGCCTCACGGGATCAGCCCGCCCCCCGGCCGATCTCACCGAAATCTCACCGCACCCCACCCCGCCCCCGGCCACCATGGCCCTATGACCACATCGCCCTCCGCCCACCACCCCACCGGAGCCGACCCGACCCCCGACCCCACCCCCGAACCCCCTGCCGAGCACCCCACCCCCGAGTCCACCCGAAGCGCCCGAGCCCACTCCTTCAACGCCGCGGCCGCCCAGTACGCCGCCAACCGTCCCTCCTACCCCCCGGCCCTCTTCGACACGATCGAGGACCTGACCGGCCGCCCCCTCACCGGCGCCCGCGTCGCGGACGTAGGCGCCGGCACCGGCATCGCCACCGCCCTCCTGCACGCCCGGGGCGCGGACGTCGTCGCCGTGGAACCCGGCGACGGCATGGCCGCCCAGTTCCGCCGCACCCTGCCCGGCATCCCGGTCATCCGCGGCACGGGCGACGCCCTCCCCCTCGCCGACGCCTCCGCCGACCTCGTCACCTACGCCCAGGCCTGGCACTGGACCGACCCCGCCCGCGCCGTCCCCGAGGCCCTGCGCGTCCTGCGCCCCGGCGGCGCTCTCGCCCTGTGGTGGAACACCGACGCCCTCGACGTCCCCTGGATCGCCGAGGCCGCCGTCCGCATCGCCCGGCACTTTGACATCGACGTCTCCGCCGAGAAGCGCAACGTCAGCGCCCGCGCCGCCGACCCCACCGGCCTCCTCGACTTCACCCGCCGCACGGTCCGCTGGAGCCGCCGCGTCCCGGTCGACACCCACCTGGCCAACCTCGCCAGCCACTCGGTCTTCCTCGTGACCGGCGCCGAACACACCGCCACGTTCCTGGCCGAGGAACGCGAGCACCTGCTCCGGGCCTTCCCGGACGGCGTCGTCGAGGAGGTCTACGAGGTCGTCCTGCTCCTCGCCCGGACCCCGGCCTGACCCACACCCGCAGCCACCCCCGCACCCACATCCGCACCCACCCGAAGCCCGCCGCGCCGGCCGGTTGACGCGTACGACCCCCGGGAGCATTATTCATCGCATGATGAATAATGCTCCCGGCTCGCCACGCCCCGACCCGGCACCCACCCGGCCGACGGGCCCCGACACCCCGGCCGTCCACGCCGAGAACCTCACCGTCGTACGCGGCCCCCGCACGGTCCTGCGCAACCTCGGCTTCACCGTCCCCCGAGGCCAGATCACCGGCCTCCTCGGCCCCTCCGGCTGCGGCAAGTCCACCCTGATGCGCGCCCTCGTCGGCACCCAGGCCAAGGTCACCGGCACCCTCGACGTCCTCGGCCGGCCCGCAGGCCACCCCACCCTGCGCACCCGCCTCGGCTACGTCACCCAGGCCCCGTCCGTCTACGACGACCTGACCGTCCGCCAGAACCTCGACTACTTCGCCGCGATCCTCGACCCCGGCCGCGCCGCGGCCGACCGCCGTGCCGCCGACGTCACCCGCGCGATCGCCGACGTCGACCTCACCACCCACGCCGACGCCCTCGCCGGGAACCTCTCCGGCGGCCAGCGGGGCCGCGTCTCCCTCGCCGTCGCCCTCCTCGGCGCCCCGGAACTCCTGGTCCTCGACGAACCGACCGTCGGTCTCGACCCGGTCCTGCGCCGCGACCTGTGGAACCTCTTCCACGACCTCGCGACCGGCCGCGGCGCCACCCTCCTCGTCTCCTCCCACGTCATGGACGAGGCCGAGCGCTGCCACCGCCTGCTCCTCATGCGTGACGGCGAACTCCTGGCCGACGACAACCCCGACGCCCTGCGCGCCCGCACCGGCGCCGACACGGTCGAGCACGCCTTCCTCCACCTGGTCGACGAGGCGAAAGCAGCAGCCCGCACGAAGGAGACGACCCGATGACCACCACCGCGACCACGACGACCACCCGGCCCCGGCCGGCCGGCCCACCCAGGGCCCTGAGCGTCTCCCGCACCACCGCCACCGCCGCCCGGGTCCTGCGCCAGCTCACCCACGATCCCCGCACCATCGCGCTGCTGATCCTCATCCCCTGCGTGATGCTGTTCCTGCTGCGCTACGTCTTCGACGGCAGCCCCCGCACCTTCGACAGCATCGGCGCGTCCCTCCTCGGGATCTTCCCTCTGATCACGATGTTCCTGGTGACGTCCATCGCCACCCTGCGCGAACGCACCTCCGGCACCCTCGAACGCCTCCTCGCCATGCCGCTCGGCAAGGGCGACCTCATCGCCGGCTACGCCCTCGCCTTCGGCACCCTGGCGATCATCCAGTCCGCCCTGGCCACGGGCCTCGCGGTCTGGTTCCTCGACCTCGACGTCACCGGCAGCCCCTGGCTCCTGCTCCTGGTGGCCCTCCTCGACGCCCTCCTCGGCACGGCCCTCGGCCTCTTCGTCTCGGCCTTCGCGGCCTCGGAGTTCCAGGCGGTCCAGTTCATGCCGGCGGTGATCTTCCCCCAGCTGCTCCTGTGCGGCCTGTTCACCCCGCGCGACACCATGCACCCGGCCCTGGAGGCCCTCTCCGACGTCCTCCCCATGTCCTATGCCGTCGACGGCATGAACGAGGTCCTCCGCCACAGCGACATGACCGCCACGTTCGTCCGGGACGCCCTGATCGTCGCGGGCTGCGCACTCCTGGTCCTGATCCTGGGCGCGGCGACCCTCAGGCGCCGCACGGCGTGAGCCGGCCCGGCGCGGCATCCCGCCCAGCGGACACCCGAGCCGTCGCCCGCTCCCCGGTGGGAGGATGGACCCCGGACGACGCACCCTTCGGAGGCACCCCGCGCCATGACCCAGAAAGTCGCAGTCCTCGGCACCGGCAAGATCGGCGAAGCCCTGCTCAGCGGAATGATCCGCGCCGGCTGGAACCCGACCGACCTCCTGGTCACCGCCCGCCGCCCGGAACGAGCCGAGGAACTCCGCGGCCGCTACGGCGTCACCCCGGTCACCAACCCCGAGGCCGCCAAGACCGCCGACACCCTGATCCTCACGGTCAAGCCGCAGGACATGGGCACCCTCCTCGACGAGCTCGCCCCGCACGTCCCCGCCGACCGCCTGGTCATCAGCGGCGCCGCCGGCATCCCCACGGCCTACTTCGAAGAGCGCCTCGCCCCCGACACCCCGGTCGTCCGCGTCATGACGAACACCCCCGCCCTCGTGGACGAGGCCATGTCCGTCATCTCCGCCGGCACCCACGCCACCGCCGACCACCTCGCCCACACCGAGGAGATCTTCGGCGCCGTCGGCAAGACGCTCCGCGTCCCCGAGTCCCAGCAGGACGCCTGCACCGCGCTCTCCGGCTCCGGCCCGGCCTACTTCTTCTACCTGGTCGAAGCCATGACCGACGCCGGCATCCTCCTCGGCCTGCCCCGCGACAAGGCCCACGACCTCATCGTCCAGTCCGCCATCGGCGCCGCGACGATGCTCCGCGACAGCGGCGAACACCCGGTCAGGCTCCGTGAGAACGTCACGTCCCCCGCAGGCACGACGATCAACGCCATCCGCGAACTCGAGAACCACGGCGTACGGGCCGCCCTCATCGCCGCCCTCGAAGCCGCCCGCGACCGCAGCCGCGCCCTGGCCTCCGGCAACAACAGCTGACCACCGGGGGCGGGTCCGGCACCCGCCCCCGCCTCACCTCACACCGTGACCACGGCCCCGGCGCCGGCCGTCTCCGCCTCCGCCACAGCAGGCAACAGCCCGATCGCCCGGTACGCGGCATCCACCGTCGGCCGCGCCATCGCCCGGGCCCGCTCCGCCCCGGCCCGCAGCACCCCCTCCACATGACCGGGATCGGCGCACAACTCCTGGTGCCTGGCCCGCAACGGCCGCAGCACCTCGACCACGGCCTCCGCGGTGTCCTTCTTCAGATCGCCGTACGACGTGTACGCACCACTGAGCGCCTCGGGCTCGCCACCCGTGCACGCCGCGAGGATCTCCAGCAGGTTCGCGAGCCCCGGCCGGGTCTCCCGGTCGTACACGACCTCCCGCCCACTGTCGGTCACCGCCCGCATGACCTTCTTGCGCACCACGTCCGGCTCGTCCAGCAGATAGACGATCCCCGGCCCGACGTCATCACTCTTGCCCATCTTCGACGCCGGATCCTGCAAGTTCATCACCCGCGCCGCCACCCCCGGCCGCGTCGCCCTCGGCACCACGAACGTGTGCCCGTACCGCTGGTTGAACCGCACGGCGAGATCCCGCGCGAGCTCCACATGCTGCCGCTGATCGTCCCCGACCGGCACCTCACCGGCCCCGTACGCCAGGATGTCCGCCGCCATCAGCACGGGATACGTCAGCAGCGACAGCCGCACGCTCCCGCCCCGCAGCCGCTCCCGCGCGGCCTTCTCCTTGTACTGGATCATCCGCCGCATCTCCCCGTCGGTGGCCACACACTCCAGGACGTAGGAGAGCCGGGCGTGCTCGTCCACATGGCTCTGCACGAACACCGTGCAGAGCTCCGGATCCAGCCCGGCCGCCAGCAGCAGCGTCGCCGACTGCCGGCTCAGCCTGCGCACCCGCGCGGGATCGTGGTCCACGGTCAGGGCGTGCAGATCGACGACGCAGAACAGGGCGTCGGCCTCGTGCTGGTCGACCGCGGCCCACCGCCGCATGGCCCCCAGGTAGTTCCCCAGCGTCAGATGCCCCGTCGGCTTGACCCCGCTGAAGACCCTTGTCATCTCTCCACCTCTCGGTCGGGACCGCCGCCCCGGGCGGCCGCCCCTCCGTGGATCCGGGAGAGAGAAACGAAAACGGCCGCCGAAGCGGCGGCCGTCGAGTGCATACGTGAGGACGGCCGCCGTCAGGCGGCCCACCACAGCTGGGTGCACGTACGCGTCGTCATGAGGCCCAGGCTACGCCGCCGCACAGCCGTCCGCCCCTGAGTTGACACGTCCTACCCCCATCCGTAGTGTTCTCCGAGTTGCCCGACGTGAGCGTCGACTCCGGTCGGTCCCCGGGCAGCCAATCCGCAAGTACTCACCACTATTCGACGCACAGCATGTCTGTCGTCGTTTCATTGGCATGTGTATTAACGGAATGAGGAATCCGCGTTCGAAAGGACGAGGCCCCCGATTGGCTCGGGAGCCGGGGAATCCGCTAAAGTCTCACTCGTCGGAACGGCCCAACAGCCGCGAGGACAAACCCCGCTGACCGGGGATCAGGCCCGAAAGGATCTGATAGAGTCGGAACCGCCGGAAAGGGAAAACGCGAAAGCGGGAACCTGGAAAGCACCGAGGAAATCGGATCGGAAAGATCTGATAGAGTCGGAAACGCAAGATCGAAGGGAAGCCCGGAGGAAAGCCCGAGAGGGTGAGTACAAAGGAAGCGACCGTTCCTTGAGAACTCAACAGCGTGCCAAAAGTCAACGCCAGAT
>NZ_JBIBKD010000021.1:0-41546 GCF_042959065.1 Streptomyces sp. NPDC007929 | reverse complement strand
TACGACCGGAAGATTCTCCTTGGGGGTGGCGTTGGTGGGGGGCTGTATGGGGGTGCGTTGAGTGGGGGCGGGTTTGACGGCTTGGGGTTTGCGGTGGCATGGGGGGGGGCGGGGGGTGGGGTTGGCGGGGGGGGGCGGGGGGCGCGGTCCGCCGCGCCCCACGGCTACGCCGCCGACGTCGTGGACGTCTGCGAGGAGCTGGACCTTCGGCAGGCCGTGTTCGTGGGGCATTCTGTCAGCGCCATGGTCGGGGTGCTGGCGGCGCAGGCCGCGCCGGAGCGGATCGGGGCGCACGTGATGGTGACGCCCTCGCCCTGCTACATCGACGACGAGGGCTATCGCGGCGGCTTCAGCACGGAGGACATCGACGAGCTGCTCGCCTCCCTGGAGGCGAACTATCTGGGCTGGTCGTCCGCGATGGCCCCGGTGATCATGGGCAACCCGGAGCGGCCTGAGCTGGGCCAGGAGCTGACCAACAGCTTCTGCGCCACCGACCCCGACATCGCCCGCGTCTTCGCCCGCACGACCTTCCTCACCGACAGCCGCGAGGACCTCAAGGCCGTGTCGGTGCCGACGCTCGTGCTGGAGTGCGAGCAGGACGCCATCGCACCGCGCGAGGTCGGCGCCTATGTGCACGCGGCGATCCCCGCCTCCCGGCTGGTCACGCTCGACGCCACCGGCCACTGCCCGCAGCTCAGCGCGCCGCGCGCCACCGCGGAAGCGATCCTCGGCTTCCTGGAGTCACTGCGGTGATGTGCCGGACGGGTGGCGTGCCGGACCCCGCCGGGACGGGGGACGAGGCGAGCACGGACGCGATCTTCTCCGCGCTGCTGGAGGACAGCGCGGACGACCTGTACGAGTCCGCGCCCTGCGGCTACCTGTCCACGATGATGGACGGCACCATCGCCAAGATCAACAACACGCTGCTGAACTGGCTCGGGCTGGACCGTGAGGCGGTGGCGGGCCGCAAGCGCTTCACGGACCTGCTCACCGTCGGCGGGAAGCTGTACCACGAGACACACTTCGCCCCGCTGCTGCGCATGCAGGGCGAGCTGCGGGGCATCGCCCTGGACATGCGGCGCCGCAGCGGCGGCCCGCTGCCGGTGCTGGTCTCCGCCGTGATCAAGCACGGCACCGAGGGCCAGCCCCTGCTGATCCGCATCACGGTCTTCGACGCCTCGGACCGCCGCGCCTACGAGAAGGAACTCCTGCACCGGCGGCAGGAGGCCGAGCGGGCCCGCGCCGAGGCGGACGAGGCCCGGCGGCAGGCCGAGGCCGACCGGGCCAGGCTGGCCGACGCGCTCGCCGTCCTGCAGCGCTCCCTGGTGCCGGACTCGCTGCCCGACGTGCCGGGCCTGGAGACGGCCGTCCACTACCACACGGCCTCGCCGGACCAGCTCGGCGGCGACTTCTACGACCTGTTCCCCGTGGCCGGCGACCGGTGGGCGTTCTTCCTCGGCGACGTGTGCGGCAAGGGACCCGAGGCAGCCTCCCTCACCTCGCTGACCCGCTACACCCTGCGCGCCGCGGCCCACCACGACCCGGATCCGGCCTCGGCGCTGAGCACCCTGAACGCCGTCCTGCACGAGCGGTACACCGGCGACGGCAACCCCCGGTACTGCACCTGCATCTTCGGGATCGTCGAACCGGGCGGTGAGCACGGGCCGACCACCGTGCGCCTCGCCTCCGGCGGTCACCCTCCGGCGCTCGTCCTGCGCTCCGACGGCCGCGCCGAGTTCCTGCCCACCCCCGGCGGGCTGCTCATCGGCATCGTCCCCGGCGCACCGATCGGCACCGCCGAGACCGTCCTCGCGCCCGGGGACACGCTCGTGCTGTACACCGACGGCCTCACCGAGGCCCGCACCGGCCCCGGCCGCGACGACCTGTACGGCGAGGACGCCCTGCACGCCTTCGCCACCGGCCACGCCCCCGCAGCGCCGCACGCGGTGATCACCGCCCTGACCACACTGCTGGAGAGCTTCGGGGACGGTCTCGACGACGACACCGCCCTGCTGGCGCTCGGCGTGCCCGCCGCCTCCGCTCCCCCGCGCCCCGCGGCGGGTGACGCCCCGTGAACCACCTCACCGTCACCCAGCGCGACACCGCGACCGGCCCCGTTCTGCATGTGGCCGGCGACCTCGACTACGACCAGGCGCCCGAGCTCCGCGACCGGCTCGACCGGCTTGCGCTGGCCCCGGGGCAGCGTCTGGTCCTGGAGCTGTCCGGCCTCGCGTTCTGCGACTCCTCGGGCATCACCGCCCTGCTCGCCGCCCGCCAGCACGCCCTGGCCGCCGAGGCCGACGTGGTCCTGGCCGCCGTACCGGCGAACCTGCTCCGCGTCCTCACGCTCGTCGGCCTGGACCGGGTCTTCACACTGCGGCCGGACGTCGGCGCCGCGTCATGACCCGCCCCGGGCCCCGGCCCGGACGAAGACCCGCTTGAGGTGCTCCTCCGAGCGCGAGGGCATCAGGGGCGTGGGCACGGACGCCCCGGCCGCGGCCGCCGACGTCTTCGAGGAATGGGAGGGCCTGCTGACCGGGTCGCTGCGCGAGCACGGCGCGCAGAGCGAGCAGGCGGCCCGCACAGGACCTCTCCGGCCTCGCCCGAACGCACCGGCGGGGGTGCCCGCACGCCGCTCACCGGCGCGCGCCACCGTCCCACCCCGAATCCGCCCGCCGCACCCCAGGGCGCTCCCCGCACACCACCCCCCGGCCGGAAAACGCTTGGACGCCACGGCCGGCTTCGCGGGACACTTCCGGACTCGACCCGAAACCTCACACATCCGTTGCGGCGACGGCCCCTGCCCGCACGCGCGCGGGGCGGGTGGCCACAGGACGACACAGGGGTGGGATGGAAACGCCGGAAACACACAGGGTTTTACCGGGCAGGCGCTCGGTGCTTCTCGCACTTCGCTACTACGGACGGGAGTTGTCCCGGCTGCGCCGCTGGACGGCGCCCGCGATGCTGCTCTCCGCTCTGGGCAACATCGGCATCAACTACGTCGCGCCACTGATCGTCGCCAAGCTCGTCGGCGACATCGCGGGGAACAAGGACGTCACGGTCGGCGCGATGCTGCCGTACGTGGTCGCCTTCGCGGGTGTCCTGCTGATCGCGGAGGCACTGTGGCGCGTCGCCCTGCACTGCCTCAACCGTCTCGACGCCCTGGGCATCGAGCACCTGTACGTGATCGGCATGGACGAACTGTTCGCCAAGGACGCCGCGTTCTTCCATGACACCTTCGCCGGTTCGCTGACCAAGCGGGTCCTCAGCTTCGCCTCGCGCTTCGAGCAGTTCGTCGACACGCTGACGTTCCAGATCGTGGGGAGCTTCGTGCCGCTGACGTTCGGCGCGGTGGTGCTGTGGCGCTACGAGCCGCTGCTCGTCGTCGGTCTCCTGGTGATGATCGCGCTGACCGCGGTGCTGGTCGTGCCGCTCATCCGGCGGCGCCAGGCACTCGTCGACCAGCGTGAGGAGGCGATCGCCCGGGTGTCGGGCCATGTCGCCGACAGCCTGATGAACATGGACACGGTCCGGGCGTTCGCCGCGGAGGAGCGTGAGGCCGCCGAGCACCGGTCCCGGGTGGCGACGTCGCGCCGGCTCACCATGCGGTCGTGGGACTACGGCAACCTGCGCATCGACACGCTGGTCGCGCCGATGTCCGTCCTCACCAGCGCGATGGGGCTGCTGCTCGCGGTGACGCTGGGCGGCGGGGCGCACGGGGTGGAGGCGATCGTGGTCGCCTTCGCCTACTACAACAACGCGACCCGGATCATGTTCGAGTTCAACCAGATCTACCGCCGGCTGGAGAGCTCGATGACGGAGGCCGCGCAGTTCACCGAACTGCTCCTGGTGCCGCCGACCGTGCTCGACCCTCCCGCGCCGGAGCCGCTGCGGTCCCGGGCCGCAGACATCCGCTTCGAGAAGGTGACCTTCGCCCACCGGGGCGGCCGGCCGCTTTTCGAGGGGCTCGACCTGGCCGTGCCGAGCGGGGCGAAGATCGGTCTGGTGGGCCGGTCCGGCGGCGGCAAGACCTCCCTGACCCGGCTGCTGCTGCGGATGACCGACATCGACGGCGGCCGCATCCTGGTCGGCGGCCAGGACATCAGCCGGGTGCGCCAGTCGGAGCTGCGCGGGCGGATCGCGTACGTGCCGCAGGACCCGGCGATGTTCCACCGCACCCTGCGGGACAACATCGCCTTCGCCCGGCCGGGCGCCACCGACGCCGAGATCCGCCGGGCGGCCGAGGCGGCCCATGTCACCGAGTTCGCCACGGCGTTGCCGGACGGCTTCGACACCATGGTGGGCGAGCGCGGCGTCAAGCTGTCCGGCGGTCAGCGCCAGCGGGTCGCCCTCGCCCGGGCGATCCTGCGGGACGCGCCGATCCTGCTGCTCGACGAGGCCACCAGCGCCCTGGACTCCGAGAGCGAACTGCTGGTCCAGGAGGCGCTGTGGCGGCTCATGGACGGGCGGACGGCACTGGTGGTGGCGCACCGGCTGAGCACGGTCGCCGGCATGGACCAGCTCGTGGTCCTCGACCGCGGGCGGATCATCGAGCAGGGCACCCACCAGGAACTGCTCGCGAGCGGGGGCGCGTACGCCAAGCTCTGGCAGCACCAGTCGGGCGGCTTCCTGGACGACACCCCGGGGCGGGCCGAGGTCCTGTAGGAGGCGCCGCCGGGGGGGTCACCTCCGTGCCCGGGCGGCCAGGGCCTCCAGCAGCAGGTCCACCGCCGGTTCGAAGGAGCTGTCCGCCATCGCGGGCAGCTCCCGCCGCACCGCGGTCAGGGACGGGTACGCCGCCGGATCGAGGTCCTGGTAGACACCCCGCCATGAGCGGTGGTCGGCCTCGCGCTGCTGCGGGGGGAGCGCGTGGAACGCCGCCTCCGTGGCGGCGTGGCTGAGCACGGTGTCGATGAACGCCAGGTAGAGCCGCGCGGCGTCGGCCGGCGGGAAGCCCGCGGAGAGCAGCAGGCCGATACCCGTCTCGACGGCACGGATCTCGTTGGGGCGGCGGGTGACGCGGTGGGCCGCCAGGGCGGCCGCCCGGGGATGGGCGAGGTATCCCGCGCGGACCCTGAGGGCCATCTCGCGCAGCGAGGCCACCCAGTCGTCCCCGGGGGTGAAGCCGGCCATGGCGTCGCCGATGATCCGGTCGGCGATGGCGAGCACCAGGTCGTCGGTGCCGTGGAAGTAGCGGTACAGCGCGGTCGGATCGCACCCCAGGGCCGCGCCGAGCCGCCGCACGCTCAGCGCCTCGGGCCCGTGCTCGCCGATGAGCCGCAGCGCGGTCTGGACGATCAGCTCCTCCGACAGCAGGACTCCCGAACGGGTCGGCCTGCGGCGCCGGCGTTCCTGCGGGACACGGGTGGTCATGACCGGGGCTCCTCTCCTCGCGCACGAGGTCCGCGCACGCGCCGGCGGCCTCCCACCGGGCGGCGCCCTGTCGCGTAAGGCAGTGAACGGCCCATGAGCGCCTTACGTCAACAGGGTTGACCCAATGTGTCCAGCGGCGGTTCCATCACAGTCCCGCGCGGCTCTTCCCACCCCGTCCCCCGAGGAGCCAGTTCATGTCGTCCGCACCTCCCCCGCCCCGTCCCGCGCTGCGCCGTTCCCTCGGCGTCGTCGACGGTGTCGCCATCGCCGCGTCCAGCACCGCGGCCACCACCAGCATCGCCATCGGCATGGGCACGATCGCGACCATCGTGGGCCTCCAGGCCCCGGCGCTGTTGCTGCTGGCGTTCCTGCCGGTGCTGGGCATCGCCCTCGCCTACACCCGGCTCAACCGCTCCGAACCCAACTGCGGCAACGGCTACACCTGGGTCGGCAGATCGCTGGGCCCCTGGCCGGGCTTCCTCACCGGCTGGGTGACCCTGGTCGGCTCGGTCATCTTCTGCGCCTACACCAGCGCCATCATGGGCTCGGTCGTGCTGTCCTTCGCCAACAAGGCCGGTCTGCGCGGCCTGGCGGGTGTCGCTCTCGATCCGACGTCCACCGGCGTCTGCACCGCGGTCGGGCTGGTGATCCTGCTGGCCCTCACCGTCCTGGCCGTGACCGGTGTCCGCGGCGCGACCCGGTTCCAGTTCGCCCTGCTGGTCTTCGAGTACGCGGTGCTGCTCGGCTTCTGCGGCTGGGCCCTGCTCACCGGCGACCACGCCGTGTCGCTGTCCTGGTTCAACCCGTTCGCCATCTCCAGCGGCACCGCCTTCGCCCAGGGCATGGTCCTCGCGGTGTTCTTCTTCTGGGGCTGGGACGCGGCGTTCAGCGTCACCGAGGAGACGAAGGACCCGGGTGACTCGGCCCGCGGCGGACTCATCGCCCTGTTCGCGATGCTCGGCCTTTTCCTGTTCGCCTCGGTCGCCTTCCAGCGGGAGATGAGCCTGGCCGAACTCGTCCGCAACGGCCCGCAGGCCCTGCCCTACCTCGGGGAGAAGCTGGCCGCCGAACCCTGGGCCACCCTGCCCCTGATCGCCCTGATGTTCTCCGCCGTCGCCTCCGTGCAGGCCACCCTGATCCCCACCGCTCGCGGCCTGCTGGCCATGGGCCGCGACCGCACCATGGGGCCGCTGTGGACCCGGGTCCACCCGCGCTGGGGCACACCGGCCGCGGGAACGGCCGTCGTGATGTCCGTGGCCGCCGTGATCGCCGTGCTCGCCTTCGCGATTCCCAAGCTGAGCGACATGCTGCTGGCCGCGGTCAACGCCATCGGCCTGATCGTGGCGCTCTACTACGGCCTCACCGCGCTGGCCTGCGCCGTGCGGTTCCGAGCCGCGTGGCACGAGGGGGTGCGCGAGGCGCTGCCGGCCGTCGTGGTGCCGGCCCTGTCCGGGCTGGTGCTGATGGGCCTGGGCGGCTACCTCGGATACTCGTACCTCACCATGAGCGATCACTTCGAACTCAGCCCGGACAACGGCTGGTTCATGTTCTCGCTGCCCGCCGTGATCGTGCTCGCCGGCCTCGCCATGGCCGCCGTGGCCAAGTACGTGCGGCGCTCGCCCTACTTCACGACCGGGCGCGGCACCGATGCCGAGGCCCTGACCCTGCCGATGGACCGCACCGCGGTCTGACCCTCATGGAGTCCACCCCCATGTCACACCCCCCTGCCCCGGGACCCGCCGACCTCGTCCTCACCGGCGGCCCCGTGCACACCGTCGATCCGGCCCGCAGCCGCGCCACCTCGGTGGCCGTGCGCGGCGGGCGGATCGCCGCCGTCGGGCACGACGAGGTGCGCGAGCTGATCGGGCCGCGCACCGAGGTCGTCGACCTCACCGGGAAACTGCTGCTGCCGGGCTTCCAGGACGCCCACGTCCATCCGATGGGCGCGGGCCTCGAACTCGGCCAGTGCCACCTGGCCGACACCGTCGACGCGGACGCGTATTCGCGCAGGATCGCGGCGTACGCCGACGAGCACCCGGACGTCGAGTGGATCACCGGAGGCGGCTGGTCCCTGGAGGCGTTCCCCGGCGGCTCCCCCACGGCCGCCGCCCTCGACGCGATCGTCCCGGACCGCCCCGTCTTCCTGCCCAACCGCGACCACCACGGCGCCTGGGTCAACAGCGCCGCGCTGGAGCGTGCGGGCATCGACGCGCGGACCCCCGACCCCGCCGACGGCCGGATCGAGCGCGACGCCCAGGGCAACCCCACCGGGATGCTCCAGGAGGGCGCGGTCCACCTGGTGGGCCGGCTGGTGCCCGACCCCACGCCGGAGGAGCAGCTCGCCGGTCTGCTGCGTGCCCAGGCCGTGCTGCACGCACACGGCGTCACGGCCTGGCAGGACGCCATCGTCGGCACGTACGCCAATCTGACCGACCCGGCTCCGGCGTATCTGACGGCGCTGGACCGGGGGCTGCTCACCGCGCGGGTCGTGGGCGCGCTGTGGTGGGACCGGGAGCGCGGCGCCGAGCAGGTCGGCGAACTCCTCGCCAGGAGGGAGGAGTTGAGCCGGGGTCGGTTCCGGGCGGGGGCGGTGAAGATCATGCAGGACGGCATCGCCGAGAACCACACCGCGGCCATGCTGTCCCCCTATCTGAGCGGCTGCGGCTGCACCTCGGACAACAGCGGTATCAGCTTCGTGGAGCCGGGCGAGCTGCGGAAGTACGTCACCGAACTGGACGCCCACGGCTTCCAGGTGCACTTCCACGCGCTCGGCGACCGGGCGGTGCGTGAGGCGCTGGACGCGGTGGAGTCCGCCCGGGCCGCCAACGGCAACCGCGACACACGGCACCACCTGGCGCACCTCCAGGTGGTCCACCCCGCCGACCTGCCGCGGTTCCGGGAACTGGGCGCGAGCGCCAACCTTCAGATGCTGTGGGCCGCGCACGAACCGCAGATGGACGAGCTGACCCTGCCCTTCCTGGGCGCGGAACGCGGCGCCCGGCAGTACCCGTTCGGCGACCTGCTGCGCGCAGGGGCGACCCTCGCGGCCGGCAGCGACTGGCCCGTCAGCAGCCCCGACCCGCTCCAGGCCATCCACGTCGCCGTCAACCGCGTCTCCCCCGACGCCTCGGACGGCACCCCGGCGTTCTTCCCGCAGCAGCGCCTCGACCTGGGCACCGCGATCGCCGCGTACACGGCGGGCAGCGCCCATGTGAACCATCTCGACGGGATCACCGGCAGCATCACCGTCGGCAAGGCGGCCGACCTGGTCGTCCTCGACCGCGACCCGTTCGCGGGGCCGCCCGAGGAGATCGCCGCGACCCGGGTCGTGGAGACCTTCGTCGAGGGGCGGCGGGTCCACAGCGCCGTGTGAGCCGTGTTCCAATGCTCCGGGAGTCCGGATGACACGGAGGGGGATGAGGCACGGTGGGGTCGTCGGGGGACGGGATCATGCGGTCCGTGGTGTGGATACTGCTCGCCGTCGTGACGCTCGGCGTCGGTGCGGCGGCGGCCCGCGAGGTCGGCGGGGCGCTGGAGCGGGAGCGGGAGTACCGCGGCGCCCCGGCCTGTGACGCGGTTCCCGTGGAGGCGTCGGGGTGCGTGTGGGAGCAGGAGTTCACCGTACGGAGCGCCGCGATGAACCGGGGCAAGCGGGGCGAGTCGCCGGAGGCGGAGCTGGTGCTGCCGTCGGGCAAGCCGTGGGACGTGACGTTCCGGCGGACCGAGCCGGTGATGTCCGAGATGACGCCGGGCGAGAAGGTGACCGGCGTGATCTGGCACGGGCAGGTCGTCGAGGTGCGGGACGCTCAGGGGCGCCGGCAGCAGACGTCCGACGGGCCGGTGGGATGGCCGGAGGACCGTCTGGGCGGTGCGCTGGCCGGTATCTCGTTCGGCCTTGCGGCTCTCGTGGGCGGGGTCTGGCCGCTCTTCGCACGGGGCGACCGGCGTCGTGTGACCGCGGCGAAGATGGTGCGGTGGCACGGCGTCGGCCTGGGCGGGACGGCGATCCTGACGCTCTGGGCGCAGGCGGCCAACGACTGGCCGCTGTGGGCCGTCCCGGCGATCTGGGGATCGCTGGCGGTGCTGATCCTGGCGTCCATGACGGCCTTCGCCCTCGGCGCCCTGCGCGGCCAGTTGGACGACGACGCCCCTGCCCCTGAGCCGCGGGCGGCGTGAGCGCCCCTCGGGTGCGGGGCGTCGTCCGGGCACCCGGAGCACGGCGTCGCCCTGCCAGTCGCGCTGCCGCTCAGGGCTGCTTGGCGTGGACCGGGTTGTGGGCCACATCGTCCGGGCACTCCCGGTGTGGCTCGCGCGTGCGCCGGTCGCGGCGCCAGTCGTACGCCGCGAGGGCCAGGGACGCGGCCATGCCGAGGAGCCCGGCGGTCATGGCGAGGAAGAGCGCGCCGCGGTAGTCGTCACTCCGGTTGCCCAGCACCAGGTAGTAGAGGCCGGGCAGGGCGGCGGTGCCCACGGCGGCGCCGAGCCGCTGGCCGGTCTGCAGGGCGCCGCCCGCCGCTCCCGCCATGTGCACGGGCACGTCGCGCAGCGTCATGGTGATGTTCGGGGAGATCACGCACCCGCCGCCGACCCCGCCGAGGAACAGGACCGGGGCGGCGATCCAGGGCGCGATGTCCAGGGGCGCGAAGCGCAGCAGCAGCGCGGCGCCGCCCAGGCCGAGGATCACGCCGGTGAGCCCGCCCACGGTGAGCAGGCGGCCGAGCCGGTCCACGAGCCGCCCGGACACGGCGGCCGCGACGGCCGAGCCGAGGGCGAAGGGGGTCACGGCCAGGCCCGACTCCAGCGGCGAGAAGCCCAGGCCGTGCTGGTAGAAGAGGGCGAAGACCAGCCAGACCCCGCTGAAGCCGATGAAGTACAGCGTGCCGACGCCGGCGCCGACCGCGTAGCCGCGCACGGTGGTGAACAGGCGTGGATCGAGCAGCGGCTGGGCGCCTCGGTCCAGCAGCCTGCGCTGGCGGCGGATGAAGACGAGGAGCAGCGCGGCGCCCGCGAGGAACATCCACCACAGCCGGGTGAGGCCGCCGGTCTCCGCCTGGACCAGCGGGTACATGAGCGCGAGCACACCGAGGCCGAGGAGCAGGACACCGGGCAGGTCCACGTGTTCCCGCCCGGAGCGCGCGGTGCGGGGCAGCAGACGGCGGCCGAGGAGGACCGCGAGGATGCCGATGGGGACGTTGACGTAGAAGATCCAGCGCCAGCCCTGGGCGCCGTCGGCCAGGGCGAGGATCAGGCCACCGGTGAGGGGGCCGACCGCGGAGGAGATGCCGACGGTGGCGCCGAAGAACCCGAAGGCCCGGCCGCGTTCGCCGCCGCGGAACATCTGCTGGATGAGCGCGGAGTTCTGCGGGGCCATGAAGCCGGCCGCCAGGCCCTGGGCGATCCGGGCCACCACCAGCAGCGTGATGGTCGGGGCCGCTCCGCAGGCCGCGCTGAAGAGCACGAAGCCGCTGAGGGCGAGCAGGAAGATGCGGCGCCGGTCCAAGGCGTCGCCGAGGCGTCCGGCGGTGACGAGGGCGAGGCCGAAGGAGAGGGCGTAGCCGGACACCACCCACTGCACCTCGGCCGCGGAGGCGTCCAGCTGCCGCTGGACGGTGGGCAGGGCGACGGCCACGATCGACACGTCCAGCAGGCTCATGAAACCGGCGACCAGCGTGA
Organism: Streptomyces sp. NPDC007929; assembly: GCF_042959065.1. NCBI lineage: Bacteria > Bacillati > Actinomycetota > Actinomycetes > Kitasatosporales > Streptomycetaceae > Streptomyces > Streptomyces sp. NPDC007929. The sequence continues at coordinate 30,500 of NZ_JBIBKD010000021.1, read as the reverse complement.
CCCACAGGGCCCGCCACCGCTTCGGGTCCGGCTCGTACCCGTCCCGCGGCTCGCCCTGGTTCCGGCCGCCCGCCGCCGACGCTGTCACTTGGGCTCCTCTCACCGGGCACCCGCCCGGCGAGTCAGGTTCCCCCGCCGGGGCACGGGCACACCCCCGTCCCGGAGATCCTCCCGGACGGTACGCCGGTCCGCCTCTCGCACCGAGCACCTCCGCATCACGCTCCGTGGTCGTCCGGATGCCGCGCGAAGGAGTTCGTTTGAGCGCGCGAGATCTGTGCAGGCGTTCTGCTTGGGAATGCGACCGGCGAAAGGAAACACGTGATGGCGGCGCCCGACAACGACGAGTCGGTGGATCCCGCGGCTGTGAGACGACACCGCGTGCTGTTCCGGGCGATCGAGAAACGGCGTCACCCGAAGCTGCGCCGCAGCGACATCACCGTGACCGACGAGGCGTCGGTCAAGCGGGCCACCAAGGCCGCCGCCCTCGGCAACGCCATGGAGTGGTACGACTTCGGCATCTACAGCTACCTGGCGTCGACGATCGGGAAGGTGTTCTTCCCCTCGGGCAGCGACACCGCCCAGTTGCTCGGCTCGTTCGCGACGTTCGCGGTGGCCTTCCTGGTGCGTCCGCTCGGCGGCATGGTCTTCGGGCCGCTCGGGGACAAGGTCGGCCGCAAGCGCATCCTCTCCCTCACCATGATCATGATGGCGGTGGGCACCTTCGCCATCGGCCTGGTCCCCTCGCACGCCGTGATCGGCCTGTGGGCCCCGGCCCTGCTGATCTTCTTCCGGCTGGTGCAGGGCTTCTCGACCGGCGGGGAGTACGGGGGTGCCTCGACGTTCATCGCCGAGTACGCGCCGGACAAGCGGCGCGGCTTCTTCGGCAGCTTCCTGGAGCTCGGCACGCTCGCCGGTTACGTCGGCGCCTCCGGCCTGGTCGTGGTGCTGCAGATGCTCCTCAGCGACGACCAGATGCTGTCGTGGGGCTGGCGCGTGCCGTTCCTGGTCGCGGCCCCGCTCGGCCTGATCGGGCTCTACCTGCGGCTCAAGCTGGACGAGACGCCCGCCTTCCAGAAGCTGGAGGGCGGTCAGGTGAAGGCGACCGAGGCCGCCGACGCCGTGGAGACCTCGGCCGCCGCCGACCTCGGCAAGATCTTCACCCGGTACTGGCGGCCGCTGCTGCTGTGCCTCGCGCTGGTCGCGGCGTACAACATCACCGACTACATGCTGCTGTCGTACATGCCGACGTACCTGTCCGACGAGCTGGGCTACGGCACCAACCACGGCCTGCTGATCCTGGTCGTGGTGATGGTGTTGCAGATGCTCCTCATCAACCAGGTCGGGCGGCTCTCGGACCGCTTCGGGCGCAAGCCGCTGCTGATGGCGGGGATGCTCGGCTTCCTGTTCCTCTCCCTGCCGTCGTTCCTGCTCATCCGGCAGGGCAACATCGTCCTTATCGCCCTGGGCCTGCTGCTGATGGGGCTGTCCCTGCTGCCGATGCTCGGCACGATGTCGGCGGCGCTCCCGGCGATATTCCCCACCCATGTGCGCTACGGGTCGCTCTCGGTGGCCTACAACCTGGCCACCTCGATCTTCGGCGGCACGACCCCGCTGGTGATCACCGCTCTGATCGGCGCGTTCGACTCGACCCTCATGCCGGCGTACTACGCCACGGGCGCCGCGGTCATCGGGGTCGTCGCGGTGCTGTGCATGCGGGAGACCGCCAACCAGCCGCTGGCCGGCTCCCCGCCGTCGGTGGAGACGGAGGCGGAGGCGGAGGAACTCGTCCAGGCGCAGTCCCCCCAGCCCAAGTTCTGAACCCCCATGAGTTGCCCCGTGCGCTGCCCCGTCCGCCGTCGCGGGCGGGGCAGCGCACGGTTGGGTCCGCTCAGGCCGGGAACGCGGTGCGCGCTACGACTGTCGAGGCGAGGCCGGTAAGGCGATGACCGAGTACGAACGTTCCCGCACGATGCCCGCACAGCCCGAGCAGGTCTTCGACCAGGCCGCGAACGTCGGCCGGCTGGACAGCTGGCTGCCGGAGGCCCTGCACGTGGAGGCGGAGGAACTGCCCGCCGTCACCGTGCACGAGGACCGCACCGACGAGGACACCTCCGCCGTGCTGCGCGCCCGGCGCGAGCAGATGCGGCTCGAGTGGGGCACCCGTGACCAGGGCGGCTACGCGGGCTGGCTCCAGGTCGCCGGTCTCGACGGCGGCGCCAGCGAGGTGACGGTGCACCTGTCCTTCTTCGACACCGGTCACGACCCGGGCGAGCGTGCGGTCGCCGATGCCCTGGACACCAGCCTGCGGCGGCTGGAGGAACAGGTGCGGCTGCACGTCGACCACCCGGCGGGCTGAGCCGCCGTGACCCGCGCGAAGCGGTACGCCCTCGCGGCGTCCGGGCAGTGGACCGACGAGGAGGAGGGCCGGCGCCGGCTGCCCTCCGGTGAGGTGCACGCCTGGGAGCCTGGCCGCAACGAGACGGTCTGCGGTCTGTCCCTCAGCCGCTCCTGGCTGGTCCGCCTCCCGCACGTGGGGCCGGCCGGACACCTTCCCGGAGTCCGGCGGCGCCGCGGACCGGGTGCGGCGCGTGTGCCCGCGCTGCGCCTCGGTGCCGGGACGCCGCGGCCCGAAGCGATCTGGAGCGGCCTAGCGGGTGCAGCCGCCGGCGCCCGCCGCGGGTGACGGCCCGCGATCCTGTCCGTCGCACAGCGAGGCGGCGCCGCACGCGCCCCGGGGGCGGAGGGGGACGCCGTTGGTGCGCAGGACCTCGCGGACGTCCAGGATCAGGGAGAACACCTCACGGTTGCGGTCCTCGCCCTGCTCGTCCCACGCCCGTTGCTCGGCCTCGACGGCCATCCGGTCCTCGGCGAAGACGCGCTCGGTGAAGCGCCGGATGAGCGGCCAGGCCAGGTGCAGGGCGCCGGGGACCCGGGGCTTCTCGATCATGAGCAGGCCGAAGGTGTGGCATCGGCGCTGCTCGGCGTCCTCGGGCACGTAGGCGACCCAGAGCCGGAAGGCCGGCCGCTCGGCGTTCTCCGGCACCAGGTCGAGGGTCTGGTACGGGTACGTGGTGCGGATCGTCATGACGTCCCGGGAGTCGTTGCCGCCGATACCCTCGGCGGCCAGCAGACTCGCACCGCGGTTGCGTTTGCCCCCGGCGTGGCTGAACAGGTACCTGGCCTCCACCGACCGCTCGTCGGTCCGGAAGTCGAGCAGTTCGGGGTGGAGTCTGCCGACCACGCCCCGGTGGAGGAACTGGTGGTTCATGTCGAGGAGGTTCTCGTGCATGAACGAGTAGTGACAGCGCACGGTACGGGAGTACGTCATCGTCTTGTACCGCGGCGATCCGAACGCCGGCAGGTCCGGCAGCGCGGTGGTGGCCGCCCTGTCCGGGTCGCCCGGGAACACGAACACCAGGCCGTACGCCTCGCGGACGGGGTAGCCGCGCACGCCGCGCGGCGGCCGGCCGTCGCCCTTGGAGAGGTACGGGATCTGCGAGATGCGCCCGTCGCCCCGGTAGGCCCAGGCGTGGTAGCAGCAGCGCAGGGCCTCGCCCTCCACGACGCCCATGCTCAGCGGCACCTGACGGTGGGCGCACCGGTCCTCCAGCGCGTACACCGTGCCGCTCTCCCCGCGGTAGAGGGCGATGCGCTCACCGGCGAAGGCCGTCGCGAACGCCCGTCTCCTGCGCACGTTCTTCGACAGGGCGACCGGGTACCAGAAGTCGGGGTTCGCCCCGACGCGCCGGAGGTCGACCATGCCGGTACTCGGGTCGCGGTGCTCCGAGGGCCACGCGGCCCCGGCAGAGATGGCCCCGGCCTCGTCGGTCTCGGTCATACCTCTCCCTCACGCGTACGGGCAGCGACAGCCGCGCGCCGCGCCGGACAGCACCGGGCTGCCGGTGCGGGCGCCCCGGCACCGTCCATGCTGGCCGTGCCCCGCCGCTCACGCCCTGGCCGGCGCGTACGAACGGGTGACACCCCGGACGGCGGGCCCGGTTCGCGCTGTCGGGCGCGCGGCGGCGCGGTGTCCCCTCCAGGGTGAAACCGGCGGCCCGTCAGGTGCCGGGGACGCGTAGGGCCAGGACGGCGACGTCGTCGTCGTTCCCGGCGGGCCGGACGCGGCGCAGGAGCTGGTCGGTGAAGGAGGCCAGCGGCCGGTGGGCGAGGGCGGCGGCGTGCTGGCGCAGTTGATTCAGCCCCTCGTCGAGGGTGCGGCGGGGCGCCTCGATGAGCCCGTCGGTGTACAGCACCAGGGTGGAACCGGGCGGGAGCTTCGCGGTGGCGTCCGGGCGCCGGGTGCCGGTCTGGGTGCCCAGCAGGATGCCGTGGCCGTCGGTGAGGTACTCGGCCAGACCGTCCCGGCTGATCAGCAGCGGCGGGGGGTGACCGGCGTTGGTCCAGGACAGTTGCCAGTGGCCGTCGTCGCCCGGTTCGACCCGGGCGAAGATCGTCGTGGCCATGGTGACGTCGGTGATGTGCTGGATCGCCTCGTCGAGCCGTTCGATGATCCGGCTGGGCGGTTCGTGCTGGGACCAGGCGTAGGCGCGGAGCATGTTGCGGACCTGCGCCATGCCGGCCGCCGCCTCCAGGTCGTGGCCGACGACGTCCCCGATGGCCAGGGCGGTGGACGCGTCGGACAGGGGGAAGGCGTCGTACCAGTCGCCGCCGACCTGTGAGGCGTCCGGTGCGGGCAGGTATCGGACCGTCATCTGCAGTCCCGCGACACCCGGCATCTGCGGCAGCAGGTGGTTCTGCATGGTCTCGGCGACCTTGCGCTGGCGCTGGTAGAGGCGGGCGTTGTCGAGGGCGAGTCCCGCCCGGCGTGCGATGTCCTCGATCAGGGGAAGGTCCACGGGGGTGAAGGGCGCCGGGTTCTCGTCGCGGCCCAGGGTGAGCGCGCCGAGGACCGCGCGGGTGCTGCGGATGGGCGCGATGGCAGCGGAGTGCATGCCCGTGGCGTCGAAGAGGCGGCGCTGCTCGACCGCGATGCCGGAGTCCGGCGGCCCTTGGTAGGTCTGCGGTCCGGCCAGATTGGAGGCGACGCCGCGCAGCGCCCTGGAGAGCGGCATCGGGGACTCCTCGGGGACCGGCGGCATCGGCCCCTGGAGGTCCTCGCGGTGCGTGAACGTCTCGCCGTCGGCGTGGACCACGACGGTCCGCCACACCTCGTCGCGCTCGGTGATCAGGTCGACGACCGCCCAGTCCGCGAGGCGGGGCAGGACCAGCGCGACCAGCCTGCGCAGCGCCTCGTCGACATCGAGGGTGGAGGTCAGCTGCGCGGTGGTCTCGGCGAGCAGCGCCAGCCGGTGCAGCTCCGAGAGCGGCTGGGCCGCCGGCTCCGGCAGCGGGTCGGGGACCCGGTCGTGGTCGGGGGTGTGGAAGACGACGAGCGTGCCGGCGTGGCGGCCGCCCACGTCGTACGGGGTGATCAGCCAGGAGATGCGCAGGACGGTGCCGTCGGCGCGGGCGAAGTAGTCCTCGTCGGCCTGGGCGGTGCGCCCGGCGTGGAAGGCCTGCCGCATGGCGCACTGGGTTCGCGGCAGGGGCTGCCCCTGCGGGCCGCGGTGCAGCAGGTCGTGCGCGTCATGCCCGGTCAGCTCGTCGGAGGACCGGCCGAGGAGCTGCTCGGCGCGGGTGTTCGCGGCGATGATGCAGCCCTGCTCGTCCACGACGTAGGCGGCGGAGCCGATGGCCTCCAGGGTGCCGGCCAGCACGACGGACGCTGTCGGCACGGACGGCCCGTGAACGGTCTCCGTGTGCTCCGGCCCCGTCATCGCGGCCTCCCTGCTGATCGGGCCGGCGTCCCTGCCGCCGGCATGCCCTGGTGCCTGCCTCCCCGTATGCCCATACGACAGAAAATTCCACGTCGCCCGGCGACGCGCGACCTGGTCCGCGGGCCGTACGGACGGCTGACCTGCGGTGCCGTGGATCCGGACGGGTCGGGCCGGGCGAGAGTGGTCGGTGTCCCGGCGCGTGCGGGGGCGCTGGGGCTCAGACCGGGTCGACGTCGGTGTGCAGCGGGTGGTGGTCCGAGTACGGCGTCGGGTGCACGCGGTGCCTGAGGGGGACGAAGCCGCGCAGGAACACGTAGTCGAATTTGCTCTGCCAGTCGGTGGTGGGCTGACAGGTGCCGACGGGCGACGGGCGGCACTGCGGGTCCGCGTCCGTGGCCAGTGCCCAGATCCCGGTCAGCTCGGGAGAGTCCGGCACGGCGTTGAAGTCGCCGAGCAGGATCGCCCGGTCGTGCCGGGCGACCTCCGCGGCGAGGACGCGCGTCTGGCCGGCCCGGACCGTCTCCTGACGCCGTTGGGCGAGATGCGTGTTGAAGACCCGGACGGACTCGTCGCCCACGGTGGTGGTGACGGCCATGTACCCGCGGTCCTCGGAGCCGCCGTCGGGATACTCCACGTTGACGGGGTCCGTCATCGGGGTCGCGGAGAGGATCGCCTGGCCGAAGGCCCCCGGATTCCACGGGGCTCCCCCGCAGCGGCCCCATTTGCGCAGCACCGACCCGTACTCGACGTGGTAGACGAGCCCGTGGAGGTTCTTCAGGTACTCCCGGATCCTCTCGACGTCGCGTACGCATGCCTCCTGCAAGCCGATGACCTGGGGCGCGGCGGCGGCGATCTCCGCGGCCCGGTCGACGTCGCTCACCTCGCAGGGGTTGCAGATGTTCCACGTCATGACCCGGTTCGGTACGACGTCCCGGGCGGATTCCGCGGTCTGGGCCCCGGCGAAGAGGGCACCGGTCGGCGCACTGGGCCCGATCAGCGCCACGCAGAGCGCCAGTACGGCACCCGCGAACAACCGCACCCCCGTGCTCCTACCGAGCACCCTCGCCTCCTCATGGTGAACCCTGTGGCCCCTGGGGCCTCCATGAACGAGGTTATGGGACAGGGCCGTCGGCGACATACGCCCTGTGTGATCTCGTGGGGGTACGAGGCTGTGCGTAGAGTGGTCGTACAGGTGATCGACGCGGGCGGTGAGGCATGGACTGGCAGAGGTTCGCCGAGGAGATGGCCCTGCTCGCGCGGAACCTGCTGAAGCAGGAGTCGCTGCAGCAGACGCTGGACGAGATCGCGGTGTCGGCCGTGAAGCTGGTGGACGGCTGTGACGCCGCCGGGATCCTCGCGGTGCGCAAGGGCCGCGCCGTGACGCTGGCCTCGCACGGCGACATGGTCGAGGAGTCCGACCGTTGGCAGGGCGAGCTGGGCGAGGGGCCGTGCTTCGACCTCGCCCGGCGCGCCGAGGGGGACCGCGTGTTCCGGATCGCCGACATGACCCGGCCCCAGCCGGACTGGCCCCGCTACGCCGAGGCCGCGCGCGAACTGGGCATCGGCAGCATGACCGGGGTCCTGCTCTACACCCACGACGAGGACTTCGGCGCGCTCAATCTGTACGCCCGCCGCCCGGGCACCTTCACCGAGGACATCGCGACCGCCGGCTGGCTCCTCGCCTCGCACGCCGCGGTCGCCCTCGCCGACGCCCGCACCATCGACCAGCTCGAACACGCCCTGAAGACCCGGCACGCCATCGGCGAGGCCATGGGCATCCTCATGGAACGCCACGGGATGAGCGACGAGGAGGCCTTCGGCGTGCTGCGGAAGATCTCCCAGCACCACAACGTCAAGTTGCGGGATGTCGCCCAGCGGGTCCGGGACAGGCGGGCCGACGATCCGGCGTGAGCGCGGGGGCGCGCGTGGATCGCGCGGGGTCGTCGGCGTCGATCGGGGCGATGCAGCCGGTTTCACCAGCCCCCGGGTCCCCTGAGCAGCCCTCGATGCGACCCGGAGATGCCCCTTGCACGTGCACCGCACAGGCGGTCGTGCGCCTGACTCAGCAGGCCCATTTCCCCTTCCGGCTCGACGGTCAGGTGCGTGCGGGTGCGGGGGTCTCGCGCGCCTGGACGGTCATCACCATCTTTCCCGGCCGCACCGTCGCCCCGCCCACCGGCCGGACCGTCCGGCCCGGGGCCAGGTCGAAGCGCCTGCGCCGCAGGATCGTGGCCACGGCCGTGATCAGCTCGGCGCGTGCGTAGAAGTCACCGATGCACTTGTGCTTGCCGTGGCCGAACGGCAGGTAGGCACCGGACGGCGGCGGCTGCTCCGTGTCCAGCCAGCGGTCGGGCTTGAACGACAGCGGGTCGGGGAAGAGGGCGGGATCGCGGTGCAGGGCGTGCTGGCAGTACGCCAGTTCGGTGCCGGCGGGCAGCGTCCACCGGCCCAGTCGGGTCTCGGTGAGGGTGCGTCGTGTCACCAGAAGACCGGTGTGGTGAAGTCTCAGCACTTCGTCGAGGACACGATGCAGATACGGCAGGCGGGCCTCGCCCTTGGCCCTGACGACGTCTTCGAAGGTCACGGGGCGGTCGGCAAGGACATGGTCGAGCTCGGCGAGGACGCGGGCCTCGATGCCGGGGTGCCGGGTGAGCTCGTAGAGGGTCCAGGAGAGTACGGAGGCGGTGGTCTCGGTACCGGCCACGGCCAGGGTGAGGATCTCGGAGCAGATCTGGTGCCTGGTCATGTTCGCCCGCAGGAGCATGGACAGCATGTCGTCGGCGCCGTTGTCACCGGAGGCGCGGCGCTCAGCCTGCAACGTGTCGACGGCGTCCTCGATGGTGGCGCGTACGGCGTCCCGGGCCCTGTTGAAGCGGCGGTTGGCGGGCAGGGGCAGGCTCTCGACCCAGTCGGGCATCATGACGCGGGCGCCGACGCCGGCCATGACGACCGACAGATCCTCGCGCACGCGGCGGAAGGCGCTGTCGTCGAGACTGTCGGACAGGACGGTCTTCGCGAGCATGTCGAGGGAGAGTTTGACCATGGCCTCCCGTACGTCGAAGGCCTGGCCTGGCGTCCAGCTGTCGACGGCGGCGGTGACCTCGTCGCGCATCTTGTCGACGTAGCGGGCGATCTCGTCGCGGGCGAAGGCGGGCTGCAGTTGATGGCGTTTGTCGCGGTGCACCCGCCCTGCGGCGGTGACCACGGAGTCGCCGAGGAGCTGTCCCATCTTCTCGAAGAACCGGCCCTTGTCGAGGTGGGGCCCGAGGTCCTTGAGCATGACCTGGATGAGGTCCGGGTCCTGGACGATGACGGTTCGGGTGCCGGGCTGCAAGGTGATCTCGACGAGGGGCCCGTAGTCCCGGCGAAGGGAGGCGATGAATCCGAGGTTGTCGCGGATGAGCGGAATCATGTGACCCAGGAACGGCAGGGAACCCGCGGCCCTGGGTATGGGGGGAGACTCAGCGGTCACGACGGTCCTTCCACGAGGTTGACTCCGGATCACTGCCCACCGCATGACCGGCGCCATGCCCGCTGCCGGCGTGGTGCCGGTCACGCGGTGGGGGCGAATGCCGGGGGTCGTTCCCGGTGGCACTCTTGAGCGATGCGACCTGAAACCCCTGCCATCGAGAACGACCTGCGGCACCTGCTCAATGAGTGGGACCCGATCGGTGTAGCCGACGATGTGCGGGACGAGTACGACTGCTTGCTCGCCCCTTTGCTCCAGCGGCTCCGTGGGCGCGCCGACCGGACGGAGATCGGTGCCTTCCTGCGGCACGAACTGGAGGATCACTTCGGCCTGGACCCTCTGGCCGCCCAGCCGGAAGCGATGGCAGCCCGAGTGATCGCCTGGTGGACGGCTGCCGTTGGTGCATCGACCGCCTCAAGTGCCTGATCGGACCGAGGGAGCGGGCGAGTCCTGGGCGGAGAGTTCTTCCGCCAGTTCCATACAGCGCAGGCGGGCCGGGGAGAAGTCGTAGGGCATCTTGCCGACGGCCGCGAACGCGCTCATGGAGTCGGCTTCCCGCGTGTCCCAGGCGTCGAAGAGGGCATCGTCGTCCTCGTCCAGGCCGGACTGCTCGATGACGGCGTGCAGGGCGCTTTCGAAGGCGTGCCGCTCGGCGGCCACTTGAGCCACGCGTGGATCGTCGACGGCGACACTGTCATCGAGTGCCTCCTCGGCGTCATCGAGGCGGTCGGACTCCGCGCGCAGAGCGGGATGCGTGGCCAGGGCGACGAAGCGGGTGGCCTGGACGGCCGCGCCGAGCGGGCCGAAGATCCGCTCGGTGACCAGCAGACTGTCCAGGTCCGCCTGGCGCAGCGAGCCCTCGGGCAGGCTCTTGAGGCGGTCGGTCACGAAGTCGGAGAGCAGACCCGTCCGGCTGCCTTCGGCACGCATCCGCTGCACGGCGGCCCGCTGCCGCCGCACTTCCGCCTCCCGCTCGGCGAGGCTTTCCGCCAACCGCTCCAGGAGGCCCGCGATGGCGTCTTGGCTGTCCGCACCGTCGGAAGCCGGGCCGGTGGTGAAGGCGTCACGGATGTCGTCCAGGGCGATCCCGGCGTCGGCCATCCTGCGGATCCACAGCAAGCGGATCATGTCCTCGTACCCGTAACGCCGGCGGTCATCGCCGCCCCGCTCAGGCTCGGGGAGCAGCCCGATCTCGTGGTAATGGCGAATCGCCCGCGGCGTGCTGCCGACGAAGGCCGCCGCGTCACCGATCCTGACCTGACGGGGCGGCACGAAGGACGAATGCATGAGCGGGGACCTTCCTCAAGACATCGGGGCGCGGGTCCACAGGACCACATGCCGCTACGGAAGGTGCAACGGCCACTGGACGGATTCCGCCCTCTTGGATCCCAGCGGCGGCCGGCGCTGGGATCGCGTACGACGAGGCAGGGCGCCCTGCCCGGCTCAGGACTGAACGGCCGAGCGCAGCTCGGGCAGGGACAGGACCTCGTCCAGCGCGTCGACGTAGAGGTCCACGTGTTCGCGGCGGAAGGTCATGGGCGGCTTGATCTTCAGTACGTTGTCGTGCACACCGTTGGGGAAGACGATGACGCCGCGCTCCTTCATGAGCTCGGTGACCATGAAGGCCTGCTCGGTGGCCGGCGTCTTGGTGGTGCGGTTGCGGACCAGTTCGACGCCGAGGTAGAGCCCTTCCGCCCGTACGTCACCGATGAGCGGTTGGCGTCGCTGGAGTTCGCGCAGCGACTGGGCGAAGTACCCGCCCACGCTCACGGCGTTCTCCCTCAACCCGTCCTGCTCGACGATGTCGAGCACGGCCTCGCCGATCGCGCAGGAGACCGGGTTGCCGCCGAAGGTGTTGAAGTACTTCATGCCCGTGTCGAACGCGTCGGCGATCTCCCGAGTCGTGACCACCGCCGCGAGCGGATGCCCGTTCCCCAGCGGCTTGCCCATCGTGACGATGTCCGGGACCACCCCCTGGAGCTCGAAGCCCCACCAGGGCCCCAGCCGTCCGACGCCGACTTGGACCTCGTCGGAGATGCACAGGGCACCCGCCCGCCTGGCAGCGGCGAACACGCCGTCGAGGTAGCCGTCGGGGAACACGATGTTCCCACCCGATCCCATCAGGGACTCGGCGATGAAGGCGGCGGGGGGCCGGCCGTCGGCCGTGATCCGCTCGATGACGGCCGCGGCGTCGCGCGCGTACTTGACTCCGGCGTTCGCGTCGTCGTACCCGTAAGTACTGCGGTAGCGGTCCGGGATGACTACCTCGTGGGTGGTCGCGGGCGCCCCGGCGCCGCCGGGGCCCTTGTAGCGATTCGGGCTGATCCCGGTCACCACACCGGTGTTTCCGTGGTACGCGCCGTCGATGTTGACGATGTGCTGACGACCCGTCACCTGGCGGGCGATCCGCAGCGCCAGGTCGTTCGCCTCGCTGCCGCTGCACACGAGGAAGACGACCTCGAGCGGGTCGGGCAGCGTGGCCACCAGCTTCTGCACGTAACTGGCGATCTGCGGGTAGACGAAACGGCTGTTGGTGTTGAGCTTGCGCAGCTGCCGGGTGGCGGCGGCCGTCACCCGTGGCTCGGCATGGCCGACGTGGGTGACGTTGTTCAGCGAGTCCAGATAGGCCAGGCCGTCCTCGTCGTGGAACCACACGTCCCGCCCGCGCACGAGGTTCATCGGGGTGCGGTAGTAGTTGCGCTGGGAGCGAGCGATGTGGCGACGGCGCACGGAGACGACGTCGTCGATGGTGGGCACCGCGGCGGGGGCTTCGGTGAACCCGAGGAGCCGGGCGGGGTCGGGTGACAGGTGGCTCCACACCTGCCGTGCGGAGGGCGGCACGACACGGGGCGGCGGCCATGTGGCCATCCGCGCGGTGCGGTGGACCTGTACCTGGACGCAGGGCCCGAGCGGATCCGTTTCCCCGCTCGCGCGGGCGCGTCCCAACAGCGCCCCGGCCGGGACCGTCGCCGCGACGGGCGGCGTGTCGTCGAGTCCCCACCAGCACGTCCAGAACTCCAGCCCCTCGACCGCGTGTCGCAGCACCAACGGCGTCCCGGCGCCACCGCGGGCTTCGACGACGCCAGACAGCGGGCTGCGAACCTCCTCGGCGTCGGCCACGATCAGCGAGCCGCCGACCTGGACCGTCGCGGGCTCGTCGGCTCCCGGGCGGCGCCGGTCCCCCAGGAGCAGCGACGCGCTGAGGTGGGGCACGTAGCCTCGTCGCCGTCGTCCGTCGAGGACGTCGTCGATGCGCGCGCGCACCGCCCTCGCGTCGTGCCAGTCGACTTCGTCGTAGAGGTCGCTTGCGGGTCGCAGGTCGACCAGCCGCGGGGCCGGTGCGTGCGGGGCACCGGCCAGGGCCGTCCCCTCCCCCAGGACTTCTTCCAGACCCCGCTGTTCCCTTGTCGGCGGAAGCCCGCACGCGACCCGGAACGTCGCCTCGGCGACGTCGGGGCAGACCTCGGCCACCCGCGCGATCGCCGGCCAGGTGTGTCGCATGCGGGCCCGCCCGTACGGCGTGTCGCTCTCGGCGACCCGGCGCGTCCACGTCACGGCGTTCATACACAACCGGGCGGCCGCCAAGGGATGGACCGCCGCCAGTTCCTCGGCCGTGAGGGGGAGCACCGAGTGGAAGCCGGCCACGACCTCGGCCGCCGCGGCGAGCGGGTCGGCCTTGCGGACCATGGCGTAGCCCGCCGCGATCGCCACCTCGGCCACGCGCACGCCGTAGAGCGAGTCGCCCAGGTCGACGATGCCCGAGATCCGCGGCACCCCGTCCTCGTCGGCGTCGGCCAGGACGTTGGCGTCATTGAGATCCTGGTGTACGACGCTGCGCGGCAGTCGGTCCAATGCCGGCAGGAGCTCGTCGTACCAGCCCATGATCGTGCGCACCGACTCGACCCGCTCGGCGTCCTGTACGGCGTGCAGCGACGCCTCGACGATCTCGGCGGCTCGGCGCATGTCCCAGTCGTGCGGTTCCAGGCCCACCGGTGGCTCCATGCTGGAGAGTCCGAGGCTCAGCCGCCCGGCGGCCTCTCCCAGCTGACGCAGAAGCGCCGGGGGGTGGTCGTCGAGTTCCGCCAGGACCCGGCCATCGAGCCAGCTCATCACGCGGACCACGTGCGTTCGGCCGTCGTGGACGACGGTGGCGAGGAACTCCCCCTCGCGTGTCGGGACCAGCCGTGGCACCGGAAGGCCGGGAACAGTGGCGGCCAGATGCTGGAAGAGCGCGTTCTGCCAGAGGACGTCGGCCGAGTCAGGATCCGCGCGGGTGACCCGTACGAAGTAGCGCAGGCCGTCGTCGCCGGTGATCCGGACGTTCTGGTCGACCTCCCCTCCCAGTGGGTGCTGGACATATCCCTCCAGTCCGAAGGACTGCCGCAGCACATGGTCGAGGAGCGAGGACGGCAGTGGGCCGGGGTGCCCGGGGACGGTCGTTCCGTTCTGGCCGGTGGTGGTCGCTGAGGTCTGGCCGGTGGTGGTCGCTGAGGTCATCGGTGCGTTCTCTTTCTCGTCGTCAGGTCGCCCGTCCGTCACAGGCCGGGCGCTCATCGAGACGGGGCATCAGCTCAGGCGGCGGCGGTCATGGCGTCCCAGGTGACATGGGCGGCCGGCACGCCGCGCAGCGCCTCGGCCGGTTCCAACGGTGTCCTCGCGGTCCTCGCCCCTCGCCTTGAGCTCGGCGTACTCTCCAGGGGTGTCCTCGGTGATCTCGATCCCGTTCTCCCTGGCGAACCGCTGACACTGACCCGAGGTGATGCGTCAGATGAAACACCGCGGTGAATCCGGCAACAAGGGACGCGAGGCCGCGACCTCGACCCCGTATTTTGTGCCTGTGCACAATCTCTGCCAGAGAGCCCCAGCGGCATATCAGCGGCATCACCCGGAGACGGCGCCTGAGACGGCCCCGCTGTCGGTCCCGGACCCGTCCGGTGACGGCTGCGCTCGGGAGAGGCGGTCCTCATGAACGGCCCGGGACGCCGTCAGGGCGAGGCCCGTCACGACGCCGTGCAGGCCATCGCGCGCCGGCTCCTCGAAGAACGGCTCGACGAACTGACCTCTCGTGCTCTCCAGCAACTGGAAGCCGAGGAGCCCGCCTACGCGTCGGCGGACTGGGACCCCGTCCAGAAACGGGAGGGGATGCGACGAACCCTCGAACTCGCCCTGACCCGGCTGGCCGGCGGTCCCGTGCCCCCGGCGGTCTCGCGCGCCACCGAGGACGTGGGACGCGAGCGAGCGGAGCGGGCGTTCCCCCTGACCGCTCTGATGCACTCCTTCCAGCTGGACCTCAGGACCCTGTGGGAGGCCGTGCTCGCGGAGGGGCGAGTACGCGGCATCAGCGCCGATCCCGACTTCCTCGACGGGCTGATCCGCGTCTGGGAGGCGACGGACGCCAACAGCGTCGAGGTCGTCGACGCCTACCGCCGCACCGAGCGCGATCTGGCGAGCCGGCGTACGGAGGTGCGCAACCGCGCCTTCAGCCGCCTGGTCCTGGAAGGGGAGCAGGACCCCGCCACCGTGGCCGAGGCCTCGACGTTGCTGGGCTTCTCCGAGAACGTCGCCCTGACCGTGGTCGTGGTCGAATCCGTTCCTACCGGTGACCCTGCCGTGTCCCAGGTCGACGATGCGCTGCGACGGGGCGGCCTGGTACGTCACTTCGGATGGATGGGTGATGAACTCCTCGGCATCATCGGTCACGGACGGCGCGATGAGGAGGCCATGCTCGCCATGCTCCGGCCCTTCGCCCCGTGGCGCTGCGGCGTCGCGGAAGTCCCCGGCCTCGCGCTGACGGCGCGGGGCATCCGGTTCGCACGTGCCGCGATCCGCAGCTCCGCACAGCCCGGAGTGCGGCACGTGGAGGGCCACTGGGTCGGGGCGATCATGTCGGCGCAGGAGGAGCTCACCGGTGCGATGGCCACCGGTGTGCTGCGCCCACTGCTCCAGCTGCGCGACAGCGACAGCATCGTCGAGACCCTGCGCTGGTACCTCGACCTGGGCTCCGTCGCCGAGGTGGCGGCACGCACCTACCGTCACCGGAACACGGTGGGCAATCGCCTGCAGGCCGCGGAAGAGGCGACCGGGCTGAAGCTGTCCCGACCGAACGAGGCCGCCCGGCTGGTCCTCGCCCTGGCCTGGCTGGAGACGGACGCGGGCGCCCGCTTCCGGGCGACGATGACCTGATCCACCGCTCGCTGGGCTGGTCGAGGCAGCCGACCAGGGCCGTGACCGAGCAGGAAATTGTGCACAGGCACAAAATGGGCGGTCGATCTCGCGGCCTCGCGTCCCTTGTTGCCGGATTCTCCACGGTGCTTCACTGACGCAACACCTGGAGCCGGAGCGAGGCTCATCGCATCGGAGCAGTGGTCATCCTGCCGCCGACCACCTGATCAGTGTTCGCCGTCCCCGGCCCTCACACCCCCACGCGACATGCCCCTTACGCCTGGAAAGAAGTTGAACATCATGCGCCAGATCGTCACCTTCGATGCCTACGGCACCCTGGTCGACTTCCAGCTCGGCCCCACCACCCTGAAGGTGCTGGCCGACCGGCTGGACCTGGACCGTCTGAATGTCGACGAGTTCCTCGACGACTTCCGCATCATGCGGTTCCACGCCGTCCTGGAGGCCTACCGCCCCTTCCGCGAGCTGCTGCCCGTCAGCCTGGAAACAGCGATGCGTCTGCACGGCCTGGACTACCGGCAGTCCGACGGCGAGGCCCTGGTCGCGGCCGTGCCCACCTTCGGCCCCCACCCCGAGGTCCCGGCCGCCCTGGAGGCGCTGAAGTCCCGGTACGAGATCGCCATCATCTCCAACACCGACGACGACCTCATCGCCCAGAACCTGGCCAACATGGGCGTCGAGTTCGACCATGTCATCACCGCCCAGCAGGCCAAGGCGTACAAGCCGTCCCGGCAGGCCTTCGAGTACGCTTTCCAGGCCATGGACATCGACCCCGCCCAGGTCATCCACGTCGCCCAGGGCTGGGAGTACGACCTCATCCCCACCCGCGACCTCGGCCTCGCCCGCCGCGTGTGGATCAACCGCTACGGCCACAACGGCTCCATGGGCGCCCGCGGCAGCGCCGACTACCAGCCCTTCGACGAGCTGCCCGACCTGTCCGGCCTGCCGGCCCTGCTCGGCTGCTGAAGCCGGGGAGATCCGGCGCGCAAGCGGGTGGACTCTCACCTGCCGAGATCGCGGTTCGCTGCGAGAGATCCACGCCTTGCGCGATCGAATCGCCTTACCATGGCGGGACCGGGCTCACCCTCGCCCCGGCTGGCCCATGACCGGCTTCCGTCCACTCCGGCGAGCGTGGGCGGCGCCCCGTGAACAGCCCCGTCGGTGGGCACCGCAACCCCGGCTTCGCGGGAGGCACACGGTGACGGACGCCAGAATCGGCCGCAGGACGTTCCTACGCGCGGTCGGCGGAGTCGCGGCGGGCGCCGCCGCAACCTCCGTCGCCGCATGCGGCGACCGCGCCCAGCCGAAGGGGAACGCACCCGAGAGCAGCAAGACCCTCGTCGTCCGTGACATCGGCGGTGCCTACGGCGAGGCGAACCGCAAGGCGGTCTACGAGCCGTTCGGCAAGGAGACCGGTATCCAGGTCGATGTGGTCAACATCCCGCGTTACGCGCAGATGCTCGCGCAGATCGAGGAAGGCCGTCCGCAGTTCGACCTCATCGACATCGACATGATCGCGCTGGCTCGTTTCAAGGAGGCCGGCGCCACGCAGGAGATCGACTACGACCGGCTGGAGAACGCGAGGAACGCGGGCATCGCCGACTCCCTGCTCGCCTCGCACGGCGTCGGCAAGAACTACTGGGCCAGCCTCATGGCCTACCGCACCGACCGGTTCGGCGGGAGAGCGCCCCGGTCATGGGCCGACTTCTGGGACACGGGCGCCTTCCCGGGCGGCCGTGCCCTGCAGAGCCCGGACACGGGCCCTCCGGAGCTGGAGTTCGCCCTCCTCGCCGACGGCGTCCCGCTCGACCGGCTCTACCCCCTCGACGTCGACCGGGCCTTCCGGGTCCTCGACGCCCTCAAGGACGACGTACGGGAATTCTGGGCCGACGGTGCCACGCCGGGACGCCTGCTGGAACGCGGCGAGGTCGTCCTCTCCAGCGTCTGGCACGGCCGCCCGAGCGCGCTCATCGAGCGGGGCGTACCGCTCGCGTACCAGTGGAACGGCGCCCGCCGCCAGAGCAGCGGCTTCGGCATCCCCGACGGCGCACGGAACGTCGACGCCGCCTACCGGCTCATCGACTTCGCCCTGCGGCCCGAGGTACAGTCCGGCTTCGCTGAGATCTACCCCATGGGTCCGGTCGTGCCCGCCGCCTACAAGAACCTGCCCAGAGAGGCCGCGGACCTGGCCAGCTCCCCGGAGCACCTCTACACCGGTTTCGACCTCGACGTCGACTGGTGGCTGAAGAACAAGGAAGCTGTGACCGAGCGCTGGCAGGAATGGGCGCGGTCCTGACACGGCAGGAGAGGGCCTGGTCCGGGTGGCCTCGCCCTCCCGATGCCGCCCCTGTGTGCCGTGCCGGGAGGTACGCCCCGTGAAGAGGAAAAGCATCACTGATCGGGTGTCCGGTCTCTTCGGCCGCCGGAGCCGGCGGCCGGCATTCCCCTCCGCGGGGCGCGAGCGCGGGGATCATCGTCGAGAACCCGCCGCGCCGCCCAGACCTCCGGTGCGTTCCATGCTGAGTCCGCGCAGCGTGGCGGGGCAGGTGTTCCTGTGGCAGTTGGCGCTGGTCGTCCTGTTCGCCGCCGCGGCGGGCGTGGCGCTCGTCCTGCAGGCCCGGTACTCGGGCACCCAGGAGGCCCGCCAGCTCTCGCTGGGGGTCGCCCAGACCTTCGCGCGTGCCCCCGGGACGGTCGAGGCGATGAAGTCGGCCGACCCGACCGCCGTACTCCAGCCCCGGGCGGAGGAGACGCGCACCCTGACGGGCGTCGACTTCGTCGTCACGATCGATCCGCGGGGATATCGCTGGACCCACCCGGACCCGGAACGGATCGGGGAGCATGTCTTCGGCCTTCGCGAGGGGGCGGCTGCCGGGCGGCCCATCACCCAGGACTTCGAGGGGAGCCTCGGCCTGGCTGTGGAATCCGTGGTGCCGGTCTTCGACACCGACGGGGAGAAGATCATCGGCTTTGTGTCGGTCGGGGTCACCGTCAAGAGCGTGAACGCCGTCGTGCGGCACCAGATGCCGATCCTGCTCGGTTCCGTCGGCGGCGCACTGGCGCTGGTCATGGGCGGTACCGCCCTGGTGTCGCGGCGGCTGCGCCGCCAGACCCACGGTCTGGACCCTGCCGAGATGACCCGGATGTACGAACACCACGACGCGGTGCTGCACTCGGTGCGGGAAGGGGTCCTGATCATCGGCGGCGACGGACGCCTGCTGCTGGCCAACGACGAGGCGCGGCGGCTGCTGGCGCTGCCCGCGGACGCCGATCGGCGCCCGGTCACGGACCTGGGCCTGGAGGCGGGGATCGCGGACCTGCTCCGCTCGGGCCGGACCGTCACCGACGAGGTCCATCTGGCCGGTGACCGGCTGCTCGCGCTCAATGTCCGGCCCGTCGACGGGCACGGCGGCGGACGCGGCAGTGTGGCCACGTTGCGCGACACCACGGAGTTGCAGGCACTGGCGGGCCGGGCGGCCGTGACCGGAGAACGGCTCCGCCTGCTCTACGAAGCCGGGGTGCGCATCGGCACCACCCTGGACGTGACGCGTACCGCCGAGGAACTGGCCGCGGTGGCGGTCCCCCGGTTCGCCGAGGTCGTCACGGTGGACCTGCGGGATCCGGTCCTGGAGGGTGACGAGCCGGTCGGGCCGAGCCCCGAGATGCGCCGCACTGCGGTACACGGTGTCAAGGGGCCCTGGCCGCTCTCCCCGGTGGGCGAGCTCATCCGCTTCCTGCCCGGTAATCCCGTGGCCGTCAGCGTCCAGGACGGCCGGCCCGTCCTGGTCGCCGACCTGACCGCCTCGCAGGGCTGGGGGGCGAAGGCACCCGAGCGCGCGCGGCGCATCCTGGACTCCGGTCTGCATTCCCTGATCGCCGTGCCGCTCCAGGCCCGCGGCGTGCTGCTGGGGATGGTCAACTTCTGGCGCGTGGAGCAGGAGGCCTACGGCGAGGAGGACCTGGCGTTCGCCGAGGAGCTGGTCGCCCGTGCCGCGGTGGCGATCGACAACGCCCGCCGCTACACGCGCGAGCACGCCCTCGCCGTGACCCTGCAGCGCAGCCTGCTGCCGCGCTCCGTGCCCGACCAGTCCGCCGTCGAGGTCGCCCACCGCTATCTGCCCGCCCGGGCCGGGGTGGGCGGGGACTGGTTCGACGTCATTCCGCTGCCCGGGGCCAGGGTCGCGCTGGTGGTGGGTGACGTCGTCGGACACGGCCTGCACGCCGCCGCCACCATGGGCCGGCTCCGCACGGCGGTGCGCACCTTCTCCTCCCTCGATCTGTCGCCGGACGAATTGATCAGGCATCTGGACGAGCTGGTCACCCGGGTCGACGGCGAGGGTGACGGCGGTGAGGGCGACGACAGCGAAGGAATCACGGGAGCGACCTGCCTGTACGCCGTCTACGACCCGGTGGCCGGTGTGTGCTCGCTCGCCAGGTCCGGGCACCCGGAACCGGCCCTGGTGCGTCCGGACGGCACGGTCGAGCACATGCCGGTGCCGGTCTCCCCACCACTGGGGCTGGGCGGCGGCATGCCCTTCGAGAGCGCCGAGTTCACCCTGCCCGAGGGCTCCCAGCTGGTTCTGTACACCGACGGTCTCGTCGAGGACCGCAACCGGGACTTCGACGCCGGTATCGACAAGCTGCGTGACGCCCTGGCAGGCCCCGGCCGGACCCCGGACGAAACATGCCAGGCGATCCTCGACGCCCTGTTGCCGGCCCGCCCCAGCGACGACATCGCCCTGGTCGTCGCCCGGACTCGTCTGCTGGACCCCTCCCTGGTCGCCGAGTGGGAGGTGCCCGAGGATCCCGCGGCCGTCGCCGGGATCCGCTCCGGTGTCGCCCGCCGCCTGACGGAGTGGGGCCTGGAGGACCTCTCCTTCTCGACCGAACTCGTGATCAGCGAGCTGGTCACCAATTCGATCCGCTACGGCACCGAGCCGAGACGGCTGCGGGTGCTCCGGGACGGCAGCAGCCTGATCTGTGAGGTCGCCGACGGCAGCAGCACCTCTCCGCACCTGCGCCGGGCAGCCGACACCGATGAGGGTGGGCGGGGCCTGTTCCTCGTAGCCCAGTTCACCCAGCGCTGGGGCACCCGCTACCTGGCCCGCGGCAAGGTGATCTGGACCGAGCAGTCACTTCTCGGCACGTCCGCCGAGCCCGGCGCGGACATGACCGAAGCACTGCTGGAGCAGTGGAGCGACGCGGACTGGTGAGCGTCGTCCACGGGTGGGTTCCCTTCGGTCGCGCCCGTGCCGGGCCGGGGCTCAGAACGCCGTGTAACCGCCGTCCACGGGCAGTACGGCACCGGTGACGTACGACGACTCCGGACAGGCGAGGAAGAGAACCGCGTCGGCGACCTCGTCGGGCGTGGCGAGTCTGCGCAGCGGGATGGAGTCCTCCCTGAGGCGCTGGTAGGCGGCGGGGTCGGGCCGGCGCTGGAACGCGGCCTCGATGAGCGGTGTCATCGTCAGACCCGGCGCGACCACGTTGACGCGGATGTTGCGGGGCGCCCATTCGATGGCGGCGCCGCGGGCGAGTGCGATGAGGCCGCCCTTGGCGGCGGAGTACAGGGTCTGGTCCGGCATGCCGACCATGCCGAGTCGCGAGCTGACGCACACCATCGACGCTCCCCGCTCGGGAGCCAGTGGCATCAGGTGCTTCATGACCAGGAACGAACTCAGCAGGTTGCTGTGGAGCACGTCGCGTGCGGCGTCGTAGGTCATGTCCGTGAGCGGGCCGGACGCCTGGAGCCCATGGCACAGGACGACCACTGCGACGTCCCCGAGGTGGTCCGCCGCTCGGGTGGCGAGCCGGGCGACGAAGTCCTCGTCGTTCAGGTCTCCCGCGAGGTAGAGGTCGTCCGGATGCTCTTCGGGCGGCTCGGACCGCCGCCCGGTCAGCAGGAGGTTGGCACCCTCGCGACGGAAGTGGGACGCGACCGCCTGGCCGATCCCGCTCGACGCTCCGGTGATGACGGCATTGACGTTCTCGAGTCTCATGTTCATTCCCGTCAGACCACTACCTGGCCGCTGCCCGCGACGGC
This sequence comes from Streptomyces sp. NPDC007929, assembly GCF_042959065.1. Classification (NCBI taxonomy): domain Bacteria; kingdom Bacillati; phylum Actinomycetota; class Actinomycetes; order Kitasatosporales; family Streptomycetaceae; genus Streptomyces; species Streptomyces sp. NPDC007929. The sequence continues at coordinate 9,031 of NZ_JBIBKD010000021.1, read as the reverse complement.
CTCCGGGCGCAGGAGGCCGGCGAGTCGCTCGGCGGGCAACAGGCCCTTCTCCAGTACGAGTTCGGCCACACCCCGGCCGGTGGCCAGGGCTTCCTTGGCAATATCGGTGGCCGCCGTGTACCCGATGTGCGGGTTCAGGGCGGTGACCAGCCCGATGGAGTTCTCCACGCTGCGGCGCAGTGCCTCGGTGTTGGCGGTGATGCCGTCCACGCAGCGTTCGGCGAGCGTCAGGCACGCGGCCCGCAGGTGCGTGATGGACTCCGACAGACTGTGCAGGATGACCGGCTCGAAGGCGTTGAGCTGGAGTTGCCCGGCCTCGGCGGCCATGGTGATGGCGACGTCGTTGCCGATCACCTCGAAGGCGACCTGGTTGACGACCTCGGGAATCACCGGGTTCACCTTGCCCGGCATGATCGACGAACCGGCCTGCACCGGCGGCAGATTGATCTCTCCCAGCCCCGCCCGCGGCCCCGACGACAGCAGCCGCAGGTCGTTGCAGCTCTTGGACAGCTTCACCGCGATCCGCTTCAGCACACCCGACATCTGCACGAACGCGCCGCAGTCCTGGGTCGCCTCCACCAGGTTCGCCGCGGTGACCAACGGCAGACCGGTGATGCCGGACAGGTGACGGCGGGCCGATTCGGCATACCCTGCGGGGGCGTTCAGACCCGTGCCGATCGCCGTGGCACCCAGGTTGATCTCATGGATCAACTCCACCGCCTCGGCAAGCCGGGACCGGTCCTCGTCGATCATGACGGCGTACGCGGAGAACTCCTGGCCGAGGGTCATGGGCACCGCGTCCTGCAACTGCGTACGGCCCATCTTGAGCACGCCGCGGAACTCGACCGCCTTGCGGGCGAACGCGTTCTGGAGCACCGTCATCGCCTTGAGCAGGCCGTGCACCGCGAACACCGTGGCGATCTTCACCGCGGTCGGGTAGACGTCGTTCGTCGACTGGCCGAGGTTGACGTCCTCGTTGGGGTGCAGGTACCGGTACTCGCCCTTGGCACGGCCCAGCAGCTCCAGCGCCCGGTTCGCGATGACCTCGTTGGCGTTCATGTTGGTCGACGTACCGGCACCGCCCTGGATGACATCCACGACGAACTGGTCGTGCAGCTTGCCGGAGCGGATCTCCCGGCACGCGCCGACGATCGCCGCCGCCTTCGCCGGCTCCAGCAGCCCGAGCTCCTCGTTCGCGAGAGCGGCGGCCTCCTTCACGGCCGCGAGGGCGTCGATCAGGTGCGGGTGGGCGGAGATGGGCGTACCGGTGATGGGGAAGTTCTCCGTCGCGCGCAGGGTGTGGACACCCCAGTACGCGTCGCCGGGAACGTCCCGGTCACCGAGCAGATCGTGCTCGATGCGGGTCACGCTGTTCATGAGGCTGGAGACCTTGTCTCGGGAGGGGGGTGGGGGCCTTCCGCGTCACCGCGCGCAAGGCCCCCGTGGTGTCACCGGTGTCGGTACCTGCTCAGAGCAGACGGTCCTTCGCCTTGTAGTAGGCGCCGCCGAACGGCAGGAACCAGGGAGTGCCGTTGTAGAGGGGGACGGGCACCTTCGGGAAGCCGAAGCCGCGCATCGGGTTCGCCTCGGGGTTGCCGTCCATCATCTCGGCGACCGCGCGGCCCATGTACGTGGCCATCTGCACGCCGTGACCGCAGTAACCCATGGAGTAGTACAGGCCGTTCACCTCGCCCGCGTGCGGAATGCGGTCCCAGGAGAAGCCGACCATGCCGCCCCACACGTAGTCGATGCGCACCCCCGCCAGCTGCGGGAAGATCTCCGTCATCTCCCGCTTGAGGATGTCCCCGCTCTTGACGTCGGACGCCGGGTTGGACGGGGCGAACCGGGCCCGGCCGCCGAAGGCGAGGCGGTTGTCGGGGGTGAGACGGATGTAGTTGCCGACGTTCTTGTGGGCGACCAGCAGGCGGCCGTTGGGGATGAGCTCCTTGGCGCGCGCCTCCCCCAGCGGCTCGGTGACGATGACGAAGCTGCCGACGTTGATCAGCCGCTTGCGGAACCACGGCATCGACTGGTCGGTGTAGGCGTCCGTCGCCGCCATGACCTGCTTGGCACGAATGGTGCCGCGCATGGTCTCCACCACGAAGCCGCCGCCAGGCAGGCGCGTGAGGCCGGTGGCGGCGTTGCGCTCGTGGATCTCGGCACCGGCACGCTCGGCGGCGTCCGCCAGGCCGACGACGAACTTGCCCACGTGCAGGGCTGCGCCGAGCGGGTCGAGCAGGGCGCCGTGGTAGTAGTCCGAGCCCAGCTCGGCGCGCAGCTCGCTCTTGCTCAGGACGACCGTCTCGTGGCCGAAGTTCTCGGCCAGGTCGCGCTGCTTGGCGTGCATGCCCTCAAGGTGCTTGGGCTTGCAGACCAAGCCGAGGCGGCCGGCACGATGGAAGTCGCAGTCGATCTTCTCCTTGACCGCGATCTCCTCGACGAGGTCCACAGCGACGCGGAACGCGTCATAGAGCTCGCGGGCGCGCTCCTGCCCGTAGCGCTGGCGGGCCTGGGCCGGGCTGATGGTGATGCCGGGGTTGCAGTGGCTGCCGTTGCGCCCGGAGGCGCCCGAACCGACCTGGTCCTTCTCGACCAGGACGACCCGGGCACCCTTACGGGCGGCGTGGTAGGCGGTGGACAGGCCGGTGAGGCCGCCGCCGATCACCACCACATCCGCCTCGTCGGGCAGGTCCTTCCCGGAACGGTCGGGCAGGGCGGGGGCTGTGTCCATCCAGTAGGGGATCTGCTTCATGGCGTGCGTCCTCTGTGTTCTCGGTCTGTTTCGCCGGTGCGCCGTCGGTCAGCAGCCGAGCAGCTTCGGCAGGCCCGACAGGTCGGGCAGCTCGTCGTAGGGCTGGTAGTCGGCGCTGCCCTTGCGTCCGTAGCGGTTGATCCACACCCGGCGCTTCAGGCCCAGGTCGCGGGTCGGGATGTGGTCGTACTCCCAGCCCTGGGCGACGTGGATGACCTGCGAGGGCTCGACACCCATGGTCCGGTAGGCGTGCTTGAAGGTCTGGCGGTCGGGCTTGTAGGCGCCGGCCTGCTGGGCGGTGATGACGTAGTCGAAATCGACGCCGATGTTCTCGACGTTCCGCGCGATCAGGTTGTCGTCGGTGTTGGAGATGATGGCGATCTCGTACTTGGTCTTCAGCTTCCGCAGGGCGTCGGGGACTTCGGGGAAGGGCCCGAAGGTGGGGACGGCGTCCACGAGGGCATCGCCGTCGGAGTCGCGGTACTCCAGGCCGTGCAGGCGCATGGCGTTGCGCAGGCTGGAGGGCAGGATCTCGTGGTAGGGGCGGTAGGCCTCCAGGACGGCCTGGAAGCGCATGACGCGGAAGTCGTCGAGGAACTCGTCGACGTCCAGGTTGTCCAGATCGAGCCGGTCCTCGAGGACCTTCAGGGTCGTGGGGCCGAGCTCGAAGTTGATCAGGGTCGCATAGGCGTCGAAGGTGACGATCTCTCGCATGGTGTCCAGCCTTGGTCTCTAGCGGTGTGTGCGGGGTGGGGGCTTCAGACGACGCGTTCGCCGGGGGCGACGATCGCGTCCAGTGCGGCCAGGTCGGCCGGGCTCGGTGTCCAGTCGGCCGCCGCCGCGTTGGCGGCGACCTGTTCGGGGGTCATGGCTCCGCAGATGACGGAGCCGACGGCGGGGAGGGCCGCCAGTGCGCCGACCGCGACCTGGAGGAGGGTCAGGCCGCGTTCGGCGCCGTACTCGGTGAGCGCCTCGACCGTGTCGAGGGCCGCATCGGTGAGCCAGCCCTGCCGCCAGGACAGCCGGCTGCCGGGCGGGGGCTGCTCGCCGCGCCGGTACTTGCCGCTGAGCAGGCCGTTGGCCAGCGGGTAGTACGGCAGCAGACCTACGCCGTGGCGCAGGCAGGCGGGGATCAGGTCCTGCTCCACGCCTCGGTCGAGCAGGTGGTAGCGGTTCTGGGTGGACACGAAGGCGTCCGTGATGTGCTCGGCGGGGAGGTTGGAGCAGCCGATGTACCGGATCTTGCCCTCGTGGACCAGCTCCTGGAGCGCGGCGAGCGTCTCCTCCAGCGGCGTGACGCCGTCCGGCTCGTGGTACTGGTACAGGTCGATGCGGTCGGTGCCGAGCCGGCGCAGGGACGCCTCCACCGCGTACCGCAGGTAGGCGCGGGATCCGCGCGGGCCGTACAGGTCGGCGTCCCGGCTCATCTCCATGCCGAACTTGGTGGCCAGCACCACGTGGTCACGGCTGCCCTTGAGCGCGGCGCCGAGGAGCCGTTCGCCGTCGCCGCGGGAGCCGCCCCGTTCGCCGGCCCCGCCGTACATGTCGGCGGTGTCGAACAGGGTGATCCCCGCGTCGAGCGCGGCGTGGACGACGGCCTTGGTGCCCTCCTCGTCGAGGCGGGCGCCGAAGTTGTTGCCGCCGACGCCGACCGCGGAGACGGTCGGGCCGCGCTCGCCGAGCCGCCGGTATCTCATGACCGGTTCCCGAACCCGATGCAGACGTTCTTGGTCTGCAGGTAGCTGGCCAGTCCTTCGAGACCCTTCTCCCGGCCCCAGCCGCTGTGCTTGTAGCCGCCGAAGGGCAGTTCGACGCCGGTGCCGACGCCGGTGGCGTTGACATAGACCTGGCCGGCCCGGATGCCCTCGGCCATCCGCATCGCCTTGTCGATGTCACGCGTCCACACGTACGAGGCCAGGCCGTACGGGCTGTCGTTGGCGATCTCCAGGGCCTCGGCCGGGTCGTCGAACTCGATGACGGTGACGACGGGGCCGAAGATCTCCTCGCGGGCGCACCGGGCCTGGTTGTCGAGGCCGGTGAGGACCGTCGGCTGGACGAAGTAGCCGTCGGCCAGTTCGGGGTCGGCGGGGGCGCCACCGCCGGCCCGTGCCACGGCGCCTTCCTCGCGGGCCAGCTCCAGGTAGTCGAGGACCCGGTCCCGCTGCCGTGCGGCGACGAGAGGGCCGACGTCCGGGTCACTGAGACCGGGGCCGATGCTGAGGGAGGCGGCGTGCGCGACGAGCTTGTCCAGGAACTCCTCGGCGCCGCGCTGGAGGAGCAGCCGGGTGCCGGCCGAGCAGGTCTGCCCGGCGTTGCCGAACGCGGAGGCGGCGACCGCGCCGAGCGCCAGGTCGAAGTCGGCGTCGGCGAAGACGACGACCGGGGACTTGCCGCCCAGTTCGGTGACGGAGGGCACCACGTTGGCGGCGGCGGCCTGGGCGACCTTGATGCCGGTCGGTACCGAGCCGGTGAAGGTGACCTGGTCGATGTCCGGGTGGCCGGCGAGGGCCGCGCCGGTCTCGCCGTCACCGGGGACGACGTTCAGCACGCCCGGCGGAAGACCGCATTCCAGGGCGATCCTGCCGATCTCCAGCGGGGTGAGCGGCGCCTCGGGGGACGGCTTGAGGACGACCGTGCAGCCTGCGGCGAGCGCCGGGGCGGAGCCCCGCGCGGTGTTCTGGAGTGGGTAGTTGAACGGGATGATGTGGCCGGAGACGCCGATCGGCTCACGGACGGTGTAGTCGATCAGGCCGGGGCCGAGCGGGATCGTCGAGCCGCCGAGCTTGTCGGCGACGCCCGCGTAGAACTCGAAGTAGCGGGCGGCCGCTTCGACGTCGTTCTTGGCCTGGCGCAGCGGCTTGCCGACGTCCTGGCTCTCGATGCGGGCGAGCCGTTCGCCCTGGTAGCGGATGGCCTCCGCGATGCGGAACAGGATCCTGCCCCGGTCGGCGGCCCGCATCCGGGCCCAGTCGGGAGCGGTGAAGGCCGCGCGGGCGGCGGCCACCGCCTGGTCCACGTCCGCCTTGCCGGCCAGCGCCACCTGGGCGATGGCCGTGTCGTTCGACGGGTCGAGGACGGTGAAGGTGCGTCCGTCGGCGGCGGGGACGTGCTTGCCGTCGATCAGCAGCTCGGTCAGTTGCAGCTCGGTCGGTTGCGGTGCGCCGCTCATGGCTGGATCTCCCCGAGCACCTCGCCGAAGATGACGACCTCGTCGCCCGGGCGGACCGTGCGGATCCGGCGGACCCAGAGCACGATGCCGTCCTGCGGCGCGGTGACCTCTTCCAGCGTGGTGCCGTAGTGGTCGGTGATGGTGGCGATCAGGTCGCCTTCCTTGCAGGTCTCCCCCGGCTCGGCGCGGGCGACGAAGAAGCCGCCGGAGGCGGACCGGGCGAAGGTGCCGGAGACCGTGGTGTAGGTGTCCCGCAGCTGGGCCGCGCCGTCGATCAGGCCGAGGCTGCGCAGGATGTTGCGGATCGAGTTCATGTGGTGCTCGACGTTGGTCTCGCGGTAGGTGGCGCCGCCGCACTCGATGGTGATGGCGGGCTTGCCGGCCTCCAGGACGGGGTGGCGGACCGTACCGCCCCACTTGCCGCCCTTCCAGACCAGCTCGTGTCCGGCGGCGAGCGCCAGGTCCGTCGCCAGCTCCTCGTAGCCGCCCTGGAGGATGACCAGCGGGGCGATCTCGCCGTAGGCGCCGCCGGTGTGCAGGTCGACCACGGCGTCGACGGCCGGCACGACCTGCTCGACGAAGGTGGCGGCCAGCCGCTGCGAGTACGAGCCCTCCGCGTCACCCGGGAAGATCCGGTTGAGGTTGAGGTGGTCGATGCCGCTGGCGCGGGCGGCCGCCTCGAACGCCGGGGTGTTCAGGCAGGGGATGCCGACGACGGTACCGCGCAGCGTGGCCGGGTCGAGCTCGGCGAGCACACGGCGGATGGCCTCCTGGCCGTCGTACTCGTCGCCGTGCACGCCCGCGTCCACGCACAGGACGGGGCCGTCCTGGACGCCGTTGACGACGATCAGCGGAATGCCGAGCTCCACGCCGTAGCTGCTGGTGCCGACGGGGATGAGGCCGTGGGCACGCTCACCCGGAGCGACGGTCAGCGGACCGATGGAGTACATGTGGTTCCTTCCCAATACGTGGATCAGATGCGGGACGAGGCCTCGGCGAGGACGCCCGCGATGATCGCGGCGATACGGTCGAGGACGGCGCGGTCGCTGATCAGCGGGGGCGCGATCTGGACCAGTGGCGCGGAGCGGTTGTAGACGCGGGCCAGCAGTCCGGCCTCGCGCAGTCGGCGCGGGATCAGGTCGACGATCAGCTCGGCGCGGGCCTTGGCGCTGAAAGCGCCGTCGTCGAGGTCGCCGACGAGTTCGCAGGAGTAGAAGTACCCGGTGCCACGGACGTCGCCGACGAGGGGCAGGTCCTTGAGGGCCGTCATCCGCCTGGCCAGGTCGCCCTGGAGACCGCGGACGTTGTCCAGGACGCGGTCCCGCTCCATGATCTCCAGGTTGCGCAGGGCGATGGCCGTGCTCAGCGGGTGTCCGGCGAAGGTGTACCCGTGGTTGAGGACCGTGCCGGGCCGGTTGATGACCTCGGTGATCCTGGTGCCGACCAGGGTCGCGCCCAGGGGGGCGTACCCGGCGGTGATGCCCTTGGCGACGGTGACCATGTCCGGGCGGGCCCCGTAGAGGTCGCCGCCGAACCACTCCCCCACCCGGCCGAAGGCCGTGATGACCTCGTCGGCGACGAGCAGGAAGCCGTACCGGTCGGCCAGCGCCCGCAACCCCTGCCAGTAACCCCGGGGCGGGGTGATGCAGCCGCCCCGGTTCTGCACCGGCTCGGCGATGAGCATCGCGACGGTCTCGGGCCCCTCGGTCAGGATCGCGGCCTCCAACTCCGCGAGCAGCCAGGCCGTGTACACCTCGTCGTCCGCGAACTCCGGTGCGAGACCGAAGCGGTTGGTGTTCGACACGAACCGGGTGTCGATCGCCGGCGGACCGTACGGCTCCGTCAGACCGGGGTCGTCGGTGAGCGAGAGCGCGCCGAGGGTCAGCCCGTGGTAGGCGCCGCGCCGGGCGATCGCCTTGGTGCGGCCGGGCTCGCCGCGCAGGGCGTGGTAGCGGCGGGCTATCTTCCAGGCGGTCTCGACGGCTTCGGCGCCGCCGCTCGAGAAAAAGGTGTGCTCGATGTCGACGGGGGCGATCCTGGACAGCCGCTCGGCGAGTTCGATGGCCGAGGGGTGCGCGGATCCGGTCCACAGCGGGCTGTAGCACAGCTCGCGCAGTTGCCGTCCGGCGGCCTCGGCGAACTCGGGGCCGTAGGAGTAACCGAGCTGGCAGCAGTAGAGCCCCGACAGGCCGTCGATATAACGCCTGCCGTCCGCGTCGTCGACGTACGGGCCCTCCCCTCGCTGGACGACGAGGAGGTCCTCGCCTTCGTCGCCGAGCGATCCGTTGGCGGTCATGTGCAGCAGCAGGTGCCGCTGCGCGGTGGCCGCGGTCAGCTGAGCGGCGACGGTGGTCATACGGCCTCGCCTCCGGGGTTGGCGACGCCGACGGTGTTCTCGACCGAGAGCAGGGAGTCCTGCCGTCCGGAGCCGAGCCAGCGCACCAGGGCCACCAGACCCAGGGCGAGGATGGCGAAGGCGATGAGGATCGCGCTGACCGCGGTCACGCTGGGATCGATCTCGAAGGTCAGCGAGTTGTAGACCTGCACGGGCAGGGTGACGGTGTCGACGGAGGACAGGAACTGGGAGATGTAGAACTCGTCGAAACTGGTGATGAAGGAGAAGATCGCCGCCGCGATCATGCCCGGCGCCGCGAGCGGGAAAGTGATCTTCCGGGCGATCGTCAGGCGCCCCGCGCCCATGCTGGCGGCGGCGTCCTCCAGGCGTTCGTCGATGCCGCGCAGGGTCGCGATCAGGATCAGCACCGCGATCGGCGCGGCGAGCACCGTGTGACCCAGCGCGATCGCGATCGGGCTGCCCAGCATCGCGGCCGGCTCGAACAGCAGGAACAGCCCGAGCGCGGTGACGATCTGCGGAATCACCAGCGGTCCGAGGACCAGGGCGAACACCGCTGAGCGCAGGGGGAGTTCGCTGCGGACCAGGGCGGTGGCCGCGGTGACTCCGATGATCAGGGAGAACACGGTGCTCAGGGCCGCGACCAGAGCGGACAGGGACAATGCGGCGGGCCATTTGCTGCCGTCGGCGAACAGGGCCTTGTACCAGTTCAGCGTCCATGCCTCGGGAGGAAACGAGGCGAAGGCGTTGTTGCTGA
>NZ_JBIBKD010000020.1:0-55890 GCF_042959065.1 Streptomyces sp. NPDC007929 | reverse complement strand
ACGTGGGGCGCCCCCCCCCCCGCGGGCCCCCCCCCCGGCGGGGGGGGGCCCCCCCCGGGGGGCGGGGGGGGGGGCCCCCCCCCCCGCGGGGGGGGGGGGCGGGGGGGGGGGGCGCCCCCCCCCCGGCGGGGTCGTGCGACCGGTACGTCAGTCCTTGATCGTGCACTCGTTGCCGAACGCCGGGTTGAGCAGCCCGATCACGTTGATCGAGTTGCCGCAGACGTTGGCGTTGATGTCGATCGGGATCTGGATGACGTTGCCGGAGAGGAGGCCGGGGCTGTCGGTGGCGACACCGATGGTGTCGTCCGCGCTCGCCGTGCCGGCGAAGGCCAGCAGGGCGGCGCAGGCCAGGCCGGCCGCGGCAGTCACACGTGTGCGCATGGGTAAAGCTCCTGTCAGTCGCAGGGACACGTATCTCCACCGTCACCCGGCGTGAGCCGTCGCGACATCGGTGAGCGTCCGAACGGGGTGCGCGGGGTCCGGCGGGGCCGCCTTCGCGCTCTCCGGATGCACGCCGCGCTCCCGCGGGGAATGGTGATATCGGACCCGTTTTTCAGCACCGGGGCCGCACCAGCGTTCCGGACCCTAGGAGCAGAGAACATGTCGACGTCAGAGCCCGCCGCATCCCGGCCGTCCGAGGACCGCGCCACCCCGGACCGCCTGCTCCACGCCCGCACCGGCACCGATGTGTCGCCGGAGGACCTCGTCCTCGCCTCGGGCAAGGACCTCACCCCGCACACCATCGAGTGGGCCAAGCGCAAGCTGGCCGCGGAGGGACCCGCCGCCCTGGAGAAGCTGCTGCCCTAGCCGCACGTCCCTGCCGCACGAGAAGGCCACCGGACCCGGCGTGTCGGGTCCGGTGGCCTTCTCGTGCGGCAGGCGGGCGCGTCACACTCCGCCGTCGTCCTCGGGCAGGACGGTCTCGTCCGCCACCACGTGCACGGCGGCCTCCTCCGCGCCGGCCGCTCCGCCGTCGATGCCGACGTCGGAGGCGACGGTCTCCTTCGTGGTGTCCTCGTGGGCGCCCTCGTCCGGGGCGACCAGGCGTCCGGCGCGAGCGCTGCCCGCTTCCGGGTCCACCGGTTCGCCGTCGCTGTCCGGCGTGTCCCCCACGCCGTCCCCGTCCGGCTCCGCGGACACGTCGGGGACCTCCTGGGCCAGCCGCTCGTCGAGAGTCTCGCCCTCGTGCTGCTCGGCGGCGGTGGTTCCGCGCTTGGTGACGCCGAGGGGCTTCTCCGGTGGGGAGTAGCCCTCGTCGAGGGTGTCGTCGTAGGTCCGCTCGTCGACGGCGTCCTGAAGGTCCAGCGGCGCGGCGTCCTCCTGCTCCTCGTTGGTCCCGGTGGGCTGGTACGCGTCGTCCGCCATCGGTTCGGGGCGCATCGGTTCCGTGCCCATCACTCCTGCCTCCCTGTCGCGCTGCGTCGACTCGTTCGTGCGTGCTGTGCGTTCCGCGTTTCCCGTTACGCGGTCTCTAACCTCGGCGGATGATCCTTGGCCGGGTCGGCGCACCGAACGTCTCGCGGGCCGACGGGAGTTGGAAACCCTGGTCCGGGCCGTACGTTACCCACCGGTCAAGCTTGAAAGCTCAAGGAGTGGGGCTATCATCACTCGCACACACGGTGTGACCGGCTGCCGACGCGGCGGCAGCACGGTATCCGCCACCCTCCTTTTCATCGCCCCCGGCCGGACGCCACCCTTTTCCGCCCGGCGGCGAGCTCCACCCCCCACCCCCTACGCCTCCGGGACGGTCTGCCCGCCTCCGGTCGTGCACAAGTGAAAGCGGCGCATCCATGAGTTACAGCAGGGGCAGAGGGCTGCAGGCCAATGTCCTCAGCACGTTCGACACCGTGGTGATGGCGGTCGCCGGCAGCGCACCGGCGTACTCGCTGGCCGCGACCACCGCCGTCCTGGTGGGCGCGGTGGGGCTGGCCAGTCCGGCCGCCCTGCTGTACTGCGCGATACCCATGCTGGGCATCGCGCTGGCGTTCAGCCACCTCGGCCGGATCGACGTCAACGCGGGTGCCAGCTATTCGTGGGTGGGGCGCACGCTCCATCCGTTCCTGGGGTTCATCAGCGGCTGGGCGCTGGTGATCTCGGCGACGATCTTCATGGTGGCCGGTTCGCTGCCCGCGGGGTCGATGACGCTCGCGCTCTTCGACGACAGGCTCGCGGAGAACACCGCGCTGTCCACGGTGGTCGGCGCGGCCTGGTTCGTCCTCATGCTGTGCGTGGTGCTGGGCGGCGCCCGGCTCACGGTGCGGGCCCAGCTGATCATGTCCGGTGTCGAGCTGGCCATCCTGGCGCTGTTCGCGGTGCTCGCCTTCCTCCACACCGGCAACGCCCGCGCCTTCGACTGGTCCTGGTTCGGCTTCTCGCACTTCGACGGCATGGCGGGATTCGCGTCGGGCGCGCTGATCGCCGCGTTCTACTACTGGGGCTGGGACGTCACCAGCAACCTCAGCGAGGAGACCCGCAACAGCCGCCGTACGACGGGACTCGCGGGGCTGATCGGGCTGGGCATCGTCTTCCTGCTGTTCGAGGTGTTCACCGTCGCGGTGAACGTGATCCTGTCCTCGCGGCAGATCGCGGAGAACGAGGCGAACGTGCTGGCGGTGCTGGGCGAGGAGGTCTGGCCGGGCTGGGGCGGCAAGCTGCTGATCGTGGCCGTGATGCTGTCCACCATCGCCACGCTGGAGACGACGCTGATCCAGGTCACGCGCTCGCTGTTCGCGATGGGCCGGGACCGTACGATGCCGTCGGCGCTGGGCCGGGTGCACCGCCGGTGGAACACGCCCTGGGTGGCGATCGTGGTGGTCGGCTCGGTGGCGCTGGTGATGTTCATCGCCTCCAACGCGCTGGGCTCGGTGGGCGAGATCCTCTCCGACGCCATCTCGGCGATCGGCCTGCAGATCGCGGTCTACTACGGTCTGGCGGGGCTCGCGGTGGTCGTCGCGTACCGCAGGACGCTGCTGACGTCCCCGGCGAACTTCCTCTTCGTCGGGCTGTGGCCGCTGTGCGGCGCCCTGTTCATGTTCTGGGTGTTCGTGGAGTCGCTGGGTGAGCTGAGCAGCGCCGCGATCGCGATCGGCATCGGGGGGCTGGCGGCCGGACTGATCCCGATGCTCTGGTACTGGCGGCAGGGCAGCGACTACTACCGGCCCGCGAAACTGGACGCCTCCCGGGCCGTCGAGACGGACTACGTGCCCGGCGAACAGGACGGCCACGCCCGTGTCCACGAGGGTCTGTCCACCGACTTCTGAGGAGGATCGGCGATGGCACGAGGCAGTCTCCGACGTGGTTACACCCCCGACTTCGACCCCGACTGCGGGGACACCGACCTCACCTCCGCCCGCCAGGACGTCGTGATCGGCCGCTGGCAGGGCCTGCGGGACCTGCTCGGCGCGACCGGCCGCGACTGGGCGGCCCGGGGGCACCGGACACGGCAGCTCGCGCAGGTGTGCGCGGGCAGTTCCACGGTGGAGTCCTGGCTCTCCGCCGATGCCCACAGCGCCGACGCGCTGGTGCTGCGGGCGGCGACGGAGACGGCCCGGACCTTCAACATCGCCATCGCCGCGGGCCGGGGTGTGCCGATCGACCAGCACCGGGTGGACACCGCGGTGCTGGCCTGCCTGACGGCGGCGGAGGCGTACCCGGAGGATCCGACGCCCTGGGTGTCGCTGATCTCGGTGTCGCGGCTGTACCCCTCGGGGGTCCGGCGGCAGGAACTGGGGCGCTGGTGGGACGAGTTGCACGGGCGTGACCCGTACAACGTCGAGGGGCACCTCCAGGTGCTGCACTACTACTCCGCGCGCTGGCACGGCACGCACGGCCTGATGTACGACTTCGCCCGGGACGCGGCCGGGGTGGCTCCGCCCGGCTGCCCGCTGCCGGTGCTGGTGCAGTACGCCCGGGTCGAGGAGTACCGCTTCGCCCTGGACGCGGCACAGGGCAGACACTCCGCCGTGGGCCTGTCGCAGCACTGGAGCCATGACGGCGCGGTGAGCGACCTGCGGCGGACCTGGCAGCGCTGGGTGATGGGCCGGACGCAGACCTGGATCACGCCCGCGGAACTCCGCGACTTCAACTACCTGGCCCACGCGGCCTGCTCGGCGGGCGCCAGGGACATCGCGGGCATCCTGCTGGGCATGCTGGGCCCCCGCGCGACCCGCACGCCCTGGTCGTACACGGGCGACGCGGAGAAGCAGATCACCAAGTGGCGCAAGGAGCTGCGGCCGGGCGCGTGAGCGCCTGGCGGTAACGTCCCCGCGGGGCGGGTGTCATGGCTGATGACGGCTGGTACGACGACGGTGACGTGGTCCAGGAGGCCGCACGCGCGCGCCGGGTCGCCTGGGCGGGGATGTCCGTGGTGACGTGCCTGTTCGGCGCCATGGTGCTCGCGGCGGTCGCCATCGGCCTCGCGGTAGACCTGGCGCTCGCCTGCGCCCTGGCCGTCATGGACTGACGCCGCGCCGCGGCCCGGCCAGGTCCCGCGACCACTTCTCCTCGATGCGACCTGCCCGCCACACCACCATGGCCACCACCCAGGTCACGAAGAACAGGGCGACGACCGCGTAGCCGAGGACGTTGAGGTCCAGGCCGGAGATCCGGTCCCAGAACGGGCCGTGCAGGCCGAGCCGTTCGGCGAGGAGGCCGAGCAGTTCGGCGGTGCCGATGAGGAGGGCCACGGCGACGGACAGGCCGGTGATGGTGAGGTTGTAGTAGACCTTGCGGACCGGCTCGGAGAAGGCCCAGCCGTAGGCGAAGTTCATGAACGAGCCGTCGACGGTGTCCAGCAGGCACATGCCCGCGGCGAACAGGACCGGCAGGCACAGGATCGCGTACCAGGGCAGTCCGGAGGCAGCGCCGGAGCCCGCCAGGACCAGCAGGGCGATCTCGGTGGCGGTGTCGAAGCCGAGCCCGAACAGCAGGCCCAGCGGGTACATGTGCCAGGGCTTGGACACCGACGCCATGACACGGCCCAGCAGCCGGTTCAGAAAGCCGCGGTTGTTCAGCTGCTTCTCCAGGGCGGCCTCGTCGTAGTGGCCGGAGCGCATCGCGCGGAACACCTTCCAGATGCCGCCCAGGATGACGAGGTTGACGCCCGCGATGAGGTAGAGGAACGTCCCCGAGACGATCGTGCCGATCAGCCCGGTGACGTCGTGCAGGGCGGAGCCGTCGTCGCCGACCGGTCCGGCCAGGGTCTTCACGCCCAGGGCGAGCAGGAACGCCAGCGCGAAGACGACGCTGGAGTGGCCGAGGGAGAACCAGAAGCCGACCGACAGCGGCCGCTGCCCCTCCCCCATCAGCTTGCGGGTGGTGTTGTCGATGGCGGCGATGTGGTCGGCGTCGAAGGCGTGCCGCATGCCCAGCGTGTAGGCGGTGACGCCGATGCCGACGCCGAAGGTCTGGGCGCCGATGGCGTGGTGCTGGGGGGCGACGACGGCGACGAGCGTGAACCAGCCGACGACGTGCAGGGCCAGGATGAAGGCCGCCATCCCCCCGGCCCTGGTCCACTCCCGCCGCGTCATGGAGGCGCGGACGCGGCGCCGGGCGGGGGCCTGGGCGGGGAGGCGCGGAGTGGACTCAGGGGCGGCCGTCATCGGGGGGAAGGTCTTTCTGTCGGACGGACGGCTGCGGTGAACAGCCTCGCGCCATCCTCCAGCACCTGCAAGTGATGTGCAGTAAAGCCCGTGACAGGTCTTGTCCACGGAACCGAAAACTCCGCCGGGCGGCGGTGGCGCGATCCGGTGTCAGACCTCGGCGTTCGGCCCGTCCGGCCGGGTGTGACGCTGTTCGACCATCGCCCGGCTGAGCTCCTCCGTCTCCGTCTGCGCCAGTCGCTCGAAGCCGTCCTCGGTGATGACCGAGACGATCGGGTAGATACGGCGGGTGAGGTCGGGGCCGCCGGTCGCGGAGTCGTCGTCCGCCGCGTCGTACAGCGCCTGCAACGCGGCCAGGGCCGCCTCGCGCCGGTTCATGCCCGGGCGGTACAGCTTCTTCAGCGCGCCCCGGGCGTACGGCGATCCGGAGCCCTCGGCGTGGAAACCGAACTTCTCGTAGCGGCCGCCGGTGAGGTCGAAGGAGAAGATGCGGCCGCAGGCGCCCTCGGGGGCCGCGGGGTCGTAGCCGGCGAACAGCGGGACGACGGCGAGACCCTGCATGGCCTGGCCCAGGTTGTTGCGGATCATGGTGGCCAGCCGGGTCGCCTTCCCGGCGAGGGTCATGGGGACGCCCTCGATCTTCTCGAAGTGCGCCAGCTCGACCTGGTACAGCCGCACCATGTCCACCGCGAGCCCGACGGTGCCGGCGAAGGCGACCGCGCAGTGGTCGTCGCCGGGGTGCACCTTCTCCAGGTCGCGCTGGGCGATGAGGTTGCCCATCGTCGCCCGCCGGTCGCCCGCGAGGAGCACGCCGTCGCGGTAGGTGAGGGCCAGCACGGTCGTGCCGTGCGGGGCGCCCTCGGCGCGGACGCCGTCCGGCAGGACGCGCCGGGTGCTCAGCAGCTCGGGGCGGTGGGCCGCCAGGAACTCCGTGAACGAGGAGGAGCCCGGCGTGAAGAACTCCTCCCCCAGCCTGCCCTCGTGGTCGCTCACCGTCATGCCGCTCCCCCTTCGATCGTGCCCCTCGACCGACTCCTACCTGAGCCCGGCGGACGACAAACGCCCCACGCCGCGTCAGGAGCGCGGCGCGACACGGACGTCCAGGTCGGAGATGCGGTGGACGGGCCAGCGGCGGGCGTAGCGGGGCGGGGTGGCGCCGGCCGGTGCCAGGTGCGCGACCGGGAGGCGGTCCGCGGTGCGCAGTACGCCGCCCACGGTGATGTTCTCGTTGTTCCCGGACGTCGCCGCCGAGGAGCAGCCGGTGTAGTAGCCGATCGGGATGGATTCGTGGCCGGTGAGCAGGCAGGGCGGGCGGACGCCGAGTCG
The DNA here is from genome assembly GCF_042959065.1 of Streptomyces sp. NPDC007929. Taxonomy (NCBI): domain Bacteria; kingdom Bacillati; phylum Actinomycetota; class Actinomycetes; order Kitasatosporales; family Streptomycetaceae; genus Streptomyces; species Streptomyces sp. NPDC007929. The sequence goes on along the minus strand of NZ_JBIBKD010000020.1, from coordinate 48,964 downwards.
GTGCAGGGCGCCGGCGGTGCGGCCCCAGTCGCGGCGGCTGTCGGTGTTGCGCGCCACGGCGCCGTCCAGAACGGCGAGTTGCGCCGCGAGGTGCCCGGCCAGGGCGAGCGCCACCAGAGGGGCGGCCACCGGGCGCCATGCCCGGCCCGGGCCCGTGGCCAGGTGCCACAGGGCGTCGGCGACCGGGATGGCGAGCAGCGCGTAGGCCGGCTGGAGGAAGCGCGGGGCCGCGTAGCCGATCATGAACAGGTACGGCAGGGCGGCCGTGGTGGCGCAGGCCAGGGGGACGAGGGTCCGTTCCAGGCGCCGGGCCCGGGCCGCGACGAGAAGCGCCAGACCGGCCAGGACGGGCAGGGTGAACCACCACCAGGTGACCAGCGGGGTGGGCATCGGCCCGGTGCACGGCCGGCACAGCGCCCGTCCGCCCAGGCTGCGCAGCTGGTCGTCGACGGCGATCTGCCAGCCCAGCCCGCCCTGGATCCGGGAGGCCTCCGCCAGCCGCGCCCCCAGGCCGCCGTGGCTCAGATACGCCTCGACCACCCAGGGCACGGCGCCCGCCGCGAGCCCCGCCGCGAACACGAGCAGCAGGCGCCGGTGCCTGCGCACCAGGGCGAGGACGAGCAGCGGCACGGCCACGTAGACCGCGTCGGTGGGGCGCATCCAGGCCATCAGCGCGCCGCCCGCCGCGAGGCCCCACAGGGTCTTAAGGGAGAAACGTTCCGCCTGGATTTTCAGGAAGCAGCCGACGCTGATCAGGGCACCGATCGCGACCCAGTAGTTGGGCATGGCCTGCGGACCGTAGAAGAGGGTCACCCACAGGGAGGCGAAGAGGGCCCCGCCGGTGACCAGGACGCGGGTCGGGGACAGGCCGCGCCAGGCACGCACGGCCAGGTAGAGGGCGACTGCGGACAGCACGGCCAGGTAGACCCGCAGCAGGGGCACGGACGGCGACCAGGACGCGACGGGCGCGACCAGCAGCGAGACCCCACGGGAGCGGGGCGCGCTGAAGAAGGCCGCGGGGTGGTGGGAGGTGACCTGGCTGACGTAGACGATCTCGTCCCAGCCCAGGCCCAGGACGGGCCGGACCAGGGCGAGCTGCGCGAGTGCGAAGACGGCGGCCGTCAGGGCGAGCGGCCGGTTGCCGCGCGTCCAGCGGGTGGTGCGCGGCCCGGCGCTCTGTTCGCGTCTTCGCCGCCGTACCAGGACGGCGTTCGTGCCATCGGCCATGTGCCACCCCTGACCCCGTTGATCGAAACCATGATCAAGCTAACCCGGGGGTCGCGGGCGTGCAGGGCGGAGCTGGGCCAACCGCCTGACCCGGGGAGGTCAGCGGGTGTGCGGCGCGCGATGGCGGGGGTGGCCTGGGGCCGGACGGTGGGGCAGGTCGGGGATGGGCCGGGAGACGGGGGCGTCCTCGCTCACCGTGAACTCGGTGCCGTGGTGCCGGATGGTCAGGGGCAGGCCGGAGTTCAGGGTGTAGGTGGCCCGGTCGGCGGTCAGTTCGACGCGCAGGCACCGGTCGAGGAAGCCGACGGTGAAGGCGAGCCGGCTGTAGCGCTCGGGCAGGCGGGGCGCGAACCGCAGGCTGCCGTCGCTGCACCGCATGCCGCCGAATCCGGCGACCAGCGCCATCCAGGTACCGGCCAGCGAGGCGATGTGCAGCCCGTCGCGGGTGTTGTGCTCCAGGTCTCCGAGGTCCATCAGCGCGGCCTCGGCGGTGTAGTCGGCGGCCAGGTCGAGATGGCCGGACCGGGCGGCCATGACGGCCTGGACGCAGGCGGACAGGGAGGAGTCGCGGACGGTCAGCGGCTCGTAGTAGGCGAAGTTGCGGGCGATCTGCTCCTCGTCGAAGAACTCCTCGAAGAAGGCGCCGCAGGTGTACATCGCCAGCACCAGGTCAGCCTGCTTGATGACCTGCTTGCGGTACAGGTCGAAGTAGGGGAAGTGCAGCATCAGCGGGTACTGGTCGGGGCGGGTGCCCTCGAAGTCCCAGCGCTGGTAGCGGGTGAAGCCGGCGTGCTGCTCGTGCACGCCGAGTTCGTCGTTGTAGGGCACGTTCATGGCCTCGGCGGCGTCCCGCCAGGCGGCCGTCTCCTCCTCGTCGGCGCCGAGCCGCGCGGCCTCGTCGGGGTGGCGTTTGCAGGCGTCGGCGGCGGCCAGCAGGTTCGCCCGGGCCATGAGGTTGGTGTACGTGTTGTCGTCGGCGACGGCGCTGTACTCGTCCGGTCCGGTGACGCCGTCGATGTGGAAGGTGCCCCGGTCGTCGTGGTGGCCCAGGGAGCGCCACAGGCGGGCGGTCTCCACCAGCAGCTCCACGCCGACCTCGCGTTCGAAGGTCTCGTCGCCGGTGACGGCCACGTACCGTACGACGGCGTCGGCGATGTCGGCGCCCACGTGGAAGGCCGCCGTGCCGGCCGGCCAGTACGCGGAGCCCTCCGAGCCCTCGATGGTGCGCCAGGGGAACGCGGCGCCCCGCAGCCCCAGCTGCGCGGCGCGCTCCCGGGCGGCGGGCAGGGTGTCCAGGCGCCAGCGCAGGGCCTCGGCGGCGGACTTCGGCGCGGTGTACGTCAGCAACGGCAGCACGAACGCCTCGGTGTCCCAGAAGGCGTGGCCGTCGTAGCCGGAGCCGGTGAGCCCCTTGGCGGGGATGGCGCGCTGTTCGGCGCGGGCCCCGGCCTGGAGGACGTGGAAGAGGGCGAAGCGGACGGCCTGCTGGATCTCCTCGTCGCCGTCGACCTCGACGTCGGCGCGCGCCCAGAAGTCGTCGAGGTAGTCCCGCTGCTCCTCCAGGAGACCCTGCCAGCCGCTGTGCGCGGCCGCCGCCAGGGCCGCCTCGACCTGGTCGCTCATGGCGGGCCGGGAGCGGACGCCGGACCAGCCGTGCGCGACCAGCTTCTCCACGCGCAGCCGCTCCCCCGGCTCCAGGACGGCGGTGACGGTCAGCCGGGCCACGTCCACGTTGGACTCGCTGCTGGTGGTGGTCCGTTCGGGGCCGGTGACGGCGTGGTCGGCGGCCACGGCGACCCGCAGGCCGCTGCGCCGGGTGCGGTGGACCAGACGCAGCCGGCTGCCCTCGGCGAGGTCCTCCTCCGGTTCCAGCGGCGACTTCAGCGCCTTGGCGGCGCGCGGGTCGCCGTCCGGCTCGGGCAGGGACTCGTTGGTGACGAGTTCCGACTGGACGACCACGCGGGTCCGGCTGTCGACGGGTTCCACCTCGTAGGCGACGGCGGCTATCGCGCGCTGGGTGAGGGACACCAGCCGGGTGGAGCGCACCCGGACGGTCGAGCCGGCCGGTGAGGTCCATTCGCAGACCCGCTCCAGGACGCCCCGCCGCAGGTCGAGGGTCCGCTCGTGGCTGACGAGCCGCCCGTAGCGCAGGTCGAACGGCTCGTCGTCGACCAGGAGCCGCAGCACCTTGCCGTTGGTGACGTTGATGGAGGTCTGGCCGGACTCCGGGTAGCCGTAGCCGGCCTCGGCGTAGGGCAGCGGGTGCAGTTCGTGGACGCCGTTGAGGTAGGAGCCTGGCAGGCCGTGCGGTTCGCCCTCGTCGAGGTTGCCGCGCCAGCCGATGTGCCCGTTGGACAGGGCGAACACGGACTCGCTCTGTGCCAGGACGCCCAGGTTGAGTTCCGTCTCCCGTACGGACCAGGGCTCGACGTTGTACGCCCGCTGTGTGATCACTCGGAGTCCCCCAGTTCGGCCAGGTCCTTCACCACGATGTCGGCGCCGTGGCGGTACAGCGCCTCGCTCTGCCCGACCCGGTCGACGCCGACGACATAGCCGAAACGGCCCGCGCGGCCCGCGTCCATACCGGCCAGGGCGTCCTCGAAGACAGCCGCCTCGGACGGGGCCACGCCGAGGTCCTCGGCGGCGGCCAGGAACGTGTCCGGGTGCGGCTTGCCGGGCAGCTTGCGCTCGGCGGCGACGACGCCGTCGACGCGGACGTCGAAGAAGTGCTCGGCGCCGATCGAGCGGAGCACATCACGGCAGTTGGCGCTGGAGGAGACGATCGCGGTGGCCAGTCCGCGGGCCCGGACGGCCTCCAGATAGCGCAGGGTGCCGTCGTAGGCCTCGACGCCGTCGGTGCGGATCTTCTCCAGGACCAGCTCGTTCTTGCGGCTGCCCAGTCCGTGCACGGTCCCGGCGCCCGGTGGGTCGTCCGGGTCGCCGTCCGGCAGGTCGATGCCGCGGGAGGCGAGGAAGGTGCGCACCCCGTCGGCGCGTGGCCGGCCGTCGACGTACTCGTCGTAGTCCGCCGCCTCGAACGGCCGGTACTCCGCACCGTCCCGCTCGCGCAGGAAGGCGTCGAACATCTCCTTCCAGGCGGCGGCGTGCACGACGGCCGTGCGGGTGACGACTCCGTCGAGGTCGAACAGGCAGGCGTGGATGTTGTCGGGGAGACCGAGCTGCGTCATACAGGACCGGTTCCCCGCCCGGAGATGTTCCAGTGAGTGGCGCACGCCACATGCCGGGGCGCGAGGATGTGCCGGGCCCGGCCGAGGGGGCAGACTCTCTGCGTGCCGATCACCTTCGACGACCTCGTCCACCGTGCCCGGGCCCTCCCACGGGGCGGCCGGCGTGCGCTCCTCGGCATCACGGGCAGCCCCGGCGCGGGCAAGTCGACGCTCGCCGAGCACCTGGTGCGGGAGCTGAACGGCACCGGTGAGCCCTGGGTCGCGTACGTCCCCATGGACGGCTTCCACCTGGCCGACGCCGAACTGGAACGTCTGGGCCGCCGGGACCGCAAGGGCGCGCCCGACACGTTCGACGCGGCCGGGTACGCGGCGCTGCTGCGGCGGCTGCGCGACGATCCGGCCGACGAGACCGTCTACGCGCCCGGTTTCGAACGCGTCCTGGAGCAGCCGCTCGCCGGTGCGATCCCGGTGCCGCCGACGGCCCGTCTGGTCATCACCGAGGGCAACTACCTGCTCCTTGCCACCGGTGCCTGGCCCCGCGTCCGTCCCCTTCTGGACGAGGTGTGGTTCTGCGCGCCGCCCGAGGCCGAGCGGGTCCGCCGGCTGGTCGCCCGCCACGAGCGGTTCGGCAAGACCCACGAGGAGGCGGTGGCGTGGGTGTCACGCTCGGACGAGCGCAACGCCGAGCTGGTCGCGGCGACGCGCGGGCGGGCCGACCTGGTGGTACCGGAGCAGGCCCTGCCGCGCGCGCGGGCGAACCCCCTCAGGCGTCCGTGACCCGCCGGCCGGCGCGCAGCGTGAGGGTCAGGGTGTGCGGGCCGAGGCCGCCGATGTAGACGCGGTTCCCGGTCGTCGCGTCCGTGCCGCCGACCACGCTGTAGTCCTGCCCCGGGTCGTACCGCAGGACGTCGCCGCGGTCCGGCCCGGCCGGCGGTTCGCCCGACACCACGTCGGCCTCGACGCGGATCACGTCGTCACCGGCCCGGTAGGTCATCGGCCCGCCCGGCAGGCACCAGCGCCCGTCGCCCAGCGGTACGGCGCCCTCCAGCACGCCGCCGGGCCGGAAGGTCAGTTCGAGGGACCACGGCACGCGCGGTCCGCTGATGTCGATCCGCAGGTCGGCGCCGTCCTCCCGCAGGTCCACCTCGACGGCGGTGGTGTGGGAGACCTCGTCCCGCGGCCGGTCGGCGAAGGCCATGGCGGCCGAGAAGCGGGCCTCGTCCGCCATGCGGTAGGCGCCGTCCGTCCGGCGCTCGTCCGGCGACAGCGGCTGGTAGTAGGAGGCCGTGAGGGTCTCGGTGAGCCGGTAGCGGCTGTCGGCGGGCCGGTGCACCTCGGCGGCGCGGAACGGGCCCAGGTCGAAGAACCCCCGGGAGAGCCGGACCGCGTCGAGGACCGCTTCCCCGGCGAACAGGCGCAGGAAGGTGGGGTTGCAGGCGAGGCCGGAGCGGATGCGCCGGTGCCCGGGCACGTCGGAGCCGCCGTACACCACCGTGTGCGCGGTGGCCGACGCGTGTGCGGCCAGGCGTGCCGTGGTGATGTACCGGTCGCGTGGAAGGGGCTCGGCGGCCGGTTCGGGCAGGACGCGGCACAGGTCGGGGGTGAGCAGGGTCTCAGCGAGCAGGCCGGGGTCGTCGATGCCGCCGGAGGCCGCCAGCCGCGCCGCCCGGCTGAAGTCGCCCCGGCCGGTGCGGATCGCGAGCAGCCGGTAGTGCGGCAGGTAGGGCGCCAGCGGGAACGGCTGGTGCTGGTCCTGCCGTCGTGAGAGGACCGTCTCCACCGTGCCGTCCGGCCTGATGAGGTCCAGGGTGGTGGTGAGGTTGCGTTCAACGGCGTCCAGCAGGTCGGCGCGGCCGAGGACGTCGGCCAGCAGCAGCAGCGACGGGTTGGACACGTGGGCCGCGTAGTTGGCGCTGCGTTCCGAGTACAGGCCCTCCGCGTCGATGTCGACGCCCTCGGCGAGCCACTCCCCGATCCGGTCGAGGAGCCGGTCGTCGGGGAAGGACCGGTGCAGGCGGGCCAGCGCCGCGGCCAGCTCCCACCGGTGGTTGGGGGTGTGCACCCCACCGGTCAGAAGACTGCCGGTGGCGGCGTCGGCGATATCGGCGAGCGCGGCCGTGACGTCACGCAGTTCCGGCCCGGCGCCGGCGGCGAGGACGTGCGCGTCGCACACGTCGTTGACGGTGAACCCGGAGTCCGGCGGGGACTGCACGTTGTCGCCGCCGGCGAACAGGCCGGTGGTGGTCTGCGCGGCGCGCAGGGCACGCAGGTGGGTCGTCGCGGCGGCGACGGCCCGCTCGCTACCGTGCAGTGCCGAGTCCGGGGACCGGTACGCCGCGACGAGGGTCTTCACCCGGTGTGCCAGCGCGCGGTGGGGCACCCCGGTGGGTTCCTCGCCGGGGCAGGTCACCAGCGGGGCGGCCGTCCGGTCGGCGGCGCCGGCCACCGCGCGGAGGAACTCGTGGTCGAGCGCAGGGGACACGGTCAGTCCTTCAGTCCGGCGTTGATGTCGGCGCCCATGACGTAGCGCTGGAAGACCAGGAAGACGGCGATCAGCGGGATCATGGAGATGACCGACGCGCCGAGCAGGACCGACCAGTTGATGTTCTGCGCGCCGACGATGCTCTGGATGCCGATCTGCACGGTGAACTTGTCGGGGTCGTTGAGCATCAGCAGCGGCCAGATGTAGTCGTTCCAGCGCCACTGGAAGGACAGGATGGCGAGGGTCAGCATGATGGGCCGGGAGAGCGGCACCATGATCCGCAGGAAGATCGACAGTTCGCGGGCGCCGTCGATGCGCGCGGCTTCCACGAGTTCGTCGGGGACCGTCAGGAAGAACTGGCGGAACATGAAGCATCCGGTCGCGGTGAGCACGGCCGGGAGGATGATGCCGGCGAAGGAGTTGTAGAGGCCGAGGTCGCGGACGACCAGGAACTCCGGGGCGAGCATGACCTCGGACGGCAGCATGGTGGTGGCCAGGATGCAGACGAAGAAGACCTTCAGCCACTTGTTGTCGTACTTGGCCAGCGCGTAGCCGGTGCAGCAGCTGACGCCCACCGTGAGGATCGTCGTGATCACGCACACGATGGCCGTGTTGATGAAGTACTGGGAGAAGTTGGCGCTCTCCCACGCCGCCTTGAAGCCCGACAGGGTGGGGTCGCGCGGGACCAGCGTCAGCGGATAGGAGAACAGGTCGCTGGCCGGCTTGAAGGAGCTGAGGACGAACCACAGCACCGGCAGCCCGTAGAGGCAGGCCAGCAGCCACAGCAGGGTCGTCGCGGACACCGCCCGCCGGAGCCCGCCGGTGGCCGCTCCGCGGGGCCGCTTCTTGGAGACGGCCCGTCCGGAACCGGCGTCGACCGGGCGTGGCATGTCTGTGGTTGTCATCGGTTCTCCACCCGTCGGTTGACGATCAGCTGGATGATCGCGACGGCCATCAGGATGAGCATGAGCACGAACGAGGCGGCGCTGGCGTAGCCGATCTGGCCCCGCTTGAAGCCGGTCTCGTAGATGTACTGGACGAGCAGGTTGTTGGAGGTTCCGGGCCCGCCGTTGTTGAGGGCGACGAACACCGGGTACTCCTTCATCGCGTTGATCGTGTTGAGCAGGATGACGATGAACGAGGTGGGCGCGATGCTCGGCAGTGTGATGTGGAAGAACTGGCGCCACGGGCCGGCGCCGTCGAGCGAGGCCGCCTCGTAGTACGACACCGGTACGTTCTTGATCGCGGCGATGAACAGCAGCATCGAGAAGCCCGTCCAGGCCCAGGACGCCGCCATGACCACCACGAGCAGCGACAGGTCCGCGTTCGACTGCCACGGAACGGCGCTGCCGCCGAACTCGTGGATGATGTAGTTGACGAGCCCGAAGTTCTCACCGAACAGCCACCGCCACAGGACGCCCACCACGATGGGCGACAGCAGCCACGGGATGAAGAAGATGACGCGGGCGATCGAGGCGCCCTTGGCGTGCCTGCTCACCACGACGTTGGCGATCAGCAGCGAGAACACGAAGTTCAGCGGGACGAAGAGCACGGTGTACAGCAGGGTCCGGCTCAGCGCGTCGTAGAAGGTGGAGTCCCCGAACAGGTTCTGGTAGTTGTCCAGCCCGACGAACTGGAAGACTCCCACGCCCGTGTAGTTCGTGAAGGAGTAGACGAGCCCGATCACCGCCGGCCAGACGAAGAACAGCGCGAAGAGCACGACGTTGGCCGCGATGAGGACGAGCGGCGCAAGGGTGTACTTACTGCGTCTCCTGGGCGGGCTCACGGACACGTCCGAGGCGCGTTTGGTCATCTTCCTGACTCCGTGCTGGTGGAAATGGGTTCCGGTGGGCTTGGGCCCATGGGCCGGCGTTCACATGGGGGCCGGGGCCGGGCGGCGGCGCATCGATCCGCCGCCCGGTCTGACCGGCCTGGGCTCAGCCGCCGACCTGCTGGTTGTAGACGTCCACGATGTTCTGCAGGGCCTTGTCGGACGACTGCTGTCCGTTGATCGCCTTGCCGAGCTCCGTCTTGGTCGGGTCCTCGGGGAGGCTCTTGCCCTTGAGCACCCACTTGGTCTGCGCGGTGTTGAAGTAGCCGGAGATGGGCGCGTAGAGCGGGATCGACTCGTTGTAGAGCTTGAACGCCGCCTGCGCCGCCTCGGACTTGAAGGGGTACTTCGGGTTCAGGCCGCTCTCGACCGGCAGGAAGCCGGACGTCTCGCACAGCACCTGGTAGTGGGCCGGCTCGTACAGCCAGGTCAGGAACTTCGTCGCGGCGTCGGCCGCGGCGGCGTTGTTGTTGAAGCCCACCGTCATGCCGCCGCTGTTGACGTCGCTGGCCTGCACCGGCTGGGCGGGGGTCGGGACGCTGGCCCACTCGAACTTCTTGATGCTCTCCGCGAAGGCGGGCACCTGCCACACGCCGGACCAGTAGGCGACGACGTCACCGCTCTGGAACATGGCCGACGGGTCGGCGCCGCTGGTCCACACCGACTTCGGCATGGTCTTGTCGTCGTTCCATCCGACGAAGGTCTTCACGGCCTTCTTGGTCGCCGCGTCGACCGAGAACTTGCCGGAGGAGTCCGCGTGGACGTACTTGCCGCCCTTCTCGTACACCATGGCGCGCAGCCGGGACGGCGACTGGTCGAAGGTGAGGGAGTACTTGGCGCCGGTCTTCTCTCGGACCTTGTCCGCCGCCTTGATGAAGTCGTCCCAGGTCCAGGTCTTCTGGGGCGAGGTCGGGAAGGAAACGCCGGCCTTCTCGAACAGGGTCTTGTTGATGAACATCCCGGAGGCGGTGACGTCCGAGGGGATGGACAGCACCTTCCCGGACGAGTCCTTGGCCAGGAAGTTGGGGTTGATCCTGTTGCTCTTCTTGTCGGCGATGGACTTGAGGTCGATCAGCTTGTTCGCCCAGATCGGGTCCAGCGCGGGCACGGCCGCCACGTCGGGCAGGGAGTTCGCCTGTGCGGCGTTGTGCAGCTTGGCCGGGTAGCCGTCGTAGGGGATGTTGACGAGCTTGACCGTGACGCCGGTTTCCTTCTTGTACTGCGCCACCATCTTCTTCCAGCCCGCGTCCTGACCCGGGACCGTGGAGATCCAGAACGTCAGCGACTTGGCGTTGCCGCCGGAGTCGGAGTCGGACCCGCAGGCGGAGAGCAGCAGGGCACCTGCCGTGGCCACGGCAGCGAGGGGAACTACGCGGCGTATGCCACCGCGGCCGAGACGGCGGGAGCGCCGCACACCCAGACTGGTCATCTTCAATCCCTTTTCGTCGTAGCGGAAGAAGCACGGCGCCAGCCGAGGCGGCACGGGTGCATTTTGCAGGAGATTTCGCTTTCCGGGGGCACGGCCTCGCCCGGCCGCGTCGCCCTGACGGGTGGGGTCCCCGGCCATGACGGCCGTCGTCGCACAAGCTCGCCCTCGTGCGGCTCCCGTACGTCGCGTACGGGCGGGAGGTTCACCCGGAGTCGGCGTCCCGGCCGACTCAGAAAGCGCTTGTCCGGACATTGGCAGACCGATGGCGCAGCCGTCAATGCTTCGCCCGCACAGCTCCGGTCACGGTTTGAATTCCATGGGCCACGGCGAGTCTGCTGGCGCCCGCCACCGTGCCGGTGTCCCCCACCACGCTGCTGACCACCTCGGTGGGCCAGCTCAGCCGGTCCAGCTCGGCCCGCACCCCGGGCAGCAGCTGCGGGTCGGCGCCGGTACCGCCGCCGAGGACGATCAGGCCGGGGTCCAGCACGGCGGCCACGGCGGCGGCGAGCCGGCCGACGTCGGCGGCGTGGGCGTCGATCACGGACCGGGCGGTGGCATGCCCCTGCCCGGCCAGGGCGAGGAGCCGCTCGGCGGTGCGCGGCCGGGGGCCGTCGGTCTCCTGCCAGGCCTCGGCCGCCCGGCTCAGCAGCGTGCGCGAGCCCATGCGCTGCTCCAGTCCCTCGTACCGCGGGGCGCTGCCGTCGTCCCAGGGGTAGGGCAGCCGGGCCACCTCACCGGCGGCGCCGTTCGCGCCGCGCAGCACCCGGCCGCCGATCACGACGGCGAGACCGATGCCGACGCCGATGCGCAGGTAGCCGAAGGTCTCGCGGCCGACGGCGGCGCCTTCGTGCAGTTCCGCGAGCGCGGCGCAGTTGACGTTGTTCTCCAGGTGGACGGGCACGCCCTCGGGCAGTGCGACGGCCATGGCGTCGAAGACGGGCCCGGCCTTGGCGGTCGCCGGGCGTTCGCCCGCGCCTTCGCCGTCCCGGGTGGTGACATCGCCGACGGCGACGACGACGGCCCGCAGCGGGGCTCCGGCGGGCAGCTGGTCCAGCACCTTGCGGACGGTGCCTGCGGCCTCCGGCCGGGAGCCGGTGCCCTCGGCGAGCAGCGTCCCGTCCAGGGCGCAGGCGCGCACCCGTGTCTCGGCGGGCCCCAGGTCGACGGCGAGCACGGCACCGGCGGCCGGGCCGAGCCGGTAGACGGCGGCGCTGCGGCCGGTGCCGCCGGAGGCCCGCCCGGAGTGGGCCGCCAGTTCCACGGCCTCCAGTTCGGCGACGGCGGTGGAGACGGTCGGCTTGGAAAGGCCCGCACCGGCCGCCAGCTGGGGACGGGTGGCCGTTCCCGCTCCGGCCAGTACGTCGAACACCACACGGGCACTCTCACTCAGGTGCATGGTCTCCCCAGGTCGTGCGGCGGCCGGGCAGGACGGCCGCGAGGGTCGCGCGGCATCGGGAATTCCGTGCCTCTTGACGCGCACCCTACTTCGTTAGTTAACTTCCTAACGAACTGCACGGTACTCGCCTGCCGTGTTCCGCATAAAGCCCGTCCCGGGGCTTTCTTACCTCTTCAACTGCCGTGGTACGACGGGTGGTTCGCCTGCCCTCGCCGTGCCGCGCAACGACGAAAGAGGACCCGTGCAGGACTCCACGCCTTACGCGGTCGGGATCGACGTGGGCGGCACCAAGACGCATCTGCGGGCTTTCGCGGACGGCGCGAGCGTCGTCGATCATGTCCGCACCAGTACGGGCTGGCGCCCGCACGACGCCGGGGCCGCCGCCGAGTGGCTGGCCGGCCTCATCGCCGTCGCGCTGCCTTCCTCACCCCGGCCGTCCGCTGTCGCCGTGGGCGGTCACGCCTGCGAGACGCCACGCCAGTGCGCGGGCATCCGCGCCGCCCTCCAGGAGCGGCTGGGGGTGCCCGCGCTCGTCGTGGGCGATGCCGAGCTGCTCGTTCCCGCCGCGGGGCTGGACAAGGGGGTGGGTCTGGTCGCCGGCACCGGTTCGGTCGCGGTGGGGCGGCTGCCCGGCGGCGAGGCGGTCCAGGTCGGCGGCTGGGGCGCGGTGCTCGGCGACGAGGGCGGCGCGGCCGGTCTCGTCCGGGAGGCGGCGCGGGCCGTCTGGGCCGCGCACGACCGGGGCGAGGAACCCGACGCGCTGGCGGCCGGGCTCGTCGCCGCCTTCGGGGTGGCCGAGGTGCCCGCGCTCGGCGCCGCCCTGGAGTCCGCCACGGACGTCTCGGCGCAGTGGGGCCGCCACTCCCCGGCCGTGTTCGCCGCCGCCGAGGCGGGCTCACCGCTGGCCCGGGCGGTGATCGCCGAGGGCGGCCGGGCGCTCGCCGGGCTCGTCGTACGGCTGGCCGCACGCGGGGTCCCGGTGGACGACGTGGTGGTGGCGGGCGGCACCGTGCTCGCCCAGCCCGCGCTGTACGAGGCGTTCACCGCCGCGCTCGCCGAGTCCCTGCCGGGGGTCCGGACGCAGCCGCTGCGGGTGCCGCCGGTCGAGGGCGCACTGGCCCTGGCCCGTTCGCTGCTGTGAGCCGGGCGGCGGACGCCGTTCACCCCCCGGCCACCGGCCGGTGACCGACCCCTCCTCGAAGGGTCACGGCACGGCCGTAGATCTTCGCTGTACGCACCAGGTGCCACACAAGTCGCACAGGCACCGGAAGCCGCACCGCCCGCATCACCCGCATCACCCGGCCGCTCGGCCGGCGCACCGTCGCGCAACGCCACGACCCCTTCTTCGCAGGAACTCCAGAGAGGCGCACCCATGCCGTCATCAGCCGGGCACCGCTCCCCCGCCACCGTCGACAGACGGGGCTTCCTCAAGACCTCCCTCGGTGCCTCGGCGGGCCTGCTCGCCGCACCGACCTTCGCGTCCTGGCTCGGTGCCGCGGACGCTCAGGCCGCCACGGGCTTCGCCGCGTTCGTCGACGACTACAAGTCGAACGTCGTCGCGAACCTCACCCCGGAGACCAACGCCGTCGTCCGGATCCTGGGCGGCATGGCCAAGGTCTGGAAGACCGGCGACGCCTGGAACACCGGCCTGGTTCTGGACCGCGAGGTGCTGCGCGCCAACATGCGCTACTGCGCCCGCCTCACCCGGGCCCGCACCGATGCGCAGGCGAAGGAGGCCTTCCTCTACGACCGCCAGCACCAGAGCTACGCCATGATCGCCGCGCTCGGCCCGCTCGCGGACCTGTACAAGACGGGCGCCAAGGCGGTCACCTCGATCACCACCGCCCCCGACGGCACGCCCCCCGGGAAGATCAGCGACACCCTGCCCGCCGACGCCCCGGCCGGATCCGCCCTCGGAGCGGGCTCGTACGACTCCGAGCTCGGCCAGGTGGCCAAGCTGGTCGACACCGTGCGCGGGCCGTTCGCCTCGGGCAACCCGGGCAAGTTCGCCTTCCAGTACCCGCGCCCGTGGCGGATGAACGAGGACAGCGAGGTCGTCGACACCGGCACGACGGACGCGCTCGGCTACCCGGTCTACGACTCCGACGTGGTCGTGGCCCCGCAGCTGCTGCGCCAGCGCTCCGAGAACGCGCAGGACGACGGCGGCTTCCCCAGCGGCCACACCAACGCCTTCCACCTCGCCGGGCTGGCCTTCGCGTACGCGGTGCCGGAGCGGTTCCAGGAGCTGGTGACGCGGGCGTTCGAGCTCAGCCACACCCGGATCATGTCGGGCATGCACTCCACCGTCGACGTCATCGGCGGCCGGATCATGGCCACCGCCCTGACCGCCGCGACGCTGGCCGACCCGGCGAACGCCGAACTCAAGGCAGCGGCCCGCGCCCAGGCCCTCTCCTACTTCACCCAGCGGACCGGCACGACCGCCGACACCCTGTACGACTACGCCCACCCGGGCGCCGGGGACGCCTACGCCGACCGCGAGACCAACTCCCGTGCGGTCGGACCCCGGTTGACGTACGTCCTGCCGCGGCGCGGCCGCAAGGACCCGCTGACCGTGCCGAAGGGCGCCGAGGTGCTGCTGGAGACGCGGCTGCCGTATCTGAGCGCGGCCCAGCGCCGCGAGGTGCTGCGCACGACCGCGCTGCCCTCCGGGTACGTCCTGCTGGACGGCTTCGAGCAGTGGGGCCGGCTGAACCTGTTCGCCGCCGCGGACGGCTACGGCGCCTTCGACCGGAACGTCACCGTAACGCTGGACGCGGCGGCCCGGGGCTTCCACGCGGCCGACAGCTGGCGCAACGACATCGAGGGCGACGGCTCTCTCACCAAGCGCGGTTCGGGCACACTCACCCTGACGGGCCACAACCGCTACCGCGGCGGAACCGTCCTGGAGGCCGGCACGCTGGTCGCCGCGTCGCCGAACGCCCTGGGCGAGGGCGACGTCCGGGTCACGGGCGGCACGCTGCGCGCGAGCCGGGTCCTGCGGGTGTGCGGCTCCTACGTCCAGGAGGGCGAGTCGGCGCTGGAGCTGACGCTGCGCAGGAACCACGGCCCGGTCCTCACGGTGGGCCGTCGTGTGCTGCTGGGCCGGGGCAGTGTGCTGTCGCTGCGGCTGGACGCCGAGCGGCCGCCGGTCGCGGGGACGACGGTTCCCGTGCTGTCCGCCGGGCAGCTGCGCGGCCGGTTCGACCGCGTCGAGCTGGACTCCGGGACGCTGCGGGCGGTGCCGGTCCACACGGCTGACGGTCTGTCGGTACGACTCGTGCGGCGGTAGCGCCTTTCACGGCGGGAGCTGATGCAGAGTGGGTCCATGAGGGACCTCTGGACGGCTCCCGCCCCGCCCCGGCCGGTGCCGCTCCCGCCCCCGGCACCGGCCGGCCCGGCACGGCGGCCGGGCCGTCGGTGGCCGGGCGGTCGGTGGCCGGTGCGGCTCCTGGTGGCCGCCCTGCTCGCCCGGATGGCCTTCGCGATGGTCACGACCGCCGTGCAGCAGACCCCGACGATCGACGAACCGGTGTACGTGGGCGCGGCCGTGGAGTACGTGCACGAGCACCGGCTGCGGCACAACCCCGAGCATCCGCCGCTGGGCAAGCTGGTCATCGGCGCCGGGCTCGCCCTCGCGGATCCGCACGTCGCCCCCGGCTTCGCCGGTGGCCAGGGGCGGTTGGGCCGGCATCTGCTGTACGAGTCGGGCAACGACCCCTGGCGGCTGATGCTCTGGGCACGGCTGCCGGTGATCGCGCTGACCCTGTCGTTCGGGCTGGTGGTGTTCGCCTTCACCCGTGAACTGGCCGGGCCCGTCGCCGGGTCGGCCGCGCTCGCGCTGTACTGCTTCTCCCCCGACGTCATCGCCCATGGCTCGCTCGCGACGCTCGATGTGCCGGCCGCCGGTTTCGTGCTGACCTCGGTGTGGCTGGTGTGGCGGGCGCGCCGCGGACCGCGGCTGTACGTCCCGCTCGCGGGGCTGGCGCTGGGTGCCGCGGTGGCCACGAAGATGAGCATGTTGCCGGCCGTGCCGGTGCTGATGGCGCTGGCCGCGGTGTCGGTGTGGAAGGCCTGTGGGGGCAAGCGGTTCTGGGCCTGGGCGGCGGCCGGAGGTGTGGCCATGGCCGCGGCCGCCGTCGTGTGGGGCACGTATCTGGTGGTCGATCCGCTGCTGCGCTGGACTCCGGAACAGCACGTGCCCGTGGTGCACGGATTGCGGGGGCTGCTGGTACGGCTGTTGCCCTTCCCGGAGGCCTACCGGGACGGGATGCGCGTGCAGTTCGGGCTGGAGAACCGGCCCTGGCAGGGCTTTCTGTTCGGGCGGCGGTACGAGGGATCGCTCTGGTACTACCTGCCGGCCGCGCTGCTGGTGAAGACCCCGCTGGGGGCGCTCGCGCTGTGGGCCGCGGGCGCGGGCGCCGTCGTCGCGGTGCGGCGGCTGCGGCCCGCCGCACCGTATGTGCTGGCCGCTCCGCTGGTGCTGCTGGCGGCCGCCATGCAGGGGGCGCGCGACCTCGGAACCCGGTACGCCGTGTTCCTGCCGCTGTTCCTCGCGGTCGCGGCCGGGTGCGCGCTGCTGGTGCGGCGCCGGTGGGTACCCGTGGGGGTGGCCGCGCTCGTGGTCCTCACCGCTGTCAGTGCGGTACGGGCTCATCCCTACTATCTGCCCTACTCCAACGAGGTGTTCGGCGGACCGGGCAGGACCCGGCAGTGGCTGCACGACTCGAACGTGGACTGGGGGCAGGACCTCGGGCGGCTCGCGGACCGGCTCCGCGACCGGTACCCGGGTGAGCGGGTGTGGCTCGTGTACAAGGGCAGCGGGGTGCCGGCCTTCTACGGCATCGAGGCCTCGGATCCCCGACGTGTGCCGGTCCGCGCGGTACGGGGGCTGCTGGTCGTGTCGGACTCGGCGGCGGCGAAGGCCTCGGGGCGGCTGGCCGAACTGATCGGCGGCAGCCGCCCCGTCGATGACATCGGGCACTCGATCACGGTCTACCGCCGGTGAGTGCGGGCGGGGACTCCGCTCCGGCGCCGGCTCCGGCGGTGCGCGGATGTCAGTGGGTCGCGTGGAAGAACCCGTCCGCGCTCACGTGCCGCATGACCCTGGAGGCCACCCGGTAGCGGCCGTTGGGCACGTCGGGGCACCGCGCCACATGGACCGCCAGGGGGCCGGCGAACTCGTAGCCGCGGCGGTCCGCGTGGCGGGAGAGGCTGTCGGTGAGGGCCTGGCCCACGTCGGTGCCGGTGCGGGTCAGATGCTCGTGCACGTCGTCGGGCAGTTCCACGTCGTAGGCGTTGGGGACCATGACGCGTCCCTCACGGCACACGACGGCGTTGTCGTCGCACTCGCGTTGCAGGGCGTCGAGGACCTCGACCGGTTCCTTGTCGCGCAACCGCGCCCACAGCGCGTCCCATCGGTTCTCCAGGGTCTGTTCCAGCGCACTCAGCGCGCTCATGCCGTCTCTCCTGCCGGAAGCGTCGTCGGTTCGCTCGGGGTGCGGGGGGTGCCGGGGTGCGCTACCGGTCGTCGTAGTCGCCGGGGCGGACCTCGGCCTCCTCCAGCGCCTCGCGCATGGTGCGGCCGGTACCGCCCGGTGTGCGGGGGTGGTTGTCGTCCTGGTGCTCCAGCACGTCGTCGGTGGTCTTCGTCTTGGGCCGGTTCTCCTCCGGGACGGTCATGACATGGCTCCTCTCGGGGGTCGTGTGCGGCGGCGGGTTCCCGCCCGGCGTACGGGTATCCCCGTGCGGTGCGGCTCATGCTGCTCGAAGAAGCCCTGGTCACTACGGTGCGTGAGCTATGTTGAACGTCCGTGGGAGACGAAGGAGGCGCACCGGTGCCATCGCCGCAGCAGGCACGCGCACAGGCATCCGCGATCACCTCGGGGAAAGCCGCCCCCGAAGCGGAGGTCTCCCCCTCCGCCCAGCTCAGGTCGCTCTTCGACCGGCCCCGGCTGTCCCCCGGGCAGCGGCGCATCGCGCAGTACCTGATCGAGCACATCACCGAGGCGGCCTTCCTGTCGATCACGGATCTCGCGGACCGGGTCGGGGTGAGCCAGCCCTCGGTGACGCGGTTCGCCTCGGCGGTCGGCTTCAGCGGCTACCCGGCGCTGCGGGAGAAGCTCCAGTCGATCGCGCTGGGCACCCTCGCCGTCGGCCCGGCCGAGGAGACGCACGGCAACGAACTGCAGGCGGCGGTCGACGCCGAGATCGAGAACCTGGAGAACCTGCGGCGGGACCTGGCCGACCCGAACGTGGTCATCGAGGTCGGCCGCAAGTTCTCCTCGTCCGCGCCGCTGACGGTCCTCGGGCTGCGCATCTCCGTGTCGCTGGCCGAGTACTTCGCCTACGCCGCTCGCCGGATCCACCCGGACGTACGGCTGGTGACCCGGGGTGGCAGCGTCGCCTACGACGCGCTGCTGCAGTCGCGGGAGGCGGGAGGTACGTGGGTGCTGGCGTTCTCCATGCCGCGGCACGCCCAGGAGACCCTGACGGCCGTGCGGGTCGCGCGGGGCGCCGGGCTCAAGGTCGCCCTGATCACCGACCTGGCCCTCGGTCCGCTCGCGGACGAGGCCGATGTCGTCTTCGCCCTCGGGACCGGGTCGCGCCTGGTCTTCGACTCCTACGCGGCCCCGGGCGTGATGTGCTCGGCGCTGCTCCAGGCCATGACGGACGCGGATCCGGAGCGGACGCAGGCGCGGCTGGAGGAGTACGAGCAGGTCGCCGACCAGCACCAGTTCTTCCTGCGGGACTGAGCGGCGTTCGTTCCCGGCCTGGGGAGCACCTGGGCGGACCCGGCACAAGGACCACATGCGGACCACCTGGGGGCCACATGCGGGCCACATGGGGAGCATCCGCAACAAAGCACGCATGAATGTTTTCATGCTCCTTGCAAACCGGTTGGCATATATAAATACTGCTCACGGATCGCGACCCGGTAGTTCCGGATCCGTTCCGCACCCGTGGAGCCGGGTCCTACCCACTCCGGTTCCCGGGTGTTCGTGGCGGCCCCGGCCATCCCCTAGGCCGGGGCCGCCCCGACCCGTCGTCCACCCACGCGACGCCGCACACCCGGAAGCGATGATCATGCCCCTGACGACCACGCGCCTCAGCCCGGACTGGCCCTGCCAGGTCAAGACTCCCGGGAGCTACGACTGGGAACGCTCGGCGGCCAAGTGGCTGCGCGAGCTGGTGCCCACGCGCTACGCCGGATACCCCGTGTTCATCCGCCACCCCGTCCTGCTCGCCCGGCACGCCCAGATCCAGGTCCAGAACGAGATCCGGGTCGCCCGCACCGCCCTGCAGACCGCCCGCGCCGACCTGCCCGGACTCGGCCTGCACGAGGGCGTCATCGAGCACACGATCAAGCTGTACGCCGCCGAGGTCATGCAGCTCCAGCACATCGCCCGCAGCGTCCGGGCGGTCACCCAGGCCCTGGTCGAGTCGAACCGGCAGCCCTGAGCCGACGGGCATGACTCGCGCCGCGCGTGGCACACGTGAGGCGATGAGCACCACCGAAGCCCGGCGCGGCGAGCCCGTGACCACGGTCCTGACCTGGCAGGTGCGCCCCGGCCGCGAGGAGCGGTTCGAGGAGTGGACGCACGGCATCACCCGCTGCGCCCGGCAGTTCCCCGGCAACGAGGGCGTCTCCTGGCTGACGCCCGAGGACGGCCACCGCTACCACGCGGTACTGCGCTGGTCCGACCGGCACCGGCTCGCCGCGTGGCTGGAGTCCGAGGAGCGCGCGCACTGGCACCGGCAGATCGAGGACATCGCCGCCGAGGTCAGCAGCGATCGCCAGTCGACGACCGGCCTGGAGACCTGGTTCAGCCTGCCCGGTACCACCGTGCGGGCCCCGGTCCGGTGGAAGATGGTCCTCACCACCTTCCTCGGGGCCTACCCCTTCACCCTGCTCATCCAGTGGCTGGTGACGCCGCACACCACCGGCTGGCCGCTGCCTCTGCGGGCCGCCGTCTTCCCGCTGGTCCTGCTGCCGGTGCTGACGTATCTGGTGATGCCGCGGCTGAGCCGGCTGCTACGGCTATGGCTGTATCCGCGCGACGGCGGCTGAGCGGTCCCACACACGAGCTGGGTGATCGGTTCGTGCGCACAAGGCGCTCTTCGAACCGGTCCGTTTGTGCAATGCTCGACGCGTGACGAGCGAGCCCGTGACGCCGGCGCAGCCCGGTGCCGCACCGGACCTGGTCGAACTGGCCAAGATCGTCGCCCGGCAGCGCGCCGAGTTGGACCGGCTGCGCGACCAGGCGGCCACCTCGGCTGTCGTGGAACGGGCCAAGGGCGCGGTGATGGCGCTGAGCGGATGTACCGCCGACGCGGCGGGCGAGCGGCTGGTCCGGCAGGCCAGAGCCGCACGTCGGACCCTGCTGGAGGAGTGCTGGATCACCCTGGGCGGTCTCGCGCCCACGCCGCCCGGCCCCGGCGGGGCGAGTGAGGCTCCCGGCGTCGACGCGCCCGGTGCCGAGGCGCAGACCTCTGAAGGATCGGCCGCGCCGGACGACGTCACGGCCGCCCTGGCCCGCCTGGGGCAGGCCCTCGTTCGGGTGATGACTCCCCTCGATCTCGCCCGGTGTCTGCTGGAGCATCTCGGCCCCGCCCTGTCGGCGGACGCGGTCCTGATCTACGCCCGCAGGCCCGACGGCGGCCTCGAACTGATCGGGCACGCTGGTGTCGACGACCGGCTGGCGGCCCAGTGGTCCCAGGTGCCGCCGCTGAGCGGAATGGCGGCGCTGGACGCGCTGCGGGCGGGCGAACCGCGCTGGCTGGAGGACTTCGCAGCGGACGAACTGCGGTACCTGCTCATCGGCGATCCTCCGCAGCGGTGGCTCTCGCGTGCCTGGCTGCCGGTCCTGACCGCGGGCTCGGCCGACATCTGCGTCGGCGTGCTGCGCGGCCGTGCCGGTGCGTTCACCCCGCGCGACCGCGCCCACCTGCGGGGCGCCATCGGGCTGTGCGCCGGGCGGCTGCGTTCCTTCGACGCCCCGCCGCCCGAGCGGGACTCCGACGCCACCACGGACGCGGTGCAGGCGCTGTTCGAGGCACTGCCGATAGCGGCGATGCTGCTGACGCCGCTGCGCGCCGCGACCGGTGAGACCGAGGACTTCCGGGTGGAGGCGGCGACCGCGCAGGTGAGCGACCTGCTGGGCCGCACCGGTGAGGAACCGGCCGGACGGCGGCTGCTGGAGCTGCACCCCGCCCTGGCCCTCGAACCGCTGTGGCAGGGCTGTCTGCGGGTGCTGGCCACCGGCAAGGCCTACGAGGGCGAACCGTTCGCGCACGAGGAGGTCGTGGCGGGCGTCGCCGAACTGTCCCTCTACACGGCACGGGTGGCTCCGCTGGGCGACGCCCTCGTCGTCTCGTGGATCCGGCACGGCTCCTCCGACCGGCAGGAGCAGCGGCTGGCCGACCTGCAGCGGCTGGGCAGTCTGGGCTGGGCCAACTGGAACCTGGCCACACAGGAGGCCTCCTGGTCGACCCAGGTGTTCTCCCTGCTCGGCCGGGACCCGGCGCACGGCCCGGTGCGCCTGCCCGAGGTCCCGGAGCTCGCACTCCCCGAGGACGCTCCCGCGCTGACCCGCGCCATCGGTGAACTCGTCCACGACGGGCGACGGTTCGACATGCCGTTCCGCATCCGGACGAGCGCCGGGACACGGCATCTGCGGCTGGTGGCCGAGGCGGTGGCCGACCGGCACGGCACGCCCGTCGAGGTGCACGGCTTCGTGCAGGACATGACCGCCCGGCGGCGCGCGGAGCTGGCCCTGGTCGAGAGCGAGCGGGCGATCCTGACACAGCACGACGTGCTCCAGGCCGAGCGGACCCTGGCCTCCCGGCTCCAGCACGCGCTGCTGCCGCTGGCCAACCGGCCGGTGCACCTGGCCGGGCTGCGCGTCGAGGTCGCCTATCTGCCGGCCCAGTCGGGTGTGAACGTCGGCGGCGACTGGTTCAGTGCCATCGAACTGCCCGACGGTGACGCGCTGCTGGTGGTCGGCGATGTCGCCGGGCACGGGGTCGACGCGGTGGCCACGATGGCCCAGCTCCGGTTCACCGCCAAGGGCATGGTCATCACGGGCTCGTCGCTGACCGGGGCGCTCGCCCGGCTGAACACGCTGTTGCTGCACTCGCGCGACTCCCATGCGACCGCCACGATGGTGCTGGCCCGCTACGACCCCCGCCGCCGGCGCCTGGTCTGGGCCCAGGCCGGTCATCCCCCGCCGTTGCTGCTGCGCGACGGTGAGGTGCGGTATCTGCCCCGCCCCCGGGGGATGCTGCTCGGGGCGTCCGGCACGCCGGTCTACCAGGAGGCGGAGTGCCGTCTGGACCCCGGCGACCGGCTCATCCTGTACACCGACGGACTGGTGGAGCACCCCCCGGACAGCATCGACCGGGGTCTGGAGCAGCTCGGTGAGGCGGTGACCGCCCCGCACGGCGACGGGCCGGGGTCGCTGGGGCCGTTGCTCGCGCGGATGCTGCCGGACGTGCGGCGGGACGACGTGTGCGTGGTCGACGTCCGGGTCCCCGGGGTTCAGGAACGGTAGGGGGCGGTCGCTCACGAGTCGCCGCGGTGACGCCAGTACCACCACAGGCCCACGAGCGAGGCCAGCAGGAACAGGGTGGGCAGCACCAGGCCGGGGATGCGGGAGCCGTTCATGGGCGTGGCCTTCGGTTCGTGGCGGTTCGGGCGCCTCGTACGTCGCCCACGCCCAGGGTGACGCCGGCCGGGCCCGCCGTGAAGCCCGCTTTTCCCAGCCGTTGCCCGGCGTTCGACGCGGGAGGGCCGGGTGTCAGTCGACCGGGTGGCCCGGGTGGATGGCGGTGGTGTCGGACCTGCGCAGCAACGGCCCGCCGTGCGCCGCCCGGTGGCCGCCCCACTCGACCGGGTCGAGGACGAAACCGATGTGGTCGCCGCCGCCCACGCGCGTGACGATCCGGCCGACGAACCAGGCCGGCACGTCGTCCAGGACGAGGGCCCCGCCGTACGCCTCCCGTGGCCGGATGTCCCTGAACTTGTCGGTCCGGTCACCGGTCCGCCCGCCGAACAGCTCGGCCAGGGCGTGCTGTTCGCGGCCGAGCAGGTGCACGGCGAGGACGTCCGCTCTCCGGGCCACCCGGAAGGTGTGGTTGAGCTCGGACAGCCACACCACGAACCGCACGGGCCGCAGCGAGCACTGCGAGGCGAATCCGACCAGACAGCCCGCCCGTTCACCGCCCGCGGCGGCCGTGACCACGTACATCTCGGGGTTCAGCCGGTCCACGAACTCGTCCATGCCGGCCATGGTCACACATCAGCTCGTGCGGGACTCCAGGGCGGCGCGGGTGTCGTTGCCGTAGACACCGGTCTCGTCGCCGCGGATGCCGTACCAGAGCTGGAAGCGGGCGACGGCGGCCGTGAGGGTGGGGTCGTAGCTGCCGCTGGTGGAGCCGTCCCGGTAGACGTCCGGGATGTCCAGCAGCCGTTGCTGGAGCTCGGTCACCTCGGGTCCGGTGGCCCCTTCGCGCAGCGTGCCGGCCCCGTCGGGGTCCTCGGGTGCGGTGGGGGCAGGGGTGGAGGGGGTGGCCCGGGGCGGGGCGGGCGCGGGTGCGGCACGGTCACCTTGGTGCTCGCCGCGCAGCAGGAGCGCCCCACCGAAGCCGACCACCGCGGCGGCCAGCACGGCCACGGCGACGGCCGCGCGCCGCAGCCCGGCACCCGCAGGGGCGGCCCGGACGGCCCGGCGACCGCTCTCACGGCCGACGGAAGGCAACTCCTCCGTCGCAGCCTCCGACCGGGCCACCGCCCCTGCCGGCGCGACGGATTCGTATCCGTCGGGGAGGCGGGCGGCCCCATGGCCACCGCGGTCGTGACCGGCCGCCTGCCCTCCCGAGTCGCGACCCGCCTCGTCGCCGCGGGGGCCGCGACCGGAGCCGAAGCCGCCGAGCCCACGACCGGCCGACCGCCGACCGGGCTCACGCCCGGACCTGTAGCCCCCGGCGTCGAGGGGCTCGCGGACGGCCCCGTACCCGCCGGAGGCACCGCCGGACTCCCGCCGACCCCGGGCACGGACGGACCCGTGGCCGCCCGGCTCGTGGTCGGGCTCCTGACTGCCCGGCTCGTGGTCAGGACTGTGGGCGCCGGGACCGTGGTCGGGTTCCTGACTGCCCGGCTCGTGGTCGGGGCCGTGGGTGGCCAGGTCGGCGGCGGTTTCCTGACGGGCCGCCGCGTCGCGGGACGTCTGTTCCTGGAACTCCCGCATCAGTTCCGCGAGCGCGTCCGTGCGGCGGGGGCGCAGGACGCGGATGGGTTCGAGGGCCTGGCCGTCGTGCGGCGGCCGGGGCTCGGACGGTGTCGACACGCTGCTCTCCTTCGTCCGGGCCCGGGGGCGCCCGTCCTTCGAGGATCGTCCTGCCGCTAGATACGCGGCCGGTGCGCCCGGGGTTCAGAGCCCGGCCGGTCCGGCGGACAGAGCACTCAGTACCTCCCGACGAGTGCACTGAGTGCCACGGGTGAACCCACGGGGTGCTACGTTCGCGCTCATGAGCTCCGAGAAAGCCGAGGCGGGCACCGGGAAACCGCCCATCCGGGACGCCCTGGTCGCGGCGGCCTTCCAGCTGTTCCCGGAGCGGGGGTACGAGCAGACCACCGTCGACGACATCGTGTCGCTCGCCGGTGTCGGACGACGCTCGTTCTTCCGCTACTTCCCGTCCAAGGAGGACGTGGTCTTCCCGGACCACGAGCGCTGCCTCGCCGATATGACCGCCTTCCTGGCGGACGCCTCCGACGACGACGAACCCGTGCGGCGGGTCTGCGACGCGGCCCGGCTCGTGCTGCGCATGTACGCCGAGAACCCGGCGTTCTCGGTGCAGCGCTACCGTCTCACCAAGCGGGTACCGGGGCTGCGGGCCTATGAACTGTCGGTGGTGTGGCGCTACGAGCGGGCCCTGGCCGAGTACCTGCGAAGGCGCTTCGCCGCCCGCCGGGACGGCACGCTGCAGGCCGATGTGATCGCGGCGGCGGTGGTCGCGGCGCACAACAACGCGCTGCGCTCCTGGCTGCGTTCGGACGGACGGGGCGATGCGAGCGCGACGGTGGGCCACGCACTGGACTACGTGCAGTCGGCGTTCGGCGGGGTGCCGGTGCCGCCCGCAGTGGAGCAGCCGGAGGACGTGGTGGTCGTCGTGTCACGGCGCGGAGCGCCGCTGTGGCGGGTCGTGCAGGAGATCGAGACGACGCTGGGGCGGGACTGAGACCCCTCACATTGAGGGTACGGAGTGCCTTTACGAGTGGCACTGAGTGCCATACGCTGTGCTGCGTGCACGGTGGCACGGCGAGCCGCGCACACGTGTGCGCGGGTGATCGCGTGCCCGGATTCCGGCCGAGTGCAGGGAGTTGACCAGCGTGTACCACTCAGGAAGCGTCACTCAGCAGGCAGCCGGCTCCGCGACGGGTCTGCTGGACCCGAGGGGCCAGAGCTCGGAGGCCATCCTCTTCCAGCGCTGCACGTGGTGCGGCACCGCCATGTACCACCGGCTGCTGTGTCCCGTCTGCCGGGGCAGCGAGCTGCGCACGGAGCGCGCCGAGGGCACGGGCACGGTGCGCCACTCCACCGTCGTGCACCGCAACACCCCCGCGGCGCGCAACGTGTCGCAGATAGAGATGTCCGAGGGCTTCGTGGTGCGCGGCCGGGTGATGGGCCCGCCGATGGGCATCCACAGCGGGGACCGGGTACGGCTGTCCACGGCCAAGGACCCGGTACGGGGCGAGCCGGTCTTCCAGCTGGTGGACGAGCCGTACCGGGCCTGGAGCTGACCCGCCCTCAGCCGGCGATCAGCTCCTCGGTGCGCACGGGCCGCCCGGTCTCGAAGCTCCGGTTCGCCGCCAGCCCCACCACGAGGGCGAGCGCCCCGTCGCGTTCGGTGGCCGTGGCTCGGGTCGCGGCGCCGGTGTCCGCCGGGGCGGTGGGGTCGACGGGCCCGAACAGCACGTCGAGCATGCGGGGATCGCCGCCGCCGTGGGCCTCGTGGGCGACCGCGAGCGGTACGTCCACCGGGGGCCGCCACAGCGGGCGCAGGGTGAGACGGGCGCCGCCCGCGTGCTCGGCCGCCGTGTCGCCGTGCACCGCGCCCACCGCCGAGGCGATCCGGCTGAGCGGCGGCTGCCAGCGGCTCTCCTCCACCTCCAGTTCGAGCCGTCCCCCGCTGCCGTTGAACATCACCCGGTAGCCCTCCCAGGGGGAGTACGCGGTCAGGTGGTACGTCATCGTCGCGCCGCGCGCGTAGCGCACCAGGACGGACATGTCGTCCTCGATCGTCACCGGCCCGTCGAAGACGTTGCGGTCGCGCAGGTAGCCGTCGTCGCGTTCGGCGTCCAGGTAGAGGGCGCGCAGGGTGTCGTCGGCCGCGAGGTCCAGGGCGAAGGGGTCGTCGGCGGCCCGCTCGGCGCCGTGGGCGCGGTCGTACTCCCGGCGCAGCCCGTGCCGCTGTCCCGCCTCACGGCCGTAGAACCCGAGCCGCCCGTAGCCGAAGGCCTCCCGGGGCTCGTCGGCGAGCCACCAGTTCACCAGGTCGAAGTGGTGGGAGGACTTGTGCACCATCAGGCCGCCGCTGTGCCGCTTCTCGCGGTGCCAGCGGCGGAAGTAGTCGGCGCCGTGCCGTACGTCGAGCAGCCACTCGAAGTGGACCGACAGCACCTCGCCGATCGCGCCGTCGGCGAGCAGGGCGCGGACCTTCTCGTGCACGGGGTTGAAGCGGTAGTTGAAGGCGACGGTCAGGGAGTTGCCGGTCTCGCGGACGGTGTCGAGGATCCGGGCACAGCGCCCGGCGTCGACCGTCATGGGCTTCTCGGTGACGACCCGGCAGCCCGCCTTCAGGGCCGGGACGATGTAGCGGTCGTGCTCGGCGTCGACGGTGGTGACGACGACCTCGTCGATGCCCTCCGCGGCGAGCAGGTCGGTGAAGCGGTCGGGCTCCCACGGGGCGGCGGGCGGTGCGCCGGATTCCGCCAGCAGCCGGTTGTGGAAGGCCATCCGGGTCGGGTTCGGGTCGCACAGCGCGGCCACGACATGGCCGGGGCGTACGGCGAGGCCGCGGGTGAACAGCTGGGCCCGGTGGCCGGTGCCGACGACGGCTGCGCGCAGGACGGGAGTTCGGCTCATGGCAGATGCCCTTTCCCGTGACCGGGGCCCCCACTCCCCCACGACCGAAAGCGCTTGCCAACACCCCCCGTCGCTCCCGCTCTCAGAAGGTGATGCGGATGCCCACCGTGCCGTCCGCACCCCGGCGCAGCCGGCTGCCGAGCAGGGTCAGCCGGCCCATCAGGCCGTACTTGCGGCCGATCAGCTGCCGGTAGCGGGCGGTGGTGGCCGGGTCGCAGATCTCCGCCGTCGCGGGCACCTGGTCGCCGGTGGGGTTGCCACGCAGGTCACAGGGGCCGACCAGCACGTCGGCGCGGTTGCGGATCCGCTTCACCTTCCAGGAGTCGGCCGCTGTCCACACGCCGAGGGCGTCCCCGTCGCGTACCACCCACACCGGGGTGGCGACCGGTGTGCCGTTCTTGCGGTGGCTGGTGACCAGCAGGTACTTGCCCGCGCCGAGCTCGTCCAGCGTCGTGTCGTCCATGGCGGGAAGTGTACGAGCGGGCCGCGCGGTTCAGCGCAGCGCGGCCGCCATCCTCCGTACGCCCTCCGTGAGCACCTCCCGCGAGGTCCCCAGGTTGAGGCGGACGTGGCCGGTGCCGCCGGTGCCGAACGGCAGGCCGGAGCTGAGGGCGACCCGGCCGCGTTCCAAGAAGACCTCGGCCGGGTCGTCACCGAGGTCGAGGGCGCGGCAGTCGAGCCAGGCCAGGTAGGTGGCGTCGCCCGACCGGTAGCGGATCGCGGGCAGGTGTTCGGCCAGCAGGTCCGCGAGCAGCCGCCGGTTGCCGTCCAGGCCGGTCAGCAGGGCGTCGAGCCAGGTGACGCCGTCGCGCAGGGCGGCGGTGTGGGCGATGACGGCGACATGGCTGGGGCCGTGCCCGACCTCCTCGGGCATCCGCTCCAGGTCGGCGGCGGACTCCGGCCCGGCGACCGCGAGGGCGGCCTTGAGCCCGGGCAGGTTCCAGCCCTTGGAGGCCGACATCAGCGACAGGCCGCGCTCGGCGCCCGGCACGCTCAGATACGGCACAAAAGCGGCGTCCCCGAGCACCAGCGGGGCGTGGATCTCGTCGGCGACGACGCGCACGCCGTACCGCTCGGCGAGCCCGGCGACGGCGGACAGCTCCTCGGCGGTGTGCACGGTCCCGGTCGGGTTGTGGGGGCTGCACAGCAGGTGGGCGGCGCGCCGCCCGCCCGCCACGGCCTGCCGGAAGGCCTCCTCCAGGACGTCGAGGTCGAGGCGCCCGTCCGCCCCGAGTGGGGCCTCGGCGACCCGCCGGTCCATGTGATCGAGGAACATGTAGAACGGCGGGTAGACGGGCGGGTTCACGACCACCGTGTCGCCGGGGCCCGTGACCAGCTTGATCATCTCGACGACGCCCAGCATCACGTCGGGCACGATCGCGGTGCGCTCCACGGCGAGCCCGTCCCAGTTCCAGCGCTTCCCGGCGAAGGCGGCCAGGGCCTGCGCGTAGGCGGTTCCGGCCGGGTAGCCGGTGTCGCCGAGGTGGAGTGCGTCGGTGACGGCCCGCACGACGGGCTCGGCGAGCGGCACGTCCATCTCGGCCACCCACAGCGGCAGCACGTCCTGCGGGTAGGTGCGCCACTTCATGCTGGTGCGCTGCCGGAGCCGGTCGAGGGTGAGGGCTTGCAGGGGATTCGGTTCACCGGACGTCTCGTGCGGGATCCTGGTCATGTGCACACGATAGGGGGCTGCGCGGTGAGCGGGAATCTTGTGGACGGGCATGTGGTCGGGGACGGGGAGCGGGGCGGGGCGGCGGGCGGGTGCCGGGAGATCGCCTGCGACGAGTCGGGGTCGGACGGCGAGAACCTCACCGGCGGCAACACGGACGTGTTCGCGCACGCCGGTGTCTCGCTGTCCGTGGCGTCGGCCGCGGCGACCGTACGGGAGATCCGCGACCGGATCCGGTCGCCCGCCGAGGAGTACAAGGCGAACCACCTGCTGCGGGAGAAGCACCGGGCAGTGCTGGAATGGCTGCTCGCGCCGCGCGGGCCGATCCACGGGCAGGCCCGGGTGCACCTCATGGAGAAGACGTACTTCGTGGTGGACCGGACCCTCGGCCTGCTCCTGGACGACGCGGCGGAGGCGGCCGCCCTGTTCCGCGCGGGGCCGACGGCGTTCGGGGAGGACGGCTGGCGGGCGTTCCTGGAGGCGGCCAACCAGCTGCTGCGGGTCCGCCACGACGGGAACCCCGTGGACGCCTTCTACGCCACGGTCGACGCCCTGCGCAGGACGCACCCGCCGACGGACGCGGCCCGGATCCTGGAACGGCTCGCCGGGACCCGGTCCCGCGCGGAGTCCTACCGCAGCGGGCTCCTGGCCGGGCCGCCGCTGATCCCGTTGCTCAATCCGCTGCTTCCGGCGATCGTGCGGACGGCGGCGCTCTGGAGCAGCGACGGCCGGCCGGTCCACCTCGTGCACGACCGGCAGAACATGCTCACGCCGGACCGCATCGCGTGGATCGAGGGGGCGGCCCGGCGGGCCGGGGCCGGCCTGGTGGGGGTGCGGCTCGTCGTCGCGCGGGACGACGAGCGGGTGCAGGTGGCGGACTTCCTCGCCGGGATCGCCCGCAAGATCGCCTCCGACGAGCTGAACGGCCGCGGTGACCCGGCGCTCACCGCCCTGCTGCGGCCCTACGTCGATCCCGGCTCGGTGTGGGGCGACGCGCGCAGCGGGGCCCTGCTCGCGGCCCCGGTCGCCGGGTGAGGGCGAAGAGATCACCGGTGCGCTGAACGCGGCCCGGCTCCGCTCCGTATGGATGAAGGGCACTCAACTCAAGGAGGGCCCTGCGGTGTTCGCATCGTGATGTTCGGGTTCGGGAGCCATGCATGAGGCACGCACGACGACGGGTCGTCCGGCGAGTGACACGGCTGGCGGCCGTCGGCGGACTCCTCCTCGGAGGAGCGATGGTCACCACAGCCGTGGCGAGCGAGCCTCAAGCCCCGTCCATCGGCGTCCCGTTCACCGCGCCCCCGGCGACCGGTGAGGGCACCGACCTCGTGTCCCGGCTGGGCGACTCCCGCACCGCCGGGAGCTGGGTCGACAAGGCCGGGCGGCCGGTCGTCGCGGTCACCGACGACAAGGCGGCGGCCGAGGTGAAGCGGGCCGGCGCGCGGGCCAGGATGGTCGAGCACAGCATGAGCGACCTCAAGTCCGCTGCCGCCACGCTGCGTTCGGCGCGCCGGGTCTCCGGTACCTCGTGGGCCCTGGACTACAGGAACAACCAGGTGGTGGTGCGGGGCGACAGCACCGTCACCTCCTCCGACTGGTCCCGGATGACGAAGGTCGCCGAGGACATCGGGGCATTCGTGCGCATGGAGCGCATGGAGGGCACGTTCACGACGCGGGTCAACGGCGCGCAGCCCATCCTGTCGACCGCCGGGCGCTGTTCGGCGGGGTTCAACGTGACCGACGGCAAGAGCGACTTCATCCTCACGGCCGGGCACTGCGGCCCGGACGGTTCCGTCTGGTTCGCCGACGACCGCGGCCGGCAACAGGTCGGCACATCGCTCAGGGGGAGTTTCCCCGGCGACGACTACTCGCTGGTGAAGTACGACGGCGGCCGGGCCGGCAAGGGCGCGGACGTCGTCGCGGTCGGTGACGGCAAGGGCGTGCGGATCACGGGCGTCGCCGACGCGGAGGTCGGGCAGAAGATCTTCCGCAGCGGCAGCACCAGCGGGCTGCGCGAGGGCGAGGTGACCGCGCTCAACGCCACGGTCAACTACCCCGAGGGCACGGTCACCGGCCTCATCGAGACGAACGTGTGCGCCGAACCGGGCGACAGCGGAGGCCCGATGTTCGCCGACGGTGTCGCGCTCGGCGTGACATCGGGCGGCAGCGGGGACTGCACGGCGGGCGGTACGACGTTCTTCCAGCCGGTGACGAAGGCGCTGACCGAGCTGGGGGTCAAGCTGATCGTGGCGAAGTCCTCCGGTGGCACGGGTGCCGCTCCCGCGCCGTCGGCGTCGCAGGGCGCGGCGTCGCCGGGTGCGTCGGCGCCGATCACGGGCACGGACGTGTCGACGCTGCTGAGCCGTCTCACCGACCCGCGCAACGTCGGCCCCGGGATGCTCGTCATCGGGGGCAGCCTCGTGGCGCTGGTGGCGACCCGGTGGATCCGCGCGGAGCAGGACCGCAAGGCGTACCGGCAGTACTACTCGGCCACTTGGGGATGACCGGCGCCGACGCGGGGCGTTCGCGTCAGCCCCGGTGAGAAGCACGGTCGCGATGCCGGTCCCTCAGCAGTCCCACCGCCCGGCGGCAGCTGATCCGCTCGCGCCAGCAGGGCGAGGCCCGGCACCACCGGCAGGGCCGGGTGGAGGGAGGCCAGGGCAGCAGGCCGCCGAGTCGGCCGAGGAAAGCGCGAGAAGGGCACCCATGGGATCAGGGATCAGGGGTGCCCTTCGATGACGGGCCGGGACGAAGGTCAGGCCGCGGGCGCCGATTGCGGGGCCGCGGCGGCCCACTCCAGCACGAGCCGCTGGTATACCTCACGCTGCTCGACGCTCAGTGTCCCGCCCGACCGGCGCCACAGCGCGCGGATCTCCTCGTTGACCTCGTCAGCCGATCGCTCGGATGATGATTCAACAGTGGTGGACATGCTGTGAAGCATACGTCGCCGCAGGTGAAGGCGATGTGAGTAATGACGGCCTAAGCGGTCATTTCGGACAGTGTTACTGATCACGTCCATCTCCCGGTAAACGTGAGGCTGTTCACATCAGCCACCTGTGAGTACCTTTCGCCACCCGGAAGTTCGCCGATCACGCTTCGGCCGATCCCAGCACCAGCACCTTGATGGCCAGCACGGCCGCGCCGCGGGCCCAGTCGTGAAAGTCGGACACCTTCGTCTCCAGGCCGACCGGGGCGGCCAGTGGGTGCCGCAGCTCACGCACCGTCTCCTCGACCGTCTTGCCCGCCACGTCCATCAGCCCC
This sequence comes from Streptomyces sp. NPDC007929, assembly GCF_042959065.1. Taxonomy (NCBI): domain Bacteria; kingdom Bacillati; phylum Actinomycetota; class Actinomycetes; order Kitasatosporales; family Streptomycetaceae; genus Streptomyces; species Streptomyces sp. NPDC007929. The sequence continues at coordinate 17,338 of NZ_JBIBKD010000020.1, read as the reverse complement.
ACCCCCTCCCCCGCGAGCAGGATCTTCTGCGGCATCACGAAGTTGGAGATCTGCGCGACGAGCGTCCCCAGGGCGCGCGCGGCCTCGTCGACGACCCGGGCGGCCATCGGGTCCCCCGCGGCGGCCAGGGCGAGGATCTCCTCGTAACCGCGGTCGATGCCGGTCGCCGCCCGGATCTGGCAGCGGATGCTGGGGATGGTCAGCAGCGAGACGGCGCTGCCCCGCCTGCCGTCCGGGGTGAGCGGACCGTTGGGGTCGACGATCCAGTGTCTGCCGAAACCGCGGTCCTCCTCCGCGAAGGGCACCCGCTTGCCACCGAGGACGAGCCCGTAGCCGACGCCGGCGCCGATGGTGAGGACGACGAAGCGGTCCAGGCCCCGTCCCGCCCCGAACCAGGTCTCGGCCTCCACCAGCGCGGCGACGTCGTTCTCGACGACCACCGGCAGCCCGGTGCGCTCCTCGACCAGGTCGGCCAGGGGGACGTCCCGCCACAGCAGAAAGGGGGACTCGCCGACCACGGCGCGGTCCTGGACGAACCCGCCGACCCCGATGCCGATCCCGGCGAGGCGGGGGTGCCCCTCGGCCATCTCGGCGGTCATCTCGGCCAGTACGTCCGCGACTTGGGCGGGGTCGTGGGTGGTGAGCGGACGGTCGTGGCGGGCGACGATACGGCTGCGCAGGGTGGTGACGACGCCGTAGACGGTGTCCTCGGTGATCTTGAAGCCGAGGAAGAAGCCCGAGTCGGCGACGACGTCCAGCGGCTGGGAGGGGCGGCCCTGGCGGGTCTCCGCCGGCGCTCCCGCCTCGGGCACCTCGACCAGCAGGCCCGACTCGATCAGGGGCTTGGTCAGCCGGGTGAGGCTGCCGGCCGACAGACCCAGCCTGCGGGCGAGTTCCGTGCGCGACAGCGGGCCGTGGACGAGCACTTCGATCGCCACGGAGCGCTCTCCCGCGCTCAGCGGCAGCCAGCCTGCGGTGCCGTCGATCATGGCGGACCGACTCCCCTCGCCCATTTTTTTCGCTCTGAAATCAACACGACCACTCTAGGTCAATGAAGGTGCGTGCGAAAAGATGTTTGCTCCCCTCTTGACGCGGCAATTGTTTCGCCCCAAAAGTAAGCCCCGCCAGAGGACGAGCCGCCGCAGCGAGGGAGTCTCCCGATGACCATCGCCTCCAGCAGTCCTCCTTCACGTCTGCCCACGGGCGGCGCGGCGGAGGCCCGCAGCAGGACCGGGACCGCGCGGGGGGTGTCCGGCGAGGACCGGGGTGACGGCCGGCTGGCCGCGCTCTTCATCGCGCCGGCCATGATCGGCTTCCTGGTCTTCCTGCTCTGGCCGACGCTCCGGGGCATCTACCTCAGCTTCACCCGCTTCAACCTGCTGACACCGGCCCAGTGGGTGGGCCTGGACAACTACGTCCGCATGGTCAACGACCCCATCTTCTGGGACTCGCTGTGGGTCACCGTCGAGTACGTCTTCATCAACATCGGCGTCCAGACGGTCGCGGCGCTCGCCATCGCCGTCCTGCTCCAGCGGCTGACCCAGTCGGCGCTGCTGCGCGGGATCGTGCTGACGCCGTATCTGATGTCGAACGTCGTCGCCGGTCTGGTCTGGCTGTGGATCCTCGACACCCAGCTCGGCATCGGCAACGAGATCGTCAGCGGCCTCGGCGTGGACCGCATCCCGTTCCTCGCCGACGAGACCTGGGCGATTCCCACGATCGCGCTCATCAATGTGTGGCGGCACGTGGGGTACACCGCCCTGCTGCTCTTCGCCGGTCTGCAGGCCATCCCGAACGAGATGTACGAGGCGGCCCGGGTGGACGGCGCGAGCGAGTGGCGGATGTTCTGGCGGATCACCATGCCGCTGCTGCGGCCGGTGCTCGCGGTCGTGCTGATCATGACGGTGATCGGGTCGTTCCAGGTCTTCGACACCGTCGCCGTGACCACGGCGGGCGGCCCGGCGAACGCGACCAACGTCCTGCAGTACTACATCTACGGCTCCGCCTTCGGGCGCTTCCAGTTCGGCTACGCCTCGGCCATGTCCGTCGCCCTGCTGGTCGTGCTGAGCGCGATCACCGTCCTCCAGTACCGGCTCACCCGGGCCGGCCGGACCGACCTCGGCTGAGAAGGGAGACACCGCCATGGCTGCCGTGACGACCACGACGACCGTACGACCGGTACGACCCGTACGGCGCGGATTCCCCTTCGGGAAAGCCGCCGCCTGGACCGTGATGGGACTGATCGTCCTCATCACCCTGCTGCCGTTCTACTGGATCCTGCGCACCGCGCTGTCCACCAACGCGGGTCTGAGCGCCGACCCGGCCGATCCGCTGCCGGTCGGCCTGACCACCAGCGGATTCGCACGAGCCCTGGGGCTGCAGTCCACCGAGGAGGCCGTCGCACAGGGCGGCGCGGGCGGCGGACTGGACTTCTGGCGCTACCTGCTGAACTCGGTGCTCGTCTCCACCCTGATCACGGGCTGTCAGATCTTCTTCTCCGCGATGGCCGCCTACGCCTTCTCGCGGCTGCGCTGGCGGGGCCGGGACAAGGTCTTCGGACTGTTCCTGGCCGGGATGATGGTGCCGGCCATCTTCACACTGCTGCCGAACTTCGTGCTCATCAAGCAACTGCACCTGATCGACACGCTCCTCGGCATCGCCCTGCCCACCATGTTCATGACGCCGTTCGCGGTGTTCTTCCTGCGCCAGTTCTTCATGAACATCCCCAAGGAGGTCGAGGAGGCCGCGCTGCTCGACGGCGCCGGGAAGATCAAGATCTTCTTCCGGGTGGTCCTGCCGATGGCGTCCACGCCGGTCATCACCCTCGGCGTGCTGACGTACATCACCTCCTGGAACGACTACTTCTGGCCCCTGATGGTCTCCTACAGCGACAGCTCGCGGGTGCTGACCGTGGCGCTGGCGGTCTTCCGGGCGCAGACCCCGCAGACCGGCGTCGACTGGTCCGGGCTCATGGCCGCGACGCTGATCGCCGCGCTGCCGATGCTGGTGCTGTTCGCCTGCTTCGCCCGCCGCATCGTCAGCTCCATCGGCTTCACCGGCATCAAGTAAGGGGCATGTGATGCGAATTCGACTTCGTCCGCTCGTCGCGGCGACCGGAGCCCTGGCGCTGTCCCTGGTCAGCGGGTGCGCGCAGTCAGGTGCCGCCGGATCGTCCGCGAACACGGTCACCTACTGGCTGTGGGACGCCAACCAGCTGCCCGCCTACCAGGCCTGCGCGAAGGGGTTCGAGAAGGAGAACCCGGGGCTGAAGGTGAAAATCACCCAGCTCGGCTGGAGCGACTACTGGACCAAACTCACCGCCGGGTTCATCGCGGGCACCGCGCCCGACGTCTTCACCGACCACATCCAGAACTTCGGCCAGTTCGCCGACCTGAAGGTCCTCGAACCGCTGGACGACCTCGGCATCGAGGACTCCGACTACCAGCCGGGCCTCGCCGCCAACTGGGTGGGCAAGGACGGCCACCGCTACGGCGCCCCGAAGGACTGGGACACCGTCGCGCTGTTCTACAACCGGAAGCTGACCGACGCCGCCGGTCTCACCGCCGAGCAGCTGAACGACCTCTCCTGGAACCCGAAGGACGGCGGCACCTTCGAGAAGGCCATCGCCCACCTCACCGTCGACCGCAACGGCAAGCGGGGCGACGAGCCGGGCTTCGACAAGAACGACGTCAAGGTCTACGGCATGGCCTCGGGCGGCGGCGGGTTCGGCGACGGCCAGACCCAGTGGAGCAACTTCGCCGTCTCCGCCGGGTGGAACTACCTCGACAAGCCGCGCTGGGGCACGAAGTACCAGTACGACAGCAAGACCTTCCAGTCGGTCATCCAGTGGTACTTCGGCCTGGCGAAGAAGGGCTACATGCCTCCGCTGTCCGACTACAACGTCCAGTCCAACCAGGCGAACACGCAGGTCGCCGCGGGCAAGGCGGCCACCGCCTTCGACGGGGCCTGGATGATCTCCACCTACGCGGGCTTCAAGGGCAGGGACATCAGGACCGCCGTGACGCCCACCGGCCCGACCGGCCGGCGCGCCACGATGATGAACGGCCTCGCCGACTCCATCACCAAGACCTCCAAGAACAAGGAGGGGGCCCGCAAATGGGTCGCCTACCTGGCCTCCGACCGCTGCCAGACCGTCGTCGGCCGGTCCGGGGTCGTCTTCCCCGCCACCCCCGCCGGGACCGAGGCGGCCGTCGCCGCGTACCGGAAGAAGGGCATCGACGTCTCGGCATTCACCGAGCCCGTGGCCGACAAGAAGCGCTTCCGGACCTTCTCCTTTCCGATCGCCAGCTACTCGGCGGACATGACGGCCCTGATGGCGCCCGCGATGGAGGACATCTACGGCAACGGCAAGCCGGTGAGCAGCCTCAACGAGACCAACGACCAGATCAACCTCATCCTCTCCCAGTGAAGGACACGCGCTCCATGACCTTCTCCATCGGCATCGTCGGCGCCGGGCAGTTCTCGGGCCAGTTCGCCACCCTGTTCCAGGCCCACCCCGGCGTCGGCGACGTCTACGTCACCGACCTGCTGCCCGAGCGGGCCGAGCAGCTCGCCACCACCCAGGGTCTCGCGGGCACCTTCCCGTCCTACCAGGCCATGCTGGAGTCGGAGGAGGTCGACGCCGTCGCGATCTTCACCCAGCGCTGGACGCACGGGCCGCTGGTGCTCCAGGGCCTGAACGCCGGCAAGCACGTGTACTCCGCCGTCCCCATGGCCATCAGCACGGAGGAGATCGCGGCGATCATCGACGCGGTCAAGGCCACCGGACTGACCTACATGATGGGCGAGACCAGCGAGTACAACCCGGCCACGGTCCACGCCCGCAACCAGATCGCCGAGGGCGCCTTCGGGCGGCTGTTCTACGCCGAGGGCGACTACGTCCACGACATGGACCTGGGGTTCTACGAGGCCTACCAGTACAGCGGCGGTGAGAACTGGAAGGCCACCGCCAGCTATCCCCCGCTGCTGTACCCGACGCACGCGATCGGCGGGGTGCTGGGCGCCTGGCGGACCCACGCGGTGAGCGTGTCGGCGATCGGTGTCGTCGACGACCGGGGCGACGGCGTCTTCGACCAGGACGTCAGCCAGTTCGGCAACGACGTCTCCAACGCCACCGCACTGTTCGAGGTGGCGGGCGGCGGCTCGTTCCGTACGAACGAGTTCCGGCGGGTCGGCTACCCCTCGCACATACGGGAGTCGCGGTTCCGCTTCTTCGGCACCGAGGCGAGCATGGAGCAGCTCGCCACGGTCGCCCTCTGGCAGGACAAGAAGGGGGTGCGGGACATCAGCGAACTGCTGGAGCCCAAGCCCACCATGGCGCCCGACGACCCCTCGCTCCAGCACATCGCGCCGGAGCTGCGCGCCGCCTTCACCTCCGGGTCGGCGCCCGTGCACGACCGCGCGCGACTGCCGAGGGAGTTCGACCATCTGCACAACGGCCACGAGGGCAGCCACCACTTCCTGGTGGACGACTTCGTGACCGCCGTCAACTCCCGCACACTGCCGTCGGTGAACGCGTGGGTGGCCGCCCGCTACACCCTGCCGGGCATCGTCGCGCACGAGTCGGCGCGGCAGGGCGGGGTCAGGCTGGAGATCCCGGACTTCGGGGACGCGCCCCGGTAGGGGTCACCGCCGGACGCGAGCCGGGTGCCTGGTCTCAGGTGCCCGGCTTGCGGCCGTAGACGTAGACGTCGTCGTTCTTCTTCAGCAGCGACCAGTACTTCTTGGCGTCGGTCTTGGTCATGTTGACGCAGCCGTGCGAGCCCGGCGGGTTCCACATGCTGACGCCGACCGAGTGGAAGGCCTGGCCGCCGTCGAAGAACTGGGCGTAGGGCATCGGCACGTCGTAGATGGACGAGACGTGGTCGATGTTGCGCCAGTAGATCTTCTTCAGGCCGGTGCGGGTCTCGTACCCGTTGCGGCCGGTGCGGACCGGGACGGGGCCGTAGACCAGCTTCTTGCCGTCCTGGATCCAGCTGAGCTGGAGCGTCAGGTTCACACAGGCGATCCGGCCCTTGTTCACCGGGCACTTGCCGTCCTTGTTCGGGGTCTTCCCGACGGCCTTCTGCTTCTGCATCAGATCCATCACGCCCCAGGTGACGGGTCCGGCGTAGCCGATGTTCGGGGAGATGCCGTGCTTGGTCTGGAAGGCCTTGATGGCCTTGCAGTCGGCGGCGGACTGCTTGCCGTCGACCGGACGGCCGAGGAACTTCTCCACCTTCTTCTGGTACGGGCCGGCCTGCGTGCTGCAGCTCGCCGCCTGGGCCGGGGCGGCCCCGAGCGCGAGCGTGAGCGGTGCCACCAGACCGGTGATCCCCAGTGCGACGGCGCTCCGTCTGCGTACGTCCCCCATGGCTGGTCCTGCCCTTTCGCGAAAGCGGTTCGGTGATGTCTGCCAGCTAGACGGACGGGGACCGGTTCCGGTTGTGCGATCGGCCGCGCCGGGACGGAACAGTGACATTCCTCATGGAGCGGCGCAGGACCGTGCGAAGCAGTGGACAGGTGAAACCTATGCCGTAAGTTGCACATATAGGTTTACAACGTAAGATTACAGACATGCGGTAGCAATTCATCCAGTCGTTCATCCAGTCGCACGGAGCACGTGATGATCGAGACGCTCTCACCGACAGCAGCGGATCTCCGTCCGCTGTGTGACCCGGCGGCCGTGGCCGCCCCGGCGGCGCCCCGGGTGATCGTGCTCGTGCCCGCCTACCGGGAGGTGGACTCGCTCCCTCACGTGCTGGAAGCCCTGCGGGGGCAGAAGCGTCCCGCGGACCGGGTCGTCGTGACGCTCGATCCGCACCCGGACAGCGCCCGCACGGCGGAGCTGGAGCGGATCGCCCACGCGGCCGGGGCCGAGGTCCGGCACTCGGTCGGCAACCGGTACAAGAAGGCCGGCAATCTGAACGGGGCACTGGACGCACTGCTGCCGGAGGTCTCCGACCAGGACGCGATCCTCGTCCAGGACGCCGACACCTATCTGGACCCCCACTTCATCGAGGTCACCCTCAGGAAGATGGGCCAGGGGTACGGCGCCGTGGGCGGCAACTTCCGCGGGCGCTCCGGCGGCAGACTGTGCGGGGCGTTCCAGCGCAACGAGTTCGCCCGGTACGCCCGGGACACCGCGCGCAAGCGGGGCAAGGTGCTGTGCCTGACCGGCACCGCGTGCCTCTTCCGGGCCGAAGCCCTCAGGGACGTCCTTAGGGCGCGGGCCTCGGGGCGGCTGCCCGCGGCCGACGGCGTCTACGACACGAAGGCGCTGACCGAGGACAACGAACTCACGCTCGCCCTGAAGCATCTCGGACACCGCATCGTCGCCCCGACCCGCGCCACCATGACCACGGAGGTCATGGAGACCTGGCGCGCCCTGGCCAAGCAGCGGCTGCGCTGGAAGCGCGGAGCGCTGGAGAACCTGATCGACTACGGCCTCACCCGCTACACGACGGAGGGCTGGGCCCGCCAGCTCGTGGCCTTCCTCGGGGCGTCCGTGTCGACGGCCTACGTCGCGTCCGTCATCTGGTTCCTCGCCGTCGGCGCGGGGCTGCGGATCGCCCCGTTCTGGATCGCGTTCACGGCGTTCTACGCCATCGAGCGGGCGATCACCGTGAAAGCGCGTGGCTGGCGTGTGTCGGTCGCCTCGATGCTGGTCCTTCCGGAGTGGTTCTACGACCTGTTCCTCCAGGGCGTCCACCTCCGCGCGCTCGCGGACACGGCCCTGCGAAGGGATCGCACCTGGTGACATCCGAACGACGCGCCCGAGGAGGCGCACGAGAACTCGACCGACGACATTCACGCGGAGAAAGGAATGGATCATGGCGAACTATGTAGGTGCCGGCACCACCGCCGGTGGAACCACCGGGGCAGGCCTGCTGCCTGTCACCGGAGGCCCGGGAAGTGTCTGGTTCTGGATCGTCGTCTTCGTTCTGGTCTCGGCGGGCTGCGCCGCACTGCGGCTGATCCCGCGCAAGATCGAGGACGACGCCTGACGAGGTCGCCGAGGCGGGGCCACTGACGTGGCCCCACCGCACCGCGGGAGGTCGGAATGCGCAGGGTGATGATCCTTCTGGGCGTCGGCCTGATCCTCACCGGCCTGACCCTGGGCGGCCTGAGAATCCTCAACGACCGGCAGGCGGACGACGCCTACGCGCAGTCACAGCGGTCGCTGCGTGATGAGCTGCGGCAGTCGGCCGCACCACCGCAGAACGCGCGCCAGGAGAAGCCCGGTCCACGCACCGAAGACGCCTTCGCCGTACTGCGCGTTCCGCGGTTCGGCCGGGACTTCGCCCCGGTGATCGTCGAGGGCGTGTCGCAGGCGGCCCTCGCGAAGGGCCCCGGGCACTTCCCCGGGACGGCGCTGCCGGGCGAGCCTGGCAACTTCGCGGTGGCCGGTCATCGCACGGGGTGGGGACAGCCCTTCCACAGGCTTCCGGAGCTGAGGAAGGGCGACACGATCGACATCGAGTGGAAGCGGACCACCTACACCTACCGGGTCACCCACAGCAAGGTCGTGGAGCCCTCCGACGTCGGTGTCCTCCTTCCCGTCCCCGGCAAACCGGGGGCCCGGCCCGACAAGGCCCGGATCACCCTCATCACCTGCACGGACCGCGGCTGGGACGGCACCTACGTGCACCGGTTCGTGGTGTGGGGCGAGCTCGACAGGCCATGACGGCCACGGACATCTGCGCGGAGGAGGCGGGTGATGGTGAACGGCGCGGGGCCGGGCGCCGACGAGGACGGACGCCACGGCAGGCTCAGTCGCGAGCGGGTCCTCGCCGCGGCCCTGGACCTGGTCGATCGCGAAGGCCTCGCCGCCCTGACCATGCGCCGGCTGGGCGCCGAGCTCGGTGTGGAGGCCATGTCCCTGTACCGCTACGCGCCGGGCAAGACCGCGTTGCTGGACGGCGTGGTGGAGGCCCTGTTCCTGCAACTGGAGGAGCGGCTGGCCCTGGCACCCGCCCCGGAGGCGGCCGCCGCCGGGAGCGCCGAGTGGCGGGCCGCACTGCACCGCATCGCCCGGATCACCTACCAGGTCTGTCTCGACCATCCGGAGGGAGCCCCGTTGATCTTCACTCGCTTCACCGAGGTACCGCTGGCGCGCAGGGCGCCGGCGGTCCTCCGCGATCATGAGCGGGTACTCGGCGTCCTGTGGGACGCCGGTTTCGACGAGCGGCGTTCCGCCCCGGCGCTGCGCGCCTTCACCGCGTGGGTCCTGGGCTATGTGTCCGTGGAGTTGCGGGCCGTGGTCGACAACCCCAGGGAGCCGGACCCCGCGTTCCGGCTCGGGCTGTACCGCATGCCGGCGGAGGAGCTGCCGAGGCTGCGGGCGACCGCACCCGCCCTGGCCGGGCGGGGCGGTCCGGAAGGGCTGGCGGCGGGTCTCGACGCGCTGCTGGACCGCTTCGTCGAGAGGGGTCTGTGAGGCAGACCGGGCCCGTTCGCGTCACCGGTAGCCGGTGACGTCCGCGGGCTTCCCCGCGTCCTGCACCTCGACGAGGTAGCGCCAGGCGTCGGGACGGCTGCCGTCGAGGTCGGTGAAGCCGTACACCTGGGCGAGTCCGCCGCTGGACAGCGACTGTCCGTTCCAGCGCGCCACGTCCGGGTCGGCGGCGAGTGCGGCCACGGCCCGGCCCACGTAGTGCGGGGTCTCCGAGATGGCGAAGTGCGGGACGCGTTCCAGGGCGTCGCGCCAGTTCTCCTCCCGTACTCCGTAGGTGTCCAGCATCAGCTCCGAGCGGAGCCAGCCGGGGGTGAGGGCGACGGCGGTGGCGCCGCGCGGGCCGAGTTCGTGGCCGAGGGCGAAGGCCATGCGCAGCACGGAGGCCTTGGCGAGGTCGTAGAAGAAGTTGACGCGGTAGTTGTCGGCGTTGTAGTCGGCCGTGCCGTCGGTGACCTCGACGACCAGGCCGCCGGGGTTGCGCAGCAACAGGGGCAGGGCGTGGTGGCTGGTGACGGCGTGCGTCTCGACGGCGAGCCGGAGCAGGCGCAGGCCGTTGTCGAGGTCGTGCTCCCAGAGCGTGGAGTCCCACTCGAAGAGCTTCTCGCCGCCCCAGATGTCGTTGACGAGGACGTCGAGGCGGCCCTGCTCGTCCGCGATCCGGTCCACGAGCGCCTTGACCTGCGCCCGGTCGAGGTGGTCGGTGGGGACGGCGATGCCCTTGCCGCCGGCGGCGGTGACCAGGTCGGCGGTGTCCTCGATGGTCTCGGGCCGGTCGTACTCCGAGCGGCGGGCGCGGGTGCTGCGGCCGGTGACGTAGACGGTGGCGCCGGCCGCGCCGAGTTCCACGGCGATCCCCCGCCCGGCGCCCCGGGGCGCCCCGGCGACCAGTGCGACCTTGTCCTGCAACGGAGCTGACATGTCCGACCTCCCGTGACCGTGGCTGCTTGTCGCCTCCAGCGTCGCGGGTAAGCCGGACATCTTCTGTCGCCTTTTACCGGCGACACGCGATCAGTGCCCCCGGGCGATCCATTCCTGGAGCTGCGGGGCCTCCGCGCCGATGGTCGTGGAGTCGCCGTGGCCGGTGCGGACCGTCGTCTCGGGCGGCAGGGTCAGCAGCCGGTCGCGGATCGAGTCGATGATCGTCGGGAAGTGCGAGAAGGACCGGCCGGTGGCGCCGGGGCCGCCCTGGAAGAGGGTGTCGCCGGTGAAGACGGTGCCAAGTCCCGGGTCGTAGAGGCAGACCGCGCCGGGCGCGTGCCCCGGGGTGTGCAGGACCCTGAGGTCGGCGCCGCCGGCCTCGATCGTCTGGCCGTCGACCAGCCAGGCGTCCGGCTCGCGGTCGGGGTGGGTCTGCTTCCACAGCGGCAGGTCGTCACGGTGCAGCCAGATGGTGGCGCCGGTGCGCTCGGCGAGCGCGGGGGCGGCGTCGATGTGGTCGTTGTGGGCGTGCGTGCACACGATGGCGGTGAGCCGCCGGTCGCCGACGGCCTCGGCGATGGCGTCGGCGTCGTGGGCGGCGTCGATGACGATCGCCTCGTGGTCGTCGCCGACGATCCACACGTTGTTGTCGACGTCCCAGGTGCCGCCGTCGAGGCTGAACTGCCCCGAGGTGACGAGGTGTTCGATGCGCGTCGTCATCACAGCACCACCACCGAGCGCAGCACGTCACCGTGGTGCATCCGCTCGAACGCCTTCTCCACCTCGTCCAGCTGGATCGTCTCGGTGACGAACGCGCCGAGGTCCAGGCGCCCCTGCAGATGCAGGTCGATCAGCATGGGGAAGTCACGGGAGGGCAGGCAGTCGCCGTACCAGGACGACTTCAGGGAGCCGCCGCGGCCGAAGACGTCGAGCAGCGGCAGTTCGAGCTTCATCTCGGGCGTGGGAACGCCGACGAGGACGACCGTGCCCGCGAGGTCACGGGCGTAGAAGGCCTGCTGGTAGGTCTCGGGGCGGCCGACGGCCTCGATGACGACGTCGGCGCCGAAGCCGCCGGTGAGTTCGCGGATCGCCTCGACCGGGTCGTTCTCGCGCGAATTCACGGTGTGGGTGGCGCCCATGGAGCGGGCGGTCTCCAGTTTGCGGTCGTCGATGTCGACGGCGATGATCGTCGCCGCTCCGGCCAGCCGCGATCCGGCGATGGCCGCGTCGCCGACCCCGCCGCAGCCGATGACCGCGACCGAGTCACCCCGGCCGACGTGCCCGGTGTTGATCGCGGCGCCGATGCCGGCCATCACACCGCAGCCCAGCAGCCCGGCCACCTGCGGGGCCACGCGCGGGTCGACCTTGGTGCACTGCCCGGCCGCGACCAGGGTCTTCTCCGCGAAGGCGCCGATGCCGAGGGCCGGGGACAGCTCCTGGCCGGTGGCGGCGAGGGTCATCTTCTGCTGTGCGTTGTGGGTGTCGAAGCAGTACCAGGGCCGCCCGCGCAGACAGGCCCGGCACTTCCCGCACACCGCGCGCCAGTTGAGGATCACGAAGTCACCGGGCTCGACGTCGGTGACGCCGGGGCCGACCGCCTCGACCACGCCGGCTGCCTCGTGGCCGAGCAGGAACGGGAACTCGTCGTTGATGCCGCCCTGCTTGTAGTGCAGGTCGGTGTGGCACACCCCGCAGGCCTGCACCTGCACCACGGCCTCGCCCGGGCCGGGGTCGGGCACCACGACCGTCTCGATCCGCACCGGCTCGTCCTTGCCGGGGGCGATCACGCCGCGTACTTCCTGGGCCATGCTGCTGACTCCTTCGTCGGCCGGGGTCTCTTCCCTTCCGACCCTACGCGCGACTGATCGGTAAGGGGCCGGATCGGCCGTCCCGTTTCGTGTGAAAAGGGCAGGCCGCGCGGCTCGGCGGCGACGTAGCCTGAACGCTCCGCCGACGCCTAGGGAGCGCCGTGAGCATCGCAGAGACCGAGACCGCCGCACCCGCGTGGCGACAGCTCCTCGGATACGTACGGCCGCACCGCTGGTCCCTGTTGGTTGGTGCGCTGCTCTCGCTGGTCACCGGGGCGACCGGGCTGCTGCTGCCGCTGGTGGCGCGGGGCCTGATCGACGACCTCTCGCACGACCGGGCCATCACCGGCGCGCTGCTGGCGATGTCGGCCCTGGTCGTGGCCAACGCGGCGGTGGGCGCGCTGGGTTCGTACGTGCTGACCCGCACCGCCGAGTCGGTGGTGCTCGGCGCGCGGCGGGCCCTGTCGTCGTATCTGCTGCGGCTGCGGATCACGGCGGTGGACCGCAGTGAACCGGGGGATCTGATGGCCCGCATCACCTCCGACACCACCCTGCTGCGCGCGGTCACCACCGATTCTCTGGTGGGGCTGGGCACGGGCGGGCTCACGCTCCTGGCGACGGTGGCGATGATGGGCCTGGTGGACGCCGTGCTGCTGGGCGTCACCCTGGCCGTGATCCTGGGCGCGGGCGTGGTCCTCGGGGTGATCGTGCCGCGCATCAACCAGGCGAGCCGGCAGGCGCAGGACGCGGTCGGGGTCATGGGGGCCTCGCTGGAGCGGATCCTCGGCGCCCTGCGCACGGTGAAGGCGTCCGGCGCGGAGCACCGGGAGGAGCGGACGCTGCACGAGGCGGCGCAGGAGTCGTGGCGGCAGAGCGTGCGGGCCGCCAAGTGGTCGGCCGCCGCGGGCAACACGGCGGGGCTCGCCATGCAGATCGCCTTCATCACGGTGCTCGCCGTGGGCGGCGCACGCGTCGCGACCGGCGCGGTGGACGTGGGCACACTGGTGGCGTTCCTGCTGTACGTCTTCTATCTGATGTCGCCGATACAGCAGGTCGTCGGCGCCATCACCCAGTACCAGACCGGCGCCGCGGCCCTCACCCGCATCGAGGAGGCCCTGCGCCTGCCCGCCGAACCGGCCGCCGGAGCCGCCCCGCTGCCCTCCCCGGGCGCCGAGCCCGCGGCCCTCGCCTTCGACGACGTCCGCTTCCGCTACGCCGACGATCTGCCGCCCGTCCACCACGGAGTGACCTTCACCGTGCCCGCGCGGGGCATGACGGCGTTCGTCGGCCCGTCCGGCGCCGGCAAGACCACCGTCTTCTCGCTGATCGAGCGGTTCTACGACCCCGAGTCCGGAGTGATCACCCTGGACGGGCGGGACCTGAACGACTGGGAGCTGCCCAGGCTGCGCGCCGCGATCGGCTATGTGGAGCAGGACGCGCCGGTCCTGTCGGGCTCCCTGCGGGACAACCTGCTGCTGGGCAATCCGGAGGCGGACGAGGACGCCCTCGCGCGGGTGCTCAAGACGACCCGGCTCGACGGTCTGGTCTCCCGGCTGCCCGGCGGCCTGGACACCCTCGTGGGGCACCGCGGCACCAAGCTGTCCGGCGGTGAGCGCCAGCGCGTCGCCATCGCCCGCGCGCTGCTGCGCCGCCCCCGGCTGCTGCTGCTCGACGAGGCGACCTCGCAGCTGGACGCGGTGAACGAGGCGGCGCTGCGCGACACCGTCGCGGACGTGGCCCGCACGACCACGGTCCTGGTCGTGGCGCACCGACTGTCGACGGTGACGATGGCCGACCGGATCGTGGTGATGGACGCGGGCCGGGTCCGGGCGGTCGGCACGCACCGTGAGCTCGTGACGGCCGATCCGCTCTACGCGGAGCTGGCGGCGACGCAGTTCCTGGCCACCGCGGACTGACGTGCGCGCACGTGTGAGGGCCGCCCGGCTCCGGGCGGCCCTCACACGTGCGCCGCGGTCAGCGGACGTTCGGAACGAAGCCGAAGAGCGGGGAGACCAGACCGACGACCTGGTTCAGCTGGTCGAGGTCGTTGAGGCGGTTTAGCCCGGCCAGCTGCGAGGAGGGCCGCGGCATCGCGTCCTTGTGCGCGGCGGGGATGTCGCTCACGGCCAGCGAGTCGAGCGTGGCCATCGGGCTGAGCGGGCTCTTCGCTTCCGCGTCGGCCGCGTTCGCCATCGGCGCGGCGAGGCCGGTGACCCCAGCGGCGAGACCAACGGCGGCGACGATACGTCGTGTTGAGATCATGCCTGGCGCAACGCGCACGGGTCCCCGGCGGACACGGGCGGGCGGCGCCGCTCACCCGTCAGGCCCAGTGTCGCGGTTGCGCTTGCCGAGCCCGCCCGGCGGGAGGACGCTCGACAGGAGAGGCCTTTCGCGGCCCGCGTCCGCCGGCCGCGGCCCTTCGAAGGAGGTCATCATGGGAACCGCGGCAGACCCCGCCTTCGACCGGGACATCCTGCGCCAAGGCGTGGAAGGGGATCCGGACATCCTGCTCTCCCTGTACACCGAGGATGCGGAGCTGCGCATCGTCGACCGCACGACACAGCCCAGCCATCCCAAGGTCCTGCACGGCCGGGAGGAGATCGGCCGGATGCTGGAGGACGTCTACAGCCGCGACATGTCGCACAAGCTGGAGCACTGTGTCATCCAGGGCGACGAGGCCGCCTTCAGCGAGAGCTGCCAGTACGCGGACGGGGTGCGCGTGCTGTCCGAGTCCATGATCGGGTTGCGCGACGGGAAGATCGCCGAGCAGACCCTGGTCCAGGCCTGGGACGAGTAGCGGGAGCGTCGGGGCTCGGGATGCTCAGCGCATCCAGGCGCTGTACGACATGACGTCGCCCTTCTCGACGCCGAACTCGGGCTCCGGGCGCGTGAGGGTGCTCTCCAGTCCGAGTACGGCGCCGGTGGCCGGGTCCATGATCAGCATGCGGCGGACGCCGCGGCTGTCGTTCACATAGGCCTGGCCGCTCCGGCCCAGCCGGTCGGTCACCCGGCCGACCGGCCGCAGGTCCTCGGCGCCGGCCAGGAGCCGGGCGAGCGCCGCGCTCTCGCGTGCGCCGAGGGTCCAGTTGTCGAGCAGTGTCGCCGTGGCGTCGAGCAGCTCGGGCGTGGTCAGCGGGGTGTCGGTGTACTGAGCCTCCGTCAGGTAGGCGCGCAGCCGGGCGGGGTCGCGGGGCGGGGGCGACATGGGCGGGGCGTCGCTCCAGCTGGGCGGATAGATCCGGTCGAGGAGGACGTGGCCGTCGTCGACGAGGTGCGGATCGCCGCCCTCGTCCGAGAGGACCGGGCGGCCCGGGTACCTGGGATCGGTGGCCACGACGAGTTCGGTGTGACTGTCGTCGGCCCGCCAGCGCACGATGCGCTCTTCGGGCAGGGTGATCGGAGGCTTGTCGTCGGACATGCCAAGACTCCATGACCGCACGTGCGTGCCCTTGCGCAGACGGGGCGCGTCGTCGGCCCCGGCCAGGGCGGTCGCCAGCTCGGCCATGCGGTGCAGGGGGACGGGGGTGGAGTCGGTCTCGACCGCCAGGGGGCGGGGCGCGGCGACCGCGGGCGGGGTGCTCGGGCCGCTCAGCACGAGGGTGAGGGTCAGGGCGCCGACGACGGCGGTGCCGACCAGCCCCCAGGCCAGCCGGAGCCGACCAGGCCCCGGGCGCACCAGGCCGCGTGGATGACCGGGCAGCAGATCCCGTCGGCCCCACGGACGGCCGGGAAGCCGGCCCTCGGGGGTCGGACGGTCGGAGAGCCGGTCCCCGGGACCCGGACGGCCGGGCAGCCGCCCCTCGGGAGTCGGGCGGCCGGGAAGCCGGTCCCCAGGGTCCGGACGGCCGGGAAGCTGACCCTCCAGGTCCGGACGGCCAGGCAACCGGTCGCCGGGGCCCGGACGGCCAGGGAGCTGGCCCTGCGGGTCCGGACGGCCAGGCAACCGCCCCTCGGGACCCGGACGGCCGGGAAGCCGGTCCCCGAGGTCCGGACGGCCAGGGAGCTGACCCTCCGGGTCCGGACGACCGGGAAGCCGGTCCCCGGGGCCCGGACGGCCAGGGAGCTGGTCCTCGGGGTCCGGACGGCCGGGGAGTTGGCCCTCGGGGTCCGGACGGCCGTTTCGGCGGTGGCGTTGACGAGTCGGGAGCAGGCCCCATCGGAGCCGTGAGCGGCCCGGCCGGCTCACCAGGTGGCCGGGCTGCCCGTCCCCCGGGTCGCGCAGCAGTCGGGCGAGTCGGCGCTCGGCGTTGTGGTCCAGGGGGCCGTCGCCGAAGTGGGGGCCGTTGGGAGGCACGGGATCGGCGCTGCGCAGCAGTTCGAGTTCGTCAGCCATGGCCGTGTTCCTTCGGGGCGGTCATGCGGGAGTGCTCGGTGATCGGGGGCTCGGGGCGCATGCGGTCGATCTCGGCTCTGAGTCGGCGCCGGGCCCGGTGCAGCCGCATGGACGCGGCCCGGTGGCCGCAGCCGAGGGCGACGGCGACCTCGTCGATGCCGAGTTGCTCCCAGGCCGTCAGCCGGAGCACCTCCTGGTCGGCTGCGGAGAGCCGGGCCAGTGCCTCGTGCACCCAGCCGCCGGGCGTGTCGGCGTCGGGGCCCGCCGCGATGTGCCGTCCGTGCGCGGTGTCGTCGTTGCCGAGCCGGTGGACGAGACGACGGCGGCGGCCGTGGCCGCGTACCGCGTTGGCCAGGCAGTTGCGCGCCACGCCGTACAGCCAGGGCAGCGCGGCGGGCGGGAGGTCGGCCCGGCGCCGCCAGGCGACCGTGAACACCTCCGCCACCACTTCCTCCACGTCGTCGGCCCGCCCGTCCAGTCGCCGGGCGACATAACGGCTGACCGCCCAGTAGTGCTCGCGGTAGGCAGCGGCGAAGATCTCGTCGTTGCTCATGTTCCGTTCTTGTCCGGCACCTTCTCGATCGTCACAGCCGTTTTCGTGATGCTCGTCGCGTCGGTGAAGTGTGACGTCCGGGCCGGGCACGGACACAGGCGGGGCATGAGGCACCTCAAGTGGCTGACGACCACGGATCACAAGACGATCGGCACGCTGTACCTGGTGACAGCGTTCGCGTTCTTCGTCATCGGTGGCGTGATGGCGCTGTTCATGCGCGCCGAGCTGGCCCGTCCGGGTCTGCAGATCATGTCGAACGAGCAGTTCAA
>NZ_JBIBKD010000019.1:0-61652 GCF_042959065.1 Streptomyces sp. NPDC007929 | reverse complement strand
GCCCGCGCCGACCTCGACGCGGTCGAGAAGCTCGGGATCAAGTACGACGACGTGGTCCAGCTGCTGGAGGAGGAGGGCGTCGAGAAGTTCGAGGCCTCCTGGACCGACCTGCTGAAGTCGACCGAGGCCGAGCTCAAGCGCCTCGCCCCCTCGGAGGGCTGAACGTCGTGCGCCGGACCGCTCCCCGACCTGGGCAGCGGTCCGGGCTCAACACCCCATGGGCTCATAGCAGTCCACGGTCCTGATCGGCAGGTCGAAGGCCCTCGGCCCTTCCCCATGCCCGCTGCCCTACTTCTCCGTCAATCCCGCGCTCTCGTAGGCGGACCGGAGAGCCGGTGTGCAGAGCTGACTGACTGTGTACATGTCGTCCTGAACCCGGTCTCCTTGAGGTTGTCCGCGGTCACCGACACGGGCTCGAACAAGGCGGCCGGGACTGGCGCCGGCACTGCTGACCCTGTCGTCGGCGAGGCCGTGGAGTGGTTCCCCACGCCCGAGGCCTTGTAGACCGTCATGTACTGATCGCCGGCGACCATGCGCCGTACGCCGCGAGGGCGGCTTCCTGCCCGGTGACCGGAGGGGAGCGGCGCGATCTTGGCGGCCTTGAGGGCGGAGACACCGGCCGCCACGCGTGGGTGTCGTAGACCTTGCCGACCTTCACTGTGCCCGGCAGTGCCGACAGTGCGCCCTCCTTGAACAGGGCTGCGGCACGTCCGGGAGCAGCAAGCCGATCTTGAAGCCTGTGGTGCCGGAGGTCTCTCCGCCCTGGTCACCGGTCGTCCCGCATGCCACGAGACCGGAAGCCAGGGACACCGCGGCCACGGCGACAGCCTTCGGAAAATGATTGCGCAAAGCATTGCGCATTCAGCCGCGATGTCGGATGCTCATGCGGTCCACACGTCGCTGGGACCGACCGTCGTGGGCGGACGCTTACCTCTGGAGGGCGCGATGGCCCCTGCTCAAGACCCAGTTGGCCGCAGAGCCGTTTCGGCTACGCCATAGGTGCGCCTAGGCGCACCTATGCCCGCCGATCACCTTGAACTGGCCAGGTGGCCGCGCTGCCTCATCTCAGAGCAAGAAGAAAGGACTTCGAGGGACCTGATGCGATCCATCACGGACACAGCCCCAGAACCGGCGAGGGCAAAAGGCAGAAGCTCGTCCATTGTCATGATCTCCATCATCGCGGCGATGTCCGGGCTGCTGTTCGGGTACGACACCGGAATCATCGCGACGGCGCTTCCTGGCATCAGTGACGCCTACCAGCTCACCACGGAGGGCGACAAGCAGATCATCACCTCGGCGCTGCTGCTCGGTGCCGTGTGCAGCGCGCCGTGTACGAGCCACCTCTGCGACCGGTACGGCCGCAAACCCATGCTCATGCTGATCGCGGTGGTGTTCATCCTGGCCACCGCAGCCTGCGCCGTACGTACAACCCCCACGACCCTCACCGTGGCTCGGTTCTTCCTCGGTCTGGCCATCGGCGCTGCGAGCGGCGCGGCCCCGATCTACATCTCGGAGATGGCTCCGGCGAAACGACGCGGTCGACTGGTCGTGCTGTTCCAGCTCATGATCATGATCGGGATCGTCTGCGCCCACTTCACCGGCTACTTCATCGGCCACGAGGCCTGGCAGTGGCTGATCGCGTTCGGCGTCCTGCCCGCGATCGTGATGCTGCTCGGCGTCCTCCTGCTTCCTGAGAGCCCCCGCTGGCTGTATGCGCACGGCATGATCGAGCAGGCACAGGGGGTACTGCTGAGACTGCGCGGCGACCGCGGACAGGTGGAACGCGAGCTCGGCGAGATGGCGGCGGTCGTCGCCGATGAGCAGCAGGCCAACGCCGGGTCGTGGAAGGAGTTCTTCTCGGCGCGCGTGCGTCCCGCACTGGTGCTCGGCGGCGGTGTCGCCATGTTCTCGCAGATCACGGGCAACAACGCGCTCGTCTACTACATGCCGACCGTCTTCCACGACCTGGGCTTCTCAGAGAACGCCTCCGTACTCATGCCGGCCTTCGGGGCCGTGGGCGTCCTCATCATGACCTTCATCGGCAGCTATCTCGTGGACATCGTCGGACGCCGCAAGTACCTGTTGACGATGGTCCCGATCTCGATTCTGTCCTTCATCGTGATCGCGCTCCTGCTGGACGGGGGATCGGACGCCACTCAGGGCTGGCAGCTGTACGCGGTCTTCGCCGCGGTGATCCTCTACATGGTCGCCAACAACGGCGCCTTCGGCGTGACGATCTGGCTGGTCAACGCCGAGGTCTATCCAATGAAGCTGCGCGGCAAGGGCGGTTCCTTCGGCGCCTTCAGCCACTGGTTCTTCGACTTCCTCATCGCCGCCACCACGCTGACGATGTTCCAGTACCTCGGCGCAGCGGGGCCCTTCTGGCTCTTCACTGCCATCTCCGTCATCTCTCTGGCCTTCGTCTACTTCCTCCTGCCGGAGACCAAGGGCAAGTCGCTCGAACTGATCGAGCGCGAACTGCATCAAGGCCGGTTCTACCAGTACCAGCGCCGCGGACGGCGACCGGTGGACCCGCGTACTGACACAGTCGCATAGCAGGAGCGCAGGGTGGCACGGGACCGCCCCCGAAACGCGCTGAGGAGCCGGACTTACGAAGTCTCCAGGACCGCCCATCCTGGAGACTTCGCCGACACCGACAGCAGGTCGGTACGGGACAGACCTGGCTGGCGGTCCGTGAAGGCCAGAGGACATCGACCAAAGCGTCGCCCAGGCTGCCCGTCAGCGACGGGTGCACAGACATCGGATCGATCTCCCACCGGGCGGCTGATGGCTCACCACATGCCTCTGACCTTGTGCTTTACCCGAAGCACGGCGTCAGGAACTATCGGCGGCGCCGCGGACCACCGCGACAGGGCAGTGTGCGTGATGCAGCATGGCCTGGCTCACCGATCCCAGCAGCAGTCCGGCGAAACCGCCGCGTCCGCGTGCACCGACCACCAGCAGCTGGGCTGTGCGACTCGCCTCGATCAACGCTTCCCGCGTTCCGCCATGGACAACTTCGCGCTTCACGTTCACGCCCGGGTAAGTCTCCTGGTGGCCGACGAGCGCCTCGGACAGTAGACGTTCCTCCCCTGCAGCCAACGCTTGTGGCTCGTTCGCATACGGCATCGACTCGTCCTGTGGCGTCGGCATGGGCGCGTTCCAGGTGGTCCAGGCGTGCAGAGCAACGATGTCGACCCCGCGTAGCGCCGCCTCGGCGAAAGCGAAATCAACCGCTCCCGCACCGGCCGACGAGCCGTCGACGCCCACCACGATCGGCCCGGCGCTCTGACCTTGCTCGCGAACGACCAGGATGGGGCATCGGCCATGAGCTGCCAGATGCACGGCCGTCGATCCCACCATCAGCCCGACGAAGCCTCCCATACCGCGCGATCCGACAACCACGAGTTCCGCGGAACGCGACTGCGCCTCCAGAACCGTCAGCTGTTCCCCCGGTACTACAGCGCGGGTGACCTCGACCTCAGGTGCCACCGTCCTGGCGCGCTCATGTGCCTGGGCCATCAGGCGTTCCACCATGTGGCGCAAGCCGCTCTCAGGCGGGCCCAGGAAAGACCGGCCCAGGGGTACGTGCATGGCGGGCCAGATGAACGCATGCACCAGCCGCAAAGTCGCGCCGCGCCACCGCGCCTCCCGCGCTGCCGCCTCTACGGCGGACAGACTCGAGTCCGAACCGTCCACGCCCACCACAACCAGGCCGCTCATCACACCTCCCGTGTCCTCTCTTCCAGGTTCTCTCCAACGACGTCCCGCTGCCAAAGGACGCGGCAAATGACCGTGAGGCCGGTGTTCGGTCAGCCGCCCGTCATGGGACAGGCGCAACAACGGCGTCAGCCGGGTTTGGCGACGGTGAGGAGCACCGCTGCGTCGTCGATCGCCTGGAGGGCATGGCGGGCTGGGGGAATGACGATCAGGTCGCCGTTGCGCCCCTCCCAGGTGGTCTCGCCGCTGGTGAGCCGCACGTGTCCGCGCAGCACGAGCAGAGTTGCCTCACCGGGGTTCTCGTGCTCGGCCAGCGATGTGCCGGCGGTCAGGGCGATGACGGTCTGCCGCAGGGTGTGCTCATGGCCGCCGTAGACGGTGGTGGCGCTGCGCCCGCTGGATGTGGAGGCGGCCCGCTCCAGTTGCTCGCGAGCTTGTGCGTCCAGGGAGATCTTCTGCATGTGTGCGGTCTCCAGGTATGTGTGGCGGCACCCATCCGCCGGTGTGCCGTTCGAACAGTCCCACATGGCTGGACGCGCCGACCGGCACCGACACCCACCCACTCGCCGGATCGGTGGGGCGTCCCTGTCGGCTGCGGCCGTATGGCGGACTGGACATATTTCACACAGTCTGGATCTATATGCGAGCAGAAGAGGTGAATTCATGGACGGACGGGACTCGGCCTTGAACGTCGTGGTGGGTGTCGACGGGTCGCCTTCGTCGCATGCCGCGCTGCGGTGGGCGGTCCAGTATGCCGAGTTGATCGGCGCTGATGTGGCGGCGGTGGCTGCCTGGGAGCCGCCTTGGGCGTACGGGTGGTCCGCGCCCGCGGTGGATCCCACGTTCGACCGCACGACCGCGGAGCAGGGCCTGGTCAACCAGGTGCACCAGGTTCTCGGTGAGTCGGGCGCCGCCCAGGTGCGGATGCGTCTGGTCAAGGGCAATCCCGTCGAGGTCCTGCTCAGCGAGTCGGAAGGGGCCAAGGCTCTCGTGGTGGGCAGCCGGGGAATGGGCGGATTCCGTCGAACGCTGCTGGGCTCCGTGAGTCAGCAGTGTGCGATGCA
Organism: Streptomyces sp. NPDC007929; assembly: GCF_042959065.1. Classification (NCBI taxonomy): domain Bacteria; kingdom Bacillati; phylum Actinomycetota; class Actinomycetes; order Kitasatosporales; family Streptomycetaceae; genus Streptomyces; species Streptomyces sp. NPDC007929. Next base: position 56,868 of record NZ_JBIBKD010000019.1, on the reverse strand, counting down.
CGCCACGTGTCCGGTCGTCATCGTTCGTGGGACCGTCGAGGTGACGGACGTCGGCACCCAGGCCGAGTGAGACGGGGCCCGCTGCGGATAAGGGCCCTCGTTGGCGCCTCATCCCGTGGCGCACAGGCGAGGACGACTTTCGTGGGTTTCCGATGATTCGGGAAGCCGGCGGTGCGCTTCTCGGCGCGGTGTCATGTGGGGAGCAGGGCGCGCAGGGCGTAGGGCAGGATGCCGCCGTGCCGGTAGTAGTCGGCTTCCGTTGGGGTGTCCAGGCGCACGCGTGCGGTGAACCGTTTGGTGCCGCCAGCCCCTTCCGCGTCGACGGTGACCTCGTGGGGCAGCTCGGCAAGGCCCTGGATGGTGTACTGCTCCTCACCGGTCAGGCCCAGAGAACTGGCGCTGTCGCCGGGGGCGAACTGCAGCGGCAGGACGCCCATCCCGATCAGGTTGGAGCGGTGGATTCGTTCGAACGACTCGGCAAGGACGGCCCTGACACCCAGCAGTGCGGTTCCCTTGGCGGCCCAGTCCCGCGACGATCCGGAGCCGTATTCCTTGCCGGCGATGACCAGCAGGGGGATGTCCTCGGCGGCGTAGCGCATCGCGGCCTGGTAGATGGTGGTCTGCTCGCCGCCGGGCAGGTGCCGGGTGTAGCCGCCCTCGGTTCCGGGGGCCAGCAGGTTGCGCAGCCGGATGTTGGCGAAGGTGCCACGGATCATCACCTCGTGGTTGCCGCGCCGGGAGCCGTAGGAGTTGAAGTCCCCGGGGGCGATGCCGTGGGATTGCAGGTATTCGCCTGCCGGTGAGTCCCGTTTGATGGCGCCGGCGGGGGAGATGTGGTCGGTGGTGACCGAGTCGCCGAGCAGGGCCAGTACCCGGGCACCGGTGATGTCGTCCGGGGGCCGCGGACTGCGGGGCATGTTCTCGAAGTAGGGCGGCTTGCGCACGTAGGTCGAGTCGGGATCCCAGGCGAACAGGTCACTGTCGGGGGTGGGCAAGGCCCGCCACCGCTCGTCCCCGGTGAACAGGTCTGCGTAACCGTCGGTGAACATGCTCGGCCGCAGGCTGGTGGAGGTCACCTGCTGGATCTCGTCCTGGGTGGGCCAGATGTCGCGCAGGTGGACGGGCCGGCCGTCGTTGTCGGTGCCCAGCGGGTCGCGGGTGAGGTCGACGGCCATGGATCCGGCCAGCGCGTAGGCGACGACCAGCGGTGGTGAGGCGAGGTAGTTGAGTTGCGTCTCGGGGTGGATGCGGCCTTCGAAGTTGCGGTTGCCGGAGAGCACCGAGGCGACGGTGAGGTCTGCCTCGGTGACCGCCTGCGAGACCGCGGGGATCAGCGGACCGGAGTTGCCGATGCAGGTCGTGCAGCCGTACCCGACCAGGTCGAAGCCAAGCGTGTCCAAATATCGGGTCAGGCCCGCGCGTTCAAAGTAGTCCATGACGATCCGCGACCCCGGCGCCAGGCTGGTCTTCACCCAGGGCTTGGACCGCAGGCCGCGCTCGACGGCGTTCTTGGCCAGCAGCGCGGCGGCGACCATCACCTGTGGGTTGGAGGTGTTGGTGCACGAGGTGATCGCGGCGATCACCACGGCGCCGTGCCCGATCTCGAAGCTGCCGCCGTCCTCCAGTGTCACCGGGACACGCTCAGGCGGCCGGGCCTTGCCCGTTCCAGTCGCGTCGAGGCACCCCGGCCGGTCACCGGGGTGGCTGCCGGTGACGGCCACCGGATCGGAGGCCGGGAAGGACTCCACGCCACTCTGGTCCAGCCCGACCGGGGCCGCATCGCAGGTCACGTCGCCGTCCAGGACAGCGGTGAGGACCCGCGATGCGTCCGCCAGGGCGATGCGGTCCTGCGGCCGTTTGGGCCCGGCGATCGACGGGACGATGGCCGACAGGTCCACGTCGATGGTCTGCGAGTAGTCAGGGGTGTGGCCGGGATCGTGCCACAGTCCCTGCTCCTTGGCGTACGCCTCCACCAGCGCTACCTGGCCGGGGTCCCGGCCCGTGAGCCGCAGGTAGGAAAGGGTCTCGGCGTCGATCGGGAAGATCGCGCAGGTCGCGCCGTACTCCGGGCTCATGTTGCCGATGGTGGCCCGATTGGCCAACGGCGCCTCGGCCACGCCAGGTCCGTAGAACTCCACGAAGGCGCCCACCACGCCGTGCTGACGCAGCCGCTCGGCGATGGTCAGCACCATGTCCGTGGCGGTGCTCCCTTCGGGCAGCCCGCCGGTGAGCCGCACGCCGACGACCTTGGGGATGAGCATGCTCACCGGCCGGCCGAGCATCGCGGCCTCCGCCTCGATGCCTCCCACTCCCCAGCCGAGCACGCCGAGCCCGTTGACCATGGGTGTGTGGGAATCGGTCCCGACCAGAGTGTCTGGAAAGGCCGTGCCGTCCTCGGCGAACACCACACGCGCCAGGTGCTCCAGGTTCACCTGGTGACAGATGCCAGTGCCCGGTGGCACGACGCGCAGGTTCCGCAGCGCGGTCTGCCCCCAGCGCAGGAACTGATAACGCTCCTGATTACGCCGGTACTCCAGCTCCACGTTGCGGCCGAACGCCTCGGGAACGCCGAAGTAGTCGGCGATCACCGAGTGGTCGATCACCAGCTCCACTGGCCGCCGCGCATCGATGAGCGCCGGATCGCCGCCGAGCGCAGCCATGGCCTCGCGCATCGCCACCAGGTCCACGATGCACGGCACGCCGGTGAAATCCTGCATCAGCACCCGCGCAGGCGTGAACTGAACCTCGGTCGCCGGCTCCGCCGCAGGGTCCCATCCGGCCAACGCCGCAATCTGGTCGGCAGTGACGGTGCGACCGTCCTCATGGCGCAGCAGGTTCTCCAGCAACACCTTCAGGCAGTACGGCAGCCGTTGGGAGTCAGGCAGGGCGTCGAGCCGGTGGAGCGAGTAGGAGGCACCGTCGGCGTCGAGCGTGCCGCGGGCGGCGAAGCTGTCCAGGGACATGGGCGTGCCTCCTCGGTACGGACCGGGCGGAGGCCGGCACGCGCCCGGGTCCCACCCACGCGCCCCGGTGCAGGATCCGCGCCTGGATCGGCGGTCCGTCCTGGAACGCGTGTGGATACCTTCGGCGCAACTCCCAGCGCAGTACCGCCTAGACGGGCGGAACCAACCATGGCCAGTCTCGACCACGCACACCCGGCCCGCAATCGGGGCGAAACCGGAAACCAAGGGGAGGGGACCGAGACGCGGGGGCTCCGGTCTCGGTGCATCCCGCCTGCACGCGGAGCGGAGGGGTGATAGGACGGATCGAGGGTTTCGTCCGCATTTGCCCGAAATTGATGAGAAGGAAGTGCCGGATGGCGAAGATCGCGATCAACGGGCTCGGACGCATCGGACGAGCCGCGTTCAAGATTCTGCACGACCTCGACGGGGTCGAAGTGGCTGCGGTCAACGACCTGGTCTCCGCCGAGAATCTGGCCTACTTGCTCACCCACGACACCGTCTACGGACGCTACGGAAAATCCGTCACCACTGCCGGTGACGCGCTGGTCGTCGACGGACACACCGTCCCGCTGTACAGCCGCCGCGACCCGGCCGAGCTGCCGTGGCGCGAGCTGGGCATCGATCTCGTCCTTGAGTGCACAGGAGCGTTCCGGCGAGAGGAGGAACTGTCCCGGCACCTCTCCGCGGGCGCACGATTCGTGATCCTCTCGGCGCCCGCCCGCACCGAGACGATGGCCACCGTCGTCCACGGCGTGAACAATTCCCCGGCCGGGCAACAGGTCATCTCCTGTGCGAGCTGCACGACCAACTGCATCACCCCGGTGGTGGAGGTGATGAACCGCAGAATCGGCGTGGAGCGGGCCGTGATGACCACCATCCACGCTTACACCTCCACCCAGCAGCTCATCGACGGGCCCAGCAAGGACCTGCGGCGCGGCCGGGCCGGGGCCGCAAACATGCTTCCCGCCTCCACCGGCGCCGCGCTCGCGACCACCAAGGCACTTCCGGAGCTGGCCGGCCGCTTCGACGGCGTGGCTGTCCGGGTCCCGATCCCGGTCGGCTCGATCGCCGACATCGTGCTCGTCACCGCCCGCCCGACATCGATCGAGGAAGTGAACGAGTGCTTCCGTGCGGAGGCCACCACCGACCGCTACAGCGGCGTCCTCGGCGTCTCGGACGAGCCGATCGTCTCCAGCGACATCATCGGCGACTCACGCGCCTCGATCGTCGACGCGGCGATGACCCGGGTCGTGGACGGCACCCTGGTCAAGATCATGAGCTGGTACGACAATGAGTGGGGCTTCACGCATCAGATGGTCCGCGAGGCGCTCTCCGTGCTAGGCGTCACCCAACCGCGGTGAAACACCTCACCGAAGTGGGAGGGCGATGACGTCAGGAGGAGGCGCTGCGGGAGTCGGCCGGCACGACTACGACGTGCACCGCTACCGGGGCAGCCGCTGTCACACCGCACCGGCCACAGTTGTGGCCGGCGGTCGCTGAACCGCTCACGGGTGCCGGGCGCCCGGAACGAGAGCATCGAGGGGCACCTGTGGGTCGGTGAGCATACGTGCGTCCACTGGCTGAGTGGTGCGGACGAGGGCCTGGAGCTGGTCGTTGACGTCCCACATATTGACGTTCATGCCTGCGAGCACCCGATTGCCGGCGAGCCAGAAGGCGATGAACTCGCGTCCGGCCACGTCACCGCGGAAGACGACCCGGTCGTAGCCGCCGGGCTCGACGTATCCGGCGTACTCCATGCCCAGGTCGTACTGGTCGGTGAAGAAGTACGGAACCCTGTCGTACACGGCGCCCTGCCGGCCGAGCATGGCCTTGGCCGCGGTCTGCGGCTGGTTCAGCGCGTTGGCCCAGTGCTCGACACGGATGTGCTTGCCCAGCAGCGGGTGAAAGGCGTTGGCCACGTCACCGGCGGCGTAGATGTCCGGGTAGGAGGTACGCAGCCGTTCGTCGACGCGGATGCCGTTGTCGACCTCCAGGCCCGCCTCCTGCGCCAGCCCGATGTTCGGCGTGATGCCTACCCCGACGACGACCACGTCGGCGTCGATGCGGGTGCCGTCGGACAGCCGTACCCCGTCCGCCGCGCCGCCACTGCCGGTGATCTCGGCGACCTGCGCGCCGAAGCGCAGATCCACACCGTGCTCGCGGTGCAGGTCCGCGAAAACCTGGGCGACCTCGCGACCGAGGACCCGCAGCAGCGGCAGCTCGGCCATCTCCAGCACGGTGACCTCCACACCGGCCGCGCGGGCAGCAGCGGCCGTTTCCAGTCCGATCCACCCCGCGCCGATGACCACTGCCCGTGAGGCGGACTGGAACGCTTCCTTGATCTGGTCGCTGTCCTCCACCCGCCGCAGGTACAGCACCCGCTCCAGGTCCGCGCCCGGGACGGGGAGGCGGCGCGGGGAGGATCCGGTGGCCAGCAGCAGCTTGCCGTAGCCGACCCGGCCGCCGTCGGCGAGTGTCACCTCGCGCGCGGCCGGGTCGACGGCGGTGACCGTGATGCCCAGCCGCAGGTCCACGTTGTGGTCGGCGTACCACTGCGGCGGATGGACGTAGATCTGCTCGCGCGGGTCCTTGCCCGTCAGGTAGCCCTTGGACAGCGGCGGCCGCTCGTAGGGCCGTTCGCTTTCGTCGCCGATCAGAAGCAGCGGACCGTCGAAGCCCTCCTCACGCAGGGTTTGCGCGGCCTTGGCCCCGGCCAGGCTGGCCCCGACGATCACACACGCGTCGTTCTCGGACATCGTCAGTTCCCTTCCCGGGCTGCGACGGGACGGCTCCGCAACGTGTCGGCGAGCTGCTCGGACAGCTGCTCCCAGCTGGCGTCGAACTTCGACACGCCCTCGTCCTCAAGGGTCTGCACGAGGTCGCCATAGTCGACGCCGACGGCCCGCAGCTCGGCGAGAACCTGCTCGGCGCCGTCGTAGTGGGCGCGGACCGAGTCGGCCGGTACTCGGCCGTGGTCGGCGACCGCGCGCAAGGTGGCCTCCGGCATGGTGTTGACCACGCCGGGTGCGACCAGTTCCGTCACGTAGCGGGTGTCGGGGTAGGCCGGGTCCTTCACGGAGGTCGAAGCCCACAGCGGACGCTGCGGATGGGCTCCCGCCCCCCGAAGAGCCTGCCAGCGGGGTGAGGAGAGAACCCGCTCGTAGTGCTGGTAGGCCAGCCGTGCGTTGGCGATCGCCAGACGGCCGCGCAGCTCGGTCGCCCGCGCGGTGCCGGCCTTGTCCAGGCGTGCGTCTGCCTCGGCGTCGACGCGGGAGACGAAGAATGAGGCCACCGAACCGATACCGGAGAGCTCCCGGCCCGCGTCGCGGGCACGTTCCATCCCGTCGAGGAAGGCGTCCACGACCTCGTCGTAGCGGGCGAGAGAGAAGATCAACGTGACGTTGATGCTGATTCCCTCGGCCAGGCACGCGGTGATCGCCGGCAGGCCCTGCCGGGCGGCCGGGATCTTCACGAACAGGTTGGGCCGGTCGACCAGCCACCACAGCGCCCGCGCCTCCGCGATCGTCGCCGCCGTGTCGTGGGCGAGCCGAGGGTCGACCTCGATGGAGACCCGCCCGTCGACACCGTCCGTCGCGTCATAGACCGGGCGCAGCACATCGCACGCCCACCGCACGTCGGTCGTGGTCAGCGCCCGCAGCGCCTCACCGACCCCGACTCCGCGGGCCGCCAGGTCACGGATCTGCCCGTCGTAGGCGTCACCGCTGGTGATGGCCTTGGCGAAGATCGTCGGATTGGTGGTCACCCCCACCACCCGGTCCCGCGCGACCAGATCCGCCAGGCTCCCGGACACGAGCCGCTCACGGCTGAGATCGTCCAGCCAGATCGACACTCCGGCATCGCTCAGTGTGTTCAAGGGATTCATGACGCCGCCGCTCCTCCCGCACGCCTGACCGACGGGCTTCCTGCTGCTCGTCCGCGGCCCGCACCAGAGCTTGCCTGTCGTTCCATCGTCTCCAGGAGGCCAGTGGCCCGCATCCGCACACCGGCCCAGGTCGACAGTTCGTCGGCCTGCGTCATGACCGCTTGCCTCGTCAGGGCACTTCGCCGGCGCCGTAGGGCGCGTAGAGGTCGAGCAGCCGCACCCGGGCGGATCTGAGCCGGCTTCCGATCACCTCGGCGACATAGGCCCACAGCTCGTGCCGCAGCTCCGGGTCCTTGCCGTACAGCTCGCGGACCTCAGTCGCGTCGAACTCGTAGGCGCGCACCGGGCTGGCGGCCTGGGCTCCCAGGTACCAGTGATGGGGAGGGACCAGCCAGGACCAGCCCAGCAGTTCGCCGGCGCCGAGTCTCTCGATGACTGCTGCGGGGCGGCCGGGCACGCGGACGTCGAGGGCGACGGTGCCCGTGCGGATAATCCAGAAGCGGTCGGCCTTGCCGCCCTCGTCGAAGATGCGCTCGTCGACGTCGAACGACACCTCACGAGCGAAGGACATGAGCTGATGGCGATGCTCATCGGTCAGGGCGCTGAAGACGCCGGTTCTTGCCACCGCAATCGCCTTCCCTATTCTCCATGAGCGCGAAGTGGAGGCGGGCTCCGGTGAGTTCACGGACGCGTCTCACCACGCCTGCTGCTCTGGACGGCGCAAGCACCGGTCACCTCCAGAGGCACCACTGCGCATCCGGCGCGGTGCGTCTGCTGCACATCGGTCTTGCACGACGGACCGCACAGCAGCCTCGGCGAGGGCACCCCGATGCGTCGGGCCGGTGCCGCAGGGCCTCCTCCGTCGCGGACGTGTCGGTGTTCTGCCGTTGGACGCGCAGGTGGAGCAAGCCGATCCAGCATGCGAATGCACGCCACAGAGGCAAGGAGAACCACCGCGACCGTGCCGAGGGACAACCCGGTGGTCCGATCCCAGCCCATGACTCCACGATCGTCGCAAATCGGCAGGGTGCAACCCGAGCCAGAATCTTCTCCGCTTGCCACCGTGCCGGCGGACTGACCTGGTGCTCATCGCCGTGCTGATCGTGTTCAACGCGCTGTTCGCCGGCAGCGAGGTCGCACTGATCTCACTGCGTGAAAGCCAGGTGCGCCGCCTGAACCGTGGCGAAGGCGCGTCCGCGACTCGGCTTGTACGTCTTGTTCAGGAGCCCAACCGGTTTCTGGCCACCATCCAGATCGGCATCACCCTGGCCGGATTCCTGGCCTCGGCCACAGCTGCGGTGTCCCTGGCCGAGCCCTTGGTGCCCGTTCTCAGCTTCGCCGGACAGGCAGCCAGGCCGCTGGCCGTCGCCTCGGTCACTCTCACGCTGACCTTCGTCACCCTGGTGGCAGGTGAACTTGCACCCAAGCGCCTGGCCATGCAGTACGCGGAGCGGTGGGCCCTGCTGGCCGCACCCCCTCTCGACATCCTCGCGACCATGGCCCGCCCCGCCGTGTGGACGCTGAGCCAGGCCACAAACCTGATCGTGCGCCTGTTCGGCGGCGACCCGCGGCAAGGTCAGCGAGCTCCCAGCCGCGAAGAGCTGCGCGACATCGTCGTCAGTCACCGAGGTCTGACCGTCGAACAGCGCACCATCATCTCCAGCGCTCTGGAAATCCACGACCATCCCTTGCGTGCCATCCTCGTCCCTCGCGGCTCGGTGTTCACACTGTCCGACGGAATGCCGGCGGAGCAGGCACGCCTCGCCCTGGCCCGTTCTGGTCACTCCCGTGCCCCGGTTCTCCGCGCGGGTCACATCGACGACGTACTCGGCGTCGTTCACCTACGCGACCTGCCCCTTGCCGACGACGCCAGTTCCGTCGCCGAGGCCGCCCGCCCATCGCTGGCCGGGCGCACCTGGACAAGCGCGCCGAGCGCCCCTTGTCCCGACGCCCTCGACACCGAATCCGCCCAGGCGGCCTACGACAACGGCGTCCTCACCCTGCACATCGCACCGGCCGCACACACCAAGCCCGGCAAGATCGCCCTTTCCCTCGGCGCGCGCAAGCGACACGACCAAACGCCCATCCGGCTCCTCACCGCGACGAGGTTGTCCGAGCGGTCCTTGAACACTACGAGGACGTCTGATTCGATGTAGTTCAGGGGAGATTGCGTTTTATGCGTCTCGCAAGGTTGCGGCGGTTTCGCCGATTGCTCGTTTGGCGAGGTTGGGGATGTGCGACGAGTCGGATCGAGCTCTCGGGGTCACGGATAGGAGTCCGAGGCCGAGCAAGGTGCGGCTGTGATCGGCTCCGGTTCCGGCTTCATGCCGCATCTGCGACTGTGGTTCGCGCCCGAGCGAATGCGTGACGAGGGCGGGACCCCCGACTACCGCTTCTCGCTCGCCAACGAGCGCACCTTCCTGGCCTGGATCCGTACCGCTGTAGCCCTGGTCGTCGGGGGCTTCGCGGTGGGCCTGTTCCTGACGGGCCTGTGGGCGCCCGTCCGGATCGGGACGGCGCTCACGCTCCTTGCGGCCGGCGCACTGGTGGCCCTGCGGGCGACGCATCACTGGGTACGGTGCGAGCGAGCCGTGCGACGTGGGGAGGAGCTGCCGGTGTCCCGATTCCCGGTGCTGCTCAGTCTGGTCGTGGGCATGGTGGGGCTGGTGATGCTGGCGGTCGTGCTGTCCCGCTGGGGCGAAGGGTGATGAGGGCGCCCCGGCCCAGCGACCCCGGCCTTTCAGACCGCGGTGCCGGGGGGTCCCGCCCGCCAGATGGCGGACTGAGGGATCCCGGCCTGCAGCCGGAGCGCACTCGGCTCGCCTGGCGACGTACGACGCTGGCCTGCACCATCGTCGCCGGGCTGGCCGGCAGACAAGCCGTCCACGAGGGGGTCACCGCGCCTCGGGCGGTGACAGTGGCGCTGAGCGCGCTGCTCTGGCTGGGCTTCCTGGCGGTGGCGCACCGGCGGATCAGAGCTCTGACGGCCGCCCGGCCGGTGCCGCTCGCCCGGCGCGCTGCGGTCGCCGCGGCGGCCTGCGTGATGGTACTCGCCTGGCTCGCGCTGGCAGCCGCGTTCTGAGACCTGCTGGGTCAACGTGCGTGCGCCGAACTGGCGCGTGCAACGCTTGTTCTCACAGCTGACGGTGCCTGACGGTGGACGTCACCCCCTGGCTCGCACCGGCCAGCCCGAACCGCTCACGTCTACGGCCGCAACGGCCGGTTTTCGGGCGCCCGGCGAAAATTCACCCGGACGGCTTACATGCTCCCGCGGTGAGCGAGCGCCGTTTCCCTGCTCGGATCAGTCTGGCTAGGAGACTCTGCCACCGCATTCCCGTGATCACCGCTCCACCGGGAGGCGTCATGGCCATGATTGCCCTGCTCCTGCCGGTCCTGCTCATGCTCATGCTGTTCGGGATGGAAGCCTGGGAGGACTTCCTGTTTCGCTCGGACACGGAACGGTCCCAGTCCGACGCAGGAGAACCTCCCAAACTGCTTTAGGCCAGGAACGACGACCAGCGGTCCCAGGGTTTCCCCGGGAGTATCCCCTGCGTGCCCTTTTCTCGTGTATCTACGGCGAACGAATATGTAGCGCCGCATGCGTGAGCCCGCAGCCGTTGCGGACACGGATGCTGGGCGCATACTGGCCTTGTCATGCCGGGTTTGTTGCGGCTTATTGAAACTTTGACGCGGTGCTCCAAGAAGCCCTCGTACCAGCAGCCATCGGTCCAGACCGACAGCCGCAATCTGGCAAGCCGCTGAGACCCAACGCCGCCCGTCGCCAGGTGCGGTTGCAGCCCTACGGACGCACGGCGGCACGGCAGTTGTGCGCCGCCGTGCGGGCAAGGATCCTCTTCATGAAACAAGGAGAAAACGCCGATCCCGATGCCGGCGAGTCCGACCGCCGGGACTCCGGGCGGCGCGAGACGGAGATGGAGCAGGCCGACCGCAACTATGCCGAGGTGCTGCAGGAACTGCGTGTGGCTCAGGTGGGCGTGCAGATCCTCGTCGCCTTCCTGCTTTCCCTGGCCTTCGCTCCGAGGTTCGCCGACTTGGACGACTTCCAGCGCGGCACCTATGTGGTCACGCTGCTGCTCTCGGTGACTGCCATGGCGCTGCTGACCGCCCCCGCCCCGCTGCACCGAATGCTCTATCGCCGCCACGCCAAGAGGCTGATCGCCGATGCGTCGTCCCGGATAACGAGCATGGGGCTCGCCATCCTCGCCCTGGCCCTGTCCGGCTCGATGCTGCTCGTCGTGGACTTCGTGCTCGGGAGGGCTCAGGGGGCGGCAGTCGCCGGAGCCTCCCTGGTCCTGTTCACCGTGTTGTGGGCTGGCCTGCCGTGGTATGTCCGTTCGAAGTAGGGCGGCCATGTGGACCACCTTGCGGGCCGAGCCGAGTGCGGCGCCACGGACCGACCTGCCCTGTTACGGCAGCGGCTCTCGATCCAGGCGCTTCGTGCGCCACCCTGACGTATCGGTTCCCTCGCACTCACGCAAAGTCTCGATTGCGGACAGGAACGTCAGCGCTGCGGTCGTTTTGCGCACAGCGTCGCGCGGTACCCGGTGCGAAAACTGGAGGCTCCGCGAGAAGAGTGGAGGATAGTTGTATGTCGAACATTATCCCCGGCAAGCAATTCTCGTTCGAGAGCCTGAGACGCGGTCGACCGGCCAGAGTCCCCAATATCTTGTACGTCCTGGCCGACGATCTGGGGTGGGGCGATCTGGCGTGCTACGGCTCGGCATCGATCCGGACCCCGAACCTTGACCGTCTGGCTGCGGAAGGAGTCCGTTTCACTCACGCCTATGCGGGCTCACCGTGGTGCTCCCCGACCCGTATCAGCCTGTACACGGGGCGGTTTCCGACCAGACTGCCGGCGGGTTTGGAAGAACCTCTTGCCACACATGCCGAGGGAAACGGCATCCCGGAGGGGCATCCCACGCTGCCCTCTCTGACGGCCGACGTAGGGTACCGGACCGCTCTGTTCGGTAAGTGGCATTGCGGTTGGCTGCCCTGGTACAGCCCTTTGCGCATCGGCTTCCACACGTTCTTCGGCAATTTCGACGGCGCGATGGACTACTTCGAGCACGTCAACACGATCGGCGAGCACGACCTGTACGAGGGCGAGACTCCGGTCGAACGCGTGGGTTACTACACGGATCTCATCTCCGACCGCGCCGCCGAGTTCGTTGCCGCGGAATCCGCCGAGCCCTTCTACGTGCAGCTCAACTACACGGCGCCACACTGGCCGTGGGAGGGGCCTCACGACCGAGAGGTCGGTAGGGAGATTCGCCGCAGGTACGACGAGGCTTGGACCCATTCGCCGCTGATGCATTTCGACAGAGGATCGCTGGCGAAATACGGCGAAATGGTCGAGGCCATGGATGCCGGTATTGGCCGCGTTCTCACGGCGCTGGCCAACGCGGGTAAGAGCGACAACACCATCGTGGTGTTCACGTCGGACAACGGCGGTGAACGCTGGGCGAAGAACTGGCCTTTCGTGGGGGAGAAGGGAGACCTCACCGAAGGCGGCATTCGGGTGCCGCATCTGTTGCGCTGGCCTGAGGCCGTGGCGCCTGGCCAGGTCAGCGACAAGCCGGTCAGCACCATGGACTGGACAGCCACCCTGATCGATGCCGCGGGGACCTCTCCAGAGCCCGGCTGGCCGCTGGACGGGATGAGCCTGTTGCCGTGGCTGTTGGACGGCGCGGACTTTCCCGAGCACGATCTGTTCTGGCGCACGTCCAACCAAGGGGCGTTGCGCCGAGGCAAGTTCAAGTATCTGTTCGACAAGCGCGACCGCCCTGTGCTGGGCAACTGGCCACGTTGGCCGGGCGACTACCACCTGCTCTACGACGTGACGGTCGACGGCCGGGAACAGGCCAACGTCGCCGAGCACCATCCCGACCTGCTCGCCGCGATGAAGTCCACGTGGAATCGCATCGAATCCGAACTGCTCCCCTACCCTCCAGAGCATCCGGGCGTACCTCGCGAGGGGCTGGTGGTCAGCGAACCCGACTGACAACCTGCAGGGCTTCATGAACCGGAGAGGGACCTCGGGTGTCGAACTCGCTCTCCTACATCATCCCGGTAGCAGTGCTGGTGTACTCAGTGGCCTCCATGCTCTCGGTCGGCCTGGGTACCGCTCTGCGAAGTGTCCTGGGGCCCCTGCGTGATGTGGGTGCGGTCTCACGTGCCCTGATCGCCAATTTCGTGCTGGTTCCCCTGTTGGCATTGGGAATCGTGCGGCTCGTGCCACTCGACTGGCCACTGGAAACCGGTCTGCTGCTGCTCTCCACGGCAGCGGGAGCACCGTTTCTGGTCAAGCTGACCGAGGCCGCCGAGGGGCGGATGGGCACGAGCGCGGCCCTGCTGGTGGCTCTGCTGCCGGTGACGGTGCTGTATATGCCTCTCGCTGTGCCCGTGCTCGTGCCTGGGACCACGGTCAGCGCGGTGGCCATCGCTACACCGCTCGTTTTGACCATGCTGCTGCCACTGGTGGCCGGGCTCGTCTTCCGTGCGCGTCTGAAGGAGTGGGCGCCCCGGTTGCTGCCGCGGGTGCAGACCGTCTCGACGGTGGCGTTGCTGGTGTTCGTCGCGGCAACGATATGGCGCAATGCCGCCACGATCGCCGACCTGCTCAGTCAAGGGACGCCGATTCTGGCCGGCGTCTCAGCGATCGTCAGTGCGTTCGTGATCGGCTACGGTTTCGGTGGTAGACAGCGGCACCGCCGCGAGGTGCTGGGGCTGGGTACGGCACAACGCAACGTCGCGGCATCCATGGTCGTCGCGACGCAGAGCTCCACGACCCTCGCGTCAATGCCATGGTCGTGGTGACCTCGTTGCTCACGCTGGTCGTCCTGTTCCCCATCGCTTTCACGATGAGAAGGCTGCGCCCCCCGGCACCGCGAGACAACCGACCACCGCCTGGGCGGCGACCCCGGTAGCTTCCGCGTAGTAGACAACGGCCCGTCGCCCTGAGAAACCCTTCGGGCCAGCCGAGTTGAGAGGCCAAGGCTCCTCGGTGCGCGCAATGCCGGAACTGTTGACCGGCCCGCGTTGGCGCTCCTGTCCATCGAGGGAGAGCCTGGAAAGGAACGGACAAGCGCCTGGAGGTGCCATGTACAGCAAGGTCACCATCGCAGGTCATCCCCTCCACCCGATGCTCGTCGGTTACCCCGTGGCCTGCTACACCGGAACCCTGGTGGGTTTCGCCGTCTATGCGGCCAGCGGGCAGCAGTTCTGGCTCAACCTGGCCATCGCCCTCAACATCGCCGGAGTCGGCACGGCACTGCTGGCGGCCCTGCCGGGCATAGCCGATCTGGCGTTCGGCGTTCCCCGCCGGTCGGCGGCCAAGACCGTCGGCATCGCCCATGGCAGTCTCAATGTCGCGGCGCTAGGCCTCTTCGGCGCGAGCCTTGGTATCTACGCCACCCACTGGGACGGCCCCGCGAGAAGCGCCACCGCCGGACTGGCCCTGTCCGCGGCCGGACTCGCCTGCACGCTCGGAGCCGGCTTCCTGGGCTGGATGCTGGTCCAGGACTACCACGTCGGTATCCGGCTCACCCCCCTCCAGGAAAGCGACGAACAGGCGGTGCAGAGCGCCCAGCCGCTCCACCTGCACCGCGTGAGTTGACCAGGCGTAGGCAGGCCGCTCCCCGGCCGAAGCCGTACGGGCGGACCTGTCCCGCAGCACTACCGTCATGTCGAACGGGGCTAGACCGGCCTCCGGCGCGATGGTGGCCCGAGGCGCACCGCTGGCGTCACCCGGCGTATGACGCCGATGCACTCCCTACTGGGAGGGTGTCTTCGTGACATCCACACCGTCCGCTTCGGGACCTGCGTCGCCACCGCCGGACAGGCCCCGGAATCGGCAGGAGGCCCTGCCGGCTCTGCCAGATGCCCCGACAGGGTGGCCGGTACGCGTGGACGGGTACGCGGAGCTGCGGGACTACGCGGTGATCGGTGACGGCCGTTGCGTCGCGCTCATCGCTCGGGACGGCGCGGTGGACTGGCTGGCCTGGCCGGACCTGGACTCGCCGACCCTGTTCGCCGCCGTCCTCGACCCCGTCCGCAGCGGCAGGTTCCTCCTCCAGCCCGACGTTCCCTGCAGCGTCGCCCGCCGGTATGTGCCCCACACCAACGTGCTGGAGACGACGTTCACCACCGCGGACGGCACGGCCCGGGTCACCGACGCGCTGACCATCGCCACCTCCGACGACCTGGCGCCCGGGCGGGAGCTGGTCCGGCGGATCGAGGGCCTGGCGGGCAGCGTCCCCATGCGCTGGAGCGTCCAGCCGCGCTTCGGCTACGGTACCCAGGCGCCGCACATGACCCACCGCGCCGGCGTCCCGGTGGCCACCTTCGGACCCGATGCCGTCGCGGTCCGCGCCTGGAACGCGGGACAGCCGCGGCTCACCGGTGATGCCGTCACATCCGAGTTCCGGACGGAGCTCGGTACCCGTGCGCTGCTCGCGCTGCCGTACGCGCACCAAGAGCCGCTGATCCTGCCCACGCGCGCCGAGTGCGAGGCCCGCCTGGAGCACACCAGCGCCACCTGGAGGCACTGGGCGGACAAGCGCTCATACGCGGGCCCCTGGCGCGAGGCGGTGCTGCGCAGTGCGCTCGCCCTCAAACTGCTGGTCTTCGCGCCCTCCGCCGCGGTCGCAGCCGCCGCGACCTGCTCACTGCCCGAGGAGCTCGCAGGGGAACGCAACTGGGACTACCGCTTCAGCTGGATCCGCGACTCCGCCTTCACCCTGAACGCCTTCCTCAAGCTCGGCTGCGCGCCGGAGGCGACCGGCTACTTCTGGTGGCTGATGCACGCCTCCCAGCTCACCCACCCCCGCCTGCACGTCCTGTACCGCCTCGACGGCGGCACCCGGGCACCGGAAAGGACGCTTCCGCTGGCGGGCTACCGCGGCTCGGCGCCCGTACGCGTCGGCAACGCCGCCGTCGACCAGCTCCAGCTGGACACCTACGGGGAACTGCTGCAGACCGCCTGGCTGTACACCGCCGCGGGCCACCGGCTCGACGCCGACATCGCCCGCCGGCTGGCCGAGACCGCCGACTTCGTCTGCACGGTCTGGCAGATGCCGGACGCGGGCATCTGGGAGGTACGCAGCGACCCTGAACACTTCACTCAGTCCAAGATGATGTGCTGGATCGCCCTCGACCGCGCCCTCGACCTCGCCCGCCGGCAGCTGATCCCGGACCGGCACGCGGCCCGGTGGCAGCGCGCGCGACAGGCGATCGCCGAGTTCGTCGACGATCGCTGCTTCTCTGCGCGGTTGAACAGCTATGTGCGCTCCGCCGGCGGTGACGAGGTGGACGCCAGTCTGCTTCTCGGGCTGCTGCACGGCTACCGTCCGCCTGACGACCCGCGCATGCGCGGAACTCTCACCGCCGTCCAGCAGGCGTTGCAGGACGGCCCCTACGTCCACCGCTACCTCGGCGCGGACGGCGTCCCGGGCAGCGAGGGCGCCTTCCTCGCCTGCTCCTTCTGGCTCGCCGAAGCCCTCGCCCGCTGTGACCGTGCCGACGAAGCCGTGTCACTCATGGAGCGGCTCGTGGCGCTCAGCAACGACGTCGGCCTCTACAGCGAGGAGATCGACCCGCCGACCAGTGCCTTCCTGGGCAACCTGCCCCAGGGCCTGACCCACCTGGCCCTGATCAGCGCGGCCTGCGCGATCGAGGAGGCGGCGCGATGAGCATCTGGGCGGCCCTGGCGGGCGGGTTCGTCGGCACCCTGGTCCTGACCACGGGTCTGCGCGCAGCCAACGCTCTCAATCTGACCCGCGTCGACCTGCCGTTCCTGCTGGGGACCGCCTTCACCGGCGACCGGACTCGCGCCAAGGCCCTCGGCTACGGCGCGCACTTCATCAACGGGCAGATCTTCGCCCTGCTGTACTACGCGGTCTTCGCCGCCATCGGCTACAGCAGCTGGTGGCTGGGATGTGTCTTCGGCCTGGTCCACGGCCTGTTCGCCGCCACCGCACTGGTCAACATCCTGCTGCCCCTCATCCACCCGCGCATGGGTACCTCCCAGACCAGCGCCCCCGACGTCGCCCTGCTGGAACCACCCGGATTCCTCATGCTCAACTACGGCCCCAGCACCCCCACCGTCACCCTCGCCGCACACCTCGCCTACGGAACCCTCGTCGGAGGCTTCCTCGCCTGGCCGGCCTGACAACGCGTTCCCTGCGTGATTCCGGTGGGCAAGACGCAGGCCGAGTAGCGTGGAAAGGGAACCGGAAATGCGTACCGAACCTCGCACAACGGTTGAAAATGGAAGGACTCATGGCGCATCCACATGAAGCGGCGTCTTCCAGTCGGCGCCCTGCACCGCTTCCGGACGGTTCAGATCCGACCGGTACCGGACCCGACGGGTACGGGCCGCGGCTGGCCTCGGTCGTGCTGTTCGTCCACGACCACGACGAATCAGCGGACTTCTACCAGGAGCTGCTGAAGATGGAGCTCACGGTCCGCACGACCACTGCCGCGCTGCTCGTGAGCCAGGGCGGCTTCCAGGTATACCTGCGCACGGTGGGCCCCAAGGCCATGCACCCGGTGGGTCACGTCGGCGCGCAGTACGTCATCTGGACGGCAGACGGACCCGACGACTTCCAGCGGTGCGAGCGCGTGCTCAGAGCCCGCTCCGATCGTGTCAACACCCGGCAGGGGGACGGCTTCACCCTCATCGAGGGCCGGGATCCCAGTGGCCTGCCCGTGCTGGTGGCCCATCCAGGACCCGACGAAGTGGCGCGGCTCGAGATCATCGCTCGCTACTACGTATGACGCCCCACCAGGAGGTCCCGTGATGGCACACAACAAGGCCGTCCACGTCCGCCGCATCTACGAGGAGCCTGCGCAGACCGATGGCACCAGAGTGCTGGTCGACCGCATCTGGCCCCGGGGAATGACCAAGGAGCACGCACACCTCGACGAGTGGTGCAAGCAGGTCGCCCCCTCAACAGAGCTGCGCAAGTGGTACAGCCACGACCCTGAACGATTCCATGAATTCAGCCGCCGCTACCGGACCGAACTCAAAGACCCCGCACACGCGGACGCTGTGGCACACCTGCGCGAGCTCGCCCAGCAACGGACCCTGACACTGCTCACCGCAACCAAGCATCCCGAGATCAGCGAAGCCGAAGTACTCGCAGAGCTGCTCCGAAACTGACAGCACCGGTGCAGCTCCCCACTCGCCCAGCCGGGAGGTGCCACAACATCGCCGGCGGCAACACCGGGCACGGGGCGTAGTGACGTATGGCTGCCGCCCTGGCACGGGCCCTCCGCAGATTCCGCCCAGAAACGGGAGGACGGCCATGAGGTCCACGACAAACCTGCTGGAAATGCTCTCGCCCGCACACCGCGACCGGCTGCTGGCATGCGCGACCCACGTGTCCTTCCCGACGGGCGCCCGCATCTTCGAGGAGGGCACCAGAGCGGACAAATTCTGGGTCATCCGCACCGGCAGGGTCACCCTCGACATCCATGTTCCCGGCCGCAGGGCGGCCACCATCGATGCCCTCGGCTCAGGCCAGTTGCTCGGCTGGTCGTGGCTCGTCCCGCCGCACACCTGGCAGCTCGGCGCCGAAGCGCACGGCACGGTCCACACACTGGAATTCGACGCCGCAGCAGTGCGCACCATGTGCGAGGAAGATCCGGTGCTGGGGCAGGCGGTCACCCGCTGTGTGGTCACCGTGGTCGGGAACCGGCTGCAGTCCACCCGGACGCGGCTGCTGGACCTTTACGGGCCGGCCGGCAGCGGGCTCCGACTTTGACCGTCAACTCGACTCAGTGTGCTGCCGCAGCCGTGGTGGGCTCGCGCAGCGCTCGCGCACGGATCAGCCAATAATGGAAGCGATCGACTCCGGCGAGACGTGAGCGCACGGCGCGCCTTGGGGCTGCGTATGAACGATCAATCCATGCCGATGGAGTGGGCGGCTGTGTCGCCGCGGCACATCGCCCCGGAGGAATGGCAGCGGTTCGAGGGCTACGTCAAGGAGATCTTCGAGGCGCTCGGCCTGGCTGTGGGTTCAGCGGCCACCGCGGACACGCCCCGCCGCCTCTACCACCCACTGGCGGGGCACCTAAGACGTGCGGGGCCGGCGGTGTGCGCGGCGCTCCCGCCCATACAGGCTCGGGACCTCGCATCCCCCCGCCTGACCATTTGGTGCTGAAGGCTCTGGGCGGGACACACCTCGGAGAAGGACAACCGGAAAGCAGCGGCGCGCGGACTTCAGGCGCCGACGGACGAGTGGGACGAGGTTGGCGATGCGTGCATTGACGGTGCGGCCCGGCGCGCGGGGATCCGTTGAGGTACGGGATGTGCCGGAGGCCGTCCCGGCAGCCGGTGAGCTGTTGGTGCAGGGCCTTGCGGCGGGGGTGTGCGGAACGGACAGGGAGATCGCACGCGGTGAGTACGGCTGGCCCCCTCCGGGCCGTGAGTGGCTGGTGCTCGGGCATGAGTCTCTCGGGCGGGTGCGCCAGGCGCCTCCTGGCAGCGGATTCTCGGCCGGTGACCTTGTCGCCGGGGTGGTGCGCCGGCCGGACCCCGAGCCCTGTGGGGCCTGCGCCCGGGGGGAGTTCGACATGTGCCGCAACGGCCGCTACACCGAACGCGGCATCAAGGAGATCGACGGTTATGGCGCGCAGGTGTGGTGCGTGGAAGCCGACTACGCGGTGAAGCTGGAGCCCCATCTGGAGCGCGTGGGTGTGCTCATGGAACCGACCACCGTGGTGGCGAAGGCGTGGGAGCAGGTCGAACGTGTCGGTGCCCGTTCGTGGTTCGAGCCGCACCGCCTTCTGGTGACCGGTGCGGGTCCCATCGGCCTGCTCGCTGCTCTGCTGGGTACACAGCGCGGGTTGGAGGTCCATGTGCTCGACCGGGTGACCGAAGGGCCCAAGCCCGCTCTGGTGCGTGACTTGGGTGCCGCGTTCCACACCGAGGGCATTGAGCAGGTCGTCTCCGCCGTGTGCCCGGATGTCGTCATCGAAGCCACCGGGGCAAGCGAGCTCGTCTTCGCCTCGCTGACGGGCACCGCGCCCTACGGGGTGGTGTGTCTGACCGGTGTGTCGCCCGCAGGCCGCAGAGTGACCGTGGACGCGGGCGCCATCAACAGGGAGATCGTGCTGCAGAACGACGCGGTCGTGGGATCGGTCAACGCCAACCTGCGCCACTACCGCCAGGCTGCAGAGGCACTGGCCGAAGCCGACCTGTCATGGCTTGAGCGCCTGATCACCCGACGTGTGCCGCTGGAGCGCGCGGCAGAGGCATTCACGCCGCAACCAGACGACGTCAAGGTGGTCATCGAGTTGTAGCGGGCACGAGCCGTAGGCAGGCCCTAGCCTGGACGGATGTCGCAGAACACCGCTCCGCTGGTCGTGATCATGGGCGTGTCGGCCTCGGGAAAGACCACGGTGGGCCAGATGCTTGCGCAGCGCCTCGGGGTTCCTTACGCCGAGGCGGACGACTTCCACCCCCCAGCCAATGTGGCGAAGATGCGAGCCGGCCACCCGCTCGATGACGAAGACCGAGGCCCCTGGCTGGACGAGATCGCACGATGGCTGGCTGATCATGCGGACAGCGGGGGAGTGGTGTCATGCTCAGCGCTGAAGAGGCGCTACCGTGACCGGTTGGCTTCCGCCGCGGCGCACGTCTTCTTTCTGCACCTCGATGGCTCGCGTGAGCTGATTGCCGCACGGATCACTGCGCGAAAGGGCCACTTCATGCCGCCCGACCTGCTCGATAGTCAGTTTGCCGACCTCGAACCGCTGGGCGACGACGAAGCGGGCGCGGCCATCCCGGTTGACGGTACGCCGCAGGAGACCGCTGCCCTGGCTCATGCCGCCGTCACCTCCTCCTGAAGCTCGCGTCGCGCGGGTGGTCGCAGGTTGCCGAGCGTCCTCCCTGATTGTGGAGGGCGAAGGTCGACTCGGCGCAGCAGCTGTGCGTTGAGGGCGACGACGATGGTGGAGACGCTCATCAGCGCTGCGGCGAGAGCGGACGGCATGTTGACCCCAGGCCGCGCGAGGCACCGAACGACGACGTGTAGCGATTGACGACGGCGAACGTCGCGGCGTCCATGGCTATTGAGTACGTGTGCCGTGAAGGGGATGCCCGGCGAGTAGGATATCGCATACGATGAACGGATGACCGCGATGAAGTGGGCCGGGCGTCTGCCCGCCGTGAAGAGCAAGGCCGACCTCGTCTACGACAGCGTGCGTGCCGCTGTCGCTTCTGGGGAGCTCCGCCCGGGGGAGCGGATCAACATGGATGAGCTCGCCCGTGCCTTCGGGGTGAGCAAGATTCCTGTGCGGGAGGCCGTCAAGCGCCTGGAGTCGGAGGGACTTCTCATCTCGCGTGTCCACTCGGGTGTGACGGTGAGTGAGGTGGACAAGAACGAGATCCGCGGGGTGTTCCTGGCGCGTGAGGCCATCGAGGGGCTGGTCGGGCGTCTGGCGGCGCAGAATGCCGACCCGGGGCTCATCTCGGGTTTGCAGGATGTGCAGCGGCGGATGCGGGCTGCGGTGGGGGCGGGGGACGATCAGGTGCTGTCGGCTCTCAACACCGATTTCCATCGACGTCTGGCCGCGGCCAGCGGTTACCGCGTCCTGGCCGAGCTCACCGAGCAGTTGCTGTTGACGATCCAGCGCTACCGCCTGATCGCTCCGAAGGAGGGGATGGACTGGAGTTCGGTGGTCGAGGAGCATGAAGCGGTGATCCGGGCCCTGCGCGGTGGTGATCCCGAGGCGGTCGCGGCCGCGGCGAGCGCGCATACGGTCTCCCAGTCGCGGCTGGAGGGGGACCGGGATCGCTGAACGCCGGCCCTTCCGGGGCGCAGCAGGGGTGGGGGTGCACCGGTGATCTTGAGTAGTGCGCTGCTTCGTGCAGTGGTGGTGGAGCGCGTCCGGTGCTTCGGTTCCGGCTGTGCCGGTGCGCTGCGGTGGGCGGCACGCGGGTGTCCTGGCCCGGTGCCTGCGGGGTGGCGGGCCCTGGCGGTGTGCGGGCGCCCCCGGCGGTTGGGCCGACGCGGTTCGGTGGAGGGCCTGCCCAGCCGCGCCCACGCGTGTGCCAGGTGCCGACCCGTGCTGCGGGCGAGGCCGGCGCGGAGGTTCCGGGTGTGGCCCTTGGGGGTGCGTACATCGGCGTCGTGCCCGCCCTGGTCAGGACGGTGATGTCCGGCTGCCGGAGTTGCGTCGTGCCTGAAGGGCCGCCTGGCGCGGATGCTTCGTACGCTCTTGCTCACGTCGGCGGGCCGACCGTGCGGCGCACGGGTGGGTCAAGCGGCCGTCCCGACCGCCGGTCCGGAGCCGGGACGTCTGCCCGGCGCTGGTGGGTTCGGTGGCCGTCCCGACCGCCACCGGGGTGCGCTCACCGGGTCACGCCTGCCGCTGTCCCCAGGGCGGGTCTCCGGTCACCGGTGGGGGCGTCACAGGGGCGGTAGGCCCATCTGCCGGCGGTGGGTGTCGCGCAGCAGGCTCGCCGGGCTCACCACGGAAGCTCCGGCGTCCAGCACGAGTTCGGTCCCGGTCAGCAGCGCGGCCCCGGGGCCCGCGGCGTAGGCGACGGCGGCCGCGATCTGCTCGGGTGTGCCGAGCGTGCGCAGGGGGTTGCTGTGCCGCAGGCGCTGAAGGTCCTCCTGGTCGCCGAGCCGGGATTCCGTCGCGGGAGTGCGCACCCAGCCGGGTGAGACGGTGACGAAGCGGATGCCGTGCTGCCCGTAGTCGACGGCGAGCTGGCGTGTGAGGGCTGCGATCGCCCCCTTGGCCGCCGCGTAGGCGGGCAGTCCGGGCGCCGCGGTGCGGTGCAGCACGGACCCGACAGTGACGACCGAGCCGGAACCCGCGGTGATCATCCCGGGCAGGACTTCGCGCACACACAGGTAAACGGAGGTGAGGTTGGCCCGCAGTACCGCCTCCCATTCCTCTGCGGTGGTCCGGTGCAGGGGCCGGCCCTCGGTGAGGCCCGCGCAGGTGACCAGGGTCTGCACGGCTTCACCGGCGGGCACCGCGCCGCGTACCGCGGTGGCGACCTCGGCGGCATCGGTCACGTCCGTGTGGACGTAGGTCACGCCGGGCAGTTCGGGGTCGCTCAGGTCAAGGCCGACGACCCGGGCGCCATCGGCGGCGAAGCGGGCCGCGACGGCCCGGCCGATTCCGCCGGCTGCTCCGGTGATCAGGACGGTACGGGACATCTGTCAGCACCTCACGGTCGGCCGCCCGACGCGGAGCGGACCGGTCGCGGCGGCGGGTTGAACTCGACTCTCCCAGAAGGTATACGATCTACTAAACATCCTCAATGTGCATCGGAGGGTCCCTTGCTACGCCCTGACCTCCTCGCCGCACTCACGACCCGGCGTCTGCTGGCCATCGTGCGCGGCAACAGCCCCGAGGCCGCGCTCGACACGGTGGTGACACTCGCCCGGTCGGGGATCGACCTGATCGAGGTCTCACTCACGTGCGCCGACGCCCTGCGGGTCATCGAACGCGCGCGCGCCGTTCTCGGACCGGATGCGCTGCTCGGCGCCGGGACGGTGCTCACCGCCCAGGACGCCGGGTCGGCGGCTGACGCCGGTGCGGCTTTCATCGTCACGCCGGGCATCACCGACGCGGTCGCCGCGTCCCGGGCCATGGGCCTTCCCGTCCTGGCCGGGGCGTTGACTCCCACCGAGGTCGCACAGGCTCTCGCCGAGGGCGCCACGGCCGTCAAGCTCTTCCCCGCGGGACCGGGGGGCGGACCGCAGCTGCTGAGAGCCCTGCGCGGGCCGTTTCCTCAGGTGCCGTTTGTGCCGGTCGGCGGGATCGATGCGGCAGCGGCCCGTGCGTATCTGGCCGCCGGAGCCGTTGCCGTCGGAGTGGGAAGCCCTCTGGTCGGACGCGCGGCCGACGGTGACCCGGCGGGACTGCGCACCCGTGCCGAGGCTTTCCGTTCCCTGGCCGGGGAGGACCTGTGACCGACGTGCTGACCTTCGGCGAGGCCATGGTGTCGCTGCGCGCCGACCAGCCTGTGCGCACCGGCGGAGCGCTGCGCATGTCCGTCGCGGGCGCGGAGGCCAATGTCGCCATCGGCCTGGCGCGCCTGGGGCACCGGGTGCGCTGGATCGGCCTCACCGGAACCGACGAGCTCGGTGCTCTCGTGCTGCGCACGCTGCGCGCCGAGAACGTCGACACCAGTCACGCGGCACAGGCCGACGGGCCCACCGGGCTGGTCGTCTTCGAGCCGCGCATCGCCGATCTGACCCGGGTCTCCTATTACCGGGAGGCGTCGGCCGGTTCCCGTCTCATACCGGCCCACATCGAGCCGTCCCTCAAGCAGGGCGCCCGCATCGTGCATACGACCGGCATCACGGCGGCGCTCGGCCGGGGTGCACTCGACGCGGTAGAGGCCGCGGTCCGTTCCGCGCCCGCGGCCGGGGCGACGGTGTGCCTGGACGTGAACTACCGGTCCAAGCTGTGGTCTCCCGAGCAGGCGGCCGCGGCGCTCAGACCGCTGATGCCGCACGTGGACGTGCTGGTCGCCTCCGAGGACGAACTCGCCCTGGCGGCGCCGGCCGGGGCGGCGGGTGAGGCCAAGCAGGTCCAGGCACTGCTGGAATGCGGTGTGCGGGAGGTGGTGGTCAAGCGCGGAGCGGAGGGCGCGGAGGTGTTCGACGCGTCGGGAGCGACGGCGCAGCGAGCGGTCGCGGTCACTGTCCGGGACACGGTGGGCGCCGGAGACGCCTTCGTCGCCGGTTATCTCTCCGCCCTGCTCGACGGGGAGCCGGTCGCCGGCCGGCTGCGTCGGGCCGTGGCGGTGGGGGCGTTCGCCGTCGCATCCAGCGGCGACTGGGAAGGCCTGCCCACACGTGAGGACCTCACCCTGCTGAGAGCCGCGCCCGGCAGCGCGATCCGGTGACGGCCGCCCGGAGGCCCGCTCCCTGGCGGCCTCTCACCTCCACCCGGTACCAACTGGCCGAAGGGGCACGCTGGACCGCGGACGGACGGCTGCTCTTCGTCGACCTCCTGCGCGGCGACCTGTACCGGTGCCGGGCCCCGTCCACGGGTGTCCGACGGCTGCTGAGCCTGGGGGTGCCGCTCGGCGCGGTCGCCCCGGCGGCAGACGCCGGAGCGGGATGGATCGCCGCGGCCGGCGACGGCATCGCCCTGTGCACTACGGCAGGCCGGGTCCATTGGCTGGCCCGGCCCGCCGCGGTCCGTGGCCGCGTCATGCGCATGAACGACGGCGTGTGCGATCCCGCGGGCCGCTTCTGGGCGGGCAGCATGGAGGCCGGCGCCGCGGACGGCGCCGGCTCGCTGTTCCGCACCGACCCGGACGGATCGGTCCAGCAGGTCCTCGACGGACTGACCGTGCCCAACGGGCCGGCTTTCACCGCCGACGGGAAGCGCCTCTACCTCGCGGACAGCGCCCGCGGCACCATCACCCGGCACACCGTCGACCCGGCCACGGGTGCACTGGCCGGCTCGGAGCCCTTCGTCCGCCTCGCGCCGCGCGAAGGCCGCCCGGACGGCATGACCGTGGACGACGACGCCAACCTGTGGGTCGCTCTGTGGGGGAGCGGTCAGGTCCGCTGCTACGCGCCGGACGGCCGGGTACTGCGCATCGTCGCCGTGCCGACTGCGCACCCGAGCAGCGTCGCCTTCGGGGGCGGCCTGATGTTCGTCACGACGGCCAGACATCGGCTGCGGCGGCCCGGCCCCTGGGCCGGAGCCGTGCTCGCCCGCACCAGCACGGTGACAGCTCCCCCCGCCTGCGCATACACGGCAGACGGCCTCTGACCTCGGGCGCTCGGGCGTCGCCGACCGCGGAACGGGAGAAGTTTTCTCGCCACCCCTCTAGCAATTATTTCGTATATGGAATACCTTCAGGGGTGTCGGGAGCACCGTGACCCGGCAACCGCACTCAGGCGGTGTACGACCCTCGCATCACACTTCCTGGCCCTCACCGGGCCGGCCGGCGAACCGGCACCCACTCACCGGCTGCGGCCTCACGACGGCCGCCCGGTGCAGGGACGGTCCCGCTGAGCGCGGGCTTCTGCGGCCCGCACGGCCCTCTAGTCCCGCCCCTCGCGGCGCCCGGCCCATGCCGCCGGGCGGCACGTCAGCCGGCGGCACCGAACACCTGGAGAACCACCCCATGTCCACGCCCTGCGTGCGCATCACCAAGATCGAGGCGCTGGCCCTGTCGGCCAGCTTCGACGATCTGTACGACTCCCCGGAGGACGTACCCGACTGGCTGCGCTACCCGGCCTCCAGCCACCTCGTTCTGCCCCGCCGCGGCCAGTACGCGACCCTGGTCAAGGTGCACGCCGAGGACGGATCCGTGGGCATCGGCGAGTGCTACGGCCTGCCCTCGCCCCAGGTGACCGCCACGGTGGTCTCCACCGTGCTCGCCCCTCTGCTGATCGGCCAGGACGCCACCGCGAGTACCGCCGTGTGGCAGCGCCTCTACCAGGGACAGGCCGCCGGCGGCCACAACCGCGGCTTCTACCTGGAAGCGCTGGCCGGCGTCGACCTCGCGCTGTGGGACCTGCGCGGCAAGATCACCGGCCTGCCGGTGCACCGGCTGCTGGGCGGGCCGATCCGTGAGCGCGTCGACTGCTACGCCAGCCCTGTCGCCCTGCACGCCGACCCCGCCGACTCCGCACGCCAGGCACTCGGCTTCGTCGACAACGGCTTCCGCGCCCTGAAGGTCAAGATCGGCCGCGGGGCCCGCACCGACCGGGCCCATCTGAACGCGGTGCGGCAGGCCGTCGGGGACGACATCGAGATCCTCACCGACGTCAACTGCGCCTACGATCTCGACGAGGCCACCCAGGTCGGATCGGTGCTCCACGACCTGGGCATCTCCTGGTTCGAGGAACCCCTGCAGGTGGACGACCTGGCCAACCTCGCCGAACTGCGCCGCCGCACAGGCCTCACCATCGTCAACGGCGAGACCCACTTCACCCGGTTCGACCTGCGCGATTCACTGCTGCACCGGGCGATCGACGTCTTCATGCCGAACGTAGCCCGCTGCGGTGGCATCACCGAGGCGTCCCGGCTTTCGGCACTCGCCTCGGCCTTCCACGTCGACATTGCCCCGCACGGCGTTGGCTCCGGCGTCAGCCTGTGCGCGGCCCTGCAGTTGTGCGCCGCCGTCCCCAACCTGCGGACCTACGAGTACAACCGCCTGCCCAACCCCATCCGGGAACGGATCCTGACCAACCCGCCCGAGTTCCGCGACGGGGCCCTGACGGTCCCCACGGGCCCCGGCCTTGGAGCGGAGATCGACGACGCGGTCGTGGACCGCTACACCGTCGCCCGCTACTGACCTTCCATGACCCGCGGTGCGCCGCCCGCCGGGCAGCCACCGCTGACCCCGCACACCCCCTTCCTGTCCACTTCGTCACTTTTGTAGCCATCAGTTCAAGGAGACTGCACCATGGCACGACCCAGACGCCGTCTGCTGCTCGCCGCGTCCCTGGCCACCGTCTGCGCGATCACCGCATCGGCCTGTTCGACGTCCAGCTCCCCCGACTCCTCCGCCGGGGGCCGATCCACCGTCGAGTTCTGGTCCATGCCGTTCTGGATCGGCCAGGACAGCAAGGTCAAGGAACTCGTCGATGAGTTCAACAAGTCCCAGGACAAGGTGACCGTCCGCCTCACCCAGCTGGAGTGGAAGGACGGCCGGGAAAAGATCAAGCAGGCGGTGGGTGCCGGCACCGGACCGGACGTGTGGCTGATGAACAACGGGCTGGAACTGCAGTACCTCAAGGCCGGCTCGCTGGCCCCGCTGGACAGCCTGGGCTACACCAAGGAGGACACCGACAAGTACCTGGACCTCGCCAAGATCGACGAATACAACGGCAAGCTCTACGGCGCGCCGCTCTACTTCGACGTCGGCGTCATGATGTACCGCACCGACATCCTCAAGAAGTACGGCTTCGCCGAGCCCCCCGCCACCTGGGAGGAGCTGAAGTCCACGGCCTCGACCATCACCAAGCGGTCGGCCGCCGACGGACACAAGGTCAGCGGCTGGCAGTTCAAGGGCATGGACGACCACCTCAACGCCATCAACTCCACCTGGGAGAGCTTCCTCTGCCAGGCCGGCGGCAGCCTCACCTCCTCCGACTACACCACGTCGACGCAGAACTCGGCCGCCGGCAAGACCGCGATGAAGTACATGAAGTCCTTCTACACCGACAAGATCTCCCCCGTCGGGACCAGCGCCCTCAACGGGTTCATCGACGGCAAGGTCGCCATGTTCCCCTTCTTCCAGTCGGTGATCGCCGATGTCCAGGCAGGCGGTGAGAAGACAGACGGCAAGTGGGCCGTCGCGCCCATGCCCAAGGGACCCGCCAGCGGCTGTTCCATGGTCGGCGGACACAGCCTGGTGGCCAACTCGCGCGCCAAGGACCTGAAGGCCGCCGGCACGTTCATGAAGTGGCTCGCCTCACCCGAGCGCAGCGCACAGTACATGGACTTCCACGCGATCTTCCCCTACCAGCCCTCCAAGGTCTCCGCCGAGGCCAAGGCCGCGTTCGACAAGAAGGTCAACTCCGACCCGAGCTGGAAGCCGATCCTGGAACAGCTCAGCCGTAACTCGCCCGACCTGGTGCTGCAGGACCGGCACGCCTGGGACACGCGCTGGGAGGCTCAGAAGGCTTCCATCGTCGCGGGCGTCGGCGGCCAGGTGCCGGTGGGTGAGGCCCTGAAGTCCATCGACGACCAGGTCGGCAAGGCCCTGGAAGCGGAGAAGTAGCAGCCGCCATGCCCACCTTCACCGAGCTTCCCGCAAAGCTCCCCACGCGCAACGGGGGCGGCAGCCACAACCGCCGCCCCCGCGGCGCCGGGCGCAGACGGCGCCTGCCGACCGGCGCACTCGCCGGCTGGCTGTCCGTCGCCCCCGCCCTGCTGGTCATCCTCGGCTTCACGTTCTACCCCATGGTCCAGTCGATGCTCCTGAGCACCGACCGGTGGAACCTGCTGGGCCCCAAGCAGTTCGTCGGCGCGGACAACTACGCCACCCTCCTCGGCCCGGGCCCCTTCCGGGAGAGCCTGGTCAACACCCTGGTGTTCACCCTTCTCACCCTCATCGGCACCTACGTGCTGGCCCTGGCGACAGCCATGGCAGCCAACCGGGAGATGGCCTCAGCCCGCCTCGTGCGCACCATCACCGTGCTGCCCGCGGTCATCCCGATGGTCGTGGCAGGCCTCATCTGGAAGTGGCTGTACGAACCCGACCACGGACTGGTCAACAACCTCATCGCCCTCGTCGGCGTGGACGGCGCCCGATGGCTGTTCGACCAGCACCTCGCCCTTCCGGCCGTGGCCCTGGTCAGCATCTGGAAGGACTTCGGCATCTACGCCCTGATCCTCCTCGGCGGACTCCAGCGCATCCCCGCCGAACTCTACGAGGCGGCGACCATCGACCGCGCCGGCCCGTGGCGGCAGTTCCGCTCCCTCACCCTGCCGATGCTCCGGCCGGCGAGCGCAGCGGTCTTCCTGCTGCTGCTCTTCAACTCCTTCAAGGTCTTCGACCAGGTATGGGTGATGACCGAAGGCGGACCGGGCAACGCCACCCTGACCGTGGTGACCTTCATCTACACAAAGCTGCTCACCGATGTCGGCGTGGCCTCCGCGGCCTCCGTCGTGCTGTTCGTGATCCTGCTGGTCATCACGATGATCCGGCTGCGTCTGTCCTCCCGGGAGGAATCATGAGACGTCTTCCCAGCGCACTGCCGCGAGGACTGTGGCTCACCCTCATCAGCATCTTCGCGGGCCTGCCGGTCGTGTGGATGGTGCTGACCTCGCTGCAGCCCATGGAAGACCTCATGGGCACCGAGGCGAGCTTCCTCCCCGACACGGTGTCCCTGGATGCCTACCGCGAGGTCCTCTCCCGCTTCCCCTTCTGGCAGTGGTTCGCCAACTCGGTGATCGTCTCCGGCGCCGTCGTAGCGGGCAACCTCGTCTTCGACACCCTGGCCGCCTACGGCCTCAGCCGGATCAGGTTCAAGGGCCGCCAGGCCGTCCTCACCCTCATCCTCGCCACCCTGATGATCCCCACCCAGGTCATCCTCGTCCCGCTGTACCTCGTCATGCGCGACCTCGGCTGGATCGACACCTACTGGGCCCTGATCATCCCCTTCCTCGCCAGTCCGACCGGCATCTTCCTGCTGCGCCAGCACTTCATCACCCTGCCCGCACAACTCGACGAAGCGGCGGCCATGGACGGAGCCGGCCGGATACGGACCCTGGTGAGCATCCTGCTGCCCAACTCCTGGGCAGCCCTGGGCACCGTCGCAGTGCTGAAGTTCATGTGGACCTGGGGCGAATTCGCCTGGCCCAGCCTCGTCACCAACAACGAACTGCTGCGCACACTCCCGGTCGGTCTGGCCCGGTTCCAGAACCAGTTCGCACCCCGCTGGGACCTGCTCATGGCCGGCTCCGTCATGGCAGCCATCCCCGTCGTGCTCTGCTTCGTCCTCCTGCAGCGCTTCTTCGTACGCGGCCTCACCGGAGGCGCCGTGAAGGAATGAGTCCCAGGGGCCGGCCGGCCCCTGGGATGCGTCTCCGGTGGACCGCCCCACACTCGCTGCTATATATCGCATACGATGATGCGGTGACGCAGAACAGCTGGGCAGGGCGACTCCCTACGGTGAAGAGCAAGGCCGACCTCGTCTACGAGAGCCTGCACGCGGCCATCGCCGACGGGCAGCTGCGCCCCGGCGAACGGATCAACATGGACGAGCTCGCCCGCACCTTCGGAGTGAGCAAAATCCCGGTCCGGGAAGCAGTCAAGCGCCTTGAGTCCGAAGGACTGCTCACCTCCCGCGTCCACTCCGGTGTGGCAGTCGCCGAGGTCGACACCAAGGAGATGCGGGGTGTCTTCCTGGCCCGGGGCGCGATCGAGGAACTCGTCGGCCGGCTGGCCGCGCAGAACACCGACGACACGCTGCTCGCCGGCCTCGACCGCGTCCAGGACGCGATGCGTGAGGCTCTCGGCAGGAACGCCATGAGTGAACTGCCGGAGCTCAACTCCCGCTTCCACCAGCTCCTGGCCGAAGCGAGCGGTTACCGCATCCTGGGCGAGCTGACTGACCAGCTCTTGCTCACCATCCGCCGCTACCGCATCGTCGCCCCTATCGACACGGCGAACTGGCGGTCGGTCGTCGAGGAACACGAAGCGATCATCGATGCCTTGCGCGCCGGTGACGCGGACGGCGCAGCCCGGGCAGCGCGCGAGCACACCGCCTCCCAGGCCCGCCACGAGGTCTCCGAGGACAACTGAACCTGCGGCAAGCAGTGCGCTCCGCCCGGCCTGGTCCTCTCCGCAGGGCGGGGGCACCGCGGAGCGCGCCGCAGGACCGAGCCGGGCCCACCGCCGGGCGACGGCGTCCGCGGATCCGGCCGCTTGGCCGCACCGCAGTACACCCCTCATGAATTGCGGGGCGCCTGAACCGTATCCGCCCCCTACACCGGACGTGCTTGAAGGGCGCAGGCCGTGGAGAGGCGCGAATCGCAAGGTATACTAAATCCTATTCGTGGCGGGGGGTTCCAGTCCGCGGTCAAGGCCTGAAAGGGTCCTCGCGCGCCGGACCCTGTCTCCAGACGGCTCTCCGCCTGTCGGCTGCGGCCTGGCGGCGACCCGCGCGCGTTGTAGCCCTGCGGCGGCAAATTCTCCAGGAGGACAAGTGAACGGCTCCGGGCTGCGTGAGGTCACCACTCCCGCGGCATTCGTTCCGCCGAGGGCCGGCGGGCTCGCGGACCTGGTGTTCGACCGCGCCGGGGATCGCCGGGGGCGGGTCGCCGTCCAGGCACAGGAGGGCGGGGGCCTGCGCGATGTGGACGCCGGCCGCTTTCGGCAGGACGTTCTGTCGCTCGCCAAGGGGTTCCTGGCCGCGGGAGTGGGACTCGGTGACCGTGTCGGCGTGATGTCGCGCCCACGCTACGAATGGACCGTCCTCGACTTCGCCCTGTGGTCGATCGGGGCGCTGCCCGTGCCGGTGCCCTACGGTGCCTCCACCGCGCAGGTCGAGTGGATACTGGGCCGGTCCGGGGCGCGTGGCTGCGTCGTGGAGGACGTCGGACAGGCCATGACGGTGGGCCCGTTGACGAGCAGGCTTCGTGGACTGCGCGACCTGTGGCAACTGGACACCGCCGCGATGCGCGACCTGGCCGAGGCGGGCCGCGGGATCGACGATGACGAGGTCCATCGCCGTCGGCGGTCCGTCATGCCTGACTCGCCGGCGACGGTGGTGCACACCGCGGGGACCACGGGCAGACCGAAGGGCTGCCTCCTCAGTCACGGCAGCCTCATGACCTCGGCCGGCAACCTCCTGCACGTCTACGCGGCCGTGCTGCGGAAAGGCCCTGCGAACAGTACGGGGATCCTGCTGCACGCCCCCCTTGAGCATCTCACTGCCCGCGTGACACAGATCGCCGCGGTGTCCGGCGGGGTCCCGCTCGCCTACCAGCCGCCCTGCTCGGCCCCCCAACTCGTGGACACCCTCGGAATCGTACGTCCGGGAGTACTGCTGGCCGGCCCCCGTGCCGTGGAAGGGCTGGTCGCCGCATTCCGTGAGACGGCGGAAATCAGCGGGCGGGTCGGCTCGTTCGGACTGGCGGTCGACGTGGCGGTGCAGCACGCGGAGCTGAATGAGCGACGGACGCGCGCCCGTCGCGGCGCCGGGTTCGGCGTGCAGCACGACCTGTTCGAGCACGGTGTCTACTCCGCTTTCCGCAGCTCTCTGGGCGGCCGACTGCGGCATGTGATCCTCTGCGGTTCCGGTGTGCGCCGACGCCTGGGCCTGTTCATGTCCGGCGCCGGCATCGACGTTCACGAGAGCTACGGCCTGACCGAAGCCGGTGGCCCCGTCACGCTGGGGCCACCGGACCGTCTCCGGCACGGTACGGCCGGACGCCCTCTGCCCGGCAACTCCCTCTACATTGACGACGACGAACAGATCTGGGTGCACGGCGCGCAGAACTTCGCGGGCTATCTCGGCGGCCACGGTCACGCAGTCCCGGCACCCGGCGACTGGCTCGCCACCGGCGACCTGGGCCGGCTCGATGCCGACGGCCACCTGACGATCGTCGGTCGACATGGCGACACCTTCGTCACCGCGGGCGGGAACCGCGTCGTCCCCCTGCCGCTGGAGGAGGAGATACGTTCCCACCCGCTCGTCGTCCACTGCGTCGTCGTCGGCCGGGGGAGGCCGCATGCCGCAGCCCTGATCACACTCGACCATGAGGCCGTCGCCCACTGGCTGCACGTCTCCGGCCGTCCGCAGGTGCCCGTACGCCGCATGCCCGACGACTCCGCACTGCAGTCCGAGATCAACCGCGCCGTTCTCGCCGCCAACAAGAAGGTGCCGCCGCAGTCAGCTATCCGCACCTTCCGGCTGCTGACCCGGCAGTTCACGGCTGGGCATGGGCTGGTGACCAGCTCCTTGGAGCCCCACCGCGCGGAGATCGAGGAGCTTTTCCGGGCTGATGTGGAAGCCCTGTACGAGGTGTGAGACGCCGCGCGCCCAGCAAGCCGGGCAGTATGCTCACGGCGGTGAGAGAGCGAGTGGGCCCGCGCGAAGCACCTGGAAGGCGGACCCGATCGGGGCACTACCTCCTGCCGCGCTGACCGGCGAGGGAGGCAGCGGACCAGCCGGTTCCCCCCGTAACGCGAGGGCCCCCGGCGGGGCGTCCTGCGAGCAACCGCGCGGTCCTGCCAGAGACTGAGAGCCCGGTGTCTATGCCTTGCTCGCGACCACCATGTAGTTCTCGGCCTCGAGATCGAACGTGCTCACTTCCGTCCGGAGTCCGGCCCGGTCCAGCTCGACTTCGAGCTCCTCGTACCGGTACGGCCAGCAGGACAGCAGCTCCGAGCGGACAAGAACCAGCCCAGTCGCATCAACCTGGGCGATCGCAATCTCGATGTGGTGCTCATCCTCCCAATGCGGCGCAATCTCCCAGCGGTAGACCACGACGGCATCGCGACCGTTCCGGCGGACGAGTCGGTCCCGGATGTCCAGCCGAGAACCTCTGGCCCTCACGAGCTCCCAGGTGCGGGATGTGAGCACCAAGCGCCCGCCGGGCCGCAGAAGCCGTGACATCGACTCCAGAGCAGCACCCCTGCCTGTCGCGCCCGCGGCATGGTGAAGCGAGTTGCCGACGCAGAACACCATGTCGAACGTGTCGTCCTCGAAATGGTCGGGCAACTCTTCCCAGTTCGCCCGCACGGCCCGGACGGAGGCCCCGAACTCCTCAGACAACTCTGCAGTCCGGCGAACCATCGCATCGCTGGCGTCAGTTGCGACAACCTGCATGCCACGACCGGCGAGGCCGACCGCCAACTGTCCGGTTCCGCACGAACAGTCGAGGACGTGAGCGTTCGACGGCAAGAGACTGAGGACGTCGTCGAACGACGCGGCAAACTCGGCTGGAGGCAACTTTGCATCCGAGATGAGCCATTCGTACACCTCGGCAAGCACGTCATATTCCGTCACAACCACTACCTCCGTCACACAGCAGACTCACGGCAGGACGTCAGCCCATCAGAGGAGCAAGCCGGGGCGCCAAGGGTTTTCCCAAGGACAACCCGTCCGCCCATGCCGCGGGCAGCGCGAGCTGATCCGCTCGGTTTCGTCAGCCCGGCGGTCCGCCGATGCCTCCGGACCCGGTGTGGGGGAGAAGTCATGCCGGATTCGGAGGCCGGAGGTCCCATAGGGCCATTTCACAGTCCTGCCGCAGGTGCCGGGGCGATTGGCTCAGCCGTACGCCTCCTGGTCGTAGGCGGTCTCCCGGCCGGCGTACACGGCGATCGCGGTGAGCAGACAGCTTGCGACGACGTAGAGCGCCACCGGGGTGATGGAGCCACTGGCTGCGTGCAGTGCGGCACCGATGAAGGGCGCTGTTCCTCCGAAGATCGCACCGCCGAACTCGCGGCCCACGCTGACGCCGCTGTAGCGGATCCGGGGATCGAAGAGCTCCGCCACCAGGGCGGCCTGGGGACCGAAGACCATGTCCTTGCACACCGGGATGGCGAGCACCATCGCAAGGACGATCAGGGGAGTGCTTCTGGTCTCGAGCAGCGCGAAGAACGGGAAGACGTACATCACCGTGCAGAACAGGCCTACCCCCACCATGGCGCGTCGGCCGATCCGATCGCTCAGCCAGCCCCAGAACGGGATCGCCGCGATCTCCAGCGCCGATGCCATGGTGATGGCCCAGAGCATGGTGGACTTCTCGATGCCCAGCGTGTCGGTGGCGTAGGCCAGGCCGAACGCCTGGATCAGGTAGCCCCACACGAAGCCGGAGACAGTGATGCCCAGAACCCGCAGAACGGCGACCGGCTGCCGCCGGACGGTCGCCAGCAACGGGTGCCGTTCCCGGGCACCGGCCTCCTCCAGTTCGGCGAAGACGGGTGTCTCGCTGATGCCATGGCGTACCAGCAGGCCCAGCAGCGTCAGGACCGCGCCGGCCAGGAACGGCGCGCGCCAACCCCAGGACTCGAAGGCCTGGTCGGGCAGCATGGAGACCAGACCGAACACGCCGGCGGCCAGGACGAATCCCGCGCCGGTGCCCATCGCCGGAATCGCGCCGAACAGGCCTCGCCGGCCGGCCGGGGCGCCCTCCACCGTCAGCAGCGTGGCGCCGGCGAACTCGCCGCCCACCGCGATGCCCTGGCACACCCTCAGGACGACCAGCAGGAGCGGCGCCCAGATGCCTGCTGTCTCGTAGGTGGGCAGGACACCGATCAGTGTCGTGGCCGCGCCCATACCGAGCATCGTCATCAGCAGTACGTGCTTGCGGCCGACGCGGTCGCCCAGATGACCGAAGATGAGGCCGCCGATCGGCCGCGCGGCGAAGCCCACCGCGAAGGTGGCGAACGAGGCGAGGGTTGCGGCAGTGCCGGACGAGCCGAAGAAGAACGGGCCGAACACCAGGGCCGAGGCGAGGCCGTACAGATTGAAGTCGTACCACTCCATGACGGTGCCGAGGGTGCTCGCCACTATGGTGCGCCGGTCGGTGGGGCGGTGCGGCAGGGGCCGGGAGTCTTCGGTCACTACGACGGTCGTCATTGCAAGGGCGCCTTGAAGTCGGGATCAGAACAGACGGGAAAGTATTCGATATACGGTACGTTTGGCCAGGGGTTGGGGCCGGTTCCTTCTGGGCGCCGGAGCGGGCCGGTGGTTCCGGCGCCGGTCAAGCGTCGATGGCCTGGACGGCCATGCAGGCAAGTGCCGCACCCGCTCACCGGATCGGTATCGCCGTCCAGGCTGACGACGCCGCGATCTTCCAGCACGGCGGCCACCGCGCGCGTGACGTGAGGGGGGCGCTGGCTCCGGAGTGTCCTGAACCGTCACAGGCGGGATGCCCGTCGGCGCGAGGGTCTGCGGCAGCGGTCTGCCGGGATCGCCGGGCTCGCGGTCTCGTCTCCTGATGTGGGTCATGGCGCACATCCCCGGTCTTGCGGCTGTCGTCTGAGCGTGTTGCCTTCACGGATGGCGGCGGCCGGGCCGGATACGGCGACCCGGCCGCGTGATGGAGCGGAGGCCCTCCCGCTCGTATGCCTCACACTGAAGCATCTAACACACAAAGTGTATGATAGCTTGCGTTGAAGTAGTCAACGACTTTGGACAGAGGCGGAGACCGGCATGAGCGTTGCCATCACCTACGAGAAGTTCGGCGGACCTGATGTTCTGCAGTTCACC
This sequence comes from Streptomyces sp. NPDC007929, assembly GCF_042959065.1. Taxonomy (NCBI): domain Bacteria; kingdom Bacillati; phylum Actinomycetota; class Actinomycetes; order Kitasatosporales; family Streptomycetaceae; genus Streptomyces; species Streptomyces sp. NPDC007929. The sequence continues at coordinate 20,326 of NZ_JBIBKD010000019.1, read as the reverse complement.
GACACCCACCCCCCGGTCCCCGGCCCGGGCCAGGTCCGCATCCAGGTACGGGCCGCGAGCGTGAACCCTATGGATGTCAAGCTGCGCAACGGCGACCTGGCCAAGGTGTTCCCCGCCGAATTCCCGGTGACTCCGGGAATGGACGCCGCCGGGGTGGTCGACGCCCTCGGCGAGGGAGTCGACCACCTCAATATCGGCGACGAGGTGTTCGGCCCCACCGCCACCGGGGCATATGCCGAGCACGCGATCATGCGCGTCGCCGCCCCCAAGCCGGCGGAGGTGAGTTTTGAACTGGCCGCCGCCCTGGTGACCGTCGGCGAGGCGGCATGGCGAGCACTCGCCCACCTTGACCTTGCCGAGGGAGCGACCCTGCTGGTCCATGGAGCCGCGGGCAACGTTGGCTCACTTGCCGTTCAGCTGGCGCGCGGGCGCGGCATCAACGTGATCGGATCTGCCCTCGCCGAGCATCTGGACCAGGTCAAGGCCCACGGCGCGCAGGCCGTGACCGCCGGTACCGACCTGGTGGCACAGGTACGCGCACTCGCCCCCCGCGGCGTGGACGGTGTACTCGACGCCGCCGGGGCAGGTGTCCTGCCCGAGTCGGTCGAACTGACCGGCGACCCCGCCAAGGTGGTCACCCTCGCCGACCCCCGTGCCCGGGAACTGGGCGTCCGGTTCACGGGCATGACCCCGCAGGACCGGATGTACGACTGCCTGCCCCAGCTCGCCGAGCGGATGGCGGCAGGAGAGCTGGTCCTGCCCATCTGGCGTGTCCTGCCCCTGGCGCAGGTCGGCGAGGCCCATCTCGCCATCGAGGAACGTCGCGCCGAAGGAAAGATCATCCTGATCCCCTGAAAGCCCCGCTGCCGGGCGTCGCGCACGCACTGAGGCCACAAGCCGTTGGCCCCGACGGGCCGCACCGGCACCCCATCCCCACTCCGGCCGCCCCGCGACCGGTTCCAGCCCCAACCCCTGCGGGAGGTCTGGACATGAAGGCCATGACACCTGCGGCAGCCGGTACCACCACCGCCGTCATTCCTTCCCCCTCCGTGCTCCGGACCGGGTGGGAGGTGTGTATCTCCTGCACGCCCACCAGCGGCGGCCGAAGGCCGCACAGCCAGGACGCCTGGCCCCGCCGACTTCGCCGCCTGGCCCGGCTGACACTGCGGTCCCAGGCCACAGCCCCGCTGACGGACGACGTCGAACTGGTGCTCACGGAACTGACCAGCAACGCGCTGCGCCACGCAAGTTCCGGTGACGTGAGCATCCGCCTGCTCGTCGCTCCTGAGTCCGTGACCATCCAGGTCAAGGACACGACGAGCTCCCCGGCGGTGCTGCGCAGGGTCGGGCCCCTGGAGGAGAGCGGCCGGGGACTCTTTCTGGTGGACGCCCTCAGTAGCGCCTGGGGTGTGAGCGACGCAGGCACCACGACCTGGTGCCGTCTGACGCTCACGGCGGACACGGAACACGTGCCCGCACGCACTCCGCACTGAAGACGTCCCCTGAGCAAGAGTGGAGAAGGGGGCCGGCCGCCGGGCACCACCCGGCGGCCGGCCCCCTTCTTCCGTGCCCAACTGTGGCTGTTCCTGCCCAACATGCTGCCTGATGCCGGACTCGAGGGTCGGCGACCCGCGACCCACGACGCCTCCAGGGCGTTGAACGGGATGCTTCACAGCTCAACCCGCAGCCGGGAACGCGTGAGTCAGGGCGGGACCCGGGCCTGGCGGTGAGCCATGGCCGGGCCTCGCCCTGCTGCAAGGCGACGCTGCTCTCTTGGTGGAGCGCACCGGTGCTCTGCCGAGTGAACCCGCAAGAGCCGCCGCGGCGTCAGTAGTTGCGGATCCAGAACTCGATCGAAGACGGGGGCACCGTGATGGTTAGGGTGGGCCCGGCCTTGGCGCCCAGGTGCTCGTTGGTTGTCGTGAGACCGAAGCGGTAGCCCTGGAAGGTCGCCGCCGTCTGGGAGTCGATGGTGTACGTGTACGGGGTGTCCGCGGAGCGGTTGGTGAGGGCGAAGACGGGCTTGCCCCCGGGGGTCTTCCAGGCCATGATCCGGTGGTCCGGAGAGACGGCGGCCTCGTCGACGCCGTACCGGACCGAGTCCCAGGGCATGTAGCGCACGAAGCCGGCAACACCGTTCCAGTTCTGCGGGTTCCACGTCCAGTGACCGGCCTGCAGGTCGGGGAACCGGCTGAAGTCGGTGTCCGACGGCGGCCTCCAGTAGCCCAGGGCGTAGCCGGTGGCTTCACTGTTCGCGATCGGCTTGAGGGCGTGAAGCCAATACCAGGTGCGGGCGTTCTGGAACGTCATCCAGTTCATGATCGACTGCGCGGTGTTGACGCACTTGTAGGCGGGAGGCTTGTCCGAGGAGGGGCCCGCGACGAGGTACTCGAACTCGTTGTTGTACACGAGGCGGTTGCCGTTTTGGTCCTTTTGACTGTCGTTGGCGTCGGCATAACTGGACTTGCCGGCGAGGCTGTAGTAATCGGATGTCCTGGCGTCTTCACTGTTGGACCCGATGCGGTGATATGTCCAGGCATCCACGTACTTCAATGCCTCCGGGTCGGCGCGCAGGAGTTGCCCCCGTAGTCCTATCGCGCCGTCCAGGCTGTCGGCGTGGATCTGGACGTGGGGAAAGTTTGCACGGATCTTCGGGGCGATCCTCTTGAAGGCCTTCAGGTAGTTCTGAGGCTCGTAGTAGCAGCAGGAGTACATCCGGTCGCCGTAGTTCGGCTCGTTCTGCAGTCCCCAGGCCGAAATCGGCACGCCGTACGAGGTCAGGTACGTCAGGTCGGCCACCATGGCGTCGCCGAGGGCGTTCAGTTTGACGTCGTCGAACGCAGTGAGGGTTCCGCCGACGAACGCGCCGGTGGTCTTCCAGTACGTTGCCGGCGACCAGTACTCCGCGGAGATGCCCTCGATGCCGGCCTGGCTGATCATGTCAGCCAGAAGCGCGGTCTGACCGGGGTAGCGGCCCTTCAGGCGCTTCTTGTCGTCCGACAGCCCTCGGTAGTACAGGCCCATGGCGAGGCGGCAGTAGCGGAATCCGCGATCACTTCGCCCGCCCTTGAGCATCTCCTGGTAGAAGCGGGTGCGCTCGCTGGGCGTCAGGTCGTAGGGGACCCCCGACACATTCTCGGGCAGTCCGTTGTTCCCCGAGCCTATGGAGTCGGACTGGATCTCGAAGCCCAGGCCGAGGATGGTCTGCTTCGGGCCCTGGTCGAAGCGGATGACGTACTCGCCCGACGTCGAGGCAGCCGCGGCCGGGGTGGCCCTGAGCAGGGGCGTCACTGCGGCGCCCGCTGCGGTGAAGGCTGCGCCGCGCAGGAGGGTTCTGCGGTGGACGTGGTGTGGCTCGGACGGTGACATGCCCTACCTCCGGTGTGTAGCTGGGTCGTCGTCCCGGGAGTGCCGAGGCTGAACAGTGGGCTTTGAACCACTGGATCCAGCCAAGATATTCGATATACGAAAGGTCGCCAAGGGGTGAGTGTGAAGATTCGTGCCCGCACAAGTGGTGAGGCCTGCCATGCGTGATGAGGCAGCCATGCGGTCTCCCGTGCTCGAACCGGCGCTGCGGGCGACTGTCGCCGGTGAGCCAGGCACGGGCATATCTGGCTCGCCGAGGGGCCCCGCGCGAGCCGCGCACGCCCCCGAGCGACCGGCGCCTGCTATCTGCCCTTGACCTGGAGGGACGACCGGGAACGCGGCCGCTCCGCGGGCATTGGTGACGAGGGCGTGAGACGTGGTGGCCAAGGCGATGGCCGCAAGGTGATCGCCGAGGAGATTTTCAGCAGGCCCAAGCGGATTCCTGAATCGCGCTCTTCGGGCTGCCCTGCCCCGGGCCCCAGCCTCCGGCCCCGAGTCGGTGGACTCGAGCGCGCTACCCCTTGGCAAGATTTCGTATATCGAATAACTTACCCGCGTCGATGGTCGCCCAGGCGCTTTCCAGTCATCTGCACCCGGGGCCTCGATACCGATCATGTGCCACGAGGAGGCAGGTCATGTCACCGTCCGAGCCACACCACTTGCACCGCAGAACCGTCCTGCGCGGCGCAGCTGCCACCACAGCCGGCGCGCTGCTGATGCCCGTGCTCAAGCCGACACCGGCGGCCGCCGCTGAGGGCGGGTACGTCATCCGCTACGACCAGCCCAAGCAGCAGACCATCCGCGGTCTGGGGTTCGAGATCCAGTCCGACTCCATAGGGTCGGGGAACAACGGACTGCCCGAAGCGATCTCGGGTGTCCCCTACGACCTGACTCCCGCTGAGCGCACGCGCTTCTACCAGCAGATGCTCAAGGGTGGCCGCAGCGACCGCGGGTTCCGCTACTGCCGTCTCGCCTTGGGTCTCTACTACCGGGGCTTGCGAGACAACAACACCCGTTTGAAGGGCCGTTACGACGGCCAGACCGCGTTGCTGGCCGACATGATCAGCCAGGCGGGCATCGAGGGTGTCGCCGCGGAGTACTGGTCCCCGGCACCGGCGTGGAAGAGCAACAACGCCTACATCGGCGGGACCCTCAAGTCGTTCGCCACCGCCGACCTGGAGGCGCTGGGAGACGCGATGGTGGACGACCTGGACTATCTCAGTTCCTTCGGCGTCCCGATCTCCGCCTGGGGGTTGCAGAACGAGCCTGAAATGGGCCATGTTGCCTACTCCTGCTGCAAATACAGCCCCGCAGAGTATGCGAAGGCCTTCAGGACGATCGCAAAAAAGATCGCCCTCGCCTACCCAGACGTTGAGATCCACGCGGACAGCTGGGATGGCTGGTCCGGGGCTTTCGGGACGGCGCTGCGCAACGACCCCGAGGCGATGAAGTATGTCAAAGCCTGGACGTACCACCGGATCGGTTCTGACAGCAACGACTCGATGCACCAGGACTACCACTCCGGCGCCTTGGGTCTTCCTGTGTACAGCAACGAGTTCGAGTACCAGGTGCCTACGTCCAACTGGAAGTGCATCAACACAGCACAGTCGATCATGAACTGGATGACCTTCCAGAATTCCCCGACCTGGTACTGGCTCCACGCTCTGAAGCCCATCGGAAACTCCGAGGCTTCCGGGTACTCACTCGGCTACTGGAGACCACCCGGCTACACCGAGCCTGGCAACTTCCCTGATCTGGCGGAAGGGCATTGGACGTGGAACCCCCAGAACTGGAACGCCGTCGCAGGCTTCCTGCGCTACATGCCGTGGGACTCCGCCCGCTACGTCGTCGACGAGGAGACGGCCTACGAGAACCACCGGATCATGGCCTGGAAGACGCCCGCCGGAAAGCCCGTGTTCGCCGTCACCAATCGCACATCCTCCGACTTCACCTACACCATCGACTGCCAGACGGCAGCCTCTTTCCAGGGCTATCGCTTCGGCCCCTCGACCACCAACCAGCACCTCGGCCAGAAGACCGGCCCTGACCTCACCATCACGGTCCCCAAGGAGTCGATCGAGTTCTGGGTCCGGACCCCCTGACACGGGACTGCTGCCCACGAACCGTCGTAGGGGACGAGTCGGGGTCATTCCGACTCTCTCGTGAGATCCGGGGCGGCAGGGGGCTTGCCGGGAGCCACGATCACCCGGTCATGTCTGCGCCCCGGACCAACACCTGGTCCGGGGACGCGGAGGACGTCCGGACAGCTTATGTGCGGACAGCGAAGTGGGTGCGGACGAGGTCGCGGATGAAGTCGTCACTGGGGGCGGTCCGGGCGAAGAATCGCTGATAGAGAACCGGACCGCACAGCTGCGCGAACTGTTCGGGCGTGACAAGCACTCCGGTGGGCCGCAACAGTGTGTTGAGAGCCTCCAGCCGGTTGGCAACGATCTGGCTGAGCGCTTCGTGACTGGGTGGGTCGTAATCGGCCTGGGCGACGAGCATCAGCAGGGCGGAGGCGGTGGCCTGCACCTGCATGCCAGCTCGGAAGCTGAGCAGGAACTCCGTGATGATCTGCTCCGGGGACCCCGTGCCGTCTGGGTAGGGCAGCGCCGGGCCCTCCAGAACGATGTCCAGGAAGAGACGTTCACGCGTGGGCCAGTGCCGGTAGAGGGTCTGTCGGGTGACCTGGGAGCGCGCCGAGAGTTCCGAGTACGTGACGGCGTCGGGGCCCTCAGCGGCGAGCAGCTCCCTGGCGTGCTGCAGAACGCTGGCGCGGGTCCGTCCGATACGCGGGTCCACCGATCGCCCTCCTGGAATCGCCATGGGTCGCCGGGAAGGATCCTCCCTACCAGCCGCTTCGACTAAATGATATGCCCCCTACCCGTGGGGCAGGAGTGCCCGCCCCGGCGGCAGGAGCAATGAGCCTCGGTGAGCGGGTCACCTGGACGGACTCGCGCACTTCGGGATCGCCACGATCCTGACGTCGGAGCCGTCAACCGAGCCTTGCGGGGTCTCAGCACCCAGCTCCACCACCTGCTGGCCGCGGCCTCCACACACCGCGCCGGCCCAGCTGCCTGCACCGGAGCGCGGGCAGGCCGGGCTTCTACAGGGGTGGCAGTGGGTATCACGCAGCAGGCTCGCCGAACCCGTGGCCAGTAGACGAAGCGGGCTGCTCTGCTGCGGCTGCCACAGATCTTCCTCGCCCACGCGCTGCGCATCCAGCCGGGCGAAACTGTGGTGAGTGAGATGCCGTAGCGCCCGCAGTCCACGGCCAGTTGACGCGTGAGCGCGGCGATCGCTCGGCGCCGTCACGGTGCTGACGGCCCAGGACGTCAGGTCGGCTGCCGATGCCGGGGAGCCCTTCACCGTCCCGCAGGGCGCGTGAGGCTGCCACCGTCTCGGTGACGGCGGCCGCCGAGACGTGCTGACCTTTGGCGAGCCCTTGGTGCCCCTGCGCGCCGAACAGCCCATCCGCACCGGTGGAGTGCTGCGGATGGGCTGTTCGGCGCGGGGGAGTGGAGGCCAACCTTGCCGTAGGGCTGGAGCTTGGAGATCGAGGAGACCCGGAGCAGAGGTCCTCGGTCATGCGTCAGGGGCGGGGAGCCTGTCGTGGCTGTGGGCTGGGCCGGCTAGGCCGGCCCAGCCCCGACGCCGTCGGCAAGCGGTATCGGTCAGTGGGTGTTGTTCATCGTCAGGTCCCAGGCCTGGTTGTCACCGCCGTTGCAGGACCACATGCTGACGCGGCTGGTGGCTTGTGTCGAGGCGCCGTAGACCTCCAGGCACTTGTTGTTGAGCACACTGGTGATCTTCTTGGCGCCACTGGGAAGGTTGCTCAGCCGCCAGGCCTGATTGGTTCCGCCGTTGCACTGCCACTGCACCACGGCCGCGCCGTCGGACTGCTTGCCGTCGGCGACATCCAGGCACTTGCCGCTGTTCATGGAGCTGATGGCGTAGGTGCCGTTCCCGTTCGGGTGCATGCTCCATCGCTGGTTGTCACCACCTGTGGCGGGGTAGATCTGAACGGCGGCTCCGTTGTCCTTGGATGCTTCCCTGACATCCATGTTGAGCCCGCTTCCCCTGCCCTGGACGGTGTAGGTGCACGGCTTGTAGACGGGGCGCCAGCTTCCGTCCGCCATGCCGTCACGGATGATGGGCGTCACCGCCTGAAGATCCGTGGAGCCCTGGTACGGGTAATACCAGAAGTAGTGCTGGTCTCCGGATGGCCCGACGGGCTTTCCGTACCGCGCCTCCAGCCAGCCCAGCGTCCGCATCTGACGCGGCCTGAACTCCACCCACCCGACATTGCCGGCCGGTACCTTCAGGGTCGTGGACTCCATGGCGGTGTCGGCAGTGCCGTACGTGGTGCTCTCGTTGAAGGAGATGTCGTACTTGAGGCCCAGCTGGAGCCCCTTGAGCAGGGGTACGTCCAAGCCCACGCTGAGCGTGTGAGTCGTCCCGTAGGTGAACGAGGAATTCACCTGGTGCATTCTCGTCACGGCCTTGTCCATGACGGAGTCTCCGTCGCAGTTCTCCACGACGTCACTGGCCCGTCTCCAGGAGCCGTACTCCTCCTGCCGTGAGACCGCGTGGAAGATGCAGCCGTCGCTGCCGGGCGAAACCCCTTCCCGGTAGGAGTTGGTGCGGTTGCAATCCCCAATGACGTCGGGGCGCCCAGTGCCTTCCCAGCCGGGGCTGGTCGCGCTGGCCGTGCCGGCTTGGACCGCCACCATGGAGGTGGCGGCTGCCAGGGCCAATGCTGCCGCTCGCACCGCTCTTGCATAGCGTCGACTCATGTCGTCCTCTCGGTCGTCGAATCGTGATTGAGCAGGGCACAAGGAGCCGAACAGACGGGGAGGTGAGCATCAGCGTCCCTGTGTGAGGCCGGAGTTGGCTCCTGAGCCTCTGCGGCAACCATGGCAGTGGCCGCCCGGGCGACGTCCTGGCCGTATACGCCAGTTACCCGTGGTAGCGGGTGGGGCGAGGACGGCCGTCAGTTCTGGCCCTCCATCACGAGAGCCCAGGTCGTACGCAGTTCGTAGCGATTGGACACGCCGAGCTTGCTGTAGATGTTGCCCAGGTGGTACCTGACACCTCTGGGCGACAGAAACAGCGTCTGCCCGATCTCCTTGTTGGTCAGCCCGCGCGCCGCAAGGGAGGCGACTTCCACCTCTCTGCGTGTGAGGTGATTCTCCACTGGCAGTGCCTCATCGCCCAGAGCGCAGCTGAACTGTGCCCGCACGAGCTCCCGTCCGCACGCTTCGGCCAGGGGCCGGGCATCGAGGCGTTCAAAGGCGCTTTGCGCGTTCCGCAACAAGGTCACGGCCTTGGACCAGCGGCCTGCGGAGGCCAGGAACCGGGCATGGTCCAAGCCGAGCAGGGCGCGGTGCCAGGCTCGTGACCGGGCCGACTGCGAAGCGGCGGTCTCAGCCCGGCCGAAGTACCGTGCGGCGTTTTCGTGTTGCCGGTCCGCCGAAGCGACCAGTGCGTGCGCCCACTGGCCGAGCAGGTACGTCCATGCCGTCGGCGTTTCGTTCATGAACGGCGCCAGCCCGGGGAGCAGTCTCCTGGCCTGGGTCACGGAGCCCGCGTGGCAGTGCGCCCTGACGTGCTCGAAGAGCCGCCAGGGCATGCGATATGACAGGGCGGACTCCTCGGCCGCCCGCAGTGCATCCGGTTCCGGACCGACGTCTGTTGTGCTTTCGAGAGCCCGGATGACGGAGGCGTGTGCTGTTGTAGCACGTGTCAGGGGACACGAGCTGATGCTGTTGTGCGGCTGAGTCCCGAGCCAGACGGGGCTGGCCGGCAATCCTCTCGCCGAGAGAACCAACCGGTGGGTGCTGCGGCACAGTTCACGCCAGCGCGGGCTCGCCAGGTCCACCGCGAGCCGGGCACAGGCCTCCGCGTCGTCCCATGCGCCGCGCATGCTGTGGGCCTGCGCAAGGACGGCCACTGCCGCCTCGGGTGCGAACGTCTGGGCCCCCGCCTGGGTGGACAGGCGCAGCGCCGACAGAGTGTCGGCCTCCGCCGCGTCCGGTTGACAGTTCTCGAGTCGGAGCCACCCGCGTACCTGCAGACAGGCCGCGAGCCTCGGACTCACCTGTGTCGGATCGGCAGGGAGGAAAGACAGGGCGTCCAGGCCTGCCCGCACACCGTGGGCCGCGACCGAGCGCAGTGCCCTCGCCAGGGCTGCGGTGTCCTGGCATCGATGGCTCGGCTCATGGCAGTGCTCGATCGCGTCGACCGCGCGGCCGAGTGCATCCTGGTCCTGCAGCGCCCAAGCGGTCTCTACGAGCCATACGGCACACGCGACCAGGGTGTGGTGCTCGTCGTCCTGATCAGCTTTCAGTTCGGCCAGCACACGGACCAGATGATCCCTGGACGCCTCCAGCCGCCCTTCCGCGTATGCCAAGCGGGCGTGCAGCAACCCGACCCGTGCGCCTCCGGCCTCGTTCAGCGCGCCGCGCATCATATGGGGTTCCGGGGTGGGGACCGCGCGCAAACCGATCTCCACACTCGTGAGGAGTCTTCGGTCGTGGTCGATGCCGGCTGGTGACAGCTGGGCCGCCAGTCTCACCAGCTGTGCGGCGCGCGCTTCCTGCCCGGCCTGCAGGCTGTCCTGGGCAGCGGCCTCGAGTGCGTGCGCCGTTGCCGGATCGGGCCGGTCCGCCGCTGCTGCCCGGTGGAGCAGCGAAGTGGTCCCTGTGGTGCAGTTCGCTGCCCAGTGTCGCAGCCGGTTGCGCACCGCCACGTCCATGGACTCCAGTACCGCGGCCCGGATGGTCTCCTGCGCCAAGGAGGCCCCCGATCCTCCGCCAGCCCAGCGTACGAGCCTGGCGTCCACAGCGGGTGCGAGGATGTCAGCAACCGGCTGGCCGGCTCCGAGCAATCGGGCCAGCTGCGCCAGAAGTACCTCCGCGCCGTGCACGGCCAGGGCCTGAGTCAGCAGCCGAGCGTGCGGGGCCAGCTGCTTCAGACGGGCCGTCACCAGTGCGCCGTAGGGGGCTGGGGTGGCCGGCACGGACAACTCCGCGGGCAGGCCCCAGGCACTGTCGCGTGCTCTGCGCACCAGATGGCCCACGAGTCCGGGATCGTGGCACGCTCCGTCGATGAGATGCTGCGGAACGCGTCCCGTCAGGAGGATCTCGGACAGCACGCGCAGTCCGGCCGGGCACGCGGCGGGGATGGCGGCGGCGTGAGCCTCCGGCGCGGAGCTGATTCCGCCGCGCAGCGCCACGGATTGCGACACCGCCGTGGTCAGCAGGCGCTGCTCGTCGATCCAGCCGCCCAGGGCGAGAAAGAGCTCCGCGTTGTGCTGGTCATGGTGCAAGAAGCCGTCGACCAGGACGATGACGGGACCCGCCCCCGCGGGTGATGCGCTGACCCTTCGCAGCAGGGTCAGGCCCACCATCGCCAGGGCCGCACCCACACCGGGGTCGGTGTCGCCGTCGTCCAGGCGCACAACGCTGTGATCGTCCAGGACAGCCGTTGCGCTTGTGACGCGAAGAGGGACCAGCGGCGCCAGTTCCCCTTGGACCACCAGTGACTGCATGCGTGCCGGTGTGATTCCTGGAGTCAAGGGGCCGGAACGAGGGCCTGGGGCACGATCAGGTCTTTCGGCTCGGTTCATGGCGCGCGGGTCCCAGTTCTGTAGGCGGTTACTGCCGTAGGGGGTGAGTCGTGCCTGCTGCTCGCGTGCATGCGACCGCACGGGCGAAGCCACGTAACATACAGAGTGTATGATAATCGTGGTCGAGTAGTTGAGGTCGCTAGCGAAGCGGAGCGCGACCTCAACGTCGCTATCACCTACGAGAGTTCGGCGAACCGAACGAGGTCTTCGGCCCACTGCAACCGGGGGATACCCCGAGCACGTCGCACTGCGAGCGGCGGCGCTCAAGCCGGCAGGCGTGAGTTCCGAGTCTGCCGCCGCGTTGGTGACGGTGAGTGAGGCGGCGCGTCGGACGCTTGCACACCTCTCCCTCGCCCCCCGGAGCGACGCTGCTCGTCCACGGAGCCGCAGGCAATCCCGAGCACCACGCCCAGGTGGAGACATGCTGGGCACGCCCTGTCACCGCCGGCCCTTGTCGAGGCAGGTGCGAACGCTCGCTCCGCGGGGCGTCGACGGTGTGCTGGACGCGGCCGGATCCGGTGTCCTGCCCGAATCTGTGGAACTGGCCGGCGATCCGGCCACGGGTTGGGGGGTTTGTGGCCATCTGCGCGGGTCGGGGGTGGCGCGGCTTGTGTCCGCTGGTGCTGTTGGGCAGTGTCAGGCGGGAGATGTGAGGGAGGACGGGTAGCCTGTGTCGGGCTTAATGCGGGTGCTGGCAGTGATCGATCACCCGGAGCAGATGGCGCAGGTGCGGCGACGAGCAGACCATCGACGACTTCGCGGTGGAGTTTCCCACGCTCAACGAGAACTTCCTGGGCGCCGGGCGCCGGGCGCCGGGCGCCGCTACCAGTACGCGGTGTCTTTCCCCGACCAGGAGGGCTTCGGCGGGTACGGCGTGGTCAAGTACGGCCGGGTGACGCGCGGCTGCCCAGCGGGGCCGTCTTCGTCGCTGCGGCGGGCGCGGCCAGCGAGGACGACGGCTACCTCCTGACGGTCGTCTCCGACCTCAAACAGGACGCCTCACAGCTCCTGGTCCTGGACGCGTCCGGGCTCGACGGGGTCGCCGCCGTGCACCTGCCCCGTGGGGTTACCGCGGGCATCTGCGGTTCTGGATAGCCGACGACGCCCTGGACGGTCTCCAGCCCTGACGCAGTCCGTGGCCGTACCCACCCGGGGCGCGGCCACGGCCGGGGGGTGCCGGTTCAAAGACCGGCACCCCCGCCACAACCCGCCCCATCACGAACCCGCATGGGCCCGTACCCGCTCTTCCTGACTTCGAAAGGACGCCCCGTGACCAGTGCCACCACCGCACCGCCGCCCATAGCCCCGGACCTCCCGACGCCTCAAGCGCGTGCTGCCCGCGGGGTCGACAACCGCGTGGCTTACGTCAGTTTTGGGCTCGCCTACGTGCTCGGTCATGGCGCCCTGCAGCCTCCGGAGGCGACACCCCCTTGATCGCCCTGCCCGGCTGGCTGCCTATCACGCTCCTTGTCACCGGACTCGTGACCGGTATCGCCCTGGCCACCCTCGCCGCCCTGCGGGCCCAGGCCGTCCACTTTGAGAATGCGTTGCGGTTGATGGTGATGATTCCGTCTTCCCGGCTGTACCTCATCAACAACTGCGGCCACTGGGCGCAGATGGAACACGCCGAGGAGTTCAACCGCGTCGTGCACGAGTTCATCTCGGCACACTGATCCCCTCGGAACGGGCGGCCCGCACGATCGTGCGGGCCGCCCGTTCTTGCCGGAACCACGGGCGGTGTCCGTGGCCGGGCCCCTTCAAGTGTTTGCGGACCTCACCGTCACTCGTTGCTACTTCCCACCGGCACAATCAATGGCCGTAGCGGTCCGGTCGGAGGTCGTCCCCGCCCCTGTGATTTGAGCGTTCTATATCAGCGGACTGGTGGGCGCCACTCTGTTCTGTTGTGCGGTTCTTCGGCTATCACTGGAGGCTCACCCCCGTTACCACGGGCCATGTCGTCACCTGCAAGAGCGCTTGCCGTTTCTCGCTTCTGCTCACCGGTTCGCACTGAATCAAGACTGAAGGCGAAGCCACCCTTGTCACGTCCGGGTGTTTCGGCAGGGTTGAGATCACTGGCCGTCTCGGCTGCGAGAGGTACGGCTCGGCCGGTGCCGGCAGCGGGGTGGCTTTGTTCACGGTGCGCGACAGTAGTTGTTCGCGGGTTTGGGGAGGTTTCCCGATCCATGGCCGGTGATGGTTACGAGTTTTGACAGTGCTGCGGTTTTTGCCGGGGCGGCATCGGGATGCTTCTGGTGAAGGGTGCTGGTCGTGCTGCAGAGGTGGAAGGTCGAGCTGTTTGCGGCCATCGGGCGTGAGGACCGGGCGGGTGTCTCGATGCGGGTCCTGGAGTGCAGGGCCGCTGCTGCTGTCACCTGGTGGCGGGTGCGGGGCGACCGCTGAGCGCCCTCCGGGCCAGCAGTGCGCTGATGGGGCCGCGGACGGCGTGTCCGCGGCCCCGTCGCCGTGTCACCGTCAGGCTGATGGCCGGCAGGGCGAGCTGAGGTAGCAGGTGCCGCAGGCGGTGTGGCCACCGACCACATGGCAGGTGTGCCGGTAGTAGAAGCTGTTGCGCTGGCTGCAGTAGCAGATCTTCTGGAAGGTGGTGTCCGCCTGGGCCACGGCCCTGGGCACGAGCCTGCCCAGAATCTTGTCGCCCAACGTCCCCATGAATCCCATCACTGCCGTTTCCTTTCGAGTACGCACTGCCGGAAAGAAGCAGATTCGACCGTAGCAACGGCAGATACGGCGCTTCGTACAGTTCGGATACAGCGAGCGGAAGAGACCGGTCCGCAAACCGTGTCCAGCGAACCGCCCGATACACCCATAGACACCCAACTTCCACACGAATTGTAAAGGGGGGTGAACAGGGTGCGACGCCGTCCCCGGGTTTCCTGCGGGGACAAGGGGAAATACATTGACAGGCAATACGGCGGGCGGGCACGATCACACCGACCGGCAAAACCCACGGGGGGGGTGTCTGTGCCTGTTTGGTTGTTTGGCGTCGGGTTCCTTGCCGGCCTCGTCGGCCTGGCCGGCGCCGTCCTTGCCGCGCTCCGCATACGCGGCCGATACACCGTGGTCACCGTGGAAGGCACCAGCATGGCGCCGACGCTTTCGCCCGGCGACCGGGTGGTGGTGGAACACCGCACCGTCGACCAGGTGCGGACCGGGGACATCGTCGTACTGCAGCCCCCACGAAGGACGGGCGACTACGAACCGCTGAGCGACCGCGCATGGAACATCAAGCGAGCCGCCGCGCTTCCCGGGGACCGTATTCCCGAAGGAATACCGCCAGGCGGAGACCTCACCGAGGTCCCGGACGGGCAACTGGTGGTACTCGGCGACAATCCGGACAGTATTGATTCCCGTCATCGGGGATTTTTCGAGGCCGACCGGATCATGGGTGTAGCGGTCCGACGACTGGGCGGCAGCGCTTTGTAAAAATCACATACCGGGGGACAGCCACAAGCATGACCGTCGAGTTCCGGGCCCTCGGCCCGCTGGAAATCGTGGACGGTGGCCGGACCGTCCGTATAGCCGCTGACAAACAGCGCACCATTCTCGCGATGCTGGTCGCCCACCGGGGCAGCGTCGTCTCCGTGCCCGCCCTCGTGGAAGAGCTCTGGGGCGGCACCCCGCCCCGGTCGGCGGTGCCCAATCTGCGCACGTACGTGATGCACTTGCGCCGGCTCCTGCCGCCCGCCGCGGACGGCACGCACCCCCGGCTGATCACGTCCCGCTCCGGCTACGCGCTGCGCACGGACGACGGCGAGAGCGACATCGCCCGCTTCGAGGCCCTCGCCGAGCGGGCACGGCAGGCGGCGGCCGGGCACGACCTGGCCGGGGCCACCCGTGCACTGGGCCGCGCCCTGGCACTCTGGCACGGGGCGCCACTGGAGAACGTCGTCAAAGGACCCACCTTGGAGGGCATCGCGACGGACCTCACCGAGCGGTACCTGAGCGCGATCGAGGCACAGGCGGACGTGGAACTCGCGCGCGGTACCGGGGCGGCCGTGATCGGCACCCTGCGCCGGGCCGTGCGCCGGCATCCCCTGCGCGAACGGCTGCGCAGCCGCCTGATGCTCGCCCTGCACCACAGCGGCGACACGGCCGGCGCGCTCGCCGCTTTCACCGACGCCCGCGAAACGCTGCGCAACGAACTCGGCCTGGACCCGGGGCCGGAGCTGTGCCGCACCCAACAGGCCGTGCTGCGCCGGGAACCGGATCCGACGTCCGTTTCGGAGCCCACCACCCTGACGACGGCACGGCCCGTGCACCCGGCCACCGGTACGGTGCCGCGCCAGCTCCCCCGGGCTCCCGGGCCGTTCGCCGGACGGGCGCACGAGACGTCCCTGGTACGGGACGCTCTGCGCACCCGGGACGGGACGACCGCCGGGGCGCCGGTCGTGGTGCTGCACGGGCCGGCCGGACGCGGGAAGTCGGCGCTGGCCCTGCACGTCGCCCACCGGGCCGCCGCCCACTACCCCGACGGCCAGCTCTACGTCGATCTCGACAGCCCGCGGCCCGGCGCCGGCCCCCTGACCCCGGTCACCGTCCTGCGCCACTTCCTTCGCTCGCTCGGCATGCCCAGGGCGGACGTGCCGACCGCCCTGGGCGAGGTCTCGGCCCACTACCAGTCCTTGGCCGCCGGCCGGCGCGTCCTCGTGGTCGTCGACAACGCCTTCCACCGCGGCCAGGTCCTTCCACTGCTGCCCGCAGGCCCGGGGTGCGCGGTGCTGGTCACGAGCCGGAGCGTCCTGCCCGCGCTGGACGCGGTGCATGTGCCGGTGGACCCCCTGGACGAAACGGACTCCCTCCACCTGCTGTCCCTGCTGGCCGGGGACGCACGCGTCACCGCCGAACCCCGGGCGGCGCGGGAGATCACACGGCTCTGCCACGGAAACCCCCTCGCGCTCAGCATCGCGGGGGCCCGCTGCGCCGGCCGCCCGCAGGGAAGCCTCGCCCAACTCGCCGCCCGGCTGCGCGACCCGGCGCACACCCTCGACGAATTACGGGTCGCCGACCTGACGATGCGCTCGTCGTACGCCAGGAGCTACCGGGAACTGTCGGCCCACGACCCCGAACACCGCGCCGCCGCACGGGCGTTCCGCCGGCTGTGCACCCTCGGGGCGTCCTTCAGCGCGACGCGCGCCGCCGAGGCCATCGGCGCCGCCCTGCCGGCCACCGAGCGGGCCCTGGACTGCCTGGTGAGCGTCGGGCTGCTCACTGCGGTGGCGCGCGAGGGGTTCCGGATACCTGATCTCGCGGGCCTGTACGCGCGAGAGCTCGCCGCCCGCGACCAGGTCCGCTACAGGGAGCCGGCACTCAGCCGATCGGCGATATGACCGCGTGCGACGGCTCCGCCGCCGGCGGCCCGGCCCGGTCCGCCACGTCCGGACGAGCCGGGGCGTCCGCGACCTCGGATGCGTCCGGTGCGTCCGGGGCGCGATAGCCCTCGGCCTGGATGGCGAACAGACGCGCGTACTCGCCCTCCCCGGCCATGAGCTGCTCGTGCGTTCCCCTTTCCACGATCCGGCCGCCCTCCAGCACGACGATCGCGTCCGCCTCGCGGACCGCCCCGAGCCGGTGGGAGACGAGCAGGCTGGTGCGCCCCGCCCGGTGCCCGCGCAACCGGGCGTGGATCTCCGCCTCCGCCTGGGCGTCCAGACCGGCACTGGGCTCGTCCAGGATCAGCAGATCCCGGTCGTCGCGCAGCAGGGTGCGGGCGAGCGCCAGCCGCTGCCACTGGCCGCCGGAGAGCACGACCCCCAACTGCGGGTCCTCATCGGCCTGGTCGGCGAATATGCGGCTGAGCATGGTGTCGTAACCACGCGGCAGCCGCTCCACGGTGGCGTCGGCATCGGCGAGCCGGGCGGCCTCGCGCAGTCGCGGGCGGTCGCCGAGCGCCTGGAGTTCCCCGACGCCGATGTTCTCCGCCGCCGTCAGGTCGTAACACATGTAGTCCTGGAACAACACGCCCATACGACGCCGCAGTTCGGCCGGCGACACCTCGCGGATGTCCACTCCGTCCCAGTAGATCGCCCCTTGGGTCGGATCGTAGAAACGGCAGAGCAGTTTGATCAGGGTGCTTTTCCCCGCACCGTTCAACCCGACGAGGGCGACCGCGGTTCCGTGCGGGACGGTCAGGTCGACCCCCCGGAGAATCCACGGATGGTCCTCGGCGTACCGGAACCACACGCCACGCAGCTCGATGCCCCGCCGCAGAGCCGGCAGCCGCCTGGAAGGGCTGCCCGACGGCAGGTCGTCGGGGAGCGACATCACCTTGTCGTGGTACCCGAACACGAGCAGCGCCTCGTGCGCCATCGCGACGTTGTCCACCAGACCGGTCAGGGCGGCCTGGGCACCGGCCACAGCGGCGACGAACGCCGTCACATCGCCCACGCTCAGAGCCCCGGTGGTGGCGGCCCGCACCGCCCACACCAGCCCCAGTCCCGCGACCACCGTGGACAGCAGCGCGAGGAGGGACTGCGTCCGCGCCTCCTGGCGGTCGACCCGCTGTTCGCCCTCCTGCCGGATCGCGAGCTCCGTGAGCATGCGCTCCTTGAGGAAGTCGCCCAGGCCGAACAGCCGGGTCTCCATCGCGCTGCGGACGTCGGTGAGTAGCAGCGAGTAGAAGACCTGCCGGCGAATCGCGGGGGAGACTCCCGCGAGCATGCCGACCCTGCGCCGGGACAGGGAGAGCCGCGCGAGGAGCGCCGGGACGGCAGCCACCGTGACGAGTGCGGCCATCGACGGACTCAGCAGCGCCAACGTCCCGAGCAGGCTCACCAGCGTGATGACGTTGCGCGCGGTGTCGAACAAGCCCGTGGTGACGGGGCCGAGCCCGCCCCCGGACGCCTGCATGGCCATACTGAGGTCGTTACGGAACCCGGGGTTCTCGAACCGGGACAGCCCCTGCAGCCGGTTGACAGCGCCGTACAGGCGGTCCTGCATCAAGCGGTCCAGCCGACGGCCCAGTTCATTCTGCAGGTAACCGCTCAGATGCGGCAGCACACCGGCCGCGAGGCCCACGGCGGCCAGGCCCGCCGCCAACTCCAGCACGTGTTCCGCTCGCCCGCCGGCCAGGTCGTCCACGACGAGTTTCGTCAGCCATGCCGTGGCGGTCGGCAGCAGGCCGAGGACGACGGTGACGAGCGAGTACGCCAGTGCGTGCCACGCTCCCGCCCGCCAGCACATCGACCAGGCGACCCCGAGGTGCCGCACGGCCCGCCTCGGGCCCGCCGTCACCGCCCGCCCGGTGGACCCGGCCTGCGGACCGTTCCCCACGCTCACGCCGCCGGGGCCGGCTCGGCCAGCTCGGCCAGCTCGGTGGACGCCTGCACCACAAAGCCCTCCCCGTCGACCAGGACGAAGGTGGGAAAGGCCTGGATGCCCATGTCGTCGGCCACCGCGTGCGCGCCCTCACCCCGGACCACCGCCGCGTCCGGACCCACCGCGGCGACCAGCTCGTCGGCGCGCGCCCCGTCACCCGACACCACCGCCAGCGCCCCGTACCGGCGGGCCCGGACGGCGAACCTCGGCGCGTGGTCGTGACAGGTGTCGCACTGCGCGTCGAAGAAGGCCACGAGGGTAGCGCCGGATGCCCGGGCGGCCTCCGGCAGCCGGTGGCCCACCAGCACGCCCGGGTCGTACGAGGAGAAACCGGGCCGACCCGCCAGCCGTTGGAGTTCCGCACTGTGCTCGCGCAGCCGGCGCAGCACCGCGAAGGTGAGGAGCAGGTCGAACAGGCACAGCACACCGACCAGGACGACAGCGGCAATCAGAAAAGGCATGAAGAGAACCTCACTTGTGGACGGCGCGTGGACGGGCGGCGACCGGAGCCGGCCGGCCGGTGCGAAAGAGGGCGGCCAGATCGTCGAGCCGGGCGACCAGCAGGGCCGCGACGACCGCCGCGACCGCCGCGACCGCGCCGCCGCCGGCGTGAGCCGGCCATCCGGCGGCGGGCAGCGCGGTCATCACCGCGAAGCCGGCCGCGCCCGTTCCGGCCAGGATCAGGTTGCGGACCACGTGCAGCGGTCCCAGCGCAGTAGCCGACGCCCCGAAGCAACGGCACGGGGCGCGGCGTCCGCCACGCAGTGCCACCACGATGCCCGCAGTGAAGGCGAGCAGCAGCAGCACCGCGGCCGCCAGCCCCAGGGGCGCCGTTCGCGGAGGCACGAGCAGCACAAGTACCGCGACCTCTCCGGCGATCACCGCGGCGGCCGCCGCCCTCGACACCTTCCGGGGAAAGAGCCGCAGGTCAGTGATCGACCGGGCGAACGAGGCGAAGGCGGTCCTGCTGCGCACCTTTCCGGCGAGCGCCAGCAGAAAGACACCGAACAAGAGAATCCGGCATGCGAAAGCGACGTAGGTCATGCACGAAGTCCTCGTATGTGGGGCACGGGAGCGGACGGCCCGGACGCTGCCTGCGCCGCCCGCCCCGCACTCGTGTTCTGTCAGCAGCCGATGGAGCGGACGTTCTCGCACTTTCCGCACGAGCTCCGTCCGCCCACCACGTGACACAGGCGGTAGATCTTGCGCCAGTCGGCGGTGCAGTAGCAGTACTCCCACCAGCTGGTGTCCGCCGACGCGGACGCCTTCGGCACGAAACGCTCGAGCACCCGATCGGCGACCTTGCTCAATGACGGCATCATGAGTTCCCCTCCTCCTTTCGGCAGACGGTACGCACGCGCCATAGACCGGCCCGTACAGCGGACATACAGCGGCCGCCGGGCCTACGCCTTCGGTGTAACTCCCGATCATGGAAGACGCATCGATGACCAGTGAGAACGTGACCGATAGTCTGTCGAGTCGGCAGAGGCAGTGCCGGCGAAGGCCGTGGATGACCAGTTGATCGACGAACTGGTGAGCCGGGCCCAGGCCGAGCGCCTGCAGCTGACCGACGAGGGCGAGCTGCAGGCCCAACTGACCAAGCGACTACTGAAGTCCGCCCTGGAGGGCGAGATCACCGCCCCTCCGGCTATGACAAGCACGATGCGGTCGGCAAGAACGGCGGCAACTCGCCCAACGGCACACGCTCCAAGACGATGCTGACTGACGTGGGCCCGGCGGAGATAACCGTGCCCCGCGACCGCGACGGCTCCTCCGAACCGAAGATCGTCAAGAAGCGGCAAAAGCGCCTGACCGGCGTCGACGAGATTCATGGAGAAATCCCCCTCCGGGAGACGGCAAAGGCAGTCACCGATAACCACCCCCAGCCGCACTGAAACTCATGTGGGACTGCTGCAAGGTTGGGTGACACCTGACCTGGCTCGCTGAGAAGCGGCCTGGAAGGATGTTGCAGTGCCCAAGCCGTATCCGAAGGAGTTC
>NZ_JBIBKD010000018.1:0-66149 GCF_042959065.1 Streptomyces sp. NPDC007929 | reverse complement strand
TTGAACTGCTCGTTCGACATGATCTGCAGACCCGGACGGGCCAGCTCGGCGCGCATGAACAGCGCCATCACGCCACCGATGACGAAGAACGCGAAAGACGTGGCGAGGTACATCGTGCCGATCGTCTTGTGGTCTGTCGTCGTCAGCCACTTGACCACGACACTGCCGCGGTTCTGGCGCCTGACCGGCAGCTCGTCCTGGTAGTGGGACCCTGCTGCCGCGGCACCCTGGGGTTCGTTGAGGATGCTCACAGGTTGTTCGTCTCCCGGTTCTTCTCGTGGCTCGTCTGCGCGATGCCGGCAGGAACGTAACCGTTCTGCTGCTTGTCCACGAGGTCCTTGAGGTGCTGCTCGTAGCGCTCGGGGGAGACGACCTTCACGTTGAACAGCATCCGAGAGTGGTCGACGCCGCAGAGCTCGGCGCACTTGCCCATGAAGGTGCCCTCCTTGTTGGGGGTCACCTCGAAGGCGTTGGTGTGGCCCGGGATGACGTCCTGCTTCATCAGGAACGGCACCACCCAGAAGGAGTGGATGACGTCGCGCGAGGTGAGGACGAAGCGGACCGTCTTGCCCTTGGGCAGCCACAGGGTCGGGCCCGGGTTGCCCGTCTGCGGGTTCCGCGTACCGGGGGTGCCGCAGTCGTAGACGCCACCGGCGTCGGCCGGGAAGTCCTTCTTGAACCGGTCCGGGATCGCGTCCAGGTCCTTCGAGGTCTTGGCGTCCCCGGTGGAACCGGCGACCGGCTCGATGTAGTTGAAGCACCAGCTCCACTGGAAGCCGACCACGTTGACCGTGACGTCGGGCTTCTTCTTGAGGCTGAGCAGCTCGGACTCGTCACGAGCGGTGAAGTAGAACAGCACCGAGACGATGATGAGCGGAACCACGGTGTACAGCGCCTCGATGGGCATGTTGTACCGGGTCTGCGGAGGAACTTCGACCTTGGTGCGGCTGCGCCGGTGGAAGAAAGCACTCCACAGGATCAGACCCCACACCAGCACGCCGACGGCGAGCGCAGCCGCCCAGGAACCCTGCCACAGGGAGAGGATCCGGGGAGCCTCTTCCGTGGTCGGGGTGGGCATACCAAGGCGGGGGAAGTCTTCCCAGTTGTACGAGCAACCGGTGGCTGTCGCCAAGACCAGGCCCGCGGTCAGTGCCTGCAGCAGCTTCCGCCGCATCGGGCGCCGCGGCGAGCGGTCGGAGCCGTTGGGACTCACGTAGCGCCTTCCCGAGAGTCTCGCCCGCGCGGATCGGCTGCGGCCTGGCCTTCTCGCTGGTCGGTCGCGGCCCTGCGTCGGGCAGGGGTTTGGATGTTTATGCGGACCAAACCCTAGCCGACGCCCTCCGGGGGTTCTCGGGGAGGGGGGGCTACTCACCCGGGGGGTTCGCTGAATTGGCGGCTGCGGGTTGTTTGTGGTTGTTCGCGCAGTTCCCCGCGCCCCTTTGGGGACGTCTCAGTGCCGGGCGTTCTAGCGTTGAGGTGTGCCCTACTTCGATGCTGCTTCCAGCGCTCCTCTTCATCCTGTTGCCCGGCAGGCTCTGCTGGCCTCCCTCGACGAGGGGTGGGCGGATCCCGCGCGTCTGTACAAGGAGGGGCGGCGGGCCCGGATGCTGCTGGACGCGGCGCGGGAGGCCGCGGCCGAGGCGGTGGGGTGCCGGGCGGACGAGTTGACTTTCACCTCGTCGGGGACTCGTGCCGTGCACGCGGGGATCGCGGGGGCGTTGGCCGGGCGGCGGCGGGTCGGGCGCCACCTGATCGTGTCAGCGGTCGAACACTCTTCGGTACTCCATTCGGCCGAAGTACACGAGTCGCAGGGGGGCTCCGTCACCCAGGTCGCCGTGGACCGCACGGGGTTGGCCGACCCGGTGGCCTACGGCGATGCGCTGCGCGCGGACACCGCTCTGGCGTGTCTGCAGTCGGCCAATCACGAGGTGGGGACCGAGCAGCCGGTCGCGGCGGTGGCCGGGGTGTGCCGCGCGGCCGGGGTGCCGTTGCTGGTGGACGCGGCGCAGTCGCTGGGGTGGGGGCCGGTGGAGGGCGACTGGTCGCTGCTCACGGCCAGTGCGCACAAATGGGGCGGACCGTCCGGGGTCGGGCTGCTCGCCGTCCGCAAGGGGGTGCGGTTCGCTCCGCAAGGGCCGGTGGACGAGCGGGAGTCGGGGCGGGCGCCCGGTTTCGAGAACGTCCCGGCGATCGTGGCGGCGGCCGCGTCGCTGCGGGCCGTACGGGCCGAGGCGGCCGGGGAGGCGGCGCGGCTGCGCGAGCTGACGGACCGGATCCGGGCACGGGTGCCGCGGCTGGTGCCCGACGTCGAGGTGGTGGGCCACCCGGTGCGCCGGCTGCCCGGGGTCGTCACCTTCTCCTGTCTCTATGTCGACGGAGAGGCGCTGCTGCACGAGCTGGACCGGGAGGGGTTCTCGGTCTCGTCCGGGTCGTCCTGCACGAGCAGCACGCTGACGCCGAGCCATGTGCTGCGGGCGATGGGCGTGCTGAGTGAGGGAAATGTGCGGGTTTCACTGCCGTTCGGGGCGGCCGAGGAGGATGTGGAGAGGTTCCTGACCGTCCTTCCCCGGGCCGTGTCGGCCGTGCGGGAGAAGCTCGGCGCGCCGGCCGCCTCGGAGGTGGTCCGCGAGGAGAACATCCTGGTCGTCGACTCCCTCGGCAAGCGCTGCCCGATCCCGGTGATCGAGCTGGCCAAGGTCATCGGTGACGTCCCCGTGGGCGGCCTGGTCCGGGTGCTGTCGGACGACGAGGCGGCCCGCCTGGACATCCCGGCATGGTGCGAGATGAGAAATCAGGAGTACGTGGGCGAGGAGCCGGCGGACAAGGGCAGGGCGTTCCTGATCCGCCGGGCGAGCTGAGCAACCCAGGGGCGCGGGGAACTGCGCGACCAGCCCCCCACGCACCCGCACACGGCGACGGTCAGGTCAGATACCCCTGAACCTCGGTAGCCGCCTCGTCCCCGTACGCCTTGGTGAACCGCTCCATGAAGTGCGCGCGCCGCAGCTGGTACTCCTGCGTCCCCACCGTCTCGATGACGAGGGTCGCCAGCATGCAGCCGACCTGGGCGGCGCGCTCCAGGGAGACGCCCCAGGCCAGGCCCGACATGAAGCCCGCGCGGAAGGCGTCGCCGACGCCCGTGGGGTCGGCCTTGCGCTCCTCGTCCGGCGTGCCGACCTCGATCGGGTCCTCGCCCGCCCGCTCGATGCGCACACCGCGCGCGCCGAGGGTGGTCACCCGGTGGCCCACGCGGGACAGGATCTCCGCGTCGTTCCAGCCGGTCTTGGTCTCGATGAGGCCCTTCTCGTACTCGTTGGAGAAGAGGTACGTCGCCCCGTCCAGCAGGATGCGGATCTCCTCGCCGTCCATCCGGGCGATCTGCTGGGAGAAGTCGGCGGCGAACGGGATGGACCGGGAGCGGCACTCCTCGGTGTGGCGGAGCATGGCCTCCGGGTCGTCGGCGCCGATGCAGACCAGGTCGAGACCGCCGACGCGGTCGGCGACGGTCTTCAGCTCGATGAGGCGGGCCTCGCTCATGGCCCCGGTGTAGAAGGAGCCGATCTGGTTGTGGTCGGCGTCGGTCGTGCACACGAAGCGGGCGGTGTGCAGCGTGTCGGAGATGCGGACCGAGTCGGTGTCGACGCCGTGCCGCTCCAGCCAGGCCCGGTACTCGTCGAAGTCCGCGCCCGCGGCGCCGACCAGGATCGGCCGGGTGCCGAGCTGTCCCATGCCGAAGGCGATGTTCGCGGCGACGCCGCCGCGACGGACGTCGAGCTGGTCGACCAGGAACGACAGCGAGACCGTGTGCATTTGGTCCGCTACGAACTGGTCGGCGAAGCGGCCGGGGAAGGTCATGAGGTGGTCGGTGGCGATGGAGCCGGAGACTGCGATGCGCACGGCGTGGACTCTCCTGGGGGGGAGGCGGACCTTGACGGTTCACGCTATCGGGTGGGCGGGGCGTCTCTGAAGGCAACGAAACTACCCGATAGTAGATCTTTCTCGGTGACCTCGACCATGCATACGGTGCCGATATGACGAACCTCAAGGTCCACGCCCCCGTTCCGGTCGACCTGGAGGGTGACCTGGCCTCGCTGGCGGGTGACGGGGCGCGGATGGCTCCGCACTGGGCGGTCCCCCGGATCGCTTCCCGGCCGGTCTCCCCGGCTCTCATCCACGGCGTGTCGGTGCCCCCGGCGTCGGCGCGGCTGCTCGACGCCATGGAGGACTACGGAGACTGAACGGCGCACACGCGGGAACCGTGAGCTCCCCCGCTGCGTCCCATCGCTGTCCCCCGTAAAGGGGAGGCGGGATACGACCCACCAGCGGGCCCGTAGGTGACGGGCCGGGTCCCATGGGACAGCTGTGCAGCCGAAGGAGCGATGCGGTGAACACCGAGCGACCCGACAACGACGACGACGCCAGGGAAGCGGGCGCCCGCGCCGACGCCCCGGAGGTCGAGGAGCCGGGTACGGCGGACGCCGCGACCCCGGCGGAGACCGGGGGGTCACCGGAGACCGCGGAGCCTGAAGGGGCGGCGGGGGCTGAAGGGGCTGCTGAGCCCGTGGAGGCTGCCGAGACCGAAAAGACTGCTGGGGCCGCGGAGGCCGTCGAGCCTGAAAGGACTGCTGAGGCCGTCAAGCCCGAAGAGACTGCTGAGCCGGAGAAGACTGCTGAGGTCGTCGAGCCCGAAGAGACTGCTGAGCCCGTAGAGGCCGCCGAGGCGTCCGGGACTCCCGGGTCTTCCGAGGCGCCGGGTGAGGACTCGCCGGCCGCCGACGCCTCACCCGACGGCGAGTCGGCGGCCGCGGCTGTGGAGCCGGCCGGTGACCTCCCCCTCCCCGAACACGACGTACGCCCCGAACACGACGTACGCCCCGACCAGGACCTGGGCCACCCCGGCGCCGGACGCCCCCGTACGCCCGCGATCATCGCCTCCGTCGCCGCCGCCGTGCTGCTGATCGGCGGTGGCGGGGCCTGGCTCGCCTCCAACGCGTCGAGCGGGTCCGGCGGCGGTACCACCTCCGGTTCGCCCGGCGGGGACGACACTCCCCCGCAGCTCGCGCTCGACGGCTACTCGGAGTCCACGGCGGACGGCGGCAACGGCATCGCGCCCGGCGAGCCCAACCCCTACGGCGCCACCTACCGGGTCGGCGGCCCGCTGCCGGAGGGTCCCGCCACGGCGCCGGTGTACCGGGCGCGGGGCGAGGTCACCAAGGCGGACGTGGCCCGGCTGGCGAAGGCCCTCGGGGTCGAGGGGACGCCGGTGGCGCAGGGCGAGGCATGGAAGATCGGCGGCCAGGACGGGTCGGGGCCGAGCCTGGAGGTGAACCGGCAGGCGCCGGGGTCCTGGACGTTCAGCCGGTACGCCCCGGGCACCGACAACTGCAAGGGCACCGAGACCTGCACCGCCCCGAAGGACGGCGGCACACCGGTGAGCGAGGAGGCGGCCGAGAAGGCCGCGGCGCCCGTGCTGAAGGCCGTGGGTCAGGACGACGCGAAGCGTGACGCGAGCCAGGTCATGGGGGCCCAGCGGGTGGTGAACGCCGCTCCCGAGGTGGGCGGGCTGCCCACGCACGGCTGGACGACCGGGATCAATGTGGGCTCGGACGGCGAGGTCGTCGGCGGCAGCGGACAGCTGAAGACGCCGGTGGAGAGCGACACGTACCCGGTGGTCGGCGCGGAGAAGGCGCTGGAGCTGATGAACGGGCAGCCGAAGAGCGACCCCCGGATGGGCATCGGTGGCTGCGCCAGTCCCGTGCCGCTGGAGGACCGTCTGGAGCAGCCCTGTGAGCAGCCGTCGGGCGATGCCTCCGGGCAGGACACGGTGACGGTGAAGGGCGCGGTGTTCGGGCTGGCCGCGCACGTCGTGGACGGACGGCAGGCGCTGGTGCCGTCCTGGCTGTTCGAGGTGACGGCGCCGGGTGCGAAGGACCCGTTCACGGTGACGTACCCGGCGGTGGAGCCGAAGTACCTGGCCTCCCCCGAGCCGAGCGAGCCGAGTGACCGGCCGACCTCGGCTCCCGGGCCGCGCGAGGTGGAGGTGGACGGCTACCGGGCCGAGGGCTCGGAGCTGACGGTGACCTTCACGGGCGGGGTGTGCGCCGACTACGACGTGAAGGCGAGCGAGAAGGGCGACGAGGTGACGGTCTCGGTGACGTCGACCCCGTGGCCGGACAAGGTCTGCGTGATGATCGCCAAGCAGTTCCAGAAGACCGTGCGGCTCGACGAGCCGCTCGGTGACCGGGCCGTCGTGAACGAGGACGGCGAGGCGGTGCCGCTGGCCAAGGAGGGTGCGCGGCTGCCCGCTCCCCCGACGCGGGAGCGGTAGGAGCGGCAGACGGCGCGAAGGCGGCGGCCCCGTCGGAGGGGGCCGCCGCCTTCGTCGTGTTCGCTGCCGCCGTGGCGGCCTCGTGTCCGCGGCCGCCGGAGCGGCTCGGCAGGCTCAGCTGAAGGAGTCGCCGCAGGCGCAGGAGCCCGTCGCGTTCGGGTTGTCGATCGTGAAGCCCTGCTTCTCGATGGTGTCCACGAAGTCGATCGTGGCACCGCCCAGGTACGGGGCGCTCATGCGGTCGGTGACCACCTTCACACCGCCGAAGTCCTTCTCGACGTCGCCGTCGAGGGCGCGCTCGTCGAAGAAGAGCTGGTAGCGCAGGCCTGAGCAACCGCCGGGCTGGACGGCGACCCGCAGCGCGAGGTCTTCGCGGCCTTCCTGGTCGAGCAGCGCCTTGACCTTGGACGCGGCGGCGTCGGTCAGGATGATGCCGTCGGTGACGGTGCTGGTCTCGTCCGATACGGACATCTACATCTCTCCCGGGTTGTACGGAGACTGCTTGCCGACGGTTGCAACCGGCGGGGCCGCGGATTCATTCCGGGCCGGGCGCTCGATCTCGGCTCCTTTTCATGCTCGCACACGCGCCCGGAACCGGAAAACGTCTCTTTCGGGGTCTTCCGGGAATGAACGGCGGCCGACGGGGATTCACGTCACACAGACGCTATGGCCATCGTCAAAGTGACGTGAAGCGGTTATGATAGATAGCGTCAAATCGACGAAAAGTCGCAGAAACAGAAAGGGTGCGTGTCGTGACCACCGCCCAGACCCAGGAGCTCGACGTACAGCCGACGCCCCTCGCCCTGCTGCTCCTCGGCCGTGAGGCCGACCCGAGGAGCGAGCGCGGTGTGGAGTGTCCCGGCGACCTGCCCTCGCCGTCCGACCCGGACCTGGTGGAGCGTGCCCGTAAGGCGAAGGAGAAGCTCGGGGACAAGGTCTTCGTGCTCGGCCACCACTACCAGCGCGACGAGGTCATCCAGTTCGCCGATGTGACCGGTGACTCCTTCAAGCTGGCCCGGGACGCCGCCGCCCGCCCGGAGGCCGAGTACATCGTCTTCTGCGGCGTGCACTTCATGGCGGAGTCCGCGGACATCCTGACCTCCGAGGACCAGAAGGTCGTGCTGCCCGACCTCGCCGCCGGCTGCTCGATGGCCGACATGGCGACGGCCGAGCAGGTCGCCGAGTGCTGGGACGTGCTGACCGAGGCCGGCATAGCCGAGCAGGTCGTGCCCGTCTCGTACATGAACTCCTCCGCGGACATCAAGGCGTTCACGGGGAAGCACGGCGGCACGATCTGCACCTCGTCCAACGCCAAGCGCGCCCTGGACTGGGCCTTCGAGCAGGGGGAGCCTTCGGCAACAAAGGTCCTCTTCCTGCCTGACCAGCACCTCGGCCGCAACACCGCCGTCCGGGACATGGGCATGTCCCTGGAGGACTGCGTCGTCTACAACCCGCACAAGCCGAACGGCGGGCTGACGGCCGACCAGCTGCGCGCGGCGAAGATGATCCTGTGGCGCGGCCACTGCTCGGTGCACGGCCGCTTCAGCCTGGACTCCGTCAACGACGTGCGCGAGCGCATCCCCGGCGTGAACGTCCTGGTCCACCCCGAGTGCAAGCACGAGGTCGTGGCCGCCGCCGACTACGTCGGTTCGACCGAGTACATCATCAAGGCCCTGGAGGCGGCCCCGGCCGGATCCAAGTGGGCCATCGGCACGGAGCTGAACCTGGTCCGCCGCCTGGCGAACCGTTTCGCGCCCGAGGGCAAGGAGATCGTCTTCCTCGACAAGACGGTCTGCTTCTGCTCGACCATGAACCGCATCGACCTCCCCCACCTGGTCTGGACCCTGGAGTCCCTGGCCGAGGGCAACCTGGTCAACCGCATCGAGGTGGACAAGGAGACGGAGGCCTTCGCGAAGCTGGCCCTGGAGCGGATGCTGGCGCTGCCGTAACGGCCCCCGCGCAGAGCGAAGGCCCACCCGGAAGTCCGGGTGGGCCTTCGTCGTCCTACGGGGTCAGACCTGCGCCGGCTCCGGCTCCTGCGCGGTCTCCTCCTGGACCGGCAGGCCCTTCTTCGCCGCTCGCTTCTTCGCCCGGCGCTCCTTGCGGAGTTCGAGCATCGCGTACAGCGTCGGGACGAGGAGCAGGGTGAGCAGCGTCGACGTCACCAGGCCGCCGATCACGACCACGGCCAGCGGCTGGGCGATGAAGCCGCCCTCGCCGGTGATGCCGAGGGCCATCGGCAGCAGGGCGAAGATCGTCGCCAGGGCGGTCATGAGGATCGGGCGCAGCCGGTGCCGGCCGCCCTCGATCACCGCCTCGACGACGCCGTACCCCTGCTTGCGGTACTGGTTGATCAGGTCGATCAGCACGATCGCGTTCGTCACCACGATGCCGATCAGCATCAGCATGCCGATCATGGCCGGGACGCCCATCGGGGTGCCGGTGGCCAGCAGCAGGCCGATCGCGCCGGTGGCGGCGAATGGGATGGAGACCAGCAGGATCAGCGGCTGGACCAGCGACCGGAAGGTGCCGACCAGCAGCATGAAGACGATCGCGATGGCCGCCAGCATCGCCAGGCCCAGGTTGGCGAACGCCTCGTCCTGGTCCTCGGAGACACCGCCGATCGACGCCGTGGCGCCGTCCGGGAGCTTCAGCGCGTCGATCTCGCTCTGGAGCTTGGTGCTGACCGCGCCGGTGTTGTCGCCGACCGGCTTGGCGGTGATGGTGGCCGCGCGCTGGCCGTCGATGCGGGTCATGGAGACCGGGCCGTCGACCAGCTTGACGGTGGCGATGTCGCCGAGCTTCACCGCCGCGCCCAGGCGCAGGTCCTTCAGCTGCTTCAGGGTGGTGGCGGGCTCGGCCGAGCGGATGACGACATCGCGCTCGGTGTCGTCCAGGACCGCCTTGGCCGCCGGGGTGCCGCGCACGGCCTGGGCGACGGCGCCGCCGAGGGTCTGGTCGTTGAACCCGGCCGCGGCCGCCTTGGCGTTGGCCTTGACCGAGATGCGCGGCACGCTCTGCGAGAGGTCGCTGGTGACGTCCGTGACGTCGTCGAGCGAGGCGACCGTCTTGCGGACCTCCTCCGACGCCGTACGCAGCACGTCGGCGTCGGCGGCCTTCACCACCACGCTGAGGTCCTGGGCGCCGAAGCCGTCGCCGGCGGTGATGGTGGTGGTGCCGATGCCCTTCAGCCCGGCCAGGCCCTTCTCGATGCCGTCCTGGACGTTCTCGGCGGAGGCCGAGTCCTCCAGCATCACCTGGTACGAGGCCTGGTTGGTGTCCGTGCCGCCGCCGAAGGCGGCCAGGAAGCCGGACGAGCCGATGGTGACCTGGTAGTCCTTCACGCCCTCGGTGTCGGCGAGCAGCCGCTCGACCTTCTTCGCCTGGACGTCGGTGGCCGCCAGGCTGGTGCCGGGCTTCAGCTCCTGCTTGACCGTGAGGACCTCGACCTCGCCCTGGTCGAAGAAGTTCGTCTTCAGCAGCGGCGCCATGCCGAACGTGCCGACGAGTACGACGATCGCGAGGGCGACGCTGGTGAGCCGGCGGCGGGTCGCGAACCGCAGGACCGGGACGTAGATGCGCTGGAGGCGGCTCTTGGCCTCCTTCTCCTCGGCGATCCGGCGGGCCTCGGCCGCGTCCTCCGGGGTGCCCTTGGGCGGGCGCAGGAACCAGTACGACAGGACCGGCACGACCGTCAGGGAGACCAGGAGCGACGCGAGCAGGGCGGCCGTCACGGTCAGGCTGAACGAGCCGAACAGCTCGCCCACCATGCCGCCGACCAGGCCGATCGGCAGGAACACCGCGACGGTGGTGAGCGTCGAGGACGTCACCGCGCCGGCGACTTCACGGACCGCCTGGAGGATCGCCGAGTGACGCTCCTCGCCGTAGCCGAGGTGGCGCTTGATGTTCTCCAGGACCACGATCGAGTCGTCGACGACCCGGCCGATGGCGATGGTCAGGGCGCCCAGCGTCAGGACGTTCAGCGACAGGTCGCGCGTCCACAGCACGATCAGGGCGAGGACCACCGACAGCGGGATGGACACCGCGGTCACGAGGGTGGAGCGGATCGACGCCAGGAAGACCAGGATCACCAGGACGGCGAAGAGCAGACCGAGCGCGCCCTCGGTGGTCAGGCCCTTGATGGACTTCGAGACCGCCGGGCCCTGGTCGCTGACGACGGTGAGGGTGGCGCCCGAGCCGAGGTCCTTGCGCAGCTCGGGGAGCTTGTCCTGGACGGCGTCGGAGATGGCGACCGCGCTGCCGTCGCGGTCCATGGTGACGGCGACGGCGAGGCTGGGCTTGCCGTCGGTACGGGTGATGGAGTCGGCCGGGGCCTCCTGCTGCTTCACCGTGGCCACGTCGCCGAGGCGCACCGGCTTGCCCTTGCCGGGCTCGCCCGTGACCATCAGGTCCTGGATCTGCTTCAGCGAGGTGAGACCGCCGCCGACCTGGACGGTGCGGTTGGCGCCGTCCTCGTCGAAGGAGCCCGCCGGGACGGTGGCGCCGCCGGCCTTGAGCGCCTCGGAGACGGACAGCGAGGTCAGGCCCGCCTTGGCGAGCTTCGCGTCGTCGGGGGTGACGGTGACCTGGAGGTCGCGCACCCCGTCGACGGTGACCTGGCCGACGCCGTCGATGCTCTTGAGGTCCGGCACGACGGTCTTGTCGAGCTGGTCGGCCAGGGCCTGCTGGTCGCGGCCGGAGGTGACGGCGAGGACGACGGTGGGGATGTCGTCCGTGGAACCGGCGACGACCTGCGGGTCGACGTCGTCCGGGAGCTGGACGCGGGCCCGGTTGACGGCCTGCTGAACGTCGGCGACCAGCTGCTCGGTGCCGCTGCCGTAGTCGAAGGACGCCATGATCACGGCGTTGCCCTCGCTGGCGGTGGAGGTGACGCCGCTGATGCCGTCGACGGCTTCGAGGCTGTCCTCGATGGGCTCGACGACCTGCTTCTCGACCACGTCCGGGGACGCACCCTGGTACGGCGCCAGTACGGACACCATGGGCAGTTCGATGGTGGGCAGCAGCTGCTGCTTGAGCTGGGGTATCGCGATCGCCCCGAAGACGAGCGCGATGATCGACATCAGCCCGATCAAGGCCCGTTGCGCGAGGCTGAACCTGGACAGCCAGGACATGGGTGAGGGTCTCTCTTCTGTTTAGCGGCAGAAGCGGCAGCGGACGCGCGGACGAGCGCCCGCCTTTACACCCTGAGTCATGCGGGAAGCGGGTTTCGTAGCCCCCAGGTCCAAATCCTTATGCGGCGCATACTCCGGCCGCAGTACGCCCGGGTCGAGCTCACTCCACCCTTGGGCGGACCAGACCGGATTCGTACGCGGTGACGACGAGCTGGGCGCGGTCCCGGGCGCCGAGCTTGGCCATGGCCCGGTTGACATGCGTCTTCACCGTCAGCGGACTGACTTCGAGGCGCTCGGCGATCTCGTCGTTGGAGTGCCCTCCGGCGACCTGGACCAGCACCTCGCGCTCCCGGACGGTGAGCGAGTCGAGCCGTTCGCCGCGGGCCGGGTCGCGGTCGCCGTCGGCCGGGTCGTCCGTGGCGAGGAACCGGGCGATCAGACCGGTGGTGGCCGCCGGGGAGAGCAGGGCCTGCCCACCGGCCGCGATCCGGATGGCGTTCAGCAGTTCCTCGGGCTCGGAGCCCTTGCCGAGGAAGCCGGAGGCGCCCGCCCGCAGCGACTGCACGACGTAGTCGTCGACCTCGAACGTCGTCAGGATCACCACCCGGACGTCGGCGAGCTCGGGGTCGGCGCTGATCATGCGGGTCGCGGCGAGACCGTCGGTGCCCGGCATGCGGATGTCCATCAGCACGACGTCGGCGCGCTGCTCCTTCGACAGCCGGACCGCTTCCGCGCCGTCGGACGCCTCGCCGACCACCTCCATGTCGGGCTCGGAGTCGACGAGCACGCGAAAGGCGCTGCGCAGCAGCGCCTGGTCGTCGGCGAGCAGGACACGGATGGTCATGCGGGGTCCTCCCCGGTCGGTGTGCGGTTCTTGAGCGGCAGGATCGCATGGACGCGGAAGCCGCCGCCGTAGCGGGGACCGGTGGTGAGGGTGCCGCGCAGGGCGCTGACGCGCTCGCGCATGCCGAGCAGCCCGTGGCCGCCGCCGCTGTCCTGGGTCTCGTTCTCGCCGCTGCCGTCGTCGAGCACGGTGATCTCGATGTTCGGTCCGACGCGTACGACGCTGATCTCGGCCCTGGCCCGGGGCCCGGCGTGCTTCTGCACGTTGGTGAGGGCCTCCTGGATGATCCGGTAGGCGGCCAGGTCGACGGCGGCGGGAAGGGTGGTGCCCTGGTCGGCGCGGGCCACCTCGACGTGCAGTCCGGCGTTGCGGAAGGTGCCGGTGAGTTCGTCGAGGCGGTCCAGGCCCGGGGCGGGTTCGGTGGGGGCCTCCGGGTCGCCGGACTGCCGGAGCAGGCCGACGGTGGCGCGGAGCTCGCCCAGCGCGGAGCGGCTGGCCTCGCGGACGTGTGCGAGGGCCTCCTTGGCCTGGTCGGGGCGCTTGTCCATCACGTGGGCCGCGACCCCGGCCTGCACGTTGACCAGGGCGATGTGATGGGCGACCACGTCGTGCAGGTCCCGGGCGATGCGCAGCCGTTCCTCGGCGACCCGGCGGCGGGCCTCCTCCTCGCGGGTGCGCTCGGCCCGCTCCGCGCGTTCCCGGATGGCCTGGACGAAGGCGCGGCGGCTGCGGACGGCGTCACCGGCGGTGGCGCCGATGCCGGTCCAGGCGAAGATGCCGAGGTTCTCCTGGGCGTACCAGGGCAGTGGTCCGGCGGCCATGGCGGCGCCGGTCAGCACGGTCATGGTGAGCAGGCCGACCCGCCAGGTGGTGGGGCGGTCGGTGGTGGAGGCGACGGTGTAGAGGGCGATCACCGCGGACATCGCGACGGGGGCGCGGGGGTCGCCGGTGACGGACTCGATGACGGACAGGGTGCCGGTGAGGGCGAGGACCGCCATGGGGGCGCGGCGGCGGAAGACCAGGGCCGCGGCGCCGAGGGTCATGAGGACGAGGCTGAGGGGGTCGGGGGTGCGCAGGACCCAGTTGACGCTGTCGCGGTGCCGGGGTTCCACGAAGGAGCCGGCGACCATGCAGACCAGGACGGCGGCGGCCAGGACGGCGTCCAGGGCCAGGGGGTGCGCTTTGGCCTGGTGTCTGGCCCGCGCGAGGGTGCTCACGGGTGTTTACGGTAGCCGGGCCGTCTGGGGGTGTGTGAGGTGCCGGGCGCTGGGGCTGAGGTCGGGGCGTTGGCGCAACCCGGCGGAGCGGGGTGCCGCTGCGCCCACCCGTGCCGCCCCTAGCGGCACGCATGCCCGCATCGGGGTCAGCCTGGGATCAAGCCGTCGTCGCTGAGCAGCTCCCGGACCTCCTCCAGGGTCGCGTCGGGGGACGGCAGGATCAGTTCCGACGGTTCCAGGGAGTCGTCCGGGAGGGGGTCGCCGAGGTCGCGGACCCTGGACAGGAGGGCCTGGAGGGTGCGGCGGAAGCCGGGGCCGTCGCCCTTCTCCATCTCCGCGAGGAGTTCGTCGTCCAGCTCGTTCAGCTCGGCGAGGTGGCCGTCGGCCAGCCTCACCTGGCCCTCCCCCATGATCCGTACGATCATGTCGCCCTCCTAGGCGTGGACCCCTACTGCTTGTCGAAGCGCGGAGTGTCCTGCGGCTGCTGCTGGGCCTGCTGCCCGTCGGAGCCGCCCTCGATGGCCTGCTGTCCGCCGCTCGGCCCGCCGGCCAGCTCGGCCTTCATGCGCTGCAGCTCCAGCTCTACATCCGTACCACCGGAGAGCCGGTCCAGCTCGGCCTGGATGTCGTCCTTGTGCATGCCGGAGGGGTCGTCGAGGGCGCCGGAGGCGAGCAGCTCGTCGATCGCGCCGGCGCGGGCCTGGAGCTGGGCGGTCTTGTCCTCGGCGCGCTGGATGGCCAGGCCGACGTCGCCCATCTCCTCGGAGATGCCGGAGAAGGCCTCGCCGATCCGGGTCTGCGCCTGCGCCGCCGTGTACGTCGCCTTGATCGTCTCCTTCTTCGTGCGGAAGGCGTCGACCTTGGCCTGGAGCCGCTGGGCCGCGAGGGTGAGCTTCTCCTCCTCGCCCTGGAGCGTCGCGTGCTGGGTCTCCAGGTCGGTCACCTGCTGCTGGAGGGCGGCGCGGCGGGAGAGCGCCTCCCGGGCCAGGTCCTCACGGCCCAGCGCGAGCGCCTTGCGGCCCTGGTCCTCCAGCTTGCCGGACTGCGACTGCAGCTGGTTCAGCTGCAGTTCCAGGCGCTTGCGGCTGGTCGCCACGTCGGCGACCCCGCGGCGGACCTTCTGGAGCAGCTCCAGCTGCTTCTGGTACGAGTAATCGAGGGTTTCGCGCGGGTCCTCGGCCCGGTCAAGGGCCTTGTTCGCCTTCGCGCGGAAGATCATCCCCATACGCTTCATGACACCGCTCATGGGCTTCGCGCGCCCCCTTCTGACCGACTCCGGCAGCTGCTCCTGCGACAGAACCCACAGTACGGGCCCTGCATCCATTACCGCACTGTTCGGGGACGGATGCGCTCATCCCCAAGGACGACTGCGTACGCTCCCGCTCCGGCGTAGGGAGTAGGTGGTCCCCGGGGTCACCGGAGCCGTGCACCCCGGAATCCTCCGGAGGCGTACACAACGTCCCCTCTGTCCCCTTACAGACGACTGGTGTTGCCGGATCGTTCCCCACGGGGCTGGGGTCCATGCCCGGAAGCCCTTACCCTTGGGTTTTGTGTTCCGAAGCCGTGCGAAGGATGAGAAGGCCCAGGACGCCGTCAAGGCGCCGGTGACCGACTCCAGTCAGCCCCGTCACCCCGAGGCCCCCAAGGGCCGCCCCACGCCCAAGCGCAGCCAGGCCCAGTCCTCGCGCCGCAGCGTGGCCAACACGTCGATGACGCGCAAGGAGGCCGCCAAGCGACAGCGCGAGGAGCGCCGTACCGCGATGGAGCGGCAGCGCCAGGCGCTGGCGAGCGGCGACGAGCGCTATCTGCCCGCGCGTGACAAGGGGCCGGTCCGCCGGTTCGCGCGCGACTTCGTGGACTCGCGGTTCAACATCGCGGAGTTCTTCCTGCCGATGGCCGTGGTCATCCTCGTGCTGAGCATGGTGCGGGTGGCCGCGCTGCAGAACGTCGCGCTGCTGCTGTGGCTCGTGGTGATCGTGCTGATCGTGCTCGACTCGTTCGTCACGTCCTTCCGTCTGAAGAAGCAGCTGAACGAGCGCTTCGCGGGTGAGAACAAGCGCGGCGCCGTCGCCTACGCCCTGATGCGCTCCCTCCAGATGCGCCGGCTCCGGCTGCCGAAGCCCCAGGTCAAGCGCGGAGAGCGGCCCTGACCACGACGCCGTTCTCCGGGGGTGCGGCGGATGCCTGGCTGGACAAGCTGGGCGGGCTGCGCGATGTCGTCCGGCAGGAGCTGGTGGCCCGCCAGCTGGACGAGCAGATAGTCGGCCGGTTCCCGGTCGGCAAGCGCCTGCGGGTGCTGGACGTGGGGATGGGCCAGGGCACCCAGGCGCTGCGGCTGGCCCGGGCCGGGCACCAGGTGACCGGTCTGGAGCAGGACGCCACGATGGTCGCCGTGGCCCGGGAGTCCCTCGCCGGGGAACCGGAGGGCATCCGGGAGCGGATGCGGATCATCGAGGGCGACGGCCGGGACACCGGCGTGCACTTCCTGCCGGGCAGCTTCGACGTCGTGCTGTGCCACGGCGTCCTCATGTACGTCGAGGAGCCCGACCCGCTGCTGGCGGGCCTCGCCCGGATGCTCGCGCCGGGCGGGCTGCTGTCGCTGCTCGTGCGCAACGGGGACGCGCTCGCGATCCGGCCGGGCCTGTCCGGCGACTGGTCCGCGGCGCTGGCGGCCTTCGACACGGTCGCCTACCGGAACCGGCTCGGGCTCGACGTACGGGCCGACCGGCTGAAGGACCTGACGGCGACGCTCGCGGGGATCGGGGCGCCGCTGCACGCCTGGTACGGGGTGCGGGTGTTCACCGACACGGCGGCGGACGGCGCCGAGGCCCCGGACGACGTGGAGACGCTGCTCGCGGTGGAGGAGAAGGCCGGGCGGACCGATCCGTACCGCGGGGTGGCCGCGCTGCTGCACCTGTGCGGGGTACGCGGCTGATCCGCGGAGGAGGGGGTGTGGGCGAGGGCCGTCGGCCCCCGCCCACCGGGCTCACGCCTCGGCCGCGTGCAGGCTCATCGGCCCGTAGATCTCCGTGACGTCCTCGAACAGCCGCACCTGGTCGGCGCCGCCCTCCTGAAGGGCCTTCCAGTGCTCTCCGATCCAGGACTCGGCGTCCCCCTGGGTGGGGAACTCCTCCGGCGGCACCGCGGGCTGGACCTCCGTCCCGTCGGTCTTCTCGAACCGCCACGTCCATGCCGCCATGTACGCCTCCCATGTGTGAGCACACTGCACAGCGAAAAGCCGGATCTTGGTCCGGCCCCCTCTCAGAGCGTAAGCGCTCCGCCGGGTGGGGCGTTACAGATCGTGGTGGGCCGGTCGCGCCCGCGCGGCGGAGCCGCACATCGACACGGCCCGCGCCCCTTCGGGGGCGTCTCCATCACGCATGTCTCATGCTCACGGGTCAGAATCGGGGCGTGGAACTTACTCTGCTCGGCACCGGTGCCCCCGCGGGTCTGCCCCGCCCCGACTGTCCCTGCGCGGCCTGTGCGGCCGCTCTCGGGCCGGACGCGCGGGCGGCCACCGCGTTGCTCGTGGACGGGGCGCTGCTGCTCGACCTGACACCGGGCGCGGCGTTCGCCGCTGCGCGGGCGGGCCGTTCCCTGACCGGCGTGCGGCAGGTGCTGTTGTCGCATCCGCACAACGGTCCCGCGGTCGAGGTGCCCGCGGGGCTGCCGCAGCCCGGACGGGTTCCGGACGGGCGGGAGTTGACGCTGCTGACGGGGCACCGGGTGCGGGCGGTGGCGCTGGACGCGCCGGGCACCGGGTACGCGGTGACCGGGCCGGAGGGGCAGCGGCTGTTGTATCTGCCGCCGGGCGGGGCGCCCGCGGGTCTGGCGGAGCCGGCCGAGTCGTACGACATGGTGCTCGCGGACGTGGTGGGGCGGCCGGACGCGCTGGCGAAGCTGCGGGCGGTGGGGGCGATCGGGCCGACGACCGACGTGCTCGCCGTCCATCTGGACCACGACGTGCCGCCCGGCCCCGAGCTCGGGC
This sequence comes from Streptomyces sp. NPDC007929, assembly GCF_042959065.1. Classification (NCBI taxonomy): domain Bacteria; kingdom Bacillati; phylum Actinomycetota; class Actinomycetes; order Kitasatosporales; family Streptomycetaceae; genus Streptomyces; species Streptomyces sp. NPDC007929. The sequence goes on along the minus strand of NZ_JBIBKD010000018.1, from coordinate 48,643 downwards.
GGCGGCTCGCGGCGGCCGGGGCGCGGGCCGTACCGGACGGGGTGACGCTGGCGGTGGGGGCGTACGAGGACGTGCCGGACGTGCCGCGCCGGACGCTGGTGCTGGGCGGGGCCCGTTCGGGCAAGTCGGTGGAGGCCGAGCGGCGGCTGGAGGCCTTCCCGGACGTGCTGTACGTGGCGACGGGCGGATCGCGCAACGGGGACACGGAGTGGTCCTCGCGGGTGGCGGCGCACCGGGAGCGGCGGCCGGGTTCGTGGCAGACGGTCGAGACCTGCGATCTGGTGCCGTTGCTGACGGAGGAGGGGCCGCCGCTGCTGGTCGACTGTCTGTCGTTGTGGCTGACGGACGCGATGGACTCCGTCGGGGCGTGGGACGACGCGGTGTGGGCGGAGCGGGGCGAGAAGGCCCTGCGGGAGCGGGTGCTGGAGCTCACCGAGGCGGTGCGGGGCACCCGGCGGACGGTGGTGGCCGTGTCGAACGAGGTGGGGTCGGGGATCGTGCCGTCGACGGCGTCGGGGCGGCGCTATCGCGATGAACTCGGGCGGCTGAACGCGGGGTTCGCGGCCGAGTGCGAGCACGTGCTGCTGGTGGTGGCGGGGCAGGCGGTGGTCCTGCGGGGCTGACCGGGGCGCGGCAGGACCACCGTCGGGTCTACGGGGCGGTGCGGGCGATCACCCGGTAGGTGTTCGCGAAGCGGGTGCGGCGGGTCACCGGGGCGATGAGCTGGTCGGCCAGCGCCGCCACGGCGACCAGGGGGATGCCCGCGCGGAGCAGGGCCGCGCGGGTGTGCCGCTGCACGGGGGGCGGGGGGATCGCCCGCCAGGGGGTGTCCGGGGCCGGCAGGGCGTGCGAGAGGGCCAGGGAGGTGGCGCCCGCGAGGTCGTGGGGGACGTGGACCGGGCGGTGGTCCAGCGTCAGGATCGTGCAGCCGGCCGCCTCCAGTTCCGCGCGGACGTTCTGCGGGGGCAGCAGGTGGAGGTGGCGCGGCTGGTCGTAGGGGAGCCACCAGCGGCCCAGCAGGGCGGCGAAGACGCTGCGCGGGCTCAGGGTCTCGATGAGCAGGTGGCCGCCGGGGCGCAGGACGCGGAGGGCGGCCCGGAGTTCGGCCCGGGGGTCGGGGGTGCCCTCCAGGTGGTGGAGCATGCTGACCACGTCGTAGCGGGCGCGCAGCGGGGCGGCGATCCGGGGGTCGGTGAGGCGGCCGACGTGGGCTTCCTCGACGCGCTCGGCGGTGCGGGCGCGGACCACGCGCGGGGTGGGGTCCAGGCCGTCGAAGGCGGTGTAGGGGAAGAACTGCCGGGCGGTGGCGGGGAAGCGGGCGTGGCCGGTGCCGACGTCGAGCCAGCTCTCCGGCTCGCCGCAGCGCAGCATCGCGCGGGCGGCCGAGCGGTGCCGGCGCGGGCTGCCGCGCAGGGCGAGGAGGCCGTCGCTCGCCGGGTCCCTGGGCGCCCCGCGCACGGTCCGGTGGTAGAGGGCCAGGCCCTCCACGGTGAGGCGGGGGTTCTGGAAGGTGTGCCCGCACTCCCGGCAGGAGTCGACGGTGAAGCTGCCCGGCTTGTACTGCCGCAGGTCACCGGTGCGCAGCCGGTTGCGCAGCCGGTCGGAGCCGCACCAGGGGCAGTCCTCCCGGCGCGGTTCGTGGACCGGTGTGGTCGCTTGTGGGGCGGGGGGTGCGGAGGAGACGGGCTGTGCGGGCATGGGCGGCTCCGGGCGCGAGTACGACAATCCGCTGCAAAACGGAACGTATGGGATGCCGATCTTGGGTGCAACGATGTCGCCGTGGCGGAGTGGTGACGTGGCGCCCTGCTGTTCGACCGGGGCCGGTACTGTTCGGCGAATGAGCTCGCTTAATCTCGACGACTTCACCGATCTGATCGAGCGTCCGGACGGCGGGGTCCGCCGTGACGCCGAGGCACGCCGGGAGCGACAGATCGTGCCCCCCGGATCGCTGGGCCGCCTCGACGAACTGGGTGAGTGGCTGGCGGCGGCGCAGTCCGCGGTGCCGGTCCGGCCGGTCGAACGGCCGCGGGTGGTGCTCTTCGCCGGTGACCACGGCATCGCCGAGCTGGGCGTCTCGGCCCGGCCGGCGGGCGGCGCCGGGGAGTTGGTGCGCGAGGTACTGGAGGGCGGCCGGCCGGTGTCGGTGCTGGCGCGGCGGCTGGGCGTGCCGGTGCGGATCGTCGACATGGCTCTGGACTGCGACCCCGAGGGCCTGCCGGAGGACGTCGTACGGCACCGGGTGCGGCGCGGCAGCGGCCGGATCGACATCGAGGACGCGCTGACGGCACAGGAGGCGGAGGCGGCGTTCCGGGCCGGTGTCGCGGTGGCCGACGAGGAGGCCGACGCCGGTACGGACCTGGTGGTGCTCGGCGATGTGAGCGTCGGCGGGACCACGGTGGCGGGTGTGCTGGTCGCGGCGCTGTGCGGGGTCGACGCGTCGGTCGTCACCGGGCGCGGCGGACTGGCGATCGACGACCTGGCGTGGATGCGCAAGTGCGCGGCGATCCGGGACGCCCTGCGCCGGGCCCGGCCGGTGCTCGGGGACCAGTTGCGGCTGCTGGCCGCGGTGGGCGGGGCCGATGTCGCCGCGATGACGGGCTTCCTGCTGCAGAGCGCGGTGCGCAAACTGCCGGTGGTGCTCGACGGGGTCGTGACGGCCGCGTGCGCGCTGGTCGCGCAGCGGATCGCGTTCCGGGCGCCGGACTGGTGGCTGGCCGCGCACGACAGCGGCGAGCCCGGGCAGGCCAAGGCGCTGGACCGGATGGCCCTGGAGCCGCTGCTGAACCACGGGGTGACCGTCGGGGAGGGCGCGGGAGGTCTGCTGGCCCTGCCGCTCGTGCAGGCCGCGGCGGCGCTGGCGGCCGAGCTGCCCGAGAAGCCGAAGGAGTCCGAGGAGCCCGAGGGATCCGAGCGGCCTGAGGGGTCCGAGCGGCCTGAGGGGTCTGAGGGATCCGAGCAGTCCGGGGAGGCCGGCGCGCCGGGGGCCGCCGGGCAGTAGCGGTCCCGAGATCCAGGTCACGCACGCCTGGCTCAACGTCGTCCCGTTCCGGTCGGTCTTGGAACGTGGTGTCGGTTTGACTGAGTCGCAGACACCCGCAGACGTATCCACGCACCGACGAGGACGACCGCCGGATGACCACGCTCGCCCGCTGGGCCCGCGCCGAATGGGGTGCGCTGTACGCCGCGGCGCGCGGGCCGCTGGCCGCGCGGCGGTGGCGGGCGGTGCCGATGGCGGTCACGGCCGTGTGTCTCACGGCCGTGCTGCATGTCGTGCACCACCAGTCGTGGGGTTACCGGTTCGTGCAGGACGTCGGCGCCGTGCGCGCCGAGGACCCGCTGTGGCTGGCGTTGCTGCGCACGCCGCTGTCGCTGTTCGTGCCCGCGCTGGATCTGCCGGTGTGGGGCGCGCTGGTGCAGATCCTGCTGGTGTTCGGCATCGCCGAGCTGTGCCTGGGCCGGTGGCGGACCCTGGCCGTCGCCTACGTCGCGACGCTCGCGGGCACGCTGTACGCGCGCCTGGGCATCCGGCTCGGCCCGCACTCTCCGCTCGGTCTGCCCGCCTCGGACGCCTGGGTGGTGGACACCGGGCCGTCGGCGGCCGTGGTGGGCCTGGCGGTCTTCCTGGGGTGGCGCTACCGGGCGTACGTCACGGCCTCGGTGGTCATCGTGGCGATGGTGGTCGAGGTGGTGCTCAAGGAGAACCTCGCGGGCAAGGAGCACCTCGCGGCGATCGTGGCGGTGCTGGTGCTGTGCGCGGTGGGCGAGCTGCGTCAGCGGCGTTCGAGGGACCGGGCGGGTTCGGGGTCGGGCGCGCCACCGATCCAGTCCTGAACGGCGCGCATGGGGGTCGCCCAGCGGCGGTCGTGGTGGTAGGAGCGCAGGGCGGACTTGGCCCGGGCGCGGGGCCGGTTGCGGTAGAAGCGTTTGGCCCACGGGGAGGTGGGCCGGGCCAGCCGTACGGCCGCGACCAGGGCCACGAAGGGGATGATCACGCCGACGACCGCGAGCCGGACCTTGCCCTTGAACAGGGCGATGAGGGCGAACGCGAAGTTCACCACGATGTTCACCAGGACCACGGCGCGGTTCTGCTGCTGGTCGTCGTTGAGGTCGTCGACGCCCAGCGGCGAGAAGCCGATCAGCAGCAGGCCGACCAGTGAGGCGGTGAGGACGACCATCTCCACGCTCTTTCGGCCGTCCGGGGTCCAGTACACGTCGGCGAGGTGCAGGACCAGGGCGAACTCGTCCAGCACGAGGCCCGCGCCGATGCCGAAGACCACCGCGGCCAGACACGCGCCGAAGCCGTGCCGGCCCCCGGCGACCGCTCCGAAGCCCCCGACGATCGTCAGGATGACCCCGGGGACCACGTGGTGGACATGGACGCCGCCGCTGCTGATGTTGCCGAAGGGGCCCTTGCCCGCCCGGATGAGGCGGGTGATGAGCCGGGTGATGAGGAAGGTCAGCACGAAGGCGACGAGAGCGAGAAGCAGAGGCAGCTTGCCCGGTTCGATGATGTTCCGCTCCAGCCATCCCATATGTGAACTTTATCCTCGGCTGCCGCTCCGGCTCTCCTGACCGGCGGGTAGCCTGCGCCGGTGTCCACCACTTCGCCCCTCGACGGCCTCCGCTTCGCCTTCGGCACCCTCACGGTGATCCCCGTCCGGGTGACGCGGTGGGACAGGGAGGCCGCACGCGGCGGCATGCTGTGCGCGCCGCTGGCCGGTCTCGCGGTCGGCACCGCCGCCGCCGGGCTCGGGCTTGTGCTGCTGCTCCTCGGCGCGGGCGCCCCGCTCGCCGCCGTGGCGACCGTCGCCGTACCGGCCGTCCTCACCCGGGGACTGCATCTCGACGGGCTCGCGGACACCGCCGACGGGCTGGGCAGCGGCAAGCCCGCCGAGGACGCGCTGCGGATCATGAAGCAGTCGGACATCGGGCCGTTCGGGGTCATCACCCTCGTCCTCGTCCTGCTCGCGCAGGCCGCCGCGCTCGCCCAGGCCTACGACGCCTCCCCGGGCGCGGGCGCGTGCGCCGCCGTCGTCTCGGCGACCGTCGCGCGGCTGGCCCTGACCCTGGCGGCCCGGGCCGGGGTACCGGCGGCGCGGCCGGAGGGGCTGGGGGCGGCGGTCGCGGGTGTGGTGCCGGTGCGGGGGGCCGCGGTGGCCGTCGTGGCCGTCATCGGGGCCGCCGCGGCGGTGGGTGCCCTCTTCGGGCCGTACGACACGATCCGGGCCGTACTCGCGGTCGTCCTCTCCCTGGCCGCCGCCGAAGCCCTGCTGCGGCACTGCACCCGGCGCTTCGGCGGCATCACGGGTGACGTCTTCGGCGCTCTGGCGGAGACGGCGGCGACCACGGCACTGGTCGTTGTCTCACTGGGCTGAGAACGCGTCCGTCGCCGGACCGGACCTCCTTCTGTCACCAGGCTGAAACGATCTCCGCGTGCCCCTCCTGCCCGGAGCGCCCAGCCGCTAGCTTCCTGCCGCGACACACCATCGATCGGGGGACGTTCATGCCGAAGCTGCGCCGGGTGCTGGCCTGGCTCGTCGATTTCACGCTGGTCGTGGCGCTGGCCTCGGCGCTCGCCGTACTCACCTTCCACCGGGTCTCCGCGCTCGTCACGGACGTGCCCGAACTGGCCACCCGCGGCGGCTGGGACCTGCTGACCTCGCGCGGTGACGTGCTCGACGCCTCCCAGGACCTGGGCCTCTCCCTGTGGGACAAGTCGGTGCTGTACGTCGAGCAGGCCTTCGGGCTGCTGGTGCTGACGGTGTTCCTCTACCAGTGGGCCTGCCTGGCCCTGGCCGGGCGCACCCTCGGCAAGGCCCTGACCGGGCTGAAGGTCGCCCCGCACCTCCCCGGCAGGGTCAGGGCCGCCCGGCGGGCCGCGGTCACCACCGTGACGGACGTCGCCGTGTACGCCGTCGCCTGCGTGCTGCTGGTGGAGGGTCAGCTGGTGCTGTCGGTGCTGGTGTGGGCGGTCGCCGTGGTGCTGTTCCTGCTGAACGCGCTGCCCGTACTCTCCCCCGGCCGCCGGTCCCTCGCCGACCGGGTCGCGGGCACCGCGGTCACCGGCTTCGGGCTCAGCAGGCCCGTCGCCACGCCCCTAGTTCGTACTTCTTGAGCAGTGAACTGAGCTTCAGGCGCCGCGAGTCGGCGCAGAAGCGGGCGGTGGGGAGCTCGTACTCGACGTGGAAGACGGCCTTGCCGACGGCGACGAACGGCTTCAGGGCCGCGCATTCGCCGTACTGGGCGCACTGTTCGTTGACCGCGAAGTCGAAGTCCCCGACCAGTTCCGGGATCTGGTCCAGGTCGTTCTTCAGGCCGACGGCCAGGCCCCGGTCGTGGGCCAGCCGGGCGACGAGGCGGTTGTAGCGCAGCTGGTCGGTGGCCGTGAGCTCGAAGCCCGTGTCGTTGCGGTAGCCGTCCATGTTGTCGGGCTCCACCGCGTCGAAGCCCTTGTCGCGGCACATGTCGATGCGGGCCGCCATGAGCGGCTCCAGGACGTCGGTACGGCGGATGTCGAGCCAGCGCTCGCCCTTCCAGCCGTTGCCGCGGCCGAGGACGCCCTTCGGGAAGTCGCCGGCGTCCGGGCGGAACTCCTCCCAGGCGCCGGTGGAGAGGTAGCAGATGACCTTGCGGCCGTCGCGGTGCAGCCGGGTGACGGTGTCCTCGGAGTGGTCGAAGCCGTCGATGTCGTAGACCGGCACGTCGACGGAGGTGTCCAGGCGTCCGCTGAGCTGCCACTGCCAGGCGGTACCGGGGCGGGGCCGCCAGCGGGGGCCGGGCTTGTCGTCGGGGGCCTGGACGCAGCCCGCGAGGAGCAGGACGAGCACGGTGACGAGCAGGGACGGGCGTCTCACGGGGCGTTCTCCAGGGTGTGGGGCGGCGTACCCCGAAGATGATCACCGGATCGCGACGAGTGTGACCCGGCTCACCGGTGTGAGGCGTCAGGAATTGGCCACTACGCCACCGACCGGTGAACGCCCGCAGGAATGAGCGAACGGGGCCACGCGCGTAGTCTCGTCGTCGAGTGTTCGCCGCACCTGGGAAGGCCCCGTGGTAACCGGACCCTGAGGTCGGATTAGGGTCGGTCGGCAATCTCCCGCCGGGCCCGCCCTTCGGGCGGACGACGGGAGATTGCCGCCCGGCCCTTAGGGTCGGCTTTCGGGCCCGGTCGACCCACACCGTTCGACCACTGCAACTTCACATCGGAAGCGAGATTTCACCACCGTGACTGCTCTCACTCTCAGCACCTCGGCGGCGCCCGGCCTGCGGGCCGACGCGATCGTCATCGGTGTCGCCAAGGGTGCCAAGGGACCGGTCGTCGCACCGGGCGCCGAGGCCGTGGACAAGGCGTACGACGGCAGGCTCGCCGGCGTCCTGGAGACTCTCGGCGCCTCCGGCGGCGAGGGCGAGGTGACGAAGCTGCCGGCGCCGTCCGGCTTCAAGACACCGCTCGTCCTGGCGGTCGGACTGGGCGCGGTGCCCGAGAAGGACACCGAGTACGGCACCGAGGCGCTGCGCAAGGCCGCCGGTGTCGCCGCCCGTGCCCTGGCCGGATCGAAGAAGGCCGCCTTCGCGCTGCCGCTTGGCGACGCCGCCGACGCCGGTGCGATCGGGGAGGGCGCACTGCTCGGGGCGTACTCCTTCGACGCCTACAAGGACAACGGCAAGGACGCCAAGGCGAAGAACGGCAAGGCGCCCCTCGCCGAGGTCGTCCTGCTCGGCGGCAAGCCGCGCGACAAGGCGTACAAGGCCGCCGTCGAGCGTGCCGTCGCCGTGTCCGAGGAGCTCAACCGCTCCCGCGACCTGGTCAACACCCCTCCGAACGACCTGAACCCCGAGTCGTTCGCCGCGATCGCCCAGGCCGCGGCCAAGGAACACGGCATCAAGATCCAGGTGCTCGACGACAAGGCCCTGACCAAGGGCGGCTACGGCGGCATCCTCGGCGTCGGCTCCGGCTCCTCGGCCACCCCGCGCCTGGTCAAGCTGTCGTACACCTCCTCCAAGGCGAAGAAGCACCTCGCCTTCGTCGGCAAGGGCATCACCTACGACTCGGGCGGCATCTCGCTGAAGCCGGCCGGTCACAACGAGACGATGAAGTGCGACATGGCCGGTGCGGCCTCGGTGTTCGCCGCGGTCGTCGCCGCCGCGCGTCTCGGCCTGGAGGTCAACGTCACCGGCTGGCTCGCCCTGGCCGAGAACATGCCCTCCGGGTCCGCGACCCGTCCCGGCGACGTGCTGCGGATGTACAGCGGCAAGACGGTGGAGGTGCTCAACACCGACGCGGAGGGCCGGCTGGTGCTGGCCGACGCGCTGTGGGCGGCGTCGCAGGAGAAGCCGGACGCGATCGTGGACGTGGCGACGCTGACCGGGGCGATGGTGCTGGCGCTGGGCAACCGGACGTTCGGGATCATGGGCAACGACGACGCGTTCCGTGCGGCGCTGGTCGAGGCCGCCGAGGAGGTCGGGGAGCCGGCGTGGCCGATGCCGCTGCCGGAGCACCTGCGCAAGGGGATGGACTCGGCCACGGCCGACATCGCGAACATGGGTGAGCGGATGGGCGGCGGGCTGGTGGCCGGGCTGTTCCTGCGCGAGTTCGTGGGCGAGGGCATCACCTGGGCGCACCTGGACATCGCCGGTCCGGCCTTCAACGAGGGCGGGCCGTTCGGGTACACGCCGAAGGGTGGTACGGGGACGGCCGTGCGGACGCTGGTGCGGCTGGCGGAGCTGACGGCCGCGGGGGATCTGGGCTGATCGTCGCCCAGTAGCTCGGTCTCGCCCGTTGTGCGGCGAGTGCGGGGGCGTGGGGGCTGTTCGCGCAGTTCCCCGCGCCCCTTGGCGGCAGAGCCGCAGATCAAGCACAGCCCCGCGCGCGTTCGGGGCGCTCTCATCTGAACGTGTGGCGTCTCACACCGCAGCCCGGCGTCTCCATGTGTGCCGACAAGTGCGAAGATGGGGCTCGGCAGGACAGGGCCCCACCGAAGGGCCGAAGAACGAGCGGCCGGACACCAGCCGCCTGCCGGTCACTGACGACCGGCTCACGGCGCACATGCATGGAGGACGTGACGTGGCGAACGACGCCAGCACCGTTTTCGACCTAGTGATCCTCGGCGGTGGCAGCGGTGGTTACGCCGCGGCCCTGCGCGGGGCGCAGCTGGGCCTGGACGTCGCCCTGATCGAGAAGGACAAGGTCGGCGGCACCTGCCTGCACCGGGGATGCATCCCCACCAAGGCCCTGCTGCACGCGGGCGAGATCGCCGACCAGGCCCGCGAGAGCGAGCAGTTCGGTGTGAAGGCCTCCTTCGAGGGCATCGACATCGCCGGGGTCCACAAGTACAAGGACGGCGTGATCGCCGGTCTGTACAAGGGCCTGCAGGGGCTCGTCGCCTCCCGGAAGGTGACGTACATCGAGGGTGAGGGCCGGCTGTCCTCCCCCACCTCCGTCGACGTGAACGGCCGCCGCGTCGAGGGCCGCCACATCCTGCTCGCGACCGGCTCCGTGCCGAAGTCGCTGCCCGGCCTGGACATCGACGGCAACCGGATCATCTCCTCCGACCACGCCCTCGTCCTGGACCGCGTGCCGAAGTCCGCGATCATCCTGGGCGGCGGTGTCATCGGCGTCGAGTTCGCCTCCGCGTGGAAGTCCTTCGGCACCGAGGTCACGATCGTCGAGGGCCTGAAGCACCTCGTCCCGGTCGAGGACGAGAACTCCTCCAAGCTGCTGGAGCGCTCGTTCCGCAAGCGCGGCATCAAGTTCAACCTGGGCACCTTCTTCCAGAAGGCCGAGTACACCCAGGACGGCGTCAAGGTCACCCTCGCCGACGGCAAGGAGTTCGAGGCCGAGATCCTGCTGGTGGCCATCGGCCGCGGCCCGGTCTCCCAGGGCCTCGGCTACGAGGAGCAGGGCGTCGCCATGGACCGCGGCTATGTCCTGGTCGACGAGTACATGCGCACGAACGTGCCGACCGTCTCCGCCGTCGGTGACCTCGTCCCGACCCTCCAGCTCGCGCACGTCGGCTTCGCCGAGGGCATCCTGGTGGCGGAGCGCCTGGCCGGTCTGAAGACCGTTCCGATCGACTACGACGGTGTGCCGCGGGTGACGTACTGCCACCCGGAGGTCGCCTCCGTGGGGATCACCGAGGCCAAGGCCAAGGAGATCTACGGCGCGGACAAGGTCGTCGCTCTCAAGTACAACCTCGCGGGCAACGGCAGGAGCAAGATCCTTGGCACCGCGGGCGAGATCAAGCTCGTCCAGGTCAAGGACGGTGCCGTCGTCGGCGTCCACATGGTCGGCGACCGCATGGGCGAGCAGGTCGGCGAAGCCCAGCTGATCTACAACTGGGAGGCGCTGCCCGCCGAGGTCGCGCAGCTCATCCACGCCCACCCGACCCAGAGCGAGGCGCTCGGCGAGGCCCACCTGGCCCTGGCCGGCAAGCCCCTCCACGCGCACGACTGACCCTCGGTCGACACACGCGACGACACAGACTTCCGCACTTTCCGTAAGGAGCAACCGAAACCATGGCGGTTTCCGTAACCCTTCCGGCGCTCGGCGAGAGCGTCACCGAGGGCACTGTCACCCGCTGGCTGAAGGCCGAGGGCGAGCGCGTCGAGGCCGACGAGCCGCTGCTCGAGGTGTCGACCGACAAGGTCGACACCGAGATTCCTTCGCCCGCCGCCGGTGTCCTGGCCTCCATCAAGGTCGCAGAGGACGAGACGGTCGAGGTCGGCGCCGAGCTGGCCCTGATCGACGACGGCAGCGGCGCGCCGGCCGCCGCCGAGGCCCCGGCCGCGGAGCAGGTCGCCGAGCCGGCGCCCGAGCCGGCCGCTGCCGCCCCGTCCACCGAGCAGGCCGCCCCGGCGCCCGCTCCCAGTGCCGACGCCGCCACCGGCGGCGGCTCCGCCGAGGGCACGGACGTCGTCCTGCCCGCGCTCGGCGAGTCCGTCACCGAGGGCACCGTCACCCGCTGGCTGAAGTCGGTCGGTGACAGCGTCGAGGCCGACGAGCCGCTGCTGGAGGTGTCGACGGACAAGGTCGACACCGAGATCCCCGCCCCCACCTCCGGCACGCTGCTGGAGATCGTGGTCGGCGAGGACGAGACCGCCGAGGTCGGCGCCAAGCTCGCCGTCATCGGCGAGGCGGGTGCGGCTCCGGCCGCCGCCCCGGCGCAGGAGGCCCCGGCCGCTCCGGCCCAGCCCGAGCCCACCCCGGCTCCGGCCCCGGCGCAGCCCGCCCCGGCTCCGCAGGCCCCGTCGGCCCCGGCCCCGCAGCAGCAGGTCACCCCGGCTCCCGAGCCGGCCCCGGCCGCTCCTGCTCCCGCCCCGGCTCCGGCCCAGGCCCCGGCCGCTCCGGCCGCCGCCAAGCCGGCCGACGACGGCGCCTATGTCACCCCGCTGGTGCGCAAGCTCGCCGCCGAGCAGGGCGTCGACCTGGCCACCGTCAAGGGCACCGGCGTCGGCGGTCGTATCCGCAAGCAGGACGTCGTCGCCGCCGCCGAGGCCGCGAAGAGCGCCGCCGCCACCCCGGCCCCCGCCGCTGCCGCCCCGTCGGCCGCGAAGAAGGCCCCGGTGCTGGAGGCGTCGCCGCTGCGCGGCCAGACCGTGAAGATGCCGCGGATCCGCAAGGTCATCGGCGACAACATGGTCAAGGCGCTGCACGAGCAGGCGCAGCTGTCCTCGGTCGTCGAGGTCGACGTCACGCGCCTGATGAAGCTGCGTGCCCGTGCCAAGGACGCGTTCGCGTCGCGTGAGGGCGTCAAGCTCTCGCCGATGCCGTTCTTCGTCAAGGCGGCGGCCCAGGCGCTGAAGGCGCACGCGCCGATCAACGCCAAGATCAACGAGGCCGAGGGGACCATCACCTACTTCGACACCGAGAACGTCGGTATCGCGGTGGACTCCGAGAAGGGCCTGATGACTCCGGTCATCAAGAACGCCGGTGACCTCAACCTCGCCGGTATCGCCAAGGCCACGGCCGACCTGGCGGGCAAGGTCCGCGCCAACAAGATCACCCCGGACGAGCTGTCCGGCGCGACCTTCACCATCTCCAACACCGGGTCGCGCGGCGCGCTCTTCGACACGATCATCGTGCCGCCGGGCCAGGTCGCGATCCTCGGCATCGGCGCGACGGTCAAGCGTCCCGCCGTTCTGGAGACGGAGGAGGGCACGGTCATCGCCGTCCGCGACATGACCTACCTGACCCTCTCCTACGACCACCGCCTGGTGGACGGCGCCGACGCGGCCCGTTACCTGACGGCGGTCAAGGCCATCCTGGAGGCAGGCGAGTTCGAGGTCGAGCTCGGCCTCTGACCTCCATCGCCGGTACGGCTGTACGGTGCCCCGTTCGGATCTTCCGAGCGGGGCACCGTCGTCCCCAAGGGGCGCGGGGAACTGCGCGACCAACCACGACGGCGCGGCAGCCGAACGACCGCCCCACACCCCTTGTGTAAGTCTCGTCTCACCTGCACCAAAGCGCCCTCACCCGCCCCACCCGCGGAGCGAACCGGCCGTATTGTCTAAACGTCGATCCCGCGTAAGGAGCCCTCATGACCGCGCCCGTCATCCACTCGCTCCGCGAGCAGATCCGCGAGCACATCCTGGAGGGGATCATCAGCGGACGCTGGCAGCCGGGCGAGCGGATCGTCGAGCGCCGGATCGCCACCGAGCTGGAGGTCAGCCAGACGCCGGTCCGCGAGGCCCTGCGCGAGCTGGAGTCGCTGCGTCTGATCGAGTCCGCGCCGAACAAGGGCGTGCGCGTACGGAACCTGACCGCCGCCGACCTGGAGGAGAGCTACCCCGTCCGGGCCGGTCTGGAGGCCATCGCGGCGGAGCTGGCCGCGCCGGGCCTGGCGACGGACTGCTCGGCGCTCGAACCCCACGTCAGCGCCCTGTACGAGGCCGACCGCGTCTCGGACGGCACCGCCCAGGTCCGTCACACGGTCGCCTTCCACCGCGAACTGGTCCGCGCCGCCGGCAACTCCGTCCTGCTGCACACCTGGGAAGGCCTCGGCATCGAGGTGTTCACGGCCCTGTCCATCCGCTGGCTGGGCACGCAGCAGCAGTCGTACGCCGAGGAGCACGAGGAGCTCGTCGCCGCCTTCCAGCGCCGTGACCCCAGGATCGCCGAGCTGGTGAAGGCCCACGTGCTGGGCTGCGCACCCCGGGCGTGACACCCGAGCGCTCCCCCGCTCAAACGCCCCTCACCTGCGAAAACCCACCAGAATTAGGTCACCGCGTGCCACCGCCGGAGGCACCCCGTGCCTACTTTCTCGTGATCAAGAGGTTTTGCCCCTCAACCCTTTGATCGATCATCGATCAGGGAGTTAGAGTCGCCGACGGGCCTACGCGGCAGCGCCGCACGGTGCTACAGCACCCAAGCCCCGCGCCCTGTCCTGCCAAAGACAAAGGGCACCCCCGATCCCCTTACGTGAGGGAACCCCCTTCGACTGAGGAAGGCGGCGACATGACCGACCCCAACGCCATCCAGCCGAGCGAGCTCGACCAGCTCCCCGACCGGGACCCGGAGGAGACCGCCGAATGGCAGGCCTCCCTGGACGCGGTCACCAAGGCAGCCGGGCCGCACCGTGCCGCATACCTGATGCGCCGCACGCTGGAGCGCGCCGAGGGCGCCGGCATCGCGCTGCCGAAGCTCCTCGAGACCGACTACGTCAACTCCATCCCCACGTCCGCCGAGCCGCCCGTGCCCGGTGACGAGGCGCTGGAGCAGCGGATCACCGCGTGGAACCGCTGGAACGCGGCCGCCATGGTGACCCGGGGCAGCAAGTACGGCGTCGGCGGCCACATCGCCACCTTCGCCTCGGCCGCCTGGCTGTACGAGACCGGCTTCAACCACTTCTTCCGGGGGAAGGAGGCCGACGGCTCCGGCGACCAGCTCTACATCCAGGGCCACGCCTCCCCCGGCATCTACGCCCGCGCCTTCCTCGACGGCCGGCTGAACGAGGAGCAGCTCGACAACTTCCGCCGGGAGTCGGGCGGCAACGGCCTGCCCTCCTATCCGCACCCGCGCCGCCTGCCCTGGCTGTGGGAGTTCCCGACGGTCTCCATGGGCCTCGGCCCGCTGTCCGCGATCTACCAGGCGCGCTTCAACCGCTACCTGGCCAACCGCGGCATCAAGGACACCGCCGGTTCGCACGTGTGGGCGTTCCTCGGCGACGGCGAGATGGACGAGCCCGAGTCGACGGCGGCCCTGGCGCTCGCGGCCCGTGAGGAGCTGGACAACCTCACGTTCGTCATCAACTGCAACCTGCAGCGCCTCGACGGCCCGGTCCGCGCCAACTTCAAGATCGTGCAGGAGCTGGAGGCCCAGTTCCGTGGCGCCGGCTGGAACGTCGTCAAGACGCTCTGGGGCACCGCCTGGGACGAGCTGTTCCGGCTCGACACCACGGGCGCGCTCGTACGCCGCCTGCGCCAGGTACCGGACGCGCAGATCCAGACGTACCAGACCCGCGACGCCGCCTACATCCGCCAGGACTTCTTCGGTGGCGACCCGGCGCTCGTGGAGATGGCGAAGCTGCTGAGCGACGACAAGATCCTCGAGTGCTTCCACCTCTCGCGCGGTGGCCACGAGGCGCGCAAGGTGTTCGCCGCGTACAAGGCCGCCGTCGAGTTCAAGGGCGCGCCGACCGTGATCCTGGCCCAGACGGTCAAGGGTCACACCCTCGGCGAGGGCTTCGCGTCGAAGAACGCCAACCACCAGATGAAGAAGCTCTCGGTGGACGAGTTCAAGAACATGCGCGATCTGCTCGAACTGCCCATCAAGGACAGCGACTTCGTCGACGGCGTGGTGCCCTACGGCCACCCGGGCGCCGACTCCCCCGAGGTCCGCTACCTCCAGGAGCGGCGTGCCGCCCTCGGCGGTCCGGCCCCGGCCCGGCGCGTCCACCCGGTCGCCCCGCTGCCCGCCCCGGCCCAGAAGGCGTTCGCCGCCTTCGACAAGGGCTCCGGCTCGCAGAACGTGGCCACCACCATGGCGTTCGTCCGTCTGGTCAAGGACCTGGTCCGCGACAAGGAGACGGGCAAGCGCTGGGTGCCGATCGTCCCGGACGAGGCGCGCACCTTCGGCATGGAGTCGCTGTTCCCGTCGCTCGGCATCTACTCGCCCAAGGGCCAGACGTACGAGCCGGTCGACCGTGACCAGCTGATGTACTACAAGGAGGCCAAGAACGGCCAGATCCTCAACGAGGGGATCACCGAGGCCGGTTCGATGGCCGACTTCATCGCCGCTTCGACGTCGTACGCGACGCACGGCGAGGCGATGATCCCGTTCTACATCTTCTACTCGATGTTCGGCTGGCAGCGCACGGCCGACCAGATGTGGCAGCTCGGCGACCAGCTCGGCCGCGGTTTCCTCGTCGGCGCCACGGCCGGCCGTACGACCCTGACGGGCGAGGGCCTGCAGCACGCCGACGGCCACTCCCCCGTGATCGCGGCGACCAACCCGGCGGCGCTGTCGTACGACCCGGCGTTCGCCTACGAGGTCGCGACGATCGTCAAGGACGGTCTGCGCCGGATGTACGGCGAGGCGGCCCCGGGTGAGGACCAGAACGTCTTCTACTACCTGACGGTCTACAACGAGCCGATGCCGCAGCCGGCGAAGCCGTCGGTGGACGGGGTCGACGAGGGCATCGTCAAGGGCCTGTACCGCTTCAACACGGCGGAGTCGGCGGGCATCACGCCCCCGGCCAACGCCCCGCGGATCCAGCTGCTCGGCTCCGGTACGGCGATCCACTGGGCGCTCAAGGCGCAGCGGCTGCTGGCCGAGGAGTGGGGCGTGGCGGCCGACGTGTGGTCGGCGACGTCCTGGAGCGAGCTGCGCCGGGACGCCCTGGAGGCGGACGAGGCGCTGCTGCGCGGCGAGGAGCGGGTGCCGTTCGTGCGGCAGGCGCTTCAGGGCGCCGAGGGCCCGGTGCTGGCGGTCTCCGACTACATGCGCCAGGTCCCGGACCAGATCGCGCAGTGGGTCGAGCAGGACTGGTCCTCGCTGGGCGCCGACGGCTTCGGCCTCTCGGACACCCGTGAGGCGGCCCGCCGCCACTTCGGTGTGGACGCCGAGTCGATCGTCGTCGCGGCGCTGGCCCAGCTGGCCAAGCGCGGCGAGGTCAAGGCGACGGCGGTGAAGGAAGCGCGCGAGAAGTACGGCCTGTAGGTCTCCACGGCCCCCATCGGTCCCGGTCGTACGTCGGCTGCGGACCGGTGGGGGCCTTCGCGCAGTTCCCCGCGCCCCTGAGAACCCGCCCCCGCCCCTGAAACACACTCGGGCCCGGACACCCACCATGATGGCCCCATGCGTGCTGCCCGGCTGATCAAGATGGTGTTGCTGCTCCAGTCCCGGCCCGCCATGACGGCCGCCGAGCTCGCCCGGGAGCTGGAGGTGTCGGAACGGACGGTCACCCGGGACGCGCAGGCGCTGTCGGAGGCGGGCGTGCCGGTGTACGCCGACCGGGGCCGGGCCGGTGGCTACCGGCTGGTCGGCGGGTACCGGACGCGGCTGACCGGGCTGCACCGCGGCGAGGCGGAGGCGCTGTTCCTGTCCGGGGTGCCCGGGGCGCTGCGCGAGATGGGTCTGGAGGACGCCGCCTCGGCGGCCCGGCTGAAGGTGTCGGCGGCGCTGCTGCCCTCCCTGCGGGACGCCTCTCGGACGGCCGCCCAGCGGTTCCACCTGGACGCGCCGAACTGGTTCAGGGAGCCGAGGACGCCCGAGCTGCTGCCGGCCGTCGCCGACGCGGTGTGGGACGACCGGCGGATCAGCGCCCGCTACCGGCGCGGTGAGGACGAGGTCGTCCGGGAGCTGGAGCCGTACGGGCTCGTGCTGAAGGCGGGCGTCTGGTACCTGTGCGCGCGGGTCGCCGGGAGCGCGTCCTTCCGGGTGTACCGGATCGACCGGTTCACGGCGGTGGACGCGGACGGTGAGCGCTTCGAGCGGGAGCCCGGCTTCGACCTGCCCGCGTTCTGGGAGGAGCGGGCCGAGCAGTTCGCCCGGTCCATCCTGCGGGCGCGGGTCGTGGTGCGGCTGTCCCCCGACGGCGTACGCGCCCTGCCGTACGCCCTCGACGCGCTGACCGCCCGGGAGGCCCTGGCGGACGCGGACGACCCGGACGAGGACGGCTGGGTCACGGTGGACCTCCCGGTGGAGTCCGAGGAGGTCGCCCGTACGCAGCTGGCGGCGCTGGGACCGGAGGTGGAGGTGCTGGAGCCGCCGAGCCTGCGCGAGCGGTTCGCCGCCGACGCGGAGCGGCTGGCCCGGCTCTACCGGCCCGAGAGCGGCGCATAACGATCCCGCGCACTCCGGGTGCGCCCCTGTGCGCCAGGGCCGATGCTTGACCCGTGATGGACGAGACGGAGTTCTGGGAGCTGGTGGACGACGCCCGGGAGGCCTCCGAGGGCGACCCCGAGGAGCAGGCCGACCTGCTCGTGGACCGGCTCGCCCAGCTGGACCCGGACTCGGTCCTGGACTTCGCCCGGCACTTCGAGTCGCGCTACAACCGCGCCTACCGCTGGGACCTGTGGGGCGCCGCGTGGGTGCTGCTCGACGGGGCGAGCGACGACGCCTTCGACTTCTTCCGGTGCTGGCTGATCGGCCAGGGGCGCGAGGTGTTCGAGGGCGCCGTGCACGACCCGGACGCGCTCGCCGACCTGCTGGACGACTTCGACGAGGAGATCGACGGCGACGGCGAGGAGCTCGGCTACGCGGCGGACGAGGCCTACGAACAGCTCACCGGTGTGGTCGCGCCCGACCTGGAGATCGCGCCGGCGCCCCCGGAACCGGAGGGCACGCCGCTGGACTTCGAGAACGAGGGGCTGCTCGCCGAGCGCTACCCGCGGCTGTGGGAGCGCTTCAGGGGCTGATCAGGCGGCCCGGCGGCGGCTCGCGTCGGACGGGAGGTACGCCTGGGCCTGATCGGCCCGCACCGTGTGGTGCGGCGGGGCGGCGTTGGCCTGGTCGAGCGCGGCGGCGGTGACCGCGGCCGGGCCCAGGACGACGGTCACGACCGCGCACAGCACCGCCCAGGCGCCGCGCGGGGCCACTGCCCGGGTCCCCGGCTCCCGGGTGCTTCCCGCGTGCCCCAGGGTCTTCGTAAGGCCGTTGTCCATGGTCCCCACCTCCGGTCGGCTGTCTGTGGGGACGACCGTAGGAGGCCGGGCTCTCAGGACGCCGCGCGTTCGCTGTGGCCTTGCTGTGGGCCGTCCGGCCGGCCCTGGAGCCGGGCCGCGAGCTCCCGGATCTCGGGCAGGCGGGCGTGCAGGGCGGCGCCCGGGCAGCTGGTCATGTAGCCGTCGTTGTGTCCGGCCAGGGCGGGCAGCCGGGCGGTGGCGCCGGCGGCGTACCGGCTCAGGCCGTTGCTGGAGACCAGGCGGACGCTGGAGCGCGGGTCGGTGCCGGTCAGGCCCAGTTTCCAGGCGGCCAGCGCGGCGATCGAGCGGATCATGGGCTGCGGGACGGGCATGCCCTCGGTGAAGGTGCCGAGGGCGGCGATGCCCGCGGTGCGGTGGTTGAAGCCCTGAGTGTGGGCGCCGGTGACGGCCCGTTCCACGCCCCCGGCGCGACCCTCGTAGATGGTGCCGCAGCGGTCGACGACGAAGTTGTAGCCGATGTCGTCCCAATCGCGGGTGCCGGTCTGGCCGGTGTAGAGGTCCCGGATGATGCGGGGCGCGTCGGCGCAGTCGTAGCCGTTGGGCGAGTCGGTGTGGTGGACGAAGACGGCGGCGACCCGGTCGTCGTAGCGGGGGCGCGGCTGGGCGCGGGCGGCGTCCCCCAGCCAGTGCGCTCTCGGCTCGATGGGCGGGCGCGGGGCGGTGTGGGCGGTGGCCGGGGGGCGGGGCGCGGCGCGGGGGCCGGTGTCCGCGGCGTTCTCGACGCCGTGGGCGCACAGGAACAGCGCCACGACGGCGGCGACGCCCGGCAGACAGCCGAGCAGTACCCGGGCCGCGCGTGGCAGGCCGGCTATGCCGGGTGTCCCGTCGGCGGAGTGCCTGCGTGCGCCCCGCCGTCTTCGGAAGACACGCATGGTCCCACTGTCGGCCTGATCCGGTCCGTCCGCGATGTGTGATGTGCCACCCGGTGGAACCATCGTCACGGTCCGCGACGTTTCTCCCTGTGCACGGCCGCGGCCGATTCCGGTCAACGCGTGCGCGTGTGACTGATCACCGGGCCCTCCCCCCGCGTATTAAGGGGTTCCGAGAGAAAGGCGGCGTGCGTGGACCTGCTCGACATCCTGCTGTTGCTGGTCGTCCTGGCCTACGCGGCGTCCGGGTACCGGCGCGGTCTGGTGGCCGGCTGTGTGTCGCTGGCGGGCTTCGTGGGCGGCGCGGTCATCGGCGTATGGGTCCTGCCGTGGGTCATGGACCTGGTGGAGCCGGGCACCACGCGGGCGACGGTGGCGGCGGTGTTCACAGTGCTGCTCCCGGCGGTGGTGGGGCACGAGCTGGCGGGGCGCCTGGCGCTGCGGCTGCGGCGGGAGCTGGACCGGGGGCCGCTGCGAGTGGCCGACGGCGTCGGCGGGGCCGTGGCCAACGCGGTGGCGGTGCTGATCGTGGCGTGGGTGGCGGCGAGTGTCCTCGGCGCGTCGTCGTCGCCGTTGGTCACCTCGGCGATCCGGGACTCGCGGCTGCTGGGCGCGGTGCAGCGGACGATGCCGGACACCACGCCGGCCTGGTTCTCGGGCGCCACCTCCGCGCTGACGCAGGCGGGCTTCCCGCAGGTCTTCAACCCCTTCGAGAACGAGTCGACGGCCGAGGTCGCCCGGCCCACCGGCGACAGTGTCACGGCCGCCGCGACCGAGGCGGCCAAGCGGAGCACGGTGAAGGTCGAGGGCGTCACCGGCACCCAGGGCCGCGAGGGCAGCGGGTTCGTGTACGCGCGCGAGCACGTGATGACCAACGCCCATGTGGTGGCCGGCATCGACGAGCCGACCGTGCAGATCGGCGGGGTCGGGCGGACGTACGAGGCGCGGGTGGTGCTGTTCGACCCGCAGAAGGACGTGGCCGTGCTGTACGTGCCGGGTCTGAAGGCGCCGGTGCTGCGGTTCCACGACGACGCCGAGCGCGGCGACTCCGCGGTGGTCGCGGGCTATCCGCAGGACGGCGACCTGGACCTCCAGGCGGCGACGGTCGCGAACCGGGTGCGGGCGACGGGCCAGAACATCTACAACGACGGGACGGCCACCCGCGAGATCTACTCGATCCGCTCCACGGTCCGCCCCGGCAACTCCGGCGGCCCGCTGCTCACCACGGACGGCCGGGTGTTCGGCGTGGTCTTCGCGCGCTCCACCTCGGACGCCGAGACGGGCTACGTCCTGACGGCGGACGAGGTCGCCTCCGACGCGCGCGGCGCCGCGCGGGCGACGACCCCGGTGGACACCGGCGAGCCGGCCGCGTCGTAGCCCCGGCTCACAGCGAGCGCCCCATGAACACGTCGTCGACATAGGCCCCGCCGACCAGGAACTCCTCGGGCAAGACCCCCTCGACGACGAAACCCTCGGCCTCGTAGAGCGCCCGGGCCGCTGTGTTGTGGCCGAGAACCCTCAGGGTGATGCGGCGGGCACCGCGTCGGCGGGCCTCGTCGACTGCGGCCCGGACCAGCGCCCGCCCGGCGCCACGGCCGCGTGCCTCCTCGGCGACGGCGAGGCCCTGGATCTGGCGCACATGCCGGTTGGAGTCGAGCGGGGTGGGGAAACCGAGCTGGACATAGCCCGCGAGGCGCCCGCCGAGCTCGGCGACCAGGCAGTCCTCGGGGGCGTGCCGCTCGCTGAAGAAGGGAGGGTGGGGCGGCCGCGGTTCGGGGGTCACCGCGTGCCGGGGCGACCAGGTGAGCCGGTCGAGCAGGGCCAGCTCCGCGTCGTCCTCGGGCCGGGCGACACGGATGCGCGGTGCGGGGTGCTCAGGCATGGGCGTCACCCTACGACGGGCGGATCAAGGCCTCGCAAGGCATTTCCCGCTTGCACGGCGTCTACCGCTTGCACGGCATTTCCCGCCTGCACGGCGTCTACCGCTTGCACGGCGTTTACTGAGCGACCCGGCAGGATGGGTTCATGGAACGTTCAAGAATCGCGGTGGCCGGGGCGTCCGGCCTGATCGGCGGCGCTCTGGCGCGGTCCCTGACCGCCGACGGGCACGAGGTGCGCCGCCTGGTGCGCGGCACGCCCGGGGCCGGGGAGATCCGCTGGGATCCCGAGGGCGGGCGGGTGGACGCGGCCGGGCTGGCCGGCTGCCACGCCGTGGTCAACCTGGCGGGGGCCGGCGTCGGCGACCGGCGCTGGTCGGACGCCTACAAGCGGCGGATCCGCGACAGCCGGGTGAACGGCACGGCCGCCCTCGCCGCGGCGGTCGCCGCGCTGGACGCGAAGGACCGTCCGCGGGTCTTCGTCAACGGCAGCGCCATCGGCTACTACGGCGAGACCGGCGAGCGGGCAGTCGACGAGAGCGCGCCCGCGGGAGTGGGCTTCCTGCCCGAGCTGTGCGTGGAGTGGGAGGGGGCCGCCGCACCCGCCCAGGAGGCCGGTGTCCGCACGGTGTTCACCCGGACCGGGCTGGTCGTCTCCCGTGCGGGCGGCGCCTGGGGGCGGCTGTTCCCGCTGTTCCGGGCGGGCGTCGGCGGGCGGATGGGCGACGGGCGGCAGTACTGGTCGTTCATCGCGCTGCACGACGAGGTCGCCGCGATCCGGCACCTGATCGAGACCGACGGTCTGTCCGGACCGTTCAACATCACCGCTCCCAATCCCGTGACGAACCGTGAGATCACGGCGGCGATGGGCCGCGTGCTGCACCGCCCGACCCTTTTCCCGGTGCCCGCGGCCGTGCTGCGCACCGTGCTCGGCGACATGGCCGGGGACGTCCTCGGCAGCGCCCGGGTGCTGCCGGCCCGCCTGCTGGAGTCGGGGTTCCGCTTCGCCTTCCCAGAGATCGAGGGGGCGATCCGGGCGGCCCTGTGACGGCCTCGCCGCCTCGCCGGAAGCCGGGCGGGCGACGCACTCCGGCCGCCTGTCCGGGATCCGACCGGTCGTTCCGAGACAGCTCCCCTGGGCGCACACCAGCCCCCTGCGACCACTTCATGCCCACCAGATGTCCGTATGCGACCGCCGTGCGACCGTGCCCTGCCGATGCGCGACTCCCCCTGACCGATCACGGTCCTACCCTCGACCAGAACTCGCGTATCCCTGCGGCCTGTTGAGGGCATGACGTCTCCAGCGCCCGCGCAACCTCGAGGAGGGGCACGTGCTTGAGCCCGCGTACCAGGCGGACGTGGTCGTCGTAGGGGCCGGGGTCGCCGGACTCTCGGCCGCGCACCGGCTGACCAGCGCAGGAGTGACGACCATGGTCCTGGAGGCCGCCCACGGGGTCGGCGGCCGCATGGCGACGGAGAAGGTCGACGGCTTCCGGCTCGACAGGATCGGCCAGTTGCTGTCCACGGCGTATCCCGAGCTACGGCAGACACCCGGTCTCGACGGGCTGGTGCTGCGGCCCTTCGCGCCCGGTGTCCTGCTGCACGGCGACGGACGCCACCACCGCGCGGGCGTCCAGCCGGGTGCGGGGGGCGCACGGGGCGCACTGCACGCCGTACGTGCGCTGGCGAGTGCTCCCCGCCCGCCGTCCGCGCCGAGGCCGCCCAGGAGGCCGGTGGCCGTGCCCGGCCGGCAGGTCTCCGTCCCCCGCAGCCGCTCCGGCGCCCCGCTCGGCACGGCCGTCGACCAGGCCCGGCTGGGTGCCGCCCTGACCCGGCTGGCGGGCACACCGGCCGAACGGCTGCTGGCCCGCCCGGAGTTGCCCGCCGGTCAGGCACTGGCGGCCCGCGGGCTGCCCGCCCGTACGATCGACGGCTTTCTGCGTCCGCTGCTCGCCGCGCTGCTGTACGACCCGGACCTGACGACCTCCAGCCGGTGCGCCGACCTCGCGCTGCGCGCCTTCGCACGGGGCCGGTTGTGTCTGCCGGAGGGCGGCGCGGAGGCCCTGCCGGAGCTGCTGGCGCGCACCCTGCCGCCGGGGACGGTCCGTACCGGCGTGCGCGTCACCTCCGTCTCGACGACAGCGGTGACGACCGCGGAGCACGGTGAGATCCGGTGCCGGGCGGTCCTGGTGGCGACGGGCGCCCAGGCCGCCGCCGAACTGCTGCCCGGGTTGCGGGTGCCGGAGTTCCACCCGGTGACGGTGGTGCACCACACCACGGACGAACCTCCGGCTACGGGGGCGTCCCTGCTGCTCGACGCGGACCTCGGCGGGCCGGTCGCGCACACGGCGGTGGTCAGTGACGTCGATCCCACCCGGGCCCCGGCCGGGCGGGCGCTGGTCTCCTCCACCGTGCTGGGGCGGCCGCCGGGTGACGTCGACACGGCGGTGCGGATGCATCTGGCGCGGCTGTACGGGGTGTCGACGGCCCGGTGGGAGACGCTGGCCGTGCACCGGACGGTGGAGGCGGTGCCGGCGATGCGGCCGCCGCATGATCTGCGGCGGCCGGTGCGGTTGATCGCCGGGCTGTACGTGTGCGGGGATCACCGCGACACCAGCACGGTCCAGGGTGCTCTGCACTCGGGGCATCGGGCGTCGGCGGCGATCCTGGCGGACCTGGGGGCGGGGCGGTCGATGCACGTCGCCGATCCGTTGCCTACGGTGCCGCGGGCCGCGTAGGTGATGCGTCGGGTGCGGGCGCGTGGGGGCTGCTCGCGCCCACGCGGCAAAGCCGCAGATCGAAACAGCCCCGCGCCCCTAGAGAAGGGCCGCCACCTTGTCGCGGTACGTCCGCACCGGAGCCGCGTCCTTGTAGGGCTCCAGACGCCGCTCGAAGTCCCGCACGTACTCCACCGCCCGCACCGAGCGCATCTCCGCGGCCTGGCCCGCCGCCTCCGCTCCCAGTTGGCAGGCCTGGTCGAGTTCGCCGAGGCCCAGGCGGGCGGTGGCGAGGACGACGCGGCAGAAGAGGCGGCTGCGGGCGAAGGAGGGGGCGCGCAGCTGGAGTGAGCGTTCGGCGTGCTGGGCGGCGGCACGGAACTGCTGAAGGTCGCGGTGGCAGTGGCCGAACTCGTCGGCGAGCTGGGCCTCGTCGAAGAACCGTGCCCAGTACGGGACGTCGTCGCCGGGCCGGGCCGTCTCCAGGGCGCGTTCGGCGCGGACCAGGGCGGCGGTGCAGGCCCGGACCTCGCCGAGCACCCCGTGCCCGCGCGCCTCGGAGGCGTGCAGCAGGGCCTGGACGACGGGCGGCCCGGAGGTGCCGACGCCCTGCTGGGCCACCCGGGCGAGCTGGACGGCCTCCCGCCCGTGCCCGAGGTAGACGGCCTGGCGGCTCATGGTGACCAGCACATAGGCCCCGTACGTGCGGTCCCCGGCCGCCTGGGCGAGCCGCAGGGCCTGAACGAAGTAGCGCTGGGCGAGTCCGTGCGCGGCGATGTCGTACGAGGTCCAGCCCGCGAGCCGGGTCAGGTCGGCGGCGGCCGCGAACAGCCGGCGGCCGGTCTGCTCGCCGTAGGTGCCGCGCAGCATGGGCTCGCACTCGTGCTCCAGGTAGCGCACGAGGGCCTGGCGGGCGTGGCCGCCGCCGTAGGCGTCGTCGAGGGTGCGGAACAACTCGGCGACCGAGCGCAGGGCGGCGATATCACCGGCGGTGACCTTCTGGCCGGGTCCGCGTTCGGCCTGGCCGCGCTGGCGGGGCAGGGTCGGCACGCCCGGCTCGGCCGTGCCCGGGGGGCGCAGGGCGGGGCGGCCCTGGGCGGGAAGGCGGGCGGGGGCCGGTTCGCCGCGGGCGACCTTCTCGTCGGCCCGGCCGATGAGCCAGTCCCGGCTGGGCACGACGAGCCCGGCCGGGGTGAAGGCGATCTTGCGGAGCTCGGCATGGCTGCCGGAGTCCTTGCGCCACAGCCCGCTGACGATGTCGACGGCCTCCTCGGGGGCGGCGGCGAACTCCAGCCCCGCGTAGACGGGGGCGCAGGCGTCCAGGCCGAGGTCCTGGGCGGTGAGGCGACGGCCCAGGCGCCGGGTGAAGACCTCGGCGATCAGGGCGGGCGTGGTGCCCCTGGGCTGCTGACCGCGCAGCCACCGGGTGACGGATGTCTTGTCGTATCTCAGGTCGAGCCCGTGTTCGAGACCGAGCTGGTCCACGCGACGGGCGAGTCCCGCGTTGGAGAACCCCGCTTCTGCGATGAGCGCGGCGAGCTGTCGGTTGGGGGTGCGCTGCGCGGGTCGTTCCGTCATGGTGCGGTGCGGTCTCCTGCCTTCCGGTGTTGGTGATGTGCCGGATTGCCTGTGAGCAGGCCTTTTGGCTTGCTGGACGGCGCGAATGTAGCGGAGAGTAAGCACGCCATCACACATTTTCGCGGACATTCATCCGATCGTGTGAGGATTGGCCCCGGGACTGACGTGTCCGGGCCGGACGTACAGTGGCTTGGGCGCGCTACGTGCCTGATACACCCGTCCGAGGGAGGCGCTTGCCGTGAGTGAGTTGCGGTTCGTCCGCATGGGGTTCGGTGACGAGGCCGTCGAGTACCAGGCGGCGTGGGACGAGCAGCGCCGGGTGCACGCGGCGCGGTTCGCCGACGAGATCCCGGACACCGTGCTGCTCCTGGAGCATCCCCCGGTCTACACGGCCGGGCGCCGCACCGCGGACAACGAGCGCCCCCTCGACGGCACGCCCGTCATCGACGTGGACCGCGGCGGCAAGATCACCTGGCACGGCCCCGGCCAGCTGGTGGGCTACCCCATCCAGAAGCTCCCCCGCCCGGTGGACGTCGTGGCGCACGTGCGCCGCCTGGAGGAGGCCCTGATCCGCGCCTGCGCGGAGTTCGGCCTGGAGACGAGCCGGGTCGAGGGCCGCAGCGGCGTGTGGGTCCTGGGCGACCCGGTCGAGCGGCGTCCCGCGCTCGGCGGTCTTTCGCTGGACTTCGACCCCCGGCTGCACGACGAGGAGTTCGACCCGCGCATGAACGGCCCGGAGTACGCGCCGTCCAACGCGGGGCAGCGCCGGGAGGACCGCAAGATCGCCGCGATCGGCATCCGCGTGGCCAAGGGCGTCACGATGCACGGCTTCGCGCTCAATGTGAACCCGGACAACAAGTGGTTCGACCGGATCATCCCGTGCGGCATCCGGGACGCGGGCGTCGCCTCGCTGGCCGGTGAGCTCGGCCGGGACGTCACGATCGAGGAGGTGCTGCCGGTGGTGGAGCGCCATCTGCGGGAGGTCCTGGAGAACGCGGACCTGAAGCCGCGGGAGATCGAGAAGACCCCGGCGGCATAAATCGGCCCCCGCGGGAGCTGAAAGGGGTCAGCACCCCCGCAGGCTTTCAAATCAACGGGCGTACCCTTGAGGACGCCGAAGAATCAATCGCTAGGGAGCCGGTCGTGTCCGCAGTCGCACCCGACGGACGCAAGATGCTGCGCCTGGAGGTCCGCAACAGCCAGACCCCCATCGAGCGCAAGCCCGAGTGGATCAAGACCCGGGCGAAAATGGGCCCCGAGTACACCGCGATGCAGAAACTCGTGAAGAGCGAGGGCCTGCACACGGTCTGCCAGGAAGCCGGCTGCCCCAACATCTACGAGTGCTGGGAGGACCGGGAGGCCACCTTCCTCATCGGTGGCGACCAGTGCACCCGGCGCTGCGACTTCTGCCAGATCGACACCGGCAAGCCCGAGGCGCTCGACCGTGACGAGCCCCGCCGCGTGGGCGAGTCCGTGGTCACGATGGACCTGAACTACGCCACGATCACCGGCGTCGCCCGCGACGACCTGGAGGACGGCGGCGCCTGGCTGTACGCCGAGACCGTGCGCCAGATCCACCAGCAGACCGCGGGCCGCGAAGCCGGCCGTACCAAGGTCGAGCTGCTGGCCCCCGACTTCAACGCGGTCCCCGAGCAGCTCGCGGAGGTCTTCTCCGCGCGGCCCGAGGTCTTCGCGCACAACGTCGAGACGGTCCCGCGGATCTTCAAGCGCATCCGCCCGGGCTTCCGCTACGAGCGCTCCCTGAAGGTGATCACCGAGGCCCGCGACTACGGCCTGGTCACCAAGTCGAACCTGATCCTCGGCATGGGCGAGACCCGCGAGGAGGTCAGCGAGGCGCTCAAGCAGCTGCACGACGCGGGCTGCGAGCTGGTCACCATCACCCAGTACCTGCGGCCCTCCGTGCGCCACCACCCGGTGGAGCGCTGGGTGAAGCCCCACGAGTTCGTGGAGCTGAAGGAGGAGGCCGAGCAGATCGGCTTCTCCGGCGTGATGTCCGGACCGCTGGTGCGCTCCTCGTACCGCGCCGGGCGGCTGTACCAGATGGCCGTCGAGAAGCGGGACGGGTACATCGCGGCGCAGGCCGTCTGACGCATCGTCACCAGCCGCTGCCCACATAAGGGCAGGACAAGCGTGTGAATTCGCGCACAAGAGACTACCCACCGGTAGTGACCGATTCGACGCGGTCCTGACCGTCCTCGCAGATGAGGGCACATGTCAGGACCGCGTCGGCGTTCCACCCCTCCCCGCCAGGGCTTCATGGGTGTTTGACCGCCCGGTCACGCCCTGGTAACACCAATCAGTGACGCTGAACTCACAGCACGTACATCCGTCACCGCTCACCGCACGTACATCCGTCACCCGAGGGGGGACCTCACCCATGCAGGCCGCGCCGCCCGTCCGCGCCACCGCGATTCCGTCCTTCACGACCGCACTGCGCGCCGTCGAGTCGCTGCTGATGAGCAGCGGTCAGCGCACCGCCCGCCGCAACGCCTGGACCTCCGTGCTGGAGGACCGCCGTCGTGCCAAGGACCGGGTCGAGACGCAGCGCGTCATCGAGCAGTCCCTGTCCGTCCGTCCCTGACCCCGGCCCTCCCCGGGGCCCCGCGGACACTGCCGTCGTCGGGGCTTGTGGGGCCACGTAGACTTCGTGGCATGGCGAGGAAGGAACCTGCAGCGGACGCTGCGAACCCCGGGCGACTGAAGCAGATCGCTCTGACCTACAAGATGACCCGCAAGGCCGACAAGAAGATCGGCCTTGTACTCGCGGCAGTCGGAATCGTCACCTTCGGTGTCTTCCTCGCGATCGGTTTCTTGATCGGTCACCCCATCTATCTCGGCATCCTGGGCCTCCTGCTCGCCTTCCTCGCGTCGGCGATCGTGTTCGGGCGCCGGGCCGAGCGGGCCGCCTTCGGGCAGATGGAGGGACAGCCCGGCGCCGCGGCGGCGGTGCTCGACAACATCGGCCGGGGCTGGACGACGACCCCCGCGGTGGCGATGAACCGCAACCAGGACGTGGTGCACCGCGCGGTCGGCAAGGCCGGCATCGTGCTGGTCGCCGAGGGCAACCCGAACCGGGTGAAGACCCTGCTGGCCGCCGAGAAGCGGAAGATGAACCGCATCGTTGCGGACGTCCCGGTGCACGACCTGCTCGTGGGCACGGGCGAGGGCCAGGTCGAGCTGAAGAAGCTGCGCACGACCATGCTCAAGCTCCCGCGCGTGCTGACCGGCCCGCAGGTCACGGCCACCAACGACCGGCTGCGCGCCCTCGGTGACCTGATGAGCAACATGCCGCTGCCGAAGGGCCCGATGCCGAAGGGCATGCGGCTGCCGAAGGGCGGGCCGAAGGCTCGCTGACACTCCGCACACCGACATGAAGGAGGGGCGCCCGGATCACACCGGGCGCCCCTCCTTCATGTCGGACGTTCTTGCTTCATGTCGGACGTTCCTGCACCGCTCGGGTCAGATGCGGACCTCGACCGTGCCCGCCAGCCGGTCGTGCAGTCCGCGTCCGTCACGGTCCCAGATCAGGGCGGGGATCGCGAGGAAGAGCAGGACCGTGCGCAGCGCGGCGCGCCACGGGCTGACCCGGCCGGTGTCCAGGGCGAGCACCCGCAGGCCGAACAGGCGCTTGCCGGGCGTGAAGCCGACGGTACCGACCGTGAGGACCATCAGCGCGAACATGATGAGCGGCGCCCAGATCTGCGCCGCCTCGTTGTAGCTCTGGGTGATGAGACCGTATGCGATCAGAAGACACAGGCCCCAGTCGACGGCGAGGGCGCCGATCCGGCGGCCCGGGCGGGCGATCGAGCCGGGTCCCTCCTCGGGCAGACCGAGCTGCTCGCCCCGGTATCCGAAGTCGACACCGGCCTCTTCCGCGGCCGCGCGGGGCCCGGAGAGCCACGATCCGAGTGCTTGCCTGTTGTCCACCCGTCCACGGTACTGCGCCCGTAAATGACCAGGGCACGGCGGGGTGTGTCCGGGCTACGGTGGAGGCTGAGCCGGTTAACTTGTGCGAAACAAATGAGTCACGCCCGAGAAACCACCCGTCCCTAGGGTCGAGGTCAGCGTGTGCCACCCGCACTGGCCGCACGAACGAACTACCACCCCGGCGGGACGGTCGGGAGTAGGAGGAGCTGGATGTTCCAGAACGCCGACGAGGCCAAGAAGTTCATCGCGGACGAGGACGTCAAGTTCATCGACGTCCGCTTCTGCGACCTGCCGGGCGTGATGCAGCACTTCACGATCCCCGCATCGGCCTTCGACCCGGCCGAGGAGCTGGCCTTCGACGGCTCCTCGATCCGCGGCTTCCAGGCCATCCACGAGTCCGACATGGCTCTGCGCGCGGACCTCTCGACCGCCCGGGTCGACCCGTTCCGCCGCGACAAGACGGTCAACATCAACTTCTTCATCCACGACCCGATCACGGGCGAGCAGTACTCCCGTGACCCGCGCAACGTGGCGAAGAAGGCCGAGGCCTACCTCGCGTCGACCGGCATCGCCGACACGGCGTACTTCGGTCCCGAGGCTGAGTTCTACGTCTTCGACAGCGTCCGCTTCGCCACCTCGGCGAACGAGAGCTTCTACCACATCGACTCCGAGGCCGGCGCCTGGAACACCGGCGCCCTCGAGAACAACCGTGGTTACAAGGTCCGCTACAAGGGCGGCTACTTCCCGGTCCCGCCGGTCGACCACTTCGCCGACCTGCGTGCCCAGATCTCCCTGGAGCTGGACCGCGCCGGGCTGCAGGTCGAGCGCCAGCACCACGAGGTGGGCACCGCCGGCCAGGCCGAGATCAACTACAAGTTCAACACGCTGCTCGCCGCCGCCGACGACCTCCAGCTCTTCAAGTACATCGTGAAGAACGTGGCCTGGCAGAACGGCAAGACCGCGACCTTCATGCCGAAGCCGATCTTCGGTGACAACGGCTCCGGCATGCACGTCCACCAGTCGCTGTGGACCGGCGGCCAGCCGCTCTTCTACGACGAGGCCGGTTACGCGGGCCTGTCGGACACCGCCCGCTACTACATCGGCGGCATCCTCAAGCACGCTCCGTCGCTGCTGGCCTTCACCAACCCGACGGTGAACTCGTACCACCGTCTGGTGCCGGGCTTCGAGGCGCCGGTGAACCTGGTGTACTCGCAGCGCAACCGCTCCGCCGCGATGCGCATCCCGATCACGGGCTCCAACCCGAAGGCCAAGCGCGTCGAGTTCCGCGCGCCCGACGCCTCCGGCAACCCGTACCTGGCCTTCTCGGCGCTGCTGCTCGCGGGCCTCGACGGCATCAAGAACAAGATCGAGCCGGCCGAGCCGATCGACAAGGACCTGTACGAGCTGGCTCCCGAGGAGCACGCGAACGTCGCCCAGGTCCCGACCTCCCTCGGCGCGGTCCTGGACCGCCTGGAGGCCGACCACGAGTTCCTGCTCCAGGGTGACGTCTTCACCCCGGACCTGATCGAGACGTGGATCGACTTCAAGCGCGCCAACGAGATCGCCCCGCTGGCGCTGCGCCCGCACCCGCACGAGTTCGAGCTCTACTTCGACGTGTGATCGGCACCTGACCGAGGCAGCACGCCCGCGCCCCCGCCGTCCGTTCCGACGGCGGGGGCGCGGGCGTCTGTTCTATTCTTGGAGGCACGGACCACACGGGGGTGGAGCGGGAATGCCCGAGCACGAACAGGACGACCAGGAGCGCGAGTTCGACCTCAGGTGGGCGGACGGAGCCGAGCACAAGGAGCCCTCGGCCCGCGCCCGCATGCTCGCCGCCCGCTGGAAGCACAACCCGCCCGGCCCCGTCCCCTTCCGCGCCGACCCGGAGCACGTCGGTTCCCGCCACCGTTCCTCGTGGATCTCCACGGTCGTGGTGCTGGGCTGCGTGGCGGCGGTGATCATGCTGCTGGGATACATCAACTTCAGGGCGCCGTACTAGGGCCTGTCCGTCGGCACTGCGCCTGAGACCGCTGCTAGCGTCCGGCTCCGTGGACGACAGTGTGTATGTGGGGAACGCCGGTGTGGATGCCGCGTTGGATCGGGGGTGGATTCTCGGGCATTTCAAGGGGGCCGGGGATCCGCGGCGCAGTGCGGACGTGGAGGTCAAGTGGGGGGTGCATCCCCCGGGGGACGAGCGGGCCGCGTGGGTGCGCGGGGAGGAGCGGACCGCGCTGCTCGTGCTGGTCAGCGGGCGTTTCCGGGTCGAGCTGCCCGGGCGCAGTGTGCTGCTGGAGCGGCAGGGCGACTATGTCGTGTGGGGGCGCGGGGTCGATCACTCGTGGGTCGCGGAGGAGGAGTCGGTCGTGCTGACGGTGCGGTGGCCCTCGGTGCCGGGGTACGCGGTCGGGAACTGACGGCTTTGCCCGGCCTGGGGATGATCGCGACCCGTTCATGGGCGGGCCCGGGTGCACACTGGCTGTGGGACGAGTGCGTGACTGCGGGGTGATGCAGATGCACAGCCGTTTCCGGAGCGACCGGCGGTTGACCACCCGGATGGGGATCACGCTGTTCCTGCTCGGATTGTTGTACGTGGGGTTCGTCGCCGCGTTGATCGTGCTGCTGAAGTCGTGGGTGCTGGTCGTGGTGATCGCGGCGGGGCTGCTCGGGGCGCAGTACTGGTTCTCCGACCGGATCGCGCTGTACGCCATGCGCGGGCGGGTCGTGGAGCGTGCGGAGTATCCCGAGCTGCACGCGGTGGTCGACCGGTTGTGCGCCCTGGCCGACATGCCCAAGCCGGTGGTGGCGGTGTCCGCTATGGACATGCCGAACGCGTTCGCCACCGGGCGGAACGCCGACCACGCGGTGGTCTGTGTGACGACCGGGCTGCTGCGGCGGCTGGAGCCGGCCGAGCTGGAGGGCGTGCTCGCCCACGAGCTGTCGCACGTGGCGCACAAGGACGTCGCCGTGATCACCGTCGCGTCGTTCCTCGGGGTGATCGCGGGGCTGATCGTGCGGTTCGCGTTCTACTCGCAGCTGTTCGGCGGGGGCCGCAGGGACCAGAACACGGCGGCCGTCTTCGCCGCGGTGATGGGGGTGTCGGCGGCCGTCTACGCGATCAGCTTCCTGCTGATCAGGGCCCTGTCCCGGTACCGGGAACTGGCCGCCGACCGGGCTGCCGCTCAGCTCACCGGCCGCCCCTCGGCACTGGCCTCCGCGCTCACCAAGGTCACCGGCGACATCGCCCGCATCCCCACCAAGGACCTGCGCACGGCCCAGGCCTTCAACGCCTTCTACTTCACGCCCGCGCTGGGCCGTGAGCCCGGCATCGCCCGCCTCTTCTCGACCCACCCGAGCCTGGAGCAGCGGCTCGACCAGCTGGGCCGGATCTCCGCCGAGCTGGGCGAGGCGGCAGCACCGGGAGGGGTGTGATCGGCGCATGGGGCTGCTGGACATCCTGCTCGGCCGCACGAAACCGGTCGTGGCGGATCTCGACCGGCTCTTCGCGCTGCCCTCGGCGGCCGTGACCCTGGAGGCCGCCGCGGGCTTCACCCCGACCGGGCAGGGCGCGGTGTGCTTCGCCACGGTCGAGGGCGCGGCCTTCGAGCAGTCCCACCGCGAGGTGCGGGCGCTGCTGGACGCCGACACCGACCGCGACGGCCCGCCGGTGGAGCTGAGCCTGGACGACTACGGCTACTCCTGGCTGGTCTCCCGCCGTGCCCCCGACCAGCTCTCCGCGCTCGTGAACGACCTGCACGCCGTGAACAGCCAGCTGGAGGTCAACGGGTTCGGCCCCCAACTGCTGTGCTCCCTGGCCGGGTTCGAGGATCCACCGGGCCGCCGGCTCGCGCTGGTCTACCTCTACAAGCGCGGCACGTTCTACCCGTTCGCGCCCCTGCCGGGCGGCACCCAGCGGCGTGACAACGCACTCGAACTCCGGGTGCGGGCCGCGCTCTCGGGCGACCTGCGCATCGAGCCGGACCTGGGCCGCTGGTTCCCCGTGTGGGGAGCGCCCGGGCTCTGAACGGCCCACGAGGCGCCGGTGCCGCGTGAGTGAATGGCCGTATGAGTGAGCTGATCCCCTTCACCCACGTCACCGACGGCGAACGGCTCAGCGGGCTGTCCGCCGGAGGCGAGCGGGCCCGGGCGACGGTCGTCCTGCTGCACGGCGCGGGCAACGGCAGCAAGGAGCGACTGATGCCGCTGCTGGTCGAGTTCGCGGCACACGGCTGCCACGCCCTCGCCTTCGACTTCTCGGGGCACGGGCAGAGCACGGGCCTGCTGCCGGAGCTGAGTCTGCGCCGCCGTTTCGAGCAGGCCGTGTCCGTCATCGACGCACGCGCGCGTGCGGAGGCGCCGCTGGTCCTGGTGGGGTTCAGCATGAGCGGCCAGACGGTGGCGGATCTCGTACGGCACTACGGGGAGCGGGTGGCGGCCCTGGGGCTGTGCGCGCCGGCGGTGTACGCCGGTGAGGCGTGGGACGTGCCGTTCGGCTCGGGCGACGGGCGGTTCAGCGAGATCATCCGGAGGCCCGGGAGCTGGCGTGCGGCGCCCGCGCTGGACGTGCTGCGGGGGTTCGAGGGCCGGGCGGTGCTCGCGGTGCCGGACACGGACGAGGTGATCCCGCCGGCCGTGACGGCGGCCCTCTGCGAGGCGCTGGCCCGGCGCGCGCAGTTCACCCACCGGGAACTCCCGGGCGCCGGGCACCGGTTGGGCCTGTGGCTCGGCGATCACCCGGTCGATCGGCGGGAGTTCGTCACCGCCGTGCTGGCCGGGCTGGGCGAGCAGGGCTGGTCGGCGACCCGCGCCTGGGTGGCCAAACAGCTCCCCCACGGCCGTACGGTCGCCAGGTCGTCCTTTCTGGCCGGGGGCTGGAGCGCGCAGATGCGGAGGCTGGTCCTCGACGACGGCGGCGAGCTGGCGCTGCGGACGTTCGTGAAGCCGTTCTTCCGGCGGCACGCGCCCGGACTGCTGACCCGCGAGGCGGAGATGCTCACGCTGCTGGCGGAGCAGGAGGGCGTGCCGGCCCCCGAGCTGGTCGGCGTGGACGCGACCGGGGAGCACTGCGACCATCCGTCCCTGCTGATGTCCTTGCTGCCGGGCCGGGTCCGGGTCGACAAGGAGGAAGTCGACGCGCGGGCGGACCTGCTGGCGGCCCAGCTGGCCCGGATCCACCGGGTCGTGCCCCGGGAGCGTCCGCGTACCTACCAGGCGTGGACGTCACCGGCGGCGGTCCCTGCGGGGTGGGAGCGGGCGGTCGACGTCATCCGCCGCGATCCCCCGCCGTACGACGGCTGCTTCCTGCACCGGGACTTCCACCCCGGGAACGTCCTGTTCACCGGGTCGGGGGCCGGGCTGCGGATCAGCGGGGTCGTGGACTGGGTGGAGACCTCGTGGGGGCCCGCCGACCTGGATGTCGCCCACTGCTCCACGGCACTCGCGCTGCTGTACGGCCCGGAGTGCGGCCTCACCTTCCGGGAGCGCTACGAGGCCGGGGGCGGGCGCCGTCTGGCCGACGGTCCGGAGCATCTGTACTGGCGGCTGCTCGATGCCCTGGCCTACGTCCCCGACGCGGCGAAACTGGCGGGGCCGTGGCGGGAACTGGGCCGGACCGACCTGACGCCCGAGGTGCTGGGCGGGCGGCTCGATGCGTATGTGACGGGGCTGCTGGAGCGGTACGGCTGAGGCGTCGTTGGGGATGCTGGTCGGTGGCGTCCGCGAGGATGCGGAAGGGCCGTTCGGACGCGGCGAGTGGAGGCCGGGCACGGGCGCCGCTTCCGCACCCCGCTGGAGAAGGAACGGGCGGCGGGGTGAGACCCCCGAAGGGGACGACGGCGGCCGAGCGGCAGCCGCGCCGGGGTTCCGGCGCCCTCGGCCGGAGCCTCCCCCGGGCAGGTGGCGAAGCTCGACGCGACGCACGGCCGGGTGGTGTGAGCGAGCGCCGGTGCCCCGTCGTTCGGGGTGCCGGCGCTCGGGGTGGAGGAGGTCAGCGCGCGTACCGCATGAAGGCCCGGACCATGTGGCACGTCGTGTCCGACGGCGGGTGTACGCCGATCATTTCGGCGGTGTCGCGGATTGTCTCGTTGCGGGCCTGGTTGGGCATGTAGACGCCCGAGTCGAGCAGGGCGATGGCGAGGCGCATCGCCTTGAGACGACGGTTGTGCGTCACGTACCACTGGCGCGGCCGGCCCGGCGGCAGGGGGCGCTTCTGCACGGGTACATAGGGCAGGTCGAGCAGGACGGGACGCTTCGCGGTGGACTGGGTGGGCAGCGGCTTCGACTTCAGGGCGGCAGCGGGCACAGGCATCCTCCTGTCGCGGTCGGGCGGCTCACCGAAGACGTCGGCATCCCCGGCGCCACCCTCGAACACTGCTTACAGTCTACCGCCCGGCACTGACAACGGGGAGTCCGCAAGGACCGGCAAAAGCCCAGGTGAGCAGGGAATTTGACGGCATGTCACGGCAGGTCGGCGAGGTGCCCGTGGGGCGTCAGGAAATCGAACAAGCAGGGTGGCGCGTACCGTGTGCGCATGGAGATCTGGATCAACCCCGCGTGCTCGAAGTGCCGCAGCGCCCTGACACTGCTCGACGCCGAGGGCGCCGACTACACCGTCCGCCGCTATCTGGAGGACGTGCCGAGCGAGGACGAGATCCGGGGCGTGCTGGAGCGCCTCGGTCTCGAACCCTGGGACATCACCCGCACCCAGGAGGCCGAGGCCAGGGAGCTCGGGCTCAAGGAGTGGCCGCGGGACGCCGCTTCGCGCGAGCGCTGGATCAGCGCACTCGCCGGGCACCCCAAGCTGATCCAGCGCCCGATCATCACCGCCGACGACGGCACGGCGGTGGTCGGCCGTACCGACGAGGCCGTGCGGGACGCTCTGTCGCGCTGACCAGCCATCCACTCCCGTGTGGCGCAGGTCACTTGAGTGACTCCTGTAACCGATGAGTAACCCCGTTCGGTATCTCGTACATAGCGGCGTACGCTCCCCTATCTCTTCAGGAGGCGCGCATGTCGCGCAGGAGAACTCTCGGCACGAAGAAGAAGATCGCGCTGCTGGTCAGCGCGGCGACGGTGGCGGGAGGCGGGGCCTTCGTCATGGCGAGCACGTCGAACGCGGCGCCGCCGGCCCCCAAGTCGGCGTCGGAGTCGACGGTCTGCCTCGGCCTCGCCACCGCCCTCGGCAACAACCAGAAGTTCATCGCCGACCAGCGGGCCAACCCGGACGCGCAGTCCGAGGCGCGGATCGCCAACCGCGAGGCGGTCGTCGCGGAGATCAAGCGGAAGCAGGAGGCGTCGGGGTGCGCCGTCGGGGAGTCGGCTCAGGACTCCCAGACCGGACAGCCCTCGCAGCCCGCCCAGCCGGCGCAGCCGCCCGCGGCGTCGGCCCAGCCGTCACAGCCCGCCGCGTCCGCCCCCGCGGGAGACACCGGCGGCGATGCGGCCTCCGGGCAGCAGGTGTGCAACGGCTCCACGGTCACGCTCTCCGGCGAGGGCGGCGCGCCTGCCGCGTCCAGCAACCAGTTCCCGGCCGGCACGAAGCTGAAGGTCACCAACCTGGACAACAACAAGTCCACGACGGTGGAGGTCACTTCGGTCTCCGGCAGCTGTGCGCTGCTCAACAACGCGGCCTTCGAACAGGTCCGTGAGCCCGGCAAGTTCCTGATCCGCCGGGCCCTGATCGAGAAGGTGGGGTGAGGCGTCTCGACCGACTGAACGCATGAGGCGGCGGCCACCCCCTCGGCCGCCCCCCTCGTACGTGTCACCGGTCCTGCCACCCCCGGCCAGGGGTGGCAGGACCGGCGCGTCCGGCCAGGGGCTCGGGCCGTGCGGCGCCGGTCACCGGCTTTGACGGAGGGGAGCCGGTGACCGGCGCCGTCACGCGCCGGCAACACCCCTCCCGGCGTGAAGTACGGCACAGTGTCACCAGGTAACACGGGGTTCACATCCGAGCAATGGCCGGGAAATCGCCCGTTGCCAGGCTGCCGGGCAGCAGAGGCGGCGCACCGGTGCCGCAGCGCCGCAGCACCCGCGATACGCGCCCAGACACACCCCCGAAGGATGTGGCCCGTGACCTTCAAGGCTGAGTACATCTGGATCGACGGCACCGAGCCGACGGCCAAACTGCGCTCCAAGACCAAGATCATCTCGGGCTCGCCCGCCGGTCTCGACGCGCTGCCGATCTGGGGCTTCGACGGGTCCTCCACCAACCAGGCCGAGGGGCACGCCTCGGACTGCGTCCTCAAGCCGGTCTTCACCTGCCCGGACCCGATCCGCGGCGGCGACGACATCCTGGTGCTGTGCGAGGTCCTGAACATCGACCTCACCCCGCACGCCAGCAACACCCGCGCGGCGCTGGCCGAGGTGGCGGAGAAGTTCGCGGCGCAGGAGCCGATCTTCGGCATCGAGCAGGAGTACACGTTCTTCAAGGACGGCTACCCGCTCGGCTTCCCCAAGGGCGGCTTCCCGGCCCCGCAGGGCGGCTACTACTGCGGTGTCGGCGCGGACGAGATCTTCGGCCGTGACGTCGTCGAGGCCCACCTCGACAACTGCCTGAAGGCGGGCCTCGGCCTGTCCGGCATCAACGCCGAGGTCATGCCCGGCCAGTGGGAGTTCCAGGTCGGCCCGCTGGCCCCGCTGGAGGTCTCCGACCAGCTGTGGGTGGCCCGCTGGCTGCTCTACCGCACCGCCGAGGACTTCGACGTCGCCGCCACCCTCGACCCCAAGCCGGTCAAGGGCGACTGGAACGGCGCCGGTGCGCACACCAACTTCTCCACCAAGGCGATGCGCGAGTCCTACGACGCGATCATCACCGCGGCCGAGTCGCTCGGTGAGGGCTCCAAGCCGCTCGACCACGTCAAGAACTACGGCGCCGGCATCGACGACCGCCTGACCGGTCTGCACGAGACCGCCCCGTGGAACGAGTACTCCTACGGCGTCTCCAACCGCGGCGCCTCGGTGCGCATCCCCTGGCAGGTCGAGAAGGACGGCAAGGGCTACATCGAGGACCGCCGCCCGAACGCCAACGTCGACCCGTACGTGGTGACGCGGCTGCTCGTCGACACGTGCTGCTCGGCGCTGGAGAAGGCCGGCCAGGTCTGACCTGTCCCGCGAGCTCCCCGAGGCGTTCACCGTTCGCGGTGGGCGCCTCGGTTCGTCTGCCGCGGCGTCGTGGCTTCTCGCGCAGTTCCCCGCGCCCCTGACGGGGACGCTGTTGTCCAATTTCGTCTGCCGCACCGTCGTGGCTCGTCGCGCAGTTCCCCGCGCCCCTGACGGGGACGTTGTTGTCCAAGCAGTGAGAGGAGGGTCCCCGTGACGGATCGGCTCTGCTTCAATGGAGTCATGGCCAGCCACCGGAAGTGCATCGCGACGGGTCGTCACGACCTTGAGCCCTTCTGGCCGTCCCGTCAGGACCACGACTTCGACCGGGTGTGTTGCCGCGCGATGAACGCGCAGGCCCTCTAAAGCCGTACACCCCGGCCTTCGGCCCGCGCGAACCGCGTACGTCCCTCGGCGAGCCCGACACGCATCGCGGCCGTCGTCCTCCCGACGAACTCCTCGCGCGAAAGAGCTGACCTCTCATGGCGACCACTCGTTCCCTGTCCACCGCCGCCCCCCTCACCGCCCCCGCGCCGCACGGCCCCCGGCACCGGTTGCGTGCCGTCGACCGGGACGAGGTGGTGACGGTCGCGGATCTGCTGCCGCCGGGCGCCACCTGGCTGCCCGCTCCGCAGCACACCCTGCCCACGCTGCCGGGACAGCCGCCGATGGTCGGCTACCTGGTGCTCGTCCCGGCCGACCAGCAGCCGCCGTTCCCGGTGGC
Organism: Streptomyces sp. NPDC007929; assembly: GCF_042959065.1. Lineage (NCBI taxonomy): Bacteria > Bacillati > Actinomycetota > Actinomycetes > Kitasatosporales > Streptomycetaceae > Streptomyces > Streptomyces sp. NPDC007929. Next base: position 9,693 of record NZ_JBIBKD010000018.1, on the reverse strand, counting down.
GGTGCCCGACCTGCCGCACTCCGCCGACCAGGACCCCGGCCCCGAGCCGGGCGGCGAGCCGCTGATCCACGTCGACACCGTGCAGCGCACCGCCCGGGTGGCCGGGCGGCCGCTCGACCTCACGTACCTGGAGTTCGAGCTGCTGGCGCACCTGGTGGCGCACCCGGGCCGGGTGCACACCCGCGATCAGCTGGTGGGCACGGTGTGGGGCTACGGGCACGTGGGTGACGGCCGTACGGTCGACGTCCACATCGCCCGGCTGCGCCGCAAGCTGGGCGCGGAGCACCGCGACGCGATCCGCACCGTGCGCCGCGTGGGCTACAAGTACGTGCCGCCGACCGCGCGTTGACACCGCCCTGCGCCGTCCCGCCGCGTTCCCTCTGCTGACAGCAGATCCCCGTTCCCCCCTCTCCCCCGGCCGGGCAGAGTCACCGCATGAGGCTTCTGATGCTGGGTGGTACGGAGTTCGTGGGGCGGGCCGTCGTGGAGGCGGCGCGTGGGCGGGGCTGGGACGTGACCGTCTTCCACCGGGGGCGGCACGACGCGCCGCCGGGTGTGCGGTCGTTGCTCGGCGACCGCACCGCGCCCGGCGGCCTGGCCGCCCTCGCCGACGACGCGGGCGACTGGGACGTCGTCGTCGACACCTGGTCGGCGGCGCCCCGCGCGGTGCGGGACACGGCGCGGCTGCTGCGGGGCCGCGCCGGACGGTGCGTGTACGTGTCGAGCTGCTCGGTGTACGACTGGGCCCCGCCCGCCGGGTACGACGAGGACGCGCCCCTGGTGGAGGGGGCGTCGGCCGACGCGGAGCAGACCGCGTACCCGCAGGACAAGCGGGGCGGCGAACGGGCCGTGCTGGACGCCTTCGGCGCGGAGCGGTCGGTGCTCGTACGGTCCGGGCTGATCCTCGGCCCGTACGAGAACATCGGCCGGCTGCCCTGGTGGCAGGGCCGTACGGCACGCGGCGGCCCGGTGCTGGCGCCCGGTCCGCGTGAACTGCCCCTTCAGTACGTGGACGTCCGGGACCTGGCCGAGTGGCTGCTGCTCGCGGCCGAGCGGGGGCTGAGCGGGCCGTACAACCTGGTCAGTCCGCAGGGGCACGCCACGATGGGCACGTTGCTGGAGGCATGCGCGCGGGTCACCGGCGGCACCGCCGAGCTCCGCTGGACCGAGCCCGGGGTGATCCTGGAGGCGGGCATCGAGCCGTGGACCGAGCTGCCGGTGTGGGTGCCGCCGGGCAGCGACCTGCACGACGCCCTGCACAGCGCGGACGTCTCCCGGGCGGTCGGGGCGGGGCTGGTGTGCCGGCCCGTCGAGGAGACCGTGGCGGACACCTGGCGCTGGCTCCTGGGCCTCGGGGGCGTGGCGCCCCAGCGCCCGGACCGGCCGCGCTGCGGCCTCGACCCGGAGGTGGAGGCGAAGGTGCTGGCGTCCGACGCGGGTACCTGAACGAGCCGTCCCGGACCGGCAGCTGTGATCCGTCCGAGGTGTACTCCGGTGCCCCGGGGTGTACCTGGCACCACCCCCGGCCGGGTGTCCCGGCCCCGTGACCGGGCGGGCGGGCTCGACGAGACTGACGTCATGACCATGGACACGGAGAACGGCAGCGGGCGGACGGCAGGGCGGGGCATCGGACTCGCCGCGATGCGGGGGCTGGCGCTGGCCCTCGTCGGTCTGCCGGGGGCGGTGCTGTGCCTCTGCCTGGCCCTGGTCTCGATCGCGCTCATCCCGGTCGGGGTCGGGCTCGTCACCACGCCGTACGTGCTGATGGGGGTGCGGGCGTTCGCCAACGCGCGGCGGGTGCTCGCGGCGGAGTGGGGCGAGGTGCGGATCCCCGCCACGTACCGGCCGCTCCCCGAGGACGCCAACCCGTGGGCGCGCACCTTCGGGATGCTGCGCGACCCGGCGACCTGGCGGGACCTGCGGTGGCTGCCGGTCGACATGACCGCCGGGTTCCTCACGGCGCTGCTGCCGGCGGTGCTGCTGCTGTACCCGCTGGAGGGGTTCGCGCTGGCGCTCGGGCTGTGGCGGGTCTTCCCCGACGGGTACTGGTACGGGTTCGTGCCGGTCACCGGGCAGGCCTCCGCGTTCGGTGCGGCGGCCCTGGGTCTGGTGCTGTTGTTCCTCGCGCACTTCCTCACCCCGCGCCTGCTCGGCCTCCACTTCCGGCTCACCCGGGCCGTGCTCACCGGTGGCCGGGGGGAACTGGCCGAGCGGGTGCGGGTGCTGACCGAGACGCGGCGCGACGCCGTCGACACCTCCGCCGCCGAACTGCGCCGTATCGAGCGGGACCTGCACGACGGGGCGCAGGCCCGGCTGGTCGCCGTCGGCATGGACCTGGGCACCATCGAGATGCTCGTCGACAAGGACCCGGCCCGGGCCAAGGAGCTGATCGCGCAGGCCAGGGAGTCCTCGGTGGAGGCGCTGACCGAGCTGCGCGAGCTGGTGCGGGGCATCCACCCGCCGGTCCTCGCCGAGCGCGGCCTGGGAGACGCCGTACGGGCGCTGGCGCTGCGGCTGCCGGTGGCCACCGAGGTGAGCGTGGAGCTGCCGGGGCGGTACGAGGCGCCCGTGGAGTCGGCAGCGTACTTCGCCGTCAGCGAGGTGCTCACCAACTCCGTGAAGCACTCGGGCGCCGACCGGATCTGGGTCGACCTGCACCGGGCGGACGGCATGCTGCGGGCGACGGTCACGGACAACGGCAAGGGCGGTGCGGTGATCGGGGCCGGTTCGGGGCTGGCCGGGGTCGAGCGGCGACTGGGTACATTCGACGGCGTCCTGGCCGTCAGCAGTCCCGCGGGCGGCCCCACCATGGTCACCATGGAGATCCCTTGCGCGTAGTCCTGGCCGAAGACCTCTTCCTGCTGCGCGACGGACTCGTCCGGCTGCTCCAGGCACACGACTTCGAGATCGCGGCGGCCGTCGAGACCGGGCCGGAACTGGCTGCCGCGCTGGCCGAGCAGAACCCGGACGTCGCCGTGGTCGACGTCCGTCTGCCCCCGACACACACCGACGAGGGTCTGCAGTGCGCGCTCGACGCCCGCCGGAAGCGGCCCGGGCTGCCGGTGCTGGTGCTCTCCCAGCACGTGGAGCAGCTGTACGCGCGCGAGCTGCTGGCCGACGGCACCGGCGGGGTCGGCTACCTGCTGAAGGACCGGGTCTTCGACGCCGAGCAGTTCGTGGACGCGGTACGGCGGGTCGCGGCCGGGGGCACGACGATGGACCCGCAGGTCATCCAGCAGCTGCTGGCCCGCCGTTCGGGCGAGGACCGGCCGCTGGCGCGGCTGACGCCCCGGGAACGGGAGGTGCTGGAGCTGATGGCGCAGGGCCGCTCCAACGCGGCGATCGCGGGGAAGCTGGTCGTGACGGAACGGGCGATCGCCAAGCACACCGCCAATATCTTCGCCAAACTGGGCCTTGAGGTCTCGGACGACGACAACCGTCGCGTGCTGGCGGTTCTGGCCTATCTCGACCATGGCCGGTGAAACCGGACGAGCCCATTCACCTACCGTGGGGGATCAACAACTCCCGGTGTTAGAAGGGTTGTTGAGAACAGATGGCCTCCCACGAATCTCGCATCAATTTCCGAGACATCTGAACACCCCTGGGACCACCTCCGTATGGAAGGGAGCCGCTTCACTCCTGTCGGGCGCCTCGATGCCCCCGAAAAAGGAAGTCAGAGGAGTTCCATGGGACGCAACACAAGAAAACGCCGTACGCCGCTGGCCACCAAGGCCATTGCCGCATCGGCGGCCCTAGCGCTCGGTGGGGGCGGGCTGATCTGGGCAAACTTCTACGCCTCGGCGCACGAGGAGAACTCGGCGAACCAGACCAAGTCCGCGGGCGCGCAGATCGCCACGATCCAGTGCCCGGACGTCGGACAGAAACTGACCGACGTCCCCGACCGTGCCCGCCAGGGGGTGGACAAGGAGCTGGCCAACCTCGACAAGCAGATCAGCGAGGCCTACACCCGGCTCGCCTCCACCCGCCAGGCCCAGGCCGGTGACGCCGGCTTCGTCGACAACGCCATCCTCGGCCCGCTGAAGTCGAAGCGGACCGCGGTCATCGACCGGATCGGCATCAACATCCGCCGGGTCGGCGGCAAGGCCCCGGCCAACCTCGAGCAGCTGGCCAAGTGCCAGGGCATGGCGGCCGACGCCAACACCAACGACGGCCAGGGCGGCGGTGGCCAGAACAACGACGGTCAGAACAACGACGGCCAGAACAACAACGGCGGTCAGGACCAGGGCCAGGACAACGGCGGCCAGGACAACGGGCAGGGTCAGGGCGGCAACGGCGGCCAGGGTGGCAACGGCCCCGCGGCGGACGACTTCATCAACATCGAGAACGTCCAGCCCAACTCCCGCAACCTGCCGAACGGCCTACCGGCGAACGGCGACGGCGGCTCCACGGGCACGTTCACCACGAACTGCGGTACCAACGAGAACAACAACCGCAACTCGGACAACGTGATCGCGGCCCCCGGTGTCTCCAACGGCGCGCAGCACATGCACGACTACGTCGGCAACCAGAACAACAACGCCTTCGCCAGCGACCAGGACCTGGCCAACGGCCAGACGAGCTGCCAGAACCAGGGCGACAAGTCCACGTACTTCTGGCCGGTCATCCGGATCCAGGACGGCACGCAGGAAGCCGACCAGGGTCAGCCCGGCGGCGGTCAGGACGGCAACGTCGGCAAGATCGTCGGCCCGAGCGAGGCTCAGCTGAAGTTCGTCGGCAACCGCACCAGCGACGTCGTCGCGATGCCGAAGGCCCTGCGCATCATCACCGGTGACGCCAAGTCCCTCACCAACGGCCTGAACAACGCCAACACCTCCTGGAGCTGCACCGGCTTCGAGGACCGGCAGGTGACGGACAAGTACCCGCTCTGCCCCGACGGCAGCAGCGTGGTCCGTACGACCAACTTCCAGAGCTGCTGGGACGGCCAGAACACCGACAGCGCCAACCACCGCACCCACGTGGACTTCGTGGAGGCGGACGGCAGCTGCTCGAACGGCTTCCAGGCCATCCCCCAGCTCCAGGTCCGTCTGGTCTACGACATCCAGGCGCCGCAGATCAACAACGGGCAGGTGCAGAACGCCTTCGCGCTCGACTCCTTCCCGGAGCAGCTGCACAAGCCGATCACCGACCACAACGACTTCATCAACTTCTTCGACGACAACCTGATGAACAAGATGGTCCAGTGCATCAACAACGGTCAGGACTGCCAGTAGTCCCGGGCCGATGACGGCGGAAGGCCGGCGGTGGGAATTCCCACCGCCGGCCTTCGGCTTGTCGCGGCCCGTGGGGTCAGCCGTGGTGGCCGGCGCCGCCGTCGTGCCCGCCCTTGTTGTGGCTGCCGCCGGGGTTCATGTGCTCGGAGCCCTCCTCCATGGTGCCGCCGAGGGTGCCCTGCAACGCCGTGACCGTCTTCTGCGCGCCGACGGCGACCCACTTGCGGCCGACGAGGTAGTAGCCGCCGTAGTCCTTGGCGGTGTTCAGCCACTCGCGCTGCCCTCGGTCGGTGGCGAAGGTCGCCAGGACGTACTTGTCCTTGCCCTTCTTGCACAGGGCCTGGCGGATGGTGTCCGCGTCGGTCTGCATGTTCGGCTTGCAGTCGGCCTCCGCCGCGATGTGCTCCAGGCTGCCGCTCACCTCCTTCGGAACGGCCGCCTCGTCCTTGTCGCCGGATCCGCCGCAGCCGGTCAGCGCCAGTATCGCCACCGCGCCGCTCAGCGCCAGCATCGGTCGGGTCACCCTCATCTGTTCCTCCGGTCCTTGTCGGCACGGTCCCTGTCACGGCACGATCCGGACGCATGCCGCACGGAGCCCCGGCAAGAGGCTCTCGCCCTCGATACGGCCGAGAAGCCCGCCGTGCTCAAAATCCCGCTGCCCCGGTGTGCACTCCTGTGCGAGGGTGGTCCGGTGGATCAGGACTGGGAAGACCGTGTGGCCGCCCTGTGGGACCGTTTCGACGACTACGCCGAGACGGAGGAGGGCGAGGCCCGCTTCCGCGCCGACGTCGGCGCCCTCGTCGCCGAGCTGCCCGGGGGCAGTCCGCACGGCCCGTTCGAGCAGGCCTGCGCCTGGGACTCCACCGGCCGCTCCGACAAGGCGGTCCCGCTGTACCGGCAGGCGCTGGAGAACGGCCTCGCCGACGCCAGCCCCTACAAGGCCCGCCGGGCGAAGATCCAGCTGGCCAGTTCCCTGCGGAACACCGGCCGGGCCGAGGAGGGCGTCGCCCTGCTGACGCCCGAGCTCGTCGCGCCGTCCGACGAGCTTGACGACGCCGTGCGGGCATGTCTGGCCCTGTGCCTGTCGAGCCTCGGCCGCGACCGGGAGGCCCTGGCGCTGACCCTGGGCGCCCTGGCCCCGCACCTGCCGCGCTACCAACGGTCCATGGCGAACTACGCCCGGCTGCTCGTGGAACCCGGAGAACACCCGAGCGCGTGACGCGCCGGGCCAGGTGACCATCCAACGATTCGCTCGTTCTGCTGAACGTGCAGTCACAGGATGTCGCCCAGCGCCCCGCACCCCCCTCCCCGGCCGGCCCGGTCGTCGACGTCGAGCAGGCCGAGGCCGCGCTCGTCGAGCACTACCCGCGGCTCGTCCGGCTGGCCTACCTGGTGCTGCCGCCCGGGCTGGGCCGCAGCCGCCGTGTCCTGACCGCGCACGCCCTCACCCAGCGGGCCCTGCCCCGCACCCGCACCCCGGCCCCGGTGATCCCGGCCCAGTCCACCGGCCGGGACGGCGACCCGGGGTACGCCCTGGTCCGCCTCCAGGTGCTGCGCACGGCGCTGGAGGCGGGGCTGCCGCTGAGGGCGAGGGCATGGCCCAAGAGGGCTCAGCTGCCGCCGCTCCTGCCACACGTGTGGGGTCTGAAACTGTTCCCGCGCTCCGGCGGCGCCGACGAACTCTCCCTGGACCAGAGGCTGTCCACGCTGTCGGGCCCGGCCCGGGCCGCCTACGCGCTCAGCGGCCTGGAGCGGCTGACGGACGACGGGGTGTGCGAGGTCCTCGCGGCGGCGGGTGTCGCCGACCCCGAGGGCGCCGTCCTGGAGGCCGGCGGGATCCCCGCCCAGTACGGGCTGCTCGACTCCCCCGAGTTCGACCCCTGCTCGCTCCAGGCCCGCCCCACCGACCTGATGCGCCGACGCCAGCATCTGAAGGCCGCCCTGGCCGCCGGTGCCGCGCTGCTGGCCTGCGGGGCGCTGCTCGGCCTGCCCGGTGAGGGCTGGGGCCCCGAGGGCGCCGCGGCACCCCCGTACGCGCGCAACCCGGCCGCGCAGGCTGCCCTTGACCCCGCGAAGCTGACCCGGATGCCCCCGTCCGCCTGGCGCAGCTCCGCACGCGCCGACTTCTCCGTGTGGCCGGCCCGCGGGGACCTGACCGGCGACAAGGCCCTGCTGCGCCGCGCCCTGGCGGTGTGGGCCCGCCCCGGCGAGACGGTCCAGGTGTCGGTGACCCCCGGCACCCTGTCCGGCGGCCCGGCCGGACCGCCCCAGCTGCTGTACGCGGGGACGGTCGACGCGGCGCGCGTGGTGATCCTCTACGACGGTCTGCGCATCGCCCGGTACGCCGAGCCGAAGGACGGCACCCAGGGCGCCGCCCTCGACTTCGCCCGGGTCGACGGGGCCGGCCGGGCCGAGTCGGGCGCGGTGGTCCTGGGCCGCTCCGACGGCAACGTCCGCTATCTGACGGCCCCCTGGGTGCGTAAGGCCGGGGAGCGGGACCTGATGAAGCCGGGCTCGGGCGCGATGGATCTCGCGGTCACCGACGGGGTGACCGCACCGCTGGCCAGCCCGGCGCTGCGGTCCGGCGACTGCTCCTCGTGGAACGTGCTGCAGGTGACCGACGGCCCCAGGACCCGGCTGCTGACCGACCTGGGCGAACTGGTCCCGGCCCGGCTCACCACCGGACGGCCGGGCTCCGCGCGCGAGGTGTCCGGGGCCGCGGCGCTGCGCACCTGGCAGCCGTTCGCATGCTCGCTGGGCACGATGCGCTCGGCGGGGGTGCGCAGCGTCAACGCCTGGGCGTTCAACGAGCAGCCGCTGCCCGACGCGAGCGGCTCGGCGGCGTGGGTGTGCACCCGGGCCGAGACCTGGCGGGGCGGCGGGGCGCGGGTGCTGGCGCAGTTCCACACGCCGGGCGGGGCGTACGGGGCCGCCGCCGCGCAGGCCGAGAACGTCCCGGCGTGCGGGCCGCGCGACCCGCATGTGCTGGCCGGGGTGTTGTGGAAGGCGAAGGCGGGTGACTGGTACCTGCTGGCCGCGGGAAGCCGGGAGACGGCGTCGATCCGCGCGACGGGCGCGGTGAACGGACAGGCCCGGAGCAGTCTGCTGACCGTGCCGGCCGAGCAGGGGGCGCGGGCCCAGCTCAAGGGGACCCTGAAGGACGGCCGTTTGCTCAACGGGCTGCGCTGACGCGGGCGGCTCGCGGGGCCGTCCGGTGCCGCCCGCGGCATCCCGCGATCGATCCGGGCCGTTCAAGGCCGGAATCGATCGGTAAGGTGTTCGTATGACTATCGGGGTTCGCCGCAGAATGGGAGTCGAGGAGCGGCGGCAGCAGTTGATCGGCGTCGCCCTCGAACTGTTCAGCCGCCGCTCGCCCGACGAGGTCTCGATCGACGAGATAGCGTCGGCCGCGGGCATTTCACGCCCGTTGGTCTATCACTACTTTCCCGGCAAACTCAGCCTGTACGAGGCGGCGTTGCAACGGGCGTCGGACGATCTCGCGGCCCGTTTCGTGGAGCCGCACGAGGGTCCGCTGGGAGCGCGGCTGCTGCGTGTCATGCACCGCTACTTCGACTTCGTGGACGAGCACGGGCCCGGCTTCTCCGCCCTCATGCGCGGTGGCCCGGCCGTCGGCTCCTCCACGACCAACGCGCTCGTCGACTCGGTGCGGCAGGCCGCGTATGTCCAGATCATTTCGCACCTGGGCGTGACCGATCCGCCCGCGCGCCTGGAACTGGTGGTCCGTTCCTGGATCTCGCTGGCCGAGTCGACGGCGCTGATCTGGCTGGACGGCCGGCGCATCCCGCGCGAGGAGCTGGAACCCCAGCTCGTCAACGACTTCGCCGCCCTCGCCGCGGTCAGTGCCGCCTACGACGAGGAGATGGCCACGCTGCTGCGGGAGGTCGTCAAGGACGAGCCGGCCGACGGCCCGTTCGCGCACCTGGTCGGCCGGCTCATCGCCCTGGCGAGCTGATCCCGTTCAGCTCTCGAACTTCGCGTACGACGGGTCCAGGTCGCGGACCTCGGCGGAGGCGTGCAGTGCGAGGCCCTCGGCCGGCTTCAGATGGGCCCGGAGCAGTTCCAGTGCGGCCTGGGTGAGCCGGGCCTTGACCTCGTCGGTGCGGCCGGCGAGCAGGGCGATGTGGATGTGCACATGGGCGTGCCCCGCGGTCTCGGGGCCGACCACGATGTCCTCGGTGGGGCGGAACCGGGTCTTGCAGGCGGGCGGCTTGGCGGCCGCGATCTCGACCGTCGCCTCGTGCAGCGCCTTCGCGAAACCGGGCCGGTCGAAGTCGCCGGCGAGGTCGGCCGAGTAGTCGACGGTGATCTGCGGCATCAGTACTCCTGTTCCAGGTGGGTCTGCTCACCCTAGGGCCTGTCGTTTGGATCAGCCCGCAGACGCGGGGCCTGGCACGCGCATCTGCCGCGTTGTCGTCACTCGCCGATGCTCCGCATCGACTCC
>NZ_JBIBKD010000017.1:0-107854 GCF_042959065.1 Streptomyces sp. NPDC007929 | reverse complement strand
GGGGGGGCGGCCCGCGGCCCCCCCGGGGGGGCGCCGGGGGGCGGCCCCCCCGGGGGTGGGGGGGGGGGGGGCCGCCCCCCCCCCCCCCCGGGGGGGGGGGGGCCGCCCCCCGGCGGGGCCCCCCCCCCCGGGCGGCACGTTTCTGCTGGGCCCGCGGAGCGGGTCAGGCCTCCTCGTGGGACGCCACCGCGCGGCGCGCGTCCGCGTCCAGGACACCCCAGCTGATCAGCTGCTCCGTGAGGACGGACGGCGACTGGTCGTAGATGACGGCGAGTGTGCGCAGGTCGTCCTGGCGGATCGACAGCACCTTGCCGTTGTAGTCACCGCGCTGCGACTGGATCGTGGCCGCGTAGCGCTGGAGGGGGCCCGCCTTCTCGGCCGGCACCGTGGCCAGCCGCTCCAGGTCCAGGACCAGCTTCGGCGGCGGCTCGGCGGCGCCGCCCGGGGTCGTGCCCGGAAGCAGCTCCTGCACCGGAACGCCGTAGAAGTCCGCCAGCTCGGCGAGGCGCTGCACGGTCACGGCACGGTCGCCGCGCTCGTACGAACCGACCACGACCGCCTTCCAGCGGCCCTGGGACTTCTCCTCGACACCGTGGAGGGAAAGGCCCTGCTGGGTGCGGATCGCCCGGAGCTTGGCCCCGAGCTGTTTGGCGTATTCGCTGGACATATAGCTCCCCGGCACTGTGTCGACGCGTCTGGCGTGGGTGCCAGGCCGCGCGGCTGGTAACTCACTGTGAGGTTACGCAGCGTTACTCTGCCGCGTCAAGCCGAATGGTCCGCACCGACTCTTCCGTGGTATCGGCGTCCCATTGGGCCGAGTGGGTGATCCAGGGGGGCCATACGGGCGATCGCGGAGACCTGCTACCGTGTATGGCGCAATCCCGACGTCCTTTAAGGTCCGTCCCGTGAGGCGGAGAAGGAGGTCCGTTTCGTATGGACACGCACGACTCACAGTCCGATGCCCGGCCCGTTCTCGAAGGGCCCGACATCGCGCGGGTGCTGACCCGCATCGCCCACGAGATCGTCGAGCGCGCCAAGGGCGCCGACGACGTGGTGCTCCTCGGCATTCCGACCCGGGGTGTCTTCCTCGCCCGGCGGATCGCGGACAAGCTCGAGCAGATCACCGAGCGCAAGGTTCCGTGCGGCTCGCTCGACATCACCATGTACCGCGACGACCTGCGCATGCACCCGCCGCGTGCGCTGGCCCGCACCGAGATCCCCGGTGACGGCCTCGACGGCAAGCTCGTCGTCCTCGTCGACGACGTGCTGTTCTCCGGACGCACCATCCGCGCCGCCCTCGACGCCCTGAACGACATCGGGCGCCCGCGCGCGGTGCAGCTCGCCGTCCTCGTCGACCGCGGACACCGCGAACTGCCCATCCGCGCCGACTACGTCGGCAAGAACCTCCCCACGTCGTTGCGGGAGACGGTCAAGGTCCAGCTCGCCGAGGAGGACGGTCGCGACACCGTGCTGCTCGGTGCCAAGCCGGCCGCTCAGTAGCGCTCCCGGCGTACGCCGCCTTAGTACGCCCGCTCGTTGCGCCCTCGCGCGCCCGTCTGCCCCAATTCTCCCGAATGAACTGCCTTACGGAGCCTGACAGATGCAGCGTCATCTCATCTCGGCCGCCGACCTCACCCGCGACGACGCCGTCCTGATCCTCGACACCGCCGAGGAGATGGCCCGGGTCGCCGACCGGCCGATCAAGAAGCTGCCGACCCTGCGCGGCCGCACGATCGTCAACCTCTTCTTCGAGGACTCCACCCGGACCCGGATCTCCTTCGAGGCCGCCGAGAAGCGGCTGTCCGCGGACGTCATCAACTTCACCGCCAAGGGCTCCAGCGTCTCCAAGGGCGAGTCCCTGAAGGACACCGCCCAGACGCTGGAGGCCATGGGCGTCGACGCCGTGGTCATCCGGCACGGCGCCTCCGGAGCCCCGTACCGCCTCGCCAACTCCGGCTGGATCGACGCGGCCGTCGTCAACGCCGGCGACGGCACCCACCAGCACCCCACCCAGGCCCTGCTCGACGCCTTCACCATGCGCCGCCGCCTGATCGGACCGGACGCCGGACTCGGCCAGGACCTGGAGGGCAAGCGCATCACGCTCGTCGGCGACGTCCTGCACAGCCGCGTCGCCCGCTCCAACGTCGACCTGCTGCACACCCTCGGCGCCGAGGTCACCCTCGTCGCCCCGCCCACCCTGCTGCCCGTCGGCGTCGAGACCTGGCCCTGCGAGGTCTCCTACGACCTCGACAGCACGCTGCCCAAGTCCGACGCCGTGATGATGCTGCGCGTCCAGCGCGAGCGCATGAACGCCGCGTTCTTCCCGACCGAGCGCGAGTACTCCCGGCGCTACGGCCTCGACGGCGAGCGCATGGCGCGGATGCCCGGGCACGCCATCGTGATGCACCCCGGCCCGATGGTCCGCGGCATGGAGATCACCGCCGAGGTCGCCGACTCCGACCGCTGCACCGTCGTCGAGCAGGTCGCAAACGGAGTGTCCATCCGGATGGCCGTCCTGTACCTACTGCTCGGTGGGAACGAACCCGCCGTCACCCACCCCCGCACCGAGGAGAAGTAAGACTGATGAGCAAGATCCTGATCCGTGGTGCGAAGGTGCTCGGCGGCGAGCCGCAGGACGTGCTGATCGACGGCGGGACGATCGCGGAGGTCGGCAGCGGCCTGTCCGCCGAGGGCGCCGAGGTCGTCGAGGCCGACGGCAAGGTGCTGCTGCCGGGCCTGGTCGACCTGCACACCCATCTGCGTGAGCCCGGCCGCGAGGACTCCGAGACCGTCCTCACCGGCACCCGGGCCGCGGCCTCCGGCGGCTACACCACCGTGTTCGCCATGGCCAACACCTTCCCGGTCGCCGACACCGCCGGTGTCGTCGAGCAGGTCTGGCGGCTCGGCAAGGAGCACGGCTACTGCGACGTCCAGCCGATCGGCGCCGTCACCGTCGGCCTGGAGGGCAAGAAGCTCGCCGAGCTGGGCGCCATGCACGAGTCCGCCGCCGGCGTCACCGTCTTCTCCGACGACGGCAAGTGCGTCCACGACGCCGTGATCATGCGCCGGGCCCTGGAGTACGTGAAGGCCTTCGGCGGGGTCGTCGCCCAGCACGCGCAGGAGCCGCGGCTGACCGAGGGCGCCGAGATGAACGAGGGCGTCGTCTCCGCCGAGCTGGGCCTCGGGGGCTGGCCCGCGGTGGCCGAAGAATCGATCATCGCCCGGGATGTCCTGCTCGCCGACCACGTCGGCTCCCGCGTCCACATCTGCCACCTGTCGACCGCCGGGTCCGTCGAGATCGTCCGCTGGGCCAAGTCCCGCGGCATCGCCGTCACCGCCGAGGTCACCCCGCACCACCTCCTCCTCACGGACGAGCTGGTGCGCACCTACAACCCCGTCTACAAGGTCAACCCGCCGCTGCGCACCGAGCGCGACGTGATGGCCCTGCGCGAGGCGCTCGCCGACGGCACGATCGACATCGTCGCCACCGACCACGCCCCGCACCCGCACGAGGACAAGGACTGCGAGTGGGCCGCGGCCGCCATGGGCATGGTCGGCCTGGAGACCGCGCTGTCGGTGGTGCAGGAGACCATGGTCGACACGGGTCTGCTGGACTGGGCCGGCGTCGCCGACCGGATGTCCGTCAAGCCCGCGCGGATCGGACAGGCCACGGGCCACGGACGTCCCGTCTCGGCAGGTGAGCCCGCCAACCTCACCCTGGTCGACACGGCATACCGTGGGCCGGTGGAACCCGCGGGCTTCGCCTCGCGCAGCCGTAACACCCCCTACGAGGGGCGTGAGCTGCCGGGCCGTGTGACGCACACGTGGCTGCGGGGCAAGGCCACGCTCGTCGACGGGAAGCTCACGTGACACCTGTACTCCTGCTGGCCGCCGAGAAGGAATCGGCGCAAGTGACCGACTGGGCCGCCCGCATCGGCTGGGTCCTCGGCCTCGGCCTGTTCGTCGCGCTCGTCTACTGGCTGATGCGCGAGGGCTGGAAGTGGCGCGGCACCCTCCAGGGCGACCTGCCCGAGCTGCCCGCCGCCCCGGCCGACCCGGGCCCCGAGAAGCTCTCCATGAGCGGCCGCTACCACGGCTCCACCACCGCCGGTCAGTGGCTCGACCGCATTGTCGCCCGGGGCCTGGGCACCCGCAGTCGCGCCGAGCTCACCCTCACGGACGCCGGACTCGACGTCGTACGCCCCGGGGCGAGCGACTTCTTCGTGCCCGCCGCACAGCTGCGCGAGGCCCGGCTCGACAAGGGCATCGCCGGCAAGGTCCTCACCGAGGGCGGCCTGCTGATCGTCACCTGGGAGCACGGCGACCGGCTGATCGACTCCGGGTTCCGCTCCGACCACGCGGCCGAGCACAACGAGTGGGTCGAAACCCTCAACTCCATGATCGAATCGAACTCCAGGGAAGGCGTCGAACGATGACCACCTCCACAAGGGGAGCCGCCAGGACTCCCGCCGTACTCGTCCTGGAGGACGGCCGGATCTTCCGCGGCCGTGCCTACGGGGCCGTGGGGGAGACCTTCGGCGAAGCGGTGTTCTCCACCGGCATGACCGGCTACCAGGAGACCCTCACCGACCCCTCCTACCACCGCCAGGTCGTGGTGATGACCGCCCCGCACGTCGGGAACACGGGCGTGAACGACGAGGACATGGAGTCCAGGAAGATCTGGGTCTCCGGCTATGTCGTGCGCGACCCCGCGCGCGTGCCGTCCAACTGGCGCTCCCGGCGCACGCTGGACGAAGAGCTGGACGCCCAGGGCGTCGTCGGCATCAGCGGCATCGACACCCGCGCCCTCACCCGCCACCTGCGCGAGCGCGGCGCCATGCGCGTCGGCATCTTCAGCGGGGACGCCGTCCGGGACGACTCCGCGCTCCTCGCGCGCGTGCAGGAAGCCCCGCAGATGAAGGGCGCGAACCTCTCGGCCGAGGTCGCCACCGATGTGCCGTACGTCGTCCCGGCCATCGGCGAGAAGAAGTACACCGTCGCCGCCGTCGACCTCGGCATCAAGGGCATGACCCCGCACCGCATGGCCGAGCGCGGCATCGAGGTGCACGTGCTCCCGGCCGACGCGACCGTCGAGGACATCTACGCGGTCGAGCCGGACGGCGTGTTCTTCTCCAACGGCCCGGGCGACCCGGCCACCGCCGACCACCCCGTCTCCCTGATGCGGGGCGTCCTGGAGCGCGGCACGCCGCTGTTCGGCATCTGCTTCGGCAACCAGATCCTCGGCCGCGCGCTCGGCTTCGGCACCTTCAAGCTGAAGTACGGCCACCGCGGCATCAACCAGCCGGTGCAGGACCGCACGACCGGCAAGGTCGAGGTCACCGCGCACAACCACGGCTTCGCCGTCGACGCCCCGCTCGAGAAGGTCTCCGAGACCCCGTTCGGCCGCGCCGAGGTGTCGCACGTCTGCCTGAACGACAACGTGGTGGAGGGGCTCCAGCTGCTCGACCGCCCCGCCTTCAGCGTCCAGTACCACCCCGAAGCGGCAGCGGGACCGCACGACGCCGCCTACCTGTTCGACCGCTTCGTCTCCCTGATGGAGGGCCAGCGTGCCTAAGCGCACCGATATCCAGTCCGTCCTGGTCATCGGCTCCGGCCCGATCGTCATCGGCCAGGCCGCCGAGTTCGACTACTCCGGCACCCAGGCGTGCCGCATCCTGCGCGCCGAGGGCCTCAGGGTCGTCCTGGTGAACTCCAACCCGGCGACGATCATGACCGACCCGGAGATCGCCGACGCCACCTACGTCGAGCCGATCACCCCCGAGTTCGTCGAGAAGATCATCGCCAAGGAGCGCCCCGACGCGCTGCTGCCCACCCTGGGCGGCCAGACGGCCCTCAACACCGCGATCTCGCTGCACGAGGCCGGGACACTCGACAAGTACGGCGTCGAGCTGATCGGCGCCAATGTCGAGGCCATCAACAAGGGCGAGGACCGCGACCTCTTCAAGGAGGTCGTCGAGGCCGTCCGCGCCAAGATCGGGCACGGCGAGTCCGCCCGCTCGGTCATCTGCCACTCCATGGACGACGTGCTCGCCGGCGTCGACACGCTCGGCGGCTACCCCGTCGTCGTCCGCCCCTCCTTCACCATGGGCGGCGCCGGCTCCGGCTTCGCCCACGACGAGGAGGAGCTGCGCCGCATCGCGGGCCAGGGCCTCACCCTCTCCCCGACCACCGAGGTGCTCCTGGAGGAGTCCATCCTCGGCTGGAAGGAGTACGAGCTGGAGCTGATGCGCGACAAGCACGACAACGTCGTGGTCGTCTGCTCCATCGAGAACTTCGACCCCATGGGCGTGCACACCGGTGACTCGATCACCGTGGCGCCCGCCATGACGCTCACCGACCGCGAGTACCAGATCCTGCGCGACATCGGCATCGCCGTGATCCGCGAGGTCGGCGTCGACACCGGCGGCTGCAACATCCAGTTCGCGGTCAACCCCGAGGACGGCCGCGTCATCGTCATCGAGATGAACCCGCGCGTCTCCCGCTCCTCGGCGCTCGCCTCCAAGGCGACCGGCTTCCCGATCGCCAAGATCGCCGCCAAGCTGGCCGTCGGCTACACGCTGGACGAGATCCCGAACGACATCACCCAGGAGACCCCGGCCTCCTTCGAGCCGACGCTCGACTACGTGGTCGTGAAGGCCCCCCGCTTCGCCTTCGAGAAGTTCCCCAGCGCCGACGCCACCCTCACCACCACCATGAAGTCGGTCGGCGAGGCCATGGCCATCGGGCGCAACTTCACCGAGGCCTTCCAGAAGGCGCTGCGCTCGCTGGAGAAGAAGGGCAGCCAGTTCACCTTCGTCGGCGAGCCCGGCGACAAGGACCAGCTGCTGCGCGACGCGGTCCGCCCCACCGACGGCCGTATCAACACCGTCATGCAGGCCATCCGCGCGGGCGCCACGCCCGAGGAGATCTTCGACTACACGAAGATCGACCCCTGGTTCGTCGACCAGCTCTTCCTGATCAAGGAGATCGCCGACGAGCTGGCCGAGGCCCCCGAGCTGACCGCCTACCTGCTCGGCGAGGCCAAGCGGCACGGCTTCTCCGACACGCAGATCGGCGAGATCCGCGGCCTGCGCGAGGACGTCGTCCGCGAGGTCCGGCACGCGCTCGGCATCCGCCCGGTCTACAAGACGGTCGACACCTGCGCCGCCGAGTTCGCCGCGAAGACGCCGTACTTCTACTCCTCCTACGACGAGGAGACGGAGGTCGCCTCCCGCGAGAAGCCGGCCGTCATCATCCTGGGCTCCGGCCCGAACCGCATCGGCCAGGGCATCGAGTTCGACTACTCCTGCGTCCACGCCTCCTTCGCGCTCAGCGACGCGGGCTACGAGACCGTGATGGTCAACTGCAACCCGGAGACCGTCTCCACGGACTACGACACCTCCGACCGCCTGTACTTCGAGCCGCTGACGCTGGAAGACGTGCTGGAGATCGTGCACGCCGAGCAGCAGGCCGGACCGGTCGCGGGCGTCGTCGTCCAGCTCGGCGGCCAGACCCCGCTGGGGCTGTCGCAGGCGCTGAAGGACAACGGCGTGCCGATCGTCGGCACCTCCCCGGAGGCCATCCACGCCGCCGAGGACCGGGGCGCCTTCGGCCGTGTGCTCGCCGAGGCGGGCCTCCCGGCCCCCAAGCACGGCACCGCCACCACCTTCACCGAGGCCAAGACCATCGCCGACGAGATCGGCTACCCGGTCCTGGTGCGCCCCTCGTACGTCCTCGGCGGGCGCGGCATGGAGATCGTCTACGACGAGACCCGCCTGGAGGCGTACATCGCCGAGTCGACCGAGATCAGCCCCTCGCGGCCGGTCCTGGTCGACCGGTTCCTCGACGACGCGATCGAGATCGACGTCGACGCCCTCTACGACGGCGAGGAGCTCTACCTCGGCGGCGTCATGGAGCACATCGAGGAGGCCGGCATCCACTCCGGCGACTCGGCGTGCGCCCTGCCCCCGATCACGCTCGGCGGCTTCGACATCAAGCGCCTGCGCGCCTCCACGGAGGGCATCGCCAAGGGCGTCGGGGTCCGCGGCCTGATCAACATCCAGTTCGCGCTCGCCGGCGACATCCTCTACGTCCTGGAGGCCAACCCGCGCGCGTCCCGCACCGTCCCCTTCACCTCGAAGGCGACGGCGGTGCCGCTGGCCAAGGCCGCCGCCCGCATCTCGCTCGGCGCGACCATCGCCGAGCTGCGCGCCGAGGGCCTGCTCCCGGCGACCGGCGACGGCGGCGAGCTGCCGCTGGACGCGCCGATCTCCGTCAAGGAGGCCGTCATGCCGTGGTCGCGCTTCCGCGACATCCACGGCCGCGGCGTCGACACGGTCCTCGGCCCGGAGATGCGCTCCACCGGCGAGGTCATGGGCATCGACTCCGTCTTCGGCACGGCGTACGCCAAGTCGCAGGCCGGCGCCTACGGGCCGCTGCCCACCAAGGGGCGCGCGTTCATCTCGGTCGCCAACCGCGACAAGCGCTCGATGATCTTCCCGGCCCGCGAGCTGGTCGCGCACGGCTTCGAGCTGCTCGCCACGTCCGGCACCGCGGAGGTCCTCAAGCGCAACGGCATCAACGCTACCGTCGTGCGCAAGCAGTCCGAGGGCACCGGCCCGAACGGCGAGAAGACCATCGTCCAGCTCATCCACGACGGCGACGTCGACCTCATCGTCAACACCCCGTACGGCACCGGTGGCCGCCTCGACGGCTACGACATCCGTACGGCGGCCGTGGCGCGCTCCGTGCCCTGCCTGACGACGGTCCAGGCACTCGCGGCGGCGGTCCAGGGCATCGACGCCCTCAACCGCGGCGAGGTGAGCGTCCGATCGCTCCAGGAACACGCGGAACACCTGACCGCGGCCCGCGACTAGCAGCCCCGAGGGGGACACCGGAAACGGTGTCCCCCTCTTCGTGAGGACGCCCTGTCTTCGTGAGGACACCATGTACAAGTACTTCTTCCGTCTCTTCTTCAAGCGGCTGGACCCGGAGCAGGCCCACCACCTGGCCTTCCGCTGGATCCGCCTGGCCGCCCGCGTGCCCGTGCTGCGTACCTTCCTCGCGGCCGCCCTCGCGCCCCGCCACAAGGAGCTGCGCACCGAGGCCCTGGGGCTGCGCATGCACGGCCCCTTCGGGCTCGCCGCGGGCTTCGACAAGAACGCCGTCGGCATCGACGGCATGGCCATGCTCGGCTTCGACCACGTCGAGATCGGCACCGTGACCGGCGAACCGCAGCCCGGCAACCCCAAGCAGCGGCTGTTCCGCCTGGTCGAGGACCGCGCGCTCATCAACCGCATGGGCTTCAACAACGACGGCTCGCTCCGGGTCGCCGCCCGCCTGGCCTCCCGCACACCCGTCTTCAAGCCGGTCGTCGGCGTGAACATCGGCAAGACCAAGGTCGTCCCCGAGGAGGAGGCCGTCGCGGACTACGTGAAGTCCGCGGAGCGGCTCGCGCCGTACGCCGACTACCTGGTCGTCAACGTCTCCTCGCCGAACACACCGGGCCTTCGCAACCTCCAGGCCACCCAGGCCCTGCGTCCCCTGCTGAGCGCCGTGCGCGAGGCCGCCGACCGCACGGTGTCCGCCCGCCGTGTCCCGCTTCTGGTCAAGATCGCGCCGGACCTCGCCGACGAGGACGTCGACGCCGTCGCCGACCTCGCCGTGGAGCTCGGCCTGGACGGGATCATCGCCACGAACACCACCATCGCGCGCGAGGGCCTCGGCCTGAAGTCCGACCCCACCCTGGTCAAGGAGACCGGCGGGCTGTCCGGGGCGCCCCTGAAGGAACGCTCCCTGGAGGTGCTGCGCCGCCTCTACGCGCGCGTGGGCGACCGGATCACCCTGGTGGGCGTCGGCGGCATCGAGAACGCCGAGGACGCCTGGCAGCGCATCCTGGCCGGTGCCACGCTGGTCCAGGGCTACAGCGCCTTCATCTACGAGGGGCCCTTCTGGGGCCGCTCCATCCACAAGGGGCTCGCCGCACGCCTGGCCACCAGCCCCTACGCCACGCTCGCCGACGCGGTGGGCGCCGACGTGAGGAAGACGGCATGACGGTTCTCGAACCCTTCGGCGCGCGCCTGCGCCGCGCCATGGACGAGCGCGGCCCGCTGTGCGTGGGCATCGACCCGCACGCCTCCCTGCTCGCCGAGTGGGGTCTGAACGACGACGTGGCGGGCCTGGAGCGGTTCAGCCGCACGGTCGTCGAGGCGCTGGCCGACCGGGTCGCCGTGCTCAAGCCGCAGAGCGCGTTCTTCGAGCGGTTCGGCTCGCGCGGCGTCGCCGTGCTGGAGAAGTCGGTCGCCGAGGCCCGGGCGGCGGGCGCGCTGGTCGTGATGGACGCCAAGCGCGGCGACATCGGCTCCACCATGGCCGCGTACGCCGAGTCCTTCCTGCACAAGGACGCGCCGCTGTTCTCCGACGCCCTGACGGTCTCGCCGTACCTCGGCTACGGATCCCTCAGCCCGGCCGTCGCGCTGGCGCGGGAGAGCGGCGCGGGCCTGTTCGTGCTGGCGCTCACCTCCAACCCGGAGGGCGGCGAGGTCCAGCACGCCGTGCGGCCCGGCGGCCTCGACGTCGGAGCGACGATGCTCGCGCACCTGGCCGCCGAGAACGCGGGGGAGCAGCCCCTGGGGTCCTTCGGCGCGGTCGTCGGCGCCACCCTCGGTGATCTGTCGACCTACGACCTGGACATCAACGGGCCGCTCCTCGCGCCCGGCATCGGTGCCCAGGGCGCCACGCCGGCCGATCTTCCCGGCGTCTTCGGGGCGGCGGTGCGCAACGTCGTGCCGAACGTCAGCAGGGGAGTGCTACGCCACGGTCCCGACGCGGTCGCTCTGCGTGACGCCGCCGAGCGCTTCGCGGAGGAGATCCGGCACGCCGTGACCTCCTCCTGAGGCGGTCCAGACCTTACCGCGAGACCTCCGATGAGTGGTCCGGGGGTCGCTTGAGCCTGAATACATCCTCAAATCCAGGGCAGTATGTCCTAAATGTCCGTTCAGATGAAGGCTGACCAGGACTTTTCCGCTGTTCTCGCTGACTCTGGCGGACTTGCCCGCTAGTCTCCGACGAGAGAACGGGCAAGCGTGTGTTGCTCGTGGCTCCCCAGGTGTGGGGCGACTAGGTTCCTCACCGGTCCGTATCCGACAGTTCGACATCCGAGGTGACGTAGGCGTGGCTCTTCCGCCCCTTACCCCTGAACAGCGCGCAGCCGCGCTCGAAAAGGCCGCCGCGGCTCGCCGGGAGCGGGCCGAGGTCAAGAATCGACTCAAGCACTCCGGCGCCTCCCTTCACGAGGTCATCAAGCAGGGTCAGGAGAACGACGTCATCGGCAAGATGAAGGTCTCCGCCCTCCTTGAGTCGCTGCCGGGCGTGGGCAAGGTCCGCGCCAAGCAGATCATGGAGCGACTCGGCATCTCCGAGAGCCGCCGCGTGCGGGGCCTCGGTTCCAACCAGATCGCCTCCCTGGAGCGCGAGTTCGGCAGCACCGGTTCCTGAACGGGGCAGTCCGGGGGAGCGAGTCCCGGGCACTCCGCGATTGCTGGATAATCGCTGCATGGCTGCAACACCCCGGGGGACGACCCCCGTGCCCCCGGACGTACGTCCGCGACTGACCGTGCTCTCCGGCCCCTCCGGGGTCGGCAAGAGCACGGTCGTCGCCCATATGCGCAAGGAACACCCCGAGGTCTGGCTCTCCGTGTCGGCGACGACACGCAAGCCCCGGCCCGGCGAGCAGCACGGAGTCCACTACTTCTTCGTCTCCGACGACGAGATGGACAAGCTGATCGCCAACGGGGAACTGCTGGAGTGGGCCGAGTTCGCCGGCAATCGCTACGGCACGCCGCGAGCGGCCGTGACGGAGCGCCTGGAGAACGGTGAGCCCGTGCTCCTCGAGATCGACCTCCAGGGCGCTCGCCTGGTCCGTGAGTCGATGCCCGAGGCCCAGCTGGTGTTCCTGGCTCCGCCCTCCTGGGAGGAGCTCGTGCGCCGGCTCACCGGGCGGGGCACCGAACCGCCCGAGGTGATCGAGCGCCGGCTGGACGCGGCGAAGATCGAGCTGGCGGCCGAGCCGGAGTTCGACACCACCCTGGTCAACACCTCCGTCGAGGACGTGGCACGCGAGCTGCTAGCCTTGATGGACGTCGTGTGACCATCGCTGATCGTTCCGGTCGGCTGATCACCCCGACAAATTCTTTCCCATCCATCGGAAGGTAGAGCGTGTCCTCTTCCATCTCCGCGCCCGAGGGCATCATCAACCCGCCGATCGACGAGCTCCTCGAGGCCACGGACTCGAAGTACAGCCTCGTGATCTACGCGGCCAAGCGTGCCCGCCAGATCAACGCGTACTACTCGCAGCTCGGCGAGGGTCTCCTCGAGTACGTCGGTCCCCTCGTCGACACCCACGTCCACGAGAAGCCGCTCTCGATCGCCCTCCGCGAGATTAACGCGGGGCTCCTGACGTCCGAGGCCGTCGAGGGCCCGGCGCAGTAGCAGGCGGCGCAGTAAGTAGGATTTACAGCTTGACGCTGACTTATCCACAGGCCCGGCAGGCCGACTGCCGGGCCTGTGGTGTGTCATGGAGTCGTACGGTGTGCCGGTTGCCGAGGTCCGGGGAGAGACGTGGACAAGCCGAAGGTCGTTCTGGGGGTCAGCGGGGGCATCGCCGCGTACAAGGCCTGTGAGCTGCTGCGGCGGCTGACGGAGTCGGGCCACGACGTGCGCGTGGTGCCCACCGCCTCCGCGCTGCACTTCGTCGGTGCCGCGACCTGGTCCGCGCTCTCCGGCCACCCGGTCTCCACCGAGGTGTGGGACGACGTGCACGAGGTCCCGCACGTCCGGATCGGACAGCACGCGGACCTGGTCGTCGTCGCCCCGGCCACCGCCGACATGCTCGCCAAGGCGGCCCACGGCCTCGCCGACGACCTCCTGACCAACACCCTGCTCACCGCCCGCTGCCCGGTCGTCTTCGCCCCCGCCATGCACACGGAGATGTGGGAGCACCCGGCCACCCAGGAGAACGTGGCGACGCTGCGCCGCCGTGGCGCCCTCGTCATCGAACCCGCCGTGGGCCGCCTCACCGGCGTGGACACCGGCAAGGGCCGGCTGCCCGACCCGGGCGAGATCTTCGAGGTCTGCCGCCGCGTGCTCTCCCGGGGCGTCGCCGAGCCCGACCTCGCGGGCCGGCATGTCGTCGTCAGCGCCGGGGGCACCCGTGAGCCCCTGGACCCCGTCCGCTTCCTCGGCAACCGCTCCTCGGGCAAGCAGGGCTACGCCCTCGCCCGCACAGCCGCCGCCCGCGGCGCCCGCGTCACACTGATCGCGGCCAACAGCACCCTGCCGGCCCCGGCGGGCGTCGACGTCGTGCCGGTCGGCACCGCCGTGGAGCTGCGCGAGGCGGTGCTGCGCGCCGCACCCGACGCCGACGCCGTGGTGATGGCGGCCGCCGTGGCGGACTTCCGCCCGGCGGCCTACGCGGCCGGCAAGATCAAGAAGAAGGACGGCCAGGAACCGGAGCCGGTCACCCTGGTGCGAAATCCGGACATCCTCGCGGAGATATCCGGCGAGCGGCATCGCGCCGGACAGGTGATCGTCGGCTTCGCCGCGGAGACGGACGACGTCCTCGCCAACGGCCGCGCCAAGCTCAAGCGCAAGGGCTGCGATCTGCTGGTCGTGAACGAGGTGGGGGAGCGCAAGACCTTTGGTTCCGAGGAGAACGAGGCCGTGGTGCTCGGCGCCGACGGCAGCGAGACCCCGGTGGCGCACGGACCGAAGGAAGCCCTGGCCGACACCGTGTGGGACCTGGTGGCCGAGCGTCTGCGCTGATGGCTCAGACACCGCGCACCGCCTCGAAAGCCGGTCGATCGGCGCGTGGCGCCACTGGCCAACGTCGCTCGGCATTGGGCAGAATGCCCGTGCCGCAGGTCACAGCACTCCCGAGTGGCGAGACAGGGGGCCCGTGGCCGAAGCGTGACCCGTAAACTGTTCCACGGACGGCGCCGGGTGCAGCCCCCGCCGTCCGCCAATGATCAGCCAGCAGCCGCTGCAACCCCAGGGAGCGTTGTGTCCCGTCGCCTTTTCACCTCGGAGTCCGTGACCGAGGGTCACCCCGACAAGATCGCTGACCAGATCAGCGACACCATTCTCGACGCGCTTCTGCGCGAGGACCCGTCCTCCCGGGTCGCCGTCGAGACCCTGATCACGACCGGCCTGGTGCACGTGGCCGGCGAGGTCACGACCAAGACGTACGCGGACATCGCGACGCTGGTCCGGAACAAGATCCTCGAGATCGGCTACGACTCCAGCAAGAAGGGCTTCGACGGCGCCTCCTGCGGCGTGTCGGTGTCGATCGGCGCGCAGTCCCCGGACATCGCCCAGGGCGTGGACACGGCGTACGAGTCCCGTGTCGAGGGCGACGAGGACGAGCTGGACAAGCAGGGTGCGGGCGACCAGGGCCTGATGTTCGGCTACGCGACGGACGAGACGCCGACGCTGATGCCGCTGCCGATCTTCCTGGCCCACCGCCTGTCGAAGCGCCTGTCCGACGTGCGCAAGAACGGCACGATCCCCTACCTGCGCCCGGACGGCAAGACGCAGGTCACCATCGAGTACGACGGCGACAAGGCGGTCCGCCTGGACACCGTCGTGGTCTCCTCGCAGCACGCCTCGGACATCGACCTGGACTCGCTGCTGGCTCCGGACATCAAGGAGTTCGTCGTCGAGCCGGAGCTGAAGGCGCTCCTGGACGAGGGCATCAAGATCGACACGGAGAACTACCGTCTCCTGGTCAACCCCACCGGCCGCTTCGAGATCGGCGGCCCGATGGGTGACGCCGGTCTGACCGGCCGCAAGATCATCATCGACACCTACGGCGGCATGGCCCGCCACGGCGGCGGTGCCTTCTCCGGCAAGGACCCGTCCAAGGTCGACCGTTCCGCGGCGTACGCGATGCGCTGGGTCGCGAAGAACGTGGTCGCCGCCGGTCTCGCCACCCGCTGCGAGGTCCAGGTCGCGTACGCGATCGGCAAGGCCGAGCCGGTGGGTCTCTTCGTCGAGACCTTCGGCACCGCCAAGATCGACACGGAGAAGATCGAGAAGGCGATCGACGAGGTCTTCGACCTCCGCCCGGCCGCCATCATCCGCGACCTCGACCTGCTCCGGCCGATCTACGCCCAGACCGCCGCGTACGGACACTTCGGCCGCGAGCTTCCCGAGTTCACCTGGGAGCGCACGGACCGCGTGGACGCGCTGCGCACGGCCGCGGGGCTGTAGGTCCCGTCCCTCAGGGCATCGCGTGAGGCCCGGCACCCTTCGGGGGCCGGGCCTGTGCCGTCCCTGGGGGAAAACGGCTCGCGAACGGCTGCGGGCCCTCCCTACGGTGGGGAGCGCCGGGGCGCCCGGTGCGAAGGTGGCGGATACTTCTGGGCTCGTAGCAGCCCCCGCGGGTTCGAATCCCGCCGTCGGCCGGGCGGTGCCCGGTGGCGTGGCCGAGTGGTCCAAGGCGAGTGCGCGCCGTCACCGCGAGGGAACTCGGGCGTCTCCGCTTGTCAGTGGTGTTTGGTAAGAATGCAAGCGTGAGCAGCGAGAACGAACAGGCGGACGGCGGGGCGCAGGGTGCCCCGCCCGAGCAGCTCGCGCTCATCCGGGACAGCGTGCGTAAGGCGAAGAAACCCCGGGCCAAGCCGCGGACCTGGCGGGGGGCCGCGCTCGCCAAGGAACTGCCCGTCGCGCGCGTCCTCGTCGACAAGGGCGTGCTCCATCTCGACCGCTACTTCGACTACGCCGTGCCCGAGGAGCTCGACGCGGACGCCCAGCCGGGTGTCCGGGTCCGGGTCCGCTTCGGAGCCGGGCGGCATCGGGTGCGGGAGGGGCGGCGCGAGGGCGGCGGCCTGATCGACGGGTTCCTCGTCGAGCGGCTCGCCGAGTCCGACTACTCCGGGCCGCTGGCCGCCCTCGCCCAGGTCGTGTCGCCCGAGCAGGTGCTCAGCGCGGAACTGCTGGGACTGGCCAGGGCCGTCGCCGACCGGTACGCGGGCAGCCTCGCCGACGTCCTGCAGCTCGCCGTACCGCCGCGCAACGCACGGGCCGAGCAGCGGTCCTCGCCCGACCCGCTGCCACCGCCCCCGGCGCCGGAGGCGGGCTCCTGGCAGCGGTACGAGCGGGGAGCGGTGTTCCTGGAGTCCCTGGCCTCCGGCGGGGCGCCCCGGGCCGTGTGGAACGCGCTGCCCGGCCCGCTGTGGAGCGAGGAGCTGGCCCGGGCCGTCGCCGCGACGCTGGCCTCCGGGCGCGGGGCGCTCGCCGTCCTGCCCGACGGACGGGCGGTCGCGCGGGTCGACGCCGCGCTGACCGCGCTGCTGGGC
This sequence comes from Streptomyces sp. NPDC007929, assembly GCF_042959065.1. Taxonomy (NCBI): domain Bacteria; kingdom Bacillati; phylum Actinomycetota; class Actinomycetes; order Kitasatosporales; family Streptomycetaceae; genus Streptomyces; species Streptomyces sp. NPDC007929. Next base: position 91,499 of record NZ_JBIBKD010000017.1, on the reverse strand, counting down.
AAGGGGCGGCACGCGGTGCTCACCGCCGACGCCGGCCCGGAGAAGCGGTACGCGCAGTGGCTCGCGGTACGGCGTGGCTCCGTCCGGGCCGTGATCGGGACGAGAGCCGCGATGTTCGCACCCGTCCAGGACCTCGGCCTGCTCGCCCTCTGGGACGACGGCGACGACAGCCACAGCGAGCAGCACGCCCCGCAGCCCCATGCCCGCGAGGTGCTCCTGCTGCGGGCCGCCCAGGACAAGTGCGGCTTCCTGCTGGGGAGCTGGGGCTGCACGGTGGAGGCCGCGCAGCTCGTCGAGAGCGGCTGGGCCCGGCCGCTCGTCGCCGGGCGCGACCAGGTGCGGGCGGCCGCTCCGCTGGTACGGACCGTCGGGGACCAGGATCTCGCCCGGGACGAGGCCGCCCGAGCCGCCCGGCTGCCCACCCTCGCCTGGCAGGCCGTCAGGGACGGGCTGCGCACCGGCCCGGTGCTGGTGCAGGTGCCCCGCCGGGGATACGTGCCGCGCATGGCCTGTGCCAACTGCCGGGTGCCCGCGCGCTGCCGGCACTGCTCCGGGCCGCTGGAAGCGCCCGACGGCGGTGCCCTGAACTGCGGGTGGTGCGGGCGCGAGGAAAGCGGCTGGCACTGCCCCGACTGCGGATCCTTTCGTCTGCGTGCCTCGGTCGTCGGGGCGCGGCGGACCGCCGAGGAGCTGGGCCGGGCGTTCCCCGCCGTGCCGGTCCGCACCTCGGGGCGCGAGCACGTCCTCGACACGGTGCCGGGGGCACCCGCACTGGTCGTGAGCACGCCGGGTGCCGAGCCCGTCGCCGAGGGCGGGTACGCGGCGGCGCTGCTGCTCGACGGGTGGGCCATGCTCGGGCGGCCCGATCTGCGGGCCGGGGAGGACGCGTTGCGGCGGTGGACCGTGGCAGCATCCCTCGTCCGGCCGCAGTCGGCCGGCGGCACGGTGGTGGTCGTGGCCGAGCCGACGCTGCGGCCCGTGCAGGCGCTCGTCCGCTGGGATCCCGTCGGACACGCGGTGCGGGAACTGGCGGAGCGGGCCGAGCTGGGGTTTCCGCCGGTGTCGCGGATGGCGGCCGTGTCGGGCCCGCCGGATGCGGTGGCCGACTTCCTCAGGGCGGCCGAACTGCCGCCCGAGGCCGAGGTGCTGGGGCCGGTGCCGTTGCCCGTCACCGCCCCCGGGCGACCCCGGCGGGCGGGGGCGCCGCCGCCCGGGGAGCAGTGGGAGCGGGCGTTGCTGCGGGTGCCGCCGGGCAAGGGGGCCGTGTTGGCCGCCGCGCTGAAGGCGGCGCAGGCGGCGCGGATGGCCAGGGGGAGCGGGAGTGGTGCCGGGGTGTGGGTGCGGGTCGATCCGGCCGACATCGGCTGATCGGTGAGCTGGGGGTGCCCGTCGGGTGGCGGCCGCCCGGCCCCGGGCCGGGCGGTCCCTTGCGGTGGCGGTGTCCGTTGGCGTGATGGTGTCCGCTGGGTGGCGGGTGTTCGTTGGGGTTGCCGGTGTCCGTTGGGGTGGCGGGCGTTCGTCGGGGTGGTCGGGCGTTGGGGCGTCCGGATGCGCGGCTGCCCTCCCGGAGGGGTTCCGGGAGGGCAGGGGAGTGGGGTGGGCGGTGTCAGCCGTTGCGCGGGCCCGGGAAGGCAGTGGGCCTCACCTCGTCGCGGAGTGCGGGGCTGCCGGCCGTGGGCTGGGTGGGCATGGAGCGGGCCGCGGGGACCGTCGGGACGGTGGGCAGGCCGGTGGTCACGTTGACCGCGCGGCCACCCGCCGGCGTCGGCTCCGGCGTGCGCTCCGGCTCCGCCACGGCCGACTGGGCCGTTGCACGGCGGGCGCCGTAACGGCGGTGCACCGCCTGCTTGGTGACTCCGAGGGCGGATCCCACCGCGTCCCACGAGAAGCCGAGTGAGCGGTCGAAGTCCACAGCCGCCGTCACCAGGGTCTCGACGCTGTCCCGCAGCTCCTGGGCGAGACGTACCGTCGGGGCGGGGGCGCGTCCGTAGACGACGAAGCCCGTGGAGGGGCCGGAGCGGCGCGGGCGGTAGACGTTCCCCAGCTGGGCGGTGAGGGTGCGCAGTGCGTCCACCTGCCGGCGGACCCGCTCGATGTCCCGCACCAGCAAGTGCAGGCTGGCCCGAGCCTGGGCGTCGTGGGTTGCGTGGTCGGCCATGAACAAGCCTCTCGAACCGGCGTTGAAAGGAATGGGCCGCGATCGCGGCCCGCTGTGGTCAACTCTGTCTTGACCAACGCGGATTCGCTCCGCGGGTCACGGTGTGGGGGCGTGGGGGCATATGCGTGCGCCCGTTTGCGCCGGGTGTGCGCCTCGGCCTTCGGCCTTCGGGTTGTGTCTCCCACCCGCGCACCGGCTGCAGCGGCCGATCAAGAGGCCCGGCTCTTTGGTGGGGACTCGGCGCCGTCGGGGGCTTTGTGCCTCCGGCTCATAGACTTGGGCGTTGCCCGTCGTCGAACCCCGCCCCGAGAGGCCCCCACCACCCCATGAAGCTCGTCTTCGCCGGTACACCCGAGGTCGCCGTTCCCGCTCTGGACGCTCTGCTCGCCTCCGGACGGCACGAGGTGGCCGCCGTCGTCACACGGCCCGACGCGCCGGCCGGACGCGGACGCAGGCTGGTCGCGTCGCCCGTCGCCCAGCGTGCGGAGGAGGCCGGGATCGAGGTGCTGCGGCCCGCGAAGCCGAAGGACCCCGAGTTCCTGGAGCGGCTGCGGGAGATCGGGCCGGACTGCTGCCCCGTCGTCGCCTACGGCGCGCTGCTGCCCCGCGTCGCCCTCGACGTCCCCGCGCAGGGCTGGGTCAATCTGCACTTCTCCCTGCTGCCGGCCTGGCGCGGTGCCGCGCCCGTGCAGCACGCCATCATGGCCGGTGACGAGATCACCGGCGCGTCGACGTTCCTGATCGAGGAGGGGCTCGACTCCGGGCCGGTGTACGGGACGGTGACCGAGGAGATCCGGGCCACCGACACCAGTGGGGACCTGCTGACGCGGCTGGCGTTCGCCGGTGCGGGGCTGCTCGTGGCGACCATGGACGGGATCGAGGACGGCACGCTGAAGGCCGTACCGCAGCCGGCCGACGGGATCAGCCTCGCCCCGAAGGTCAACGTCGAGGACGCGCACGTCGATTTCGGCGCGCCCGCGCTGCGCGTCGACCGGATGGTGCGGGGCTGCACCCCTGCCCCCGGCGCGTGGACCACGTTCCGCGGTGAGCGGCTGAAGCTCATCCAGGTCGCCCCGGTGCCCGACCGGACGGACCTCGCCCCGGGGCAGATCGCCGCCGGGAAGAACAACGTCCACGTCGGCACCGGCTCGTACGGCGTCGAGCTGCTGTGGGTCCAGGCCCAGGGCAAGAAGCCGATGCGGGCGGCGGACTGGGCACGCGGGGTACGGATCACCGAGGGCGAGCGACTCGGCGGCTGACGCCGGGCGGGGCGACGGTGCGTGCGGCCCGCCGCCCACGGCCCGCCGCCCACGGCCCGCGGCCCACGGCCCGCTCTCGGAGGCCTGCGGACCTGCGGGCCTGCGGCCCGTGCCCCGCTCCCGGCGGCGTAGGCTGGGTGCGCACCTCTTCTCACCCCCGGAGCACCTTTTTCGTGAGCGAACAGCCCCGTCGAGCCCGCACGTCAGGCAAGCCCTACCGCCGGCCCAAGAAGGACCCCGTCCGCATCCTCGCCTTCGAGGCGCTGAGGGCCGTGGACGAGCGGGACGCCTACGCCAACCTCGTTCTGCCGCCCCTGTTGCGCAAGGCGCGCGAGAAGGACGACTTCGACGCCCGGGACGCGGCGCTCGCTACCGAGCTGGTGTACGGGACGCTGCGGCGGCAGGGGACGTACGACGCGATTCTGGACGCGTGCGTGGACCGGCCCCTCGGCGAGGTCGACCCGCCGGTCCTGGACGTGCTCAGCCTCGGCGCGCACCAGCTGCTCGGCACGCGGATCCCTACCCACGCGGCCGTGTCCGCCACCGTCGAGCTCGCGCGGGTCGTACTCGGCGACGGGCGGGCGAAGTTCGTCAACGCCGTGCTGCGCAAGGTCGCGCAGGACGATCTCGACGGCTGGCTGGAGCGGGTCGCGCCCCCGTACGACGAGGACCCCGAGGACCATCTCGCCGTCGTGCACTCGCACCCGCGCTGGGTCGTGTCCGCGCTGTGGGACTCCCTGGGCGGTGGGCGGGACGGCGTCGAGGAGTTGCTGCGCGCCGACAACGAACGGCCCGAGGTCACCCTGGTGGCACGGCCCGGGCGGGCCACCCCGGAGGAGCTGCTCGACGAGGACGCCGCCGTACCGGGGCGCTGGTCGCCCTATGCCGTACGGCTGACCGAGGGCGGCGAGCCGGGCGCCATCGCGGCCGTACGGGACGGACGCGGGGGCGTGCAGGACGAGGGCAGCCAGCTCGTGGCGATCGCCCTCGCCAACGCGCCTCTGGACGGCCCCGACCGGCGCTGGCTGGATGGGTGCGCGGGACCCGGCGGCAAGGCCGCGCTGCTCGGTGCGCTCGCCGCGGAGCGCGGGGCCCTGCTCGTCGCCTCCGAGAAGCAGACCCATCGCGCGGGCCTCGTCGCGAAGGCGCTGGACGGCAACCCGGGGCCGTACCAGGTGATCGCCGCGGACGGGACGCGTCCGGCATGGCGGCCGGGCAGCTTCGACCGGGTGCTGGTCGATGTGCCGTGCACCGGCCTCGGCGCGCTGCGCCGCCGCCCCGAGGCACGCTGGCGCCGCCGCCCGCAGGACCTGGAGGGCTTCGCGCCGCTCCAGCGCGGCCTGCTGCGCACCGCCCTGGAGTCCGTGCGGGTCGGCGGGATCGTGGGCTACGCGACCTGCTCGCCGCACCTGGCCGAGACCCGGGCCGTCGTCGCCGACGTGCTCAAGCAGCACCCGGACACGGAACTCGTGGACGCCCGGCCGCTGCTGACCGGCGTACCGGATCTGGGCGACGGGCCCGACGTGCAGCTGTGGCCGCACCTGCACGGGACCGACGCGATGTACCTGGCGCTCATTCGCCGGACCGGCTGACCCCCGCTCCCACGGACGTCCGGCCGGGCTCCCCGCCGTCGTGGCGGGCCAGCCGGTGCGGCCACCACACCTTCGGCCCGACGTCCAGGAACAGCGACGTCACCAGGACCGAGCGGACGATGAAGGTGTCGATGAGGACACCGAGGGCGACCGTGAAGCCGATCTCGGCGAAGGCGACCATCGGCAGGGTGCCGAGGGCGGCGAAGGTGCCGGCCAGGACCAGGCCGGCGGAGGTGATGACCGCCCCGGTGGCCGCCAGGCCCGTGACCACGCCCGGTCTGGTGCCCTGGCGGGCCGCCTCCTCGCGGATGCGTGTGGTCAGGAAGATGTTGTAGTCGATGCCCAGGGCGACCAGGAACACGAAGACGAACAGCGGGAAGTCGGTCGCCTCGCCCGCGTAGTCGAAGACGTACCGGAACGCGAGCGCGCTGATGCCGAGCGCCGCCGCGAACGACAGGATCACCGTCCCGATCAGCAGCAGTGGGGCGATCAGGGCGCGCAGCAGGCCGCACAGGATCAGCAGGACGACGACCAGCACCAGCGGGATGATCAGTACGTTGTCGTGCGTGGTCGCCTCGTCCATGTCCAGCAGGGCGGCCGTGCCGCCGCCGACCTTGGCGTCGGCGTCCGGCACCGCGTGCACGGCGTCCCGCACCCGCTCCACCGTCTGTTTGGCGGCCTCGCTGTCCGCCGGGGCGGTCATGGTGGCCTCGAAGAGGACCTTGCCCTCGAAGGCCTCTCTGCTGCCGGGTGGCAGCCCGAGGGACTGGGGGACCACGCCCGGTGTCCCGGCGACCGCGCGCCCCACCTGCACGGCCTGCGCCTGGTTGCTGACGATGACCAGGGGGTCGCCGCTGCCCGCCGGGAAGTAGCGCGCCGAGATCTCCTGTCCGGTGATCGAGTCCGGCTTCCCGGTGAACGCGTCCGCGTTGCCGATGCCCTCCGCGCGCAGCTGGATCAGGCCCAGTGAGCAGACCGCCAGGGCGAGCGCCGTCACGGCCCAGATCATCCGCGGGCGGTGGGCGATCCGGTGGCCGGTGCGGGCCCAGACGCCGCGCTCGGTCGGGTCGGGACTGCCGTAGTGCGGGACGACCGGCCAGAAGATCCAGCGGCCGAAGATCACCAGCAGGGCCGGGAACAGGCTCATCATCGCCACCAGGGCGACGGCGACGCCGATCGCGGCCACCGGGCCCAGGCCGCTCGTGGAGTTCATCTCGGCGGCCAGCAGCACCAGCATGCTCAGCACGACCGTCGCCCCGGAGGCGAGCACGGCCGGGCCGGCGCGGTGCAGGGCCAGGGCCATCGCCTCGTGCCGGTCCTCGTGCCGGCGCAGTTCCTCCCGGTAGCGGGCCACCAGCAGCAGGGCGTAGTCCGTCCCCGCTCCGAAGACCAGCACCGTGAGGATGCCCGCGCTCTGGCCGTTGACGGTCAGGCCCGCGTGCTCGGCCAGCAGGTAGATCAGCGCCTGGGAGGTGAACAGCGCGCAGACCACCGCGACCAGGGGGACCAGCAGCAGGGTCAGACTGCGGTAGGTGATGAGCAGCATGACGATCACGACCGCCATGGCGGCGAGCAGCAGGGTCGAGTCGATGCCCTCGAAGGACTCGGCGAAGTCCGCGGAGGTGCCGCCCGGGCCCGTGATGTGCACGGTCATCCCGTCGCCACCCGTGCCGACGTCGTCCCGGATGGAATCCACGGCGGGAGAGATCCGCTCCCAGCCCTCCTCGTCCATCAGGATCGGCACGAAGACCTGCGCCGCCCGCGGATCGGCCTGCCGGTCGAACACCGGCCCCCGCGTCTGCTCCCCGATGATGCCGTGTTCGCTCAGCTGCTTCAGTTGCCGCACGTCCTCGGCGATCACGGCCCGGTCCTGCGCCGTCAGGCCGCTCTCGCGCGCGTAGATCACCACCGCCGGGATCTGCTCCGGCCGGAAGTCCTCGGAGATCTGCAGCACCTGCGTCGACTCGGCGGACCCCGGCAGCCACGACGCGGCGTCGTTGTCCTGCGCGTCGGTGAGCTTCATGGCGAGCGGCGCGGCGACGACCACCACGACCACCCAGAAGACCAGCACGAGCCACTTGGCCCGCCGCCCGCAGACGAGGTGCGCGACGCCCCGCTTCATGTCATCCCCCTCAGCGGAAGCGCCCCACGAGGGGCGCGGGGAACTGCGCGAGCGACCCACGACGGCCCGAGGTCGACGTACCGCCGATTCCACCGGGGACCGATGCTCACAACCCCCACAGGGCATGGCAGTCTTAGGACATGGCCGCGCAGATCAACCCCAGCATCCTGTCCGCAGACTTCGCCCGCCTCGCGGACGAGGCGAAGGCCGTGGACGGAGCCGACTGGCTCCACGTCGACGTCATGGACAACCATTTCGTCCCGAACCTCACGCTCGGCGTGCCGGTCGTAGAGTCGCTGGCCCGTGCGACGGACACCCCGCTGGACTGCCATCTGATGATCGAGGCTCCCGATCGGTGGGCGCCCCAGTACGTGGAGGCGGGGGCCGGTTCCGTCACCTTCCACGTCGAGGCCGCCGCGGCCCCGGTCCGGCTCGCCCGGGAGATCCGCGCCAAGGGCGCCCGCGCGTCCATGGCGCTGAAGCCCGCGACTCCCATCGAGCCGTACGAGGACCTGCTCCCCGAGCTCGACATGCTGCTGATCATGACGGTCGAACCGGGCTTCGGGGGACAGGCCTTCCTCGACATCATGCTTCCGAAGATTCGCCGCACCCGCGAGTTGATCAGCAAGCACGGACTGGAGCTCTGGCTCCAGGTCGACGGCGGAGTTTCCGCTTCCACGATCGAGCGGTGCGCGGAGGCCGGAGCCGATGTCTTCGTGGCCGGATCGGCGGTCTACGGGGCAAACGACCCGGCCCAGGCGGTACGTGCACTACGCACACAGGCCGAGGCGGCCACGGCGAAGGCCTCCTGGGCCTGTGGCCACTGAGCCACAGCAAAGTGAACGGCTCTCATCAGGGCTGATCATCCGCGCCACATCTGCAAGGATGAACGGCGAATCCAGAGTGTGAACAGCAGTGAGGAGATCGCCGTGTCGGGTATGTCGGCGGGCCGGTCAGCCATGCGGATGGGACCCGCTGAGCTGGTGCAGGCGGCGGCCATGGCCCGCCGCTTCTACCTCGAGGGCAAGTCCAAGATCCAGATCGCGGAGGAGTTCGGCGTCAGCCGCTTCAAGGTGGCCCGGGTCCTGGAGACCGCCCTCGAACGGGACCTCGTACGAATCGAGATCCGTGTGCCTGCGGAGCTGGACGCCGAGCGCTCGGACGCGCTCCGCGCCCGCTACGGCCTCAGGCACGCCGTCGTGGTCGAGTCTCCGGCCGAGGCCGAGGAGACGCCCGACCCCGAGAACCTGGGAGAGGTGGCCGCCGACCTGCTCGGCGAACTGGTCGACGAAGGGGACGTGCTGGGCCTGGCCTGGGGCCGCTCCACCATCCACATGGCGGCGGCGCTCGACCGGCTGCCGCCGTGCACGGTGGTGCAGCTGACGGGCGTGTACGACGCCGGGACCGCCGAACGCGGCTCGGTCGAGGCCGTGCGCCGCGCCGCCCAGGTGGCCGGCGGGGACGCCCACCCCATCTACGCGCCCATGCTGCTGCCCGACGCGGCCACGGCCGCGGCGCTGCGCAACCAGACGGGCATCGCCCGGGCCTTCGAGCACTTCGACAAGGTCACGGTCGCCTGTGTCTCCATCGGCTCCTGGGAGCCGGGCATCTCCACGGTGCACGACATGCTCAGCGACGAGGAGCGCGCGCACTACGCCTCGCTCGGTGTCGCCGCCGAGATGTCCGCACACCTCTTCGACGCCGAGGGCCGCCGGGTCGGCCGGGACCTGGGCGAGCGGTGCATCACGGTGAAGGCCGACCAGCTGCGCCGGATCCCCGAGGTCGTGGCGATCGCGGGCGGGCAGCGCAAGGGACCGGCGATCGACGCGGTGCTGCGCTCCGGGCTCGTCACCAGCCTGGTGACGGACACGTCGGCCGCGGACTACCTGATGACGGCCGGCCCGGCGCCGAAGTCCGCGCTCAACCGGTCCGACCCGGACGGGGTCTGACGGATGGCCGGGGAGTCGAGCGGGGCGGCCGGCGATCCGGCGGGCCGGGTCGTGGTCGTCCTGGACCTGGACGGGGTCACGGACAAGGCGGGCCTCATGGGCCGCTGCGCCCGTGACCTGGCCCTGCCGGACTGGTTCGGCCGCAACTGGGACGCCCTGGCCGACTCCATGGCCGACCCCGCCCTCTGGCCCGAGGGGGCCGGGGAGCGAGGTCTGCTGGTCGTCGTCCAGGGGTGGCGCGGGTACGCCGAGACGCGTCCCGACGAATGGCAGGTCGCCGAGGAGATCTTCGCCGAGGCGACCGACCGGGGTCCAGGGCTGTTCGTGACCCTCGGCCTTGGAGAAACCTCTGAGAGCCCCCCTGACCAGCCTGGATGATCTGCTGGGGGCGGATCGCCCGGGTGGCATGGGAGAATGAAGTACGTGCTCTTTCCCCCTGGCCGGCCGGTCCGGGGGTCACCTCTGATCGACTGGGATGTGCAGCACGTGCGTTTCCTCAATGACATCCAGCCCGGGTACGACCTGACGTACGACGACGTCTTCATGGTGCCGAGCCGCTCCTCGGTGGGCTCCCGGCAGGCCGTCGACCTCAGCTCCCCGGACGGCACGGGCACCACCATCCCGCTCGTCGTCGCCAACATGACCGCCATCGCAGGCCGCCGCATGGCCGAGACCGTGGCCCGCCGCGGCGGCCTCGTGGTGATCCCGCAGGACATCCCGAACGACGTCGTCACCGACGTCGTCTCCTGGGTGAAGAGCCGGCACCTGGTGCTGGACACCCCGATCATCCTGTCCCCGCACCAGACGGTCGCCGACGCGCTGGCCCTGCTGCCCAAGCGCGCGCACGACGCCGGTGTCGTCGTCGACGAGCACCACAAGCCGGTCGGCGTGGTCACCGACGCCGACCTGTCCGGCGTGGACCGCTTCACACAGCTCGCCGAGGTCATGTCCCGGGACCTGCTGCTCATCGACGCGGACATGGACCCGGGCGAGGCCTTCAACACCCTCGACCACGCCAACCGCCGCTACGCCCCCGCCGTGCACCAGGACGGCACGCTCGCCGGCATCCTGACCCGCAAGGGCGCCCTGCGCGCCACGCTCTACCAGCCGGCCACCGACGCGCGGGGGCGGCTGCGTATCGCCGCCGCCGTCGGCATCAACGGCGACGTCGCGGGCAAGGCGCGGGAGCTGCTGGACGCGGGGGTCGACGCGCTCGTGATCGACACGGCCCACGGCCACCAGGAGTCGATGATCAGCGCCCTGAAGCTGGTGCGCGACCTCGACCCGCAGGTGCCCATCGTCGCGGGCAACGTGGTCGCCGCCGCGGGCGTGCGCGACCTCATCGAGGCCGGCGCGGACATCGTCAAGGTCGGTGTCGGGCCCGGCGCCATGTGCACCACGCGCATGATGACCGGCGTCGGCCGCCCGCAGTTCTCCGCCGTCCTGGAATGCGCCGCCGAGGCGAAGAAGTACGGCAAGCACGTCTGGGCCGACGGAGGAGTCCGCCACCCGCGCGACGTCGCCATGGCTCTCGCCGCCGGCGCGTCCAACGTCATGGTCGGCTCCTGGTTCGCGGGCACCCACGAGTCCCCGGGCGACCTCCAGCACGACGCCAAGGGCCGCGCCTACAAGGAGTCCTTCGGTATGGCGTCCGCCCGGGCCGTGCGCAACCGCACCTCGGAGGAGTCGGCGTACGACCGCGCCCGCAAGGCGCTGTTCGAGGAGGGCATCTCCACCTCCCGCATGTTCCTCGACCCGGCCCGCCCGGGCGTCGAGGACCTGATCGACTCGATCATCGCGGGCGTCCGCTCCTCCTGCACCTACGCCGGTGCGGGCTCCCTGGAGGAGTTCGCCGCGAAGGCCGTCGTCGGCGTTCAGAGCGCCGCCGGCTACGCGGAGGGCAAGCCCCTGCACGCCAGCTGGAGCTGACGGCCCCAACGCCCCGTCGAACGGCCCCCGTCGCCCCGCCCCGCGGGAAAGGCGGGGGCCGTTTCGCGTGGCCCACGTGAAGGCCCGGTCACCGCACCGGTGCAACAGTCGACAGCCGTCCCGCAACGAACACCCGCCCAACCCCGGGGAACGCAATGATCTTGCAGGTACGCGCAAGGTTGCTGCATTTCGACAGCAACGCCCTAGCTCATAGGCTGTCGCCTCGTACGTGGCGTGGCGGGGACTCCGCTCGGTGGGTCCCCGGCTGTCCGGGGTGCCCGCGGTCCCTGCCGCCCTGACCGGCAGCGAGAAGGAGCCAGCGCGTGCTCGACCAAGGCGCACCCCCGCAGAACCCAGGCCAGACAGCCGCCCCCGCGTCCCCCGGCATCGGCGCGCGCCTCATGCGCCGCAAGCCCGTGGAACGCCTGGTCGCGGAGGGTGGCCAGGGCGAAGGAGGGTCGCTGCGCCGCACCCTCGGGCTGTGGCAGCTCACCATGATCAGCATCGGTGCCACCCTCGGCACCGGCATCTTCGTCGTCCTCGGCGAGGCCGTCCCCAAGGCGGGCCCGGCCGTCACGCTCTCCTTCGTCATCGCCGGCCTCACCGCCCTGTTCTCGGCCCTGTCCTACGCCGAACTGGCCGGCACCATCCCCGTCGCCGGCTCCTCCTACTCGTATGCGTACGCAACGATGGGCGAGCTGATCGCCTGGATATGCGGCTGGTGCCTGGTCCTGGAGTACGGCGTGTCGGTCGCCGCCGTCGCGGTCGGCTGGGGCGAGTACCTCAACGAACTGCTCGACGGGACCATCGGCGTCACCATCCCGGCGGCGCTGTCCGCCCCGCCCGGTGACGGCGGCGTGTTCAACCTGCCGGCGCTGATCGTCGTCCTGCTCGCGATGGCGTTCCTGCTGGGCGGCGCCCGCGAGTCCGCCCGCGCCAACACCGTCATGGTCGTCGTGAAGATCGCCGCGCTCGTGATGTTCTGCGCCATCGGCGTCCAGGGCTTCCGCTCCGGCAACTACGAGAACTTCATGCCGCTCGGCATGGCCGGGGTCAGCGCGGCCGGCGCCACGCTGTTCTTCTCCTACATCGGCTTCGACGCCGCCTCCACCGCCGGCGAGGAGGCCAAGAACGCCCAGCGCGACCTGCCCCGCGCGATCATGCTGTCGTTGGTCATCGTCACCGCGCTGTACGTCCTCGTCGCCGCCGTCGCCGTCGGCGCCAAGCCCTGGAAGGGCTTCACCGACTCCGAGGCCGCCCTCGCCCAGATCATGCGCGAGGTCACCGGGCAGACGTTCTGGGGCACGCTGCTGGCGTTCTGCGCCGTCATCGCCATCGCCAGCGTGGTGCTCACCGTGCTGTACGGCCAGACCCGCATCCTGTTCGCCATGTCCCGCGACGGGCTGGTGCCGAAGGTGTTCGCCAAGGTCCACCCGAAGACCGGCGCCCCCCGCGCCAACACCCTGATCGTCTCCCTGTTCTGCGGAGTCCTGGCCGCCGCGATCCCGCTCGGGCAGCTCGCCGACGCCACCAGCATCGGCACCCTGTTCGCCTTCGCCCTCGTCAACGTGGCCGTCGTGGTGCTGCGCCGCACCAAGCCGGACATGCCCCGCACCTTCCGGGTGCCGCTCTCGCCGGTCCTGCCCGCGCTGGGCTTCGCCTTCTGCGTGTGGATGATGGGCAGCCTGTCCACCGTGACCTGGGTGGTCTTCGGTGTCTGGATGGCCGCCGGTCTCGTGTTCTACTTCGGGTACGGCTACCGCCGTTCCCGACTGGCACCATCCGAGAAGTGATCGACCCACTGTGCTGAACGATCTCGACGAACGCATCGTGCACGCCCTCGCCGAGGACGCCCGCCGCTCCTACGCCGACATCGGCCAACTCGTCGGCCTGTCCGCGCCCGCCGTGAAACGGCGCGTGGACCGGCTGCGGGCCACCGGAGCCATCACCGGGTTCACCGTACGGGTGGACCCGGGGGCGCTCGGCTGGGAGACCGAGGGGTTCGTCGAGATCTACTGCCGGGGCAACACGTCCCCGGAGACCATCCAGCGGGGCCTGGAGCGCTACCAGGAGGTCGTGGCCGCGTCCACCGTCACCGGGGACGCGGACGCGATCGCCCAGGTCTTCGCCTCCGACATGCGCCACTTCGAACGGGTCCTGGAGCGGATCGCCGGCGAGCCGTTCGTCGAGCGGACCAAGTCCGTGCTCGTGCTCTCGCCGCTGCTGCGGCGCTTCTCGTCGGGTTCGCCCACGTAACTCCGTGGCCCGCCCGACGTGTCACCTCTAGCCTGGGTGTCATGACCTGGCGACATTGATCCACCAGCCGTGCCTCCCGAGGACCGCCTCGGCCGCCGTACCTCCGGCGTCCGATCCGTCCTTCCGGGAAGGCCCCATGACACTCTCACCCGCCCGCGTGCCCGCCACCGGTGTCCGCCGTCTGACGCGCACGCTGTACGGCTACGCGTTCCTCGACGACTTCGTCCTGCTCTACCCGGTCTACGCACTGCTGTTCGCCGACACCGGCCTGTCGCTCTGGCAGATCTCCTCCCTGTTCGCCCTGTGGTCCGTCACCGGGGTGGTGCTCGAAGTGCCCTCCGGCGTCTGGGCCGACGCCACCTCGCGGCGCAGGCTGCTGTGGATCGGCCCGCTGCTGACCGCCGCCGGCTTCGCGCTGTGGACGGCCGTCCCGTCGTACGGCGCCTTCGCGGTCGGCTTCGTGCTGTGGGGCGCGGGCGGGGCACTCGGCTCCGGCGCGCTGGAGGCCCTGGTCTACGACGAGCTGGACCACCTCGGTGCCGCCGACCGCTACGCGCGGGTCATGGGCCGGGCCCGGGCCGCGCGCCTGCTGGGCACCGTGGCCGCCACCGGCCTCGCGGGGCCCGTCCTCGCCCGGGGCGGCTATGAGGCGGTCGGCGGTGCGAGCCTCCTGGTCTGTGTGCTCACCGCCGTCACCGCGACCCGGTTCCCCGAGCACCGGGTGCGGCCGGAGCGCACCGGCCACAGCTGGGCGAGCACCCTGCGCACCGGACTCGCCGAAGCCCGCGGGAACCGTGCCGTACGCGGCGCCCTGCTGCTGGTCCCGGCCGTCGCCGCGGTGTGGGGCGCGCTCGACGAGTACACCCCGCTGCTGATCCGCGACCTCGGCGTCGCCGAGGCCACGGTGCCCTACCTCGTCATGCTGATCTGGGCGGGCGTCACCCTCGGCAGCCTGCTGACCGGACCGGCCGAACGCCTCGGCACCAGTGGACTCGCGGTGCTGCTCGCGGGCGCCGCCCTCGCCCTGGCCGCGGGAGCCCTGGCCCGCTCCCTGGCCGGTGTCGTCCTGGTGAGCCTCGCCTTCGCCGGGTTCCAGCTGGCCGAGGTGCTCGCCGACGTCCGTCTCCAGCACCGCATCGACGACTCCCACCGGGCCACGCTCACCTCGGTGGCGAGCCTGGGCACCGAGCTGCTGACCATCGCCGCGTTCGGCGTGTACGCGCTGCTCGGGACCGGCATGGCGCACGGCACCGTCTTCGCGGTGCTCGCGATCCCCTACCTGGTGACGGCCCTGGCGCTGGTCAGAGCGCGGGCTGCCACGGCACGACCCTGAAGTCACCCGTCCCCTTGGCGACCTTCTCGAGCCTGTCGTGGCGGCCGAGGTCGTGGACAGCACAGCACGACGGTCGGTCCTCGTACGGCGGTTCATGGTGGTCCTTTCCGCAGGTCAACTGGGTAGTCACCACTGTCGCGGCGGTGCGCCCCGGGTACGTCGCGCCCGGGGTGCGCAACGAATCGCCGCAGCCCCCCTGACCGACGCAACAAACCGCTCACCGGCACGCAACGGCTCCTTCTTGTCCGCCCTGGTCAGCCGCCCGTACCTTCTACATGGCCCCTCCAACGACCCTGTGGGCCCTCCGACCCCCCTTCCGCCCGGTGAGGATCACGCATGCGCACCGCCCTGCTCCAGAGCTCCGGCCGCCCCGGCTCGACCGTCGAGAACCTCAAGGTCCTCGACGAGGCCGCGGGCCGGGCCGCCGCCGCGGAGGCGGGGCTGCTCGTCACGTCCGAGCTGTTCCTGACGGGGTACGCGATCGGCGACGACATCGGCCGGCTCGCCGAGCCCGCCGACGGCGACTGCGCCGACGCGATCGCCGAGATCGCCACGCACCACGGCCTGGCGATTGCCTACGGCTACCCCGAGCGGGCCGGCGACACGGTGTTCAATTCCGCCCAGCTGATCTCCGCCGAGGGCACCCGGCTCGCGAACCACCGCAAGACCCACCTCTTCGGCTGCTTCGAACGCGACCACTTCACGGCGGGCGACCTGCCGGTCGTCCAGGCCGAGATCGACGGCGTCCGGGTCGGCATCCTGATCTGCTACGACGTGGAGTTCCCGGAGAACGTCCGGGCCCACGCCCTGGCCGGCACCGACCTGCTCGTCGTCCCGACGGCGCAGATGCACCCGTTCCAGTTCGTCGCCGAGTCGATGATCCCGGTGCGTGCCTTCGAGAACCAGATGTACGTCGCGTACGTCAACCGGGTCGGCCGGGAGGGCGAGTTCGAGTTCGTGGGCCTGTCCACACTCGCCGGTCCGGACGGAGTCGCCCGGACCAGGGCCGGCCGCGGTGAGGAACTCGTGCTCGCCGACGTCGACCCGGTCTTCCTCGCCGCCTCGCGCGAGAACAACCCGTATCTGAAGGACCGCCGCCCCGGCCTCTACCGGTCCCTCGTCTGAACCTCCCCCCTCGCATACAGCTTTCGCAAGGAGTCCGTACCCCATGACGTCCACCGTGCCCAACGCCGTCGAGCACGCTGACGCGCAGCAGCCGTCGATCACCATGTTCGGCCCGGACTTCCCGTACGCCTACGACGACTTCCTGGCCCACCCGGCGGGACTCGGGCAGATACCCGCGACCGAGCACGGCACGGAGGTCGCGGTCATCGGCGGCGGCCTGTCCGGCATCGTCGCCGCGTACGAGCTGATGAAGATGGGCCTGAAGCCGGTCGTGTACGAGGCCGACCAGATCGGCGGCCGGCTGCGGACGGTGGGCTTCGACGGCTGCGACGAGTCCCTCACCGCCGAGATGGGCGCGATGCGCTTCCCGCCGTCCTCCACGGCCCTCCAGCACTACATCGACCTGGTGGGCCTCCAGACGCGGCCGTTCCCCAACCCCCTCGCCGAGACGACCCCGTCGACCGTCGTCGACCTCAAGGGCGAGTCGCACTACGCCGAGACGGTCGACGACCTGCCCCAGGTCTACCGGGACGTCGCCGAGGCGTGGAACCGCTGCCTGGAGGAGGGCGCCGACTTCTCCGACATGAACCGCGCCCTGCGCGAGCGGGACGTGCCGCGCATCCGCGAGATCTGGGCGAGGCTCGTCGAGAAGCTCGACAACCAGACCTTCTACGGCTTCCTCTGCGACTCCGAGGCGTTCAGGTCCTTCCGGCACCGCGAGATCTTCGGCCAGGTCGGCTTCGGCACGGGCGGCTGGGACACCGACTTCCCCAACTCCATCCTGGAGATCCTGCGCGTCGTCTACACCGAGGCCGACGACCACCACCGCGGCATCGTCGGCGGCTCCCAGCAGCTGCCGCTGCGGCTGTGGGAGCGTGAGCCGCAGAAGATCGTCCACTGGCCGCTCGGGACCTCGCTCGCGACCCTGCACGAGGGCGGCGAACCCCGCCCGGCCGTGACCCGGTTGCACCGCACCGCCGGAAACCGCATCACGGTGACCGACGCGCACGGCGACATCCGCACCTTCCAGGCGGCGATCTTCACCGCCCAGTCCTGGATGCTGCTGTCGAAGATCGCCTGCGACGACTCGCTCTTCCCGATCGACCACTGGACGGCGATCGAGCGCACCCACTACATGGAGTCCTCCAAACTCTTCGTCCCGGTCGACCGGCCCTTCTGGCTGGACAAGGACGAGGAGACGGGCCGTGACGTCATGTCGATGACGCTCACCGACCGCATGACACGCGGCACCTACCTGCTCGACGACGGCCCGGACAAGCCCGCCGTCATCTGCCTCTCCTACACCTGGTGCGACGACAGCCTGAAGTGGCTGCCGCTGTCCGCGAACGAGCGGATGGAGGTCATGCTGAAGTCGCTCGGCGAGATCTACCCCAAGGTCGACATCAGGAAGCACATCATCGGCAACCCGGTGACCGTCTCCTGGGAGAACGAGCCCTACTTCATGGGCGCGTTCAAGGCCAACCTGCCCGGCCACTACCGCTACCAGCGGCGCCTGTTCACGCACTTCATGCAGGACCGGCTGCCCGAGGACAAGCGCGGCATCTTCCTCGCCGGCGACGACATCTCCTGGACGGCCGGCTGGGCCGAGGGCGCCATTCAGACCGCCCTCAACGCGGTCTGGGGCGTCATGCACCACCTCGGCGGCACGACCGACCCGACCAACCCGGGCCCCGGCGACGTCTACGACGAGATCGCTCCCGTCGAACTGCCCGAGGACTAGGTGTATTGATCACGAGCGTTGCCAACTTCGGCCGGGCTCGGCCAGGGGGGTGAGCAGCATGCGCCCCGCGAAGCCCACCGCGGTGTCCAGGCGTTCGGTGAACTCGTCGGCGACATCGGGTAGTTCACGCAGGGCCCACAGTGCCCGGGCCGCCGTCCAGGCGGCGTCCCGGGCGCGCTCCAGGCTCCAGGAGCCGAGCAGATGGGTCAGCGGGTCGGCGATCCGCAACAGGTCGGGGCCCGGCATCAGCTCTTCGCGGATGCGCTCCTCCAGCGACAGGAGGAGGTCTCCCACCATGTCGAACTCGTCCTCCAGCTCGATGGGAGCGCAGCCGAGCGTACGGCAGGTGTCCACCACGGCCAGCGCGAGGTCGTGCCCGATGTGCGCGTTGATGCCCGCCAGCGCGAACTGCAAGGGCCGTACCCCGGGATGGCGTCGGAACTGGAACAGTGGCCGCCAGCAGGCGGGCGGACGCCGCCCGTCCGCGACCGCCTCGACGGCCGCCAGGTACCGCCGCGCGAACCGTACGTCCAGCGTGATCGCCGCGTGGGCGTCCGCGAACCGGCCGGTGTCGACCCACCGGTCCACCGCCTCCGTCACCGCGAGGTAGACGCGGTTGAAGACCGCCACCCCGTCCCGCGGGTGCAGCGCCACGTCGAGGGCGCGCATGCGGGAGATGACGGCGTCGACCGGAGTGTCCACGGCCGGGGGGAGTTGTTCGCATCGCGGCATGCGGGCAGAGTCGCAGCTCTAGGGTGGCGGGAGTGCCGACGGGCCCGGCGCTTCCCCGAAACGGGGGAACACCGCCCGCCGCAGGGGGAGGGGGGAGCAGCACCGTGTCAGGCTCGCGTGCCCAGCACCTGGCCGCCCGCAGGGCCGGGCGCCGGCGAGCCGCCCGGCGCGGCGCGATGGTCGCGGCGGCCTCGCTCGTCGTGGCGGCCGGAGCGGCCGCGGGCGTCCTCGCCGCGTTCGACGACCGGCGGGTCCCGGACGAGGCCGCACCCGCCGAGGTGTCCGCGTCGCCCCGCCTGGCCCCCCTGCCGGCCGTGCCGTCGCCGTCCGCCGAATCCGTCCCTCCCTCGCCGTCCCCGTCAAAACCCCGGGCGTACAGCCCCGCGCCGTCGAGGACCGGCACGAACACGAAGCGGGAGCGCACCACCACCGTGACCGGACGGCTCTACCGCCACCCCGACTCCCAGGTGCTCGACTGGGTCCGCTCCCACGCCGGCGACCCCCGGCACGCGGTCATCGCGTCCCGTATCGCCGAGCAGCCCGCGGCCGTCTGGTTCGCCGAGTACGCACCGGACACCGTCACCGCCCGGGTCGCCGCCGTCACCTCGGGCGGGGCCGCGCTCGGCCGGGTCCCCGTCGTCGTGCCGTACGCGATACCCGGCCGGGACTGCGGCGGCCACTCCCAGGGCGGGGCACCCGGCCTGGACGCCTACGACGCCTGGATCGACCGGTTCGCGGCCGGTCTCGGCTCCGGTGAGGTCATCGTCGTCCTGGAGCCGGACTCGGTCGCGCAGACCGAGTGCCTCTCCGCCGGTGACCGGGCGGACCGCTTCGCGTCGCTGGCCCGGGCCGGGCGCGTGCTGAAGTCCGCCAACCCCCGGGCCCGGGTGTACTACGACGCGGGGCACTCCGGCTGGAACGCGCCCGCCAGGCAGGCGGCCTGGCTCCGGCAGGCCGGTGCCGCCTCGCCCGAGTCCTCCGACGGGATCTTCAGCAACGTCTCCAACTTCCACACCACCGCCGACGAGGTCGCCTACGACCGGCGGGTCCTGGACGCGCTCGGCGGCCCGGCGGGGCTCGGCGCCGTCATCGACACCAGCCGCAACGGCAACGGGGCTCCGGCCGACGGCGAGTGGTGCGACCCGGCGGGCCGCGGTCTCGGCCGGACCCCGACCCTGAGCACCGGCGAGTACCGGATCGACGGCTACCTGTGGGTCAAGCTGCCGGGGGAGTCGGACGGCTGCAAGGGCAGGCCGGGGACGTTCACGCCGTCGTACGCCTACGACTTGGCGTCGTCCGGCTCAGGTTCGTCGTAGGAGGAGGTGCCCTCGTCCAGCAGCGGCGCCTGTGTCTTCAAGTGGGCCGGGGCGAAGGCCCGCAGGGCGTGGTAGCCGGTGATGACGACCACCGTGCCGAGCGCGATGCCGCTCAGCGAGAACGTGTCCGAGAACTTCAGGGAGACGTTGCCGACGCCGATGATGATGCCCGCCGCGGCCGGGACCAGGTTCAGCGGATTGCGCAGATCCACCTTGGCGTTGATCCAGATCTGCGCGCCCAGCAGGCCGATCATGCCGTACAGGATGACGGTGATGCCGCCGAGCACGCCGCCCGGGATCGCCGCCACGACCGCGCCGAACTTCGGGCAGACGCCGAACAACAGGGCGAAGCAGGCGGCGGCCCAGTAGGCGGCCGTCGAGTACACGCGGGTCGCGGCCATCACGCCGATGTTCTCGGAGTACGTGGTGTTGGGCGGGCCGCCGACCGCGGTGGACAGCATCGAGCCGACGCCGTCCGCCGCGATGGCCGTGCCCAGCTTGTCGTCCAGCGAGTCGCCGGTCATCTCACCGACCGCCTTGACGTGCCCGGCGTTCTCCGCGACCAGCGCGATGACGACCGGCAGGGCGACCAGGATCGCCGACCACTCGAAGGACGGGGCGTGCAGGGTGGGCAGCCCGATCCAGTCGGCCTTGCCCACACCGGAGAGGTCGAGCCGCCAGTGGTCGGTCAGCTTGCCGCTCGCGTCCACGGAGTGGATCTTGCCGAAGACCAGGTCGAACACCCAGGAGACGGCGTAGCCGAAGACGAGCCCGAGGAAGATCGCGATCCGGGACCAGAAGCCCCGCAGACAGACCACCGCCAGACCGGTGACCAGCATCACCAGCAGGGCCGTCCACTGGTCCTGCGGCCAGTACGTCGAGGCCGTCACCGGCGCCAGGTTGAAGCCGATCAGCATCACCACCGCGCCGGTCACGATCGGCGGCATGGTGGCGTGGATGATCCGCGCCCCGAAGCGCCGTACGGCCAGCCCCACCAGGAACAGCGCGCCACCGACGACGAACACCGCGCCGGTGACCGTGGCGCTGCTGCCGCCCTGCGCCCGGATCACCGCCGCCACGCCGACGAACGACAGCGAGCAGCCCAGATAGCTGGGCACGCTGCCGCGGGTGGCCAGCAGGAACACGACGGTCGCGACGCCCGACATCATGATCGCGAGGTTCGGGTCAAGACCCATCAGGACCGGCGCCACGAAGGACGCACCGAACATCGCCACCACATGCTGCGCGCCGAGCCCGGCCGTGCGCGGCCAGGAGAGCCGCTCGTCGGGTCGAACCACCGCACCGGGCGCCGGGGTCCGCCCGTCACCGTGCAGTTTCCAGCGGACGCCGAGATCCATGGTGCGGTTTCGCTTTCGTCGTGCCTGTGCGTGTCCGGACCATTGTCGGGGTGCGGCCACCGTGCCGATGACCGGGGCAGGGGCCCGTTCAGCGCCGCGGGTCGGCGGCCACCGGGTCGGGGCGGCCGATCTTCGTCCGCTCGCCGGGGCGCAGCACCCCCGCGAACGCCACCAGGCCGCACGACAGTGCTGTCACCAGGCAGAACGACACCATCAGGCTGGTCGCCTGGGCCAGCATGCCGATCGCGCTCGGGGCGACCAGGCCAGAGGTGTAGGTGATGGTCGCGACACCCGCGATGGCCAGGCTCGGGTTGGAGCCGCTGCGCCCGGCCGCGGCGAAGCACAGCGGTACGACGACGGCGATACCCAGCCCCATCAGCGCGAAGCCGCTCATGGCCACCGCCGGATGGTCCCCGACGACGATCAGCAGCCCGCCGAGGACCGCGAACACCCCGCTCGCCCGCACGGTCCGCACGGCACCGAAGCGGTCCACGACCCGGTCACCGGCGAGCCGGGCGACGGCCATGGTGAGCGTGAACCCCGTCGTGCACGCCGCCGCCAGACCGGCCGAGGTCTCCAGCTGCTCGCGCAGATACACCGCCGACCAGTCCAGGCTCGCGCCCTCCGCGAACACCGCGCAGAACCCGATCGCGCCGATGAGCAGCGCCGAGCGGGGCGGCAGGGCGAAGCGCGGCGGTGGCTCCTCGTCCTCGGCCGGCTGCAGGTCCAGCACCCACTGGCAGGAGAGCACGCCGACGACGGTGAGGACCGCGGCGGCCAGGACGTGGTGCAGCCGGGCGTCCGAGCCGAGGTGCGCGGCGAGCGTGCCGGCCGCCGAGCCGACCAGGGCGCCCGCGCTCCACATGCCGTGCAGCCCCGACATGATCGACCGGCCGAGACGGTTCTCGACCTCCACGCCCAGAGCGTTCATCGCCACGTCGGCCATCCCGGCCGTCGCGCCGTAGGTGAACAGGGCCAGGCAGAGCGTCAGCAGGTTGGGGGCGAGGGACGGCAGGACCAGCGACAGCGTCCACAGGGCGATCAGTCCGCGCAGCGCGTTGCGGGCGCCGAAGCGGTGGCTGATGCTGCCGGCGAGCGGCATCGCCACGGACGCGCCGAGCGCGGGGAAGGCGAGCGCGATGCCCAACTGGCCCGCGCTGACGCCCGCGTGGTCCTGGATCCACGGCACGCGGGTCGCGAACGAGCCGGTCACGGCGCCGTGCACGGCGAAGACGGCGGCCACGGCGTACCGGGACCGCTTCACCTCGCGCTGTTCGTCGACCACGTTGCCCATTCTGCGGTCCCCCTCCAGGTCTCTGCCGTGCTCGTGTCCGGTGCGGGCGTAAACTATCAGGAACCCTGCCTGATAATAAGAGGGTTTCCCGGCGGGCCGGGGTGCACGGTCCCGCCGATCTGGAAGGATCCCGGCATGCCCGCATCCCCGAGCACCGCCCGGGCCATCAACGACCGGCTCGCCCTGCGTCTGCTCCAGCAGGAAGGCCCGTTGACGGCAGGGCAGTTGAAGCAGCTGACCGGCCTGTCCCGGCCGACTGTCGCCGATCTCGTCGAACGCCTCGGCGCCGCCGGGCTCATCACGGTCGTCGGCGAGGCGGGGGAGCAGCGACGCGGCCCCAACGCCAAGCTCTACGGCATCGTCGCCGACCGCGCGCACCTGGCCGCACTCGACGTCCGCACCGAGGGCGTCGCCGTGGCCGTCGCGGACCTGGTGGGGCGGGTGCTGGCCGAGGCGTCCGTGCCCATCGCCGGTGACACGGGAACGGGGCCCGCCCTGGAGCAGGCGGTCACACTGGTCGAGCGCGTGGCCAAGGAGGCCGGAGCCGAACGCCTGCACACCGTGGGGATCGGGGCACCCGGTCTGGTCGACCCCTCCAGTGGCGAACTCCGCGACTCCACCGGCCTCCCGGAGTGGCACCGCCGGCTCGTCGTCACCCTCCAGGAGCGGCTCCCCGCGGCCCGCGTCAGCATCGAGAACGAGACCAACCTCGCGGCGCTGGCCGAGCAGCGCGACGGGGTCGCCCGGGACCGGGACACCTTCGTCCTGCTGTGGCTCGGCCACGGGACGGGAGCGGCCGTGGTCCTGGACGGAGCCCTGCGCCGCGGTGCCTCCGGCGGCACCGGCGAGATCGGCTTCCTCCCGGTGCCGGGCACGACGGCGCTGCCGACCTCGACGGACTGCGAGGGCGGCTTCCACTCGCTGGCCTCCTCGGCGGCGGTCGTGGACCTCGCGGCGGAGTGCGGCATGCCGACGACGGGTGAAGGGACGTCCGCGGTGGGGGTGGTACGGGCGGCCGTCGCCGTGGTGCGCGCGGCGGCGGCCGGAGCACCCGGGGAGGAACGGGCCGCACAGGGCGCGGAGGCGGCAGCGAGTGCGAGCGAAACCGGGAGCCCCACACCGGCGCCGGAAGGGGACACGCCCACGCCCGAGCCCTCGCTGCCGCCGCTGCCCGCGGGGGATCCGCCCCTGCCCGGGGCCGGGCCTAGCAACCCCGGAGCCGAGACGCCCACGCCCACGTCCCCGCCTACACCCCCTGCCCCCGCCGCCCGCTTTCTGGACGCCCTCGCCGATCGTCTCGCCGTCGGGGTCGCCTCTGTCGTGGCGATCCTGGATCCCGGGTGCGTGGTGCTCGGCGGTGAGATCGGTCAGGCCGGTGGCGAGGAACTCGCGTCCCGGGTGCGGGACCGCATCGCCCGGATGACGCCCCTGCCCACGGAGGTACGGGCGACGACCCTGGGCGGCGGCGCCGTCCTGCGCGGCGCACTGCTGACGGCACGCAACCGCGCCCAGGAGGAACTGTTTACACCCGGAGAGCCCCCGCCCCCGCCCTCCCCGGGCTGGTAGGCCGCCAGGTCGGGGAGCGGATTCCCTCCTCCGTCCGGCCTGGCCGCCGCTCGATCACCGCCCGGCGTCAGGGGCCCCGGTATGGGAAGGCCCGACGGCGGGCAAGGGCCGTCGTCACCGCCGCCGGGCCGGTCAGTGGGGTTGAGCCGACCCTGACGATGACCCTAGAAAGGACTAGACCACATCGTCAATAGGTATGGACCAACGCCGGTCTCAAGAGGGCGGCGGCGCAAGCGAGTTGGGGCAGCGGTCGCACTCGGGAAGGGGTGCGACACGTTCTGTGAGGCAGCCCACACACCTCGCCCCTAGGAACATCCACGGGGCATGGCACACTGGCCCTGTACCAGAAGCAGCGCACTCCGGGGTCGGTGAAAGTCCGAACCGGCGGTTACAGTCCGCGACCCGGTCGCCTCCAGCGGCCGGTTGACCAGGTGAAATTCCTGGACCGACGGTTAAAGTCCGGATGGGAGGCAGTGCGCGGCGAGCGAGCATCCGTGCGCGCCGCCCAGAAGTCCGTCCTCGGGACGGGCTCCGTCCGGCGTCGTCCCCGGTGTCCCCGCTCGTACATTCTGTCGTCATCGACAGCCCCGGAGTCCGTGCCCGAAGAGGCAGGAGGACCCGGGAAGTGTTCACCGGAATCGTCGAAGAGCTGGGCGAGATCACCGCCGTCGAGACCCTCGACGACGCCTGTCGCTTCCGACTGCGCGGACCGGTCGTCACCCAAGGCGCCAAGCACGGCGACTCGATCGCCGTGAACGGCGTGTGCCTCACGGTCGTCGACCACGAAGGCGACGAGTTCACGGCCGACGTCATGGCCGAGACCCTGAAGCGCTCCAGCCTCGGCGCCCTGAAGGCCGGATCCCGCGTCAACCTCGAACGCCCCATGGCCGTCGGCGAACGCCTCGGCGGGCACATCGTGCAGGGCCACGTGGACGGCACCGGCGAGATCCTCGACCGCACGCCCTCCGAGCACTGGGAGATCGTGAAGATCTCCCTCCCCGCGGATCTCACCCGGTACGTGGTCGAGAAGGGCTCCATCACCGTCGACGGCATCAGCCTCACCGTCGTCGACGCGGGCTCCGACCACTTCACCGTCAGCCTCATCCCCACCACCCTCGACCTGACCACGCTCGGCCACAAGCAGCCCGGCGACCCGGTCAACCTCGAAGTGGACGTCATCGCCAAGTACGTCGAGCGGATGATGGGCGACCGCGCGCAGGGAGCGGGCCGGTGAACTCGCTGAACTCCGAGGCCTTCACTCTCTTCGGCCAGCACATCCTCTGGTCGGACATGGTCGGCAACCTCTTCGGCCTGGCCGCCCTCGCCCTCGGCTGGCGGCGCTCCATCTGGACCTGGCCCGTGCAGTTCCTGGCAGGCGTCATCCTCTTCGGGGCCTTCTTCGGCCATCTGACCGGCAGCGCGGGCAAGCAGGCGGTCGTCGTGATCGTCGCCGTCTACGGCTGGTGGCAGTGGCAGCGCGGCAAGGGGCAGGGCGGCGACGGCCACATCGCCGTACGGTTCGCCACCTGGCGCGAGCGCGCCGCGATGGCCGCGGCCGCCGCCGCCGGCACCGTCGCGGTGGCCATGCTCTTCACGGCGTACCCGAAGCTGTCCTGGGACCCCTGGCCGGACGCCTACATCTTCGTCGGCACCGTCGTCGCGATGTACGCCCAGGCGCGCGGCATGGTCGAGTTCTGGTTCGCCTGGCTCCTGGTCGACCTGGTCGGCGTCCCCCTCAACTTCGCCAACGGCTACGCCTTCTCCGGCTTCGTCTACGTCATCTACGGCGCGCTCGTCCTGTGGGGCCTGCGCGACTGGTGGCTGCGCTCGCGCGCGGCAGCCCAGCCCACCCTGGAAGGAGCGCCGGCATGAGCGCCGCAACCACCCTGTACGGCACCGACGACGTCGAGAGCTTCACGCTCGACCCCGTGGAGCAGGCCATCGCCGACATCGCGGCCGGCCGCCCCGTCGTGGTCGTCGACGACGAGGACCGGGAGAACGAGGGCGACCTCGTCATCGCCGCCGAGAAGGCCACCCCCGAGATCGTCGCCTTCATGATGAGCGAGTGCCGCGGTCTGATCTGCGCCCCCATGGAGGGCGATGAACTGGACCGGCTGAACCTCCCGCAGATGGTCGAGGACAACACCGAGTCGATGAAGACCGCGTTCACGGTCTCCGTCGACGCCTCCGCCGCGCACGGCGTGAGCACCGGCATCTCCGCCTCCGACCGCGCCACCACCCTCCGCCTGCTCGCCGACGGCGTCTCGGGGCCTGAGGACTTCGTCCGCCCCGGGCACATCTTCCCGCTGCGCGCCCGGCCCGGCGGGGTCCTCACCCGCAACGGCCACACCGAGGCCGCCGTCGACCTCGCCCGCCTCGCGGGCCTGCGCCCGGCCGGCGCGATCGTCGAGATCGCCGGCGAGGACGGCACCATGTTGCGGCTGCCCGAGCTGATCCCCTTCGCCCGCAAGCACGGCCTGACGATCATCTCCATCGAGGACCTGATCGCCTACCGCCGTGGCAGCGAGCCCACCGTCCGCCGCGAGGCCAGGACCCTGCTGCCCACCGCCCACGGCACGTTCACCGCCCACGGCTACCGCTCCACCGTCGACGGCGTCGAGCACGTCGCCCTGGTGCACGGCGAGATCGGCGACGGCCAGGACGTCCTCGTGCGCGTGCACTCCGAATGCCTCACCGGCGACGTCTTCGGCTCGGCCCGCTGCGACTGCGGCCCCCAGCTCGACGCCTCCCTCGCCCGCATCCAGGAGGAGGGCCGGGGCGTGGTGGTCTACCTGCGCGGACACGAGGGCCGCGGCATCGGCCTGATGTCCAAGCTGCGCGCCTACGAACTCCAGGAGCGCGGCCGCGACACCCTCGACGCCAACCTGGAACTCGGCCTGCCCGCCGACGCCCGCGACTACGCCGCCGGCGCGCAGATCCTCGCCGACCTCGGAGTGCGCGGCGTCCGGCTGCTGACCAACAACCCCGACAAGACCGACGCGCTCATCCGGCACGGCATCGCGGTCCAGGCCCGCGTGCCGATGCCCGTGAGCGCCGGCGAGCACAACCTCCGCTACCTGCGCACCAAGCGGGACCGGATGGGCCACGACCTGCCCTGGCTGGACACGACCACCGTGCCCGCCTGCGGCAACCAGTAAGAGAGCACAGAGGGAGCAACGTGAGCGGCAAGGGTGCACCGGAGCTGTCCGTACGCGATGTGGGAGACCTCCGGGTCGCCGTCATCGCGGCACAGTGGCACGAGAAGGTGATGAACGGCCTGGTCGACGGCGCCCTGCGCGCCCTGCACGACCTCGGCATCGACGAGCCGACCCTCCTCAGGGTCCCCGGCAGCTGGGAGCTGCCGGTCGTCGCCAAGGTCCTCGCGGGCCGCGGCTACGACGCGATCGTCGCCCTCGGCGTCGTCATCCGCGGCGGCACGCCCCACTTCGAGTACGTGTGCCAGGGCGTGACCCAGGGCCTCACCCAGGTCTCCGTCGACACCGGCGTCCCCGTCGGCTTCGGCGTGCTGACCTGCGACACCGAGGAGCAGGCCCTGGACCGCGCCGGAATCGAGGGGTCCAACGAGGACAAGGGGCACGAGGCGGTGACGGCGGCGGTCGCGACCGCGGCCACCCTCCGCTCAGTATCCGAACCCTGGCGCTGACGGAAGGCGGATGTGGCATAGGCTGAGCGTCACCATGTCCAAGAAGACGTTCGAGGAGCTCTTCACCGAGCTCCAGCACAAGGCCGCCCAGGGCGACCCCGCCACTTCCCGCACCGCAGAACTGGTCGGCAAGGGCGTCCACGCCATCGGCAAGAAGGTCGTCGAAGAGGCCGCCGAGGTGTGGATGGCCGCCGAGTACGAGGGCAAGGAAGCCGCCGCCGAGGAGATCTCGCAGCTGCTGTACCACGTCCAGGTGATGATGGTCGCCCGCGGCATCTCCCTCGACGACGTCTACGCCCACCTCTGAGCCGCACCCGTTCCCGTCCCACCCCACGCAAAGGAAGCCGACCTCATGCTGCGCATCGCCGTCCCCAACAAGGGTTCCCTGTCCGGCCCTGCGGCGGAGATGCTGCATGAGGCCGGCTACCAGCAGCGCCGCGAGTCCAAGGAACTGCGGATCGTCGACCCGGTGAACGAGGTCGAGTTCTTCTACCTCCGCCCCCGCGACATCGCGATCTACGTCGCCTCCGGGCAGCTGGACATCGGCCTCACCGGCCGGGACCTGCTCATCGACTCCGGCGCCGAAGCCGAGGAGATCCTCGCCCTCGGCTTCGCCCGCTCCACCTTCCACTACGCCACCAAGCCCGGCACGATCACCGGCCTTGCGGACCTGACGGGCAAGACGGTCGCCACCTCCTACGAGGGCATCGTCGCCGCGCACCTCGCCGAGCACGGCATCGACGCCGCCGTCGTCCACCTCGACGGCGCCGTGGAGACCGCCATCCAGCTCGGCGTCGCCCAGGTCATCGCCGACGTCGTCGAGACCGGCACCTCGCTGCGCAACGCGGGCCTGGAGGTCGCCGGCGAGCCGATCATGCAGTCCGAGGCCGTCGTGATCCGCCGCACCGGCGCGGACGCCGACGACCCCAAGGTGCAGCAGTTCCTGCGCCGCCTCCAGGGCGTCCTGGTCGCCCGGACGTACGTGATGATGGACTACGACTGCCGCGTCGAGCAGCTGGAGAAGGCCGTCGCCCTCACGCCCGGCCTGGAGTCCCCGACCGTCTCCCCGCTGCACAACGAGGGCTGGGTCGCCGTCCGCGCGATGGTCCCGGCCAAGGAAGCCCAGCGGATCATGGACGACCTCTACGACATCGGCGCCCGGGCCATCCTGACCACGGCCATCCACGCCTGCCGTCTCTGAGGGGCGCCACCCGATGTCCGATCTGCCCGAACTGCCCGTCACGTTCCGGCCGGGCAGCACCCGTGTGGTGCTGCTCACCGCGGCCGTCGCTATCCTCGTCGTGATCACGGCGGTCGCGATGCTGCTGAAGCAGCTCAGCCCCGGCGAACGTGTCAGCTTCGTCTTCACGGCGCTCCTGCTGGACGCCGTGCTGCTGCTCCTGGCGCGTCCCAAGGTCGTCGTCGACGAGGACGGCGTCACTGTCGTCAATCTCACGAACAAGCGCCGGCTGGAGTGGGCGGAGATCCTCCAGGTGACCCTCCGGCCCGGCGACCCCTGGGTGTTCCTCAACCTCAGCGACGGCACCAGCCTGCCTGCTCTGGGCATCCAGCCGGGCCTGGCCAAGCAGCGTGCGATCGCCGACGCCCGGGCCCTGCGGGCGCTCGTCGAGGCCCGCTCCGCGGCGGACCCCGAGCAGCGTCAGGGCTGACTCCGCAAGATCCTCCGAGCGGTCACCCTGCCGCATCGGGCCATGTCTTGATTAATCTGTTTCCGGAGGCGCGAACGGACGCGCCTCCGCCCCTGCCGCCCCGCCCGGTGCGCCAGGGGCTCCTGCTAACCGAGGAGTGACCCTCTCCGGCGATGGACGGATCGTCCTGCAGTACCTGTGCCGCCCCCTGCCGACATAGCGCGTACCTCGTATCCGAGGTACGCGACCGTGTGGAGGCGGCGGCATCATGACCACCCCCCTGCTGCTCCTCGCAGCCGCGTTCCTGCTGATTCTCGCCAACGGATTCTTCGTAGCGGCCGAATTCGGACTCGTCACGGTCGAACGGCCCGACGCCGAGAAGGCCGCCGCCGAGGGCGACCGGCGTGCCCACCGGGTCGTCGAATCACTCAAGGAACTCTCCTTCCAGCTCTCCGGCACCCAGCTCGGCATCACCATCACCTCGCTCGTCGTCGGCATGCTCGCCGAACCGGCGCTCGCCGAGCTGCTGCACGGACCGTTCACCTCCATCGGCATCCCCGAGGGAGCCGTCTCCGGTGTCACGGTCGTCGTCGGCATGCTGCTCGCCTCCGCCGTGCAGATGGTGATCGGCGAGCTGCTGCCCAAGAACTGGGCCGTGTCCAGGCCGCTGCAGGTCGCCCGCTTCGTCGCGGGCCCGCAGCACGCCTTCGCCCGGCTGTTCCGCCCGGTCATCGCCGGCCTCAACGCCGTCGCGAACCGGCTGGTGCGCGCCCTGGGCATCGAGCCCGCCGAGGAGCTGGCCTCCGCCCGCACCCCCGGCGAACTCGTCTCCCTGGCCCGCCACTCGGCCCGGGCCGGCGCCCTGGAGCAGGACACGGCCGACCTGTTCGTGCGGACCCTGTCGCTGGGCGAGCTCACCGCGCAACACGTGATGACCCCGCGCGTGAAGGTCAGTGCCCTGCAGTCCTCGGCCACCGCCGAGGACGTCGTCAACCTGACCCGCGCCACCGGTCTGTCCCGCTTCCCGGTCTACCGGGAGAAGATCGACGAAGTCGTCGGCATGGCCCATCTCAAGGACGCCCTGGCCGTGCCCGCGCAGGACCGCCTGCGCACCCCCGTCGGCCACATCGCCCGCCCAGCGCTGCTGGTCCCCGAGACGCTGCCTGTCCGGCCGCTCATGACCCGCCTGCGCAGCGAGCAGCCCATCGCGGTCGTCGTCGACGAGTACGGCGGCACCGCCGGTGTCGTCACGCTGGAGGACATCGTCGAGGAGATCGTCGGCGAGGTCCGCGACGAGCACGACGGCCACGACCTGCCCGAGCTGGCCGCCGCGCCGCCGGAGGACGGCAGGCCCGCCTGGGACGTCGACGGCAGCTGCCGGGTCGACATCCTGAAGCGCATAGGCCTCGACGTGCCCGAGGGCCCGTACGAGACGGTCGCCGGCCTGATCGCCGACCTCCTGGGCCGTATCCCGGCCGTCGGTGACAAGGCGGAGCTGCCCGGCTGGCGGCTCTCGGTGCGCCAGGTCGGCCACTACCGCGCGGAGCGGGTCCGGCTGGTGCGGACCGCCCCGGTGGTCTCCATGGCGGAGGCCGTCCGATGAGCGTGCTCCAGCTCCTCTTCGCCGCGCTGCTCGTGCTCGCCAACGGCTTCTTCGTGGGCGCCGAGTTCGCGCTGGTCTCCGTACGCCGCAGTCAGATCGAGCCGCTCGGCACCGCCCGCGCCCGGCAGGTGCTCTACGGTCTCGAGCGGCTGCCGCAGATGATGGCGGCGGCCCAGTTCGGCATCACGATCTGCTCCCTCACCCTCGGCGCGGTCGCCGAACCGACGGTCGCGCACCTGCTGGAGCCGGTCTTCGAGTGGATCCACCTGCCGCACGGCATGATCCATCCGCTGACCTACGTCATCGCCCTCGCCGCCGTGGTCTTCTTCCACCTCGTCATCGGCGAGATGGTCCCGAAGAACCTCGCGATGGCGGCTCCCGAGAAGGTCGCGCTGTGGCTCAGCCCCGGCCTGGTGTGGTTCGCACGCTTCTGCAAGCCCATCACCGCCGCCCTCGGCGCCGTATCGCAGGGCATCCTGCGGCTCTTCCACGTCGAGCCCAAGGACGAGGTCGAGGCCGTCTTCACCAGCGAGCAGCTCAACCGGCTGGTGGAGGACGCCGGCCAGGCGGGCCTGCTCGACCCCGAGGAGGCCGAGAGCCTGGAGGACGCCCTGGAGCTGGGCTCGCGCCCGGTGACGGACGTCCTGCTGAAGCGGGAGTCCCTGGTGACGGTCAGCCCGGCGGTCACCCCCGGGCAGATCGTCCAGCTCACCGCCCGCACGGGCTACTCCCGGTTCCCGGTCGCTGCGGACACCGGGGCCTTCATGGGGTACCTCCACGTCAAGGACGTCCTCGACGCTGAGGACTCGGACCGGGCGGTGCCGCAGCACCTGTGGCGGCCCATGACGACCCTGCGGCCCGAGCTGCCGCTCGACGACGCCCTGACGGTGATGCGGCGGGCGGCGACCCACCTGGCCCAGGTGGCCGACGCGTCCGGCAAGGTGCTCGGGCTGGTCGCCCTGGAGGACGTGCTGGAGCTGCTGGTGGGTGAGGTGCGGGATCCCGCGCACCGACAGGTGCACGAGGTGAGGCTGACCGAGCCGAGGAGTGGGGCGTCGGAGGAGGTACTGGCGACGTAGGCTCAGCTGCGGGCATGCGTGCCGCTGGGGGAGACACCCCGCTCCGCCGGGTTGCGCGCCCACCCGACCTCAGCGGCAACGCCGGTTTCTCACAACGCCGATGGATTCCCGGGCCCCCGTCCCGACAGCACCTCTCCATACGCCTGCATCAGATCCGGCAACCGCAGCGTCGCCAGGTCGTCCCTGCTCAACACCCCGGGGCACACCGACAACCGCAGATCCCGGTACGCGCAGCTCTTCTCGTACAGCGTCCGCAGGAACCGCCCGTTGCCCAGTTCGTCGATCCACCCCTGGTCGACCACGTGCCCGGCGATGGACCGCAGTTCGTCGAGGGCCTCCTCGTCCCACCTGTCGCCGTTCTCCGCCGCGAGCACCTTGCCGATCTCGGTGAGTTCGAGGGGACGGTAGGACGGGAAGTCCACGCGGGTGGTGAAGCGGGAGGACAGCCCGGGGTTCGCGGCGAGCAGCCGGTCCATGCCCTCCGGGTAGCCGGCCAGGATCACCACGAGGTGGTCGCGGTTGTCCTCGGCGCGCTTCAGCAGCACCTGGAGGGCCTCGTCGCCGTAGGCGTCCCCCTTGCCGTAGCCCGAGTTGGACAGCGAGTAGGCCTCGTCCACGAAGAGGACGCCCCCGAGGGCCGAGTCGATCAGTTCGTTGGCCTTCACGGCCGTCTGCCCGAGGTACTCGCCGACCAGGTCGGCCCGCTGGGCCTCGACGAGATGGTCGCCGCCTAGCAGCCCGAGGGCGTAGAAGACACGGCCGAGGATGCGGGCAACGGTCGTCTTGCCGGTGCCGGAGGGGCCGGAGAAGACGAAGTGGCGTTTCGGCGGCTGGACCGGCAGGCCCTGCCCGGCCCGCAGCCGGGCCATGTTCAGTTGTGCCGACAGCGCCTTGACCTGGCGCTTCACCGGCTCCAGGCCCACCATGCGCTCCAGTTCGGCGAGTGCTTCGTCCAGTAACGCCGGGTCGGTGGGCCCGGCGGGCAACGTGGGGACGGGGCCGGTCCGCTCGCGCACCGGCGGGCCGGTCACCGGCGGCAGGGGAGCGAGCGGCGGCTCGGGATCGGGCAGCCGCAGATCGCGCCCTTCGAGGCCGAAGAGCGGATCGAACCCGTCCGGACCGTCCACCGTGTCCTGGCCCGCACCGGTGAGCGTGATCGCCGCGAGGCCGGTGGCATCGTCGTAGCCATCGCCCTCGGCGATGGCGGCCAGCCGGGCGGAGGTGTCCATGAACGCCGGGTCGACGCGGTGCACGGCCCGGTACAGGGGCAGCGCGGCGGCGCTGCGGCCGGTGCCCTCGTGCGCCCGGGCCAGCCAGTAGCGCAGCTCCTTGCGCTGGGGCTGCTCGCTGCGGCAGCGCATCAGCGCGGCGGACAGCAGGGGTTCGGCCTGGCCGTACATCTCCAGGCGGACCCGGGCCATGCCGCCGAACAGCCCCGCCTCGATGCCGAGCATCGGATCGTCGAGCAACGGGTCGGTGTGGCGGACCAGTTGCTCCCAGTCCTTGACCAGATAGGCGCGGCAGGCGTGCAGGAAGCGGACCTGGTGATCGGTGTCGACGGGCGGCAGGCCGGCGAGCGCCCGGTCCAGCTCGGGGACATGGCGGCCGTCCAGCCAGTGGGAGGCGTGCGCGAGCAGCAGATCACGGGGGCTCTCCAGCACCGGCTGCACCCACCAGCCGAGCCAGTACCAGGAGTTGAGCGTGCGGCGGTAACGGGTGCGCTGCTCCCCGAAACGGTCCCGGTGGCGGAACATCCGCAGCAGCGCCGTCGTGGTGTCGACGCGCAGCGCGTGCAGCCCGAGCCAGCCGTCGGCCATCCCGGAGTCCATCCGCACGGCGGCCCGGAACTCCTCCTCCGCCTGCGGATACGCGCCCATGGTGTAGGCGTCGACGCCTCGCAGCCAGGCGAGGTCGGCCGGGGCCTGAGGGCCTTGCGTGCCGAAGTCCATCACGTCCCCCACGAACCGTGCCCCCGTCGGTATGCCAACGAGCCGCCCCCCGGCCGGCCATCCTGCTCGAACCGCTGTGCCACGGACCGGAGTTGCACCGAGCGCGAAGCAGCCGTCCGTAGGTCGCGACGAGGGCATCGTACCTGCGTGCGCGGCGCCTCCGTAGGGTGCCGCACGGGCCGTTCGGCGAGGTGGGAGCGGACGCCGAGGCGACCGGGACGGTGACCCAGGGTGAGCGCTTGGCGTCCCGCGGCGGCCGGAAAACCGGAAGAGGGCAGAACGAAGCCCCCGATCACGGGGGAACAACCGGGGGCTTCGCGTCTGCGGGCGGCTTCGATGCCGCACATTGAGAACGTAAGACCTGTACGGCCCGACGGTCAAGCCGAGTTGAAGCACTCCGGCAAGTTGTCCCGCAAGGCTCTTCACAAGTTCAGCACACTGCGGGCGGTCCGTCACCGTGCGTGAGGGGCTGGTCCGGTCCAACCGTCGCAGCAGGCCCCGGGAGCACCTCGTACCCCTTGTCTCGCTGGCGCACCAGGAGGTCGGCGAACGGCCGCGAGGGGTCGCCCGCGAAGTGCTCGCGCTCCGCCGGAACCCACCCGTCCCAGAACTCCCGCTGTTCCTCCCCGTCCCGGGACCGTCCCCGCCGCCAGGCCTCCTCGCGCGGCAGGTCCATCCACAGCAGCAGGGCCAGGTGCGGGCGCAGGGCCCGGCGTCCGGCGCCGACGCCCTCCACGAGGATCACGGGCGCGGGCGGGACCGGGTGCGGTGGGCCGAAGCGGCGGGTCCGCCAGTCGTAGGGGGCGCAGTGCGCGGTCCGGCCGTGCGAGAGCGGATCGATCAGCTGGCCCAGCAGCCGCCCCGTCCATTCGAACAGCGCGTCGTGGCTGGCGATGTCGTCGAGGCGCAGCACCGGCGCGCCGTCCAGGGCCGCCGCCAGCCGCTCGGTGAACGTGCTCTTCCCGGACCCGGCGTGCCCGTCGACACCGACGAGCCGGACCGGGCCGCAGGAGGGGGAGAGGCGGCGGACCCGGGCGGCCAGGTCGCGGACGACGGGGCACGGGGCGGGGCGGAAGGACGGATTCATCTCGGTCGGCACTCTAACCACGAGGTCCGCCGCCGATGCCACTGGTCGACGCCAATATTGATGGGCGCGCCGCGCGTCGAAGTGCTGGCAGGACACGGCGGGCTGTGCTCATATGTGGCGCACGCACGGATACGACCGACCGTGCACGGACCTGCCCCGCACCTGCCCGACTCCGACATCCGGGGGTCCCCACCATGCGCAGAGCAGAACAGCCGTCCCGCAGAACCGTCCTGGCCGCCGCGGTCGCCGCCGCCGTCACCGCGGGCGCGGGTCCGGCGGCCGCCGACCCCGAGGCCCCCATGACGACCGACCTCGACCCCGCCCGGGCGGTCCCGGGCCGCACCGTCGACAACCGGGCCTGGGTCTCGTACACCGACTGGTCCGGCGGCACCGCCAAGGGCACCCGGGCCGTCGCGGGCGCCCGCCCGGGCCTGGTGATCGCCAAGCCCGCCGGCACCACCGCCTACACCGACCCGCACACCGGCAGGACCGCCCGGTGGGAGTACGCGAGCTGGACCTCCCCGGTCCACCGGCTCACCGTCCCCGCGACCGAGGCGATCGTCTCCTGGAACGCGCGCACCCCGGCCGGTACCTGGATCAAGGCCGAGATCAAGGGCACCTACACCGACGGCACCAGCACCCCCTGGTACGTGATGGCCCGCTGGGCCGCCGGCGACCAGGACATCCGGCGCACCTCGGTCGACGACCAGAGCGACGGCAAGAGCACCGTCTGGACCGACACCCTGGCCCTCGACGACGCGTCGACCGGCCTGCGCCTGGCCTCGTACCGGCTGCGCCTGACCCTCTACCGCCAGCCTGGCACCAAGGCCACCCCCACCGTGTGGCGGCTGGGCGCCATGGGCTCCGACGTGCCCGACCGGTTCACCGTCCCGGCGTCCGCGCCCGGCCTCGCGAAGGAACTGGCCGTCCCGCGCTACTCGCAGGAGATCCACAAGGGCCAGTACCCCGAGTACGACAACGGCGGCGAGGCCTGGTGCAGCCCGACGTCCTCCCAGATGATCGTCGAGTACTGGGGCGGCCGGCTCACCGACGAGCAGCTGGACTGGGTTGACCCCGCGTACGCCGACCCGCAGGTGTGCCACGCGGCCCGCTTCACCTACGACTACCAGTACGCGGGCTGCGGCAACTGGCCCTTCAACGCCGCCTACGCCGCCACGTTCAAGGACCTCCAGGGCGTCGTCACCCGGCTCGGCTCGCTCACCGACCTGGAGACGCTGATCGCCGCGGGCATCCCGGCCATAACGTCCCAGTCGTTCCTCAAGGAGGAGCTGACCGGCGCCGGGTACGGCACGGCCGGGCACCTGATGACCGTCGTCGGTTTCACGGCGGCCGGCGACGTGATCGCCAACGACCCCTTCTCGGCGAGCAACGAGGCCGTGCGGCGCGTCTACCGGCGGCGCGAGTTCGAGAACATCTGGCTGCGGACCAAGCGGTACAACGCCTCCGGCAAGGTCGCCTCGGGCACCGGCGGCATCTGCTACCTGTACTTCCCGGCGCGCCCGAGCGCGGTCCAGCGCAAGGCCCTGGCGGCCGTGGGCGTCCGCGTGTGAGCAAGCTCTCGGCCGCGAAAGCCGCGTCCGGTGGCAAGGTGGACGGAACTCCGGGGGAATCCGTCCACACCACCGACCCAGCGAGAAGCCATGACAGCGCACTCCGCCACCACCACCCGAGTCCGCACCGGCGGCCCCCGGGACGACGGCCCGAAGCTCGTCGAGCACCTCATGGGCTGGGCCCTCGTCGTGGTCGTCGCGATGCTCGTGACGCGGCTCGGGCTGCTGTGACCTGACCCGCGACGCTCAGGCGGGGCCTGCCATACTGCGGTGGTCCCGCCCCGCCCGTTGAGACCAGGGTCGAAATTGAATATCAGCCCCCAGCCTGCCGCCCGCCCCCGGGCCCGCGGCACCGAGCGCTCGCTGGCGCGCCGCGCTGAACTCATCGCCATCGGGCGGAGGTTGTTCGCCGACACCTCCTACGACGCCCTGTCGATGGACGACATCGCCCGGCAGGCGCACGTCGCCAAGGGGCTGATTTACTACTACTTCCAGTCCAAGCGCGGCTACTACCTGGCCATCATCCAGGACTCGGTCACCGAGCTGGTCACCCTGGCGGCGAGCGGTCTCGAACTGCCGCCGGTGGACCGGGTCCAGCGCACCATCGACAGCTATCTGCGCTACGCGGAACACAACCAGGCCGCGTACCGCACGATCGTGAGCGGCGGCGTCGGGTTCGACACCGAGGTGCACGCCATCCGCGACGGGGTGCGCGAGGCCGTGGTGACCACCATCGCCGAGGGCGCCTACGAGCGCGTCGACATCACACCGCTGGCGCGGATGGCGCTGCTGGCCTGGGTGTGCAGTGTCGAGGGCGCGACGCTGGAGTGGATCGACCGGCCCGAACTGCCCCGCGACACCATGTGCGCGCTGCTGGTGAAGACCCTCGGCGGAGCCCTGCGCGCGATCGAGGAGCTCGACCCGGCCTTCCGGGCCCCGGAGCCCGCGCGCCGGGGCGTATGAGCAAGGGGCGGAGGGCCCGCCACAGACCGCCTCCGCCCCCTGACTCCGGGCGCTACTTGATCGCCTTGATCAGCTCACCGTTCGCGGTGTCGCCGCTCAGCTCCCAGAAGAAGGTGCCGCCCAGGCCCTGCTGGTTCTTGTAGGTCATCTTGCTGCCGATGGTCGCGGGGGTGTCGTAACTCCACCAGTCGGCGCCGCACTTGGCGTACGCCGTGCCGGCCACCGTCCCCGTCGCCGGGCACTTGGTCTTGAGCACCTTGTAGTCCTCGATGCCCTGCTCGTACGAGCCCGCCGCCGGGCCGGTGGCGCTGCCCCCCGGTGCCGCCTGGGTGACGCCGGTCCAGCCGCGGCCGTAGAAGCCGATGCCGAGCAGCAGCTTCGATGCCGGGATGCCGAGGCCCTTGAGCTTGGCGATGGTCGCCGAGCTGTGGTTGTCCGCTTTCGGGATGCCGGTGTACGAGGTCAGCGGCGAGTGCGGGGCGGTCGGCCCGGCGGCGTCCCAGGCGCCGAAGAAGTCGTACGTCATCGGGTTGTACCAGTCGACGTACTGGGCGGCGCCCGCGTAGTCCACCGCGTCGATCTTGCCGCCCGGGGTGGCGTCGGCGGTGATCGCAGCGGTGACGAGGTTCTTCGTGCCGAACTTCGCCCGCAGCGCCTGCATCAGGTTCCGGAAGGCCGCCTTTCCGCTGGTGTCGCAGGTGGCGCCGCAGGTGTTGGGATACTCCCAGTCGATGTCGATGCCGTCGAAGACGTCGGCCCACTTGGAGTTCTCGACCAGGTCGTAGCAGGACTGGGCGAAGGCGGCCGGGTTCTTCGCGGCCTCGCCGAAGCCTCCCGACCAGGTCCAGCCGCCGAAGGACCACAGGACCTTGAGGTCCGGGTGCTTCTGCTTCAGCTTGCGCAGCTGGTTGAAGGTGCCGCGCAGCGGCTGGTCCCAGGTGTCGGCCTTGCCGTCGACGGATTCGGCGGCGGTGTAGGCCCGGTCGGTGGCGGCGTAGGCGTCGCCCATGGCGCACTTGCCGCCGGTGACGTTGCCGAAGGCGTAGTTGATGTGGGTGAGCTTCGCGCCCGATCCGGACGTCTCGATGTTCTTGACGTAGTACTTGCGGTCGTAGGTGCCCCATTCGGTGAAGTAGCCGATGACCTTGGAACCGGCGGCCCGGGCGCCGGGAGCGGCCTTCGAACCGGCGGCGGCCTCCTGAGCCGAGGTCGCCGCGGTGGCCGAGGTGCCCGCGCCGGCCAGCAGACCGGCGCCGAGGACGGCGCAGCAGGCCGCGGACACGATGGCCCGGAAGCGGGAACGGTGGGGGGTGTGCATCCGGTGTCTCCTCGTGGGGGAGAGGAACGCGCTCATTGGCATGAACGCGGTGAATCGGTGGAGCGAAACAGTAGGAGGACTAGACCAGTTGGTCAATGGTTCGGACCAATTTCGCCGCTCGGGGAGCGCTCGGTCATTTCTTGAAGTAAGCGGTCGTTAACTGGTGACGGGATGCCTCCGATCGGGCATACTCGCAGCGCACAGCCGCTGGTCAGCAGCTTCCGAGACCCGGGACTGCAAGCATCGGCCAGGCACCAGAACGACCCGGCGGCGCCGCCCCCACCCATGGGCCCGACCGCCAGTGCCCGACAGGGAGGAGAGCGTCGCCATGCCCGACCGCGCCCCGCAGCCGGTGGACCGACAACTGCCCACGGAGGAGGCCCGGGACCTGATCACACTCGTCCGCGACATCGCGGCGCAGGAGATCGCCCCGAGCGCGGCTGAGGAGGAGGACTCCGGCCGCTTCCCGCGCGAGCTGTTCACCCTGCTCTCCCAGTCGGGGCTGCTCGGCCTGCCGTACGACTCCGAGTACGGCGGCGGCGACCAGCCCTACGAGGTCTACCTCCAGGTCCTGGAGGAGCTCGCCGCGGCCCGCCTCACCGTCGGACTCGGCGTCAGCGTGCACTCTCTGGCCTCCTACGCGCTCGCCGCCTACGGCACCAAGGAGCAGCAGGTCGAGCACCTGCCCGCGATGCTCGGCGGCGGCATGCTCGGCGCGTACTGCCTCTCCGAGCCGCACTCCGGATCGGACGCGGCGGCCCTGCGCACCCGCGCCGTACGGGACGGCGACGACTGGGTGATCACCGGCACCAAGGCCTGGATCACGCACGGCGGGATCGCCGACTTCTACACGGTGATGGCCCGCACCGGCGAGGAGGGCCCGCGCGGGATCAGCGCGTTCCTGGTGCCGGGCGACGCGGCGGGGCTGAGCGCGGCCGTGCCGGAGAAGAAGATGGGCATGAAGGGCTCGCCCACCGCCCAGGTCCACTTCGACGGCGTCCGGGTCCCGGACGCCCGGCGCATCGGCGAGGAGGGGCAGGGCTTCGCGATCGCCCTGTCCTCGCTCGACTCGGGGCGGCTCGGCATCTCGGCGTGCGCGATCGGCGTGGCCCAGGCCGCGCTCGACGAGGCGACGACCTACGCGGCGCAGCGGCGCCAGTTCGGCAAGCCGATCGCCGACTTCCAGGGACTGCGGTTCATGCTCGCCGACATGGCGACGCAGATCGAGGCGGGCCGCGCCCTCTACCTCGCGGCGGCACGGCTGAAGGACGCGGGCCGGCCGTTCGCCAAGCAGGCCGCCATGGCCAAGCTGCACTGCACGGACACGGCGATGCGGGTCACCACCGACGCCGTGCAGATCCTCGGCGGCTACGGCTACACCGCCGACTTCCCGGCCGAGCGCTACATGCGCGAGGCCAAGGTGCTGCAGATCGTGGAGGGCACCAACCAGATCCAGCGGATGGTCATCGCCCGCCATCTCGTGGGTCCAGAGGAACGCTGAACTGGTCAAGGCCCCGCCAGGGGGCCGCGAGCCGCATCCATTCCGGGTCGTGACGGCCCGGAAGGGTGCGGCCGCCCTCGGCCCAGGTCCGCATCAAGTCCCGGTAGATCGGCGGGTCCTGATAGCGGGGCGGCGTAGGCCGAACCGATTCTGCGGGCGGCGGGACGTACAGGAGGCGCTGACGCCCGGTCGCTGAGGAGATGGGGGTCATACCAGGGCAACGCGGCAG
Organism: Streptomyces sp. NPDC007929; assembly: GCF_042959065.1. NCBI lineage: Bacteria > Bacillati > Actinomycetota > Actinomycetes > Kitasatosporales > Streptomycetaceae > Streptomyces > Streptomyces sp. NPDC007929. The sequence continues at coordinate 51,156 of NZ_JBIBKD010000017.1, read as the reverse complement.
AGCCCGGACAGGTCACCCGATGGTGGAATCGGGCGTTCGTTCAGTACCGCGCACGGCCCCGGGCACACTGAACCGCACCACGGCGTTCTGCGGGCCGTGGTGCGGGGCAGCTACGGGAGTGGAGCGGACGGGCGGGAACAGCCCGTGCTCAGGCCGCCTGGCCGCGCATGACGGGGACCCTGATGGGGCGTGAGCCCGGACCGCCGACGTGCGAGAACGGCTGGGTCCGCCAGTCCAGCCCCTGAGGGAGCGTCAACAGCAGTGCGGTGTCCTGCTCCTGGGGCTTCACGGACTCGTCCGCGGGGCGGGCGTCCGAGGCGCTGCGCCCGGTTCCGGCGCAGACGGTGAGTCCGAAGGGGTTCCACGGCGAGGCGCACATCGCGTGCTCCGGCAGAACCTCCTCGTCCGCCAGCAGGGCGATGGGCTGCGCGCAGTCCGGGCAGACGACCCGGAACATCTCGAACGTGTCGTAGGCGTCGAGTTCGTCGTCGAAGGCGTCGGGTTCGACGCCCTCCGGCTCGGGCTCGACGACGAGCTGCTGCCGCTTGGGTGCGGTGCGACCAGGGCGCTTAAGACTCTGCATTGGGTTCTCCCCCTCGGACTGGGCCGTCACAGGCACTGCGGCCTCGGCCACAGCAAGCACTTCCCGTCCCCCCTGGGCGGTAATCACGAGAACATCACGGAGACCGTTCGAGGCCTGTGGCGTTCGTCACATGCCCGGCGCAGATGCCCTCCTGGGCTCCTCAGGTATCCGAGGAGATCAACCGCACTGTAGGTTCTTGCGCCATGGAGGAGCTGGACCGACAGATCGTGCAGCTGCTCGTCAAGGACGGGCGGATGAGCTACACCGACCTGGGCAAGGCCACGGGGTTGTCCACCTCGGCCGTGCACCAGCGGGTGCGGCGGCTGGAGCAGCGCGGTGTGATCCGCGGCTATGCGGCGGTCGTCGACCCCGAGGCGGTGGGGCTGCCCATGACCGCCTTCATCTCGGTGAAGCCGTTCGACCCCAGCGCGCCCGACGACATCGCCGACCGGTTGGCCGGCGTGCCCGAGATCGAGGCCTGCCACAGCGTCGCGGGCGACGAGAACTACATCCTCAAGGTGCGGGTGGCCACACCCCACGAGCTGGAGGAGCTGCTGGCCCGACTGCGCTCCCTGGCCGGGGTGTCCACACGGACGACGGTGGTGCTGTCCACGCCGTATGAGGCCCGGCCGCCGCGGATCTGAACGCAGGGGGGGGCTGTTCCCGCGTTCACCGCGCCCCTGATTCAGGAGGCGTCCCAGCCCCTGTGAGACTGTGCTCCATGAGTGAGCCCACCGCCCCGCCCGAGACCGTCCTGCTGCGCCGTGGAGAGGTCCACAGCCCCGCCGACCCCTTCGCCACCGCGATGGTCGTGGAGCGGGGACAGATCGCCTGGGTGGGGTCCGAGGGAGCCGCCGACGCCTTCGCGGACGGGGTCGATCAGGTGGTCGACCTGGACGGGGCGCTGGTCACCCCGGCGTTCACCGATGCGCATGTGCACACGACGGCCACGGGGTTGGCCCTGACCGGACTCGACCTCTCCGGCGCCCCCACGCTGGAGGCCGCCCTCGCCCTCGTCCGGGACTTCGCCGCCGTCCGCCCCGACGACCGGGTGCTGCTCGGGCACGGCTGGGACGCCGCCCGCTGGCCCGGTGGCAGGCCGCCGACGCGGGCCGAGCTCGACGAGGCCGCCGGGCACCGGCCCCTCTACCTCAGCCGGATCGACGTCCACTCGGCGGTCGTGAGCACCGCCCTGCTCGACGCGGTCCCCGACGTCACCCGTACGGACGGCCCGCTCACCGCCGACGCCCATCACGCCGTGCGGGCCGCCGCGTTCGCCGCCGTGACGCCGCGGCAGCGCACCGAGGCGCAGCGCGCCGCGCTCGCGCACGCCGTCTCGCTGGGGATCGGCACCCTCCACGAGTGCGCCGGGCCGGAGATCTCCTCCGAGGACGACTTCACCGGCCTGCTGCGCCTCGCCGCGGCGGAACACGGTCCGCGCGTCGTCGGCTACTGGGCAGAGCAGGACGTCGCCAAGGCGCGGGAGCTGGGCGCCGTGGGCGCCGCCGGGGACCTGTTCGTCGACGGCGCCCTCGGCTCGCACACGGCCTGTCTGCACCAGCCCTACGCCGACGCCGGGGACACCGGCATCGCCTACCTGGACGCCGACGCGGTCGCGGCGCACGTCGTGGCGTGCACCGAGGCGGGCCTGCAGGCCGGTTTCCACGCCATCGGCGACGCGGCCGTGGACGCCGTGGTGGAGGGTGTGCGCGCCGCCGCCGAGAAGCTCGGGCTCGGCCGGATCCGGGCTGCCCGGCACCGCGTCGAGCACGCCGAGATGCTCACCCCGGAAAGCGTCGCCGCGTTCGCCGAACTCGGCCTCACCGCCTCCGTGCAGCCCGCCTTCGACGCCCTGTGGGGCGGCGAGGACGGCATGTACGCCCAGCGGCTCGGAACGGAGCGGGCGCGGGCTCTCAACCCCTTCGCGGCCCTGCTGCGCGCCGGTGTCCCGCTCGCCTTCGGCTCCGACAGCCCGGTCACCCCGCTCGACCCGTGGGGCACCGTCCGGGCCGCCGCCTTCCACCGCACACCGGAGCACCGCGTCTCCGTGCGCGCCGCGTTCACGGCGCACACGCGGGGCGGCTGGCGGGCCGTCGGGCGGGACGACGCGGGCGTTCTGGTGCCGGGCGCCCCCGCCGACTACGCCGTCTGGCGCACCGGCGAACTCGTCGTCCAGGCCCCGGACGACCGCGTCGCCCGCTGGTCGACGGATCCCCGCTCCGGAACCCCGGGCCTGCCCGACCTCACTCCGGGCCGCGACCTGCCCGTCTGTCTGCGCACCGTGGTGGGCGGACGCACGGTCTTCGTACGGCCGGGCGAGTGATCTACGGGGGTGGCGCGCAGGAATCCGTGCGCCACGCCCCCGGCGCGCGACCTGCGCATCCTCGGCTCTGACCAGGGCTTTGCCGCTGAACGCGCAGGTCAAACGGCTGTTGACAGGCGGCCGCAGGAGGCCGGTAGGTTCGGCCGGGTCCACCGCCGGACGCCCGACCGGGGAACGTCCGAGCACTCGCCGCGGCGCCGCCGGGTCAGGGACGGTGTGCCGCACCGGGGCACCGCCACTGGGAGCCAGGCTCAGGCCGGCGCAGCGCCGAGGGAACGTTCCGGACGGTCGGGGAGGTGTGACCCGGGTGGGGCCCGCGCGCTCAGTAGACAACGGCTTTCGGTCGATCCGCAGCCAGCGGATCCCAGGTCGGCCCGAAGGGCGCCGGGCCCCCATCCGCCGCACCCGCGCCCACGGAGGCGCGTCTCTCACTTGCGTCTCGCCCTTTGCCGCACCGCGATTCGAACGTCCTGTCACGTCGGCGCAGGCCGGGCCCACTATGGTGGACCTCTGCGTATGGACATGAAGGGGCAGTAGTGAACGACGGCGACGGAACCCTCGCGGCAGGAGACCGGGTGAGGAAGTTCGGCCCGCTCGGCACAGCCTTGGTGATCATCCCGACCTACAACGAGGCCGAGAACATCAAGAGCATCGTCGGCCGGGTACGCAAGGCCGTCCCCGAGGCGCACGTGCTCGTGGCCGACGACAACAGCCCGGACGGCACGGGCAAGCTGGCCGACGAGCTGACGGTCGAGGACGACCACGTCCACGTGCTGCACCGCAAGGGCAAGGAGGGCCTCGGAGCCGCCTACCTCGCGGGCTTCCACTGGGGCCTGGAGCGCGACTACGGCGTGCTGATCGAGATGGACGCCGACGGCTCCCACCAGCCCGAGGAACTGCCGCGGCTGCTCACCGCCCTGAAAAGCGCCGACTTGGTGCTGGGCTCGCGCTGGGTGCCCGGCGGCCGGGTGGTGAACTGGCCGAAGTCCCGCGAGGTGATCTCCCGGGGCGGCAGCCTCTACTCCCGGCTGGCCCTCGACCTGCCGCTGCGTGACATCACCGGCGGCTACCGTGCCTTCCGCCGCGAGACCCTCCAGGGGCTCGGCCTCGACGAGGTGGCCTCCCAGGGGTACTGCTTCCAGGTCGATCTCGCCCGCCGCGCGGTCAAGGCCGGCTACCACGTGATCGAGGTGCCCATCACCTTCGTGGAGCGCGAGCTCGGCGACTCCAAGATGAGCCGCGACATCCTCGTCGAGGCGCTGTGGCGCGTCACGGCGTGGGGCGTGGGGGAGCGGGTCGGCAAGGTCACGGGGCGCGGCAGGCCCTCGAAGCCGTAACCTGCGGCCGGACCGGATTTTCACAGGAACAGCTGATGGCGGCCTTATCCCGTGCTGAGCCGGGGCCAGGCACACTGGACGCATGACGACAGGCGCTCAGACCCCGCTGCCCCCTGCCCGGCCCAAGCGCTCCCGGCTGCGTACGTTCCTGCCGCTCGGCGTCGCGGCGTGGCTCGTGCTGGAGATCTGGCTGCTCACACTGGTCGCGGGGGCGACCAGCGTGCTGGTGGTCTTCCTCGTCCTGCTGGCGGGTCTGGTGGCCGGCTCGGTCGTCATCAAGCGGGCCGGCCGGCGGGCCTTCCGCAAGCTCTCCGAGGCGCTGCAACAGCAGCAGAGCGGAGTGATGCCGGAAGCGGCCCGGCCCGGCAGCGAGGGCAACGGCCTGATGATGCTGGGCGGACTGCTCCTGATGATCCCCGGCCTGGCCTCGGACGCGGTGGGTCTGCTCCTGCTGCTGCCGCCGGTCCAGAAGTTCGTGAGCCGCTCGGCGGAGCGCACCTTCGAGCGCAAGCTCCGGGAAGCCCGCCCGGGCACCCTGGGCGACGCCTTCCAGCAGGCCCGTATGCACCAGCCCGACGGCAAGGTCGTCCAGGGCGAGGTCATCAGGGACGAGCCGCGGGACACCCCGCAGCCGCCGCGCCCGCCGCTGACCCACTGAGCCGCCCCGGCACACGAGTCGACCCACTGAGCCGCCCCGGCCCGAGCCGCCCCGGCACACGAGCCGCCCCGGCATTCGAGCCACGCCGGGCCCCGGGCACGCCGCGCCCCGGGCACGCCGAAGACCGCGGGCGCCGTACTTCTCGTACGGCGCCCGCGGTCTTCTGATGCGCTGTTACTTCGGCCAGGCCCGTGAGGGCTATGCCGACTTGCGGCTGTCTCGGGGATGAACAGCGATGTTCATCGCACCGGAGCGCAGAACCGCCAGGCGCTCCTCGAGGACCTCTTCGAGTTCCTCACGGGTGCGCCGCTCCATCAGCATGTCCCAATGCGTACGCGCGGGCTTGCCCTTCTTTTCCTCAGGGACATCGCCGTCCACGAGGAGTGCCTGGGCCCCACAGACCTTGCACTCCCACTCCGGCGGGATCTCCGCCTCGACCGAGAAGGGCATCTCGAAGCGGTGCCCCTTCTCGCATGCGTACTCCACGGCCTGGCGCGGGGCCAGGTCGATGCCGCGGTCCGTCTCGTAGCTGGTCACCACGAGGCGCGTGCCGCGAAGAGCTCGCTCACTCATGAATCGTGCCTCCCGGGCTTGTCGCCCACAGGACAGGTGTCGCTGTCGTCGTCATCCGGTCAACGTCCGGTCGGCGGTAAAGATTCCCGTTCCGAGTCCCGTTCCGGGTCATGCGTCGCCGTCGTAGCCGCCCTTGTTGTACCCACCAGCGCCCGGTTTGTCACATCTGATAGCAGATATAACCTAGCGTTTCGGCATCTTTGACGCGCAGTAACGGTCCGCCTGGCAGGCCAAACGCGTACACTACAGCCCTTTCGCTCCGAGTGCTAAATCCTGTCAGGAACCGGATTCCCCGCTTCGGCGATCGCACGCCGCACCGGAACCCGCGCGAGCAGGGCGAAGCCGAGCACGAAGAAGAGCACCAGCGAGATGATCGCGTCCCGGTAGCTCCCGGTCAGCTGGTAGGTGAGCCCGAACAGCAACGGCCCGAGCCAGCTCATACCGCGGTCGCTCATCTCGTACGCCGAGAAGTATTCGGCCTCCCGGCCCGGCGGGATCAGATGGGAGAACAGGGACCGCGACAGCGCCTGGCTGCCGCCGAGGACCAGGCCGATCCCGGCGGCCAGGACGAAGAACCACACCGGCGCACCGGCCGGCAGGAAGTACCCGGCCGCCAGCGTCACCGTCCACGCCACCAGCGAGCCGAGGATCGTGCGCTTGGCCCCGTACACCCGGGCCAGCCGGCCCATGGCCAGCGCGCCCGCCACCGCCAGCACCTGCACCAGCAGCACGGCGCCGATGAGGGTGGACTGCTCAAGACCCAGTTCCTCGGAGCCGTAGACCGAGGCCTGGGAGATCACCGTCTGGACGCCGTCGTTGTAGACGAGGTAGGCGAGCAGGAAGCCGAGCGTCAGCGGGTGGCGGCGCATGTCGCGTACGGTCGCCGCGAGCTGCCGGAAGCCCGGCACGGCCGCCTCTCGCCCCTCCGTCTTTCGATCGCGCAGCCGCCGCAGCGGAACCAGGGCGAACGCGCCCCACCACAGACCGGCCGACGCCAGACAGATGCGGACCGCCGCGCTCTCGGACAGGCCGAAGCTCTCGTGCCCGGTGTAGAGGACCAGGTTGGCGACGAGGACCAGCGAGCCCGCCGCGTAACCGAAGGCCCAGCCGCGCGAGGAGACCGCGTCCCGTTCCTCGGGCGGGGCGATCTGCGGCAGATAGGAGTTGTAGAGCATCATCGCCACGGACTGCGCGGCGTTCGCCACGACCAGGAGCGCACCGCCCAGCAGATAGCGGTCGCCGTCCAGGAAGAACAGGGCCGCCGTGGCCGTGGCCCCGGTGTAGGCGGCGGCCGCGAGCAGCGGCTTCTTGCGGCCGGTGCGGTCGGCGGCGGCGCCCACCAGGGGCATCACCAGCACGGCCACGATCACCGACAGGGACACCGAGTACGCGAAGAACGACCCGGCCCGCACCGGGATGCCGAGAGGGTGGACGTACCCCTCGGCGTCGGCCGCGGCCTTGGCCACCGACGTCAGATAGGGGCCCAGGAACACGGTGAGCACGCTCGTCGAATAGACGGAGCACGCCCAGTCGTAGAAGTACCAGCCGCGCTGCTCGCTCCTGCGCTCCGCCGCCCCGTCGGACGGTGGTGTCCGCACGGTGTCGTTGCCCACCCGCGCCCCTCGCTTCCCCGTGATCGCGCGGCGGGGACGGGCCCGGGGTCTCAGACCCAGACGCCGCGGTCCTCCATGACCTTGCGCAACGTGTCGATGTGATCGGTCATGATGCCATCCACGCCCAGGTCGAGCAGCCGGTGCATGCCCTCGGGATCGTTGACCGTCCACACGTGCACCTGGAGCCCGCGCGCGTGCGCCGCGGCCAGGAAGCGCCGGTCCACGACCTGGACGCCCGACTGGAACTCGGGGACCTGGGCGGCGACCGCCGAGCGGCGCACCGCGGCCGGTACCCCCCAGGAGCGCAGCCGCAGATTGAGCACGCCCCGGGTGCCGTACGACGTCGCCAGGCGGGGACCGGCCAGCCGCTGGGCGCGCACCACCCGCGCCTCCGAGAACGAGCCCAGGCAGATCCGGTCCCAGGAGTCCGTCCGCCCGACCAGGTCGAGGAAGGGCAGCAGGGCGGCCTCCGCCTTGACGTCCACGTTCCAGCGCACGTCGGGGAACGTCTCCAGGAGTTCCACGAAGAGGGGGAGCGGCTCCCCGCCCGCCACCCGCGCCTGCCGGACCTCCTGCCACGGCAGGTCGGCGATCCGGCCCGCGCCGTCCGTCACCCGGTCCAGGGTCACGTCGTGGAAGGCGACGAGCTCGCCGTCCCTGGTCGTGTGGACGTCCGTCTCGATGTACCGGTACCCGGCCTCGACGGCGCGGCGGAACTGCCGCACCGTGTTCTCCAGGCCATCGGCGGCCCCGCCCCGGTGGGCGAAGGCGATCGGGCCGGGATGGTCGAGGTAGGGGTGGCGTATCCGCGGGGTCACGAACGCAGTATCGCCCCTCGGGGTTGCCCGGTGGCAACGGCCGTCCCGCCGCCGGATGCCGACGGAACGGCGAACACCCGCAGGAACACCTGGGCGAGGGGGCCGATCGCCAGGGCGTACAGGAGTGTGCCGATCCCGACCGTGCCGCCGAGGGCGAAGCCCGTCGCCACGACGGTGAGCTCGATGCCGGTGCGGACCAGCCGGATCGAAACGCCCGTGAGCTGGTGCAGTCCGGTCATGAGACCGTCGCGCGGGCCCGGTCCGAAGCGGGCCGCGATGTACAGACCGGTCGCCGCGCCGTTCAGGACGATCCCGGACACCATCAGCGCGACGCGCGGCGCGGCGCCGTGCGCGTCGGGCACCAGGGCCAGCGTCGCGTCCATCGCCATGCCGATGACCAGCACGTTGGAGATCGTGCCCAGGCCCGGCCGCTGGCGCAGCGGGATCCACGCGAGCAGCACCGCGGCGCCCACCAGGGTCAGCACCACACCGATCGACAGCCCGGTGCGCTCGGAGAGCCCCTGGTGCAGCACGTTCCACGGCTCCAGTCCGAGCCCCGACCGCACGAGCAGCGCCGAGCTGGCGCCGTAGAGCGCGAGACCGGCATAGAGCTGGAAGAGCCGCCGGGCGAGTTGCCCCCGCGTGGACATGATGTGCCCCCTGTGGTGGTAGTGGACTGATGCATGCCACCATGTGGCTTGGATGGAAAGGCCATCCATGGCCAATCCGGGGAAGGTGGACTGATTTCGATGGCGGAGTGGACCTCGGCCGTGGGTGCGGCACAGCTCGCCCGGCTGCTCAGCTCCCAGCAGGACCGCCCGGCGGGGCCCGGCTCGCGCCGGCCGCCGGCCTACCGCGCCCTCGCCGACGGCATCCGGCTGCTGGTGCTCGAGGGCCGGGTCCCGGTGGCCGCCCGCCTGCCCGCCGAACGCGAACTCGCCCTCTCCCTTTCCGTCAGCCGTACGACGGTGGCCGCCGCCTATGAGGCGCTGCGCGGTGAGGGGTTCCTGGAGTCCCGTCGGGGCGCGGGCAGTTGGACCGCCGTCCCGGCCGGGAACCCGCTCCCCGCGCGCGGTCTCGAGCCCCTGCCGCCGGAGGCCCTCGGCTCCCTGATCGACCTCGGCTGCGCGGCCCTCCCGGCCCCCGAGCCCTGGCTCACCCGGGCCGTCCAGGGCGCGCTGGAGGAACTGCCGCCCTACGCGCACACGCACGGCGACTACCCCGCCGGGCTGCCGGCCCTGCGCGCGATGATCGCCGAGCGGTACACCGCGCGCGGCATCCCGACCATGCCCGAGCAGATCATGGTGACGACCGGCGCGATGGGCGCGATCGACGCCATCTGCCATCTCTTCGCCGGGCGCGGCGAGCGCATCGCGGTCGAGTCGCCCTCCTACGCCAACATCCTCCAGCTGATGCGCGAGGCCGGGGCCCGGCTCGTGCCCGTCGCCATGGCCGAGGGGCTCACCGGCTGGGACATGGACCGCTGGCGGCAGGTCCTGCGGGACGCCGCGCCCCGTATCGCCTACGTCGTCGCCGACTTCCACAACCCGACCGGGGCGCTCGCCGACGAGGACCAGCGGCGACGGCTGGTGGACGCCGCGCGGTCCGCGGGGACGGTGCTGATCGCCGACGAGACGATGAGCGAGCTGTGGCTCGACCCCGACGTGCGGATGCCGCGGCCGGTGTGCGCGTTCGACCCTGCCGGATCGACGGTGATCACGGTGGGCTCGGCGAGCAAGGCGTTCTGGGCCGGGATGCGGATCGGGTGGGTGCGGGCCGCCCCCGATGTGATCCGCAGTCTGGTCGCCGCCCGGGCCTACGCCGACCTCGGTACCCCGGTCCTGGAGCAGCTGGCGGTGAACTGGCTGTTCGGCACCGGGGGCTGGGAGCAGGCCCTGGAGGTACGGCGGGCGCAGGCGCGGGCGAACCGGGACGAGCTGGTGAGCGCGGTGCGGCGGGAGCTGCCGACGTGGGAGTTCGAGGTGCCCCGGGGCGGGCTGACGCTCTGGGTGCGCACGGGAGGCCTGTCCGGCTCCCGGTTGGCCGAGGCGGGGGAGCGCGTGGGGGTGCGGGTGCCGTCCGGGCCGCGGTTCGGGGTGGACGGCGCCTTCGAGGGGTATGTGCGGCTGCCGTTCACCGTCGGCGGGGCCGTGGCCGAGGAGGCGGCCGTGCGGCTGGCCGCGGCGGCGGGACTGGTGGAGAGCGGCGCGGTGGGGAACGCGGAGGCGCCGCGCACGTTCGTGGCCTGAGGGGCGACGGGTGGGCCGCCGCCGGGCCGGGCGTGCGCCCGCCGGCGGCCTTGCCGTAAGCCTGCGTGGTGCCCGCCGACTGCCATGTCGTGCGTGCCTGCGTGGTGCCCGCCGGAGGCCTTGTCGTGCGTGCCTGCGTGGTGCCCGCCGGAGGCCTTGTCGTGCGTGCCTGCGTGGTGCCCGCCGGAGGCCTCGACGCGCGTGGCTACGTCTCCTTGGTCAGCACCGGGACCGGGTCCGGGTCCGGCGCGGGCTCCTTGGCCAGGTCGGGAGTCGCCACCGGCCGCGCTTCCGACGCCTCCGGTTCCCCGTCCGCCGCCACCGGCTCCGGCTCGCTCTCCGGCTGGTCCTGCTCCGGGATCGTCTCCCCGTCCGCGGGGGTCGTACGCGGCGGGAGAAGGTCCAGGACCGCCTCGCACAGGGCGTCGGGTGTGGCGTCGTCATAGGGGTTCGGGGTGGCGGGGACCTGGAGGCGGTGCACCGGGCCGTTGCCCAGCCGGGCGTACCCGCGGCCGGGCGGGAGTTCGTCGATCGGCGTGGTGTGCGGTGGCGCGCCCAGGACCGACTCGAGCTGCTCCGCCGTCGCGGGGCCCAGGACCACGCGGGCGCGGGTGTGCTGGCGCACCGGCTCGCCGAGGGCGTCGAAACCGTCCAGCTGGTCGGCCACGACCACCGTCACGTTCGCCGGGCGGCCGTGCCGCAGGGGGACCTGGAGGAGGGACTGCGGGTCCTTGCGGCCCTCCGCCGTGGCCAGGTGAGTGAACGCCGTCGGGCGGTCGAGGAGCACCCACAGCGGGCGCTTGGTGTCGTCGGGCGGCGGGTCGCCCGCCTGGTGGGCCCGGTTGGCGGCGATCAAGCGGCGCTCCGTCTCCGTCGCCACCCACTCCAGACTGGCCGTGACCCCGGCCAGCCCCGCCTCCACGGCCAGGACGCCGTCCCGGCCGGTCAGGCAGGCGTACTCGCCGGTGCCCCCGCCGTCGACGATCACCACGTCGCCGTGGGGCAGGGCCTGCAGGGCGATGGACCGCAGCAGGGTGGAGGTGCCGCTGCCCGGCTGGCCGAGCGCGAGCAGATGCGGCTCGGTGGAGCGCAGGCCCGTGCGCCAGACGACCGGCGGCACGTCCCGCTGCTTCTCCCCGAGGGTGACGGGGAGGGTGCGCTGGACCCGGGTGGGGTCGGTGAAACCGAGGACCGTCTCGCCGGGGGTGGTGACGAAACGCTGGGCGGCGATGTCGACGGGCAGCGGCAGGAGCACGCCGACCGTCAACTGGTTGCCCTCCTCGTCCCACGTGAAGTGGTATTCGCGGCCCCGGCCCGACTTGGCCGCGAGGAGGTGCTCGATCCGGTTGCGGGCCTCGGGCTCGCCGTCGGTGAAATACGCCGGGTAGCGGACCACCAGCTGCGAGATCCGGCCCCCGCCGTCGAAGGCGTAGGTGGGGAAGGCCTTGTCCCACGCGCCGCCGTGGGAGTACAGCGGCTCGGGGTCGTCGGCGGCGGAGAAGTACGGCACGAGCGCCTCGTACAGCGACTTCAGCCGCTGGGTCTGCGACTCGTCGGGCCCGTCGGGCGCCGCCGGAGAGCGGTCCCGGCCCTGCCAGGCCGCCGCCGCCATCAGGGTGATGGCGGCGAGCAGCGGTCCGTACGGCACCAGTGCCACGACCAGGATCACGGAGGCCACCAGGAACAGCAGCGCCCCCCGTCTCTCCTTGGGGGTCTCGGCCCATCTGCGCCGCCCGGCCGCTGCCAGCCGGCGCAGACCCCGCGTGATCGTGATCAGCGGGTGGAGGACGTCCGTGGCGCTGTCGGCGGCCGTCCGGGCCAGCTCCCGGCTCCGGGCGAGCTGCGCGCTGCCGTTGCTCAGAATGCGGGGGAGGGGGCGCCGGGCCACTACTGCCTCCAGTGAGTGCGTACGGGCGGGATGCGTACGGGGGACGGGGTCGTCAGAACTTGATTCCGCCGAGGAGGCTCGCCAGGCTCTCGCCGCCCGCCTTGATGCTCGGAGCGATGGCCGTACTCGCCAGATAGAAGCCGAACAGCATGGCGACCACGGCATGCGACGCCTTCAGTCCGTCCTTGCGGAAGAAGATGAAGACGACGATGCCGAGCAGGACCACGCCTGAGATGGAGAGGATCATTTGAGTTCTCCTGGTTCGCGGGGACAGTCACCATGAGTACTTCCAGGCTCACAGGATGTATCCATACGATAAAAGGTGCAACTGGGTGAAATTCGGACGATTTCCCCCGTGTGGCGGAGTGGTCCCGGGCCCGGTGGAGCCGGGCTGTTGCGCTTGTCCGGGTCTGTGCTGATCTTTACCTCGGGCACATCGGGTCATGTGCCGCGCGAGCCAGTACCCTGGCGATTCACTCGTACGGCTGCGCCCTCGCAGGCGTACACCGGAGGCGATGCGTAGTGGAGAGGCGGTCCGTCCGATGACCGAAGTCCCCGACCCCGAGGTCGTGGAGCTGGCGACCAAGATCTTCGATCTGGCCCGGCGGGGACAGACCGAGGCGCTCGTGGCGTACGTCGACGCGGGCGTTCCGGCCAACCTCACCAACGACCGGGGCGACTCGCTCGTGATGCTCGCCGCCTACCACGGCCACTCCGACGCGGTGCGCGCACTGCTGGAGCGGGGTGCCGAGGCCGACCGGATCAACGACCGGGGTCAGACCCCGCTCGCCGGGGCGGTCTTCAAGGGCGAATCGGATGTCATCAAGGCCCTTCTGGAGGGCGGCGCCGACCCGTCCGCCGGCACGCCCTCGGCGGTCGACACCGCCCGGATGTTCGGTCGGACGGAGTTGCTCGAACTGTTCGGCGAGCACTGAACCGGCAGATCTGACCAGCAAAGACACGGAAAACGGGGGAGGCGGTACAGGGCCGCCGAAATTTCGGTCGCGGCAGACGAGAGTGCCGAGTCATCATGACGACGTGGTTCACGGACGTGATGGTTGGGCAGGTGTTGCCGCACCGCGCGGGCCGTGACGCGGTCCGCAAGGGCCACCGACGAGAGGCAGAGGAAGATGGTCTACAGCAAGCAGGAAACGGCGGGCACTCCGACGTGTTGTCGCGCGGCCAGGTAGTACACGTCCCCGGTTGCGTCGACGCTTGATGTGAGGCTGTTTCCCATGTTCGATCCGGTCATAGCGCCCAGCGGTACGCTGCTCGGCCTGCTTCAGCGGGGCCGCGGCGACGGCACGCTGCACGCGCTCACCGCCCCGCGCCCCGAGGCGCTGGCGGCGCTGAACCACTGTGTGCTGCGCGATCCCCGCCACGACTGGCAGGTGGAGAACCGCTCCCTCTACTACGCCCGCCTCTTCCTCGACCTGGGCGGCGAACTGGACGAGGTCGAGGCCCATCTCTTCAGCGCCGAGGACGTCCTCGACGGCGACGAGTCACGCACCGGGCTCGCCCTGGCCGTCCTCGGGCACCTCGCCTCCTACGGCAGGCGGGACGCGCTGGAACTGCTGCGCAGGTACGCCGCGCACGGCTCCAACTGGGCCTGGGCCCTCGATGAACTGGCCCTCAGGGACGACGACGCGGGACTGCGCGCCCTGGCCGCACCCGTCCTCGCCCGGTTCCCCGCCGACCCGGAGGGCGATGCCGAACTGGCCGCCACCGTCCGGGACGCCTTCGAGCCCCGGCCCTGGCGGCTGTGGGCCGAGGATCCGCGCGAATCCGTCGCCGCACGCGTGCGTGCCGCCCACGAGACGGGCTGTTTCGACCGCTGGCAGCGGCAGATGCGGCCGTCCGGCCCCCGCCCGGGGTGGAGCGTCCAAGCCGTCTTCGAATGGGCCCAGCAGGGCATCGAGCGCGGCGCCGCCCTCCATGTGCCGGCCGCCCGCTGTCTCTCCGCCGTGGCAGGCCCCGAGGACCGGGCCGAGATCGTCCGGGCGGCGCGGGACGGCACCGACGGAGCCCGGTGCACGGCCCTCAGATACCTCGCCGACAGGAACGACCCCCAGGCCCTGGATCTGGTCGAGGGCGCCGTGGCCGACGGCTCGGCACTCGTCGTCGACGCCGCCGTCGACGCCTTCGAACGAATGCGCTCGCTGGCCGCCGTGGACCGGGCCCGCGGCTGGGCCCGGCGGCCCGACGCGCTGGGCGCCGCCGCCGGACGCGTTCTCGCCTGCCGGGGCGGGGTGCGGGACCGCGACCTCGTCCTCGCCGCGCTGCGCGAGGCCGTGCGGGGTGAGGGCCCCGACGCGCCGACCCTGTGGACCCTCGTGGACGGCACCGGACGGCTCGGCATCGCCTGCGCCGCACCCGTGCTGCGCCACGTCTACCGCGAGACCGCCTCCTCCCATCTGCGCGGCCGGGCCGCACGCGCCCTCGCCGCCACCGACCCCTCCTTCGCCACCGGGTTCGCCGTCGAGTGCCTGTGGGACTGCGAGGAGACCACCCGGGAGATCGCCGCCCGGCACGCCGAGACGGGCGACGCCCGCGTCGTCGAGCGCCTGCGCCGGCTCGCAGCCGACCCGGCCGAGGAGGACGAGGTACAGACGGCCGTACGCAGCCGGATCGGTCCCGGGGAGACGGCTGTGTGATCCGGGGCGGTCGCCGTCCGGCCCCGGGGAGACGGCTGTGTGGCCCGGGCGGACCTCCTTGTCAGCTGCTGACCGCGGCCGCCGGTGAACTCCGGCACAGCGCGCCCGCCTGACGGGCCGCCCCGTGCGCGCCTAGCGGCGGCGCACGGCCACGAAGCGGACCGGGGTGCCGGGGACCGCCTGGGCGGCGGCCGGGAGGTCGGCGGTGCGGACCACGGCGATCACCGGGTAGCCCCCGGTGGTCGGATGGTCGGCCAGGAAGATCACCGGCCTGCCGTCCGGCGGCACCTGCACGGCGCCCAGCACCATGCCCTCGCTGGCGAGTTCGCCCGGCCGGGCCCGCTCCAGTGCGGGTCCCTCCGTGCGCAGTCCGATGCGGTTGCTCGCGGAGGACACCCGGTAGGCGCGGGAGAGGAAGGTGTGCAGGGCCCGCGGTGTGAACCAGCCGTCGCGCGGGCCGAGCGTCACCCGCAGCACCAACTCCGCCGGTGGCGCCGGCTGCGGGGCGACGTCCACGCGCGCGTGTCCGCCGAAGGGCCGTCCCAGGGGCAGCACCGTGCCGACCGCGAGAGGAGCCGGGCCGAGCCCCGACAACAGGTCCGTCGACCGGCTGCCGAGCACCGCCTCGACGGCGATGCCGCCACAGACCCCCAGATAGGCCCGTACGCCCGACACGGCCGGTCCGATCTCCAGCAGCGCCCCCGCGGGCACCCGCACCGGTGCTCCCCAGGCGGCGGGACGTCCGTCCACCGTGACCCGGCAGGGCGCGCCCGCCACCGCCACCGTGACCGTCGAACGGGGGCGTACGGCACAGCCGTCGAGGGTCGTCTCCAGCACGGCCGCCCCGGGCGGATTGCCGACCAGCCGGTTGACGAGGTCCGCGGCGGGCCGGTCCAGCGCGCCGGAGCGGGGCACACCGAGATGGGCGTGCCCGGGGCGGCCCGCGTCCTGCACGGTGGTGAGGGCCCCGGCCCGTACGACGGCGAGGGCGCGGTCCGTCATGACCCCGCCTCGGGGACGAACCGCACGCGCGTGCCCGGTGACAGCAGCGCCGCCGGCACGCGCGCGTGGTCCCACAGCACGGCGTCCGTCGTGCCGATCAGTTGCCAGCCGCCCGGCGACGAGCGCGGGTACACGCCCGTGTACGGGCCCGCCAGCGCGACCGACCCCGCCGGGACGGCCGTGCGCGGAGTGGCCCGGCGGGGCACGTCGTAGCGCGGTGGCAGACCGGTGAGGTAGCCGAAGCCGGGAGCGAAACCGCAGAAGGCGACCCGGAACTCGGTGTCAGCGTGGATGCGGGCGACCTCCCGCTCCGGAACGCCCCAGTGGGCGGCGACGTCGGCCAGGTCCGGACCGTCGTACCGCAGGGGGAGTTCCACGACGTCACGCGCGCGTGAGGGAGCGGGCGGCAGGTCGGCGGCGGTCAGTTCGGCGGCCAGCCGAGCCGGGGCGTCGAGGCCGTCGATGAGGACCGTGCGGGCCGCCGGCACGATCTCGCGGGCCGCGAGGGAGCCCTCCGCGCGGCGCCGCAGCAACTCCGCGTGCAGGGCCTGGGCCTCGTCGCCCGAGGAGACCTCGACGAGCAGGGCGTCCTCGCCGACGGGCAGCACCTTCATGCGAAGGCCTCCACCCGGACCCCGCAGGCCGTCAGGCGCTCGCGCACCCGGCGCGCCAGGTCCACCGCGCCCGGGGTGTCGCCGTGCAGGCACAGCGACCGCGCGCGTACCTCGATGCGCGTCCCCGAGCGGGCGACGACCTCGCCGGAGCGGGCCATGCTCACGGAGCGCTCCACCACGGCCTCCGGGTCGGCGACCACGGCGCCCTCCACACCGCGCGGCACCAGGGTGCCCGTGTCGGTGTACGCCCGGTCCGCGAACGCCTCGCCGACGACCGGCAGTCCGGCCTTCCCGGCCAGCTCCAGCAGGCGTGAGCCGGGCAGTCCGAGGACGGGCAGCGCGGCGTCCGCGAGGAGCACGCCGTCGACGACCGCGGCGGCCTGCGCCTCGTCGTGCACGACCCGGTTGTAGAGCGCGCCGTGCGGTTTGACATAGGCGACCCGGGCACCGGCCGCCCGGGCGAAGACCTCCAGCGCGCCGATCTGGTAGGCCACTTCGGCCGCCAGCTCGGCGGGCGGCACGTCCATCGCGCGCCGCCCGAACCCGGCCAGGTCCCGGTAGGACACCTGGGCGCCGATCCGGACGCCGCGCTCGGCCGCCAGCTCGCACACTCGGCGCATCGTGACCGCGTCCCCGGCGTGGAAACCGCAGGCCACGTTGGCGCTGGTGACGACGGACAGCAGCTGTTCGTCGTCGGTGAGCCGCCAGCGGCCGAAGCCCTCGCCGAGGTCGGCGTTCAGGTCGATCGAGGTCATGAGCCGTGTCTCCTGTCAGGCCACGCGGTACTGCTCGTCACGGGCGTCGGTGAGGAACATCTGCCCCGGGGCGTGGGTGAGGGCGAACGGCGGACGCGAGGCCATCACGGCCGCCTGCGGGGTCACCCCGCAGGCCCAGAACACCGGGATGTCGTCCGGCTCGGCGTCCACCGGGTCCCCGAAGTCGGGGCGGCCGAGGTCGTCGATGCCGAGACCCGCGGGATGGCCGCAGTGCACGGGACTGCCGTGCACCGACGGCATCAGGCTGCTCTCCCGGATCGCCGCCGCCAGCTGCCGGGGCGGCACCGGCCGCATGGACACCACCATGGGGCCGTGCAGCCGCCCCGCCGGACGGCACTGACGGCTCGTCACGTACATCGGCACGTTGCGCCCCTGCTCGACATGGCGCATCGGCACACCCGCCTCGCCCAGCGCCCACTCGAAGGTGAAGCTGCATCCGATGAGGAACGACACCAGGTCGTCCCGCCAGTACGCGCGCGCGTCGGCCGGCTCGTCCACCAGCTCGCCGTCCCGCCAGACCCGGTAGCGGGGCAGGTCGGTGCGCAGGTCCGCGCCCTCGGCCAGCACCGTCGTCCAGGAACCGGCGTCCGTGACGTCGAGGACCGGACAGGGCTTGGGATTGCGCTGGCAGAACAGCAGCATGTCGTAGGCCCAGTCGGCGGGCACCGAGATCAGGTTGACCTGGGTGTGCCCCGCCGCGACCCCGGCCGTGGGGCCCGTCAGGCCCTCCCGGAAGCGGGAGCGGGCCTGGGCGGGGCTCCACGCGCGCGCGTGCTCGTCCACCAGGAGCAGGGGGCGGTCCTCGGTGCTCATGCGGTTCACGCCAGCTCCTTCCCACGCGTCTCCGGCAGCCCGAGCAGGGCCAGGGCCGCGATGCCGTAGCCGATCGCGCCGAACACCAGCGCGCCGCCGACGCCCCAGCTGTCGGCCAGGAACCCGACCGTCGTCGGGAACACGGCACCCACCGCGCGCCCGGTGTTGTACGTGAAGCCCTGCCCCGTCCCGCGCACCGCCGTCGGGTACAGCTCGCTCAGGTAGGAGCCGAAGCCGCTGAAGATCGCCGACATGCAGAACCCGAGCGGGAAACCGAGCACCAGGAGCAGGGTGTTGGCGCCGCTCGGGATGTTCGCGTACGCCAGGATGCAGAGCGCGGAGAGCAGGGCGAAGAGCCAGATGTTGCGCCGCCGGCCCAGCTTGTCGGTGAGGTAGCCGCCGGTCAGGTAGCCGATGAAGGCGCCCGATATCAGGAACGTCAGGTATCCGCCGGTGCCGACGACCGACAGGTCCCGCTCGGACTTCAGATACGTCGGCACCCAGGTGGCCAGCGTGTAGTAGCCGCCCTGGACGCCCGTGGAGAGCAGTCCGGCGAAGACGGTGATCCGCAGCAGGCCCGGCTTGAAGATCGCCTTGAACGAGCCCTTCTCGGCGCTCCGTTCACGCGCCGCGGCCGCCTCGGGGGCGTCGTGCACACTGCGCCGCAGCCAGATGACGAGCAGCGCGGGCAGCGCCCCGGTCCAGAACATGATGCGCCAGGCCAGGTCGTCACCGGCGACCGAGAAGACCAGGGTGTAGACGATCACGGCCAGGCCCCAGCCCACGGCCCAGGAGCTCTGGATCGCGCCGAGCGTGCGCCCCCGGTGCTTGGCGCTCGCGTACTCGGCGACCAGGATCGCGCCGACGGCCCACTCGCCGCCGAAGCCGAGGCCCTGGAGCGCGCGGAAGACCAGCAGCGTCTCGTAGTTGGGCGCGAAACCGCAGGCGACGGTGAACACCGCGTACGTGATCACCGTGACCATCAGTGCCTTCACCCGGCCGACGCGGTCCGCGAGCACGCCGGCCAGGGCGCCGCCGACCGCGGAGACCACCAGCGTGACCGTGGTGAAGAGGCCCGTCTGGCCGCTGTTCAGGCCGAAGTAGGCGGACAGCGCGACCATGCTCAGCGGCAGCGTGAAGTAGTCGTACGAATCCAGGGCATAGCCGCCGAAAGCACCCGTGAAGGCGCGGCGGCCACGCGGGCCCAGGGCGCGCAGCCAGCCGAACGCCCCGTCGTCCGAGGTGCGTTCGGTGGTGGCGGGGCGTGGGTCGTCGAGCTGGGCCTGCGGTGGAGGGGTCGTGCTCATGGGCACCTCGCAGAGGGAGGACGGAGGGTGCTTCGGAGTGAGCCGTGCCGTACGGAGGCGGTCGGCGCCGTGGTGGGGAAAGCGGCGGGAAAGCGGCCCGCCGTCATGACGCCGTGCGTAGCACCGTAGAGGATTGTTCAACGATCCCTCAATACCCATGTTGGTTCGTTCTTGTGATCTGCGATTGAATTCCGGCATGGCAGAGCAGCTGAAGGACCTCGCCGACGACCGGGCCCTCCTCGGGCGCACCAGCACCGCGGAGCGGGTCTCGGACATCCTCAGGAGCCGGATCGCCGAGGGCTACTTCCCGCCCGGCACCCGCCTGTCGGAGGACAGCATCGGAGGCGCGCTCGGCGTCTCCCGCAACACGCTGCGCGAGGCGTTCCGGCTGCTCACGCATGAGCGGCTGCTCGTCCACGAGCTGAACCGGGGCGTGTTCGTCCGGGTCCTGACGGTCGAGGACGTCGAGGACATCTACCGCACCCGGCGGCTTGTCGAGTGCGCCGTCGTGCGCGGTCTCGGTGAGCCGCCGTACGGCCTGGACGGGCTCGCCGGGGCGGTCGAGGAGGGGCGGCGGGCGGCTCACGAAGGTGACTGGAAGGGTGTGGGTACGGCCAACATCCACTTCCACCGGGAGCTGGTCGCGCTCGCCGCGAGCGAGCGCACCGCCGAGCTGATGCGCAGCGTCTTCGCCGAACTGCGGCTGGCGTTCCATGTGGTGGACGAGCCGCAACGGCTGCATGAGCCGTACATTGCGCGAAATGTCGCGATTTTGCAGGCTCTTCAGGACGGGGACCGGGAGAAGGCCGAGGGGCTGCTCGCGGGGTACCTCGACGACTCGCTGGAGCGGGTGGTGGAGGTGTACCGGCGCAGGGTGGGGGAGGAGGGCTGAGGGTGGCTGTTCCGGGGGTCGGCGTGGTCGGCGAGGGTGGCTGTTCCGGAGGCCGGCTGGGGTGGCTGAGGCCCGTGACCGAGGGGGCGTACCGCGTCGTTTGGGTGGTTGTCAGACCCAGGACCTAGTCTGTGCACCGTGACTTCGCCTGCATCGACGGACAGCGTTCCGCCCCAGCTCAGCGCGGGGCCGCGCCCCGCCCCGGGGCCGGCCGCCGACGAGGGCCTGGCGCGGCGCCTGCGCGCGCTCGCCTGCACCGCGCCGTTGCACGATCTGGACGCGCGCAAGGCCAACCTCGCCGGCGCGTACTCGGTGTACGGCATGGCGGAGGTCGCCCTCGCGGCGATCGACCTGGTCACCCTCAACATGGACTTCGACACCGGCGCGGACCACGACCAGATCGTCGCCCGGCTCATTCCGCGCATCGCCGCCCAGGCCCCGCAGCGCCCCACCGCCGAGCACGAGCGGGTGGCCCGCTGGGTGCTGGAGAACCTGATCAACGTCGGCAGCGTCGACCGCGGCTTCCGCGCCGTGTACGGCACGTTCGGGGCGGACGGCACCTATGTGCGCCGTGACTACGACTTCAAGCTGATCGAAGAGGTCCCCGGCCCCGGCGGCACGGTCTACCTCCGTACGACGGACGAGGCGGTCAACGTCCTCGTCGGCGCCCTCGACACGGACGTCACCAGCGCGCAGATCGCCGCCGAGGTCAAGCTGGAGGTGCTGATCAGCCGCGGCCGGCTCGCCGACGCCCAGCTCGCGGCCGAACAGGCCCGCTACCGCACCGTGCAGTACTCGGAGACCCTGCGCCGAGCCCTCGACGCCACCCGGCGCAACGTCCGCGCGGTGGACTGGCTCTCCACCGTGCCCGACATGATCGCCGAGGCGCTGGACCACGTCGCCGACCGCTACCGCCACGAGAACGCGATCCTCACCAACATCCGCAAGGCACGGGACGAGTCCGAGGACCCTGAGCACAAGCGCCGCGCCGCCGAGCTCGTCGACATCGTCAAGGACTGCATCCGCCGGCACACCCAGTTGCAGTCCCGCCTGCTGGAGGCCGGACCGCTGTTCCGCGCCGAGCAGGACCGGCAGGCCTTCGCCACACCCATGACGACATCGGGCATCGACCTCTACGGCCATCTCGTCTCGCCCGTCCTGCCGCTGCCGGTGGAGCAGGCCGTCCGCGTCACCGACGCCTTCTTCGGCCGCGGCACCGGGCTGCGCACCCCGGTGTCCGTCCGGGTCGCCGACCTGGTCGACATACTGCTGACGCCGCCGGTGGAGCGGGAGCACCTGGGCGCGGAGATGCCCGAGCCGGACCTGATCGCCACGCCGGACGACAGCCGCTTCAGCGAAGAGCAGATGGCGGCTGCGCAGGAGCTGCTCGACCTGCCGGCCGACGCGCCGCGCCGGCTGTCCGGGCTGCTCGCGCAGGCCCGGCGGCAGGACCCGGAGCTGCCGTACCTCGTCGCCCTGCTGGCGGTGCACGCCGCCAGTCCGCCGGTCGGCACGGCCTATCGACAGGGCGAGCAGAAGCTGCTGTTCGCCGTGGACGACGGGACCGAACTCGACGACCCGGAGTTCGGCGGCGCCGACCTCATCGTCGGCACGGCCCTGCTGGACGCGGCCGGGATGGCGGCGGACCGGACGGAAGCAGCATGAGTCAGTACGAATGGCACAAGGAGTCCCGACCGTGAGCGAGCACGCCGAGTGGAGCGAGCCGGACGCAGCGGCCCCGACGGTCACCGCCGCCGTCACGCCCGCCGACGCCGCCGACGCGGCCCGGCTCGTGTCGTTCGGTCTCCAGCCCAAGCTGCAGCCCGCCCGCGACCAGGAGTACGCGGACCTGCTGCGGCGCTACCGCGAGGACCCGCCCTTCGCCCGGCTCGCCGACGCCGTGGCGACCGGGCTCGGCCTGATCGTGCTGGAGGTGTCCCCGCGCGCGGGCATGGCCGTGACCGCCGCCGAGGACTCGGTGTTCGCCGTCCGCATGGGCGACTACGCGCGTCGTACGTCCGCCGACGGAGGCGACCGGTTCCTGCACGGACTCGCCCATCTCGCCGTCGCGGCCATGGCGTTCCCGCGCCCCGAGGACCTCGCCGACGACGGCTACATCGGCCGCGTCTCCGTCAACGGTGTCGACGCCTTCGTGCGCCAGGCCTGCCGCCGCCTGGAGGAACGCGCCGACGAGCGGGGCGAGAACACCGACCCGGCGACCGACGCGCCCGGCCTGGAGGCCGCCTGGCGGATCTGGGTGCGGCGCAGCGCGACCGGCGCCACCAAGGACGCCCGCCGCCTGGCCGGTTCGACCACCGGCATCGTCGCCAAGGCCGTCGCCTTCCTCACCGACTCCGGATTCCTCCAGCGCACCGGCGACGACCACGGCGGCACCTACCGCACGACCGCCCGCTACCAGCTCCAGGTCCGCGACATGGCCGGCAGCGCCGCCCTGGCAGAGCTGCTGGACCTGGGCGTCGTCCCGGTCACCGACGGCACCCCGACACTGCTGCCCGCCGAGGAGAGCGACGACCTGGAGCTGGTCGCCGACGCCGGGCTGCCGTTCCACTCCTCCTGAACTCCCCATCTCACGAAGACTTACGAGAGTCCGCCATGTACGAGCTGTCCCGGGTCCGCCTCTACTCGATCGGGCCCGCCGGTGCGCGCTACGCCGACACCGTGCTTGACCTGCGGGGTGTCGGCGAGATCGTGCCCGACCCCGCGCCCACGCAGGCGGAGTTCTTCGAGGAGGAGCCGGTAGGTCCGCCGCGCCGGCCCGCGCCCGCCGGTGTGCTCTTCCTGGAGAACGGCGGCGGCAAGTCGGTGCTGCTCAAGCTGATCTTCTCCGTGATGCTGCCGGGCCACCGCAACACCCTCGGCGGCGCCAGCTCCGGCGTACTGCGCAAGTTCCTCCTCGCCGACGACTGCGGGCACGTGGCGCTGGAGTGGCAGCACGTGCTGACCGGTGAATGCGTCGTCGTCGGCAAGGTCAGCGAGTGGCGCGGGCGGCAGGTCTCCAACGACCCGCGGAAGTTCGCCGAGGCCTGGTACTCCTTCCGGCCCGGGCCCGGACTGAACCTGGACGCTCTCCCCGTGGCCGAGGCCACCGCCGTACGGGCCCCGGCCGAGGGCCAGTCCGGTGCGCGCGGGCGGCGCCGCACCATGAAGGGCTTCCGCGACGCCCTCACCGACGCGGGCAAGAACTACCCGCACCTGGAGGTGCACTGGGAGGAGACCCACGACCGCTGGATCGAGCACCTCGGCGACCTCGGCCTCGACCCCGAGCTCTTCCGCTACCAGCGAGAGATGAACGCCGACGAAGGCGAGGCCGCCGGTCTCTTCGCGGTCAAGAAGGACGCCGACTTCACCGATCTGCTGCTGCGCGCCGTCACCGACACCCGCGACACCGACGGGCTCGCCGACCTGGTCAGCGGCTTCGGTAACAAGCTGGGCCGGCGCGCCGAGCTGATGGCCGAACGGGACTTCACCGCCGGATCCGTCGACCTCCTCGGCCGGATCGTCGAGGCCGCCGAGGCCCGCTCCCGCGCGCGTGACATCCACGCCGGAGCCGAACGCCGCACCCGGACCCTGGCCCGCAGACTGTCCGCACGCGGGGTGCGGGAGCGGGTCCGGGCCGCCGACCTGGCCCAGCGGGTCACCGCCGCCGCCTACGCCGTCACGCACGCCGAGGCAGCCCGCGAGCGCAGCGCGCTGATCTCCGCCGAACTCGCCTACCGGCACGCCTCCCTCGCGCTCGCCGGGGCCGAGAAGTCCGCCGCCGCGCAGAAGCGCGAGCTCGCCGACGCCCGCACCCTGTACTCGGCCTGGCAGGCCGCCGAGGCCGTGCTGCGCCACCGCGCCGCTTCCGACCGCGTCACCCGCGTGTCCGCCGCCATCCGAGAGGCCGAGCGGGACGCCGCCCCCGCCCTGGCCGCCCGCTCCAAGGCCGCCGTCGACCTGGTACGGGCCCTGCACGCCGCCGCGGAGAGGGCCGAGAGCCACGCCAACGAGGAGGAGGAGCGCTCCGCCGCCCTCCAGGAGGTCAGCGACGCGGCCTACCGGGACTCCACCGCGGCCGCCACCCAGGCCCAGCGCGCCCGCAGCGAGATCGGTCACCTCAAGCAGCGACTCGCCGAGGTCGAGCAGGAGACCGCGGAGGCGGTCCGGGCCGGCTGGCTCGACGACTCAGCGCCCGACGCCGACCCCGCCCGCGCGGCGCTGGCCGCCAGCGACGCCGAGAAGAGCGCCGTCGCCGCCTGGGACACCGCCCGCGAGGCCTCCCGCCGGGCCTCGGAGCACGCACGCGAGGCCGCCGCCACCGAGTCCCGCGCCGAACTGACCGCGGCCCGCGCCGCCGACGCCGCCACCGCGGCCGAGCGCTCGTACGAGGCCGAGCGCCGCACCGCCGAGGCACTCGCGGGCGAGGAGCGGCTGGCGGAACTGCTCAGCCTGACCCCGGAGACCCGCCCGGGCATCCCGCAACCCCGCCACGGCACGGACGGCGAGCCCGCCGCACAGCAGGCCGCCGGCGAGCAGGGCCTCACCCCGGAGGAACTCGACCGCTCCGCCGACGACCTGCGCGACCTGCTCGACGACGCCGTCTCCTCCGCCGAGCGGCAGCTGTTCGACCTGCGCACGGCCGCCGCCGACGACTCCCGCATCCTGGGCGCGCTCGGCGACGGCGGGCTGCTGCCGCCCGGCCCGGACGTACTGGCCACCGTCGAGTTCCTCGGCGAGCACGGCATCCCCGCACTGCCCGGCTGGCGCTATCTGGCCCAGGCCGTCGACCCGGCGGACCACGCGCGCGTGCTGGCCGCCCGGCCCGAACTCGTCGACGGCGTGATCATCACCGACCCCGACTCCCACGCCCGCGCCCGGGAGGCGCTGGGCGACGCGGCGCTGCTGCCCCGTTCGGCCGTGGCGGTCGGCACCGCCGCCGCCCTGCTCGCCCCGACGCCCGCCCCCGACTCCGGCGACGGAGACGTGTTCCTCGTGCCGCCGAACCCGGCCATGCACGACGAGCACGCCGCCGACGAGGAGCGGCAGGCCCTGCGCGCACGCGCCACCGAACGGGACGAGGAGATCCGCACCCTCGCCGCCCGGCTCGGCAAGGACCGCGAACTGGCCGCCAGGCTCGCCTCCTGGCGCACCGGCTGCCCCGCCGGCCGGCTGACCGAACTGGCCCGGGCGGCCCACGACAGCCGCGCGTTCGCCGAGGAGGCCGAGGCCGAACTGACCGAGGCCCGGACCGTACGGGCCGAGGCCGACGAGGTCGCCGCCGAGGCCGCGCGCGTCCGGGACGAGCGGCAGGAGGCCGCCCAGAAGGCCCGCCGCTCCGCCGACGCCCTCGCCGGGCTCGCCTTCCGGCTGCGCGAGCGGGCCGGCTGGCAGGTCAAACTGCGCGAACTGGCCGACGAGGCGGCCGAGTCCGAGGCGAGCGCCCAGTCCTGTCTGGAGCGGGCCCGGGCCGCCGACGAGGACCGGCGTGCCGCCCAGCGCGCCGCCGACGACACCCGCCGCACCGCGCGCGCGCTGCGTGCCGAGCGCTCCGAGATCGCCGGCGCCCCCGACGACGTACCCGAGGACGAGGAGCAGACGCCCAAGGCTTCGCTGCCCGCCCTGCGCGAGGCCTACCGGGCCGCGTCCCAGGTGTACGAGAAGGTCGGCGTGGGCGCCGACCTGCGCGCCGAGCAGGCCCGCGCCGAGAGCGACGAGAGCGCGGCACGCGCGGAGCTGGACCGGCTGAGCAACAAGGTCCGCACCCGCGCCGAGCAGCTCCTCGAATCCCCCGACGGCTCCGACGGACCCAGCCGCCAGGCCGCCGCCGCCCGCGCCGAGGAGCTGGTGCAGCTCCTGGAGACCCGCATGTCGACCGCGAGCGAGCAACTGGGGCGGCTGCGCGGCGAGGCCGAGCGACTCGCCCCCGCCGACGACGGCGATACCCACACCGACCTGCCCGAGGAGCTTCAGCCGCGCGACGCCGAGCACGCGCAGACCCTGCTGCGCACCGCCACGGCCGAACTCGCCTCCCGCACCGAGGCGCTGAACCAGGCCCGCGAGGCGCACGCCGAACTCCTGGACGCCCACCGCGCCGCCGAGGACGCGGCGAGCGGCTTCGACGAGATCGCCGCCATGCTCCGGGACCTGCTGCGCGAACACACCAGCGACGAGGAGCACGAGGATCCCGAGCCCTACCCCGGCAGCCCCGAGGAGGCCCGGCAGTCGGCCGCCGAGGCCCGTCGCTCCCTGCGTGGCTGCGCCGCCGACCTGTCCGCCGCCGAGGCCGCCGTCCGCGAGGCGAGCGACATCCTCGTGCGGCACGCCAACTCCACGCGCTACGAGCAGGTCCGCACCCCGGCCCGCCAGCAGATCCGCGAACTGCCCGCCTCCGCACTGCCCGAGCACGCCCAGAAGTGGGCGGACGCCTTCGCACCCCGCCTGCGCGTCCTCACCGACGAACTGGAGCAGCTGGAGCGCAACCGCGACTCGATCGTGGACCGCCTGCGCGGCCT
Organism: Streptomyces sp. NPDC007929; assembly: GCF_042959065.1. Taxonomy (NCBI): domain Bacteria; kingdom Bacillati; phylum Actinomycetota; class Actinomycetes; order Kitasatosporales; family Streptomycetaceae; genus Streptomyces; species Streptomyces sp. NPDC007929. The sequence goes on along the minus strand of NZ_JBIBKD010000017.1, from coordinate 24,544 downwards.
GGTCGAGTCGGCCCTGGCCACCCTGCGCTCCGCCCAGCGGCTCTCCCGGCTCCCGGAGGGCCTCGGGGAGTGGTCCGGGCAGGAGTTCCTCCGCATCCGCTTCGAGGAGCCCGACCAGGCCACGCTCACCGAACGGCTCGGCGAGGTCATCGACGAGGCGACCCGCGCCGCCGTCAAGAAGAACTCCGACCTGCGGCGCGACGGCATGTCCCTGCTGCTTCGGGGTGTCGCTGCGGCGCTGGAGCCCAAGGGCGTCGCCGTGGAGATCCTCAAGCCCGACGCCGTGCTGCGCGCCGAGCGTGTGCCCGTCGGGCAGATGGGCGACGTGTTCTCCGGCGGCCAGCTCCTCACCGCCGCGATCGCCCTCTACTGCACGATGGCCGCGCTGCGCTCCAACGACCGGGGCCGCGACAAGCACCGGCACGCCGGCACCCTGTTCCTCGACAACCCCATCGGCCGCGCCAACGCCACGTACCTGCTGGAACTCCAGCGGGCGGTGTCGGACGCCCTCGGTGTGCAGCTCCTGTACACCACGGGCCTGTTCGACACCACCGCCCTGGCCGAGTTCCCCCTAGTCATCCGCATGCGCAACGACGCCGACCTCAGGGCCGGCCTCAAATACATCAGCGTCGAGGAACACCTGCGCCCGGGCCTGCCGCAACAAGCCCGGGCAGGGGAGGCGGCGCACAGCGAGATCACGGCAACCAGGATGTACAAACGGCCCGCGTCACCGACACCTTAGGGACGCGCGGAACTGCGCGACCAGCGACGGCCGCTCCTCCCCAGGGCGCCTGCCCCGCGGCTGCGCGACCGCCCGGGCCGACCCCGCCGGGCCCGGGCGGGAACAGCCGCAGCGCAGCACCGCGCCCTCCGCCAAGCCCTCAGCCACCCACACCTCGACCTTGGCTCCTACGGTGAGGAGGCGTGGGGCCAGGCGGAAGGACGCGGGCCCCAACCCCAAGGGGAGGGTGCGCGGAGTTCTGCCTCAACGAGGTACGGAAGCGGGGTCCTGCCGTGGGGGCCCCGGGAGCTGCTGCCCCCATACCCCCGCTAGGGGGGCTGAGGCTGGGGTGGGCCGGCTCAACGCCTCGGCCCGGCGGCCTCGCCGCCGCTCCCCGTGGCCACCTCTCACGAGTGGGACAGCTGTCCGGCCCCGGCTCCACCCCGCCTGCGTATCCGCTCCTGCGTACGCGCGGTGGCCCGCTCCTGCCGGCGGGCCTTGCGCCGCTCGCGCCGCAACGCCCGCGCCGTGCTGCTCGGTACGGACACCACGCCGTTGCGCTGGTTCCAGACCTGGCGCGTCACCCACACGTCGAGCGCACCCCACGTGGCCGCGATCGTGCTGACCACACTGCTGATCACCATGGGGAACGCCAGCCAGGACCCGGCCAGCGTGCACAGGAAGGCCACCATCGCCTGAATCAGCGTCACGGCTATGAGGAGGACCGCCCGCACCGCCGCCGTCCGCACCGGATCCGGCAGGCGACGCCGCCGGGCGGGTTCCTCGACCCACAGGGGCCGGTAGTGCTGCGCGCGGGTGACGCGACCTGCCGCGTGCGCCGGATCCGCCGCCTCTCGGCCCGAGGGCACCGCCGCGCCCTCGGAGATATCGCGTTCGGCCGCTTCGAGGTCCTGAGGCCCCGTCAGCTGCGCCCCGCTCGCCCTGGGCGCACCGCGCCGTTCCGCCGTGCCCATCACCGTGTCACTCCCCACCGCCAGCAGACCGCCCGCTCGCATCCGAAGACCCGTGCTCCCCAGTGGCTGCCCGGCTTGCACTGTTTTACGCCGCCCAGGTGCAGGACGCGGCTCCTGTGGCCGATTCCGTCCCCGTTTCCCATAGAGAAGGACGAACAACTCCTCGCGAAGATTCCCGTGAATCGAAAAATTTCAGCCAACCGCCCTGGCGGAGTCGGGAGGTTGACCCGCGCCGCGACCACCGATTTCAGGGAGACAACTCCTGCAATGCCCGGACAACTCGCCATGCCGCGTGGCTGGCGCGGAACTTCAGGTTCCGGACCGGTCTTCGAGTTCCCTGTGGGTCGGTAGTAGGCTCGCGCCGTTTGTTGACGCACATGTGTACCCCGGGTAGCCGGGGGCCCGAGCTGGGGGAGGCCATGCGCTTTCGCGGGAAGTCCATCCGCCGGAAGATCGTGGCGCTTCTCCTCGTGCCGCTGGTGTCCCTGACCGCGATCTGGGCCTTCGCCACGGTGCTCACGGGACGTGAGGCGGGCGACCTCTTCAATGTGTCGTCCGTGGTGGAGGAGATCGGCTACCCCATCGAGGACACGGTCCGCGTCCTCCAGGAGGAACGCCGCCAGACCCTCGTCCACCTCGCCGACCCCCGCGCGTCCGACGGCCTCGCCGCGCTCCGGAGCAGCCGCAGCGCGACCGACGAGGCCGTCGCCAGCATCCGCGAGAACGCCCGGAACCCCGATGTGCGCGACGCGATGGGCGCGGACACCGACGAACGGCTGACCGCGGTCCTGGACGCCTTCGACGGCATCGATTCGCTGCGCCGCAGCGTCGAGGACGGCACCGTCAACCGCACCCAGGCCCTCGATCTCTACAACCGGCTGGTCGACCCCTGCTACGTGCTCCTCGCCAACCTGCACGTGGTCGACAACGTCGAGCTCGACAAGCAGTACCGCGCGCTGGTCAACCTCGCCCGCGCCCGCGAGCTGCTCTCCCGCGAGGACGCCCTCCTCGGCTCCGCCCTGATCGTCGGCAGGATCTCGCACTCCGAAGAGCGGGACATCTCCGACCTCGTGGCCCAGCGCACCCTGACGTACGACGTCAACCTGCCGCTGCTACCGGTGGCGGAACGCGACCGCTACCAGACCTTCTGGAAGAACGCCTCTTCGGCTCCCCTGCGCGTCGCCGAGGAAGCCGCCGTCTCCTCCGGGACCGGCAACCCACGCGGTGTCTCCGCCAAGAGCTGGGACAGCGCCGCCGGTAACGTGCTCGACGAACTCGGCACCCTCAACGACCAGGCCAACGACCGCTACCAGGACCGAGTCCACCCCGTAGCTGTCGGCGTCATCGCCAAGGCCGTCGTCGCCGGTGCCCTCGGCCTGATCGCGCTCCTGGTCTCCCTCTTCCTGTCCGTGCGCGTCGGCCGCACCCTCATCCGCGATCTGCGGCAGCTGCGCCTGGAAGCCCACGAGGCGTCCGGAGTGCGGCTGCCCAGTGTCATGCGCCGCCTCTCCGCGGGCGAGCAGGTCGACGTCGAGACCGAAGTCCCGCGCCTCGAATACGACAAGAACGAGATGGGCGAGGTCGGCCAGGCCCTCAACACGCTGCAGCGCGCCGCCGTCGAAGCGGCCGTCAAGCAGGCCGAACTGCGTGCCGGCGTCTCCGAGGTCTTCGTCAACCTCGCGCGCCGCAGCCAGGTCCTGCTGCACAAGCAGCTCACCCTCCTCGACGCCATGGAGCGCCGGACAGAGGACACCGAGGAACTCGCCGACCTCTTCCGCCTCGACCACCTGACCACCCGCATGCGCCGCCACGCCGAGGGCCTGGTGATCCTCTCCGGCGCCGCGCCCTCCCGGCAGTGGCGCAAGCCCGTCCAGCTGATGGACGTCGTGCGCGCCGCCGTCGCCGAGGTGGAGGACTACGAGCGCATCGAGGTCCGCCGACTTCCGCGGATCGCCATCAGCGGCCCAGCCGTCGCCGACCTCACGCATCTCGTGGCCGAACTGCTGGAGAACGCCACGGTCTTCTCGCCGCCGCACACCGCCGTCCAGGTCCTGGGCGAACGCGTCGCCAACGGCTTCACCCTGGAGATTCACGACCGCGGCCTCGGCATGGCGGCCGAAGCGCTCCTGGACGCCAACCTCCGGCTCGCCGAGACACCGGAGTTCGAACTCTCCGACACCGACCGGCTCGGCCTGTTCGTGGTCAGCAGGCTCGCCCAGCGCCAGAACGTCCGGGTCTCCCTGCAGCCCTCCCCGTACGGCGGCACGACCGCCGTGGTCTTCATCCCCGACGCGCTGCTGACCGACGACGTCCCGGACACCAACGGCATCGGGTTCCGGCTCGACCGCCCCCGGCTGGCCCCGGAGAGCGAACCGCAGGGCAGCCGCCGCGCCGCGCTGTCCCAGGCGTCCGCGCAGCGCCCCGGACTGCCCGCCTCCCTGCTGGACGGGCCGGTCGAGCTGGAGGCACCCGTCGACCTGGACACCATCGGAGACCTCCCCGGAGCCATCGAGGACGAGGACGGCGAACACGGCGGCCTGTTCCGCTCCCGCCACTCCCTCACCCGCGCCCCGGACGAGACCGCCGGCCGCCACACCGACCCGCGCCGGACCGCCGACCCCCGCGGCACAGGGGAGGGAACCGACGCCGACGACGAGCTGAGCGCACCGGTCCCGCTGTCCCGCCGCCACACCCCCAAGCTGGTCAGCTCCCACGGGCGCCCGGTCACCGACCAGCGCTCCCGCCGGGGCAAGACGGACGAGGAGAACTCCACGGCCCTCGGCCGCACGGAGTCGAGCCCCACCTCCGCGCTCCCGGCACGCCGCCGGGGCGAGGAGCCCACGGGCAGCCGGGCCAACGGCCGGACGGGAGCCGAACCCGGGTCCGCCCTTCCGGCCCGGCGCCGTACCGACAACTCCGTCAGTGGCGTGGGCGACGCTCTACCGGACGCACCGCCACCGCTGCCGGCCCGCCGTCGCGGCACCGACTCAACCCGCCGCGGCATCGGTGCGGCAGGCCGCACCGAGGACCACACCGCGCCCGCGGCCCCGCCAGGCAGCGCCACGGGCGACCGGCCGGAGCCACCCGTACTCCCGAGGCGGACCCGCCGCGCGGAGATCGCTTCGAGCGGCTCCGAGGCACCCGACCGCCGCTCCGGCTCCTCGGAGACCACCGCAGGGCCCTCACGCCACGAGACGGGCTCCGGCGCCACACCCGAGACAACCGGCTCCGCGACCCGGGAGACCGGCTCGGCGTCCCAGGGGATCGGCTCCGCACCACAGCCCGGCTCCGGCACGGCCCCGCTGCCCCGGCGCGTCCGGCAGGCGAACCTGGCCCCGCAGCTGAAGCGGAGCTCGCAGCCGCGCACCGACGACAGGGCCGAGCCCGTCGAACGCGACGCCGAGGAAGTACGCAGCCGCATGGCATCGCTCCAGCGGGGCTGGCAGCGCGGCCGTGAGGAGAACGCCGAGGGCGATGACGCCCACAGCGGCGCAGCACCACAAGGAACGACAGAGGGGGACGGTCGATGACCGCACCGAAGCCGACCGGCCACACCGCGACGATCAAGGGCGAGCTGAACTGGCTCCTCGATGACCTGGTGGACCGAGTCGCGAACATCCGCAAGGCCCTCGTGCTCTCCGGCGACGGGTTGCCGACGGGCGTGTCCAGGGACCTGACCAGGGAGGACAGCGAGCACCTGGCCGCCGTCGCCTCCGGGTTCCACAGCCTCGCCAAGGGCGTGGGGCGTCATTTCGAGGCCGGCAGCGTGCGCCAGACGGTCGTCGAGCTCGACGACGCCTTCCTCTTCGTGACGGCCGCCGGTGACGGCAGCTGCCTGGCCGTCCTCTCGGACGCCGACTCGGACGTCGGCCAGGTCGCCTACGAGATGACGCTCCTCGTGAAGCGCGTGGGCGCGCATCTGGCCGCCGCTCCGCGCACCGATCTGCCCGCAGGCGGGTAGTGGGATGACATGAGCGCTGACGGTCAGGGAAGAAGCCACTGGTTCGACGACGACGCCGGACCGGTCGTCCGCCCGTACGCCATGACCCGCGGCCGCACCAGCAGCCAGGGACAGCATCGCCTGGACCTGATTGCGGTCGTGGTCGCGGAGCCGCACGCGGACGATCCGGAAGCGGACCACATGCTCTCCCCGGAGCACGTGGACATCGTCGAACTGTGCCGTGACATCCCGCAGTCGGTCGCCGAGCTCGCAGCGGAACTCGACCTGCCGATCGGAGTGGTACGGGTCCTCGTCGGAGATCTCGTGGACGCGGAATTCGTCCATGTGAACCGGCCGGTACCCCCTGCCGAGCTGCCGGACGAGAGTATTCTGCGCGACGTGATCAACGGCCTCCGGGCGCTGTGAGCAGCGCGGAAGCGGGGTACTGACGTGACTGGCTGGCAGTTCTGGGTCGACCGTGGCGGCACCTTCACCGACGTCGTCGCCCGGCGCCCGGACGGCCGGCTGCTCACGCACAAGCTGCTCTCGGACAACCCCGCCCGCTACACCGACGCCGCGGTCGAGGGTGTCCGCACCCTGCTGGCCGGCTCCGACGCTCCCGTCGACAGCGTGCGCATGGGGACCACCGTCGCCACCAACGCGCTCCTGGAGCGCAAGGGCGAGCGCACGCTGCTGCTCATCACCCGCGGCTTCTACGACGCCCTGCGCATCGGCTACCAGAACCGCCCGAGCATCTTCGCGCGCCGCATCGACCTCCCCGAGCTGCTCTACGAACGGGTCATCGAGGTCGACGAGCGCATCGCCGCCGACGGCACCGTCCTGCGTGCCCCCGACCTCGACGCCCTCGCCGGGCCGCTCCAGGAGGCGTACGACGACGGGATCCGTGCCGTCGCGGTGGTCGGTATGCACAGCCACCTCCATCCGGCTCACGAACAGGCAGTCGGAGACCTCGCCGCCCGCATCGGCTTCCCGCAGATCTCGCTCTCCGCCGAAGCCAGCCCCCTGATGAAACTCGTCCCCCGCGGTGACACCGCCGTGGTCGACGCCTACCTCTCGCCTGTGCTGCGCCGCTACGTCCGGCACGTCGCCGACGAGCTCGAAGGCGTACGGCTGATGTTCATGCAGTCCAACGGTGGTCTCACCGAGGCCGGGCAGTTCCGCGGGAAGGACGCCATCCTGTCGGGGCCGGCCGGCGGCATCGTAGGCATGGCCCGGATGTCGCAGCTGGCAGGCTTCGACCGCGTGATCGGCTTCGACATGGGCGGCACCTCCACCGACGTCTCCCACTTCGCCGGCGCGTACGAGCGCGTCTTCACCAGCCGGATCGGCGGCGTGCGGCTGCGCGCCCCGATGCTGGACATCCACACCGTCGCCGCCGGTGGCGGTTCCGTCCTGCACTTCGACGGCTCCCGCTACCGCGTAGGGCCGGACTCGGCGGGCGCGGACCCCGGACCTGCCTGCTACCGGGGCGGTGGGCCGCTCACCGTGACCGACGCCAACGTCATGCTCGGCCGGATCCAGCCCGCCCATTTCCCGAAGGTGTTCGGACCGGGCGGCGACGAGCCCCTCGACGAGGTGCTCGTCCGGGAACGCTTCACCGCCCTCGCCCGCGAGATCGGCGAGCAGACCGGCGACGACCGCACGCCGGAACAGGTCGCCGAGGGGTACCTGCAGATCGCCGTCGCCAACATCGCGTCCGCGGTGAAGCGGATCTCCGTCCAGAAGGGCCACGACGTCACCCGTTACGCCCTCACCACCTTCGGCGGCGCCGGCGGCCAGCACGCCTGCAAGGTCGCCGACTCCCTCGGCATCCGCACCGTCCTCGTACCACCCATGGCCGGCGTCCTCTCCGCACTCGGCATCGGCCTCGCCGACACCACCGCCATGCGCGAGCAGTCCGTCGAAGCACCCCTGGAAGCCGCCTCGATGCCCGGCGTCCTCCAGACCGCCGAAGACCTGGGGAGGGCGGCCCGCGCCCGACTCCTCGCCGAGGACGTCCCCGAGGAACAGATCGAGGTCACCCGGCGCGCGGAACTTCGCTACGACGGCACGGACACCACCCTCACCGTCGAGCTGACCGAGCCCGCCGCGATGCGCCACGCCTTCGAAGAACGTCATCGCGCCACGTACTCCTTCACGCTCGACCGCCCGATCGTCGTCGAAGCCCTCTCTGTGGAAGCCACCGGCATCACCGAACCCCCCGATCTCTCCGCTCTCGCCCCTTGTCGAGCCGCCTCCGACGGCAGCCCCGGCCACGACCCCGCAGCGCCCCTGACCGTCCGCCTCCACACGGACGGCGCCTGGCGCGACGTGCCCCTCCACCGCCGCGAGGACCTTCCTCCCGGCGACACCGTCACCGGCCCGGCGATCATCGCCGAAGCCGGCTCCACGACCGTCGTCGACGACGGCTGGCGAGCCGCGGCGACCGACGACGGGCATCTGCTCATGGAACGCGCCGCGATTACACAGAGTTCCGATCTCGACACGAAAGTCGACCCGGTTCTGCTTGAGGTCTTCAACAACCTGTTCATGTCGATCGCGGAGCAGATGGGCGCACGCCTCGAGTCGACCGCCCAGTCCGTCAACATCAAGGAGCGCCTCGATTTCTCCTGCGCCCTGTTCGATCCCGACGGAAACCTGGTGGCCAACGCCCCGCACATCCCCGTCCACCTGGGCTCGATGGGCACGAGCGTCAAAGAGGTCATCCGCCGCCGCGGCCCCCGCATGCGCCCGGGCGACACCTACGCCGTCAACGACCCGTACCACGGCGGCACCCACCTGCCCGACGTCACCGTGATCACCCCGGTCTTCGGCACCGCGCCCCTGCCCGACACGGACAGTGACGCGAGGAGTAGCTCGGAGGGTGCTCCGGAGGGTGGTCCGCAGATCCTCTTCTACGTCGCCTCACGCGGCCACCACGCCGAGATCGGCGGCATCGCCCCCGGCTCCATGCCCGCGGGCAGCCGCACCATCGAGGAGGAAGGCGTCCTCTTCGACAACTGGCTGCTCGCCGAGAACGGCTGCTTCCGCGAGGCCGAGACCCTCCGCCTGCTCACCGAGGCGCGCCACCCCTCCCGCAACCCGATGACCAACCTCGCCGACCTGCGCGCCCAGATCGCCGCCAACCGCAAGGGCGTCGACGAGGTCGGCCGCATGATCGAGGACTACGGCCTCGACGTCGTCCAGGCGTACATGCGGCACGTCCAGGACAACGCCGAGGAGGCGGTGCGCCGCGTCATCGACGCCCTCGACGACGGGGATTACGCCTATGAGACGGACGCGGGCGCCGTCATCCGCGTGGCCGTGCGTGTGGACCGCGAGAACCGGGCCGCGACCATCGACTTCACCGGTACCTCCGCGCAGCTGCCCACCAACTTCAACGCCCCCTTCTCGGTCGTCAACGCGGCCGTCCTGTATGTCTTCCGCACCCTCGTCGCCGACGACATCCCGCTCAACGACGGCTGTCTGCGCCCGCTGAGGATCGTCGTTCCGCCCGGCTCCCTGCTCGCCCCCGAGCCACCCGCCGCCGTCGTCGCGGGCAACGTCGAGACCTCGCAGGCCGTCACCGGCGCCCTCTACGCGGCGCTCGGTGTCCAGGCCGAAGGGTCCGGGACGATGAACAACGTCACCTTCGGTAACGAACGCCACCAGTACTACGAAACCGTTGCCTCAGGCTCCGGCGCCGGTGACGGCTTCCCGGGCGCACCCGTCGTCCAGACCCACATGACCAACTCCCGCCTCACCGACCCCGAGGTTCTGGAGTGGCGGCTGCCCGTACGCCTCGAGGAGTTCGCCGTCCGTCGCGGCAGCGGCGGCGCCGGACGGTGGCGCGGCGGGGACGGCGCCGTACGCCGCATCCGCTTCCTCGAACCCATGACCGTCTCCACCCTGTCCCAGCACCGCCGGGTCCCGCCCTACGGCATGGCGGGCGGTGAGCCCGGTGCCCTCGGCGCCAACCGGGTGGAGCACACGGACGGCACGGTGACCGCACTCGGCGGCAGCGACTCCGCGGACCTCGTCACCGGCGACGTACTCGTCATCGAAACCCCAGGCGGCGGAGGCTACGGCCCGCCGTCGCCCGACCCCCATCAAGCAGGAGAAGAGATCGATGATCTTCGGGCGTTCTGAGCGCGGCAAGCCTCCGGTCGAGCCCGTCACGCTCAAGATCCTCGTGGCCGGCGGCTTCGGCGTGGGCAAGACCACGCTCGTCGGCGCGGTCAGCGAGATCAGGCCGCTGCGCACCGAGGAGCTGCTCACCGAGGCCGGGCGCCCGGTCGACGACACCAGCGGGGTGGAAGGCAAGAACACCACGACCGTGGCCATGGACTTCGGCCGCATCACCCTGCGCGAGGACCTCGTGCTGTACCTCTTCGGCACGCCCGGGCAGGAGCGGTTCTGGTTCATGTGGGACGAGCTCTCCGAGGGCGCGCTCGGTGCCGTCGTGCTCGCCGACACCCGCCGCCTGGAGGACTGCTTCGCCGCCGTCGACTACTTCGAACGGCGCTCGATCCCCTTCCTGGTCGGCGTCAACTGCTTCGAGGGCGCTCCCCGTTACCCGATCGAGGACGTCCGCCAGGCCCTCGACCTCGACGAGGGCGTGCCGCTCCTGATGTGCGACGCCCGGGACCGAGAATCGGTCAAGGAGGCACTCATCGGCGTCGTCCAGCACGCCATGGAGTACTCCGCCGACCGCCGCGAGGCCGTGACCGGCTGACGTCGAGGACCACCGCGCACGGCCCGCACCCTCGACCGGGGTACGGGCCGCAGCAGGCGACGCTCCACGCGCGCGTGGTCAGCTGTCGCCGTCCTCCTCCCAGCCGAAGCTCTTCTCCACGGCCTTGCGCCAGTTGTGGTACTCGCGGTCCCGCACCGACGCCTCCATGTTCGGCGTCCACTCGACGTCCTTCTGCCAGTGCGCCTTGAGCTCGTCCAGGTCGTTCCACACACCAGTGGCCAGACCGGCCGCGTACGCGGCACCCAGGCAGGTCGTCTCGGAGACCTTGGGCCGCACCACCGGTACGTCGAGCACGTCCGACTGGTGCTGCATCAGCAGGTTGTTCTTCGTCATGCCGCCGTCGACCTTGAGGGTCGTGATGTGCACCCCGGAGTCCTGGTACATGGCGTCCACGACCTCACGCGTCTGCCAGCTGGTCGCCTCCAGCACCGCGCGCGCGAGGTGCGCCTTGGTGACGTACCGGGTGAGGCCCGTGACCACGCCCCGCGCGTCGGAGCGCCAGTACGGCGCGAACAGGCCCGAGAACGCCGGCACGATGTACGCGCCGCCGTTGTCCTCGACACTCGCCGCCAGGGGCTCGATCTCGTCGGCCGTACGGATGATGCCGAGCTGGTCCCGGAACCACTGGACCAACGCGCCCGTGATGGCGATCGCGCCCTCCAGGCAGTAGACCGGCGCCTCAGTGCCGATCTTGTACCCCATGGTCGTCAGCAGACCGCTCTTCGACGGCACCGGGCGGCTGCCGGTGTTGAGCAGCAGGAAGCTGCCCGTGCCGTACGTGTTCTTCGCGGTGCCCACGTCGTAGCAGGCCTGGCCGAACACGGCGGCCTGCTGGTCGCCCAGCGCGGAGGCCACGGGAACCCCGGCGAGCTGGCCCACGGCGGTGCCGTACACCTCGGAGGAGGAGCGGATCTCGGGCAGCATGGCCTCGGGAACGTTCATCGCCGAGAGGATCGAGGAGTCCCACTGGAGGGTCTCCAGGTTCATCAGCATGGTGCGCCCGGCGTTGGTCACGTCGGTGACGTGCTGACCGCCGTCCGTGCCGCCCGTGAGGTTCCAGATCAGCCAGGAGTCCATCGTGCCGAAGGCGATCTCACCGCGTTCGGCCCGGGCCCTGAGGCCGGGCACGTTGTCGAGCAGCCAGGCCGCCTTGGGTCCCGAGAAGTAGGTGGCCAGCGGCAGCCCCGTCTGCTCACGGAAGCGGTCCTGCCCGTCCGAGCCGCCCAGCTGGTTGCAGAGGGCCGCCGTCCGCGTGTCCTGCCAGACGATCGCGTTGTGCACCGGCTTGCCGGTCGCCCGGTCCCACAGCAGGGTCGTCTCGCGCTGGTTGGTGATCCCCATCGCGCTCAGCTGGTCGGCCCTCAGGCCGGCCTTGGCGAGCGCTCCGGCCACCACCGCCTGCACCTTGGACCAGATCTCGGTGGCGTCGTGCTCGACCCAGCCGGGTTTCGGGAAGATCTGGCGGTGCTCGCGCTGGTCCACGGCGACGATCGCGCCGTCCTGGCTGAAGACGATGCAGCGGCTCGATGTGGTGCCCTGATCGATGGCTGCGACGTACTTCGCGGAGTTGTCCGTCATGGCTACCCCTTCGGCTGGTTCAGAAGGCTGCGTTGCAGATGACGCCACCGAGCAGGCCGCCGATCAGTGGCCCGGCGACGGGGATTCACGAGTACCCAGTCGGACGTGCCCGTGTTCGGGATCGGCAGGATGGCGTGGATGATGCGCGGACCGAGGTCACGCGCCAGGTTGATGGCATAACCGGTGGGACCACCCAGGGACAGGCCGATGCCCACGCCCAGCAGAGACACCAGCAGGATCGCCACGCCGGACCCGTAGATACCGCCGCCGACGAAAATGTCTCCGTTGGTCATGGCTGCTCCTCAGCCTGGCCCGGGACGATCGGCCCCGGTCCTCACCTGCGGGTGCGTGTTCCCGTGGCCACTTCAGCCGAAGGCAGGGGAATCCCGCGCCCCACCCGGCATCCCATGACGAACGTGCCTCACAGCCGAATCGCCCGTGGGAAGTGGGCCATGGCGCAGGCGCACCCACGCGCCGCAGTGCCGGAATACGCCGACTATGTACGACGATGTCGACTGACACCGGAAGTGTTCACCGGCACCCAAAGGGCGTCAAGGTCGCCGACCGCTACGGTTGACGGCCCTCTGACGACCACCGGGCGGGCACCGGGCCGACGGGCCGGTTCCTCGGGCCTTGGCGGCGCCCGGTCGGGACGTTGTTCAGATCTGTCCGGGCCCGCGCGGGCCCTGGTGCGCCGCGCGAGGCTTGGCTGATGGTGTCCGGCCTCCGCCGGGCTCCGCCATGGGCGAAAGCCCAGCCACACCTGACTCCTCGCTTGCTCGTGTCCAGGATCTACCTGACCTGGAGACTTCTCAACCGCAAGAGTTCCGCGGCGCCCTGGCCGCCGCGGAAGAGCTTGGCGACGAGTCACGGTCGGGCCCCGGCAACCGGTCACCGCCGTACCCGTGCACGGCTTCGACAACGCCGCGACGTCCCCGACGCTCAGGCGCGACTCCGGCGTGATCACACAGCGTAGGCACCGGGCGGGATCAGGGGAACGGAACGGAAGTACCGGCGTCACCAGCCCCGCCCGGCCCCTGCCCCTGAGGGGCTCACGGCACGCCGATCAGCGCACCGCGATCACCGCCGACCCGTGCCCGAACAGCCCCTGGTTCGCGGTGATGCCGACGCGTGCTCCCGGGACCTGCCGGGCGCCCGCCGCGCCCCTCAACTGCAGGGTCAACTCACAGACCTGGGCTATCGCCTGTGCCGGAACGGCCTCCCCGAAGGAGGCCAGTCCGCCGCTGACGTTCACCGGTATACGCCCTCCCAAGGCTGTCGCGCCGTCCCTCAGCAGCTTCACGCCCTCACCCTCCCCGCACAGCCCCAGGTCCTCGTACCACTGCAACTCCAGGGCGGTGGACAGGTCGTATACCTCGGCGAGCGACAGGTCCTCCGGCCCGAGATCCGCCTCCTCGTAGGCCGCCCGGGCGATCGATCTGCGGAATGTCTCGCCGGAAGGCTCCACAGCCCGCGCGGAGTCCGTGGCGATGTCCGGCAGGTCCAGCACGGTGTTCGGATAACTCGGGGTCACCGTGGACACCGCCCGGATCCGCACCGGCTCCGCCTGCCCGTGCCGGCGCGCGTACTCCATGCTCGAGAGCACGAGCGCCGCGCCGCCGTCGGAGGTCGCGCAGATGTCGAGCAGCCGTAACGGGTCGGCGACCACAGCGGAGGCGGCGACCTCCTCGGCGGTCACGCGATCGCGATAGCGCGCATGCGGATTCAGCGCTCCCATCGCCGAGTTCTTCACCTTGACCTGTGCGAAGTCGTCCGGTGTGTCGCCGTGCTCAGCCATGCGTCTGCGGGCGTACAGCCCGAAGTACACGGGGTTGGTGGCCCCGAGAATGCGGAACCGCAGCCAGTCGGGATCGTCCGGCCGGTCCCCGCCCGCAGGGCGGAAGAACCCCTTGGGAGCGGCATCGGCTCCGACGACGAGCACCACATCGGCGAGCCCGGCGAGGATCTGGGCCCGCGCGGCGTCGATGGCCTGCGCCCCGGACGCGCACGCGGCGTACACGCTGGTGACCCGGGCCCCTTGCCAGCCCAGTGCCTTCGCGAACGTGGCCCCGGCGACATGGCCGGGATAGCCGCCCCGCACTGTGTCCGCACCGACGATCGCGCCGATGTCCGGCCACTTCAGCCCGGCATCCGTGAGCGCTTCCACGGCCGCCGCGACGCCGTACTCCACGAAATTGCGTCCCCACTTGCCCCAGCGGTGCATGCCCGCGCCGAGCACCGCCACCTCTTGCGTCATGCCGCCACCCCCGTCGGCCGCCAGTGCCACGTCGTCCAGGTCGTCTCCGCGTCCTCATGGAGCACACCGGGTACGACCTCCACCTCCAGGCCCACCGCCAGGTCGGCGACGGTGACCCCGGGAGCCGCCTGCCCCAGCACCACCATCCGCTCGGCCTCCAGCTCCACAGCGATGAACGCGCACGGCTCCCACGAATGTTCCGGATCAGTCACATAGGGTGACGGAGGCGGGTACCGGCTGTCCGTGAACGACCACACACGCCCACGCCGCGACAGCGCGACCTCGGTCAACTCGCCGCCCTCGCAAGCGGGGTTGCGGCAGTGATGGTCCTCGCGGGGAAAGAAGACCGACGTACACGCTGCACAGCGCGTGCCGAGCAGCCGGAAACCGTCACCCTCCCCGGTGAACCACCCCGCCACCACAGGTGTTCGTGCACGCGCCACAGCATCCTCCCCGCACATGGAATCTGACGGAACGTCAGGAGTGTGTCACGGCGGGGCGGAGATCGGCAGTCCGCGAGCCCGAACGGACGGACGGCCGCCACTGCGCATGCGGCCCCTTTCCATGACACGACCAGTCCTGGTAGACGCAGGGGGCATGACACGACTCACCACCGTGGCGCGTGCCCTCGTCACCACGTTCGCCGCCCTGCTGGCAACGACCGCACCCAGCACGACCGCCCAGGCCGGCACCGACCCGAAGGCGCCGAAGGACTTCGTGGCGCTGAGAACCGTGGATCCGACCATCATCCAGGAGATGCGCTACGTCACCCGGCACAACTTCGTGGGCGAGCGCATCGACGGCTACCGGCAACCCCTCTGCATCCTCACCCGCCCCGCCGCGGAAGCCCTCCACAAGGCCCAGCGCAAGCTCCTGCGCCAGGGCTACAGCCTCAAGGTGTACGACTGCTACCGGCCGCAGCGCGCGGTGGACCACTTCGTCCGCTGGGCCGAGGACCTCGACGACGAGGCGATGAAGGGCGAGTTCTACCCGAACGTCGACAAAACGCGGCTGTTCGCCGACGGCTATATCGCGGCGAAATCCGGCCACAGTCGTGGCTCGACCCTGGACGTCACACTCGTCAGGCTCCCGGCCGAGCCGACCCGGCCCTACCGCAGCGGAGAACCGCTGGTGCCCTGCTTCGCGCCCAAGAGCGAGCGATTCCCCGACAACTCGATCGACATGGGAACCGGCTTCGACTGCTTCGACACCCTCTCGCACACCCTCGACCCACGCATCCAGGGCCCGCAGCGCAGCAATCGACTGCTGCTCAAGGGCACCCTGGAAGGCCTCGGCTTCGTGAACCTGGCGGAGGAGTGGTGGCACTACACCTTCAAGCCCGAGGTATACCCGGACACGTACTTCGACTTTCCCGTGGCCCGGAAATCCCTCACCAGCGCTCGATGAGCAGCCCGCTCGAAGCGCCTTCTGGGTGATCGGCTACAGTCCGCGCGTGTCCGAATCTCAGCACTCCGCTTCCAACTCCGCGCCGAACTCCCACTGTTCGAGCTGCGGCGCGCCCTACGGAGAGCGCGTCACCGGCTGGCCGCGCACCTGCCCGGTGTGCGGGGCCGTGGCCTACCGCAATCCACTTCCGGTCGCGGTCGCCCTCCAGCCCGTGTACGACACCAAGGGCACCGCCCTCGTCGTCATCACCCGAACCATCGCCCCCGCGCGCGGGGGCACCGCCCTGCCCGGCGGCTACATCGACGACCGGGAGGACTGGCGGCAGGCCGTCATACGTGAACTCCGGGAAGAGACCGGCATCGACGCAGCCGGCCGTGACGTACGGCTCGCCGACGCGATGAGCTCTCCCGACGGGCACCTGCTGCTCTTCGGGCTCCTCCCGGAGCGCCCGGCCGAGAGCCTGCCCTCCTCCGCCGCCACGGACGAGACCGAGGGCTGGCACCTCCTGCGCAGGCCCGAGGAACTCGCCTTCCCCCTGCACACGCTCGCCGCGCGAGCCTGGTTCGAGGGCCGCTACATCTGAACTCAGCGCTCCGCGGCCCCGCGGACGCGCACCGGGTAGGACGGCGCGCCACCGCCGTCCTCGCCCTCCCGCTCGACGACCACCCGGGAGCCCGCCCACCGAGCGGTGTAGCGCTCGATCTCCGGTTCCTCCCATCCATCGCCCCCGTCCGGCACGACCAGCCCGCCCCCGGTCCGCCCTCGGGCGGGCGCCCAGACCTCCAGCTCCAGCCCGCCGTCCTCCCCACGGACCGGAAGCACGGCACCCGCGCGCGCGAACACCGGGATCCGCGCCAGAGGCGCGTCGACGAGCACCCGCCCCGGTCCGTCGTACGCGCGCCCGGTCGCAGTGTCGTACCAGCGCCCCCAGGGGAGCCGCACGGCACGCCGGTCGGTCTGCGGGGCCAGTACCGGCGCCACCAGCAGGCTGTCGCCCAGCAGGAACGCGTCGTCGCAGTCACGCAGCGCCCGGTCCTCCGGCGCCGCCCACCACAGCGGCCGCACGTACGGCGCCCCGGTCCGCCTCGCCAGATGCGCCAGCGTCACGAAGTACGGCAGCAGCCGACGGCGCTCGGCGAGCACCAGTCGCGCGTGCTCCAGCACCTCGGCACCGAATTCCCACGGCTCCCTGCGACCCGCCCGCAGGCTCGCGTGCGTACGGAACAGCGGCAGATACGCGCCCAGCTGGAACCACCGCAGATACAGCTCCGGAGACGGATCCCCGTCGAAGCCCCCGACGTCCGGCCCCGAGTACGGAACGCCGCACAGGCCGAGCCCCATCACCAGCGCCAACGACGCCCGCAGCCCCGGCCACCCGGTGGCCACGTCCCCCGACCACGTCCCTCCGTAGCGCTGCATACCGGCCCACCCGGAGCGGGAGAGCAGAAGCGGCCGCTCCTCGGGCGCGAGCTTGCGCAGCCCTTCGTAGCCCGCCCTGGCCATGCACAGCGCGTACACGTTGTGCGCCTCCCGATGGTCACCGCCACGTCCCTCCAGGGAGTGACGGGCCGAGAGCGGCAATGTCGACTCGCCGAAGGCGGTGAACGACGTCGGCTCGTTCATGTCGTGCCAGAACCCCGAGAAACCCTGCGCCAGCCGCTCCCCGTAGAGGCCGCCCCACCACTCACGCACGCGCGCGTGCGTGAAATCGGGAAACAACGCCTCCCCGGGCCAGGCGACACCTCGCACGACGTGCCCCGAGGCATCCCGCACGAACGCTTCCCCGGCCGCACCGCCGTCGTGCACCGCGTTGCCGGGAAGAGCCTTCACGGCAGGGTCCACGATCGACACCAGCCGGATGCCGTCCCGCCGGAGCTCCTCGGCCAGCACGGGCAACTTGGGGAAGCGGTCCTGGTCGACGGTGAAGACGTGATGTGCGTCGAGGTGGTCGATGTCCAGGTGCACGGCGTCCAGAGCAAGACCTCGCTCCAAGTAGCCCGCGACGATCCGCCGCACCTCCTGTTC
The DNA here is from genome assembly GCF_042959065.1 of Streptomyces sp. NPDC007929. Classification (NCBI taxonomy): domain Bacteria; kingdom Bacillati; phylum Actinomycetota; class Actinomycetes; order Kitasatosporales; family Streptomycetaceae; genus Streptomyces; species Streptomyces sp. NPDC007929. Next base: position 6,886 of record NZ_JBIBKD010000017.1, on the reverse strand, counting down.
ACTGCCGAACCCCCACCGCGCGTGATGGTGCCCGAGCGCCCACGCGGGCGGCAGCGCGGGCGCGCCCGTGAGCGACGCCCAGGCCAGCAGCACGCGCGCGGGGGTACCCACCATCACCCAGCAGCGCAGCGGGCCGCCGTCCATACGCAGCTCACACGTCCCGGCACGGTCGTGCCCGGAACCCGCGCCCTCATCGCCCTCCCGCAGCGTCACCGTGCCGTCCCACGAGTTGTCGTGGAACGACAGATGCGTACCACCGTCGGACACCACCAACTGCACCGGCATTGTGATGTACAGCGGGCCCTCCCCGGGCGCGAAGGCACGGCCGGGATCGCTGTTCCACAGCCGGTACGTGCCGTCCGGCAGACGAGGCCCCGAACTACGCCCCCCGAGACCGAAGAACCGCGCGTCGGCGCCCACCTCCGAGCGCTGCATCCACCGAGCCGGACCGCCCCCGACCGGCTCCCACCACCGCGGCGGCAGATCCCGCCGCAGGGTCACACCACCCGGGGTACGCACCTCCACCGCGCCGTACCGCGAGACCACCAGCGTCACCCGCTCGGCCACCACACGCCAGCCGCCGTCCTTGTCCGGCTCCAGGACCGCCCGGGGATCGGGCTCGGGACAACGGCCGGCCAGCGCGTACGACGGCTCCGGCTCCGCCCCGTCCCAGCCCCAGAACACGGCGCCGTTCACCGCGACCAGAATCCGCAGCTCCGACCGGCTGAACCGGACGACACCTCCTCCCGGCCCCGGCTCCACGTCCGTCACGGGCCCGGGCACCCGCGCACGCTCCGCCCCCCGCGGCGGCAGCCCGGTGGCGTCGGCCCGCCGCCTGCGCCACGCTGCTCGTACGGTACGCACACCCTGCGCCGCCCCCACCGAAGCCACCGCTCTCACCGAACGCACCAGGTCACGACCGTTCATGCTGCTCACCTTGCCACCGACCGCTCCGCACACGTGTGTCGTTCAACTGCCGTTCACCCGTGCCAAGACCACATCTTCACGACACGGACTATGTGGGGCGCACTCTGGTGCCGAAGTCGATCACATGGCATTGTCCGTGCCAGCCGCTCACGCGCACACCCCAGCCCGTGCGCGGAGGACGCACACGACGCGCACAGTCCGGGAGCCGACCATGTCGACCGACACCTTCCAGCCGCTCTGGCAGCCCGATCCCGAGCGCATCGCCCGCGCGCGGATCACCAGGTTCCAGGCCTGGGCCGCCCAACACCACGGCGCCCCCGCCGACGGCGGCTACGCGGCGCTGCAGCGCTGGTCCGTCGACGAGCTGGACACCTTCTGGAAAGCCGTCACGGAATGGTTCGACGTCCGCTTCTCGCACCCCTACGCGCGCGTGCTCGGCGACCGCTCGATGCCGGGTGCCCAGTGGTTCCCCGAAGCGACGCTCAACTACGCCGAACACGCCCTGCGCGCGGCCGCCACCCGCGCGGACGAACCGGCTCTCCTGCACGTCGACGAGACACACGAGCCCCGCCCCGTCACCTGGGCCGAGCTACGCCGCCAGGTCGGGTCCCTGGCCGCCGAACTGCGCGCCCTCGGGGTCCGCCCCGGCGACCGCGTCAGCGGCTACCTCCCGAACATCCCCCAGGCGGTCGTGGCCCTCCTCGCCACAGCCGCCGTCGGCGCGGTCTGGACGTCCTGCGCCCCCGACTTCGGAGCCCGCAGCGTCCTCGACCGCTTCCAGCAGGTCGAACCCGTGGTGCTCTTCACGGTCGACGGCTACCGCTACGGCGGCAAGGAGCACGACCGTCGCGACGTCGTCACCGAACTGCGCCGCGAACTGCCCACCCTGCGCGCAGTGATCCACATCCCGCTCCTCGGCACCGAGGCACCCGAGGGCGCCCTGGACTGGTCGGCCCTCACCTCTGCCGACACCGAGCCCGTCTTCGAGCAGGTGCCCTTCGACCACCCGCTGTGGGTGCTCTACTCCTCCGGCACGACCGGCCTGCCCAAGGCCATCGTCCAGTCCCAGGGCGGCATCCTGGTCGAGCACCTCAAGCAGCTCGGCCTGCACTGCGACCTCGGCCCCGAGGACCGCTTCTTCTGGTACACCTCGACCGGCTGGATGATGTGGAACTTCCTCGTCTCCGGCCTGCTCACCGGCACCACGATCGTCCTCTACGACGGCAGCCCCGGCTACCCCGACACCGGCGCCCAGTGGCGGATCGCCGAACGCACGAAAGCCACCCTCTACGGCACCTCGGCCGCCTACGTCATGGCGTGCCGCAAGGCCGACGTGCACCCGTCCCGCGACTTCGACCTGTCCTCCGTGCAGTGCGTCGCCACCACCGGGTCGCCCCTCCCGCCCGACGGCTTCCGCTGGCTCCACGACGAGGTCCGCGACGACCTGTGGATCGCCTCCGTCAGCGGTGGCACCGACGTGTGCTCCTGCTTCGCCGGAGCCGTACCGACCCTCCCCGTGCACATCGGCGAGCTCCAGGCCCCGTGCCTCGGCACCGACCTGCAGTCCTGGGACCCCAGCGGCAACCCCCTCGTCGACGAGGTCGGCGAACTGGTAGTCACCAACCCCATGCCGTCGATGCCCATCCACTTCTGGAACGACCCCGACGGCAGCCGCTACCACGACAGCTACTTCGACACCTACCCCGGCGTGTGGCGGCACGGCGACTGGATCACCCTCACCTCCCGCGGATCGGTGATCATCCACGGCCGCTCCGACTCCACGCTCAACCGCCAGGGCGTCCGCATGGGATCCGCCGACATCTACGAAGCCGTCGAGCGGCTCCCCGAGATCAGGGAATCCCTCGTCATCGGCATCGAGCAGCCCGACGGCGGCTACTGGATGCCCCTCTTCGTGCACCTGGCCCCCGGGGCCGTCCTCGACGAAGCTCTGCTCAACCGCATCAAGCAGACGATCCGGGAGCAGCTCTCACCGCGCCATGTCCCCGACGAGATCATCGAAGTGCCCGGCGTCCCGCACACCCTCACCGGCAAGCGCATCGAGGTCCCCGTCAAGCGCCTCCTGCAAGGCACCCCGCTGGAGAAGGCGGTCAACCCGGGCTCCATCGACAACCTCGACCTCCTGAACTTCTACGAGGACCTCGCCCGCAAGCGCGCCTGACCCTGCCGCGCAACTCCCCGTCACCCCGACCCACGGCGCAGGTCACAGCGCACAGCTGCTGTGACCTGCGCCATCACCGCTCGATCGCGTGCATGGTGCCCAGCGCCGGGCCGATTGTCAGTGCCGCCGATTACTGTGAGTGAGCATTGATCGACCGTGCACAGGGGGAAACAATGGCGCACACCGACAACCGCACCATGCGACGGGTCCTGCACCGCGAGATCGCCGGCACCATCGGCCTGCTCACCGACGAGCACGACTTCAAGGCCATGCGGCGCTACCGCACCTTCACCTTCGCCGACCACACGACCTACCTGAAACAGATGGAGTCCCTCCTCAGGGCCCGAGCCTTGCAGGGCAGCCACACCACCGTGGCCCTCTTCGACCCCGAGGAGTACGCCGAGTTCTGCACACAGAAGGAGCTGGACCCCGACAAGTCGTCGAGCCGCGCCCGCTTCACCGCCCAGCTCGCGGCCACCGGCCCGACCCTTCCCTACGACGGCCGACCGCTGGCCGACCTCGTCCCGGCCCTCGTCGACGAGGCCGTCCGGAAAGCCACCTGGGAGTACGCGACCACCCTCCTCGCCCGCCTGGGCGCCTGCACATCCTGCGGCGAAGACATCGGACGCGCCGCCTTCACCCGAGCCGCCGGCCTCCTCGTCCGCATCCTCGACACGGCCCCGCCCGGCGACCGCCACCTCGTCTGCAGCGTCACCGGACCGCCGGAAACGCTCCTCGCCGCCCTCCACGTCGGCGACGACGGAGCCGCCCTGGAACTGGACGAGACCGAAGCCCTCGAATTCACCACGGTCCTGGCCCTCGGCCTGGCCACCGAAAGCCCCGGAGGACTCGTCATCCGCGTGAGCGCCCCGGACACACCCGACCGCGTCTACGGCTGGCGCATGCGCGGATACGGCCTCCAACCCCTCACCGCGGGAGAAGTCTTCGACGCCTACTGCACCGACATCGAATCCGGAGACCTGATCTCCCCGGAATCCAACGTCGACTACTGCGCACCGCCCGACCTGGGCGAGGAGAAACACGCCGAGGGCCACCAGCACTGAGAACACGGGAGGGGCGCCCCACATCAGTGGAGCGCCCCTCCCGGGAAGCCATGAAGCCGTCGGCAAGCAGTCTGCAGCAACGCCAATGCCGTCGACAGCAAGGCCGAACTACTCGCCCGACAACACAGCCTGCGCCGCGCTGCGCGCCTCCTCGGCACTGTCCGTGGCCCTCGCCGCCGCGGCGGCCCGCTCGCACTGCGCCAGCGTGTACTTCGCCAGCGTCGCCCGGACATAGGGAATCGACGCGGCGCCCATCGAGAGAGAGGTGACGCCCAGACCGGTCAGCACACACGCGAGCAGCGGATCGGACGCGGCCTCACCACAGACACCGCAGCTCTTCCCCTCGGCCTTCGCCGCCTCGGCGGACAACTCCACAAGGTCGAGAAGCGCGGGCTGCCACGGGTCCTGCAGACGGGAGACGGCACCCACCTGCCGGTCGGCGGCGAACGTGTACTGCGCGAGGTCGTTCGTCCCCAGCGACAGGAACTCCACCTCCTGCAGGATCGAGCGAGCCCGCAGAGCGGCCGACGGAATCTCGACCATCGCACCGAACTTCGCCCGCAGCCCTGCCTCACGGCAAGCGTCCGCGAAGGCGCGGGCATCCGTACGGTCCGCCACCATCGGGGCCATGACCTCGAGGTAGACCGGCAGCCCCTCTGCGGCCTTCGCCAGGGCGGTCAGCTGGGTGCGCAGGACGTCAGGGTGGTCGAGCAGAGTCCGCAGCCCCCGCACGCCGAGCGCCGGGTTGGGCTCGTCCGCCGGCGTGAGGAAGTCGAGCGGCTTGTCCGCACCCGCGTCAAGCACACGCACCACGACACGTCCCTCGGGGAACGCTTCGAGCACCTGCCGGTACGCGGCGACCTGCTTCTCCTCGGACGGAGCCTGCTTGCTGTCGTCCAGGAAGAGGAACTCGGTGCGGAACAGACCGACGCCCTCGGCACCGGCCTCGACGGCGGCCTCCACATCAGCGGGGCCACCGATGTTCGCGAGGAGCGGCACCTTGTGCCCGTCAGCGGTGGCACCGGGGCCGGTAGAGGCGGCCAACGCCGCCTTTCGCTGGGCGGCCGCGGCTTCGAGCTGGGCCTTCTTCTCGTCGCTCGGGTCCACGAAGATCTCTCCCGTGCTGCCGTCGACGGCGATCATGGTGCCCTCGGCGAGCTCACCGGCCCCCGGCAGCGCCACCACGGCCGGCACACCGAGCGCCCGGGCCAGAATCGCGCTGTGGCTGGTGGGTCCGCCCTCCTCGGTGACGAAGCCGAGCACCAGGGCCGGGTCCAGCAGCGCGGTGTCCGCAGGCGCGAGGTCGCGGGCCACCAGCACATAGGGCTCGTCGCTGTCGGGGACGCCCGGCATCGGCACCCCCAGCAGCCGGGCGACAATACGATTCCGCACGTCATCGAGGTCGGCCACGCGACCCGCGAGGTACTCACCGGCTCCCGCCAGCAGCTCGCGGTACGAGGCGAACGCGTCGTACACCCCGCGCTCCGCCGTGCTGCCGACCGCGATCCGGCGCTCGACATCGGCCATCAGCTCCGGGTCCTGGGCCATCATGGCCTGCGCCTCGAGCACCGCCTGGGCTTCGCCACCAGCCAGGTTGCCGCGCGCCATCAGGTCCGCCGCGACCGCCTCCACGGCCTTGCGGGCGCGCCCCTGTTCACGCTCCGCCTCGTCCGCCGGGATCTGCTTCGCGGGCGGCTCGAGCACCGCCGTTCCCATGTGCCGTACCTCGCCGATGGCCACACCGTGGCTCACGCCGACGCCTCGCAGCTTTGTCTCCATCTCACCCGTCTCCGATAGAGCGGCGGGCCCCGCCGCCGCGTTGGTTGTCGTACTCGCCGTCATGGGACGGCACGGACGTCACTTCCAGAGGAAGAGACTGTCGCCGGCCTTCACTTCGCCGTCGACGCGAAGATCGGAGAGAGCTTCGGCCGTGGCTTCCAACGCCACGACCGGGCAGATCGCGGACTTCCCGGCGGCCTCGACGGCGGCCGGGTTCCAGCGCACGACAGCCTGGCCGCGCCGGACGGTGTCGCCCTTGTTCACGAGCAGCTCGAAGCCCTCGCCGTTGAGCTGCACGGTGTCGATGCCGAGGTGAGTGAGCACGCCGTGTCCGCTCTCGTCGACCACGACGAACGCGTGCGGGTGAAGGGAGACGATGACGCCGTCCACGGGGGATACGGCCTCGGAGGGCTCTCGTACGGGGTCGATCGCTGTGCCCGGGCCGACCATGGCCCCGGAGAAGACGGGATCCGGCACGGCTGCCAGTCCGATGGCGCGTCCTGCGAGCGGGGACGTCACGGTGGTCATGGGAAGCCTCCCAGGGGTGGAGATCGGTATGGCCGTCCCTGTAGGTACCGGGCGGCACACTGTTGAGCAGCGTATGTCACCTGAAGTGCCGGTTCCGCGTGTGCACTCCGAAGTGGTCTAGACCATACCCCAAATCGATTTGCACCCGCTCCGAGGCCGCGTGTACAGTCGTACTCCTGCTTGGGGCTGAGCGACGCAACCTTGCGCCCTGGCCGAGCAGCAACCAACTTGTCAGATCCTATCCTTGGGTTCCTTTCTGCATGCCTGCAGGATGGTGGTCAGGGGGCCGGAAAAACACTGATAGAGTTTGGAGCACCGAAGGGAAGCCCGGAGGAAAGCCCGAGAGGGTGAGTACAAAGGAAGCGACCGTTCCTTGAGAACTCAACAGCGTGCCAAAAGTCAACGCCAG
>NZ_JBIBKD010000016.1:0-159271 GCF_042959065.1 Streptomyces sp. NPDC007929 | reverse complement strand
CGGCATCGGCGGCCAGGACACGCGCGGTGTCGACGGACCGCTGGTCCAACTCGGTCCACTCGAGGTCTGTGGTGGTCGGCTTGGTGCTCACCCTGGGTCAGGGCTCCTCTCCACATGTCGGATGCCGGTGTATCGGGGCGCCCACCGGCCGCAGTCGAGCCTACCCCCGTGGGACGTGCGTTTTTTCGAGTCACTCCAGAGTGCCGGGACTGATCCCGATCCGCCTCCTGACTGGGCCGTACCGCATTCGACAGGTGAATACGGAGCCGCTCATCCGGGTGCTCAATCGAGCTTCGACGCGCCCTTCGGAAGGTGTCCGCCAACACGAGCCGACCCCCGCGAATGTCCGAGTCTGGGCAACGTCTAAAGTGGCGTGGTACGCGCGAGCCTTTACCGGGACTTCACAGCGGTGAGGCTTGCTGGGATGTCTCTGTAGGGGTGTGCGTGACGGCCGTTGAATCCCGTCCAGCGGGGATGACCGGGACGGACCAGAGCCCGGCCCACCGGCCGCTCGGGGCCCGTGTCAAGGCGTTCGTGGCTCTCACCAAGCCGCGGATCATCGAGCTGCTGCTGATCACCACGGTGCCGGTGATGTTCCTGGCGCAGCAGGGCGTGCCCGACCTGACGCTGGTGCTGCTGACGTGTGTCGGCGGCTACCTGTCCGCGGGCGGCGCCAACGCGCTCAACATGTACATCGACCGTGACATCGACGCGCTGATGGACCGCACCTCGCAGCGCCCGCTGGTCACCGGCATGGTCAGCCCGCGCGAGTGCCTGGCCTTCGGGATCACCCTGGCCATCACGTCCACGCTGCTCTTCGGCCTGACGGTGAACTGGCTGAGCGCCTGGCTCGCCCTCGGCGCGCTCCTCTTCTACGTGGTCGTCTACACGATGATCCTCAAGCGCCGTACCTCGCAGAACATCGTGTGGGGCGGCATCGCGGGCTGCCTGCCGGTGCTGATCGGCTGGTCCTCGGTCACCAACTCGATGTCGTGGGCGCCGGTCATCCTCTTCATGGTCATGTTCTTCTGGACGCCGCCGCACTACTGGCCGCTGTCCATGAAGGTCAAGGAGGACTACGCGCGCGTGGGCGTGCCGATGCTGCCGGTGGTCGCCTCCAACAAGGTGGTCGCGAAGCAGATCGTGATCTACAGCTGGGTCATGGTCGCCGTCTCGCTCCTGCTGACCCCGCTCGGCTACACCGGCTGGTTCTACACCTCGGTCGCGCTGCTGGCGGGCGGCTTCTGGCTCTGGGAGGCGCACGGCCTGCAGAACCGCGCGAAGGCGGAGGTGACGGGCGCGAAGCTGAAGGAGATGCGGCTGTTCCACTGGTCGATCACCTACGTCTCGCTGCTGTTCGTGGCGGTCGCGGTCGACCCGTTCCTGCGCTGACGTACGTCACACCGCCCTGCCCTCGCCAGTCGATCTACCCGTGAGTAGCATCCTGACCATGGCAGACACGCAGCAGGCTGACCCGAAGACCGAGCGCAAGGTCGCCCGGTTCGCCAAGCAGATCTCCTCCTTCTCCAAGACCCACGGCGGCGCCGAGGGCCAGATCGCCTACCTCGGCGAACGCGGCGCCCGCATCGTCCTGGTCGGCGACGACGGCACCTGGGGCGACCTGGTCGCCCCCTCCCACGAGATCGCCGAGCAGGCCGTGAAGAAGTCGGGCATCACGACCCACGAGACCTTCGACGGCGAATTCGCGGCGAAGGTCAAGACGGGCCGCTACGAGTGGTCGCGGATGGCGGGCATCCAGGTGGGCGGCCCGTCCAACGGCTGAGCGACCGGCCCTTTTCGCTCGGGGGCGCGGGGAACTGCGCGAGCAACCACATCCCGCCCGCAGCCGCTGAACAATCCCCGCCCCCACCCTCGGGACCGCGACCTCAAACCCGCTTCACCCGTTAGGACCCATAAGAGCAACAGGGTCCACACCGGGGAGCCCGGATGATCGAAACGCCGTCCCTAGTGGACCAGTACTGCCACGGAGTGCTCCGCACGGAGCTGGGCCTCGGCACCTTCGAGGCCCATCTCAGCCGCACCGAGGGCCCACCCGCCCCCGGCACCACCCTCTTCGACACCCAGACCGGCTTCGCCGTGCGCCGCTGGTGCCCGCCCCTGCTCGGTCTGGAACCGCACTGCGCGCCCGCCCGCTATCTGGCCCGCCGCCGGGAACTGGGCGTACTGGAGTCCGGCCGCCGGCTCCTGCGCGGCAGCGGCATCACCACGTACCTGGTCGACACCGGCCTCCCCGGCGACCTGACCGAGCCCGGCGAGCTGGCCTCCGCCGGAGCCGCCCAGGCCCGCGAGATCGTGCGTCTGGAACTCCTCGCCGAGCAGGTCGCCGACACCTCCGGCACCGTCGAGTCCTTCCTCGCCAACCTCGCCGAGTCGGTGCACGCGGCCGCCGCCGAGGCCGTCGCCTTCACCTCGGTCGCGGGCGTACGGCACGGCCTCGCGCTCGCGCCGGAGCCGCCCGGACCGGGGGAGGTGCGCGGGGCGGCCGGCCGCTGGCTCGCCGGGCGCGGGGTCGGCGGGGAGCTGAGCGACCCGGTGCTGCTGCGGCACCTGCTGTGGAGCGCCGTCGCCTCCGGCCTGCCGCTCCAACTGCACGCGGGGCTCGGCGCGCCGGGGCTGCGGATCGACCGTACGGACCCGGTGCTGCTGACGGACTTCGTGCGGGCCACGGCCGGCCTCGGCACGGACCTCGTACTGCTGCACGGCTACCCGTACCACCGGCACGCCGCCCATCTCGCCGGGGTCTTCCCGCACGTCCACGTCGACTGCGGCGCCGCCCTGGTCCGCACCGGGGCCCGGGCCGCGTCCGTGCTCGCGGAGATCCTGGAGCTGGCCCCCTTCGGCAAGATCCTCTTCTCCACCGGGGCCCAGGGCCTGCCCGAACTGCACGTGGTGGGCGCCCGCCTGTTCCGCGAGGCCCTCGGCCGGGTGCTCGGCACCTGGGTGGCCGAGGGCGCCTGGTCACTCGCCGACGCGCAGCGGGTGGCCGGGATGCTGGCGTCGGGGAACGCGCGGCGGGTGTACGGGCTCGACTAGGCCTTCGTCAGGGTGGCCTCGGCCGTGGGACCGGGCAGGTCCACGGCAGCCTCCGGCCGCTCGCGCAGCGACAGCACCACCCGCAGCACCCAGATCCACATCACGGCCGAGCCGAGCATGTGCAGGCCGACCAGCACCTCGGGCAGGTCCGTGAAGTACTGGACGTAACCGATCACGCCCTGCGCGAGCAGGATCAGGAACAGCTCGCGGGTGCGGTTCAGCGGGTTCCTCGGCGCGTCGACCGCCTTGAGGACGAACCACAGGGCGAACGTCAGCGTCACCACGATCCACGCCAGCACGGCGTGCAGCTTGCTCACCGTTTCCCAGTCGACCGGCATCCGCTCGACCTCGCTGGAGTCGCCCGCGTGTGGGCCCGCGCCGGTGACGACCGTGCCGACCAGGATGAGCAGCACGGCCGCCGCGACCAGGAACCACACCAGCTGCCGTACGGCGTTGCCGACCAGCGGGCGCGGCGCCCCGTCGCCCTCCCGGGTGCGCTGCCACATCACCGTGGCCACCGCGATGAGCGCTGACGTCGCCACGAAGTGCGCCGCGACCGTGTACGGGTTGAGACCCACCAGCACCACGATGCCGCCGAGGATCGCGTTGCTCATCACGATCCAGAACTGCGCCCAGCCCAGCCGGACCAGCCCGCGCCGGTACGGCTTCTGCGAGCGCGCGGCGATGATCGCCCAGCCGACGGCGGCGCACAGCACGTAGGTCAGCATGCGGTTGCCGAACTCGATGGCGCCGTGGAAGCCCATCTCGCTGGTCGCGGTGAGCGAGTCGTCGGTGCACTTGGGCCAGGTCGGGCAGCCCAGGCCCGAACCGGTCAGCCGCACCGCGCCACCGGTGACGACGATGATCACCGACATCAGCAGCGCGGTGAGGGCCGCGCGCCGGACCGTCCGGGGTTCCGGGGTCCAGCGCTCGGCGATGAAGGCGAGCGGGTTGCGCAGGGCGGCTGTGGCGTCGGCGCGGGTCACGTTTGGCACGCCGACCATCGTAGGCCGCCGCTTGTGCACGCTTTCACGAGGGTCCCGTCACAGGACACCTTCCCTACTCCCAGCGGAAGAACTTCCCGGCCGCCGCCAGCCCCACGATCGCCCAGACGGCCAGGATCCCGAGGTCGCCCCAGGGCGTCCCGGCGCCGTGCTGGAGTACGTCCCGCAGACCGTCGGACAGCGCCGAGATGGGCAGCAGGCCCAGCACGTCCTGCGCGCCGGCGGGGAACTTGTCCAACGGCACGACGACCCCGCCACCGACGAGCAGCAGTAGGAACACCAGGTTGGCCGCGGCCAGCGTCGCCTCGGCCTTCAGCGTCCCGGCCATCAGCAGGCCCAGGCCCGAGAAGGCGGCCGTGCCGAGGACCAGAAGCAGCAGGACGGCGACCGGGTTGCCCTGCGGCGACCAGCCGAGGGCGAGGGCGATCACCGTCAGCAGGATCACCTGGAGGACCTCGGTGACCAGGACGGACAGCGTCTTGGCCGCCATCAGCCCCCAGCGGGGCAGCGGCGAGGACGCGAGCCGCTTCAGCACGCCGTAGCGCCGCTCGAAGCCGGTGGCGATGGCCTGGCCGGTGAACGCGGTCGACATCACCGCGAGCGCGAGGATGCCGGGCGCGAGGAAGTCGACCGCCTCGCCGGAGCCGGTGTCGACGATGTCCACGGTGCTGAAGAGCACCAGGAGCAGCGTCGGGATGACGACGGTCAGCAGCAGCTGCTCGCCGTTGCGCAGCAGCATCCGGGTCTCGAGCGCGGCCTGGGCCGCGATCATGCGGGAGAGCGGGGCCGCGCCGGGCTTCGGCGAGTACATCCCGGTGCCGGTGGCGGTCATGAGCGCAACTCCTTGCCGGTGAGCTCCAAGCTGTGCCTTCCCGGGGGGCGACCCCCGGACCCCCGGCCGACCTCCGTGCAAGCCGAAATCATGAGCGCAGCTCCTTGCCGGTGAGCTCCAAGAAGACGTCCTCGAGGGTGTGGCGCTCCACCGAGATCCGCTCCGGCATCACGCCGTGCTGGGCGCACCAGGAGGTGACGGTGGCGAGCAGTTGCGGGTCGACCTTGCCGACGACCCGGTAGGAACCCGGCGTCAGCTCGGCGGCCGAGCAGTCGGCGGGCAGGGCCTTCAGCAGCGAACCCACGTCGAGACCGGGCCGGCCCGTGAAGCGGAGGGTGTTCTCGGCGCCGCCCCGGCACAGCTCCTCCGGGGAGCCGTGGGCGATGACCCGGCCGGCGTCGATGATCGCCACGTCGTCGGCGAGCTGCTCGGCCTCCTCCATGTAGTGCGTGGTGAGGATCACCGAGACACCGTCCGCGCGCAGGTCCCGGACGAGGTCCCAGGTGGCGTGGCGGGCCTGGGGGTCGAGCCCGGCGGTGGGCTCGTCCAGGAAGACCAGCTCCGGGCGCCCGACCACGGCCATGGCCAGCGCGAGCCGCTGCTGCTGCCCGCCGGACAGCCGCCGGTACGTCGTACGGCCGCAGGAGCCGAGGCCCAGGCGCTCGATCAGCGCGTCCACGTCGAGCGGGTGGGCGTGCAGCTTGGCGACGTGGCGGAGCATCTCGTCGGCGCGGGAGCCGGAGTAGACGCCGCCGGACTGGAGCATCACGCCGATGCGGGGCCGCAGGTCGGCGGCCTGTCCGACCGGATCGAGGCCCAGGACGCGCACCGTGCCGGAATCCGGCTTCCGGTACCCCTCGCAGGTCTCGACCGTGGTCGTCTTGCCCGCCCCGTTGGGACCGAGCACGGCGGTCACACCCGCCCGGGCCACCAGGTCGAGCCCGTCCACCGCGGTCTTCGTGCCGTACCGCTTCACCAGGGCCTGGACCTGGACCACGGGCTCACTTCGCATGGGTCCAGAGTCTAGGGAGGCGCGCGGGGGCCCGGACCGGCGGGTACGGCTACTCCTCCTCGCGCGGCCGGTGCACCGCGAGCCACCGTTCGGCGTAGTCCACCGCGTCCTTCACCGGGAACAGCCGCGCCTCGGCGGCCCCGACCTTGCCGCGGACGACGGGTCGGTCCCGTTCGAAGTCGTAGCCCAGCTCGTCGAAACGGTCCGAGCTGATCGACACCTCGGTCACGGTCTCCCAGCCCTCCGGGCCCGGGCGGCCCACGGCGACGATAGGGGACGGGATCCGGTACTCGGCCAGGTGGAAGCTCGTGCAGGAGGCGTAGCCGGCCCCGAGCAGCAGCACCCGGGCGCCCATCGCCTCCAGTTTCGCCAGCGGGCTGCGCTCGCCGAGTCGGCAGTCGGGCGCGTGCCCCTCCAGCACCTGTGCCGCGCGCGGGCCGAGCGCCGCGAACGAGGTCTGCGGATGCGCGCTGCGCAGGGCCCCCGGCCAGGTGCGCACCGTCTCCGGGACGACGCCGACCCCGCGCGAGGGCGTGACCAGCGGGTCGTAGGCGGGCATGGTGGCGCGGATGGCGGCCCACCACTGCGGGGGCACGGGCGGGTTGCTCCACAGGGCCGGGTCGGACAGGTCGCCGGTCTGGGTCGGCACCACCAGCGTGCCGTCGGGGCCGAGCGCGTCGAGCAGTCCCCGCACCACCGTCACGGCGCCGCCGTTGACCCAGCCGAGGGCGCTGAGCGAGGAGTGCACCAGGAGGGTCTCGCCGGGGCTCACCCCGAGTTCGCCGAGCTGCTCGCGGAGCGTCTCGCGGGTGACAAGAGGGCCGGTCGGAGGGGGTTTGGGCATGGTTGTGGAGTGTCCCCGATGCGGCTGCCGCATGCCACCGTTTTGATCGATCAGAGATCGTTTCCGCAGGTCAGCTTAGGTTCACCTAAGTGACGCAGGGCACCGTGGTGCGCGGCACACGCGGCTTGCCCGCTCCGGAGGAATTACGCAACAATGGCGTTGTGAAAAACGTCGGCGAGGCACCTCACGAGGAGCTGGCGACCGGGGAGCGGTCCACCCGCAACCGGGTCGCGCGGTCCATCCTGGACCACGGCCCCTCCACTGTCGCCGAGCTCGCCGAGCGGCTGGGCCTCACCCAAGCGGCCGTGCGCCGGCACCTCGACGCCCTCGCGGGCGACGGTGTCGTGGAGGCGCGCGAGCAGCGGGTGTACGGCGCGCGGACCCGTGGCCGGCCGGCCAAGGTGTTCGCCCTGACGGACTGCGGCCGGGACGCCTTCGACCAGTCGTACGACACGCTCGCGGCGGACGCCCTGCGCTGGATCGCCGACCGCGAGGGAGGCGAGGAGGCGATCGCCGCCTTCGCCCGGGCCAGGATCGCCGCACAGGCGGGTGCCTACCGCCGCGCGGTCGAGGGTGTCCCGCCCGAGAAGCGGGCCGAAGCGCTGGCCAAGGCCCTGAGTGCCGACGGGTACGCTGCTACGGCGCGCAGCGCGCCTCACCCGCAGAAGGGTGAGCAGCTCTGCCAGCACCACTGCCCGGTCGCCCACGTCGCCGAGCAGTTCCCGCAACTGTGCGAGGCGGAGACGGAATTTTTCGCCGAGCTGCTCGGTACGCACGTACAGCGGCTCGCCACCATCGCGCACGGCGACGGCGTCTGCACGACGTTCATCCCCAAGATTTCCCACAACGCATCCGCAAGCACGGCCGGGAGGAACCCCGCATGACTCTCCCCACGGAGACTGCCCACCCTGAGCTGGAGGGCCTGGGCAAGTACGAGTACGGCTGGGCCGACTCCGACACGGCCGGCGCCTCTGCCAAGCGCGGCATCGACGAGGACGTCGTCCGGGACATCTCCGCCAAGAAGAGCGAGCCGGAGTGGATGACCAAGCTCCGCCTCAAGGGCCTGCGCCTGTTCGAGAAGAAGCCCATGCCGAACTGGGGCTCCGACCTCTCGGGCATCGACTTCGACAACATCAAGTACTTCGTGCGCTCCACGGAGAAGCAGGCGGAGTCCTGGGAGGACCTGCCCGAGGACATCAAGAACACCTACGACAAGCTCGGCATCCCCGAGGCGGAGAAGCAGCGCCTCGTCGCCGGTGTCGCCGCGCAGTACGAGTCGGAGGTCGTCTACCACCAGATCCGTGAGGACCTGGAGGAGCAGGGCGTCATCTTCCTCGACACCGACACCGCGCTGAAGGAGCACCCGGAGCTCTTCAAGGAGTACTTCGGGACCGTCATCCCCGTCGGCGACAACAAGTTCGCGTCGCTGAACTCCGCCGTGTGGTCGGGCGGCTCCTTCATCTACGTGCCGCCGGGCGTCCACGTGGAGATCCCGCTCCAGGCCTACTTCCGTATCAACACGGAGAACATGGGCCAGTTCGAGCGGACCCTGATCATCGTCGACGAAGGTGCCTACGTGCACTACGTCGAGGGCTGCACGGCCCCGATCTACAAGTCGGACTCGCTGCACTCCGCGGTCGTCGAGATCATCGTCAAGAAGAACGCCCGCTGCCGCTACACGACCATCCAGAACTGGTCGAACAACGTCTACAACCTGGTCACCAAGCGCGCCGTCGCCTACGAGGGCGCGACCATGGAGTGGGTCGACGGCAACATCGGCTCCAAGGTGACGATGAAGTACCCGGCCGTCTACCTGATGGGCGAGCACGCCAAGGGCGAGACCCTGTCCATCGCCTTCGCCGGCGAGGGCCAGCACCAGGACGCCGGCGCCAAGATGGTCCACATGGCGCCGAACACCTCGTCCAACATCGTCTCGAAGTCCGTCGCGCGCGGCGGTGGCCGCACCTCCTACCGCGGTCTGATCGAGATCGGCGAGGGCGCCCCGGGCTCCAAGTCGAACGTGCTCTGCGACGCGCTGCTCGTCGACACCATCTCCCGCTCGGACACCTACCCCTACGTGGACGTCCGCGAGGACGACGTGTCCATGGGCCACGAGGCGACCGTCTCCAAGGTCTCCGAGGACCAGCTCTTCTACCTGATGAGCCGCGGCATGACCGAGTTCGAGGCCATGGCGATGATCGTGCGCGGCTTCGTCGAGCCCATCGCCAAGGAGCTCCCCATGGAGTACGCGCTGGAGCTCAACCGGCTGATCGAGCTGCAGATGGAAGGCGCGGTCGGCTGACCCGCCCCCTCGACAGCAGACGTCCCCCTCAGGAAAGAGAGCACTACGACAGCCATGGCTGAGGCCCAGAACATCCCCGTGGGATCCACCACCGCGGGCTCGATCGCGGTCGCCGCGGAGTCGACCGTCGCCACGCGCATGAGCGCGCCCCCCTCCTTCGACGTGGCGGACTTCCCCGTCCCCCACGGCCGTGAGGAGGAGTGGCGGTTCACGCCGCTGGAGCGCCTGCGCGGCCTGCACGACGGCACCGCCGTCGCCAACGGCAACGGCGTGAAGGTCGACGTCCAGGCCCCCGCGGGCGTCACCGTCGAGGCCGTCGGCCGCGACGACGCTCGCCTGCGCAAGGCCGGCACCCCGGTGGACCGTGTCGCCGCCCAGGCCTACTCGGCGTTCGAGAAGGCCGGGGTCGTGACCGTCCCCAAGGAGACCGTCCTCACCGAGCCCATCCGCATCTCGGTGCACGGCGAGGGCGGCACCGCCTTCGGCCACCAGGTGATCGAGCTGGGCGCCTTCGCCGAGGCCGTCGTGGTCATCGACCACACCGGTGACGCCGTGCTCGCCGCCAACGTCGACTACCTCCTGGGCGACGGCGCCAAGCTCACCGTCGTCTCCGTCCAGGACTGGGACGAGAAGGCCGTCCACGTCGCCCAGCACAACGCGCTCGTCGGCCGCGACGCCTCCTTCAAGTCGGTCGTCGTCACCTTCGGCGGCGACGTCGTCCGGCTGCACCCGCGCGTGCAGTACGCCGGGCCCGGCGGCGAGGCCGAGCTGTTCGGCCTGTACTTCACCGACCAGGGCCAGCACCAGGAGCACCGCCTCCTGGTCGACCACAACGTCCCGCACTGCAAGTCCAACGTCGTCTACAAGGGCGCGCTCCAGGGCGACGACGCGCACGCGGTGTGGATCGGTGACGTGCTCATCGAGGCCAAGGCCGAGGGCACGGACACGTACGAGATGAACCGCAACCTGGTCCTCACGGACGGGGCGCGCGTGGACTCCGTACCGAACCTCGAGATCGAGACCGGCGAGATCGTCGGCGCCGGCCACGCCTCGGCGACCGGCCGTTTCGACGACGAGCAGCTCTTCTACCTCATGGCCCGCGGCATCCCGGAGCAGGAGGCCCGTCGGCTGGTGGTCCGAGGCTTCTTCGCCGAGCTGGTCCAGCAGATCGGCCTCCCCGACATCGAGGAGCGCCTGATCGCCAAGATCGAGGAGGAGCTGGAGGCGGCGGTCGCATGACCTTCGTACGCGCCTGCGGACTGGGCGAGCTGGAGGAGGACACCCCGAAGCGGGTGGAACTCGACGGCACGCCCCTGTCCATCGTGCAGACCGAGGGCGAGGTGTTCGCGATCCACGACATCTGCTCGCACGCGAACGTCTCCCTGTCGGAGGGCGAGGTCGACGACTGCCACATCGAGTGCTGGCTGCACGGCTCGCGCTTCGACCTCCGTTCCGGCAAGCCCGACGCCCTTCCGGCGACGCGCCCGGTCCCCGTTTACCCCGTACAGATCGATGGGGACGACGTGCTCGTCTCCCTCACCCAGGAGTCCTGAGGCATCCATGGCAACGCTTGAAATCCGAGACCTGCACGTCACCGTCGAGGCCGACAACGCCACGAAGGAGATCCTCAAGGGCGTCGACCTCACCGTGAAGCAGGGCGAGACGCACGCCATCATGGGCCCCAACGGCTCCGGCAAGTCGACCCTCGCCTACTCCCTCGCGGGTCACCCGAAGTACACGATCACCGGCGGCACCGTCACCCTCGACGGCGAGGACGTCCTGGAGATGTCCGTCGACGAGCGCGCCCGCGCCGGCCTGTTCCTCGCGATGCAGTACCCGGTCGAGGTACCGGGTGTCTCCGTGTCGAACTTCCTGCGCACCTCCGCCACCGCCATCCGCGGCGAGGCCCCCAAGCTGCGCACCTGGGTGAAGGAGGTCAAGGAGGCCATGGAGCGCCTCAACATGGACCCGGCCTTCGCCGAGCGCAATGTCAACGAGGGCTTCTCCGGCGGTGAGAAGAAGCGCCACGAGATCCTCCAGCTGGAGCTTCTCAAGCCGAAGATGGCGATCCTCGACGAGACCGACTCCGGTCTGGACGTCGACGCCCTGCGCGTCGTCTCGGAGGGCGTGAACCGCGTCCGCGAGACGGGCGAGGTCGGCACGCTGCTGATCACGCACTACACGCGCATCCTGCGCTACATCAAGCCCGACCACGTGCACGTCTTCTCCGGCGGCCGGATCGTCGAGTCCGGCGGCGCCGAGCTCGCCGACAAGCTGGAGAACGAGGGCTACGAGGCATACGCGAAGGGTGGCGCATCCGCGTGACACAGCTGCCGGGCCTCCTCGACACCGAGGCGATCCGCAAGGACTTCCCCATCCTGGACCGGCAGGTCCACGAAGGCCGGAAGCTCGTGTACCTGGACAACGCGGCGACCAGCCAGAAGCCGCGCCAGGTGCTGGACGCCCTGAGCGAGTACTACGAGCGCTACAACGCCAACGTCCACCGCGGTGTGCATGTGCTCGCCGAGGAGGCCACGGCGCTGTACGAAGGCGCGCGCGACAAGGTCGCGGAGTTCATCAACGCGCCCAGCCGCGACGAGGTGATCTTCACCAAGAACGCCTCGGAGTCGCTCAACCTCGTGGCGAACATGCTGGGCTGGGCCGACGAGCCCTACCGCGTGGACTCCGAGACCGAGATCGTCATCACGGAGATGGAGCACCACTCCAACATCGTGCCGTGGCAGCTGCTCGCGCAGCGCACGGGCGCGAAGCTGAAGTGGTTCGGCCTGACCGACGACGGCCGCCTCGACCTGTCGAACATCGACGAGGTCATCACCGAGAAGACGAAGATCGTCTCCTTCGTGCTGGTCTCCAACATCCTCGGCACGCAGAACCCGGTCGAGGCGATCGTGCGCCGCGCCCAGGAGGTCGGTGCGCTGGTCTGCATCGACGCCTCCCAGGCGGCGCCGCACATGCCGCTGGACGTACAGGCCCTGCAGGCCGACTTCGTGGCCTTCACCGGCCACAAGATGTGCGCCCCGACCGGCATCGGCGTCCTTTGGGGCCGCCAGGAGCTGCTGGAGGACCTGCCTCCGTTCCTCGGCGGCGGCGAGATGATCGAGACGGTGTCGATGCACTCCTCGACCTACGCCCCGGCGCCCCACAAGTTCGAGGCGGGCACGCCCCCGATCGCCCAGGCGGTCGGACTCGGCGCGGCCATCGACTACCTCGACGCGATCGGCATGGACAAGATCCTCGCCCATGAGCACGCACTCACCGAGTACGCGGTGAAGCGGCTGGCGGAGGTCCCCGACCTGCGGATCATCGGCCCGACCACGGCCGAGGAGCGCGGCGCGGCGATCAGTTTCACCCTCGGGGACATCCACCCGCACGACGTGGGCCAGGTCCTCGACGAGCAGGGCATCGCGGTCCGGGTCGGTCACCACTGCGCCCGTCCGGTCTGCCTGCGCTACGGAATTCCTGCGACCACGCGAGCGTCGTTCTATCTGTACTCCACGCCGGCCGAGATCGACGCACTGGTCGACGGCCTGGAGCACGTACGGAACTTCTTCGGCTGAGGGGCGTGCTAGACGGTGAAACTGGACTCCATGTACCAGGAAGTCATCCTGGACCACTACAAGAACCCGCACGGGCGGGGCTTGCGGGATGGCGACGCCGAGGTGCACCACGTCAACCCGACGTGCGGTGACGAGATCACGCTGCGCGTGAAGTACGACGGCACCACGATCGAGGACGTCTCGTACGAGGGCCAGGGCTGTTCGATCAGCCAGGCGAGTGCGTCCGTACTGAACGACCTCCTCGTCGGCAAGGACCTCTCCGACGCGCGGAAGATCCAGGAGACCTTCCTGGAGCTGATGCAGTCCAAGGGGAAGCTCGAACCCGACGACGCGATGGAGGAGATCCTGGAGGACGCGGTCGCGTTCGCCGGGGTGTCCAAGTACCCGGCCCGGGTGAAGTGCGCCCTGCTGAGCTGGATGGCCTGGAAGGACGCGACGGCCCAGGTTCTGGGCGGAGCCGACGCCGAGAAGGAGACGACGGCATGAGCGAGACCGTTGAGATGAAGCCGGCCTCCGAGGAGGAGGTCCGTGAGGCGCTGTACGACGTGGTCGACCCCGAGTTGGGCATCGACGTCGTCAACCTCGGCCTGATCTACGGCATTCACATCGACGACGCGAACATCGCGACGCTCGACATGACCCTGACGTCGGCGGCCTGCCCGCTGACGGACGTCATCGAGGACCAGGCGAAGTCCGCCACGGACGGCCTCGTGAGCGAGCTGCGGATCAACTGGGTCTGGATGCCCCCGTGGGGCCCCGACAAGATCACGGACGACGGACGCGAGCAGCTTCGGGCCCTCGGGTTCAACGTCTGAGATGTACTGACGAGCGTGAGGGCGGCACCCGATCCGGGTGCCGCCCTCACGCATGTGCTCAGTCCAGCCCCGCGACCATCTGGAACGACGTGTCCGACCGGTACAGCCGGCTGTTCTCGTAGGGGTCCAGGCGGAGCTGGAAGTCGCGGTGGCGCAGGAAGCGGCCCGGGTAGTTGACCGACTCCAGCGCGAGCGTGCCGGACGCGGACCGGTGGCGGGGGCAGAACGTGGCGTCCTGGCGGAACAGCTGCGAGCCGTCGTTCATGTTCGCGACCAGGACGAAGCTGCGGTGGCGCAGGTAGCGGCCGTCCGCCGTGGTGAAGGAGTAGCAGGAGGAGTCGGCGAGGCCGGCGACACGCTGGAAGGTGGCGTCCTCGCGCTGCTCGGGGCCCGAGCCGATCCGGTCCAGACGCACATAGCCGTCGCGCACCCGCCAGTAGCGGTCGGGGAAGTTGACCGAGCGTATGGATATGCCGTGCGAGGACGGGGGCTTCGGCTGCTTCGAAGGGGTGGGGGACGCCTTCGGCGGCTTCGGGGCCTTCTTCGCGGGCTCGGTGCTCGGGGAGGCGCTCGGCGCGCTGGTGCTGGGGGTGGGGGACGGCTCGGCATGGTCCGCGCCCGGCTTCCCGGTGGCGCCCTGGGAGGGGGTCGCGAAGGAGATCAGGCCGCCCGGGGCCGAACTGCTCAGGGTCGTCGGCTCCGCCGCCCGGGACTCCGGGTCGCCGGACTCCCTGTCCATCACGGTGATGGCCGTGACGCACGCGGTGATCGTGGCCAGGGCCAGCGTGCCGGCCAGCCAGAGCCGTCGCGTCCCCGGTGCCCGGGTGGTGTCCGGGGCCCAGCCGCTCTCCCAGGGTCTGTCCTGTGGCGGCCGGGACTTGCTTTCTGACATGCGCGTTTCCTCCGGCGGGGCACCCTTGACGGCGGCGCAGTTGTGGTGGCCCGGTGTGTGATCGGTGACACCGTAGTGGACGCGTGGGGCGCCTGTGGCTGGTTTTGTGAGAGCGGTTTCTCTCCGATATCCAAGGCGCTGTTGTGTACGGGTGTACAGGTGTTGTGTACGCTCGTACACATGGGTTATCTGCTGCTGGCCGGGGCCATAGCCGCCGAAGTGGGCGCGACCACCGCCATGAAGTACAGCGACGGGTTCAGCAGGCTCGGCCCCTCGCTGCTCACGCTCGTCGGGTACGTCCTCTCCTTCGGCCTGCTCGCGCAGACCCTGAAGACGGTGTCGGTCGGTACGGCCTACGCGATCTGGGCCGGGGCCGGCACCGCCGCCATCGCCACGATCGGGATCGTCTTCCTCGGGGAGGGCATGACCGCCGCCAAAGCCGCCGGGATCGCGCTGATCATCGTCGGGGTCGTGGTCCTGAACCTGGGAGGAGCCCACTGATGGCCCGGCGGCACGACCCCGAGCGGCGCCAGCGGATCATCGACGCGGCGATCCGGGTCGTCGGGGCGAAGGGGATCGCCGGACTGAGCCACCGCAGCGTCGCCGCCGAGGCGGACGTGCCGCTCGGCTCCACCACGTACCACTTCAGGACCCTCGACGAGCTGATGGTCGCCGCGCTGCGGCAGACCAACGAGGGCTTCGCCAAGATGGTCGCCTCGTGCGGCGGCCTGGAGGATCCCCGGGCCGACCTGGCCGCCGAACTCGCCGGGTGGATCGGGGCGTGGCTCTCCGGTGACCGTACGGGGGTGGAGCTGGAGTGCGAGCTGTACCTCGCCGCGCTGCGCCGGCCCGCGCTGCGGCCCGTCGCCGCCGAGTGGGCCGAGGGCGTCGCCGAACTGCTCTCTCCACGAACGGACCCCGTCACCGCACGCGCACTGGTCGCTGTCATCGACGGCATCTGTCTGCAGGTCCTGCTGACGGGGGTGCCGTTCGACGAGGAGTACGCGCGGGACCTGCTGGGGCGGGTGCTTGCGGGGGCGGGTGGGTGAGGGGGCGTCGGCGCGGGCGGGGGGCGTCCGTGGGTCGAACCCTGCGGGCGCACGGGCCCGCCTCGCGGAGCGCGCGGGATCGCCCCGGCCGGGGCGGGTGCGGGCCGGGGGACGAGGTCTTGGCCGGTGCGCGCGCCGAAGCGCCGGGCGATCACGTGCATCGCCCGCCCGGGGCGGGGGTGCGGACGGGCCGGGCCGGTGGGCGAGGCCGGTGGTGGGGTGGGCATCGGGTCGGTGTTCGTGCTGTTGAGGGGGGCTTGGCGGGGGTGGATACCGACCGTCCCGTGAGACGCACCCGGACCGGTTCGCATCCAGTGGTGTCCGGCGGTTAGGTTGCCCTCATGACCGACACGACTGCTCCTCGCACCACCGGCGCGGTGGCCGCCGGCCTCGCCACGATCGCCGCCGACGGCACCGTTCTCGACACCTGGTTCCCCGCGCCCGAGCTGGCCGACCAGCCCGGCCCGTCCGGCACCGAGCGGCTGTCCGCCGAGCGTGCCGCGGAGCTGCTCGGCGGGGGCGCGACCGCGGCGATCGGCCCGGACGCCCGCCGGGGCGTCGAGGTGGTCGCGGTCCGCACGGTCATCACCTCGCTCGACGAGAAGCCGATCGACGCGCACGACACCTACCTGCGCCTGCACCTGCTCTCCCACCGCCTGGTCAAGCCGCACGGGCAGAGCCTCGACGGCATCTTCGGCTTCCTCGCCAACGTCGCCTGGACCTCGCTCGGCCCCGTCGCCGTCGACGACCTTGAGAAGGTGCGGCTCAACGCCCGCGCCGAGGGCCTGCACCTCCAGGTGACCTCCGTCGACAAGTTCCCCCGCATGACGGACTACGTGGCCCCCAAGGGCGTCCGGATCGCCGACGCCGACCGGGTCCGCCTCGGCGCCCACCTGGCCGAGGGCACCACCGTCATGCACGAGGGCTTCGTCAACTTCAACGCCGGCACGCTCGGCACCTCGATGGTCGAGGGCCGCATCTCCGCCGGTGTCGTGATCGGCGACGGCTCGGACATCGGCGGCGGCGCCTCCACGATGGGCACCCTCTCCGGCGGCGGCAACGTCATCATCTCCATCGGCGAGCGCTGCCTGATCGGCGCCGAGGCGGGCGTCGGCATCGCCCTCGGCGACGAGTGCGTCGTCGAGGCCGGGCTGTACGTCACCGCCGGCACCCGCATCACCATGCCCGACGGGCAGATCATCAAGGCCCGCGAGCTGTCCGGCGCCTCCAACATCCTCTTCCGCCGCAACTCGGTCACCGGCACCGTCGAGGCCCGGCCGAACAACGCGGTGTGGGGCGGCCTCAACGAGATCCTCCACAGCCACAACTGACGGCCCAGGGGCTTCCCGTACGGATGACCCGGCGTGACCTCGCGGTGGTTTTGGCAGATGAACGGGTGGACGCAGTGTCCGATCAGACGCCGAACCGACGAAACGAGGACCGGGGCATGAGGAACGAGCGGGGGCGGGCCGGTGCGGGCCGGCTGGCCGGGGTGGTCGCGGCGCTGGTGGTGTGCTGGCTCCCTGCGGGGGCCGCGCACGCCGACGAGACCAACACCGGCTCGCACAACGGCCACCGGGTCGGTCTGATCAACGTCAACGTCGGTCAGATCGACGACCCGGCGGAGGACGTGCTGGAGCACACGCTGCTGTTCGGTGACGGGTACGCCTGGAACTGAACGGGCTGAGCAGCAGACAGACCGGACGGGACGGTCCGTGCCGCAGGAGACTGCGGCGCGGACCGTCCCCGTCGTTTCCCGAGTTGTTTTCCGGCAGGTGGCATAGCGGGGTGTCCCCGCACGCGTCACATGAAGTACGGGGGGTGAGCGAAGGGTTCGCCCCCGGGGGAGAGCGAAGGTGACGATGGATGCCGAAGCACAGGAGAACTTCCGGGAGTTCGTGGCGAACCGGTCGTCCGCGCTGCTGAAGACCGCCATCCTGCTGAGCGGCGGCGACCGGCACGCGGGCGAGGACCTGCTCCAGAACGCGCTGATCAAAGCGGCGGGCCGCTGGCACCGCATCGACGAACCCGAGTCCTACGTCCGGCAGGTCCTCTACCGCCAGCAGGTCAGCCGCTGGCGGCTGAAGTGGCCGAGACGTGAACTGAGCGTCGCCGAACCGCCGGAGACCGGCATCGCCCCGGACACCTCCGGCGCCGCCGAGCTGCGGCTGGTGATGCGCGGCGCGCTGGCCCGGCTGACCGCGCGGCAGCGCACCGTGCTCGTGCTCCGCTACTTCGAGGACCTGCCCGAGGGCGAGGTGGCCCGCATCCTGGGCTGCTCCGTCGGCACCGTACGGTCCGCCACCCACCGTTCCCTCGCCCGGCTGCGCGCCCTCGCGCCCGAGCTGGCCGTCCTCGGCCCGGCCGCCGACGAACAGCGGCCCTCCTGTGACTGCAACGACCTCACCGGCGGTGAGGTGGCCGCGCCCGCGCTGGAACGGTACCGGGACTGGTCCGTGGAGGCGGGGGTGTCGCCCGACGGTCAGCTGGTCGCCAGACAGTTCGCGGGGCAAAAGTGGAAGACGTCGTCCTTCGTCCTCGACGCCCGCAGCGGGAAGCGGCGGGAGGTGCGCGGGCAGCAGCTGCTTGCCTGGGCGGACGGGCACTCGCTCGTCGCCTGGGACATCGGCCGGGACGGGAACGAGTTCCGTCAGCGGCTGGTGCTGGTGACCATCGGTGGGGAGAAGACGGTTCCGCTCAGCGGTTTCCGGGGGCCCAAGGACAACACGAAGGGGCGGTGGGAGCCGGTGTTCGCGGAGCGGTGATGGGCAGCCGCGCGGGCCGTTAAGTAACGGTTGCGGCTTCTGCCGGGTTCTGTAAGTACTTCTTCACGGGGGCGGGGGCTGTGCCGTTTCATTCGTCGCGGTAGTCATGGTGGCGTGCGGGTACTCGGGTGGTCCTGACTTCGGGAGGAGGCGGAACCGTGACCGGGACCATCGATCATCGGGCCGTGCACGACGAGCGTCGCTCCGTGGGTGAGCTCGTCGGGCAGGCCACGGAGCAGCTCTCCACGCTCATGCGGCAGGAAGTGGCACTCGCCAAGGAGGAGCTGGCCGAGAAGGGGCGGCGCGCGGGGCGTGGCGGCGGACTGCTCGGGGCGGCGGGCGCCGTCGCGTACGCCGGGCTGCTCGTGCTGTCCGGTGCGGGTGTCGCCGCGCTGTCGCTGGTGCTGCCGGTGTGGGCCGCGGCGCTGATCGTGACGGGGGTGCTGTTCGTGATCGCGGCCGTGCTGGCGATGGCGGGGCGTTCTCAGTTGCGGCGGGCCACGCCGCCTACGCCTGAGCAGGCACTCGGGAGTGTCAGGGCGGACGTGGAGACGATCAAGGAGAGGGCGCATCGATGACGGACGCGACGGGTGGGGCGAAGGGGCCCGATGAGCTGCGGCGGCAGATCGAGCGGACTCGTACCGAACTGGGCAACACGGTGGAGGAGTTGGCGGGGAAGGCGGATGTGAAGGGGCGTGCGCGTGCGCGGGCCGCTGATCTGCGGGACAAGGCCGGGGCTATGACGGTGCAGTTGCGGAGCAGTGCGGCTCAGGCGGGGCACTCCGTGCATGATCGGGCTGCGCATGTTCCCGCTGGGATGCGGCATCCGAAGCCGAAGCCGATGCTGGTGGCTGGGGCGGCGGGGGCCGTGGTGGCTGTGGGCGTGTTGCGGTGGAGGCATGTGCACGGGCATCGCTGACGGTGCGGTGGGGGGTTCGCGTCCGCGCCATCTCGCCGGTGGGGGTCGGGGCCGCGCCGGGGGGTGTCCGTCCTCGGAACGGCGCGATGGACCTTTTTACCGACTGACTGGCGTTGACGCGCCAACCGCTGCGGGCGGACACCCCCCGACACGGCCCCTTACGTACGACGGCGGGTGCGGGCCGCCCCCGCTGCGGGCGGCACGGGAACTCCACTTGACCTCAAGCATGCTTGAGGTCGGAGGGTGGTGTTCATGAGTCGACGAACCGAGCAGCACCCCGATCTCACCGACCCCCGTATCGGCGCCCCCTTCTTCAGTACGTGGCGGGTGGGCAGTCCCGAGCGGCAGCAGCGGACTGTGGAGGCCATCGCGCGTACCTGGGAGCGGCGGGCCTGGCCTGCCAGGGATCTGCTGGCGTATCACGTGTACGCGGGGCAGGACGGGTCCACCCTGATGCACTACTCGCAGTGGACCGTCGAGCATGCCTACGAGTCGTTCGTGAAGGCCCACCGGCAGGAGCGCGTAGACGAGATCGACACCGCCGTACCGGGCATCGAGCGGGTCGGGCTCGGGCGGTACCGGCGGTACCGGAGCCGGGAGCGCGCTGTGGGAGACGCGAGGGTGCCGGAGCTGATCGTGACCGTGCGGGTCGAGTTCGAGGTCGCTGAGCGTCGGGAGGAGTGGGTCGATCTCGTGGTGAAGGCCCTGGACGACGACCCGGAGGGGAACGCGGGGCTGGTGTCCGCGCACTTCCATCTGAGTACCGACGGCGGCCACGTGCTGAACTACGCGGAGTGGGAGAGCGCCGACGACTATGAGCGGGCCCTGGCCGCGCCGGCCAGTGAGATGTGGGAGCGGGTGCGGACGTATCCCGGGGTGAAGGGGAGTGTCGGCGGCCGGTACAGGCATGCGTTGGGGCTGGTGCCCGGGTGAGTGGTGGCCGGCCGGGGTTTCCCGGCCGGCCACCGGGGGTGTTACGGGCGGAAGCGCAGGACCTGCGGGTCGTGGTCGCTGATCTGGTCGTTGAACTCCGCGTTGACGTGCACGCTGTCGTACTCGAAGTCGCAGCCGCGGCGGATCGACGGGCTGATCAGGATCTGGTCGAGGACCTGGCTGTTGCCCTGGTAGACGTACGAGTAACGCTCGCTACGGGGGAGCGACTTGATCGCCGACCAGAGTTCGCCGCGGCCCTCCAGGAGCTGCGCGGTCTTCGAGAACTCGAAGTCGTTGATGTCGCC
Organism: Streptomyces sp. NPDC007929; assembly: GCF_042959065.1. Taxonomy (NCBI): domain Bacteria; kingdom Bacillati; phylum Actinomycetota; class Actinomycetes; order Kitasatosporales; family Streptomycetaceae; genus Streptomyces; species Streptomyces sp. NPDC007929. Next base: position 138,967 of record NZ_JBIBKD010000016.1, on the reverse strand, counting down.
CAGCGTGACGACGGCCGCGTTCTTCTGGGTGTCGAGGATGTCCTTGACGAAGGCGTTCACCAGGGTGGCCTGCTGGTGGCGCTGCGTCTCGGAGCTGCGCGACGGCGGCTGGTACTGGGCGGTCAGGCCCTGGTCGCCGCCCTTGGAGTTGAAGTGGTTGGCGATGACGAAGACCGTGCGGCCGCGGAAGACGAACTCGCCGGCCAGCGGCTTGCGGCTGCTCTTCCAGGCCTCGTCGGCGGGGGCGACGCGGCCGGGGCTGAGGGTGAGGTGGGCCTTGCCGCGGATCTTCGTCACGCCGGTGGCCGTGGTGGCGTCGCCGCCGGGGCGATCCGTGAAGGAGACCCGCTCCGGGTTGAACAGGAAGGCCTGGCGGATGTTGCCGCCCGGCTCGCCGCCGTCGGTGTTGTCCGCCGGGTCGATCGAGCGCCAGTCGTACTTCGGGCCACCCGCCGCGACGATCGCGTCGATCAGCTTGGTCAGCGTCTGGTCGGCGGCGACCGTGCCGTCGTTCTTCGCGCCGTTGTTGTCCTGGATCTCCTCCAGGGACACGATGTCGGGCGACTTCAGGCTGTTCACGATCGCGGCGGCGTGCGCGGCGAACGTGTCGTCGGACGGGTCGAGGTTCTCGACGTTGTAGGTGGCGACCGCCAGTTCGGAGGAACGCTGCTTGCGGGTCGTCTCGCGCTCCAGGCCGCCGCTCTTCAGGGTGCCGAGTTCACCGGCGACCAGGGTGTAGCCGCCGAACTGGTTGTAGTCCAGCGGGCCCGCGGTGGTGCCCGTGAGGGTGTCGCCCACGTTCGCCTTGGGGAACTCCGCCGCCGCGCCGAGGGACTGGACCTGGAGGCGGCCGGCGTTCTGGTCGTCGTAGGAGCCGTAGACCGTGCCGCCGTGGCGGTTGCGGTTCTCGTGCGGCTTCACCGTCACCCACAGCTCGGTGTACGGGTCGGTGGCGCCGACCACGCGGGTGTCGGTGATCCGGACGGTCATCCCTTCCAGCGACTCGTAGCGGTCGAGGGCGTACTTCGACGGCTTCAGGGGGAGCGCGTTGATCGAGCCGTTCGCGTTCGGGTCACCGGCCGGGGCGTAGGCGGAGGGGACCGAGCGCGAGGTGAGCGCCGTGGCGGCGGGGAGCGCGTTGCCGCTGGAGACGACCGTGGTCGTCGGCTTGGTGATCTCCGTCAGCGACTGGTTGCCGGAGGTCGCGCCGCCGGGGACGTACTCCGAGACCGTGCCGGAGACCGTGACGGAGTCACCGACGGCGACCCCCTTCGGGGCCGAGCTCGTGAAGACGAACACGCCCTCGCTGGTGGCCGGGTCGGCGTCCGGGTTCGGGTCCTGGATCCAGAAGCCGCGGGACGAGCCGTAGGTCCGGATGCCGGTGACGATTCCGGCCACGTCCGTCACCTGCTGACCGGCGTACGGGGACATCCGGGTGTTGCCCTGGATGTCGTGGATGCGGACCGACTCCGCGTGCGCGGGGCTGGTGAGGACGATCGTGGATGCCGCGGAACACGCGGCGGCGACGGTGAGCGCGGCGAGACGCGCGGACGACTTGCTCGGCAACGGGGTTCCCTCCGGGGACGTGACAGGGCGCCGGGACGAGGGCGGACACGTGTGGAATGGCTTGCTGTCGCTACCTGTGGGGCGGATGCGATGACGCGCGTAGAAGGAGGGGACGGGTGGGCCGCTGTGGGGCCGGCCCGGTGAACAAATGTCCGCCGACTTCTACGCGCGTCAATCTCCAGCCTGTTCATGTCACTTGTCAAGGTTTCGGCCATGTACGGCGACTGACGGGGAGATGAAGTGGGCGGCATGGGTGGAAATCCGTCTAGGCTGAGCGGCTGAGTCGTATGAGGCGCCCTAGGAGAAACAGCCGATGTCAGACAGCTCCCCCCTGCCGCCGGTGCGGCTGCACCCCGAAGCGGAGCTGGCGCGCGACGCCCTGTCCACGCCGTTGCTGTCCCGGGCCGTCCGGCTCGCCCGCTGGGCCGGGCCGGACACCCGGGTCGACGCCGGGGGCGGGCTCGTCGACGAGCAGTTGCCCGCGGCGGTCGAGGCGCTCGGGCTGAGCGGGGACGACGCCGCCGCCGACGCCGGCGAGGCGTGGCGGGTCGCCGTGGACGCCGGACTCGTCGAGGTCGTCGACGAGGAGGAGGGCACGGTGACGGCCGGCGAGGACCTGGCCCTGCTCACCGGTGGCTCCCCGCGGGACGTGCTCGCCGTGTGGCTCGCCGCCCTGGAGACCGTGCTCGCCGACGCGAGCGTGCCGGACCTGGACGATCTCATGGGCGAGGACGGCGAGGTCGACCTCTCCTCCCTCGACTGGGACCCCGAGGCCGAGGCCGAGTTCCTCGACGGCGTGCTCGGCAACCTCTACCTGCTGACCGCCGGCGAGGACACCCCCGGCGACGCCCCGGTGCCGCTGCCGGCGCTGGCCGCCTCGGTGATCGTGCCCAGCGACATGGGCGAGCCCACCAACGACGTCCTCGAGCAGGTGTCCGACGCCATGATGCGGCTGGACGACCAGTTCCGGATGCTGGAGCCGGTGGGGTTCGTCGCGTACCAGCCGGTCGACGAGGCGCTCATGGCCGACGCCGACGAGGAGCCCGCCGCACCCGTCGACGACATCGACGTCTCCCGGTACGGCATGGTCCGGCTCACCCCGCTCGGCCTCTACGGCATGCGCGCGCGGCTGATGGAGGCCGGGTACGAGGCACCGGCCGTCGGAGACCTCGCCGACAAGGGCGCCGACGTACTGCTCGACGGCACCGCACAGTACCCGCCCGGTGCCGCGCAGGCCGAGACCGAGCAGTGGCTCCAGCGGCGCCAAGCGCTGGACGCGGCACGGGAGTTGCTGGGCGCCGCCCGGGGCCTGGACGCCGGGGCGCCGCTGCGGCGGCTGCGGTGCCAGCAGGCCCTGTCGCTGGTGGGGCCCTCGGCCGAGCCCGCCCTGCGCGAGGTGCTCGACGACGCCGAACTGGGCGGGCTCGCGCGGGTGTGGCTGACCGAGAACGGCGCGATGGACGTGCCCGCGCCGTCCGAGGCGATGGTGTACTGGCTGACCATCGACACGGTGGCCGCGCAGCTCGCCGCGGAGGGCAACTCCGAGGAGCTGCGGGCGCTGGTGGAGGGGCTCGCGCAGCAGCACGGCGGATTCTTCGAGGCCGTGTGGCGGGTCGATCATCCGGCGACCGCGGATGTGCTGGAGGCGATGGGCCGGTTGCATCCCGACAAGAAGGTGGCCAAGGAAGCGCGGAAGGCCGCGTTCAAGGCGCGCTCGCAGCAGGGGGGTTGACCTCGGATCGCGGGTGCGGGTGCGCGCTGTGGCTTTTCGCGCAGTTCCCCGCGCCCCTGCCCCTTCTGCGGCGCCGGCGGTCATAAATTCGGTCGCGATTCCCGAGTCGCGCCTCCTACAGTGAGATCACAACGTCACGCACTTCCCGGTGCGATGGCAGCGGCTACTTCTCTTCCATAGAATCCGACGCCGCCGCCGACTTGATCTCGGGAGGCGCGGCATGTGGTGGGTGCCCGGTGCGAAGGCAACGGTTACTTCCTGGGATCGGAGGGTTGCGGGTTCGAGTCCCGTCAGCGACTTCGGGTCGCTGTAGCTCAATCGGTAGAGCATCTGAATTAGTCCGTCGCCGACTTCTGTCCTCGGGCACCCACCTCTATTCCCGCATGCGGCGTCTCCTTCGAAATGCTAGAGAATTCGGGGGAATTCACCATGGCTCGATTCAATTCCAAGGCAGCCCGCGCGCGTCCCGTCTCGCGCGTGACGTCCACCGGGCGAGTGCTGCGCACCTACGAGGGCGGCCGGGGCCGCGAGCGGGACGCCCGCTCCGAGCTCTTCCTGCTCGCCGTCTCCCACTTCGTCTCCCAGCAGACCTTCTACGAGACCGGCGCCGAACGCGACGACCGGTTCCAGCGGCTCGTCCGCGAACTCGCCGTCAGCGACCCGGAGTGGACGGCCGGACTGCTCGGCTGGCTGCGCGGCCCGGGCCAGCTGCGTACGGCCTCGGTCGTCGGCGCCGCCGAGTACGTCAAGGCCCGCCTGGACGCGGGCGCGACCGACGGTCCGTCCAACCGGCAGGTCGTCGCCTCCGTGCTCCAGCGGCCCGACGAGCCCGGTGAACTGCTCGCGTACTGGACCACGATGTACGGGCGGAACGTGCCGAAGCCGGTCAAGCGCGGTGTCGCGGACGCCGTGCGCCGCCTTTACCACGGCAAGGCGCTGCTGAAGTACGACACCGCCTCCAAGGGCTACCGCTTCGGCGACATCCTCAACCTCGTGCACGCGGCACCGGACCCGGACAAGCCGTGGCAGGGCGAGCTGTTCCGGTACGCCCTCGACCGCCGGCACCACCCGGACACCGCCGTGCCGCCCGTGTCCGACCACGTTCTCGCGGCGCACCGTGAGCTGATGGCGCTGCCCGTGGCGGAGCGGCGCGCGGTCGTGACCGCAGAGGGCGGTGCCGAGCGGCTGGCCGGGGCCGGCATGACGTGGGAAGCGCTGGCGGGCTGGCTCCAGGGGCCGATGGACAAGGCGGCCTGGGAGGCCGTGATCCCCTCCATGGGGACCATGGCGCTCGTGCGCAACCTGCGCAACTTCGACGAGGCCGGGGTCTCGGACGAGGTGGCCGAGCGGGTCGCCGCGCGGATCAGCGACCCGGCGGAGGTCGCGCGCTCGCGGCAGTTCCCCTTCCGCTACCTCGCCGCGTACCGGCACGCGCCGTCGCTGCGGTGGTCGTACGCGCTGGAGCGGGCCCTCGGGCACTCGCTGGCCAACGTGCCGGCGCTGCCCGGCCGGACGCTGGTGCTCGTGGACCGCTCGGGCTCGATGTTCTGGTCGCGGCTGTCCGACCGCTCGGATCTCGACCGCGCCGACGCGGCGGCGATCTTCGGAACGGCGCTCGCGCTGCGGGCGGAGCGCGCGGACCTGGTCGAGTTCGGCTCGACGAGCAACCGGGTGAACTTCCGCGCGGGTGAGTCGGTGCTGAAGATCCTCGACCGGTTCGGCGACCTGGGCGGCACCGACACGACGGAGGCGGTGCGCCGGCACTACAAGAAGCACGACCGGGTGCTGATCGTCACCGACGAGCAGTACACGCACCACCACCGGGGCGACCCGACCGAGCAGATCCCGGCCGACGTGCCGGCCTACACCTGGAACCTCGCCGGGTACCGGGCGGGCCACGGCCCGTCGGGCACGGGGCACCGGCACACGTTCGGTGGGCTCTCGGACGCGGCGTTCCGGATGGTTCCGCTGATCGAGGCCGCACGGGACGCCGACTGGCCGTGGGTGGCCTGAGCTGTTCCGTGCACCGCCCTTGATGACAGCTCGGGCTGACATCTAACATTTCAGTTCATGGAGACCCTCCGGCCCGTGCCCCGGACCCTGCTCAGGGACCGCGCGTACGCATCGATCAGGGACGCCATCGTGGCCGGGGAGATCGAGCCCGGCGCGGTGGTGCGGGACGCGGAGCTCGCGAAGCGGCTCGGGCTGTCCCGGGCGCCCGTGCGCGAGGCGTTCTCCCGGCTGGTGGACGAGGGGCTGCTGGAGAGCAAGCCGCAGAGCTACACCCGGGTGACCCCGCTGGTGGCTTCCGACGTACGGGACGCCGCCGCGGTGGTCGGCGCCATGCACGAGCTCGTGACGCGGATCGCCGTGCCCCGGCTGGGAACCGCCGACCTCACGGTGATGCGCGCCGCCAACGAGCGGTTCGCCGCCGCCGTGTCCGCCGGAGAGGTGGACGCTGCGCTGCGGGCCGACGACGAACTGCACGACGTCCTCGTCCGGGTGAGCGGCAACCGCGCCGCCGCCGCGACCGTCGCCCGCTACACCCCGCTCATCCGCCGCCTGGAGCGACAGCGCTTCGGCGAGGGCGGCAGCTGCCGGTCCGCCGGGCTGCACGAGCGGCTGATCGAGGCCTGTGAGGCCGGTGACGTGGACGGGGCCGTCCATGTCACGGCGGAGATCTGGCGAGGCCTGGAGGAGCTTGCCGACTGAGTCCGGCTCCTGCTGGCCGACCCCGATGCCGATCGACAGACCGACCCCGGAGGCACCATGTCCCTCTCCTCGTACGCGCGTTACCCCCTGCTCTTCGGGCCCTCGCCCGTGCACCCCCTGGAGCGGCTCACCGCGCGGCTCGGCGGCGCATCCCTCTGGGCCAAGCGCGAGGACTGCAACTCCGGTGTGGCCTACGGCGGCAACAAGACCCGCAAGCTGGAGTACCTGGTCGCCGACGCGCTCGCCCAGGGCTGCGACACCCTCGTGTCCATCGGTGGTGTGCAGTCCAACCACACCCGTCAGGTCGCGGCCGTCGCCGCCCGGGCCGGGCTCAAGTGTGTGCTCGTGCAGGAGAGCTGGGTGGACTGGCCCGACGCCGTGTACGACAAGGTCGGCAACATCCTGATCAGCCGTCTCGCCGGGGCCGATGTGCGGCTGGTGAAAGCCGGGTTCGGCATCGGCTTCAAGGAGAGCTGGGAGCAGGCGCTCCGGGAGGTGGCGGAGGGCGGCGGGAAGCCGTACGCCATCCCGGCCGGGGCCTCCGACCATCCGCTCGGCGGACTCGGCTTCGCCGGGTGGGCGTACGAGGTGGCCGAGCAGGAGCGGGAGCTGGGCGTCTTCTTCGACACCGTCGTGGTGTGCTCGGTGACCGGGTCGACCCAGGCCGGCATGGTCGCCGGGTTCGCCGCGCTGGAGGAGGCGGGCGGGCGAGCCCGGCGCGTGCTCGGCGTCGACGCCTCGGCGAAGCCGGCCGAGACCCGCGGCCAGATCGCCCGGATCGCCGACCGCACCGGGCGGCTCATCGGTGTGAAGCGTGAACTGACCGAAGCCGACGTGGAACTCGACGAGCGGTACCACGCGGGGGTCTACGGCGCCCCCGACGAGACCACCCTCGCGGCGATGCGGCTCGCCGCCCGGACGGAGGGGATGGTCACCGACCCCGTCTACGAGGGCAAGTCCATGGCCGGGATGATCGACCTGGTGTCCAGGGGCGAGATCGGGCGGGACGCCACGGTGCTCTATGCCCATCTGGGAGGGCAGCCGGCGCTGAACGCGTACAGTGCGTTGTTCTGACCGGCTCTGTGGTGCCGGTGGGCGGATACAGTGCTGGGCGTGTGGACGGACAATCAGCGTGCAGAGCGGTCCGACGGTGCGCGGCGTCGGGCCACGATCCACGACGTCGCACGGCTCGCCGGGGTGTCGCGTCAGACGGTCTCGCGGGCGGTCAACGACAAGGGTGAGATCGACCCCGGTACCAAGGAGCGGGTCCTGGAGGCGGCGCGGCTCCTGGACTACCGGCCCAGCCGGTTCGCGCGCGGACTCGTCCAGAAGGGCGCGGTGACGGCGGGTCTGGTCATTCCGGACCTGCGCAATCCGTTCTTCCCCGAGGTGGCCGCCGGAGTGCTGGAGGCAGCCGAGCAGCGTGGCTGGCAGGTCGTCGTGTGGGACTCCCGGATCGACGAGGCCAGGGAGCGGGAGGCGCTCGACGTGCTCTCGCACCAGGCGGACGCGGTCGTCGGCTACTTCCAGGACCCGGACGACGTGCTCACCCGGCACCTGGGCGGCGTGCCGCTGGTGTTGCTGGAGCGTGGTCCGCAGCAGACCCGGTTCGCGGCCGTCGGCATCGACGCCGTGTCCGGAGTCCAGCAGGGCATGGAGCATCTGTTGAGCGCCGGGCACCGCAGGATCGGCATGCTGGACGGCGTGCACGGTCCCGACCTCCGCAAGCAGGCCTTTTTGGCGCAGGCGCGGCGGCTGGGTCTGCCGGTCGACGAGGACTGGGTCGTGACGTGCCAGGAGCACAGCGTCGCCGGGGGTGAGGACGGCATGGAGCGGCTGCTGGACCGGCGGCCTGAGGTCACCGCGGTTTTTGGGTTCAACGACCTGATCGCTGTCGGGGCGATGCGTACCGGCCGGCGGCTCGGCCGGAGGGTCCCCGAGGATCTGGCCGTGCTGGGCTTCGACGGGCTCTCACTGGGTGAGCTCGTCGAACCCGCCCTGACCACCCTGCACATCGACAAGCGGCAGCTGGGACGGCTGGCCGTGGAGCAGGTGGCCCGGTTGCGCGCGGGTGAGGAGCCGTTGCGGGGCGCGGACGCGTGGGTGACGCCCGAACTCGTGGTGCGTGACTCCGCCTGATCGCCCCCGCGGGTCTCGGTAGAGTGCGAAGAAGTCCCCGGTTCGTGAGGAGAGGTCGCGTGGCGCAGGTCAGGCCCATGCGGGCGGATGCCCGGCGCAACCACGAGCGGTTGCTGACGGTCGCCGCCGAGGCCTTCGCCGAGCACGGGGAGGGCGCCTCGCTCGACGACATCGCCAAGCGTGCCGGGGTCGGCTCGGGCACGCTGTACCGGCATTTCCCGACCCGACAGGCGCTGTTGGAGGCCGCCTATCTGGAGCGTGTCGAGGCGATCGCGGCCCGGGCCGGTGTGCTGGCGGAGGAACTGCCGCCGGGTGAGGCGCTGAGGGAGTGGCTGTTCGAGCTCGGCGCCGGGCTGATGCGGATGCGCGGGCTGAAGGCGCTGCTGGGACCGGCCGTTACCGGGAGCGGGACGGCCGTGGCCACCGCCTGCGGCGACTCGGTGAAGGGGGCGGCCGGGAGGCTGGTGCGGGCGGCGCAGGAAGAGGGCACGCTGCGGGCGGACGTCGAGCCGGGCGATGTGCTGCGGCTGGCTCATGGGATGGCGACCGCGTCGGAGCCGGCGGATGGCGGGGACCGGCTTCTGAGGCGGTACTTGGCACTGCTGATGGAGGGGCTGGGCGCGGGGGCCCGGTGACGCGGCCGGCCGGGCGCCCCCTCGGGTGAGGGGGCGCCCCCGGCGTCGGTCGCGGGTTACAGCGCCTGCGCCGCGGGCTTCACCATCCCTCGCACCGTGCGGGACTTCACGAAGTCGCCCATGGCCGTCATCTCCCACTCGCCCGAGTACTGACGGATGAGCTTGGCCATCAGGACACCCGTCTGGGGCTCGGCGGAGGTGAGGTCGAAGCGGACCAGCTCCTCGCCGGTCGTGCCGTCCAGCAGGCGGCAGTAGGCCTTGGCGACCTCGGTGAACTTCTGGCCGGAGAAGGAGTTCACCGTGAAGACCAGGCCCGTGACCTCCTGGGGGAGGCGGCCGAGGTCGACCATGATGGTCTCGTCGTCCCCGCCGCCCTCACCCGTGAGGTTGTCGCCGGAGTGCCGGATGGCGCCGCCCACGATCTGGAGCTTGCCGAAGTAGCAGCTGTCGATGTGGTTGCGCTGCGGCCCGTAGGCGATGACCGAGGCGTCCAGGTCGATGTCCTTGCCGCGGTACGCCGGCTCCCAGCCGAGACCCATCCGGACCTGGGAGAGCAACGGCTGCCCGCCCTTGATCAGGGAAACCGTCTGGTTCTTCTGGAGGCTGACGCGTCCCTTGTCGAGGTTGATCTTCCCGGCGCCGGGGGCGGGCGGGGGAGGCGTGGCCGGGGCGGCCGGGGGCGCGGCGGGAGCGGAGACGGGCGGGGCGGGCGGCTGCACCGGGGCCGGCGGCGGGGTCATCGGCTGCGACGGGGCGGCGGCCGGTTCCTCCACCGTGACTCCGAAGTCCGTGGCGATGCCCGCAAGGCCGTTGGCGTATCCCTGGCCGACGGCGCGGGCCTTCCACTGCCCGTTGCGCTGGTAGACCTCCACGATGACCAGGGCCGTCTCGCTGCCGAGCTGGGGCGGTGTGAAGGAGGCCAGGACGGAGCCGTCGTCCGCGTTGCGGATCGTGGCCGTCGGTTCGATGCCCTGGAAGGTCTGGCCCGCGGCGTCCGGGCTCGCCGTGACGACGATCTTCTCGATGCCGGGGGGCAGGGCCGCTGTGTCGACCACGATCGCGTCGGGCGCGCTGCCGCCGCCCGAGCGGTACGTCACGCCCGGGCCCGACGGCTGGTTGTAGAAGATGAAGTCGTCGTCGGAGCGCACCTTGCCGTCGGCGGTGAGCAGCAGGCCCGATACGTCGAGCCGCACCGGAGCGGCGACGTCCACCGTCACGCGGGCGGCGGACAGGGGGATGTTCGAGCCGGGGGTCATAGCTGTCATGCCGGGTGAACGAGCGAGGCGGTTTTGCCGTTCCCTTACCTTGCCGCCAATCGGGTCACCGTCGATTGCGGGGGTGGTCCCGGGCGGTGCGCTCGTTGCCGCGCTTGTAGTTGCCGGTCCAGCGGGCCATGACGAGCTGGGGCTCGGAGGTCTCGACCTCGGCGAGGAACCGCGCGGCGCGGGGGCCGTTCAAGGTGGTGGCGGGGCGGCCGTGGTGGCTGATGCGGACGGTGCCGCCCGTGTGCTGCTCGTAGGTGAATCCATGAGGTCTCGGCATGCCGTGAGGGTACGGCGGCGGGGGGCAGGCGCCCAGCGCTTTTCGCCTGCCCCCCGGTCCGCTCGGTTCCTCCCCTACGGCACGACGACGATCTTGCGGCCGACGCCCGCCGCGAACTGGTCCAGCGCCTGGGGGTAGCGCTCCAGCGGGATGCGGTCGCTGATGAACACGTCCGGGTCGAGGACGCCGTTCGCGAAGAGCTCCGCCGCCCGTTCGAAGCTGTGCAGCACCGCCATCGAGCCGGTGATGGTGATCTCCTGGTTGTAGATGCGGTACGGGTCGATCGTCACCCGCGTCGCGTAGTCGGCCACGCCGAACTGCAGGAACGTGCCCGCCTTGGCCACCCGGTCCAGGCCGTCCTGGATCGCCGCCGCGTTGCCGGTGGCGTCGATGACCAGGTCCCAGCCCTGCGGACGGTCCAGTTCGTCGGGGTTCGCCGCCGACGCCGAGACACCGAGGCCGCGGGCGGTCTCCAGACGGGCCGGGTTCACGTCGACGACGTCCACGCTCGCCGCGCCGGTGCGCTTGGCCAGCTCCAGCATCATCAGGCCCATGGTGCCGGAGCCGTAGATCAGGACGTGGGCGCCGAGGCGGGACCGGAGCACGTCGTAGCCGCGGACCGCGCAGGACAGCGGCTCCACGAGGGCGGCGTCCTCGGTGCGGACGTGCTCGGGGAGCTTCACGCAGTTCGCCACCGGGGCGACGGCGTACTGTGCCGCGCCCCCGGCCGTGGTCACCCCGATCGCCGCCCAGCGTTCGCAGAGGTTGTTGTGGCCGGTACGGCAGTAGCGGCACTCGTAGCAGTACAGGGACGGGTCGACGGCGACCCGGTCGCCCACCGCCACCTCCGTGACCCCGGTGCCGACCCCGACCACCTCGCCCGCGAACTCGTGCCCGGGCACGATCGGCAGCTTCGGGGCGAACTCGCCCTGGAGGATGTGCAGGTCGGTTCCGCACAGGCCGCAGGCCGCGACCTCGACCACGACCTCGCGCGGGCCGGGCGTCGGGTCGGGGACCTCGGCGACGACGGCCTTGCCCACGGACTCGATGACGGCGGCCTTCATTTCACGGCTCCCAACGACAGGCCCTGGACCAGCTTGTCCTGGGCGGCGAACCCCGCGGCGAGCACCGGCAGGGAGATGACGAGCGACGCGGCGCACACCTTCGCCAGGAACAGGCCCTGGCTGGTGATGAAGCCGGTCAGGAAGACGGGGGCGGTCTCGGCGACCACACCCGTGAGCACCCGGGCGAACAGCAGCTCGTTCCAGCTGAAGATGAAGCAGATCAGGGCGGTGGCGGCCATCCCGGGGAGGGAGATCGGGGCGACCACGCGCGCGAGGATGGTCGGCAGCCGGGCCCCGTCCACCTTCGCGGCCTCGATCACCGCGACCGGGATCTCGGCGAGGAAGGACTGCATCATCCACACCGCGATCGGCAGGTTCATGGACGTGTAGAGGATGACCAGCAGCCAGATGTTGTCGAGCATCCCGGCGTTCTTGGCGAACAGGTAGATCGGCAGCAGGCCCGCCACGGCCGGCAGCATCTTCGTGGAGAGGAAGAAGAACAGCACGTCCGTCCATTTGCGGACGCGGTTGATGGACAGCGCGTACGCCGCCGGGAAGGCCAGCAGCAGCACCAGCAGGGTCGAGGCCAGGGACGCGACGGTGGAGTTGATCAGGGCAGGCCAGGGGCTCGCGCCACCGCCCGCGCCGAAGAACTCGCGGTAGCCGTCCAGGGTGAGCGAGGCCGCGAAGGACGGCGGGTTGGTCGCCGCGTCCGTCTCCGAGTGGAAGGACGTCAGCGCCATCCACGCGATGGGCAGGAAGAACGCGATGCCGAGCAGCCAGGCCAGCAGGCCCAGGCCCGCACCCTTGCCACGGACACGGCGGGCACGCGGTGCGGTCGTGCTCATGCGCGGGACACCTCCTCGCGGAACAGGGACGACACCACGCGCAGGGCGAAGGTCGCGATGACGATCGAGCCGATGACCACCAGGACGCCCGCGGCCGAGGCGAGGCCGTTCTCGTGGGCCTGGTAGAAGCTCTGGTAGACGGTGTAGGGGAGGTTGGCGGTGCCGAGGCCCCCGGACGTGATCGTGAAGACCGCGTCGAAGTTCTGGACGATGTAGATCGAGCCGAGCAGGGCGCCCAGTTCGAGGTAGCGGCGCAGGTGCGGCAGCGTCAGATGGACGAAGATCTGCCAGTCGCTCGCGCCGTCGACCCGGGCCGCCTCGATCTGCTCGTGGTCGCGGCTCTGCAGTCCGGCCAGCAGGATCAGCATCATGAACGGGGTCCACTGCCAGACCAGGGACGCCTCGACCGCCAGCAGCGGGGTGTTCGAGATCCAGTCGGGCTGTGGGCCGCCCACATAGTGCAACAGCCCATTGAACAGGCCGTATTCAGGGTTGTAGAGCACATGCTTCCAGAGCAGGGCGGCCGCGACCGGCACGACCAGGAACGGCGCGATCAGCAGCGTGCGGACCACGCCCCGGCCCTTGAACCTCCGGTCCAGCAGCAGGGCGAGCGCAAGCCCCAGTACCAGGCTCGCCAGCACCACCGCGACCGTCAGCAGCACGGTCGTCCACACCGAGTGGCGCAGGTCCGGGTCGGTGAGGACCTCCTGGTAGTTGTCGACGCCGGTGAAGTGCCGGGCGTCGGGGTAGAGGGAGTTCCAGTCGAAGAAGGAGATCACCAGCGTGGCCACGAAGGGCAGCTGGGTGACGACGATCATGAAGATCAGGGCGGGCAGCAGCGGGGCCCGGGTGGCCCAGGCACGCAGCCGGGCGGAGGGCCGGGGGACCGGGGCGCGCAGCTCGGGTGAGGCCGCTGGGGCCGTTGTCGTGGCGGTCATCGTCCCTCGTACTCCTCGGAGATCTTCTCGGCGAGCGCCTGGGATTTCTTCAGGGCCGACTCGACGGACTGGCGTCCGGCGATGGCCGCGCTGATCTCCTGGGAGACCTTGGTGCCGAGGTCGGTGAACTCGGGGATGCCGACGAACTGGATGCCGGGAGCGGGCCGCGGCTGCACCCCGGGGTCGGTCGGCCGGGCCTGCTCGATGGCCTCCTTGGTCATCTCCTGGAAGGCCCCGGCCTCCTTGCGGTAGTCGGCGTTGGCGTAGGTCGACGCCCGCTTGCCGGCCGGGACGTTCGACCAGCCCACCTGGTCGCCGACCAGCTCCTCGTAGCCCTTGCCGGACGCCCAGGAGACGAACTTCCAGGCGTTGTCCGGGTTGCGGGAGGCCTTCTGGATGCCCCAGGCCCAGGTGTAGAGCCAGCCGGAGGACTCGGTCTTCTCCACGGGAGCGGGGGCGTAGCCCACCTTGCCCTTCACCGGGGACTTCGCCGCCTCCAGGGATCCGGCCGCGGAGGTGGCGTCGTACCACATGGCGACCTTGCCCTGGGTCATGTTGTTCAGGCACTCGGCGAAGCCGGCCTGGGCGGCGCCGGACTCGCCGTGCTCGCGCACCAGGTCGACATAGAACTTCGTCGCCTTCTCGAAGGCGGGGGAGTCGAGCCGTGCCTTCCAGTCCTTGTCGAACCAGGTGCCGCCGAAGGTGTTGACGACCGTGGTGAGCGGGGCCATCACCTCGCCCCAGCCGGGCAGGCCGCGCAGGCAGATGCCCTTCATGCCGGGTTCGGCGCCGTCCGCCTTCGCCGCGAGGTCCGCCACCTGCTGCCAGGTGGGGTGCGCGGGCATCGTCAGGCCCTTCCTTTCGAACACGTCCTTGCGGTACATCAGGAACGACGACTCGCCGTAGAAGGGCTGTCCGTAGAGCTTGCCGTCGTCCGCCGTGAGGGACTGGCGCATCGGCTTGAGGATGTCCTGCTCGTCGTAGGCCGGGTCCTTGGCGACGTAGCCGTTCATCTGGCGCAGCCAGCCGTTGCGGGCGTAGATCGGTATCTCGTAGTTGGACAGGGTGGCGACGTCGTACTGGCCGGCCTGGTTGGCGAAGTCCTGGCTGATCTTGTCGCGGACGTCGTTCTCGGGCAGGACCGTGAAGTTGACCTTGATGCCCGTCTCCTGGGTGAAGTGGGCGCGGGTCAGCTTCTGCAACTCGACCATCTGCGGGTTGTTGACCATCAGGACGTTGATGGCGTCGCCGCCGGAACCGGCCCCGCCCGCGCCGACCCAGCAGCCGGAGAGCAGCGGGGCGAGCAGCGTCCCTGCGGCGGCCAGGGCGAGCGGGGCTCGCGGTGGCCGTCGTCGGCTCTGGGTTCGCATGGATCGCTCCTGGAGGTATGGGGAGATAAGGGGCAGCGCAGGGCGTGGCTGCGCCCGGTGGGGGACGTGGGTGTGGTGTCAGACCCGGATGACCTGAGGTCCGAGCAGGGAGTAGCGGTGTGCTTCGGAGGACGGCAGCAGGGTGCTCGTCACGATCGTCTCCAGCGCGCCCACCTCGGCGAACCGGCAGAAGCTGACCGCTCCGAACTTGGTGTGGACGCCCGCGAAGACCACGCGCCGGGCGGCCCGGATCGCCTGGGCCTTGACCTCGCTGACGGCCGGATCGGGGGTGGTGAGGCCGTGCTCGCGGGAGATGCCGTTGGCGCCGATGAACGCCAGGTCGACGACGAAACCGGCCAGCATCTTCGTCGTCCAGTGGTCGACGGTGGCCAGCGTGCCGCGCCGCACCCGGCCGCCGAGCAGCAGCACGGAGACGTGCTCGGCCTCGGCTAGGGCGCCCGCGACCGGCAGGGACGCGGTGACCACGGTCAGCGGCCGGTCCCGGGGGAGTGCCTCGGCGATGAGCTGCGGGGTGTAGCCCTCGTCGACGAAGACGGTCTCGGCGTCGCCGAGCAGCTCGGCCGCGGCGGCCGCGACCCGGCGCTTCTCGGGGACGTGGCTGGTGGCCCGGAAGGCGAGCGTCGTCTCGAAGCCGGCGCTCTCCACGGGGTAGGCGCCGCCATGGGTACGGCGGAGCAGGCCGTGGTCCTCCAGGACGCGCAGGTCCCGCCGTACGGTCTCCTTGGCCACGCCCAGCTCGGTGGCGAGGGCGGTGACGTCGACGGCGCCGTCCCGGCGTGCGGCCAGCACGATCTCGCGCTGGCGTTCCTCCGCGGTTCTGCTCATGGCCGTCACCCGCCTTCCTGCCGTGCTGCCCGTTCGGGCCCTCGGTGGGGCCTTGGGGGAAGTTCTACAGGGGGTGTTCCGTAGTGGCCAGGTCTGTTGCGGGCGTGATCCTGCCCGGATGTGCCCGTTCGGTCGTGCGGGTGTGCGGGGCGGCGAGGGGTGTCCGTGGCCGTCTGCCGGTGCGTTGTGGCTGGTCGCGCAGTTCCCCGCGCCCCTGAGGGCGTGTCCCTGCCGTCTGCGGGTCGTGCCCGAATGCCCGAGCGGGCGGGCCCGTTCTCTGCCCGCCCGCCCTGGTTCGCACTCCGTCCGGTCAGTACGGCCAGATCGGCGGGTCCGTCACGAACTGGCCGCCGAGGTAGGCGTGCGCCTCGTTGCCGTCCCGCAGTTCGCCCTGCTCGGCGATGAGCTTCTCGGCGTAGGGCTCGGAGTCGTCCTGCGGCTCGTAGCCGAGCGCCCGCGCGGAGGTGAGGTCCCACCACAGCCGGGTGTTGGCGGAGGAGCCGTGGACGACGGTGTGGCCGACGTTCTCGGCGGTCAGGGCCGCGTGGAAGAGGCGGGCGCCGTCGGCGGGGCTCATCCACACGGAGAGCATGCGCACACTGGTCGGCTCGGGGAAGCAGGAGCCGATGCGCACCGAGACCGTCTCCAGGCCGTGCCGGTCCCAGTAGAGCTGTGCGAGGTCCTCGCCGAAGCACTTGGACAGGCCGTAGTAGGTGTCCGGGCGGCGCGGGGTGTCGACGGGGATCAGGGGGTCGTCGCCCCGGGGGCGCGGGGTGTAGCCGACGGCGTGGTTGGAGGAGGCGAAGACGATCCTGCCGACGCCCTCCTCGCGGGCGGCCGCGTACAGGTGGTAGGTGCCCTCGATGTTCGCCTTGAGGATCTTCTCGAAGGGGGCTTCCAGCGAGATGCCCGCGAGGTGGATGATCGCGTCGACGCCCCTGACCGCCTCGCGTACGGCGTCGCGGTCGGCCAGGTCGGCGACGATCGCGTCGGGCTCGCCCTCGATGGGGCGCAGGTCCAGCAGGCGCAGGTCGTAGCCGTAGGCCGGGAGCAGGTCCCGCATCAGGGTGCCGAGGCCACCGGCGGCGCCGGTGAGCAGGACGGTGCGGGGAGCGGGCATCCTCGGGTCTCCTTGATCGCCGGTGTGCACATGAGCGCACGGCATTCATATGCGTGGACACGCTAAGGAGCCGGGCCGGAGCCCGTCAAGTATGCCGCGGAGAGGGTGAATCCGCAGGTGCGTCGCGGGTGCGCGCGCTTGACCCGCACCGAGGCGGCGCCTTAGCGTGGCGTTGTTCAGAAATATAGACGCCAATCATGAATATGGAACCGGGAGAGCTCGTGACGTCAGCCCCTCTCGCCGCTCGACTCACCGTCCCCAGCGGGCCGCTGTTCTTCCCGGTCACCGCCTACGGACCCGACGGCTCCGTGGACCTCGACACCTACCGCACGCATGTCCGGCGCGGGGTGGAGGCCGGAGCCGCCGCGGTGTTCGCCTGCTGCGGCACCGGCGAGTTCCACGCGCTGACGCCCGAGGAGTTCGAGGTCTGCGTCCGGGCCGCCGTGGAGGCCGCCGACGGGCGCGTCCCGGTCGTCGCCGGCGCCGGATACGGCACCGCGCTCGCCGTGCGCTACGCCCGCCTCGCCGAGGCCGCCGGGGCGGACGGACTGCTCGCCATGCCGCCCTACCTCGTCGCCGCCGGCCAGGAGGGGCTGCTGCGGCACTACCGCGAGCTGGCCGCCGCCACCGCCCTGCCGGTCATCGTCTACCAGCGCGACAACGCCGTGTTCACCCCGGAGACGGTCGTCGCGCTCGCCCGCACGGACGGGATCATCGGCCTGAAGGACGGACTCGGCGACCTCGACCTCATGCAGCGCGTCATCAGCGCCGTGCGCACCGAGACCCCGGGCGACTTCCTCTACTTCAACGGCCTGCCGACCGCCGAGCAGACCCAGCTCGCCTACCGCGCCCTCGGCGTCACGCTCTACTCGTCCGCCGTCTTCTGCTTCGCCCCGGAGATCGCCCTCGCCTTCCACCGGGCCCTCAAAACCGGCGACGACGCCACGGTGAACAGGCTCCTGGACGGCTTCTACCGCCCGTTCGCCGACCTGCGCGCCCAGGGCCGCGGCTACGCCGTCGCCCTGGTCAAGGCCGGTGTCCGGCTGCGCGGCCTGGACGTCGGGGAGGTACGGCCCCCGCTGCACGAACCGGCCGGGGACCATGTGAAGCGGCTCGCCGAAGTGATCGAGCGGGGCTACGCGCTGCTGGAGGAGACCAAGTGAAGGCGTCGGCATTCGTCTACCCCTGGGACGTCAACGGGGACCCGGAGGCACCCGCGCGCATCGCCGCGCTGGGCGTGACACAGGTGACGCTCGCCGCCGCCTACCACTCCACCCGCGCCCTCACGCCCCGCCACCCGCGCCACCGCGTCGTCACCGCCGAGCACGCCGCCGTGCTGTACCCGGCGGACGACCGCTGGCAGGGCCGGGAGCTGCGCCCCTACGCGGCCGGCGACTGGGCCCCCGGGGACGCCTTCGGCGAGGCCGCGGACGTGCTCACCGAGGCCGGTCTGGAGGTGCACACCTGGGTCGTCCTCGCGCACAACTCCCGCCTGGGCGCCGAGCACCCCGACACCTCGGTCGTCAACGCCTACGGCGACCGCTACCCCTGGGCGCCGTGCATCGCGCAGCCCGCCACGCGCGCGTACCTGACCGACCTGGCGGCCGAGGCGGCGGTCCGGCCCGGGGCGCGCGGCACCGAGCTGGAGTCCCTCGGCTGGTACGGCCTGCAGCATCTGCACGCCCACGACAAGACCGGCGGCATCGGCCTCGGGGACGCCGGGCAGTACCTGATGGCGCTGTGCTTCTGCCCGTCCTGCCAGGAGGGCTACGGCCGGCACGGCCTGGACGCCGACCGGCTGGCGGCCGCCGTACGGACCGCGCTGGAACCGGTGTGGCAGGGGGCGCCCTCCGACGGAGGCTGGACGGGCGTCGAGAAGCTGCTCGGCGAGACGCTCGCGCACACCACGCGCGCGTACCGCGACGCCACCGCCCGCACGCTCCAGGAGCAGGCCGTCGCGGCGGTCCGGGCCACCGCCGCCGACGGTTTCCAGGTGCTGCTGCACGCCGACCCCGTCTCGTACCACGTCGGCGCCAACCCCGGCGTCGACCCGGCGCACATCCTGGCTGTCGCGGACGGAGTGGTCGTGCCCTGCGCGGGCGGCACCGGCACACTGACCCCGTTCGCGCGGCAGGAGCGCCGGGGCGCCGTCATCGCCGCCAACTTCACCGTCGTCTCGGGGATGGGCGGCAGCCCGGGCACCCTCGCCGCCGACGCCGTGGAGGCACGACGGCTCGGCGCCACCGAACTGCGGCTGTATCACGCGGGGCTGGCGTCCGACGGCGACCTGGAGTCTGTCCGCTCCGCCCTCGCCCGGCTCTGACCCAGCGAGGCCGCCGTCACCAGCAGGGCCACGCCCAGGACCACCAGGACCAGCCGGTGGTCCACCAGCTCGACCAGTCCCGCTCCGGCGGCCAGTCCGACCACGTTCGGTGTGTACACCAGCGTGTGGGCGGTGGCCGTGACCCGGCCCAGCAGCGCACCGGGCGTCTCGCGCTGCACCGACGTCAGCGCGGCGATCAGCACCGCGGGCAGCCCCATGCCGATCGCCGCGCCGCACACCAGCGCCACCGGGTCGGACGGCACCGCCCGCAGCGCCACCGCGAAAGCGAGCAGGGCGGTGCCCCACGCCGCGAAGCGCCGCGCCCCCAGGTGGCGCAGGGCGGTGCCGGAGAGCAGGCCGACCGCGACCGAACCGGCGCCCTGCACGGCGTAGAGCACGCCCGTGTACGCGGGGGAGTGGCCCAGGGCGTCGACGACGGCGTACGTCATCGCGCCGTTCAGGCCGGCGCACAGCAGGGTGGCGCCGCCCGCCAGGACCAGGGGGCGTAAGCCGGGGTGCGCCCACAGGTACCGGACGCCCTCGACGCCGCGACGGCCGCCGGTGGGCGGCGCGGGCTTGTCCTCCCGCACCCGCAGGGCCGCGCAGAGCCCCGCGGCCAGCACGAACGTCGCCGCGTCCAGGAGGGCCACGCCCACGCCGCCGTGGGCCGCGTAGAGGCCCGCGCCCGCCAGCGGGGCCAGGAGCTTCATGCCCTCGTTGGCGGTCATGCGCAGACCGTTGAAGTCGCCCAGCAGGGACCGCTCCACGGCGGTCGCCACGAGCGCCGACTCGGCCGCGTCATGGACCACGCCCGCCGCGCCGTACACGAACAGCACCGCGTACAGCAGCCACAGGTCGCCCGGGCCGTCGACCCCCACCAGGGTGAGCAGCAGGGCGGCCAGGAGGAGGTTCACGCCGATCAGCAGCGGCCTGCGGCGGCCGCTGTCGGCGAGGGTGCCCAGCAGCGGCCCCGCCAGGGTCGGCAGCCACAGGGCGAGCATGCACAGCGCGGCCAGGCCGTCCGAGCCCGTCAGGTCCTTGACCCACACGCCGGACGCCAGCCACAGGGCGGAGGTGCCGAAGCCGGAGACCACCACGCCGGAGAGGTAAAGGCCCGCCTCACGGTTGCGCAGGACGCGTGCCAGGGGCCAGGTCGTCTTGGTCGTCATGCCTGGTCATCGTGGTGCTAAGGCCCGGGCGTGGGCATCGGGAAGGTGCCTTAGGGGTCCTTTCACTATGCCCGTCCGGGTCGCGCGGCCTGGCACCGCACCTCGCCGCGTTGCCGAAAGGCCCTAGTAGCTCCGCTACGAGGACCTTCCGGCGCCTTGCGATGCACGGCACCAGACCACGCGACCTGATCGGACGCTCATAGTGAAAGGACCCCTTAGCAGAGGCGCCCGAGGGCGATGAGTTCCGCGCTCGCGGTCGGTCTACCTCCCGAGAGCGACACGCAGGAGGAGCAGCCGATGACCGACACCCCGAATCCGACCCTCGACCTCGGCCCGCAGGCGGCGGTCGTGGCACGCCTGGCCGAGGCCGTCACCGACGATCAGCTGGCCGACCCGACGCCCTGCCCCGAGTACGCGGTGCGCCACCTGCTCGGCCACCTGGCCGGACTGGCCACCGCCTTCCGTGACGCCGGCCGCAAGGACCTCGGTGTCACGACCGACACCAGCCCGGACTCCGCGCTCCCGGACATCACGCCCGGCTGGCGCGGGGAACTGCCCAAGGTCCTCACCGAACTGGGCGAGGCCTGGCGGGACCCGGCCGCCTGGACCGGCATGACCAGGGCCGGGGGCGTCGACCTGCCCGGCGAGATCGCCGCTCTGGTCGCCGTCGACGAACTGGTCGTGCACGGCTGGGACCTGGCCCGCGCCACCGGACAGCCGTACACCCCCGACCCGGCCGCGCTCCAGGCCTGCCACGACTTCCTCGCGGCCTCCGCCGACGATCCCCAGCGCGACGCCATCTTCGGCCCGGTCGTGACGGTTGACCCGGACGCGCCCCTGCTGGTCAGGGCGGTGGGGCTGAGCGGCCGCGACCCGGGGTGGTCCCGCAGCGCGTAGAAAGCGATTGCTGTTTCTTTGCCGAAAGCATTGACGTGGCGCACGCGCCCTCCTACCGTCATCGCGTCGTACTTCGTACGTCATATATGAGACGCGATACGCGAGATCCGATACGCGATCCACCGAGACGCGAGATCCGAGAGGCGCGCATGACCTCTGTGCCCACACCGATCCCCTCCCGCACGCAGTTCGTGCTGGAGGGGATCAAACACCGCATCCTCACCGGGCAGTTGACGCCTGGGCAGGCGCTGGTCGAGACCGAGCTCGCCGCGCAGTTCGGGGTGTCGAAGACCCCGGTGCGCGAGGCGCTCAAGACCCTCGCCGGGACCGGGCTGGTCGTGATGAGCCAGTACAAGGGCGTCACCGTGCGCCTGGTGGACGCGGACATGGCGCGCGAGGTCTACGACGTACGGCTGCTGCTGGAGCCCGAGGCGCTGCGGCGGGCCGTGCAGCGCGGGGCCTGTCTGGACGTCGCCCGCGAGGCGCTGACCCGGGCCGACGCCGCCACCGACACCGCCGAACGCTCCCTCGCCAACCGGGAGTTCCACCGCGCCCTGTACCTGCCGTGCGGCAACCCGCTGCTCGGCCGGATGCTCGACGAGGTCCGCGACCAGGCCGCCCTGGTCTCCGCCGTGGCCTGGGCCGCCTCCCCCTCCTGGGAGCGGGAGGCCGGCGAGCACCGGGAGATCCTGCGGCTCGCCCTCGACGGCGACGCCGACGGCGCGGCGCGTGCCCTGCACGCCCACATCGCGTCCTTCGTGCAGCGCGCTTTCCCCGAGGCAGCACTGGAACAGGAAGGTCAGGAATGAGCAGCGTGGCGTTCGAGACCCAGCGGGCGGCCCTGGCCGACGTGGTGGCGATCCCGGTGACCCCGTTCGCCGAGGACGGCTCCGTCGCGCGGGACACCCACCGGGCCCTGCTGCGCCGCCTGCTCGACGGCGGCATCACCACCCTCACCCCGAACGGCAACACCGGCGAGTTCTACGCCCTCACCCCCGAGGAGCGCCGGCTCGTCACGGAACTGACGATCGACGAGGCCGGGGAGCGGGCCGTCATCCTGGTCGGCGTCGGACACGACGTCCCCACCGCCGTCGCCTCCGCCCGGCACGCCCGCGAGCTCGGCGCGCAGATGGTGATGGTCCACCAGCCCGTCCACCCCTACGTCTCGCAGGCCGGCTGGGTCGACTACCACCGCGCCATCGCCGAGGCCGTGCCCGAGCTGGGCGTCGTGCCGTACATCCGCAACGCGCAGCTCACCGGGGCCCGCCTCGCCGAACTCGCCGACCACTGCCCCAACGTCATCGGCGTCAAGTACGCCGTCCCCGACGCGGTCAGGTTCGCCGCGTTCGCCCGGGACGCGGGGCTGGAACGGTTCGTGTGGGTGGCCGGGCTCGCCGAGCCGTACGCCCCCTCCTACTTCTCCGCCGGTGCCACCGGCTTCACCTCGGGGCTGGTGAACGTCGCCCCGGCGGTCTCCCTCAACATGATCGAGGCGCTGCGCTCCGGCGACTACCCGGCCGCGATGAAGGTCTGGGAGCAGATCCGCCGCTTCGAGGAGCTGCGCGCCGCGAACGGCTCCGCCGACAACGTCACCGTCGTCAAGGAGGCCCTCGCCTCCCTCGGGCTGTGCCGCCGCGAGGTCCGCCCGCCGAGCCGGACCCTCCTGAAGGAACAGCGCGCCGAGGTCGCCACGATCGCCGCGGGGTGGTCGATATGACCGGCAGACTGCGCCCCGAGGACCTCAGGAGCCACCAGTGGTACGGCGCCGAGGGCCAGCTGCGCACCTGGTCGCACAACGCCCGGATGTGCCAGCTCGGTTACGAGGCCGAGGAGTACCGCGGCCGCCCGGTGATCGCCGTCCTGAACACCTGGTCCGACATCAACCCCTGCCACGTCCATCTGCGCGAACGGGCCGAGGCGGTCAAGCGGGGCGTATGGCAGGCCGGCGGCTTCCCGCTGGAGTTCCCGGTCGCCACGCTCTCCGAGACGTACCAGAAGCCCACCCCGATGCTCTACCGCAACCTCCTCGCCATGGAGACGGAGGAGCTGCTGCGGTCGTACCCGATCGACGCGGCGGTGCTGCTCGGCGGCTGCGACAAGTCGACGCCCGCGCTGCTCATGGGCGCCGCCTCGGCCGACGTACCGTCCCTCTTCGTGCCCGCGGGGCCGATGCTGCCGGGCCACTGGCGCGGTGAGACCCTCGGCTCCGGCACCGACATGTGGAAGTACTGGGACGAGCACCGCGCGGGCAACCTCACCGACTGCGAACTGCGCGAGTTGCAGGGCGGGCTGGCGCGCTCGCCCGGGCATTGCATGACCATGGGGACCGCGTCGACGATGACCGCCGCGGCCGAGGCCCTCGGCATGACCCTGCCGGGCGCCTCCTCGATCCCGGCCGTCGACTCCGGGCACGAGCGGATGGCCGCCGCCTCCGGGCGCCGTGCCGTGGAGCTCGCCTGGACCGGGCTCAAACCGTCCCGGATCCTCACCCGCGAGGCCTTCGAGGACGCCGTCACCACGGTCCTCGGGCTCGGCGGCTCCACCAACGCCGTCATCCACCTGATCGCCATGGCCGGACGCTGTCAGGTCGAGCTCACCCTCGACGACTTCGACCGCATCGCCCGCACTGTGCCGGTCCTCGCCAACGTCCGGCCCGGCGGGCAGACGTACCTCATGGAGGACTTCCACTTCGCCGGGGGTCTGCCCGCCTTCCTCTCGCGGATCACCGACCTGCTGCACCTGGACCGGCCGACGGTCAACGGCACGCTGGGGGAGCAGCTCGACGGCGCCGTCGTGCACGACGGCGACGTCATCCGCACCCGCGAGAACCCGGTCGCCGCCGAGGGCGGTGTCGCCGTCCTGCGCGGCAACCTCTGTCCGGACGGCGCGGTCATCAAGCACATCGCCGCCGAGCAGCACCTGCTCAAGCACACCGGTCCCGCCGTCGTCTTCGACGACTACAAGACCATGCAGCGCACCATCAACGACCCGGCGCTGAACATCACCGCGGACAGTGTCCTGGTGCTGCGAGGCGCCGGCCCCAAGGGTGGTCCGGGCATGCCCGAGTACGGCATGCTCCCCATCCCCGACCACCTGCTCAAGCAGGGCGTACGAGACATGGTCCGCATCTCCGACGCCCGCATGAGCGGTACGAGTTACGGTGCCTGCGTGCTCCACGTGGCTCCCGAGTCGTACGTGGGCGGCCCGCTCGCCCTGGTCCGCACGGGCGACGACATCACCCTCGACGTCGAGGCGCGCTCCCTTCAACTCAACGTCAGTGACGAGGAGTTGGAGAGCCGCCGCAAGGACTGGACCCCACCGCCCACCCGCTACGAACGCGGCTACGGCGCCCTCTACAACGACCAGATCACCCAGGCCGACACCGGCTGCGACTTCGAGTTCCTGGCCAGGCCGGGCAAGGCCCCCGACCCTTACGCAGGGTGACTGAACCCCCCTGAAGGGGGCGCGGGCCGTATCGAAATGCGGCTGCGCCGTGGGGGCGCGACAAGCCGCAGCGCACCCGCACCCGCCACACAACAGCAAGCGATACCCACGCACAGCGAGAAAGCGCTTACCGCACCACGAAAGCAAGCCGTACCAAGATCGGAGACCCTGTCATGGCCCAAGCCGCAGCCGTGGCGAAACCGCCCGCGCCACCCCGGCGGCGCCGGGCCTCCGCCACGCCGCGCAGGCTCCCGTACCTGCTGATCGCGCCGGCCGCCCTGCTGATGCTGGGCTTCATCGCCTACCCGGTCATCAGCGTCTTCTACTACAGCCTGCAGAACTACAACCCCACCAAACCGTGGCGGAACGGCTTCGCGGGCTTCGACAACTTCGTCCACGCATTCACCGAGGACCCCGTCTTCTGGGGCACCCTGGTCTTCAGCGCCAAGTGGGTCGTCGTCGAGGTCGGCCTCCAGCTGCTGTTCGGCCTCGCGCTCGCCCTCATCGTCAACCAGACCTTCGTGGGCCGGGGCCTGGGCCGCGCCCTGGTGTTCTCCCCCTGGGCCGTCTCCGGCGTGCTGACCTCCGCGATCTGGGTGCTGCTCTACAACTCCCAGACGGGCATCACCCGTTACCTCGCCGACATGGGCATTGGCTCCTACGGCACGAGCTGGCTGTCGGACACCTCGACCGTGTTCCCGGCGGCGGTCGTGGCGGATCTGTGGCGCGGGGTGCCGTTCTTCGCGATCCTCATCCTCGCCGACCTCCAGTCCGTCTCGAAGGACCTGTACGAGGCCGCCGAGGTCGACGGCGCCAGCCGCATCAAGCAGTTCTGGCACATCACGCTGCCGCACCTGAAGGACGCCATCATCCTGTCCACGCTGCTGCGCGCGGTCTGGGAGTTCAACAACGTCGACCTGCTCTACACCCTGACCGGCGGCGGACCCGCGGGTGAGACGACCACGCTGCCGCTGTACATCGCCAACACATCCGTCGACGCCCACAACTTCGGCTACGCGTCGGCCCTGACCACGGTGGCGTTCGTGATCCTGCTCTTCTGCTCGATGATCTACCTGCGCCTGAGCAAGTTCGGAGGCGAGAGCAAGTGAGCGTCAAGGAAGCCACCAAAACGGCGCCCGTCGCCGTGCCCGCCACCCCCGAGCCCCCGCGCCCCGCCAAGGGCAAGCGCGCCTGGGACGAGGCACCCCGCTGGCAGATCTATCTGCCCCTGGGTATCTACCTGGTCTTCACCCTCATCCCCTTCTACTGGATCCTGCTGTTCTCGCTGCGCCCGGCCGGCTCGACCTCGCTCGTGCCCTGGCCGATGACCTTCGACCACTTCGAGAAGGTCTGGACGGACCGCGACTTCGGCACCTACTTCGCCAACAGCGTGCTCGTCGGCGTCGCCACCCTGCTCATGACGACCCTCGTCGCGCTGGCCGGCGGCTACGCCCTCGCCCGCTTCGACTTCAAGATCAAGCGCGGGTTCATGCTGGCCCTGCTGTGCTCCCAGTTCGTGCCGGGCGCGCTGCTGCTGGTGCCGCTGTTCGAGATCTTCGCCGAACTCCAGATGATCAACTCGCTGGGCAGTGTCATCCTCGCCGAGACGGTCTTCCAGCTGCCGCTGTCGATGATCCTGATCAGCAACTTCATCAAGAACGTGCCGTACTCCCTGGAGGAGGCGGCCTGGGTCGACGGCTGCAACCGCATGACGGCTTTTCGTATCGTGGTGCTGCCGCTGCTGAGGCCCGGTCTGATCGCCGTCGGCTCGTTCGCCTTCGTCCACTCCTGGAACCACTTCCTGTTCGCGCTGATGTTCCTGAACAACCAGGACAAGCAGACGATCCCGGTCGGCCTCAACTCCCTGATGAGCGCCGACAGCGTCGACCTGGGCGCGCTCGCCGCGGGCGGCATCATCGCGGCCGTACCGGTGGTGATCGTGTTCGCCTTCATCCAGAAGTGGCTGATCACCGGCTTCAGCGCAGGGGCGGTGAAGGGATGAGAGGCAGGCAACTGGCCGTGGCGGCCGGGCTGTTGGGGGTGCTCTGCGTGCCCGCGCACGCCGAGGCCCGGGACATCGGCCGCGACACCCTCCCCGCGAACGACGGCTGGGCCGCCGAGGGGGCGGGCACCACCGGAGGCGCGGCCGCCGACGCCGGCCATGTGTACACGGTCACCGACCGGGCCGGACTGGTCCGGGCCCTCGACGGCGGCAGCGACACCCCGAAGATCATCAGAATCGCCGGGACGATCGACGCCAACACCGACGACGACGGTGACCGGCTGGACTGCGCCGACTACGCCACCGGCGGCTACGCCCTGAAGAAGTACCTCGCCGCCTACGACCCCCGCACCTGGGGCTCCGCCAAGCCCAGCGGTCCCCAGGAGGAGGCCCGCCAGGCCTCCGCCGCCCGGCAGGCCGAGCGGATCGTGCTGCCCGTCGGCTCGAACACCACCCTCGTCGGCCTCGGCGACTCGGCGGTCCTCAAGGGCGCGAGCCTCCAGGTGAAGAACGCCGAGAACGTGATCATCCGCAACCTCGACGTGCGCGACGCCTACGACTGCTTCCCCGTCTGGCAGCCCAACACCGGCGGCCTCGGCGACTGGAAGACGGCCTACGACAACATCTGGCTGACCGGA
Organism: Streptomyces sp. NPDC007929; assembly: GCF_042959065.1. Lineage (NCBI taxonomy): Bacteria > Bacillati > Actinomycetota > Actinomycetes > Kitasatosporales > Streptomycetaceae > Streptomyces > Streptomyces sp. NPDC007929. The sequence goes on along the minus strand of NZ_JBIBKD010000016.1, from coordinate 111,982 downwards.
GCCACCCATGTGTGGGTGGACCACGTGACCCTGAGCGACAAGGGCCACCCGGACGCGAAGGAACCCACCCACTTCGCCCGCAACTACCTGCGCCACGACGGCTTGCTGGACATTACAGGCGGCTCCGACCTGGTCACCGTCTCCTGGAGCCGCTTCGCCGGCCACGACAAGGCGATGCTCATCGGCAGCGGCGACACCGCCACCGGCGACCGCGGCAAGCTCCGCGTCACCCTGCACCACAACGCCTTCAAGTCAGTCGTTCAGCGCGCCCCACGCGTCCGCTTCGGCCAGGTCCACGTGTACAACAACCGCTACGACGTCACCGGCGACGACTACCGCTACTCCCTCGGTGTCTCCACCGAGTCGAGGATGTACGCGGAGAACAACGCCTTCCACGCGCCAGGCCACGTGGAGGTCGCCGACCTGGTCAAGAGCTGGAACGGCAGCGCCCTGCACCAGAGCGGCACGCTCTTCAACGGCTTCCCGGTCGACCTGCTCGCCATCTACAACGCCTACAACTCGGGCAGCGAGCGTGATCTGACCGCCGATGTCGGCTGGGCCCCCACCCTGCACGGGCCGATCGACAGCGCCGCGGCGGCCGACCGGGCGGTGGCCCGCGGCGCGGGTGCGGGGAGGCTCCCATGACCGGTCGCATGATCGACACCATGAGCGAACCCCTGAACACGCCCCTGCCCGTCGTCCTCGCCGGAGCCCGCGGGCACGGCCGCTGGCACGTCGAGAACATCCGCCGCCTGCAGCACAAGGGCCTCGTCCGGCTCGTGGGGATCTGCGAGCTGACACCGCTGACCGAGGAGGAACTGGGCGACCTGGGCGCCCCCGAGCAGTCCGCCGACTTCGGCGCTCTGCTGGACGCCACCGGCGCCCGGGTCGCGGTGATCTGCACCCCGATCCCCACCCACACCGACCTCGCCCTCACGGCCGCCGACCAGGGAGTGCACATCCTCCTGGAGAAGCCGCCCGCCCCCTCCTACGCCGAGTTCCGCCGGATGGCCGACGGAGTCGCCGCCGCCGGGGTCGTCTGCCAGATCGGCTTCCAGTCGCTGGGCTCGCACGCCCTGCCCGCCGTCCGCGAGCTGATCGAGCAGGGCGCGATCGGGAAACTGGCCGGACTCGGCGGGGCCGGTGCCTGGGTCCGGGACGAGGACTACTTCCGGCGGGCGCCCTGGGCGGGCAAGCGGCGGCTGAACGGCGTCGACGTGATCGACGGGGCGCTGACCAACCCCCTCGCCCACGCCGTCGCCACCGCCCTCGCCCTCGGCGGCAGCACCCGCGCCGAGCACGTCACCGGCATCGAGACCGAACTGCTGCGGGCCAACGCCATCGAGTCCGACGACACCTCCTGCGTCCGCGTCACCACCGCGCAGGGCCACCCGGTGACCGTCGCCGCGACGCTGTGCGCGGAGGAAGCGGACGAGCCGTACGTCCTCGTGCACGGCAGCAGCGGCCGGATCACCTTCTGGTACAAGCAGGACCGGGTGCTGCTCCAGCGCGCGGGGCACGGCCCGCAGGAGTCCGAGCACGGCCGCACCGACCTGCTGGAGAACCTCGTCGACCACCTCACCACCGGCGCGGACCTGCTGGTCCCGCCGGACGAGACGGGCGCCTTCATGAAGGTCGTGGAGGCCATCCGCACCGCCCCCGACCCGGCGCCGCTGCCGGACACCGCCTGGCACCGGGTCCCCGGCGAGAACCGCCGCGTGGTGCCCGGCATCGACGGACTCGTCGCGGCCGCCGCCGACACCCTCTCCCTCTACTCCGAGCTCGGCGCCCCCTGGGCCCTGTCAGCGGAGCATCTGCCGAACGAGGTGAGCACCCGATGACCAGCCACGACACCACGGTCCTGCGCGTCGCGGGCCGGCCGGTCGGCCGGTACGTCACCCGGCCCGAACTGCCCGCCCGGCTCTCCCCGCGCCCCTACCTGCACCCCGTCACGACCCTGGCCGGCACGGCGGTGACCGAACTCGCCCCCGCCGACCACACCCACCACCTCGGCGTCGGTGTCGCCGTTCCCGACGTCGAGGGGTTCAACTTCTGGGGCGGGCGCACCTACGTCCGCGACCAGGGCCCGACCGAGCTGGACAACCACGGCTCGCAGCGGCACGTCGCCTTCCAGCTGCGCGACCCCGACGGCTTCGTGGAGGAGCTGCGCTGGGTGGCCGCGGGCGGCGAGCTGCTGCGCGAGCGCCGTACGGTCGCCGCCGCCGAACTCACCGACCAGGCCTGGGCGCTGGACCTCACCTTCTCCCTCACCAACGTCACCAAGGGCCCCCTGTCGATCGGCAGCCCCGCGACCAACGGGCGCCCGGGGGCGGCCTACGGCGGGTTCTTCTGGCGGGCCCGCAAGGAGGCCGCGGCGCCGGAGGTCTTCACGGCCGGGGCCGACGGTGAGGACGGGGTGCACGGCCGGAGCGCCGACTGGCTCGCCCTGCGCGGCGGCACCTGGACGCTGGTCTTCGCCGGCGCCACCGAACAGACCCGCCGCGACCCGTGGTTCGTGCGCACCGAGGAGTACCCGGGCGTCGGATCCTCCCTCGCGCACGCGGAGCGGGTGCCGCTGCCGCCGGGCGAGACGATCGTGCGCCGGGTGGTGACCGTCGTCGCCGACGGCCGTCTCGACCGCGACGCCGCGTCCGCCCTCGTGCGCAAGGCGGTGAGCCCATGACGTCCGAGCCTGTGACCCCCGAGTTCCTGACCCCCGCGTCCGTGGCCCCCGAGTCCGTGACCTCCGGGACGTCGCCGGGCGGTGAGCCCGGGACCTCCGGGACCTACCGCAACCCGATTCTCGACGCCGACTGGTCCGACCCCGACGTCGTCCGCGTCGGGGACGACTTCTACCTGACCGCCTCCAGCTTCGGCCGGGCGCCCGGGCTGCCGCTGCTGCACTCCCGGGACCTGGTCAACTGGACCCTGGTCGGGCACGCCCTCGAACGCCTCGAACCGGCCGCCGAGTTCGAGCGGCCCCGGCACGACCGCGGCGTCTGGGCCCCGTCCCTGCGGTATCACGACGAACGCTTCTGGATCTTCTGGGGCGACCCCGACCAAGGCGTCTTCCAGATCAACGCCCCCCAGATCAGGGGCCCTTGGACCCGCCCGCACCTGCTCAAGGCAGGCAAGGGCCTGATCGACCCGTGCCCCCTGTGGGACGAGGAGACCGGGGAGGCCTACCTGGTCCACGCCTGGGCCAAGTCCCGCTCCGGCGTCAAGAACCGGCTCACCGGCCACCGGATGCGTCCCGACGGCACCGGCCTCCTCGACGAGGGCAAGGTCATCGTCGACGGGGACCGCATACCCGGCTGGTTCACCCTCGAAGGCCCCAAGCTCTACCGCCACGACGGCTGGTTCTGGATCCTCGCCCCGGCCGGCGGCGTGGAGACCGGCTGGCAGGGCGCCTTCCGCTCGCGCGGGTTCTTCGGGCCGTACGAGGAGAAGATCGTCCTGGAGCAGCAGGACACCGACGTCAACGGCCCCCACCAGGGCGGCTGGGTGCGCACCCCGTCCGGCGAGGACTGGTTCCTGCACTTCCAGCAGCGCGGCGCGTACGGCCGGGTCGTCCACCTCCAGCCCATGCGCTGGGGCGCGGACAACTGGCCGGTACTCGGGGACGACGGCGCGCCCGTCGCCGTACACCGGCGCCCCGCCCTGCCGCCGCAGCCGCCCGCCGCACCCGCCACCGACGACGACTTCCCCGGCGGACGGTACGGCCGTCAGTGGCAGTGGACGGCCAACCCCGTCGACGGCTGGGCCACCCAGCACTCCGGGGACGGGCTGAGACTCACCTGCGTCCGCTCGGCCGACGCCCACGACCTGCGGAAACTGCCCCATGTGCTCACGCAGCGGCTGCCCGGCACGCCCTGCGTGGCCGAGGTGGAGCTGCGGCTCGACAGCGAAGAGCCGGGGGCCCGGGCCGGGCTCACGGTGCTCGGGGACGCGTTCGGCTGGATCGGGCTCCAGCGGGGCCCGGACGGCACGGTCCACCTCGTGCACCGGTTCGCCGAGGGGGTCGCCGAGCGGGAGCGCGACGCGGCCCACCCGTGCCTCGCACCCGAGGGGCGCGTCAGGCTCCGCATCGAGATCGGCGCCGGAGCCCGCTGCCGCTTCTTCTACGACCTCGGCGACGGCCCGCGTCCGTCGGGTCCCGTCTTCGCCGCCACCCCCTGGCGCTGGGTCGGCGCCCTGCTCGGCCTCTTCGCCCTCGCGCCCGTCGGACCGGGACACGCGGGCGCCGCCACGTTCACGCACTTCCGGATCACCCACCTGTAGCCCACCGCATCCGCACGCTCATCACGCCTGTTGGGAGCCGCAATGACGCCCTTCCGTAGCAAGCGCTTGCCCAGCCCGGGTGTCGCCCTGGCCGCCGTAGCCGGCCTGGTCGCCGCCCTGGGACTGGGCGCGACCGGTGAGGCGAGGGCCGCCGAGCCCGCCCGCGCCGAGATGTCCACACCGTCGGCCGCCCGCTGGACCGACCAGGCCCACGGCTTCGCCTCGCTGGCGGGAGGCACCACGGGCGGGGCCGGAGGCAAGGTCGTCACGGTCACCGACCAGGCCTCGCTGGCGAAGTACGCGGGCGCCGAGGAGCCGTATGTCATCCGGGTGGCGGGGTCGGTCGCCGTCGCGCCCTTCGGCTCGGACGTCGTCGTCGCCTCGAACAAGACGATCATCGGCGTCGGTGACACCGGCGAGATCGTCCACGGCGAACTGCACCTCAACCCCGGCACGCACAACGTCATCATCCGCAACCTGACGATCCGCGACTCCTACGTCGAGGGCGACTGGGACGGCAAGACCACCGACTTCGACGCCATCCAGATGGACTCCGTCCACCACGTCTGGATCGACCACAACCGCTTCACGCACATGGGCGACGGCCTGCTCGACATCCGCAAGGACAGCCAGTACGTCACCGTCTCCTACAACCAGTTCAGCAACCACAACAAGGCGTTCGGTATCGGCTGGACGGACAACGTCCAAACCCAGATCACCATCGACCACAACTGGTTCACCGGCACGAAGCAGCGCAACCCCTCGGCGGACAACTGCGCCTACGCGCACCTCTACAACAACTACGTCTCGGCGCAGGTGGCCGACGGCGACCCCGTCTGGACGTACGGGAACTGGTCCCGGGGCCGCACCAAGATGGTCATCGAGAACAGCTACTACGACCGGGTCCAGCACCCCTACCAGGCCGACGCCACCGCGGAGCTGGTGGAGCGCGGGTCGATCCTGAGGAGGACGAGCGGGCGGACCGACGAATGGGGAGCGGCCTTCGCGCCGCGCGACTTCTACGACTACCGGCTGGATCCCGCCGCCGCCGTCCCCGCCCTGGTGAAGAAGTTCTCCGGTCCGCAGCAGCGGATCGGTGTGACCCTCGACGTCCCGGCGGCCTACCCGACCGTGCAGGCCGCCGTGGACGCCGTCCCCGACGGCAATGACGTGCCGGTGACGATCGCCGTCGCACCGGGCACCTACCGCGAGAAGGTGTTCATCCCGGCGACCAAGCCGAAGATCCTGCTCCAGGGGACCGGACGCGACCGCTCCGACACCGTCATCGTCTTCGACACGCCTGCCGAGTACGGGGGTTCGACGGGCAGTGCCACCGTGCGGATCGCGGCGAACGACGTCACCGCCCGCAACCTCACCTTCAGCAACGACTTCGACGAGGCCGCGGTCGAGCTGAAGGGCGAGCAGGCCCTGGCCATGAAGACGACCGGCGACCGGATCGTCTTCGAGAACACCGCCTTCCTGGGCAACCAGGACACCCTGATGACCGACAGCCCCAAGCTGAACGTGATCAGCCGGGTGTACGTCCGCGACTCGTACATCGAGGGCGACGTCGACTTCATCTACGGGCGGGCCACGACTGTGATCGAACGGTCCGTCATCAAGGCGCTCAGCCGTGGGTCGACGACCAACAACGGGTGGGTGACCGCCGCTTCGACGTGGACGGGCAACCCGTACGGGTTCCTGATCACCCGCTCGAAGATCGTGAGCGACGCGCCGGCCGGGAGCTTCCACCTCGGCAGGCCCTGGCACCCGGGTGGTGAGCCGAACGCGGTGGCCCAGGTGCTGATCCGCGACACCCGGCTGCCCGCCGCGATCAAGTCCTCGCCGTGGACCGACATGAGCGACTTCTCCTGGAAGGACGCGCGCCTCACGGAGTACCGGAACTACGGGCCGGGGGCCGGTAAGACCCAGGACCGGCCGCAGATGAGCGCCGAGGACGCGAGGACACACACCGTCACCGCCTACCTCAAGGGCAACGACAACTGGGCGCCCCACACGCGCCGCTGACCGCCACGACTTCACGTCTCCGTCTGACCCAGAAGAGAGAACCGACCATGAAGAACAGCATCCGCAGAAGCAGGCGCGCGGCCACGGCCGTCGCCCTGGGCTCCGTCCTCGCCCTGACCGCGACCGCCTGTGGCGACGACGGCAGCGGCGCCGGGGGCGACAAGGGGGCCGAGGGCAGCGGCAAGGGCAAGATCGTCTTCTGGGACAACAACGGCGGTGTCCGCACGGACATCTGGAAGCAGATCATCGCCGACTTCGAGAAGGCGAACCCGTCCGTCAAGGTCGACTACGTCGGTATCTCCGCCACCGAGTACCAGTCCAAGGTCGACACCGCCATCCAGGGCGGGGGCCTGCCCGACGTCGGCGGTGTCGGTGCGGCGATGGCCGCCGGGTTCGCCGCCCAGAACGCGCTGGACCCCCTGGACGACCGGCTCGGCAAGTCCGCGCTGAAGGGCAAGCTCAACGAGGGCATGATCGAGTCGCTGAAGTCCGCAGGCGGCGGCGACGCGCTGTACTCGATCCCGACCTCCGCGAACAACGGCACCCTCTACTACCGCACCGACCTGTTCAAGAAGGCGGGCCTGGAGGCGCCCACCACGTGGGAGAACTTCTACGAGGCCGCCGCCAAGCTCACCAACGCCAAGAAGAACGAGTTCGGCTACACCATCCGCGGCGGCGCGGGATCCATCGCTCAGGCACTGGACGCGATGTACGGGCAATCCGGCATCACGTCCTTCTGGGACGCCGGCGGTAAGAAGACCACGGTCAACGACCCGAAGAACGTCGAGGCGCTGGAGAAGTACGCCGGTCTGTACAAGAAGTACACGCCGGCCGCCGACCTCAACAACGACTTCACCAAGATGGTCGCGCAGTGGGACTCCGGCACGATCGGCATGCTCAATCACAACCTGGGCTCCTACCAGGACCACGTGAAGGCACTCGGCCCCGACAAGTTCCGCGGCATCCCGCAGCCCACCGGCCCCGGCGGAAAGCGTGTCCAGGTCTCCAACCCGGTCGACGGTCTCGGCCTGTTCAAGAGCTCCAAGAACAAGGAGGCCGCCTGGAAGTTCATCGAGTTCGCCGCCGCGCACGAGTCCAACTCCAAGTGGAACGAGTCGGCCGGCGCCATCCCGTCCAACACGGACGCCGCCAAGGACGCCTGGATCTCGAAGGCCGAGCCGACCAAGCTCGCCGCCGGGGCCCTCAACGACGGCTCCACCACCATCGTCCAGCTGCCGTACTACCTGCCCGACTGGAACACCATCTCCAAGGCCGAGAACGAGCCCAGCTTCCAGAAGGTCCTCCTCGGCGACATGAGCGCCAAGGACTTCCTGGACAAGATGGCCGATCAGCTGAACGAGGCCCAGGCGGAGTGGGACCAGCAGAAGGGCTGACGCCGCCGGACCCCGCCCCCGGGGCGGCCTGTGCTGTGCAGGCCGTGGGCCGCCCCGGGCTGGTCGCACCCACTGTGGAGCCGTGTACGCACAACACCCCCCGGTGCTCCGGAGGGCCCGCTCGAAGAAGGGTATGTCGTGTCACTGAGCCGTAGACAGGTCACCGCGGCCGCTGTCGCCGCCGTTCCTCTCACCTTCGCCGCGACCGGTACCGCGCAAGCCGCCGGCCGCCGCACCCGAACCCTCTACATCGCCGGTGATTCCACCGCCGCGCAGAAGTACGCCGACGCGAAGCCCGAGACCGGGTGGGGCATGGCGCTTCCGTTCTTCCTCCACAAGGATCGCCCGGTCGCCAACCACGCGGTCAACGGCCGTAGTTCCAAGAGCTTCATCGATGAAGGACGGCTCGACGCCGTCCTGCGGCAGATCCAGCCGGGTGACTTCCTGCTCATCCAGTTCGGTCACAACGACGCGAAGAGGGAAGACCCCACGCGGTTCACCGAGCCCTGGACGACGTACCAGGCCTACCTGCGGAAGTACATCGACGGGGCCCGAGCGCGTGGGGCGCGGCCCGTGCTCGCCACGTCCGTCGAGCGGCGCAAGTTCGACGCGGCCGGCAAGGCTCTTCCGACGCACGGCGACTACCCGGCCGCGATGCGGGCGCTCGCCAAGCAGGAGCAGGTGACGGTCCTCGACATCCAGGCACTGTCGATCGCGCTGTGGCAGCGGCTGGGGAGCGAGGAGACGAAGAAGTACTTCAACTGGACCGCGACCGAGCAGGACAACACGCACTTCAACCCGCCCGGCGCGATCGCCGTGGCGCGGCTCGTCGCGCGGGAACTGCTGCGGACGCGGGTGCTCGCGCCCAGCGAGGTGCGCCGGCTGGACGAGACGATTCCCGAGTCCTGGATCACCTGGCCGAAGGCCACCGCGTAGCACCCCCCGGTCCCTCGAAAAGGAGATTCGCATCATGAACGCATCTGCATGGCATGGGCATGCCATAAGGAGAGTCGCCGTCCTCGCCGGCTGCACCGCACTGGTGCTGTCCCTCACCGGGGCCGCGACCGCGAACGCCCGGACCGACTCGCGCGATCCCGCCCGTCAGACCCTCGGAGCGAAGGACGGCTGGGGGGCGTACGGCACCGGGACCACCGGTGGCGCAGCCGCCGACGCCGCGCACGTGTACACCGTGACCACCTGGGCCCAGTTCAAGGCCGCCCTCGCCGCAGGCGGCAGCGCACCGAAGATCATCAAGGTGAAGGGGACCATCGACGCGGTCTCCGAGGGCTGTGACGCCTTCGCCGCGCCCGGGTACGACTTCGACGCCTACCTCAAGAAGTACGCGCCCGAGACGTGGGGGATGGACACGGACCTGAGCGGCGAGCCCGCCGACAGCCCGGAGGGGCTGCGCCGTGCCTCCGCCGACAACCAGGACCAGGCCATCAAGGCCAACGTCCCGGCCAACACCACCCTCATCGGGATCGGGAAGAACGCCGGGTTCAAGGGAGCCAGCCTCCAGATCAAGGGCGTCGACAACGTCATCGTCCGCAACCTCACCTTCGAGAGCCCCCTCGACTGCTTCCCGCAGTGGGACCCGACCGACACCGCCACGGGCGCCTGGAACTCCGAGTACGACACCGCCGTCGTCTACGGCTCCACCCATGTCTGGATGGACCACAACACCTTCACCGACGGCAGCCACCCCGACAGCGAGGCACCGACCTACTTCGGCGCGCTGTACCAGCAGCACGACGGTGAGCTGGACATCGTCCGGGGGTCGAACTACGTCACCGCCTCGTGGAACGTGTTCGCCGACCACGACAAAACGCTCATGATCGGCAACAGCGACAGTGAGTCGACGGCCGTGGGGGACCGGGGCAAGCTCAAGGTGACGCTCCACCACAACCTGTTCCGGAACGTGATCGAGCGTGCGCCGCGCGTCCGCTTCGGGCAGGTCGACACGTACAACAACCACTTCGTGGCCGGTCAGGACTACGTCTACAGCTTCGGCATCGGCAAGGAGTCCCGGCTCGTCGCCGAGCACAACGCCTTCACGCTGGCGAAGGGCATCAGCCCGGCGAAGATCCTCAAGAAGTGGATGGAGGCGCCGGTCACCGCCGCCGACAACTACGTCAACGGCAGGAAGACCGACCTGATCGCCGTGCACAACGCGGAGATCCCGGAGGAGACCCTCCAGCCGGATGCCGGCTGGACGCCGACCCTGCGGACCAAGGTCGACCCGGCGAAGTCCGTCCCCGCCATCGTCGACCACCGTGCGGGCGCCGGCCGCATCTGCTGACGCCCCCGATGACCGGCCGGGCCGGGCGCACTCCACGAGGTGCGCCCGCCCCGGCCCCTCCCCGGACCCTCGCCCCGCACCAGCCGCACCGCGAAAGGACAGCCGCATGTCCTCGCACGTCCACCGTTCCCTCTCCCGCAGGGGATTCCTCGTCGCGAGTGCCGGGGCGGTCCCCGCACTCGCCCTCGCGCCGACCCCCGCACGGGCCTCCGGACGGCAGCGCCCGTTCGGCCGGTACGGTTCACCGGCCGCCCGCCTCGATCCGAAGACGCTGTACGTCGATCCGCTCGGCCGCGGCGACCACACCTCCGTGCGCGCCGCCGTCACCGCCGCAGGCAGCGGCTGGACCCTGGTCATAGCACCCGGCACCTACCGTGAGACGGTTGCCGTCGACCGCACCCGTTCGGAGATGACCTGGATCGGGGCGAGCGAGAACCCCCGCGACGTCGTGGTCGTGTACGACAACGCGGCCGGGACACCCAAGCCGGGCGGCGGCATCCACGGGACGACCGGCTCCGCCACCACCACCGTCCAGGCCGACGGCTTCACCGCCCGCTGGATCACCTTCGCCAACGACTGGCTGCGCGCCGACCACCCCGACATCCGCGACACCCAGGCCGTCGCCCTCAAGGTCCAGGGCGACCGATCGGCCTTCCACCACTGCCGGTTCCTCGGCCACCAGGACACCCTGTACGCCGACTCCATGGCACTGGGCACCGTCGCCCGCCAGTACTTCGCCCACTGCTACGTCGAGGGCGACGTCGACTTCGTCTTCGGACGGGCGACCGCGGTCTTCGAGCACTGCCACTTCCGGACCCTGTCCCGGACCGATCTGGCAGGCGCCCCCTACGGTTTCGTCTTCGCGCCGTCCACCGCGGGAGCCAATCCGCTCGGCTACCTGGTGACCCGCAGCCGCGTCAGCAGCGAGGCACCCGACGGCTACTACAAGCTGGCCCGGCCCTGGGTGCCCAGCTCCGACACCACCGCCCGCCCCATGCTCACCGTGCGGGACACCCGGCTCGGACCGGGCATCGACGCGGTCGCGCCCTACGCCAACATGTCGGACGCGCACCCCTGGCAGGCCCAGCGCTTCGCCGAGTACCACAACACCGGGCCCGGGGCGGTGGTCCACGTCCCCGTCAACCGGCCCCAACTGAGCCGCGCACAGGCCCGGGCACACACCCGGGAGACCTACCTCGGCGACTGGCACCCGTGTGCGTAGGGCCGCCGCGCTCCCCATCTCGCCGGGGGAGCGGTGAGCGGCGCTGAGGCGACGGTCGTGGACGGCCCGCTGCCCGGCTTCCACCCGGCGCTGAAGGACGCCCTGACCTTCCCGCTCGCCTGGGGGCGCTCCCCGATCCGCGACTTCGGCGCCTGGCGGCGTGCCGCCCGGGCCACCGTCGAGGAGCACCTCCTCGTCGAGCGGCAGGACGGGACGCCGTACGCGCCGGAGTTCGGCGACCGTTCCCCGGAGCGGCAGTACACCCGCGAGCTGGTGACCGTCTCCCTCACCCGCTACGAACGGGTCCGCGGTGCCCTGCTCACCCCGCACGGCCCCGGGCCGTTCCCCGCCGTGCTGCTCCTGCACGACCACGGCGGCGAGTTCGGCATCGGCAAGGAGAAACTCGTCCGGCCCTGGTACGACGACACGCGCCTGGCCACCGCACGGACCTGGGCGCGGAAGTACTTCAGCGGGCGCTTCGTCGGGGACGAACTGGCCCGGCGCGGCTATGTGGTGCTGTGCCTGGACGCCCTCGGCTGGGGCGACCGCGGCCCCCTCGCCCACGACCAGCAGCAGGCCCTTGCCTCGAACCTCTACCACCTCGGATCCTCGCTCGCCGGGCTCATGGCCCGCGAGGACCAGCGGGCCGCCGCCTTCCTGGCCGGGCTCGACCGGGTGGACGCCCGGCGGGTCGCGGCCGTCGGCTTCTCCATGGGCGCCTACCGCGCCTGGCAGACCGCCGCCCTCAGCGACGACATCGCGGCCGCCGCGAGCGTGGGCTGGATGACCGGCCTGAAGGAGATGATGGTGCCCGGCAACAACACGTTGCGCGGGCAGTCGGCGTACCAGATGCTCCATCCCGGCCTCGCCCGGCACCTCGACATCCCCGACGTGGCGAGCATCGCCGCGCCCCGGCCGATGCTCTTCCTCCACGGCGGGCTCGACCCGCTGTTCCCCGCGGACGGCGTGCGCGTCGCCCACGACAAGCTGCGCGCCGTCTGGCGGTCCCGCCACGCCGAGGAGCGCCTGCGGCTGCGCACCCGGCCGGAGCTCGGCCACGTCTTCACCGACCCCCTCCAGGACGAGGTCTTCCGCTGGCTCGACTCCGTCCTGTGAGGAGGCCCGGTCTCTTGGGGGGCGCTTGACACGGATTTTGCCGGGCGGGTCTCGCGCCCACCCGGATGACGCGCGTAGAACGTCTGTCATGCAAAAGTCACTGCGTATCGCGGCGATCGCCGCAGCGTGTGCCGTCACCGGCGCCGCCCTCTACGGCGCCGGTGCGGCCACGGCCGGCCAGTCCACGGCCAACTCCACCCACGAGCCCTACAACATCGGGCTCCTGGTGAAGGACATCGACACCTACTACGGCACCACGCTCGACGCGAACGGCGTCTACCAGGCCTCGGCGACCAGCCCCTACGCCAAGGACCTCGCGGCCCTCGACAAGGCGGCGAGGAAGTACATCGACCACGCGGCCCGCAAGGCCCGCCACCAGGGCGACAAGCCCGCGGTCGTCTTCGACATCGACGACACCCTGCTGCTCAGTCTCGACTACGAGAAGCGCTACAACTACACCTACGACTCCGCGAGTTGGGCCGCCTATGTGAACAAGGCCGACCGCCCGGGTGTCTTCGGCAGCGCCGGACTCGTGCGCTACGCCGAGAAGAAGGGCGTCGAGGTCTTCTACAACTCCGGTTTGAGCGAGGCCCAGCGTTCCGCCGCGGTCGAGAACCTGAAGAGGATCGGCGCCGATGTGAACCTCGACGCCGGCCACATGTTCCTCAAGGACACGGCGAACCCGCCGTCGTACCTGAGCTCCTGCGCCGGAGCGGGCACCTGGACCTGCACGACCGTGCAGTACAAGTCCGGTACCCGCAAGCACATCGAGAAGGACCTCGGGTACGAGATCATCGCCAACTTCGGCGACCAGTACTCGGACCTGGACGGCGGCTACGCCGACCGGACGTACAAGCTCCCGAACCCGACGTACTTCGTCGGCTAGCGCTTCCTGACCGGCTTGATCCCCTCCAGGGTCGGCACCACCGGGAGGATCGATCCGTCGGCCGCGAACTCCATGCGGTCGATGGTCGTCTCGCGGTGCACGCCGTCACCGCCCGGCAGGCCCGGGCCGTTGAGGGCGAACCGGTGGTAGACCATGTACCAGTCGTCGGTGCCGGGCGTGTTCACCACCGAGTGGTGGCCGGTGGCGAGGATGCCGTACTCGGGACGCTTGGACAGGATCGTCCCCTTCTTGGTCCACGGGCCGAGCGGGGACGGTCCCGTCGCATAGGCGACGTGGTAGTTCTCGCTGCGGGTGTCGTCCTCGGACCACATGAAGTAGTACGTTCCCTTCCGTTTGATCACGAAGGATCCCTCGCGGAAGTTGTCCGGGGTGATGTCCTCGACCTTCGCGGGGTCGAACGAGGTCATGTCGTCGTTCAGCGGGACCACGTACCCGTGCCCGTTGCCCCAGTAGAGGTACGCCTGGCCGTCGTCGTCGGTGAAGACCGCCGGGTCGATCATCTGCCCCTGGAGCGAACCGCCCTTCGCGACCAGCGGCTTGCCCAGCGCGTCCTTGAAAGGACCCGCGGGGGAGTCCGCCACCGCCACGCCGATCTGCTGCTCGGCACAGAAGTAGAAGTAGTACTTCCCGTCCCGCTCGGCGATCGCCGGCGCCCAGGCGTTCTTGTCCGCCCAGGTGACGTCCGGCCCGAGGTCGAGGATGACACCGTGGTCCTTCCAGTTCACCAGGTCCTTCGACGAGTAGGCCTTGAACGTGGTGCCGCTCCAGCCCTGGAAGCCGTCGGTGGTCGGGTAGATCCAGTACCGGCCGTTCAGGTAGTGCACATCGGGGTCGGCGTTCAGGCCCGGCAGGATCGGGCTGCGGGTGCGGACCGCCTCGACCGTCCAGGTGCGTTCGGTGCCGTCGGCCGCCCTGACCGTGTACTTCTGCGGCTTGCGGAAGTCGCGCCGGGTGCCGGACTTGGGGCTGAGCTTCGCGCCCTCACCGACCCACAGCTTCGGGGCGAGGCCGCGCAGGTCGGCGTCCGGCTCCATCGGCAGGACGACCTTCGAGGCGCTGTCCGTGACGACCGCGTACCCCTTCTGGTGCTTCGCCGTCGCGTCCACGACCGAGGTGGAGGCGGCCGGGTAGGCGGCCAGCAGGCGGTCGTACTCCTGCTGCGTCACCGGCAGGACCGTGCCGTGCCGCGGGCTCGCCGGGAGCTGGTAGTTCGTCGACGGGGTCCACTTGCCCGAGGCGAGGTCGGTCGTCTCGAAGGGGATGTAACCGCGGCCGCCGTACTCGTCGATGAACAGGTACCACTTCTTCTCGGTGTTCGACTTGAACACCGTCGGGCCCTCGCCGCGTTCCATCGCGCCCTTGCCGATGCAGTCGGCCACGAAGTCGTACGTCGTCGAGGTCAGGGAGGTGGACTTCTCGCCGGTGATGAACTTCGAGCAGGGGCTGGAGGAGCCGGGGTCCCGCTCGTCCTTGGTGTAGCGGTAGTACTCGTCCTTGTACTTCACGACCGTGGAGTCGATGACCGAGTAGCCCGGGTCGTTCCACACCTTGGGCTCGCTGAAGGTGCGGAAGTCCTTGGTGGTCGCGTACAGCATCTTGTTGTACGTGTCGCCCTTGTGGTCCGGGTCGTCGTCGGCGTACAGCTTCGACGCCCAGAAGACGACGTACGCGTCGAGCTCGTCGTCCCAGTAGGCCTCCGGGGCCCAGGTGTTGCCCGCGCTGTCCGGGGAGACCTTCACCAGGCGCTGGTCGGTCCAGTGGACCAGGTCGGTGGACTCCCAGACCATGATCGACCTGCTGCCGTGCCGCTGGACGTCGTTCCAGCTCCCGCTGGAGTTCTGGTACATCCTGAGGTCGGTGGCGATCAGGTAGAACTTGTCGCCCTGGGGGGAGCGGATGACGAACGGGTCGCGCAGACCCTTCTCGCCGATCGTGGAGGTCAGCACCGGCTTCCCGGCATTCAGCTCACGCCAGTGCAGCGGGTCGTTGCCGCGGCTGAGGGCGTAGCGGATCTGCTCGCCGTCGGCGGTGCCCTCACCGGTGAAGTAGGCGAAGAGGTAACCGGCGTACTTGCTGTGCTTCACGGGTGGGGCTCCGGGATCTGCGGTGCTGGGCGGTGCGCTGAGCAGGGTCAGCAGGAGGCCGGTCAGGGCCAGGAAGGGCAGCAGGAGCGTGCGGGCGTTGCGGGGGCGCATGACACTTCCTGTCGGAGTCTGGGGGATTCTGTTGGATGGCGGCCTTCGGAGTCTCACCGGAGGGGCGCGGGGCGTCAACGGGTGCGTGTGCGGCCCGTGGCTCCGAAACTTTCGGAACGCCGGGGCCATCGGGCACGTCACGGCGGCAACCCTTTCCGGCGCGGCGGCGACTGCTGGACGGAAAACGGCCGGGGCGGGCCCCTCCGGGCCGGTTCCGTCCCGATCCCCTAGGAAAGGAACGCTCCGTGCTGCCGAGCACCGGACGTCATCGCAGGACCCGGACCCTCTCCATCGCCGCGGCCGTCGCCGGTGCCGCGGGGGCCGGCGGCGTCTACCTCGGGCTGTCGACCGGCGGCGCACAGGCCGCCTCGGCGACGGTCACCGTCTCCACCACCGCCCAGCTCGAACAGGCCGTGCACAACGCCACCGCCGGTACCGTGATCCAGGTCCGCGGCGGTACCTACCGTCCGTCGGCCACCCTCAAGTCCTCGGCCAACGGCACGCGTTCCGCGCCCATCACGCTGCGCGCGCACGGCGCCGAGGAGGTCCGGATCGACGGGTCCCGGCTGCCCGCCGGGTCCTGGCTGGCCGCCATCCACGGCGACCACTGGACCGTCGAGAACCTCGCGTTCGTCAACTCCCCCGCGCAGGGCTTCGTCGCCACGTCCTCCGTGGGCGGCGTCTTCAGGAACCTGGTCACCGCGCACAACGGCGACTCCGGCTTCACCCTGCGCGGCGACGGCACCACCGGCAACCTCGTGCAGAACCTGGACAGTCACGGCAACTACGACCCGGCCGGCCACGGCCAGAACGCCGACGGCATCACCGTCACGTTCGGCTCCGGGACCGGCAACCGGATCACCGGAGCCCGGCTCCACGGCAATTCCGACGACGGCCTGGACCTGTGGCAGTTCTCCTCACCGGTCACCGTCGAGCACTCCTGGGCCTTCGGCAACGGCGAGAACCGCTGGAAGGACACGGCCTTCGCGGGCGATGGCAACGGCTTCGAGCTGGGCGGCGGCGGCGCCTCCCCCGCCCATGTCGTCAACGGCAACGCGGCCTGGGACAACACGCAGCACGGTTTCACCGAGAACTCCAACACCGGCGCCCTCACCCTGCACCGCAACACCGCGTACGCCAACGCCCGCAGCGGCTTCTCCTTCGCCACCGGCACGGCCCGCCTGGGCAAGAACCTCGCCGTCGCGAACAAGGGCGGGGCGGCGAAGCTCGGCTCATCGACGGTCTCGGCGGGCAACACCTGGGACAGCGGCGTCGCCACACCGCCCCTCAGGTCGACCGACGCGGCCACCGCCCTCGCGGCGCGCCGGGCCGACGGCTCCCTGCCCGCCACGGCCTTCCTGACGACCGGCTCCACGGGCATCGGCTCGCCGATGGACTGAGGCCGCGCCGCCGTCGGTACGACGACGCCCCCGCCGGTGCGAAACGGCGGGGGCGTCCTGCCGACCGGCCGAGGGGGGCTCGGCCGGTACCGTCCGGCCGTCCGGAGGGGGGCTCCGGAAGGCCGAGGTGCCGGGGCGTCCGGCTGGGGGGCCGGGCACCCGGCGTCCCGGTCGGCCCAAGGGGGGACGAGGGCCGACCGGAGTCACACGGGGCGGGTCCTACTGGTAACTGATGTCGGAGGCCTTGAACTTGCAGCTCTTGCCGTCCGGTCCGGGCGGTGTCAGCTCCTTGGGCTCCTTGCCGGTGTTGTTGCCCTGGAAGCGCACACAGGTCTTGATCTTCTTCTTGCTGTCACCGTGGATGCGGACCCTGGACAGCGTCGCCGTGTCGCCGTAGTTGGCGTTGACCCCGACGATGGAGTTCATCGGCGCGGTCACGTCGATGTCGCTGAGCACGATCGTACGCTTGTACTGCGTCTTGCAGTTGCCGCAGGAGCGGACCAGCTTGCCCGCGTTCCGCACCTGGAAGCCGGACACGTTCAGCGTCCCCGCGCCGTTGAACTGAAGCACCTTGTCCTCGGCGTTCTGCGCGCCGCCGCCGATCACCTTGTACACCGCGGAGGCGGACTTGCCCTTGAAGCTGGCCGCGTCCTCGCCGACGTCCGTCCACCACACGTTCTGCAGCGTGCAACTGCCCTTGCAGTGCACGCCGTCCGCCGCCGGGGTGCCGATGATGACGTTCTTGAGGACAGCCCCGTCGGCCAGTTCGAAGATGGGGTCCTGGCCCTCGTCCTGGTTGCCCTTGCCGAGCGCACCGGTGCCGTAGAACATCTTCATCCCGCCGTCGCGCACACCGGAGACCGGGATGGTCTTGGACACGGGCGTCTTGCCCTTGTCCGTGGGCCAGGAGGAGGCGGCGGCGCCGGCCGTCGACAGCATCGACGTGGTGACGACCGCCGCACCCGTGATGCCGAGCGCGGACACCGCGGCGATCACGGCCCGCCGCTTGGTGGCACTGCGGCGATGACGGACGCGCTGTTCTGCTGGTGCAGTCATGTACCGATTCCTCAGATGGGTGGTGACTCTTGCGCGTTGTGGTCGCCACTCGTGAGGAAAGGGTTGCCGCCTCTCCCGGAATTTTTCACGAGTCGCCGCCGTCGTCCACGGCCGCGAAGCCGCCGCCCACCGACAGCTGCCGCGAACCGGCCTCGGCCGTCACCGTGTAGCGGTCCCGGCCCGCGTCACGGCCGCCGCGCGCGTGGTCGAACTGCCCGGCGAACACCCACTCGCCCGCCGGTACCGTCCGGCCCTTCTTGAGGGTCCAGGTGTAGACGAGGAAGCCGTCCCGCTCGGCGACCGCGAGGGTGAAGTCGCTCTCGGGCAGCGAGCGCCAGGCGCCCGCGTTCGACACCCCGCCGGTCTGGGCGACCTCCAACCGCACGGTCAGCGCGGTCAGTTGCGCACCGGTCTTGAAGGTGATGTTGCTCTGCGCCCAGAAGTCGTTGCTGTGCGGGTCGACCGAGCCGTCCGACCAGAGCGGTCCGTCCTCGGTACCGGCGGGCGGGCGCTCGGTGACCGGGGCGCTCGGTGTCCTCGACGGCGGCGGGCCGGACTCGCGGCGCTCGGGCGACCGGCTCGGCTCCGGCTCCACCGGAACGGGGGGCGCGGGCGGCCGGCTCGTCGCCTCCGGGGACGGGGTGGGCGTCGCCGACGTGGCGACCTCCCGCTGCCGCGGGGCGGTCTCGTCCTTCACCGCGGACGCCACCGCGTAGCCGCCCACCGCCAGCACACCGGCGACCGCGGCCGTCGCACCGGCCACCCGCATCCAGCCGACCACCGGCGGACGTGTCGCCCGGTGGGCGGAACCGGCCGGACCGGCCATGCCGCGCTCGAGACGGGCCAGCACGCGCTCCCGGTCGGGCTCGTGCGCCCCGGCCGCCTCGTGCAGCCGGGCACGCAGCTCCTCGTGCACGTCCCGCCGCATGCTCATCGGTCCCTCCCTCCGCCCTCGCCGGTGCGCACGCCCTCCACGGCGGGCGAGCAGCGGGGCGCGCCCAGCGCCGCGTGCATCCGTTGCGGCAGCCCCCGCGTTCCCAGCAACCGCTGGAGTTCGGCCATTCCCTTGGAGGTCTGGCTCTTCACCGTACCGACCGACACACCCAGGGCCAGCGCGGTGTCCTTCTCCGACAGGTCGAACGCGTGCCGCAGCACCACACAGGCCCGCTTGCGGAACGGCAGCCTGCGCAGTGCCTCCTGCACATCGACCACGCCCGCGACGTCCGGGTTCTCGGTGTTCTCCTCGCGCTGCGACCAGAACAGGGCGATGCGCCGCCGCTCGCGCACCGCGCTGCGGATCCGGGTCCGGGCCAGGTTGGCGACCACACCGCGCGCGTACGCGGCCGGATGGTCCGCCGCCCGCACCCGGTCCCAGCGGTGCCACAGCGCCAGCAACGCGTCCGCCGCCAGATCGTCGGCGGTGTCCGACTCGCCCGTCAGCAGATAGGCCAGACGCGACAGTTCGGCGTAGTGGCGCTCGAAGAAGGCGTGGAACTCCACGGAGGCGGCGTCGTCGACGACTGTGCCCACGGGCGACCTCTTCTCGCAGCGGCTACGGGCGCTCCCGGCCGGGGGCGTCCTGTGGATGACATGTGATCATCCGGGAGAGGTCCGGACGAGATCGGGAAGCGTAGCAGCGATCGCCGGATGGTTCGTACGGAGCTTCGAACGCCGTATGGCAGGCCGGACTTCGATTTCGTAACACGAAGAACACCTGAACGTGGTTCAACGCGACGAAAATCCAGCCAGCACCCGCACCCCGATCACCCCGGCAGCAAGGAGCACGCGCCATGTCCGCATCGCAGAAGACGGCCGACCGGTCCGACGCCGCGCCACCGGCGGCGAACAGCGTCGACCGGTTCTTCAAGATCTCCGAGCGGGGGTCCACCTTCGGCCGTGAACTGCGCGGCGGCTTCGCCACGTTCTTCACGATGGCCTACATCCTTGTCCTGAATCCCATCATCCTGGGCAGCGCGAAGGACAAGTTCGGGCACCAGCTGGACGCCGTCCAGCTCACCACCGCCACCGCCCTGGTGGCCGCGGTCATGACGATCATCATGGGCGTCGGCGGCAACCTGCCTCTGGCGCTCGCCGCCGGACTCGGCCTGAACGCCGTGGTCGCCTTCCAGATCGCCCCGCTGATGAGCTGGGACGACGCGATGGGCCTGATCGTCCTCGAAGGCCTGCTGATCTGTGTGCTGGTGGTGACCGGGCTGCGCGAGGCCGTCATGCACGCGATACCCCAGCCGCTCAAGCAGGCGATCAGCGTCGGCATCGGCCTGTTCATCGCCTTCATCGGCTTCGTCGACGCCGGGTTCGTCAGCCGCATCCCGGACGCCGCCAACACCACCGTCCCCGTTCAGCTGGGCGGCACCGGCACCCTCGCCGGCTGGCCGATGCTGGTCTTCTGCCTCGGCGTGCTGCTGACGATCGGACTGCTCGCCCGCAAGGTCAAGGGCGCCATCCTCATCAGCATCGTCACCATGACCGCGCTGGCGATCGTGATCGACTCCCTGGCCGACATCAAGTCCTGGGGCCTGACCACCCCCTCCTGGCCGGACAACGTCGTCGACGCCCCCGACTTCGGCCTCATCGGCGACTTCGACCTGTTCGGCGCCTTCAGCGCGCCCGGCGTCGGCGTCATCACCGTCGTGTTGCTGATCTTCACGCTGATCCTGTCCGACTTCTTCGACACCATGGGCACGGTCGTCGGCATCAGCGCCGAGGCCGGGCTGCTCGACGAGGACGGCAAGGTCCCGAACCTCGGCCGGGTGCTGCTCATCGACGGCGCCGCCGCCGTCGCGGGCGGTGCGGCGTCCGCCTCCTCGTCGACGTCCTACATCGAGTCCGCGGCCGGTGTCGGCGAGGGCTCGCGCACCGGCTTCTCCAACCTCGTCACCGGCGGGCTGTTCGGCCTCGCGCTGTTCCTGACCCCGCTGCTCACCATCGTCCCGCTCCAGGCGGCCGCCCCGGCCCTGGTCGCCGTCGGCTTCCTGATGATGACCCAGGTCAAGCACATCGACTGGGACCGCTACGACATCGCCATCCCGGCGTTCCTCACCATCGCCGTGATGCCGTTCACCTACTCCATCACCAACGGCATCGGGGCCGGCTTCCTCGCCTACGTCGTCATCAAGACCGTCCTCGGCAAGGCCAAGGAGGTGCACTGGCTGCTGTGGGGGACCTCGGCGCTGTTCCTCGTGTACTTCGCCATCGACCCGATCGAGCAGCTGCTGGGCGCGAAGTAGCGGCGCGGGGAGGCCGCGACGACACGGCGAAGGGCCGCCCCCGGGGGGAAGGGGGCGGCCCGTCTGTCCTTACAGACGTGATTCACGGCGCCGGGGTTCAGTTCTTCAGCGCGGCTTCCATCATCGCCTTGGCGACCGGCGCGGCCAGGCCGTTGCCGCTGACCTCCGAGCGGGCCGCGTCCGACTGCTCGACCATGACGGCCACGGCGACCTCCTTGCCCGAGGAGTCGGACTTGCCGTACGAGGTGAACCAGGCGTACGGCACCTGGCTGTTGTTCTCGCCGTGCTGGGCCGTGCCCGTCTTGCCGCCCACGGTCGCTCCCGGGACCTGGGCGTTGGTGCCCGTGCCCTTGCTGACGACCGTCTCCATCGCCGACCGCAACTGCTCGGCGGTCGAGGAACTGACGATCTCCTTCGTGCCCGCGTCGTCGTCGTAGTCCTCCAGCACATCACCGCCGCTGTCGGTGATCTGCGCGACCATATGCGGCGACACCAGCTTGCCGCCGTTGGCTATGGCCGCCGACACCATGGCCATCTGGAGCGGGGTGGCCGTGACGTCGAACTGGCCGATACCCGTCAGAGCCGTCTGCGACGGGTACATGTCCGACGGGTACACGCTCGTGTAGGCCCGGACCGGCACGTCCAGTTTGTCGTCATTGAAGCCGAACTTCTCGGCCATCGCCTTCACCTTGTCCTGGCCCAGCTTCACGGCCATCTTGGCGAAGACGTTGTTGCACGAGTACTCCAGCGCCGTGCGGATGGTCGCGTTCGTGCAGGGCGCGTTCGGGTTCTCGTTCGTCAGGTCCCGGGTGGTGCCCGGCAGCGTGTACGGGTCAGGGCTGTCCGTGCGCTGATCCACCGAGGAGTACAGCCCGTCCTCCAGCGCGGCCGCCGCCACGACCAGCTTGAACGTCGAACCGGGCGGCAGCGGCTGCCGCAGCGCACGGTTGACCAGCGGCTTCTCCGGGTCCGAGGTGAGCTCGCGCCAGGCCTTCCCCGCCGTGTTGGCGTCGGTCAGCGAGGAAGGGCTGTACGACGGCGTCGACACGACCGCGAGGATCTTGCCGGTCTTCGGGTCGATGGCGACGGCCCCGCCCTTCTTGCCGCCGAGCGCCTCGTAGGCCGCCTTCTGCACGTCCGGGTCGATGGTCGTGACCACGTTGCCCGGCTCGGCCCGCTGGTTGGTGAGGGTGTCCATCACGGACTTCAGCCGGTTGTCCGTGCCGTTGAGCAGGTCGCTGTAGATGCCCTCCAGCTGGGTCGGGGCGTACGCCTGCGACGCGTATCCCGTCACCGCCGCGTACAGCGGGCCGTCGGTGTACGTCCGCTTGTACTTCAGGTCGCCCGTCTTCGTGGGCGCCGAGCCGGTCACCGACCGGCCGCCCACGATGATGTTCCCGAGCGGCGCCGAGTACGTCTCGATGGCGTTGCGCCGGTTGTCCTTGTCGTCTGCCAGCGCCCGGCCCTCGTAGAACTGCACCCAGGTCGCCCTGACCAGCAGGGCGAGCACCAGGAGCAGCGAGAAGACCGAGGCGCGCCTGATCGTCTTGTTCATTCCGAACTGGAGGACGAACCACACCGGGCGGATCGTTCCCGTCCGTCCCGGTTTCTCATCCGGCGGGGCGGTTTTCTCATCCGCCGTTCAGAAAGCCGGCCTCGTACGCGCGGCGGGAGCGAGTGACCGCGTCATGCGATCAGGCTCCCGCGCGCCGTCCGGGGCCCCTTCCGCCCGGCGGCGATCCGCCTCCGCCGGGCGGGGGAGAGGCCTCAGCCCTCCAGGAGGAGCACCGTCTCGTCGATCTCGGCACCGCGGGCCGTGGCGTACCCGCGGTCCGTCGCCGTCACCTTGAAGCCGCACTTCTCCAGCACGCGCAGCGACCCCGTGTTGTCCGACGCCGCCCGCGCGTACAGCGGACGCTCGGGCACCTCGGCGAGCAGCGCCCGCAGCGCCTGTGTGGCGATGCCCTTGCCCCAGTACGCGCGGTCGATCCAGTACGTCACCTCGCGCTCACCCGGCACCCCGTACACCCCCGCGCTGCCGACCACGTCCCCGTCGGCCAGGACCGTACGGATGACGACGTCGGGCGAAGTGCGCATCTTGGCCCAGCGGGTGTCGAAGGCGGCCCGGTCGGCCGGGTCCTCCGGGGTGAAGGCCGCCATGCTCAGGGACTCGGGGTCGTTCATCTGCCGGAAGAACACGGGCAGATCGCTGTTGTGGACGGGGCGCAGCTCGATATCCATGTCTCAGAGCCTACGAGTGGCCAGTGTCAGTCGGTCCCGGGCGTCGAACAGGGCGTCCTTGACCAGCTGTTCGTGCGCCGGGGTCAGCCGCGCCACCGGCACCGAGCAGCTGATCGCGTCCCGCGCCGGGGTGCGGTACGGGATGGCCACGCCGAAGCAGCGCAGCCCGAGGGTGTTCTCCTCGCGGTCCACCGCGAAGCCCTGGTCCCGCACCTGGCGCAGCTCCTCGATGAGCTTCTCCCGGTCGGTGATGGTGTGCTCGGTCAGCGCGGGCAGCGTCTCCGGGAGCATCTTGCGCACCTGCTCGTCCGAGTACGTGCTCAGCAGCGCCTTGCCCAGGGACGTGGAGTGCGCGGGCAGCCGGCGGCCGACCCGGGTGAAGGGACGCAGGTAGTGCTGGGACTGGCGGGTGGCCAGATAGACGACGTTGGTGCCGTCGAGGCGGGCGAGGTGGATCGTCTCGGTGGTGTCGTCCGAGAGCCGGTCCAGCGTCGGGCGGGCGGCCGCGACGACCTCGTCACCGTCGATGTACGACGTGCCGACCAGCAGGGCCCGCACTCCGATGCCGTATCGCGTGCCCGTCGCGTCCGTCTCCACCCAGCCCAGCTCGACCAGGGTGCGCAGCAACATGTAGAGGCTGGACTTGGGATACCCGACGGCCTCCTGGACCGCCGCGAGGGAGTGCATGCCGGGGCGTCCGGCGAAGTATTCGAGCAGTTCAACCGTTCGTACCGCGGACTTGACCTGCGCCCCGCCGCCCGTCTCGCCAGCCGACATCGCCCTTGACCCCTTCGTTGGACGGGAAATAGTCTCCACAGCATATTCATCATCAGAGACAGCGTTCAGTATATCGAACGCCCCTGGTGGATGACCCAGTACTGCGGCAATACATGTGTGGAGGGACCCGCGGTGGCAGCAGCACCAGTCTGGAGTGTCGACCCCCGAACCGGGAAGCAGCGTGAACAGGTTGCGGTGGAGGCCACAGCCCAGGAGGTGGACGCCGCCGTCCGCGCCGCGCACGAGGCACGCGGCGCCCTCGCCGACCGCACGGTCCGCGCCGCCTTCCTGCGCACCGCCGCCGAGGAGCTCCAGGCGGCCAAGGACTCCCTCGTCGAGACCGCCGACGCCGAGACCGCGCTCGGCCCGGTCCGGCTGACCGGCGAGCTCGCCCGCACCTGCTACCAGCTGCGCGCCTTCGCGGACATCGTCGACGAGGGCGCCTTCCTCGACGTCGTCATCAACCACCCCGACGACACCGCGACCCCGCCCATCCCGGACCTGCGCCGCTACAAGGTGGCGCTGGGCGTCGTCGCCGTCTACTCGGCGTCGAACTTCCCCTTCGCCTTCTCGGTCGCGGGCGGCGACACCGCGAGCGCGCTGGCGGCCGGCTGCCCGGTCGTCGTCAAGTCCCACCCGGACCACCCGGCCCTGTCCGAGTACGTCGCCAAGGTGCTGCGCCGCGCCGCCGCCCGGCACGACATCCCCGAGGGCGTCGTGGGCCTGGTCCACGGCTTCGAGGCGGGCGTCGAGCTGATCAAGCACCCGCTGGTCGCGGCGGCCGGCTTCACCGGCTCGGTGCGCGGTGGCCGCGCCCTCTTCGACGCGGCGGCGGCCCGCCCCGTGCCGATCCCCTTCCACGGCGAACTGGGCTCCCTGAACCCGGTCGTCGTCACCGAGGCCGCCGCCGCCGAGCGGGCCGAGGCGATCGGCGCCGGTCTCGCCGGTTCGATGACGCTGGGCGTCGGGCAGTTCTGCGTGAAGCCGGGCCTCGTCCTCGCGCCGGCCGGTGCCGCGGGCGACGCCCTGCTGAAGTCGCTGACCGACGCCGTCAGCGACACCGACGCCGGTGTCCTGCTCGACCACCGCATGCGCGACAACTTCGTCGCCGGTGTCACCGAGCGGGCCGGGCTGCCCGACGTCGACTCCCCGGTCACCCCCGGCGCGGGCGGCGAGCACACCGTCAGCGCGGGCTTCCTCACCGTCCCGGCGAGCAGGCTGGCCGCCGAGGGCGAGCACGACCTGCTGCTGGAGGAGTGCTTCGGGCCGGTCACGGTGGTGGCCCGCTACGAGGACGAGACCGAGGTGAAGGCGGTGCTGTCGCGCCTGCCGGGGAACCTCACGGCGACGGTGCAGCTGTCCGAGGAGGAGGCCGCCGGCCAGGGCCGCGGCGCCGAGATCCTCGCGGAGCTGACGCCGCTGGCGGGGCGTGTGCTGGTCAATGGCTGGCCGACGGGGGTCGCTGTCGCGGCGGCTCAGCATCACGGTGGGCCGTACCCGGCGACGACCTCGACGTCCACGTCGGTGGGCGGGACGGCGATCGAGCGGTGGATGCGGCCGGTTGCTTACCAGAACGCCCCGTCCGCGCTGCTCCCCGCCGAGTTGAGGGACGAGAACCCGCTGGGGCTGCCGCGGCGGTTCAACGGGCGTCTGGAGCGGTAGCGCCGTGGGGGTGCGGTGAATCGCGGTCCGACGGTTCGTTGTGGTTGATCGCGCAGTTCCCCGCGCCCCTGAAGGGCGGACCTGAAAGAGTTGGCTGAATGGATCTGGAACTCTCCGAACTTTCTTTCGGTCTGCGTACCTATGGGCCCGACGGCCACTGGTCCTACGAGGACGGTGTGCTCTCCGGGTGGGCCGGGCCCAGGCAGGATCGGTTCGTGCCGCCCACCGGGGAAGGGCTGGACCCCGCTGCCGACGCGCCGCGGCTGCTCGGGGCGCCCGAAGGGGACTTCCAGCTGATCGCCCGGGTCACGGTGGGGTTCGGTGCCGCCTTCGACGCAGGTGTGCTCTACGTCCACGTGGCGGAGCGGGCCTGGGCCAAGCTCTGCCTGGAGTACTCCCCGGACGTCCCCACCGTCTGCACGGTGGTGACCCGGGGACACTCCGACGACGCCAACTCCTTCACCGTGGACGGCAGTTCCGTCTGGCTCCGGATCAGCCGGACCGGCCGCGCCTTCGCCTTCCACGCCTCCCGCGACGGCGAACGCTGGACCTTCGTCCGCCTCTTCACCCTCGGCGACGAGAAGGAGACCGGCGCGGCCCTGGTCGGCTTCATGACCCAGTCCCCGATGGGGGAGGGGTGCGTGGTGACGTACGACCACATCGAGTTCAGGCCGAGCTGGCCGGACGATCTGCGCGACGGCAGCTGAGGACCGGCCGGGAACCGCGTCACGGCCCGGTCTCGTCCTTCGCTGCATGATCAGCAACCGAGTGGTTCCGGGCCGAGTGATACGTACCGTCCTGCCCGCCGAGGTGGCGGACGTCGTCGCGCTGCACGCGCGGG
Organism: Streptomyces sp. NPDC007929; assembly: GCF_042959065.1. NCBI lineage: Bacteria > Bacillati > Actinomycetota > Actinomycetes > Kitasatosporales > Streptomycetaceae > Streptomyces > Streptomyces sp. NPDC007929. The sequence continues at coordinate 85,315 of NZ_JBIBKD010000016.1, read as the reverse complement.
CCCGGGCGACCTACTACCCCGGCGGGGTGCCGCAGGACGGCACCGACTGGACCGCCTCCTGGCGCACTGCCCTCACCCGGCCGGACGGGCGGGTGCTGTGCCTGGTGGAGGCGGGGCACATCGTCGGCCTGGCCTCCTTCCGTCCCCCGGAGGACGGCCCGGCGGACACGGTGAAGCTGTTCCAGTTCCACGTCGATCCCGGTCAATGGCGCACCGGCGTCGGCACCGCCCTGCACGCGGCCTGTGTGGAGGAGTGGCGGGCCGACGGCAGGCGCGCGGCCCTCCTGGACGTACATGTCGACAACCGGCGGGCCCAGGGTTTCTACCGGCGGCAGGGGTGGGTCGCCGAACCCGCCGGGCCGGGGGACCACCATCTGCGGATGCGGTTCGCCCTGCCCGGGGAATGAAGCATGCTGCTTGAACGTTCATCCACTCGGCGGAGGGAGTCTCCGTACCCGTACGACCTGGAGAGAGCCGAGACATGCGCGTCGAGATCTGGAGCGACATCGCCTGCCCCTGGTGCTACGTGGGCAAGGCCCGCTTCGACAAGGCGCTGCGGGACTTCCCGCACCGCGACGAGGTCGAGGTCGTGCACCGCTCCTTCGAGCTGGACCCCGGCCGCGCCAAGGACGACATCCAGCCCGTGATCACGATGCTCACCCGGAAGTACGGGATGAGCGCCGCGCAGGCCGAGGCGGGCGAGGACAACCTCGGCGCCCAGGCCGCGGCGGAAGGCCTCGACTACCGCACCCGCGGCCGCGACCACGGCAGCACCTTCGACATGCACCGCCTGCTGCACTTCGCCAAGGCGCAGGGCCGTCAGGAGCGACTGCTCGACCTGCTCTACCGGGCCAACTTCGCCGAGGAACGGTCCGTCTTCAACGACGACGAACGACTGGTGGAGCTCGCCTCCGCCGCCGGTCTCGACACCGAAGCCGTGCGCGCGGTGCTCGCCGACCCGGGCGCGTACGCCGACGAGGTCCGCGCCGACGAGCGCGAGGCCGCACAGCTCGGTGCGAACGGTGTGCCCTTCTTCGTCCTCGACCGCAAGTACGGCGTCTCCGGCGCCCAGCCCGCCGAGGTCTTCGCCCGCGCCCTCACCCAGGCCTACGGCGAGCCCGCGCCTCTGAGGATCGTCGACGGCGGCGACGAGGCGGACGCCTGCGGCCCGGACGGCTGCGCCGTGCCCCAGCACTGAACGCCCAGGTCACAGCGCATCCATAAGCGTTCCTTCGCGGCATCGCGCAGAAATCGGCAATGGACGGAGAGATCCCTGGGACGCAGAGTGGTCCCATGGAGACCTTCGAGAACCTCGTCCGTGCCGAGTTCACCCCGAAGCACACCTACCTCAACACCGCGAGCAACGGGCTCCTGCCCGCCCGGACCGCCGCCGCCGTGCAGTCGGCGGTGCGGATGCGTGCCGAGGGCACGCCCCTGGGGCCCCTGTACGAGGACGTGGAGGCCGCCCGCGCGTCCTTCGCCCGGCTGGCCGGCGTTCCGGCCGAACGCGTCGCGGCCGGGGCCTCGGTCGCCGAGTACGGCGGGCTGATCGCCGCCTCGCTGCCCGCGGGGGCCGAAGTCCTCACGGCGGAGGGCGACTTCTCCTCCCTGGTGAACCCGTTCCACCAGCGCGGCGACCTCAAGGTGCGGGCCGTGCCGCTGGAGCGGCTCGCGGAGTCCGTCCGCCCGGACACCGCGCTGGTCGCGGTCAGCGCCGCGCAGTCCGCCGACGGCCGCCTCGCCGACCTCCCGGCCGTGCGCGCCGCGGCACGCACCCACGGCGCCCGTACCTACGTCGACGCCTCGCAGTCGGCCGGCTGGCTGCCGATGGAGGCCGACGCCGACGATTTCACCGCGGCCGTCGGATTCAAGTGGCTGCTGGGCCCGCACGGGGCCTCGTTCCTCGTCGTCCCGCCGGACTTCGGCGGGCTCACACCGCTGCTCGCGGGCTGGGTCGCGGGCGAACGCCCCTGGGACAGCTGCTACGGCCCCGTCGAGGAACTCGCCCACTCCGCGCGGCGGTTCGACGTCAGCCCGTCCCTGTTCACCTACGCCGGGCTGCGTGCCTCGCTGGAGCTGCTTGAGGAGATCGGCGTCGACGTGGTGCACGCCCACGACGTCGGCCTCGCGGACCGGTTCCGCGCCGGGCTCGCCGGGCTGGGCCACGAACCGGTGCCCGCGCCGGGCTCGGCGATCGTGTCGGTGCCCGGGCTCGGCCACCGGCAGGACGAACTGAGCCGGGCCGGTATCGAGGTCTCCGACCGGGCCGGGAACCTGCGGGCGGCGTTCCACCTGTACAACACGGCCGCGGACGTCGACCGGCTCCTGGACGCCCTGACGGCATGAGAAACCGGGTGGGGCCTCCCGTCCCACACGAGGAGGCCCCACCCGGCAGCTCTGTCACGCGGTCATCTCACCGTCATGCAGTCATCCCACCGCGACGGCGGTCACCGCACGGGAGTGAAGTCCCGCGCCCCGATGCTGTGATGTCCGGGGGGCGACCCCCGGGCCCCCGGCCGAAGAGCGGTCACCGCACGGGAGTGAAGTCCCGCGCCCCGATGAACTCCGGTCGCCGTACCGGCGCCGCGAAGGGTTCGACCGCCGTGTTCTCCACACTGTTGAACACGATGAACACGTTGCTGCGCGGGAACGGCGTGATGTTGTCGCCGGAACCGTGCATGGCGTTGCAGTCGAACCAGGTCGCCGAACCGGCCTTGCCGGTGAACAACTTGATGCCGTGCTGCGTGGCCATCTGGGTCAGCGCCTCGTCGGACGGCGTGCCCGCGTCCTGCATCTGCAGCGACTTCTTGTAGTTGTCCTTCGGCGTCTCACCCGCACACCCGAGGAACGTCTTGTGCGACCCCGGCATGATCATGAGTCCGCCGTTGGTGTCGAAGTTCTCGGTCAGCGCGATCGAGACGGACACCGTGCGCATCCGCGGCAGGCCGTCCTCGGCGTGCCACGTCTCGAAGTCCGAGTGCCAGTAGAAGCCACTGGCACCGAACCCCGGCTTGACGTTGATCCGCGACTGGTGGACGTACACGTCCGAACCGAGGATCTGCCGCGCCCGTCCGACGACCCGTTCGTCGCGGACCAGCCGGGCGAACACCTCGCTGATCTTGTGCACCTCGAAGACCGTGCGGATCTCCTTGGACTTCGGCTCGACGATCGACCGCTCGTCGGCGCGCATGTCCGGGTCGTTGACCAGCCGGTTCAGCTCGTTGCGGTAGACCGCGACCTCGTCCTCGGTGATGAGCTCGTCGATGGCCAGGAAGCCGTCGCGCTCGAAGGACAGCAGGTCGGCCGGGGCGACCGGGCCCGGGGCGTCGGGTGCGCCCCAGACGACCGGGTCCTGGCGCGGGACCAGTGCCTCGGTGGCACCGCGACTGGGGTAGAGGTCGGGGATACCGGTGGTGGTGTCGGTGGTGGCGGTCATGGAAACGTCACACCTCCTCGGTGAGCAGCGGGTAGACGCCGTTCTCGTCGTGGTCCTCCCGTCCGGTCACGGGCGGGTTGAACACGCAGAGGCAGCGGAAATCCTTCTTGACCCGCAGCGTGTGCCTCTCGTGCCCGTCCAGGAGGTACATGGTGCCGGGCGTGATGGTGTGCGTCAGCCCGGACTCGTGGTCGGTCAGCTCGGCCTCGCCCTCCACGCAGACGACGGCCTCGATGTGGTTCGCGTACCACATCGACGTCTCCGTACCCGCGTACAGGATCGTCTCGTGCAGGGAGAAGCCGACCTTCTCCTTGGCGAGGACGATGCGTTTGCTCTCCCACGTACCGGACGCCGCCTTCACGTGCCGGTCGGTACCTTCGATCTCCTTGAACGAACGGACAATCACGGTGCTGCGATGCCTCCTAGATGGGTGGTGCTCGGTTGGTCAGGCGGTCTCTCGGACGGCGCGGGCCAGCATGCTCAGGCCCTCGTCCAGCTCCTCCGGCGTGATGGTGAGGGCGGGGAGCATCTTCACGACCTCGCTCTCCGGGCCGGACGTCTCGATGAGCAGTCCGAGCTCGAAGGCGCGCTTGGCGACCTTGTTGGCGCGCTCCTTGTCGTGGAACTCCAGGCCCCACACCAGGCCGCGGCCCCGGTACTCCTTCACGTCGGCCAGGTTCTCCTCGGTGATGGAGATCAGCGCCTGCTCGACCTGCTCGCCGCGCTTGCGGGTCTGCTTCTCCATCGCGGAACCGTCGGCCCAGTACGTCTCCAGGGTCGCGGTGGCCGTGACGAACGCGGGGTTGTTGCCGCGGAAGGTGCCGTTGTGCTCGCCGGGCTCCCAGACGTCCAGCTCCGGCTTGAACAGGCACAGCGACATGGGCATGCCGTAACCGCTGATCGACTTCGACACGGTGACGATGTCCGGCGTGATGCCCGCCTCCTCGAAGGAGAAGAACGCGCCGGTACGGCCGCAGCCCATCTGGATGTCGTCGACGATCAGCAGCATGTCCTGCCGCTCGCACAGCTCGGACAGCGCCCGCAGCCACTCGGGCCGGGCCACGTTGATGCCGCCCTCGCCCTGCACGGTCTCGACGATCACGGCGGCCGGCTTGTTCAGGCCGGAGCCCTGGTCCTCCAGCAGCCGCTCGAACCACAGGAAGTCCTCGACCGTGCCGTCGAAGTAGTTGTCGAACGGCATCGGGGTGCCGTGCACCAGCGGGATACCGGCGCCGGCCCGCTTGAAGGCGTTGCCGGTGACGGCCAGCGAGCCCAGCGACATGCCGTGGAAGGCGTTGGTGAACGACACGATCGACTCGCGTCCCTTCACCTTGCGCGCCAGCTTCAGCGCGGCCTCCACGGCGTTGGTGCCGGTCGGGCCCGGGAACATGACCTTGTACGGCAGGTCGCGCGGGCGCAGCAGCAGGTTCTGGAAGGCCTCCAGGAACGTGCGCTTGGCGGTGGTCGACATGTCGAGCCCGTGCGTGACGCCGTCCCGCTCCAGGTAGTCGATCAGCGCGCGTTTCAGGACCGGGTTGTTGTGCCCGTAGTTCAGTGACCCCGCTCCGGCGAAGAAGTCGAGGTACTCATGGCCGTCCTCGTCGTACATGCGGCTTCCCACCGCACGGTCGAAGACGGCGGGCCAGCCGCGGCAGTAGCTGCGTACCTCGGACTCGACGGTCTCGAAGACACTCAGGTCGGGCTGGGTGATGGTCACGAAGAATCGCTCCTCGGTGCGTGGGGGAAGTCTGCGGTGTCGGGCGGGACGTCGAAGAAGTCAGTGGGGCAGGGGGCCGATGCGGTACAGCACCTCTGCGTCGTGCGGCCCGTCCGGGAACAGGCCCGTGTCGAACAGCACCTCGCGCTCCAGCCGGGCGCCGTGACGCTCGGCGAACGACGTGAACAGGCGCTCCGAGGCGGTGTTGCCCGGGGTGATGGTGGTCTCCACCGTCGTCACCCCCGTCTCGGCCGTGGTCCGTGCGACCAGGCCGTCGAGCAGCGCGGCGGCCAGCCCGCGCCCGCGGTGGGCCTCGTCCACCGCCACCTGCCAGACCAGCAGGGTGCGCGGGCTGTCCGGCCGCACGTACCCGGTGATGAAACCCATCGGCTCGCCCTGCTCGTCGCGGGCGACGGCCGAGGTGGCGGCGAAGTCACGGCACCACAGCAGATAGCTGTAGGACGAGTTCAGGTCGAGAACCTTCGAGTCCTTCGCCATCCGCCAGAGTGCGGCTCCGTCAGCCATCGTGGGGCGGTCGATTTGCGGATCTGCTTGTACGGCAGTCATGCGAATTGAACTTACCCAGCGAAATTCGAAATTGCATCGCCGAGTGGGGTTACATATCAGCCACGTCTGTGTTATCGCGCGAGCGCGTGGCTCGGCTCAGCAGGGCGGAGGAATGCCCGATATTGTACGGGAATTACCGGTCAAAACGGTCGTGATGTGTAACGCGTCACAGCCGTGTAAGCTCCGCGCGACCCGCCAGGATTTGCCCTCGGAGCTTCCTCAAAATCCACGCGTTTAGGACCGGGAAAAGCGGGCAGAAGAATACGGGAAGCTGTTCTCGGGGGAATTCTCTAATTGTGTGCCAGCTTATATGTGAGATGTATCGGAAAGCACGTGCAATTCAAGCCCCGGTCACTCCGTCGATGCGTTCCCGCAGGAGATCGGCGTGACCGTTGTGCCGTGCGTACTCCTCGATCATGTGGATGAAGACCCAGCGCAGACTGACCTCCATGCCGGGTATCGGCCCCTCGGCGACCCGCCCGACGTGGTCCAGCGGCAACCCCGCGCACAGCTCCCGACCCCGCGCGATCTCCCGCCGCCAGATCCCGAGCGCCTCGTCGAGCCCCCGGGCCGGATCCAGCGCGTAGCCCATCGCGTCCTCGAACACGGGTGCCACGGTGAGCCCGGCGGTCACTCTCTGGAACCAGTTCCGCTCGACCTCCGCGAGGTGCTGCACCAGCCCGAGCAGGGTGAGCGACGACGGCTCGATGGCGGCTGTCCGCACCTGCGCGTCGTCCAGCCCGGCGCACTTCAGCTCCAGCGTGGCCCGGTGGAAGTCCAGCCAGCTCTCGAGCATGGCCCGCTCGTCGCCCGTGAGACGGGGGACGGGGCGGCCGTCGGGCAGGGTCGGGAAGATCTCCGCGGGTGTGTCGGTCATCCGGGCAGCATGGCATGCGCCACTGACAGCGGCCGCTCGAAGGGGCGGCGGGCGCGAGAAGCCCCGGACCTCGCCTCGGGGCTTGCTTCAGGCCTGTTCTGCGGCCCGCTCCAGGCCACAGCCGGGTTGCTTGGGGCGTCAGCCAGGTCGCTTCGGGGTCGGCTGCGGGCGTCAGCCGGTCCGAGTCGGGGTCCGCGTCGGGTCTCAGCGGGTCCGGGTCGGGGTTCGCGTCGAGTCTCGGTCGGCCTGCGTCGGGATCCGCGTCGGGTCTCAGCCGGGTTGCTTCGGGGTTGGCTTCGGGCGTCAGCCGGTCCGAGTCGGGGTTCGCTTCGGGCGTCAGTCGGTCTGCTTCGGGGGCCGCTTCAGGCCTCGGCCGACTTGCGTCGGAGTCTGCTTCACGCCTCGGCCGGCCGCTGCCGCCACGCCCCCTCGGCGGCCCGCAGCGCCGCCTCCACATCCACGCTCAGCCGCTGCTCGGACAGCGCCGCGCCCAGCGCTGCCAGGCTCGCCCGCACCGCGCCCGGCGTCGCGTCCGCGCCGTAATGGTTGACCCGGATCATCTCCTTGGCCAGCGGGCCGCCGCCCGCGGCCAGCGGAACCGCCGGATCCGCCTCCAGCGCCCGCCGGACCAGCTCCGCGGCCACCACCCCCGACGGCGCCCGCAGCGTCGTGGCGACGGGCGCCGCGTCCCGTGCCTCGTACACGTACGGCTCCAGCCCGCCACCGAGCGCGACCGCCCCGGCCCGGGTCGCCGCCGCGGCGGACGCGTGCCGGGCCATCACGGCGTCGAGACCGGCCGCCTCGATCCGCTCCACACACGCCTCAAGGGCCAGCATCTCCAGCTGGGCCGGAGCGTGCAGCAGCGCCTTGCGGCCACCGTCGATCCACCGCTCCTTCCAGTCGAGGAGCGACAGGTACGACCGCCGCGGCGCCCTCGGGTTGGCCGCCATCCGCGCCCACGCCCGCTCGCTCACCGACACCGCCGACACCCCGGCCGGACCGCCCATCGCCTTCTGCGCGCCGATCACGCACAGGTCCACGCCCCACGCGTCCGGCAGCACCGGCTCGGCCCCGATCGAGGCCACCGCGTCCAGGTAGAACAGCGCCCCGTGCGCCCGTACGACCTCGCCGATCTCCGCGACCGGGTTGGTGTTGCCGGTCGCCGCCTCCGCGTGCACCAGCGACACGAAGTCGATCTCCGGGTGCTCGGTGAAGGCCTGTCGGATCTCCTTGGCCGTCACCGCCGTGTGGAAGGGCACCGACAGGTCGATCACCGTGGCACCGCAGTCCCGCAGCCAGTCGCCGAAGGTCTGCCCGTAGGGCCCCGTGACGACGTTCAGCGCCGTCGTGCCCGGACCGGCCGCGGCACGGATCGCGCCCTCCAGCGGCAGCAGCGCCTCGCCCTGCATGATCACCACGTCCTGCCGGGTGCTCAGCAGCCGCGCCACGCGGTCCTCGATCGCGGCGAAGCGGTCCGCGCCGAGCGGGGCCAGGTCCAGAAACGGATGCGTCACGGCAGTGCTCTCTTCACTCACAGGTTCGACGGCATCGAGGGTAACCGGCGGCCGCTCGCCCCCCTTCGAGGCCCCGCGTCCACCTCACTAAGGTGCGGTGCATGAGCGATCGCACGGTGCTGCACGTGAAGGGACGGGTGCTCGTCGGACCCGAGGACGTCCGGGACGAGCTGTGGGTGGTCGACGGCCGCATCTCCTACGACCGTCCCGCCGGCGCCCGTGACATCCGCACGGTCGTCGGCTGGGCCCTGCCCGGCCTCGTCGACGCGCACTGCCACGTCGGACTCGACCGGCACGGCCCGGTCCCCGAGGACGTCGCCGAGAAGCAGGCCCTCACCGATCGGGACGCCGGCACGCTGCTCATCCGTGACGCCGGCTCGCCCTCTGACACCCGGTGGATCGACGACCGCGAGGACCTGCCGAAGATCATCCGAGCCGGGCGGCACATCGCCCGCACCCGTCGCTACATCCGCAACTACGCCTGGGAGATCGAGCCGGAGGACCTGGTCGCCTACGTCGCCCAGGAGGCCCGGCGCGGCGACGGCTGGGTCAAGCTGGTGGGGGACTGGATCGACCGCGACCTCGGGGACCTGTCGGCGTGCTGGCCGCGCGAGGCGGTCGAGGCGGCGATCGCCGAGGCCCACCGGCTGGGTGCCCGTGTCACCGCGCACTGCTTCTCCGAGGACTCCCTGCGGGACCTCGTGGAGGCGGGCATCGACTGCATCGAACACGCGACGGGCCTGACCGAGGACCTCGTCCCGCTGTTCGCCGAACGCGGCGTCGCCATCGTCCCGACCCTGGTCAACATCGCCACCTTCCCGCAGCTCGCGGACGGCGGCGAGGCCCGCTTCCCGCGCTGGTCGGCCCATATGCGCCGACTCCACGAGCGCCGCTACGACACCGTCCGGGGCGCCTACGACGCCGGGATCCCGGTCTTCGTCGGCACCGACGCCGGCGGCGGCCTCGCCCACGGTCTGGCGGCGGCCGAGGTCGCCGAACTCGTCACGGCCGGCATCCCGCCCGTCGACGCCCTCGCCGCAGGTACCTGGACGGCCCGGGCCTGGCTCGGCCGCCCGGGCCTGGACGAGGGCGCCCCCGCCGACCTCATCGTCTACGACGAGGACCCGAGGGCCGACGTCCGTGTCCTGGCGTCCCCACGCCGGGTGGTGCTGAACGGGCGTGTGGTCGGGTAGCCGCGGGGCGACGGACCCAGGCCCCGCGAGGGTGGTCGGGTGGAACACCCGTCCCGGGGGATTCGAATGGATCCTCGGTATCGCCACGTTGGAGTGAAGCGGTGTCGGATCGCTGACGGCGGGCGCGCGGTGCGGCGATTCTTTGCGGGTCCCGAGCCTGTCTTTCCTGGAGTCCCCACCGTGAACAGCCCTTCCTTCCGCATGCCCGTACGCCGGATGGCGACCGTCGCGACCGTCACGGCCCTCGCCGCCGGGCCCCTGGCGCTGACCGGCGTGAGCCCGGCGTACGCCACCGGCGACCACGGTCGCGCGAGCGCCGTCGTCCTGCGTACCGGCCTGGACGTCTCCCTGCTGAACAAGTCGGTGAACGTCCCGCTCACCGTCACCCTCAACGACGTCCGGGCCCCGCGGAGCGCCGACAAGACCACGTTGACGGCCACCCTCGACGCGGTGGACGGCGGCCGGCCGTTCCAAGTGCTGCGCGCGGACGTGGCCGAGGCGAGAGCCACGACGACCGCGACCAGGTCCGAGGGGAGCAGCACCCTGGCCCGCGCCCGCCTCCACGTCCCCGGCCTGCCCCTGCTGTCCCTGATCGAGGTGGAGAAGGTCACAGCCCGGGCCACCTGCGAGGTCGGGAGGAAGCCGTTCGCCACGACCGGCCTGCCCGGCTCGGTGACCGTGCTCGGAAAGCGCGTGAGGCTGACCGCCGGCGGCCCGACGCACGTCAAGGTGCCGGGCGTCGGCGAGGTCCGCCTGGACCTCTCCCGTACCCGGACCACGACCCGTACGGCCGCCGCCACCGCCCTCGAACTCAAGGTGAACGTCAACCCGTTGAAGCTGAACGTCGCGGAGGTCGACGGCACGCTCACTTTGGCCGAGGCGACCTGCGAGGCCCCGCGGCCCGAAGCCGCCGCCCAGCCCCCGGCCGAGCCGTCCGACCCGCCCGCCGACGTGAAGCCGCAGGGCGAACCCGCCGGGGCGGACCTGGCCGAGACCGGCGGTGGGTCGGCCACGCCGTACCTCGTGGGCGCCGCCGTCGTCCTGCTCGCGGCAGGCGGGGGAGGGGTGGCCCTGGCCCGCCGCCGGGGCTGATCCGGCCCGGGTGCACCCGCAAGGCGGCGTGTCAGTGCGTCAGGGCGCGTTCCAGGGCGTGCAGAGACCCGTCGGTGGTGGCGCGGTCGCGTACCGCGGGTTGGATCCGGCCCGGGTGCACCCGCAAGGCGGCGTGTCAGTCCGTCAGGGCGCGTTCCAGGGCGTGCAGAAACCCGTCGGTCGTGGCGCGGTCGCGTACCGCCAGCCGGAGCCACTCCCCGTCCAGCCCGGGGAACGTGTCCCCCCGGCGCACGGCGTAGCCGAGGTCGCGCAGGCGCCGGCGGACGGCGGACGCCCCGGGGACCCGGATCAGGACGAACGGGCCGTGTGCGGGCCCGGCCACCCGCAGCCCGGCCGGGGCGAACCGGGCCAGCCCGGTCAGCAGACGGTCGCGGTCCGCCGCGACGCGATGCGCCGCGTGGGCCGCCTCCGCCACCGCACGGGGCCCCACGCACGCCTCGGCCGCGGCCAGCGCCGGAGTCGACACCGGCCACAGCGGCTGCGCCCGCTGGAGGTCCTCGATCGTCTCCGGCGCCGCCAGGACATAGCCGATCCGCAGCCCGGCCAGCCCCCACGTCTTCGTGAGGCTGCGCAGCACCACGAGCCCCGGCACGTCGACGCGGCCGGCGAGGGCCTCGCTCTCGCCCGGCACCGCGTCCATGAACGCCTCGTCCACCACCAGCACCCGCCCGGGCCGGGCGAGCGAGGCGATCGCGTCCGCCGGGTGCAGCACCGACGTCGGGTTCGTCGGGTTGCCGATCACCACCAGGTCCGCGTCCCCGGGCACGGCCGCCGGCTCCAGCCGGAAGCCGTTCTCCTCCCGCAGCAGCACCCGGCCGACCGTGTGCCCCGCGTCCCGCAGCGCCGCCTCCGGTTCCGTGAACTGGGGGTGCACGACGACCGGCCGCCGCACCTTCAGCGCCCGCGCCAGCAGCACGAACGCCTCCGCCGCGCCCGCCGTCAGCAGCACCCGCTCCACCGACAGCCCGTGCCGCGCGGCCACCGCCGCTCGCGCGGCACGCCCGTCCGGGTACGCCGCGAGCCCGCCGAGCGACGCGGCGATGTGCTCCCGCAGCCACCCCGGCGGGGTGTCCGCGCGGACGTTCACGGCCAGGTCGACGAGCGAGCCGCCGTCGTCCCGGACCTCCGCGTCCCCGTGGTGACGCAGATCGTGCCCGCTCTCGGCGCGCGTGCTCTCGGTCGGCATGCCCTCAGTGCGCATGTTCTCAGTGCGCATGCGAGTGAGCACCGTGGTGGTGCCCGTGCCCGTGCCCGTGCCCGTGGTGGTGGTCGTCGTCGTCCGGGTGGAAGTGCGGCTGCTGCGGCATGCCCACCTTGTCCTCGAAGCCCGGCAGCGCGATGCGGTACACGCACGAGTCGCAGTTCATCCGCAGATCGCCCTTGACGGCCTCCTCGTACCGCTCCCACACCAGGTCCAGCAGCTCCGGCTCCGGCCCGATGACGTCGGCCGAGAGCACCTCGACCTCCGGGTGCGCGGCCGCCCAGCCCTCCGTCTGGTGCCGTACCCGGTCCGGCAGGATGCCCGTGAACAGGAAGTACGGCAGGACCACGATCCGGCGCGCGCCGAGGCGCACACAGCGGTCCAGCCCGCTCGGCACGTCAGGCGCCGCCAGCGACACGAACGCCGTCTCGACGCCCGCGTACCCACGGCCCTCCCACAGCAGCCGGGCCGCCTTGTGCACCTCGGCGTTGGCGTCCGGGTCCGTGGAGCCGCGCCCGACCAGCAGCACCGTCACGTCGGAACGGTCGCCGGGCGTGCGGCCCGCCGACCCGAGGGCCTCGTCGAGACGCCGCTCCAGCACGTTCAGCAGCGCCGGGTGCGGGCCGAGCGGACGCCCGTAGGTGTACGAGATGCCCGGGTGCCGCTCCTTCTCGCGGGCCAGGGCCGCCGGGATGTCGCCCTTGGCGTGCCCGGCGGACACCAGCATCAGCGGGACGGCGGCGAAGCGCCGCACGCCCTGCTCGACCAGTTCGGTGACGGCCTCGCCCAGCGGCGGCGGGGACAGCTCGATGAAGCCGCCCGCGACGGGCAGTTCGGGGTGCCGGGCCCCCAGCTGCCGTACGAAGTCGCGGAACGCCTCCGCTCCGGCGTCGTCCCGGGTGCCGTGGCCGGCGATGAGCAGGGCGGGCGGGGTGGTCACAGTTTCTCCTCGGCGGAAGTGGGGTGGTACAGCAGGGCGTTGAGCGCGGCGGCGGCGACCGCCGACCCGCCCTTCTCGGACACGTTGCTCACGGCGGGCAGTCCGCTCTCGCGCAGCGCGGCCTTCGATTCGACGGCTCCGACGAACCCGACGGGCAGTCCGATGACGAGCGCGGGCCGGGCGTCGAGCGTCAGCAGTTCCTCCAGCGCGGTCGGCGCGTTGCCGATCACCCAGAGGGCGCCGGGGCCGACCTGCTCGTAGGCGAGCCGGATGGCGTGCGCGGACCGGGTCAGACCGGGACCGGACTCGGCGTCCTTCAGACGGCAGACGGTCTCGCGCCGGGTGATCCCGGCGCCGACCATCTCCACGTCCACGACAACCGGCGCCCCGGCGTGCAGCGCGGCGTGCGCCTTCTCCAGGTCGGCCTCGTCCATGACCAGGTCGTCGGCGTAGTCGAGGTCGGCGGCGGAGTGGATGACCCGCTCCACCACCGCCCGGGTCAGCGGCGGGAAGTGCGAGGTGTCCAGCCGGGCGCGCAGGCGCCGGTAGGACTCCACCTCGATGGGATGGACGACGCGGTTCACTCGGCCCCCTCCTGTCCCGCCTGCCAGCGGTAGCCGCGCGGCGTCACCATGCGCCCGGCGATGTCCCGGGTCGCCGTGTTGCCCACGGTCACGACGGTCATCATGTCGACCGTGGCCGGGTCGAGGGAGCCCAGCGTGGTGAGCCGGCTGGACTCGTCCGGCCGCGAGGCGTTGCGCACGACACCCACCGGCGTCCGCGGGGTCCGGTGCTCGGCGAGGATGCCCAGCGCCTTGGGGAGCTGCCAGTCACGGCCGCGCGAACGGGGGTTGTAGAAGGTGACCACGATGTCCGCCTCGGCCGCCGCCCGCACCCGCCGCTCGATGACCTCCCACGGCGTGTGCAGGTCGGACAGGCTGATCGACACATGGTCGTGGCCCAGCGGGGCGCCCAGGATCGCACCGGCCGCGAGCGCCGCCGTCACCCCGGGCACACCGACCACGTCGATGTCGTCGGAGGCCTCGGCCAGCGCGGGGGAGGCCATGGCGTAGACGCCCGCGTCCCCGCTGCCGATCAGCGCGACGGCCTGCCCCTTGCGGGCCTCCTCGACGGCCGTGCGCGCCCGCTCCTCCTCGGCGCCTAGCCCCGACTCCAGGATCCGGGTGCCGGGCCGCAGCAGATCACGGATCTGGTCGACGTACTGGTCGAGCCCCACGAGTACGGAAGCGCGCCGCAGTTCGGCCTTCGCGCGGGGTGTGAGCAGGTCCCGGGCGCCCGGCCCGAGCCCGACCACCGCGAGCCGCCCGCGCCCCGGCCGCCGTACGACCGCACAGGTCGCCATCGCCGGGCTCGCGGCCGACTTCCGCTTGGGCACGAGGAGTTCACCCCCGCCGACGAGCGCGGCGGCCTCCGCCACGGACGGGGTCCCGACGGCCGCGAGCGGCGCGTCGGACGGGTTGGGCACATCGACCCCGGCCAGCTCCCCGGCGGAGTACGTCACCAGGGGCACCCCGAGCCGCCGCGCGGCCTCGACGATTGCGGGCTCACCGGCCTTGGCGTCGACAGTGGCCAGCTCGGCGACGGACGCCACCGACAGCCCGGCCTCCCGCAGGGCGCCCTCGACCAGTCCGAGGACCTCCTCCACGGGGGCGCCCTTGGACGCCCCGACCCCGACGACCAGCGTCGGCGGACGCAGCACGACCTCGCCCGCGGCCGCCGCCACGAGCCGGTCGGTCACCCGGATCGTGTAGGACCCCTGGTCCGTCACCGGCAGCGGCGGCAGCGGCCAGGCCACCTCGGCCCGCAGCGCCACCGCCTCGCCGTCCAGCAGCGCCCGCGACACCCCGGCGACATCGCCCTCCACGGGCAGCCCGAGGGTGTCCAGGCCCGCCAGGTCCACGGCGTCCGTGGCCGTCGTCACCACCGGCTCGGCGCCCAGCAGATCACCCACCTCGCGGGCGAGTTCGTTGGCGCCGCCCGCGTGCCCGCCCAGCAGGGACACGGCGAACCGCCCGCCCTCGTCGACGCACACCACGCCCGGGTCCTCGGTCTTGCCGGACAGCAGCGGTGCCACCAGCCGCACCACGGCGCCCGTCGCCAGGAAGCACACGAGCTGCTCGCACTGCGCGAACGCGGTCCGTACGGCGTCCCCGACGGGACCCTCGTACACCCGGGTGCGGTCCGGCCACGCCGCGGCCAGCCGGTCCCGGGCAGCCGCTCCCGCCGCGGTGGCGGAAATGAGGCCGATCACTGGGTGACTCCTTCTTCGACAGCTGCCGGGGGCCGGACGCCCCACAGCAGGAAAACGGGGTTGGTCGCCGCGAGCCGGGTCACGTCCCCGGGAAGCGGCGCGAGCCGCGACGACTGGAGCAGGACGCCGTCGCAGGTGAGACCGGCGCTCGTCAGGGCCTCGCGCGCTTCCGGCACCCGGTCCAGCGCCGCCATCGCGACGACCACCGTGCGCCGGGCACGCCGGGCGCACGCGGCGACGATCGCGGGCAGTTCGCGCCCACCGCCCCCCACGAACACGGCGTCCGGGGTCTCGGCGAGCCCTTCGAGCGCCTCCGGTGCCGCGCCCCGCACCACCCGCACGTCCACACCGTGCACGGCGGCGTTGGCGCGGACCCGCTCCACGCCGTCCGCGGTCTTCTCCACGGCGGTGACGGCCGCACCCAGCCGCGCGCACTCCGCGGCCACGGAACCCGAGCCCGCGCCCACGTCCCACACCAGGTCGCCCGGGCGCGGCCCCAGCCGGGCGAGGGCCAGCGCCCGCACCTCGAACTTGGTGATCATCGAGTCCCGGTGGGCGAACTCCGCCTCCTCCAGGGCCCATCCGGCGGGCCGCTGCCCGGGTCCCGCGACCGTCCGCACGGGGCCGAGCGCCCGCGCCTCGTCCAGGCACAGCACCACGTTCACCGCCGTGCCCCAGTCCCGGGCCGCGGCCTCGGCGGGCGTCACCCGCTCCACGCGCTCCGCGTCCGAGCCCAGCCCGGACGCGACGACCAGCACCCGCGCCGCGTCCCGCAACGCGGCACCCAGCTCCGCCGGACCCGCGCCCGGGCCGGTCAGCACGGCCGTCTTCGGCTGCGCCCGGCACACGTTGACGGCCGTCCGCAGCTCCCGCCCGTGAGCGCTCACCACCACGGCGTCGTCCCACGGCAGCCCGATCCGCGCGAACGCGGCGGCGACCGACGACACCCCGGGCCGCACGTCCAGCCGCTCCGGCCCGAACCGCTCCGCCAGCACCCGCACGATCCCGAAGAACCCGGGGTCGCCGGAGGCCAGCACCAGAACGGGGCGGTCCTTCGCGACGTACGCGCCGATGGTGTCGAGGGCCGGCGCGAGAGGCCCGAGCACGACCCGCTCGGCCGTCCCGGGCAGGCCTGCGGCGTCGAGATGCCGCCGCCCGCCCACGACCAGCTCGGCACCGGCGAGGACCTCGCCCGAAGGCACCGCCCCCGTCCCCGTGCCGACCACCGTGATCACGTACTCGCCCCCCGCTCGCGCAGCGCCCGGCGGGCCTGGGGGTCGGCCTTGCGGTACCCGTGAAAGTGCCCCGGGTGGTACAGGTGCGAGCGGGTGCCGTGGGCGTCGAGCGCCGGGCCGACCAGGAACAGGGTGTGCTTCCAGAGCTTGTGCTCCTTGACCGTCTCCTCCAGCGTGCCGATCGTGCACTTCACGACCAGCTCCTCCGGCCAGGTCGCCTGGTACGCCACCACGACCGGGGTCGTCGTCGGGTAGCCGCCCTCCAGCAGCTCCCGCACGAGCTGCCCGCTGCGGGCGGCGGAGAGGAACACCGCCATGGTGGTGCCGTGCTTGGCGAACTCCCGGACCTCCTCCCCGGGCGGCATGGGCGTCTTGCCGCCGCCCAGCCGGGTCAGCACGACCGACTGCGCGACCTCCGGGATGGTCAGCTCGCGCTGCGCGAGCGCCGCGACGGCCGAGAAGGAGGACACCCCGGGCACGATCTCGGTCGCGATGCCGAGCTCGGCACAGCGGTCGACCTGCTCCTGCGTGCCGCCCCACAGGGCCGGGTCGCCGGAGTGGATCCTGGCCACCCGCAGCCCCTCGGCGCGGGCCCGCCCGTACACGGCGACGACGTCCTCCAGGGACATGGTCGCCGAGTCGAGGATCTCCGCGCCCTCACGGGCGTGTTCGAGGACCTCCTCCTGCACCAGGCTGGCCGCCCAGATCACCACGTCGGCCTCGGCGATGGCGCGCGCGGCGCGGAACGTCAGCAGGTCGGCGGCGCCGGGACCGGCGCCGACGAAGGTCACTTTGCCGGCGGGGGCGTCGGCCATGGGAGGGGTCCTTTCGTCCTTCACGGGTGTCACAACTTGCCGCCGCGTCCGCCGTCGCGGCGGGCGGGCGCGATGAGCGTCGACAGGTACGGCAGCGGTACGCCGTCCAGTTCGGCCGCCGGGTGGATGGACTCCTCCGGGAGCCCCAGCGCCGAGCCCCACACGGCGTCGGCGAGCCGCCCGGTCTCCCGCAGCGCCTCGGCGACCTCGTGCGCCTGCCGTCCGAACTTGTAGGCGACCACGGTCCCGGGCCCGGCCAGGGCGTCCTTCAGCACGGCCGCCCCGGCGGTGACGGGCACGAGCGTGAGCGGTTCGGTGCCCTCGGTCAGCACCGCACCCGACCGGGCGGCCAGGTCCTGCATGGCGGTGATCCCGGGCACGGTCTCCACGACGGTCCCGGGCACCAGCTCGGCGACGGTCTGCGCGAGGTAGGTGAACGTCGAGTACACGTTGGGGTCCCCGATGGTCGCGAAGGCCACCGACGTGTGCTGCCGCAGCAGGTCGGCGACCCGCTGCCCGGCCGCGTCCCAGGCGGCCTCGCGACGGGCCCGGTCGCTGCGCTCGTTCAGCGCGAACACGACCCGTACGACCTTCTCCTCGGGCACGTAGTGCAGCACCGTCGCCTCGGCCCGGCCACGCTCCCCGCTGTCCATCACGGGGACCACCACGACATCGGCCTCCCGCAGGGCGCCCACGCCCTTGACGGTGACCAGCTCCGGATCCCCGGGGCCCACCCCGACTCCGACCAGCCTGCTGCTCATGACGTCCGGCACCTCTCCACGAACCGACGGGCGACACCGGGCTCGGACGCCCAGTGCGTGTGCAGATAGCTCGCGTGCACACCGCGCTGTACGAAACCTTCGACCCGCGGCCGGGGGCCGCGGACCCCCCAGGCGGGCTCCGCCCCCGAGCCGGGCTCCACCACCGTCCGGTGGAACTCGTGGCCCCGCATCCGGGTCCCGGCCGCCGCGAGCGCACTGTCGCCGACGGCCACGGCGTCCCGGTAGCCCAGAGTGAGCCGCTCGGTCATCCGCGCCGAGGCGTCCAGCACCCCGCACATCGGCAGCCCGTCCAGCTCCCGGCACAGATACAGCAGCCCGGCACACTCGGCGGCGACGGGAGCGCCGCTCGCCGCCAGCTCGGCGACGGCCTTGCGCAGCGGCACGTTGGCGGACAGCTCGGCGGCGTACACCTCGGGAAACCCACCCCCGATCACCAGCCCGGCGGCCCCCACGGGCAGTTCCTCGTCCCGCAGGGGGTCGAAGGTGACGACGTCGGCACCGGCGGCGGCGAGGAGTTCGGTGGTCTCGGCGTAGGAGAAGGTGAACGCCTCCCCGCCGGCAACAGCGACAACCAGCCCGTCCGGCGCTTGAGGACGAGGCCGTTCAGGCCGACCGGGGGTCCGGGGGGCTCCGCCCCCCGGCGGGGTCGAAGGGGCGGAGCCCCTGGAGGACGGGAAGGGGAGGGGCGGCGGGGGCGAGGAAAGGGCCTCGGCCGCATCCCAGGCCGCCCCCGACAGCGCACCCGCACTCCGCGCCAGCCCCGCCAACGCGTCCAGATCACACCCCTCGGAGACCTGGGCTCCCATCGCCGCCACCGCCTCCACAGCGGCGGCGTGCCGCTCGGCGACCGGCACCAGCCCTAGATGCCGCGACGGCGTGGCCACCTGCGCAGCCCGCCGCAACACCCCCAGCACCGGCACGCCCGCCTGCTCCAACGCCTCCCGCAACAGCTCCTCGTGCCGGTCCGACGCGACCTTGTTGAGGATCACGCCCCCCACCCGCACCTCGGGATCCCAGGAGGCGAACCCGTGCACCAGCGCCGCCACCGACCGCGACTGCGACGACGCGTCCACCACCAGCACCACCGGCGCCCCCAGCAGCTTCGCGACATGCGCCGTGGACGCGAGTTCCCCCTCGCCCGCGGCCCCGTCGTACAGCCCCATCACACCCTCGACGACGGCGATGTCACACCCCCGCGCCCCGTGCAGGAACAGCGGCCCGACCAGCTCGGGCCCGCACAGGTACGCGTCGAGGTTCCGTCCCACCCGCCCGGTCGCGAGCGCGTGGTACCCGGGGTCGATGTAGTCCGGCCCCACCTTGTGCGGGGACACGGCGAGCCCCCGCGCGGCGAACGCGGCCATCAACCCCGTGGCGACGGTGGTCTTGCCACTGCCCGAGGAGGGCGCGGCGATGACCAGCCGAGGGACGGAAGCACTCACCACTCGATGCCCTTCTGGCCCTTCTGGCCCGCGTCCATCGGGTGCTTGACCTTGGACATGTCGGTCACGAGGTCGGCGAAGTCCACGAGCTCGCCGGGCGCGTTCCGGCCGGTGATGACGACATGCTGGGTCCCCGGCCGGTCGCGCAGGACGGCGATCACCTCGTCCGTGTCCACCCAGCCCCAGTGCATCGGATAGGCGAACTCATCCAGCACGTACAGCTTGTACGTCTCGGCGGCCAGGTCCCGCTTGACCTGCTCCCAGCCCTCCCGGGCCTTCTCCTCGTTGTCCATCTGCTGATCGCGCTGCACCCACGACCAGCCCTCGCCCATCTTGTGCCAGTCGACCGACCCGCCCTCGCCGGAGGCACCCAGCACCCGCAGCGCGTTCTCCTCGCCGACCTTCCACTTCGCCGACTTGACGAACTGGAACACCCCGATCGGCCACCCCTGGTTCCAGGCGCGCAGCGCGAGCCCGAAGGCGGCGGTGGACTTGCCCTTGCCGACACCCGTGTGGACGACGACCAGCGGCCGGTTCCGGCGCTGCCGGGTCGTCAGTCCGTCGTCGGGCACCACACTCGGCTGTCCCTGCGGCATTACGCGGCCCTCCTCTGCACGTCCTTCACGAGCCCGGCGATGCTGTCCGCCCGCAGCTCGTCCAATGTCACGGCCGTACCGCCCAGTTCACCCGCCAGCTGCCCGGCGAGCCCGAGCCGTACCGGGCCCGACTCGCAGTCCACGACGACCGAGGCGACACCGTCGGCCGCGAACAACCGCGCCGCGCGCCCGGCCAGGGCGACCGGCTCCGGGCCGCCGGTGGCGCGCCCGTCCGTCACCAGCACGACCAGCGGCCGCCGCGCGGGATCGCGCAGCCGCTCCACGCGCAGCACGTCGTGCGCGCGCAGCAGCCCCGCCGCTACCGGCGTACGCCCGCCGGTGGGCAGCGTCTCCAGCCGGGCCGCCGCCGCGTCCACCGACGAGGTCGGCGGCAGCGCCACGTCCGCGTCCGTGCCGCGGAAGGTCACCAAACCCACCTTGTCGCGCCGCTGGTAGGCGTCCAGCAGCAGCGACAGCACGGCGCCCTTCACCGCGCTCATCCGCTGCCGCGCCGCCATCGACCCGGAGGCGTCCACGACGAACAGCACGAGGTTGCCCTCGCGCCCCTCGCGGGTGGCCTGCCGCAGATCGTCCCGGCGCACCACCAGGCCCGGCCCGGACCGTCCGCGCGCCCGCTGGTGCGGCGCCGCCGCCTGCACGGTCGCCGCCAAATGCAGCTTGGTGAGCGCGCCCCGGGGCCGCCGGGCCCCGGTCGTCCGCCCGTGCTCGGTCCGCGCCCGCGACCGCCGCCCGGCGGCGCCCTCGCCGATCCCGGGCACACTCAGCACCTTGGTGCGAAACGGCTCCGACGCCCGTACGGCCGACTGCTCGCCGGCGCCCGCGGGCTGCGGCTGCCCGCCCTCGCCCGCCTCGGGCCGGGCCGCGGTGTCACCGTCGCCCTGGGGCGCGTCGTCGGGTTCCGGCTGTCCGCCGCCCCCGCCGGGCCCGTCCGGGCCGGGGTCCGGATCCGGGTCGTCGTCGTCCGAGCCGCCGAACTCCTCCAGGGTCTCGTCGAGCTTGTCCTCGTCGAGCCCCGGCGCGTCGAAGGGGTTGCGCCGCCGCCGGTGCGGCAGCGCGAGCAGCGCCGCCTGCCGGACGTCCTCCGCGAGCACGTCCGTACGCCCGGCCCAGGCGGCCAGCGCGGTGGCGGTCCGCGCCATCACGATGTCGGCGCGCATGCCGTCCACCTCGAAGGCCGCACAGGTCGCCGCGATCTGCCGCAGCGCCCCGTCGCCCAGCCGCACGGACGGCAGCAGCTCCCGCGCGGCGACGATCCGGGCCCGCACGGCGGCCTCCTCCTCGGCCCAGCGCGCGGCGAACCCGTCCGGGTCGTCGTCGTAGGCCAGCCGCCTGCGCACCACCTCCACCCGCTGGTCGGGCTCCCGGGAGGCCGCGACCTCCACGGTCAGCCCGAACCGGTCGAGCAACTGCGGCCGCAGCTCGCCCTCCTCGGGATTCATGGTGCCGACCAGCAGGAAACGGGCGGCGTGGCGTACGGAGACGCCCTCGCGCTCGACGTACGAGGCGCCCATCGCGGCCGCGTCCAGCAGCAGGTCGACCAGGTGGTCGTGGAGGAGGTTGACCTCGTCGACGTAGAGGATCCCGCGGTGGGCGTCGGCCAGCAGGCCCGGCTCGAAGGCCTTCACGCCCTCGGAGAGGGCCCGCTCGATGTCCAGCGCGCCGACCAGCCGGTCCTCGGAGGCACCGACGGGCAGTTCGACCATGCGCGCGGCCCGGGTCTCGAACGCCCCCGGCTCGTGCGGCCCGTCCGGACACGCGGGGTCGGGGGAGCCGGGGTCGCAGGAGAAGCGGCAGCCGGAGACGACGTCCAGCGTCGGCATGAGCGCCGACAGGGCGCGTACCGCCGTCGACTTGGCGGTGCCTTTCTCGCCGCGCACCAGCACACCGCCGACCGCCGGGGACACGGCGTTCAGCAGCAGCGCGAGCCGCAGGTCGTCCTGGCCGACGACGGCCGTGAACGGAAAGGGGGTGGTCACTTGTCGTCGCCCTCCAGGTCGCCTTCGAGTTCCAGATAGGTGGCCCGCAGCCGTTCCAGGGTGTCGGCGTCCGGCTCGGCCCACAGGCCGCGGTCGGCGGCCTCCAGCAGCCGCTCGGTGATGCCGCGCAGCGCCCACGGGTTGGACTTCTTCATGAAGTCCCGGTTCTCCGGGTCGAAGACGTACTCGGCGCTGAGCTTCTCGTACATCCAGTCGTCCACGACCCCGGCCGTGGCGTCGTACCCGAACAGGTAGTCCACGGTCGCCGCCATCTCGAAGGCGCCCTTGTAGCCGTGCCGCCGCATGGCCGCCATCCAGCGCGGGTTGACCACCCGGGCGCGGAAGACACGGTGCGTCTCCTCGCCGAGCGTGCGGGTCTTGACCTGGTCGGGGGTGGCCGAGTCGCCGACGTACGCCTCGGGGCTCTCGCCCGTCAGGTGCCGCACCATGGCGACCATGCCGCCGTGGTACTGGAAGTAGTCGTCGGCGTCGACCAGGTCGTGCTCACGGGTGTCGACGTTCTTCGCGGCGACGGCGATCCGCTTGAACGCCGTCTCCATGTCCCCGCGCGCGGCTCGCCCGTCCAGGCCCCGCCCGTAGGCGTAGCCGCCCCACACCGCGTACACCTCGGCGAGGTCCGCGTCGGAGCGCCAGTTGCGGGCGTCGATCAGCGGCAGCAGACCGGCCCCGTACGCGCCCGGCTTGGAGCCGAAGATGCGGGCGGTCGCCCGGCGGCGGTCGCCGTGCTCGGCGGTGTCCTCGTCGGCGTGCGCCCGGACGTAGTTGGACTCCGCGGGCTCGTCCAGCTCGGCCACCGTACGCACCGCGTCGTCGATCAGCCCCACGACGTGTGGGAACGCGTCCCGGAAGAATCCCGAGATGCGGACCGTCACATCGATGCGCGGCCGGCCCAGCTCCGCCAGGGGAACCACCTCGAACCCGGTCACGCGCCGCGAGGCGTCGTCCCACACCGGCCGGCAGCCCAGCAGCGCCAGGATCTCGGCGATGTCGTCGCCCTGCGTGCGCATCGCCGAGGTGCCCCACACCGTCAGCCCGACGGACGTCGGGTACGCGCCGGTGTCCTGGAGGTACCGCTGCACCAGCGAGTCCGCGAGCGACTGCCCGACCTCCCAGCTCAGCCGGGACGGAATGGCCTTGGGGTCGACGGAGTAGAAGTTGCGGCCCGTCGGCAGGACGTTGACCAGACCGCGGGTCGGCGAGCCGGAGGGGCCGGCCGGGACGTAACCGCCGTTCAGCGCCCGCAGGATGTGCCCGATCTCGTCGGTGGTCCGCTCCAGCCGGGGCACGACCTCGGTGCAGGCGAACTCCAGCACCGCGACCGCGGCGGGCAGTTCGGTGCCCAGGACCTCACCGACCAGCGGCGCGCTCTCGGCGACCGCCCAGCCGCGTTCCTCCATGCCCTCCGCGATCCGCCGGCACAGCTGCTCCAGCAGGTCGATCGCGTCGGCGGCGCTGCGCGAGGGGCCGTCCACCAGGTCCGTCAGCTCGACCGGCACCTTCACCGGTGCGCCCGGCTCGGCCAGCAGCTCCTTCTCCACCAGCCCGAAGTGCTCCGCCAGCGACGCCCGCAGCCCCGGCAGCGCGTTGGCCTGCCCGCCCCACACCTGCGAGGCGCGCAGCACCGCCAGCACGAGGTTGACGCGCGGCTCACCGACCGGACCGCCGCCCAGGATGTGCAGTCCGTCGCGGATCTGCACGTCCTTGATCTCGCAGAGGTAGCCGTCGATGTGCATGACGAACTCGTCGAACTCCGCGTCGTCCGGCTGCTCGTCGACATGCAGGTCGTGGTGGAGCTCGGCGGCCTTCACCAGCGTCCAGATCTGGGCGCGCACGGTCGGCGCCTTCGCCGGGTCCAGGTCGGAGACGAGCGCGTACTCGTCGAGGAGCTGCTCCAGCTTGGCCAGGTCGCCGTAGGTGTCGGCGCGGGCCATCGGCGGCACCAGGTGGTCGACGACCGTGGCGTGCCCGCGGCGCTTGGCCTGGGTGCCCTCGCCCGGGTCGTTGACGATGAACGGGTAGACCAGCGGCAGGTCCCCGAGGACCGCGTCCGGCGCGCAGCCGCCGCTCAGCCCGAGGCCCTTGCCCGGCAGCCACTCCATGGTGCCGTGCTTGCCCATGTGCACGACGGCGTCGGCGCCGAAACTGTTCTCCAGCCAGCGGTAGGCCGCCATGTAGTGGTGGGACGGCGGCATGTCCGGGTCGTGGTAGATCGCGATCGGGTTCTCGCCGAAGCCGCGCGGCGGCTGGATCATCACCACGACGTTCCCGAACTGGAGCGACGCCAGCACGATGTCGTCGCCGTCGACGTAGAGACTGCCCGGCGGCTCGCCCCACGCCTCCGTCATGGCGTCCTTCAACTCCGGGTCGAGCTTCTCGAACCAGGCCCGGTAGTCGGCCAGCGGCACCCGCGCGGGCGCGGCGGCCAGCTGCTCCTCCGTCAGCCACTCCACGTCGTGCCCACCGGCGTTGATGAGCCGGTGGATCAGCTCGTCACCCTCGTCCGGATGCCCCTCGACGACGTACCCGGCGTCCCGCAGCGCGTTGAGCACCCGCACCGCCGAGGCCGGGGTGTCCAGCCCGACCGCGTTGCCGACCCGCGAGTGCTTGGTCGGGTACGCGGTGAAGACCAGCGCCAGCTTCTTCTCGGCGTTCGCCTTGTGCCGCAGCCGGGCGTGCCGTACGGCGATGCCGGCGACGCGCCCCGCACGCTCCGGGTCGGCGACGTAGACGGGCACGTCGTCCGGACCCTGCTCCTTGAAGGAGAACGGCACGGTGATCAGCCGCCCGTCGAACTCCGGGATCGCCACCTGCATCGCGGCGTCCATGGGGGAGAGGGCGGCGTCCGAGTCGGCCCAGGCCTGCCGCGAGGACGTCAGGCACAGGCCCTGAAGCACCGGGATGTCCAGCTCGGCGAGGGCGCCGATGTCCCAGGCCTCCTCGTCACCGCCCGCCGAGGCCTGCGAGGCGTGGGTGCCGCCCGCGGCGAGGACGGTGGCGACCAGGGCGTCGGCCCGCCCGAGGATCTCGTACAGGCCCGCGTCCGCCCCGCGCAGCGAACCGCAGTACACCGGCAGCGCGTTGGCACCGTGCGCCTCGATCGCGTCGCACAGGGTGTCGACGAAGGCGGTGTTCCCGCTCAGTTCGTGGGCCCGGTAGAAGAGCACGCCGACGGTCGGACGGCCCTCCACGCGGGTGCGCTCGCCGTGGACGCCGTACTCGGGCATCTTCCGCGGCTCGACGAATCCTTCGCCCGTCAGCAGCACGGTGTCGGAGAGGAACCGGGCGAGTTCGGTCAGGTTCTCCGGCCCGCCCTCCACGAGGTACTTCAGCGCCTCGGCCACGACACCGGCCGGGACGGACGACTCGGCCATCAGCTCCGCGTCCGGCACGGCCTCGCCGCCCAGCAGCACGGTCGGGATGCCGGAGGCCTTCAGCGCGGCGAGGCCGTCCTCCCAGGCCCGCTTGCCGCCGAGCAGCCGGACGACGGCGATGGACGCCCCGTCCAGCAGGGCGGGCAGCTCCTCCCGGACGTCCACGCGGGTCGGGTTGCCGATCCGGTAGTCGGCACCGGCGGCGGCCCGGGCCGCCAGCAGGTCCGTGTCGGCGGTCGACAACAACAACACAGTGCTCATGCGGGTGCTCCCGGTGGAATGAAGGGCAGTCCTTGCGGCGCGCCGGACTCGATGAGCCGCCACAGCGCGTCGGTGTCCGCGTGCTGTTCGATCAGGTCGCCGAGCCGGTCGAGCTGCTCCTCGCGCAGCGCGGCGAACGAGGTGTCCGGCGCGGGCACGAAGCGACGGCCCGCGGCGGCCGCCACCTCGCGCAGGAACGCCCGCCGGAAGCCGTCCGACTCCAGCGAGCCGTGCCAGTGCGTGCCCCAGGTCTGGCCGACCCGGCAGCCGTCCAGGAAGGGAGCGCCGCCAGTGACGTCGGCGACGCCGTGGTGGATCTCGTAGCCCTCGACGTGCTCCCCGAGGGCCTCGCCCGCAGGTCGCGTGAGGGTCTTCTCGCGGGCGAACCGCACCCGCACGGGCAGGATCCCGAGCCCGTCGACATGGCCCCGGCGGCTCTCGACGTCGTCCTCGATGTGCTCGCCGAGGATCTGGAAGCCGCCGCAGATGCCGAGCACGGGCCGCTGCTCGGCGGCCCTGCGGACCAGGGCCTCGGCGAGGCCCCGCTCACGCAGCCACTCCAGCGCGCGGACCGTCCCCCGCGAGCCCGGCACGATGACGAGGTCGGCGTCGGACAGCTCCTCCGGCCGGTCCACGAACCGCACCACGACGCCCGGTTCGGCGGCCAGCGCGTCCACGTCGGTGAAGTTGGACATGAGCGGCACGGCACAGACCGCGACGCGCAGCACGTCCTCACCGACCGGCGGGGCGACGACGGACTCCCGCACGGCCCCCCGCAAGGAGACCCTGAGTCCGTCCTCCTCGTCGATCCCGAGCCCGTGCCGGAACGGCAGTACGCCGTAGGTGTGACGCCCCGTGAGGCCCTGGAGCATCTCCAGCCCGGGCTCCAGCAGGGAGACGTCCCCGCGGAACTTGTTGACGAGGAACCCGGCGACGCAACGCTGGTCCTCGGGCGACAGCAGCGCCACCGTCCCGAAGAACGAGGCGAACACCCCGCCCCGGTCGATGTCGCCGACGACGAGCACGGGCAGCCCGGCGTTCCGGGCGATCCCCATGTTCACGATGTCCGTCCGCCGCAGGTTGATCTCGGCGGGCGAACCGGCCCCCTCACAGATCACCGCGTCATACGTGCCCCGCAACTGCTCCAGGCAGTCCAGCACCGTCCCCAGCAGCCGCTGTTGCCGACCGCCGTGGTAGCCGCGCGCGCTCATCTCCCCGACCGGCTTGCCCAGCAGCACGACCTGACTGCTCTGCTCGCCACCGGGCTTGAGGAGCACCGGGTTCATGAGCGCGGTCGGTTCGATGCGGCAGGCCTGTGCCTGCATGGCCTGCGCCCGCCCGATCTCGGCCCCCTCCGTCGTCACGAAGGAGTTCAGGGACATGTTCTGCGCCTTGAAGGGCGCCACCTTCACGCCCTGCCGCACCAGCCACCGGCAGATCCCGGCGGTCACGACGCTCTTGCCTGCGTCGGAGGTGGTGCCGGCGACAAGAAGCCCACCGCTCATGTCATTTCCCCCTTCTCGATGACCGCGCGCTCATCAGCGACCGCGCACCGGCGCACACCCCGAGCGCGAGCCAGGTGACGCGCTTCGACAGCCGCACGGCCCGTTCGACGTCGTGCGTGCCGACGGTCCGCCCCCGCGCGTTCAGCACGGGCCGGTGCTCCACCCGCCCGCCGTAGGAGAGCGTCCCGCCGAGCCGCACCCCGAGCGCCCCGGCGAACGAGGCCTCCACGGGCCCGGCGTTGGGACTCGGATGCCGCACCGCGTCGGCCCGCCAGGCGCGCACGGCCCCCCGCGGATCCGGCCCGGCCAGCACGGCGAGTACGGCGGTCAGCCGCGCTCCCGGCCACCCCGCGAGGTCGTCCAGCCGCGCGGAGGCCCACCCGTAGCGGCGGTAGCGGGCCGACCTGTGCCCGACCATGGCGTCCAGGGTGTTGACGGCCCGGAACCCGAGCAGCCCGGGCACCCCGCCGACGGCCCCCCACACCAGCGCCCCCACGATTGCGTCGGAGGTGTTCTCGGCGACCGACTCGACCACGGCCCGGGCCATTCCGTCGGCGTCCAGCGCCTGCGGGTCCCGCCCGCACAGATGCGGCAGCCGGGCCCGGGCCGCCTCGACGTCCCCGGCCTCCAGGGCACTCCCGATGGTCCGCGCCTCCCGGGCCAGCGACGTCCCCCCGACGACGGCCCAGGTGGCGGCCGCGGTCAGCGCGACCGAGGCGACGGTGGAGGCGCGTACGGCCCGCGCGGCGAGGGACCCGAGAGCGACGGCACCTCCGGCACACACGGTGGTGTGCAGCGCGCCCCACCCGCGGTGGTCCCGCCACAGCACCCGTTCCACGGCACCCGCGGCCCGCCCGAACACGGCGACCGGATGCCCCCGGCGAGGATCACCGAGCAGCAGGTCACCGATCAGGCCGGCGGCGGCGCCGTACGCGAAGACGCGACCGGCACCCATGGGCTCAGCCGGCCAGGAGGGCGGGCGGGGGTGGGGAGTCGAACCTCGATCGGCAGCCGCGCATGGCGATATGTGTCCTCACTCAGGGTGTCCACGCCCTGGGTTGACGAGACCGGCGGTGAGAGTTCCTGGCTCCCGGGGATCGCTACCCCGGTGACAGTGGCGGGACCGCGCCGGAATCTCACCGGCTTCCTCTCCTGCCGCCGTATTGGCCCCGGCAGTCCACCACGGCCGGGAACCGCCGTCAACTTGCCGTTGACCTGCGAGGGGAGAGTGTGGAGAACCCCACATCCCTCTGCCGTGCACACGACGACCGGGCGGTACGGAACCGGAGTTCCGTACCGCCCGGCGGACACGACGTGACGTCAGGCCCTCAAGCCCTGAGGCCTATCAGGCCCGTCAGGCCACGATCAGATAGATCCCGTACCCCACGGCCGCCGCACACGCCGCGAAACACGCGTACGCGCCGGTGACCGCGAGCCCCGCGGACCCGCCCTCCGCCACCGCCCGCTCACGGCGCG
Organism: Streptomyces sp. NPDC007929; assembly: GCF_042959065.1. Lineage (NCBI taxonomy): Bacteria > Bacillati > Actinomycetota > Actinomycetes > Kitasatosporales > Streptomycetaceae > Streptomyces > Streptomyces sp. NPDC007929. The sequence goes on along the minus strand of NZ_JBIBKD010000016.1, from coordinate 56,987 downwards.
ACAGGCCCGTGATGCCGAGGGTGAACAGGCCGACGAGGGCCACGGTGACCACGAGGCTGACACCGAAGACGGAACCGAGGGCCGCCCAGTCGATCTTCATATCGAAAGACTCTTCCTTGTAGCCGGTGACGGGGTCAGACCGTGGTGGGCGTGGTCGGCGTGCGCTCGGCGGTGGCCTGCGGCGGGAAGGCGGGGACCGGGTCCTCCATCACCGTGACCGCGGGGGGCGGCGTCACCGCGGCCATCGCCGTGGTGACCACACCCGCGGGCTCCGCGTCGTCGGTGTCGTTGACGTTGGTGTGGTCGACGACCTCACGCCGCGACAGCTTCCAGATCCACGCGCTGGAGGCGACGAGGAAGACCGCCACCAGGCCGGTGCCCCAGCTGCCGAAGCCGGTGACGTACTCGGCGAGCGCGCCCACCAGGGCCGCCGCCGGCAGGGTCAGGCCCCACGCGACGAACATCCGCGTCGCGGTGGACCAGCGGACCACGCCGCCCTTGCGGCCGAGCCCCGCGCCCATCACCGAGCCGGACACGGAGTGCGTCGTGGAGAGGGAGAAGCCGAGGTGCGAGGAGGCCAGGATGACCGTGGCCGCGGAGGTCTGGGCGGCAAAGCCCTGCTGCGGCTGGAGGTCGGTCAGGCCCTTGCCCATCGTGCGGATGATGCGCCAGCCGCCCAGGTACGTGCCGAGCGCGATCGCGACGCCCGCGGAGAGGATGACCCACATGGGCGGGTCGGAGTCGGGCGCGACGGCGCCGCCCGCGACCAGGGCGAGGGTGATGATCCCCATGGTCTTCTGCGCGTCGTTGGTGCCGTGGGCCAGGGAGACCAGGCCCGCCGAGGCGATCTGGCCGGCCCGGTAGCCCTTCTTGGACGCGTTGCTCTCGGCCTTGCTGCCCAGGGAGTACGTCAGCCGGGTGGCGAGCATCGCCGCGACGCCCGCGACCAGCGGGGCGGCGATCGCCGGGATGAGCACCTTGGTGACCAGCACGTCACCGTGCACCGCGCCGACGCCCGCCGAGGCGATCGTGGCACCGATCAGACCGCCCATGAGGGCGTGGGAGGAGCTGGACGGCAGACCGACCAGCCAGGTCAGCAGGTTCCAGAGGATCGCGCCGACCAGGGCGGCGAAGATGACCTCGGGACGGATGCCGGCCTCGTCGACGAGGCCCTTGGAGATCGTGTTGGCGACTTCGACGGACAGGAAGGCGCCGACCAGGTTGAGGACCGCGGACATGGCCACCGCAACCTTGGGCTTCATGGCGCCCGTGGAAATGGTCGTGGCCATCGCGTTCGCGGTGTCGTGGAAACCGTTCGTGAAATCGAACGCGAGAGCGGTTACCACCACAATCGCGAGGATCAGCGAGAAGCTTTCCATTTACCCAGGCAATCGTTCGAGGTCATTGGCCAGACGAACGTAGGCAACCTGAGTGAACGGAAGATGAACTGGGAGGGGCGCAGGAGTGACTGCAACGGGGGGTCCTCGTTCCGCCCCGGAACAGCGGCCTCCGCGCCCCCGGCGACCGGCGGCGGACCAGGTGAGCCGGCAGCTGAATCGCCCCCTGCACCGCGGCGCTTCGGGCCCTTCCCTGGCAGGATCGCGGCATGGCTGAGCGGCGAGGCGACGAGCGGGACACCACAGACGGGGCCGGGGGGCCCGGGCCGGGGCGCGGGAGCGCGAGCCCCGAGGAGATACATGCCTGGGAGGAGCTCGTCACGACCGCCCGGCGGACGGTCTCGGAGGGGCTCGTCGTCGGCACGTCCGGCAACGTCTCGGTACGCGTCGGGGACACCGTCCTCGTCACACCGTCGGGCGTCCCCTACGACCGGCTGGCGCCACAGGACGTGACCGGCGTGGACCTCGACGGCCGGCAGGTCCTCGGCACGCTCGTCCCGACCAGCGAACTGCCCATGCACCTCGCGGTCTACCGGACCACCGGCGCCCTGGCCGTCGTCCACACCCACGCCGTCCACGCCACGGCCGTCTCGACGCTGGTGAGCGAACTCCCGCTGATCCACTACATGGCCGCCGCGCTCGGCGGCCCCGTCCGGGTCGCCCCCTACGCCACCTACGGCACCGACGCGTTGGCCGAGAACATGCTGAGCGCCCTCGCCGGCCGCTCCGGCTGCCTCCTGCGGAACCACGGCACCGTCACCCACGGCGCCACCCTCGCCCAGGCCTACGACCGCACCGCCCAGCTGGAGTGGATGTGCCGTCTGTGGCTCACCGCCTCCTCGGTGCCCGGCCTCACCCCGAGCCTGCTGTCCCGGGACCAACTGACGGAGGTCGAGGAACGCCTGCGCGGCTACGGCCAGCGCGGCTGAACCGCCCCCGGGGCCGCCGGGGACGTCACCCCGCCGCTGCCTCCCACTGGTCGCCCACGGCGTCCCCCAGGACACTGGAGCCGTGCGCACTGCCAGAGCGACGGCCGCTGCCGTCACCGCCGTGATCGGGGCCGGTGCCGCCGCGGTGGCCGCCGGCCGGCTCGCCAGCGACGCCGCGCTCAAGGCGCCCCCCGGCAGGCCCCTGCCCACCGAACCCCGGCTCACGGTGCACGGCACCGCCGCCGGGCAGATCACCCTCACCCGGGACCTCGCCGCCCTGCGCCCCGGCCGCTACGGCCTCTCCGGCAACGGCTCCCACGCGGTCGTCGGCCCCGTCCTGACCGGCGCGCCGCACTCCGCCGACACCGTCGTACGCCGCCTGGAGGGCGTCACGCACGGCACGCTGACGGCCGGCGACAAGGTCTGGCTCACCCCGAACGTATACGTCGGCAACCCGGGCGCCGCCCTCGGCCTCGAACACGCCGACGTCGACGTCCCCGGCGAACTCGGCGCCCTGCCCGCGTGGTTCGTGCCGGGCAAGCGGGACACCTGGGTGATCGCCGTGCACGGCCTGGGCACCACCCGGGAACTCGCCATGAACGTCATGGGGTTCCTGCACCGCAACCGCTTCCCGGTGCTCGCCCTCGCCTACCGCGGCGACCTCGGCGCACCCCGCCTGCCCGACGGCCTGAACCACCTCGGCGAGACCGAGTGGCGCGACCTCGACGCCGCCATCCGCTACGCCGTGCGCTACGGGGCCCGCCAGGTCGTCCTGCACGGCTGGTCCACCGGCGCCACCATGGCGCTGCGCGCCGCCGCCCACTCGGGGCTGCGGGACCGTGTCTCCGGGCTCGTCCTGGACTCCCCGGTGCTCGACTGGGAGACCACCCTGCGCGCCCTCGCCTCGGCCCGCCGCACCCCGGGCGTGCTGCTGCCCCTGGCGGTCCGCGCCGCCCAGGGCCGCACCGGCGTGACCGGCGACCGCGCCCCGGCCGACGGCCTGCGCGTCCCGGCGCTGGTCTTCCACGGACCGGACGACACCGTCGCCCCCTGGTGGCTCTCGCGCCGGCTCGCCGACGCCCGCCCCGGCCTGGTCGCCCTCCGCACGGTCGCCCACGCCCCGCACGGCGCCATGTGGAACGCCGACCCGGAGGCCTACGAGGAGTCACTTCGCCGCTTCATGACCCCCCTCATGTGACTCCTCTCACACCCGTTCGCCGAAGCGGCCCCCGCCGCCGGGGTCCTGGCGGACTCTCACACGCCCCCCGCCCACGCCCCCTTCCCCGGTCGCGACCGCGTCCCAGGTCGCTCGGCAGCGACCGGTCGTGGCGATTCCGTTTAGCGTCGTACCACTGGCCTGTTCCCGGCCCTCGACCACTCCTGCGCACAGGTGCGTTGGCCATCCCCGTCGCCCGCCGTGACATTCCGTTTGGGTTTTCGGACCGTCAACCGGAAGACTGCCCCCGTGACGTCCCGTATCCCGCGCGACTCCAGGCTTCGACTCGTCCGCCCGCGACCCCTGGCCGCCGCCCCCCAAGCGATGAACCAGCGGCGCTCGCGCCGCCCCGCGCCGCGCCCTCCACAGGGCACCCCGGCACCGGCGGAGCTGGCCAGAATGGCACGCTCGGTCCTGGCCGACGCGGCCCGCGTCGCCCGCTGGGCCGACGCCGCGCTCGGCCCCGGCCGGGACAGCGGAACCGACGACGGCAAAGCCACCCTCTCCGAGGCGACCGCCGAACGGGCGGCCCGTGACCTGGGCCTGACCTCGGCTCAGGTCAGAGCCGACTGGGACACCGCCCGCCTCGCCGGTCTCATCGAGGTGCACGGCGCCAGCGCCCGCCCCGGCTGGCGGCTGCGCGCCTGGAACCGCGACGACAGCGCCGTGCTGCGCGGCTGGGTCGCCCTCTTCGACGCCTGGTCGCTCGCCCACCCGGAGCCCGCCGAGCACGAGCCCGCCGCCGTCGCCGAGGTCGTCTCCGCCATGCCGCAGGCGCTCTCCTTCCTCCAGCTGTCCGCCGGGCCCGTCCCCGTGGAGCAGCTCCTGGACCTCCTGGAGCAGCGCGTCACCGAGCTGCGCACCGCCCGCTGCGAGATCCCCTACGGCCCCCAGCCCGAGCCGCCGGCCGAACCGGAGCACACCGACGCCCCGCTCGCCCCGCTGCTCGACTGGGCCCTGTGCGCCCTCGCCTCCGTCGGCGCCCTCACCTACGGCGACGGCCAGGCCACCCTCACCCCGCTCGGCAGCTGGGCCGTGTGGGTCAAGCTGGAGCAGATCTGCGTCGCCGCGCAGAGCCCCGCCGGGAACATCGAGCAGGCCGCCGAGGACATGCTGCGCGGCTGCGCCCAGCTGCGTCCGAACGCGGCCCGCGCCGAGTACCGCGCCTGGCTGGCCGCCCGCCCCGTCGGCAGCGCCGTCACCGAGCTCCTCGGCGCCGCGCGCGGTGAGGACGCCCTGCTGCGCGGTCTCGCCTTCGAGGCGCTGCGCGTGGTCGGCGCACCCGCCGAGCCGGACGTCCGCGGTGTGCTGGAGGAGCCCACGCTCAGGCCCTACGGGCTGCTGTGGCTGGCCGAGCACGACGGCGCCGACCCCGAGGACGCCCACGAGGTCCTCACCCGCGAGGAGGCCACGTGGCTGTGGGTGGACACCGCGGCCGCCGTCGCCGACCACGGTGAGGCGCCGCTGCTGGTGCGCCACCTGGAGTCCGCGGTGCAGCCGACCGTCCCCATGCTCCTGGACGAGGTACGCGCCGTGGGGCACCCGCGCACCGTGCAGGTCCTGGTCGCCCTCGCCGCCGCCCACCCCGACCCGGCCCTGGCCAAGGCGGTGCGCCGGGCCGCCTTCCAGGTGCACACCGGCGGCAGCTGAATCAAGGGACCTCAGGGCGCCGCGATCTCGGGCGCGTACGTCCCGAAGCTCCACACATTGCCCTCGAGGTCCCGGGCCATGTAGTCCCGCGAGCCGTAGTCCTGGTCCGTCGGGGGCATCAGCACCTCCACGCCGTGGTCGACGGCGTGGCGGTGGTGCCCGTCCACGTCGTCCACCACCACGTACACCCCCGTGGTGCCCGCGCCCTTCATGGCCGCGTCGAACAGGCCGCCCCGGCCCTTGGTGCCGACCATCACCGCGCCGTTGCCCTGCGCCAGCTCGGCGTGCAGCACCGAGCCGTCCTCGCCCTCGTAGACCGACAGCTCCGTGAAACCGAAGGCCTCCGTGAGCTGCCGGATCGCGGCTTTCGCGTCCGTGTACAGCAGCGTCGGAAAGATGCTCGGACGCCCGCCGGACATGCCCGCCATGGCGATCACTTCCTCGTGTCTCGCGGGGGTGTCCCCTCGGTCGAACACCCACCCACCGAACGCAGAAAAACTGCTTGCACGTCCCCGTTAGACTGTCCCCCATGGCCATTCTCCTCGCGCACTAGACGGCGGGAACGTCCTCAGCCGTCCATCCCGCCCCCATATCCGCCCTGGAGTCTGTCCGTGATCTCCGCCTCCGGTATCGAGCTGCGCGCCGGTGCCCGTGTCCTCATCGAAAACGCCTCGTTCCGCATCGCCAAGGGCGACCGCATCGGCCTCGTCGGCCGCAACGGCGCGGGCAAGACCACCCTCACCAAATGCCTGGCCGGTGAGGGCATGCCCGCCGGTGGCGCCATCACGCGCTCCGGTGAGGTCGGCTACCTTCCGCAGGACCCCCGCACCGGCGACCTGGACATTCTTGCCCGCGACCGCATCCTGTCCGCTCGCGGCCTGGACGTGCTGATCCGCAAGATGCGCGACAACGAACAGCGCATCGCCAACGGCCAGGGCGCCACCCGCGAGAAGGCCCTCAAGCAGTACGAGCGCCAGGAGACGGAGTTCCTCACCAAGGGCGGGTACGCCGCCGAGGCCGAGGCCGCCACCATCGCCGCCGCGCTCAACCTGCCCGACCGCGTGCTCGGCCAGCCCCTGCACACCCTCTCCGGCGGTCAGCGCCGCCGTATCGAGCTGGCCCGGATCCTGTTCTCCGACGCGGACACCCTGCTGCTCGACGAGCCCACCAACCACCTCGACGCCGACTCGATCATCTGGCTGCGCGACTACCTCAAGACCTACCGCGGCGGCTTCATCGTGATCTCCCACGACGTCGACCTGGTCGAGACGGTCGTCAACAAGGTGTTCTACCTGGACGCCAACCGCGCCCAGATCGACATCTACAACATGGGCTGGAAGCTCTACCAGCAGCAGCGCGAGGCCGACGAGAAGCGCCGCAAGCGCGAGCGGCAGAACGCCGAGAAGAAGGCCTCCGCGCTGCACTCGCAGGCCGACAAGATGCGCGCCAAGGCCACCAAGACCGTCGCCGCGCAGAACATGGCCCGCCGGGCGGACAAGCTGCTGGCCGGCCTGGAGGCCGAGCGGAAGTCCGACAAGGTCGCCAAGCTGCGCTTCCCCGAGCCCTCCCCGTGCGGCAAGACCCCCCTCATGGCCGAGGGCCTGTCGAAGTCCTACGGCTCGCTGGAGATCTTCACCGACGTCGACCTGGCCATCGACAAGGGCTCCCGCGTCGTCATCCTCGGCCTCAACGGCGCCGGCAAGACGACCCTGCTGCGCCTGCTCGGCGGCGCCGAGAAGCCCGACACCGGCCAGGTCATCGAGGGTCACGGCCTCAAGCTCGGCTACTACGCCCAGGAGCACGAGACCCTCGACCCGGAGCGCACGGTCCTGGAGAACATGCGCTCGGCCGCCCCCGACCTGGACCTGGTCGACGTCCGCAAGACGCTCGGCTCGTTCCTGTTCTCCGGCGACGACGTCGACAAGCCGGCCGGTGTCCTCTCCGGCGGCGAGAAGACCCGTCTGGCCCTCGCCACCCTCGTGGTGTCCTCGGCGAACGTGCTGCTCCTCGACGAGCCGACCAACAACCTCGACCCCGCCAGCCGTGAGGAGATCCTCGGCGCGCTGCGCACCTACAAGGGCGCGGTCGTCCTCGTCACGCACGACGAGGGCGCGGTCGAGGCGCTCCAGCCGGAGCGGATCATCCTGCTGCCCGACGGCGTCGAGGACCTGTGGGGCGCCGACTACGCGGATCTCGTCGCCCTCGCCTGATCGCGTGTCGCATTCCCTTGATCGAATGCGTGATCAACGGCGTATGGATCATTCGGCCTAGCGGTGATCCATCATCTGTGTGAGATCTCCTCGTATCGAGGTGTGTCCTACATCGATTTCGCGGCCGAGCCCCCGATTCTTCCGGGCTCGGCCGCGCCGCCTTTCTGACCTGGCCTTTTCCTCCACCATCCGTTCGGATGTACGGACGCCGTTCTTCGGAATTCGGCATTCCGCATGTGGGGACGCGCTCCCGTCGTCACAACCTTGTCTCACGGACCTTGCCGAATGGGTGGCCATGACGGCCCGGAGGGGTGATCATGAGGAGACCAGAGCGCACTTCCCATGAGGAGGCACGGGTGGCCGAGACTCTGAAGAAGGGCAGCCGGGTGACCGGCGCCGCGCGCGACAAGCTCGCGGCAGACCTGAAGAAGAAGTACGACGCCGGTGCGAGCATCCGGGCGTTGGCCGAGGAGACCGGCCGCTCGTATGGCTTTGTGCACCGCATGCTCAGTGAGTCGGGCGTCACGCTGCGAGGGCGTGGCGGGGCGACCCGGGGCAAGAAGGCCACGGCCTGACCCCGGGTGGCCCCTCGGCTTCGATGGTGGCCACCCGGTCGGTCGACTGATCGGCCGGGTGGTTACTGTGCAGTCACTTAAGCGTGGCCTGCCGCGGCGGTGCAGCCGTCGCGGGGCGCGCATGACGACCGCACACATCGGAGGCGTCCCATGGCTTCGTCCGACCAGGACCTCGTTCCCGTACTCGACAAGGACGGCGTACGGCTCACCGTCGACGACGCGATCGCCACGGTGACGCTGGCCAACCCGGCCAAGCGCAACGCGCAGAGCCCCGCTCTGTGGCGGGCGCTGACCGAGGCCGGGCGGCAGCTGCCGGGCACCGTCCGGGTCGTGGTGCTGCGGGCCGAGGGCAAGTCCTTCTCGGCCGGGCTCGACCGGCAGGCGTTCACGCCCGAGGGCTTCGACGGCGAACCGTCGTTCGTCGACCTCGCGCGCGGCGCCGACGCCGAGTTGGACGCGACCATCGCCGAATACCAGGAGGCGTTCACCTGGTGGCGGCGCAGCGACCTCGTCTCCGTCGCCGCTGTCCAGGGACATGCCATCGGGGCGGGCTTCCAGCTCGCCCTCGCCTGCGACCTGCGCGTCGTCGCCGACGACGTGCAGTTCGCCATGCGCGAGACCAGCCTCGGACTCGTGCCCGATCTGACGGGCACGCATCCGCTGGTCGGACTCGTCGGATACGCCCGCGCGCTGGAGATCTGCGTGACCGGGCGCTTCGTCACGGCCGAGGAGGCCGTGAACACCGGTCTGGCGAACCTCGCCGTGCCCGCCGGGCAGCTCGACGACGCCGTGCGCGACCTCGCGTCGGCCGTCCTCGCCGCGCCCCGCGACGCGGTCGTCGAGACCAAGGCGCTGCTGCGCGGCGCCCAGGACCGCACCTACGAGGAGCAGCGCCAGGCCGAGCGCCAGTCCCAGGCCCGCCGCCTGCGCGACCTCGCCGGCGTCGGGGACTGACGGGCCCTCCGAGGACCGCCGGTCCGGCCGGTGGAGGGCGCGGTCAGCCGATCGCGCTCACCACGACCGCCACCGTCGGATGGTCCGACAGGGTCCGCCTGACCGCCGTCCGGACCTCGCGGGCCACATCCCGGGCCCGCCCGTCCGCGCCCACCGCCAGCTCCAGCCGGACATGGCGGTGCGGCAGCGCCGCGCCCTCGGGGAACAGCAGCTCGATGTGCACGGGGTGGCCCAGCGTGCCGGTCAGATGGCGGACCCCCGGGACGCCGAGCGCGGCGGCGGCCACCCGGGCCTCGTCCTCGCCCTCGGCCCGCGTGTCGGCCGGGGGCTCGGGAACGGCGACGGCGGGTCCGCCCTCCGCGGGCCCCTCGTCGTCCAGCAGCCCCGTCACCAGCAGGTCCACCTCCGTCACCGTCAGCCCGAGCCGCCGGTCCGCCGCGGTCGCCAGCGCCTGCCTCAGCGCCGACGCCGTCGCCGTCAGGGGCCGCGCGGCCGTGGCCGCGAACTCCGCCGTCACCCGCAGCGGCCCGGGCGGCAGAGCGCTCGGCGGCGCCGGTACGGCCGGCTCCCCAGTGTCCTCCGGGTCGGCGACCGCGACCCGGAGCGCGTCGAGGCGCACACCCGGCGCGTCCGACGCCGCGCTCCGCAGCACCGCCTCGGCTGCCCGCTCCGCGATCCACGCGCCGTCCCGCGCGTCACCCAGCGGCAGAAGCCTGCCGATTCCCAGCTGATGTCTCACTGCCCGCGTCCATCGGTCGGCCGTCATTCCTCCAGCCTGCCGCATCAGAGGCGCGCTCTCGCGCAACCGTGCTTAACGTGGTCCAGAGACGACGACCGAAAAGGACGTACGGCGATGACTGACATGACCGACAACCGCGGCGGGGAGTCCGAATCAGCGGCGGCGCGCAGGAGTCCGCTGGTCAAGCGCGGGGGAGGAGACCCGGGCTCCCGCGGCCGGACGACCATCGCGGACGGCGTCGTGGAGAAGATCGCGGGGCTCGCCGCCCGCGACGTCGACGGCGTGCACGCCATGGGCAGCGGCCTGTCCCGTACCTTCGGCGCCGTGCGCGACCGGGTGCCCGGCGGCGCCAAGTCCGTGACACGCGGGGTGAAGGCCGAGGTCGGCGAGGTGCAGGCGGCCCTCGACCTGGAGATCGTCGTGGAGTACGGCGTGTCGATCGCCGATGTGGCACGCGGCGTCCGGGAGAACGTCATCACCGCCGTCGAGCGGATGACCGGCCTGGAGGTCGTCGAGGTCAACATCGCGGTGAGCGACGTGAAGCTGCCGGACGAGGAGGAAGAGGAACCGGAGCGCCGGATCCAGTGAGCACGGGCCATCGGACACCACAGCGGCTGAGGAGCTGAGACGCGCATGAGCATGGCCGTGGTCGGCATGATCGCCGGCATGGCGCTGGCCTTCGCCGGATACTTCGGCGGATTCGGTGCCTTCGTGCTGGTGGCGGCATTGGGCGCCGTCGGCTTCGTCGTCGGCCGGTTCCTGGACGGGGACATGGACTTCGGCGAGTTCTTCCATGTCCGTGAACGGCGGCGGTGACGCCGATGAGCACGGGGGCCGGTGAGCTCGACAGACCCCTGGCGGCCGTCCCGCCCGGCGAGCGCGGCGCGACCCGGATCGCCGACCGGGTCGTCGCGAAGATCGCCTCCCAGGCGGCCCGCGAGGCCGTCGGTACGCTGCCGCCCGGCGCCGGGCGGCCGTCCGCGTCCGTCGCCGTCCACCACGAGGTGGCCCATGTCAGGGTCGACGTCGAACTCGACTACCCCTGCGACGTCGGCGCCCGCTGCCGCACCGTGCGCCGCCAAGTCGTCGAGCGGGTGGGCGACCTGGTGGGAATGCAGGTGCCGGAGGTCGTCGTCCACGTGGAGCGGCTGCACCTGACCGCGGCGCACGGCACGGGACAGGGGAGGACGCGTTGAGCGAACCCCGCGACGAGGAACAGCCCGCCGAGGGCGCCACCCAGCGGCTGCCCGTCCTCGACCAGCAGCAGCGCGACGACGGCGACGCGGCCGACCGGTCCGATTCCCCGGCCGCCCACGAACCACCGCCCGCCGCACCCGAGGACGAGGGTGAACCCGAGGGCCGCTTCTGGTCGGCACGGCGCGTCCCCGCCGGCATCGTCGCCCTGCTGCTCCTGGGCCTCACCGGGCTGTTCCTCTACGACATCGTCTCCGTACGCGCCGGCCGGCCCGGCATGTACTGGCGCCGGGAACTGGCCGACCAGCTCGCCGAACGGCCCCTGGACGACACCTGGGTCCTCGTCGGCGCCGGGGTCACCGCGGTCCTCGGCCTCTGGCTGCTGATCCTGGCCGCCACACCCGGCCTGCGCGACGTGCTCCCGATGCGGCGCAGGCACACCGGCGTGCGCGCCGGACTGCACCGGGACGCCGCCGCCACCGCGTTGCGGGACCGGGCCATGGAAGTGGCCGGTGTGCAGGCGGCATGGGTACGGGTGCGCCGCAGGCGGGCGGACGTGCGCGCCGTGTCGCACTTCCGTGAACTGGACGACGTACACACCGAGCTGGACGAGGTGCTCGCCGACGCGGTCCGCGGCCTGGGGCTGTCCCGGCCGCCCTCGCTGTCGGTGCGCGTCCGGCGGCCCGGCCGAAAGGGGTGAGGGCGGTGCTCGGCATCGTCAACCGCGTGTTCCTCGGCCTGGTCGGCTTGGTCCTGCTGGTGCTCGGGGGCTCCGTGCTGGCCGTCGGCCTCGGCGCCCCGGTGCCCTCGTGGTGGATCCACGACAGCAGACACGACGTGCTGCTGAGCGACGCCGAGCGCACCCGCTGGCGCGACGACGGCTGGTGGTGGCCGGTCGTCATCGCCGCCCTCGCGGTTCTGCTGCTGCTCGCCCTGTGGTGGCTCGTCGCGGTACTGCGCCGGCGTCGCCTGGCCGAGGTCCTCGTCGACACCGGCGACGGCGAGGGCGCGCTCCTGCGCGGCCGGGCCCTGGAGAACGTCCTCACCGAGGAGGCCGCCCACATCGACGGCGTCGGCGGAGCCCAGGCGCACCTCAAAGGCCGTCGCACCACCCCCGAGGCCCATGTACGGCTCGCACTGGAGCCGCACGTGGACCCGGGGACGGTACTGGCCGACTTCACCACCGGCCCCCTCGCCCACGCCAGGACGTCGGCGGGCCTCGCCGCACTCCCGGCGGAGGTGCGGCTCAAGGGCGTCAAGCACGGCGCCGAACGGGTGAGTTGAGGACCCCGCGCCACCCCTCGCGCGGACCGTTCAGAAGCCGTGCCGCGCGCCACCGTCGACCGGCACCATGACCCCGGTCAGATAGGAAGCCGCGGGCGACATCAGGAACGCCGCCACCCGGCCGAACTCCTCCGGTGCCCCGTACCGGCGCAGCGGGATCCGCGACTCCGACGCCGCCCGGGTCGCCTCGGGGTCCGCCGACAGCGCGTCCAGCTGCCGCACCCGGTCGGTGTCGATCCGCCCGGGCAGGACACCGACCACCCGGATGCCGCGCGGACCCAGCTCGTCGGAGAGCGACTTGGCGAACCCGGCCAGCCCCGGCCGCAGCCCGTTGGAGATGGTCAGCCCCGGGATCGGCTCGTAGACCGACCCGGACAGCACGAACCCGATGACACCACCGGCCTCCATCTCGGCGGCGGCGGCGCGGGCCAGCCGTACCGCGCCGAGGAACACCGACTCGAACGCCGTCTGCCACTGGTCGTCCGTGTTGTCCGCGACGAACCCGGCCGGGGGGCCGCCCACGCTGACGAGCACGCCGTTGAAGCGGCCGAAGTTCTCCCGCGCGGCCGCGATCAGCCGGGCCGCGGCCTGCGGGTCGGCGTTGTCGACGGCGACGCCGACCGCGTTCGGTCCCAGCTCGGCCGCCGCTTCGGCGACGGTCTTCGCGTCCCGTCCCGAGACGACCACCTTCGCGCCGTCCGCGACGAGCGCACGCGCGGTGGCGTTGCCGAGGCCGCGCGTGGCCCCGGTGACGACGTACACCCGGTCCTTCAGTCCAAGATCCATGGTCCCTATCCTGCCCCGTCCCCACCGAACAGGGCGAGGGCCGTGTTCACCAGCCCGATGTGGCTGAACGCCTGCGGGAAGTTGCCGAGGTGCCGGCCCGTCACCGGGTCGAACTCCTCCGACAGCAGCCCGACGTCGTTGGCGAGCCCCGCCAGCCGCTCGAACAGCTCGCGGGCCTCCTTCGTGCGACCCGTCATGTGCAGGGCGTCGGCGAGCCAGTACGAGCACACCAGGAAGGCGCCCTCGCCGCCGGGCAGCCCGTCGACGTCCGCGTCATCCGTGCTGTAGCGGCGCAGGAAGCCGCCGTGGGCCAGCTCCTCGCGGACCGCGTCGATCGTGCCGATCACCCGCGGATCGTCCGGGGGCAGAAATCCCACGCGTGGGATGAGCAGCAGCGCGGCGTCCAGCTCGCGCGAGCCGTAGGACTGCGTGAAGGTGTTGCGTTCGGGGTCGTAGCCCTTCTCGCACACCTCCCGGTGCACCTCGTCGCGCAGCGCGCGCCAGCCGTCGAAGTCGCCGTCCAGCTCCGGATGGAGCTCCAGGGTGCGCACGGCCCGGTCGACGGCCACCCACACCATCACCTTGGAGTGCACGAACTGGCGCCGGCCGCCGCGCACCTCCCACAGCCCCTCGTCCGGCTGCTGCCAGTGGGTGCGCAGGAAGTCCATCAGGGCCGTCTGCAACGCCCACACGTCCGGCTGCGGCGACAGGCCCGACTCGCGGGCCAGCGACAGCGAGTCCATGACCTCGCCGTAGACGTCCAGCTGGAGCTGTTTCACGGCGTCGTTGCCGATGCGGACGGGGGCGGAGCCGACGAATCCGGAGAGCCACGGCAGCTCGAACTCGGGCAGCCGTCGCTCGCCCGCCACGCCGTACATGATCTGCAGGTCCGCCGGGTCGCCGGCGACCGCGCGCAGCAGCCAGTTGCGCCAGGCCTCCGCCTCCTCCTGGTAGCCCGCGGCGAGGAGCGCGTTCAGGGTGAGGGTGGAGTCGCGCAGCCAGCAGTAGCGGTAGTCCCAGTTGCGCACCCCGCCCGGTTCCTCGGGCAGCGAGGTGGTGGCGGCGGCGACGATGCCGCCCGTCGGGGCGTAGGTGAGGGCCTTGAGGGTGATCAGGGAGCGGACGACGGCGTCCCGGTACGGTCCGTCGTAGCGGCAGCGGGAGACCCAGGCCCTCCAGTCCTCCACGCTGTTGCGCAGCGCGTCGTACGGGTCGACGAGCGGTGGGCGCGGCTCGTGGGAGGGGTGCCAGGTGAGGACGAACGCGACCTTCTCGCCCTTCTTGACGGTGAACTCCGCGTGCGTGCCGTAGTCCTCGCCCCAGCTGGTCACCTCCGGCTCGCTGCGCAGCCAGGTCGAGTCCGGGCCGGCGACGGCGACGCGGTGGCCGTCGGCCCGGCGCACCCACGGAATGATCGAGCCGTAGTCGAAGCGCAGCTTGAGGACGCTGTGCAGTGTCACCTCGCCGTCGAGGCCCTCGACGACGCGTACGAGGTCGGGCGCGCGGTCGCGTTGGGGCATCAGGTCGGTGACCCGGACGGCTCCCCGCTCCGTCTCCCACTCGGTGTCCAGGACGAGGGTGTCGGGGCGGTAGGAGCGCCGGGTGCAGCGGTCCGCGCCCACGGGGGCGATGCGCCAGTAGCCGTTGTCCTCGTCACCGAGCATCCTGGCGAAGCAGGCGGCCGAGTCGAAGCGGGGCAGGCACAGCCAGTCGACGGATCCGTCCGTACCGACCAGGGCCGCGGTCTGCTCGTCGCCGATGAGCGCGTAGTCCTCGATGCTGGGGTGCACGGAGTGCGGGTTCCCGGCAACTCGGCGTGGCAATCAGGGCGGGGGCCGGGGGAGTGATGCGCCCCGGCCGGCGTCGTGCCGGCTCTACACCGCCGCCGGTTCGGCCTCGCTCGGGTCGGCCGCCTCGGCCGCCTTCTGGGCCCGGTCCCTGGCCTCGCGGCGGGCCAGCACCGTCCAGCCGACCGGGACGGCCGCGGCGAACAGCCACCACTGGATGGCGTACGCGTAGTTCAGCGCCGCGTCCTCCTTGCCCGGGTTGCCCATCAGCTCGGGGGTGTCGCCCTTGGGCTCGGGGGAGATCTGGGCGATGTAGCCGCCGAGCACCCGGGCGTCCAGGCGCCGGGCCTGCTGCTCGCTGTTGATCAGCATGATCTGCCGGTCGGGCAGGCCTTCGAGGTTCTTGATGCCGCTCGTCGCGGTCGTCTCGTCGGGCATCAGCCGCCCCTTGACGGTGACCTCGCCGCCCGGCGGTGCCGGGATCTTCGGGAACGTGGTCTGGCTCGGACCGTCGGAGGGGATCCAGCCGCGGTTGACCAGCAGCACCTTGCCGTCCTTCAGGACGAACGGGGTCAGCACGTGGTAGCCGACCTCGTCGTCGGCGTTGGTGCGGCGCCGGACGACGACCTCGTTCGCCGTGTCGAAGCGGCCCTTCGCCGTCACCGTGCGGTAGCGCTCGGCGCTGGTCACGGTGTGCCCGGGCGCCGTCAGCCGCTCCACGGGCACCGGCTCGGCCGCCAGCGCGTCGGTGACCAGCTGGTTCCGGGCGGTGCGCTCCTCGTAGCGATGCATCTGCCAGATGCCCAGCCTGATCATCGTGGGGATGAGAAGCAGGGCGATCAGCGTGAGGATCACCCACTGCCGGGACATCAGGAAGCGGTACACCCCACGACCGTACAACTCGGTCGTGGGGTGCATTCAGGCGGGTACGGGGTCACACCTTGTCGACGATCCCTGCCTTTCCCTCCGCGCGGGCGCAGTGAGCGCCGCAGTACCAGTGGCCCTCGACCTCGACGCCCTGGCCGATGATCTGCACCCGGCAGTGCTCGCAGATGGGGGCCATACGGTGGATCGCGCAGGAGAAGCAGTCGAAGACGTGCACCGCGCCCTGCGCGTGCACCTCGAAGGTCATTCCGTACTGATTGCCACATACCTCACAGGTCGCCATGCGCCACAGGGTGGGCCGTCGCCCCCGCGCGGGCGAGCGGGCGCCGGGCGAGTCGCCCGGCAATCACCCGTCCGTACGGTCACCCCTGCGACGCCGGCTCCACATCCGCCAGCAGTTGCCCGAACGCCGCCTCGTCCACGACCGGCGTGCCGAACTGCCGGGCCTTGACGACCTTGGAGGTGCCCGAGTCCGGGTCGTTGGTCACGAGCAGGCTGGTGAGCCGGGACAGGCTGGTGGCCACATGCAGCCCGGCCTCGGTCGCGCGGTCCTCCAGCAGGTCCCGCTCGGTGGAGGTGTCGCCGGAGAAGGCGACCCGCATGCCCTGCTTGAGCCGCCCGCCCGGCTCGTACCGCCCGGGGTTGGGGTAGGGGCAGGCGGGGCGCTTGCGGGACGGGCGCCAGCTGCTCGGTCGGTAGCTGCCGTAGCCTCCCGGGCCCGCCTGCTGCCCGATGCGGGGCGCGGCGGGGCGGTCCGTCCACTCGGTCAGCGGCCGGCACTCGTGCAGCGGCAGCCGTACGTTCTTCGCCGCCGCGGCCCGCAGGCTCGGGCGGAACGCCTCCGCCAGTACGCGTGCGTCGTCCAGAGCGTGGTGCGCCCGCTGCTGGACGACGCCGAAGTGCGCGGCGAGGGACTCCAGCTTGTGGTTGGGCAGCGGCAGCCCGAGCTCCTTGGAGAGCGCGATGGTGCACAGCCGCTGCCGCACCGGCGCCTCGCGCTCGGCGCGTGCGTACTCCCGGGCGATCATCTGCCAGTCGAAGACGGCGTTGTGCGCGACGAGCACCCGGCCGTCCAGCCGGGCGGTGAACTCCTCGGCGATGTCAGGGAAGAGGGGCGCCCCCTCCAGCGCCTCGCTCGTCAGCCCGTGGATCCACACCGGTCCCGGGTCGCGCTCGGGGTTGACGGTTGTGTACCAGTGGTCCTCGACGTCGCCGCGCTCATCCAGCCGGTAGACCGCCGCGGAGATGATGCGGTCGTCCCGGGCCAGGCCCGTGGTCTCCACGTCAACGACCGCGTACCCCTTGGGATACGCGGCCGGCCACGGCGTGGCGGAGAACACTGCGGTCGTGAGGTCTTCCAGCATGGTTCCTGAGGATACGGGCCGCGACTGACAGCTCCGTCCGCCAGGTGCGTCCTCCGGGATTGTCCGACGCCCCCTCAGGTGTGTTGTCCGGTCTGTCCCTTCACGGGGCGTACGTCTGATCGATACTCAGTCGATCAGGTGTACGTCTCGCCCGGCGGCGTCCCGCTTCGTCCCGTATCGGATTGGCGGAGACCGCCAAGAAGCAAGCGCGTACCGCCGGTCATACTTGTCGGTAACAACGTCTGGCCGGGGCCGGGGCGCCGGTCCTACGGTGCTTGCATGCCGAACCTGCCCGACGTCGTGCTGTGGTCCATCCCCGCCTTCGTGCTGCTCGCCGCGGTCGAGATGGTGAGCTACCGCTTCCATCCCGACGAGGACGAGCAGGGCTACGAGGCCAAGGACGCCGCGACCAGCGTCGGCATGGGGCTCGGCAGCCTCTTCTTCGACTTCCTCTGGAAGATCCCGATCCTGGCGATCTACACCGCCCTGTACGAACTCACCCCGCTGCGCGTGCCCGTGCTGTGGTGGACCGTCCCGCTGATGCTGCTCGGACAGGACTTCCTCTACTACTGGTCCCACCGTGGCCACCACGTCGTCCGCATCCTGTGGGCCAGTCATGTCGTCCACCACTCCAGCCGGAGGTTCAATCTCACCACCGCGCTGCGCCAGCCCTGGACGTCCCTGACCGTGTGGCCGTTCTACGTTCCTCTCGTCATCGCCGGTGTCCACCCCGCCGCGCTGGCGTTCTGCTCCTCCGCGAGCCTCGTCTACCAGTTCTGGATCCACACCGAGCGCATCGACCGGATGCCCCGCTGGTTCGAGTTCGTCTTCAACACGCCCTCCCACCACCGCGTCCACCACGCCTCGCAGGGCAGTTACCTGGACCGCAACTTCGGCGGCATCCTCATCGTCTGGGACCGGCTGTTCGGCTCGTTCGCCGCCGAGACCGAACGGCCCCGCTACGGACTGACCAAGAACATCGACACCTACAACCTGCTCAAGGTCGCCACCCACGAGTACGTGTCCATCGCCAAGGACCTGAGAACGGCGCGGAGTTGGCGCGAGCGGGCGGGGCGCGTGTTCCGCGGCCCGGGCTGGGGCCCAGGCACACCGGCGACACCGGCTCCGCCGCCCCCCGCCGTTCCGGCGCCGCCGCCACCCGCCGTTCCGGCTCCGCCGACTGCTCCCGCGCACGCGCCCCTGGCCGCACCCGTCGCCGCGCCCTCGCCCGCGCCCGGGCCCGCGCTCGTCGCCGAGCGTGCGCCCGTTCCCGGACCCACATCCACCGCTGGGTCGGCGCCCGTTCCTGCGCCCGGCTCCGCTGCCGCGCCCGGGCCCGTTCCCGCGTCCGGACTCGCGCCCGCACCTGTCGCCGAGCCCGCGCTCGCATCCGTTGCCAAGTCCGGGTCCGCGCCCGGACCCGCCCCCGCACCTGTCGCCGAGCCCGCGCCCGTTCCCGCCCCCGCATCCGTCGCCGACTCCGGGCCCGTTCCCGGGTCCGCTCCCGCGTCCGCTCCCGCCGCCGAGAGTGCCTCGGCGTGAGTCGCTCGCGACTCCTCCTGGTCGCCTTCGGTCTCGCCGCCGCCGGCGACCTCGGCTGCCTCGCGGCCGGGTTCGACGCCGGGCACGCCGTCGTCAAGCCCCTGCTGATGCCGCTCCTGGCGCTGTGGGCTGCCCTGCGCGAGGCGCCCCGGCCGCTCCTGGCAGCCCTGCTGTTCGGCTGGGGCGGAGACGTCCTGCTGCTGTCGGACGCCGAGCCGGCCTTCCTCGCGGGCATGGCCTCCTTCGCGGCGGGACACGTCTGCTACCTCGTGCTGTTCGCGAGGCACGGCAGCCGCGACGCGGTCCCACGCGCGCGTGCGGGCGTCCTGGCCCTCGGCTACGCCACCGCCCTGTGCACGACCGTCGCGCTGCTGTGGCCGGACCTGCCCCCCGGCCTGCGTGTGCCCGTCGCCGGGTACAGCCTCCTGCTCACCGTCATGGCCTACCGGTCCGCCACCCGGCTCGGTCTCTTCGCCGGGTGCGGCGGGGCGTTGTTCCTGCTGTCCGACACCCTCATCGCGACCGGCGTCGCCGAGTGGCCGCAACCGCCCGGCCCGGACGTCTGGGTCATGCTCACCTACATCGCCGCGCAGGCCCTGCTGGCCGGTGGCACCGTCGGGGCGCTCGACGCACGCAGGGCACCGGCCGCGACGTACGGGGAGATGCGCGCCGTCTGAGAACGGCCGGGCGTGGCGGCGTCACCAGCGGATGGGCACCGGAAGCACCGTCAGCAGTCCGGACGCCGCGACGGCCAGCCCCAGGGCGGCCACCTCGGCCCGGGCCGGTGCGCAGGCGGTCAGCGGGTCGGCCGCCCGGCGCAACCGCCGCCGGGCCCACCCGGCGAGGGCGGCGACGGCCACCACGAGGAGCACCTTGGCGAGCAGCGCCCGCCCGTACGCCGTCCCCGTCAGCTGCTCCAGGACCGTCTCCGGCGGCATCCGGCGCAGCGAACTGCACACACCCGTCGCGGTGATGGCGGCGAGCAGCACCATCGCCACGCGCGCGTACCGCCCCAGCAGGGCCGCACCGGCCACCGCGTCGTCCCGGCCGGACCAGTGCCGCAGGACCCGCAGCGCGTGCAGGAGTCCCCCCGCCCACAGCGCCGCACAGGTCAGATGGGCGAGTGTCAGCCCCGAGCCGATGAGCGGGCTGTGCTCGGTCGTGGGGTGGGCGCGCAGGGCCTCGGCGACGACCACGGCGGCCAGCGGCCACACCTGGGTGCCCGGCCGGCGTGACACGGCGCACAGCCCCGCCACGAGAAACGCGTTGACCTCCAGCAGGGCCAGCTTGCCGTCCCGGGAGGAGTACAGTCCGCCGACGTCGATGTCCGCCACCTCGCCCGGCACGAGATTGCCGGTGGACACGAACGTGGCGAGCCCGACGGCGGCGGCGAAACCGGCGGCGGCCGCGACGGGGGACCAGCTGCGGGGCAGGGCCGGGGGCCCGGCCGGTGTCCCGGGCAGCGACCGCGCCAGCCGGTTCACGAACAGCTCGCCGACGGGTACGCACAGCGCCGCGAAGAGCACCGTACGCAGCAGCGCCATGCCGCCGGCGCCGGGCACCTCGGCCTCACCGGTGCCGTGCAGCGCGGCGGACGGCCCGAGCAGCGGGATCGACGCGGCGAGGGCCACCAGCACCAGAACGGCCACGGCCCGGCCCGCACCGGTGGGCCGCAGCGGGCCGCGCGCAGCATCGGCCACCTCGGGTATCGGTCTCGGCGAAGTCACCCCAGGATCTTCACCAACCTTCACACCCTCGGGCAAGTCGGCCGTACAGATCGACGCGCGAGGACCCGCGCCGCAGGCATGAAACGGGCCGGGCGGATACCCCCGCCCGGCCCGGATCACCTCACACGCGTGCTACTTCCGCACCGCGTCCAGCGCGTCCGCGATGCCCCAGCCGTAGAAGCCGTTGCGGTTCTTCGAGCCCTCGCACACCGCGTCGATCTTGCCGTCGGAGTCGATGTCGTACGGGTCCGTGCACGGCGTGGCGTCGGCCTCCGCGTACAGCAGGGCCTTCACCAGCGCCGGAGAGGCGTACGGGTGCGTCGACTTGATGAGCGCGGCGACGCCCGCCACGTGCGGCGACGCCATCGACGTACCGGCCATGTAGCCCCACTTGCCGCCCGGCAGCGTGCCCAGGATGAGGCCGCTCGTGGCCGGTGCGTCCGGCTTCTGGTAGGCGGTCGAGTCGCCGCCCGGGGCGGCTATGTCGACCACGCCCAGACCGTGGTTGGAGAAGGACGACTTGATGCCCTTCGCGCCCGTCGAGGCGACTGTGACGACACCCGGCAGCTGCGTCGGGATGTCGAGGCACTTCGAGGGGTCGACGACCCGGTCGCCCGGCGTCGTGTCGTTCGGGGACGACGGGTCGGTGATCTCGTCGGAGGCGAGGTCGTAGTTCTCGTTGCCGGCCGCGGCGACGTTGACCGCGCCCTTCTTCTCCGCGTACCGCGAGGCCCGGCCCACGGCCTCCACGAGCGCCTTCTGGTCCGGGTCGTTCTTGCAGTTGAAGTACCAGGGGTCCGTGTAATAGCTGTTGTTCGTCACGTCGACCCCGTGCTCGGCCGCCCACACGAAGCCGCAGACCACGGCCTCGGTGTAGAAGAAGCCGGCCGTGGTGGACACCTTGATGCCGGAGACCTTCACCCCGGGCGCGACACCGGTCATGCCGACGCCGTTCTTGGCGGCGGCGATCTCACCGGCGACATGGGTGCCGTGCGGGCTCTCCTGCGCGCTCGGCCGCCAGGCCCCGTCGGCCGTGTCCGGCTTGCCCGTCACACAGTTGACCGACGCCTTGCGGTCGAAGTTGGGCGCGATATCGGGGTGGGTGTCGTCGACACCGGTGTCGATCACGGCGACCGTGACCTTCTTGCTGCCCAGCGTCCTCTCGTGCGCCTTGTCCGCCTTGATGGCCGGCAGGTCCCACTGCTGCGGCTGCAGCGGGTCCTGCCCGGCGGGGGCGTCGGCCGCGGCGACCTCGGCCGCGCTCAGCACCTTCGGCGCGCCCAGGTCACCGGTCGACGCCGACGGCAGCGGCGCGGTACGGGTGGCGCCCGCCGACTGCACGCCACGGACCTTGCGGATGGTCTTGGCGAAGTCGGGGTTCGAGGAGTGGACGACGATGACGCCGATCTGGTCGTACGACGTCACGATCGTGCCGCCGGCCTTCCCAACGGCCTTCTTCACATGCGCCGAAGTGCCATGCCCCGGCCTGACGTTGACGACATAGCTGAGCGGGGTCGCGTCGGCCCGGGCGGCCGCCGCGGGAGCGGGGGCGTCCTCGGCGGCCGTGGCCGCGGTGTTCGGCAGGAACGCGAGGGCCGTGGCCATGGCCATCCCGGCCGGGATCGCGGCGGCGCGACGGTAGCGCGCGTACGGCGCAGTCATGGTGTCTCCAGTTCGTTCACGGTACGAGCTGATCTTGCGGAGGTCTCGGTGGCGGGCCGGGTCACTTGACCGCGCGCAGCGCGTTGACGATGCCGTTCCCGTAGAAGCCGTTGAGGCGCTTGCCGCCCTTGCAGTCCGCGTCCTGGGTGCCGTCGCCGTCCTGGTCGTAGGAGGCGGGGCAGGCGGTCTCGTCGGCCTGCGCCTTCAGCAGCGCCTGGAGCTGGGCCGGAGACGCCCAGGGGTGCTTGGACTTCAGCAGCGCGGCGACCCCGGCGGCGTGCGGCGAGGCCATCGAGGTGCCCTGGAGGAAGCCCCACGCGCCGTTCGGCATGGTGGACAGGATGCGGCCGTTCTTCGAGGGCGTGTCCGGGATCTGGTAGCGCCCGTCGCCACCCGGCGCCGCGACGTCCACGACGCCCTTGCCGTACGTCGAGAAGTACGACTTCACGTTGTCGACACCCGTCGAGCTCACCGTGACGACACCCGGCAGCTGCGTCGGGATGTCGAGGCACTCGTGCGGGTCGATGGTGCGCTCGGCGGGCGTGGTGTCGTTCGGGCTGGAGTCGTCGACGATCGCGTCCGAGTCCAGGTCGTGGTTGGAGTTGCCCGCGGCGGCGACGTGCAGCGTGCCCTTCTTCTGGGCGTACAGCTGCGCCCTGTTGACCGCGGTGACGACGGCGCGCTGGTCCGGGTCGTCCATGCAGTTGTACAGCCACGGGTCGACGTAGTAGCTGTTGTTCGTGATCTCGACGCCGTGGTCGGCGGCGAACACGAACGCGCACACGACGCTCTCCGGGTAGAAGAGGCCGTTCGCCCGGTCGGTCACGTTGATGCTGGACACCTTCACACCGGGAGCGACGCCCGCCACGCCCACGCCGTTGCGGGCGGCGGCTATCTCACCCGCGACATGCGTGCCGTGGTAGTCGTCCGCGGTGTACGGACGCCAGGCGCCCTCACTGGTGTCGGGCTTGCCGCCGGCGCAGTTGGCGGACTGCGACGCGGAGAAGTTCGGGGCGATGTCGGGGTGGGTGTCGTCGACGCCGGTGTCGATCACGGCGACGGTCACCTTGCGGCTGCCCGGGTTGATCTTCGCGGCCTTGTCGGCGCCGATCGCGCGCAGATCCCACTGGTCCGCCTCGAGGGGCTCGCTCTCGGGCGTCCTCGCCGAGGCGGCCTCGGTGCGCTTCGCCTGGGCGCCCGTCAGGTACTCGACCGCGCCCTCCTCCTTCGTCCCCGCGGCCGTCAGCGGCGCCGTACGCGTCGCACCCGCGGACTGGACCCCGCGGGCCTTGCGGATCGTCTTGGCGAAGTCGGCGTTCGAGGAGTGGACGACGATGACGCCGATCCGCTCGTACGCCGTCACGACCGAACCGCCGGCCTTCGCAATCGCCTTCTTCACCGATGCGATCGTGTGGCGGTCCGCCTTGGTATTGACGACGTACGCCAGGCTCGGCGCGTCCGCCGCCCGGGTGGCCGGCTCCGCCTGGGGGGCCGCCGACGCGGCGGCCGGCAGGAAGCCCAGCGAGGCCGTCAGGGACAGCACGACGGGCACGGCGAGAGCGAGCCGGCGTCTGGAACGCAAGTGAGACATGGGGTCTCCACATCCTCCGGAAACGAAACCGGCCCGAGGCACAGGTGGTGCTCGGGCAGGTACATGACGTGATGGTGCAGGGCGAAGCTATCCCGGCCTCTCGCTGGCCAGCAACGCTTTGTCGAAACGACTTCGGAAAGAACGCGAGGCGTTTGAACCGGTTCCCGCGTGCCGCCGTGACGTTGAACTAGGAGCGCGAGGACGTTCGCCTCCGCCCTTGTTCACAACCGCTTCCGTCCCTGCGAGGAGACTCCGTGGCCGCCGACGCACCGCCCCCCTCGAAAGAACAACACAAGCTCCCCTCACCCGAGGAGTTCACCGAGGTGCAGGAGAGCGCGGAGTTCGGTGAACTGCGCCGCTCCTACCGCTCCTTCGCCTTCCCGCTGACCGTCGGCTTCATCGCCTGGTACCTGCTGTACGTCCTGCTCTCGAACTACGCGGGCGGCTTCATGGGCACCAAGCTCTTCGGCAACATCAACGTCGCCTTCGTCCTCGGCGTCGCCCAGTTCATCACCACGTTCCTCATCGCCTGGTGGTACTCGCGGCACGCCGCCGCGAAGCTCGACCCCAAGGCCGAGGCCATCAAGACCCGGATGGAGAACGGCGCATGAGCCCCGTACAGCAGACAGTCCTCGCCCAGCAGCACTTCCTCGCCGCGAACGAGGCCAGCGAGCACCGCCCGCTGATCATCACCCTGTTCGCGCTGTTCGTGCTCGCGACCCTCGGCATCACCATCTGGGCGGGCCGCCAGACCAAGGACGCCGCCGACTTCTACGCCGGTGGCCGCCAGTTCAGCGCCTTCCAGAACGGCCTCGCCGTCTCCGGCGACTACATGTCCGCCGCCTCGTTCCTCGGCATCGCGGGCGCCATCGCCATCTTCGGCTACGACGGCTTCCTCTACTCCATCGGCTTCCTGGTCGCCTGGCTGGTCGCCCTGCTTCTGGTCGCCGAACCACTGAGGAACTCCGGCCGCTACACCATGGGCGACGTCCTCGCCTACCGCATGCGCCAGCGCCCGGTCCGCACCGCCGCCGGCACCTCCACCATCGTGGTGTCGATCTTCTACCTGCTCGCGCAGATGGCCGGCGCGGGCGTCCTCGTCTCGCTGCTGCTCGGCATCACCTCCGACGCAGGCAAGATCCTCATCGTCGCCCTGGTCGGCGTGCTGATGATCGTCTACGTCTCCATCGGCGGTATGAAGGGCACCACCTGGGTGCAGATGGTCAAGGCCGTGCTGCTCATCGGCGGCACCATCCTGATCACCTTCCTGGTGCTGATGAAGTTCAACTTCAACATCTCCGACCTGCTCGGCACCGCCGCCGAGAACAGCGGCAAGGGCGCCGCCTTCCTGGAGCCCGGCCTGCAGTACGGCGCGACCGGCACCTCCAAGCTGGACTTCATCTCCCTGGGCATCGCCCTGGTCCTCGGCACCGCCGGCCTGCCGCACATCCTGATCCGCTTCTACACGGTGCCCGACGCCAAGGCCGCCCGTAAGTCCGTGAACTGGGCCATCGGCATCATCGGCGGCTTCTACCTGATGACGATCGCGCTCGGCTTCGGCGCCGCCGCGCTCATCTCGCAGGAGGAGATCATCGCCTCCAACCCGTCCGGGAACACGGCGGCACCCCTGCTCGCCCTGCACCTGGGCGGTGTCGACTCGACGTGGGGCGCGATCCTGCTCGCCACGATCTCGGCGGTGGCCTTCGCGACGATCCTCGCCGTCGTCGCCGGCCTCACTCTGGCCTCGTCGTCGTCCTTCGCGCACGACATCTACGCCAACGTCATCCGCAAGGGCAAGGCATCCGGCGCCGAGGAGGTCCGCGCGGCCCGCTGGGCGACCGTCTTCATCGGCGTCATCTCGATCGGCCTGGGCGCCCTGGCCCGCGACCTGAACGTGGCCGGCCTGGTCGCCCTCGCCTTCGCGGTCGCGGCCTCCGCCAACCTCCCGACGATCCTCTACAGCCTCTTCTGGAAGCGGTTCACCACCCAGGGCGCGCTGTGGTCGATCTACGGCGGTCTGATCGTCGCCGTCGGCCTGGTGCTGTTCTCGCCCGTCGTCTCCGGCGACCCCAAGGCGATGTTCCCCGAGGTCGACTTCGCCTGGTTCCCGCTGAAGAACCCGGGCATCATCTCCATCCCGTTCGGCTTCCTCATGGGCTGGCTCGGCACGGTCCTGTCCAAGGAGGAGCCCGACGCCAAGAAGTACGCGGAGCTGGAGGTCCGGTCCCTGACCGGCACCGGAGCCCACTGAGCACGACCCCTGCCACGCGGCCGAGTCGTAGGAACCTCCAGGTCCCTGCGGCCCGGCCGCGTTCCACGTCGTGGGATCGGGCCTGTGGCGTTGTCGGTGGGGTCACGTAGGCTCGCAGTGTCGGAAAAGCAGTGCCGCACGCAAGTTCCGCGACGAGGGAGGGGGCCCACGTGCTCATCGACACCTACGGCCGGGTGGCCACCGACCTGAGGGTCTCACTGACCGACCGGTGCAACCTGCGCTGTACGTACTGCATGCCCGAGGAGGGCCTGCAGTGGCTGGCCAAGCCGGACCTGCTCAGCGACGACGAGATCGTCCGCCTCATCGACATCGCGGTCACCTCCCTCGGCATCGAGGAGGTCCGCTTCACCGGCGGCGAGCCGCTGCTGCGCCCGGGCCTGGTCGGCATCGTCGAGCGCGTCGCGGCCCTGGACCCGCGCCCCCAGATGTCGCTGACGACCAACGGCATCGGCCTCAAGCGCACGGCGGCGGCCCTGAAGGAGGCGGGCCTGGACCGGGTCAACGTCTCCCTGGACACGCTCCGCCCGGACGTCTTCAAGACCCTCACCCGCCGCGACCGCCACAAGGACGTCATCGAGGGCCTGCACGCCGCCCGTGACGCCGGCCTGACCCCGGTCAAGGTCAACTCGGTCCTGATGCCGGGGCTGAACGACGACGAGGCCCCCGACCTCCTCGCCTGGGCCGTGGAGCACGACTACGAGCTGCGCTTCATCGAGCAGATGCCCCTGGACGCCCAGCACGGCTGGAAGCGCGACGGCATGATCACGGCCGGGGACATCCTGACCTCCCTGCGCACCCGCTTCGACCTGACCGCCGAGGGCGAGGACAAGCGCGGCTCGGCCCCGGCGGAGCGCTGGCTCGTCGACGGCGGCCCGCATGTCGTCGGTGTCATCGCCTCCGTGACCCGCCCCTTCTGCGCGGCCTGCGACCGCACCCGCCTCACGGCCGACGGCCAGGTCCGCACCTGCCTGTTCGCCCAGGAGGAGACGGACCTGCGTGCCGCACTGCGCTCGGGCGCCCCCGACGAGGAGATCGCCCGCATCTGGCGCCTGGCGATGTGGGGCAAGAAGGCGGGAGCGGGCCTGGACGACCCGACGTTCGTGCAGCCCGAGAGGCCGATGTCGGCGATCGGCGGCTGACGCCTAGCTCGTCGCCTCCCACTCCTTCAGCAGGACGACGTCCTTCAGGAACCCCCGCACCCCCAGGAACTGCGACAGGTGCTCGCGGTGCTCCTCACAGGCCAGCCACGTCTTGCGCCGCTCCGGCGTGTGGATCTTCGGGTTGTTCCACGCCAGCACCCACACGGCGTCGGCGCGGCAGCCCTTCGCGGAACAGATGGGCGTCTCGTCACTCACGGCTTCGTCTCACCACTGCACATCACTGCACATCAATACGTGCACATCATCACGGCACAAAAGGCGACGCCGAGCAGCCACGGGGGGAGCTGCCCGGCGTCGGTCCGTCGCTCCGACGGGGGATGCGGAGCGCGTACGAAGTATGTCACGGGTAACCCCGAGCCCGGCACTGGAACAACATGATTGATCTGAGCTTTTCTTGAGCTTGGCGTGAAGGTGACTTCCCCTCGCGACCGCCCATGATCTCCCCCCGGCGTCCCTACCGCTCGTGCGCTTCGCTCCCCGCACCCGGCACCGGCTCGGACACGGCGTCTTCCGGGACGGATTCCGCCCGCCCGTCACCGGGCTCCGGCGGCGCGATCATCGGGCGCGACTGCGACACCACGAACGTCGACGGCAGAGACGGCGCGTTCTCGCGCCCCGCGTTCGCGATCACCACCGCGATGTACGGCAGCACCAGCCCGAGCACCAACGCCACGATGGCGACATGCCGTTCGACGTTCCACAACGTGGCCGCGAGGACCACGGAGATCGTGCGGACCGTCATCGAGATCACGTACCGGCGCTGCCGCCCGCGTACGTCCTCCTGAAGTCCCGTCCGGGCGCCGGTGATCCGGAAAACCTGGACGCTGCCGCCGCCATGCTGCTTCCGCATCGCATTCCACCATCCGCCCGTATCGGACTCTCCCCGCCCCGTGGCCGCCCTCGGCCGGACGGGGAACCCGGACCAGGGCAGTTCCCACGGTACGCCGCGTCCGCGCCCGCTACGAGACCGGGTGGCGCACCACCGGTCCGGACGGTCTGCGCCGTCCCACGGACGGCCCGCGCCGGCATGCGGCGTACGGTTCCTGGGCCGACACTGGCCGTAGTGCTCACGTCGAGCCGCACAAGGAGGCAGTGATGGGCTGGTTGTGGGCGATCATCGTAGGACTGGTACTCGGCCTGATCGCCAAGGCGATCATTCCGGGCAAGCAACACCTTCCCCTGTGGCTGACCGTGATCCTGGGCATGATCGGCGGCATCGCCGGCAACGCCATCGCCCGGGCGGCCGGTGTCGACGCCACAGCGGGGATCGACTGGTGGCGGCATGTCTTCCAGCTGGTGATGGCGGTCATCCTGGTCGGTCTCGGCGACCGGGCCTGGACGGCGGCCAGGGGAGACAAACAGAGGGCATAACGGGGTGCACGGCGAAGGGGGCGGCCTCCCCGGTGGAGACCGCCCCCTCCCTCGTGCGCTCAGCCGCTCGTGACCTCGACCGCGGCCAGGTTCTTCTTGCCCCGGCGCAGCACCAGCCAGCGGCCGTGCAGCAGGTCCTCCTTGGCGGGGACGGCGTCCTCGCCGGCGACCTTGACGTTGTTCACGTAGGCGCCGCCCTCCTTGACCGTGCGGCGCGCGGCAGACTTGCTGGCCACCAGGCCGACCTCGGCGAACAGGTCCACGGCCGGACCGAGCTCGGCGACCTGGATGTGCGGCACCTCCGACAGGGCCGCGGCCAGCGTCCGCTCGTCCAGCTCCGCCAGCTCGCCCTGGCCGAACAGGGCCTTGGACGCGGCGATCACGGCGGCCGTCTGATCGGCGCCGTGCACCAGCGTCGTCAGCTCCTCGGCCAGCGCGCGCTGCGCGGCCCGGGCCTGCGGACGCTCCTCGGTCTGCCGCTCCAGCTCCTCCAGCTCCGCGCGGGAGCGGAAGGACAGGATGCGCATGTACCGGGAGATGTCCCGGTCGTCCACGTTCAGCCAGAACTGGTAGAACGCGTACGGCGTCGTCATCTCCGGGTCGAGCCAGACGGCGCCGCCCTCGGTCTTGCCGAACTTGGTGCCGTCCGCCTTGGTCATCAGCGGCGTCGCCAGCGCGTGCGCGGTCGCGTCCGGCTCCAGGCGGTGGATCAGGTCCAGGCCCGCCGTGAGGTTGCCCCACTGGTCGCTGCCGCCCTGCTGGAGCGTGCAGCCGTAGCGCCGGTACAGCTGGAGGAAGTCCATGCCCTGGAGCAGCTGGTAGCTGAACTCCGTGTAGCTGATGCCCTCGGAGGACTCCAGGCGGCGGGCCACGGAGTCCTTCGTCAGCATCTTGTTGACGCGGAAGTGCTTGCCGATGTCACGGAGGAACTCGATCGCGGAGAGGTTCTCCGTCCAGTCGAGGTTGTTGACCATGACGGCCGCGTTCTCGCCCTCGAAGTCCAGGAAGGGCTCGATCTGGGCGCGCAGCTTGGCGACCCAACCGGTGACCGTCTCCGGGTCGTTCAGCGTGCGCTCCGCGGTCGGGCGCGGGTCGCCGATCAGGCCCGTGGCACCGCCGACCAGCGCCAGCGGCCGGTGACCGGCCTGCTGGAGCCGGCGCACGGTGAGCACCTGCACCAAGTGCCCCACGTGCAGCGACGGCGCCGTCGGGTCGAAACCGCAATAGAACGTGACGGGACCGTCCGCGAGCGCCTTGCGCAAAGCGTCCTCGTCAGTGGACAGGGCGAACAGCCCGCGCCACTTCAGCTCGTCGACGATGTCCGTCACGGTTCTCGTGTCTCCTCGATGATCTTCGGGCAGTCGGGTGACAGCCGACTACGAGGTTATACGCCCTGACTGACGGAGCTCATATTGAAATCCGGGACCCGCAGCGCGGGCATGGCCGCCCTGGTGAACCAGTCGCTCCATTCCCGCGGCAGCGTCTTCTCGGTCCGCCCCGCCTCCGTGGCCCGGCCCAGCACCCCGACCGGCGACTCGTTGAACCGGAAGTTGTTCACCTCGCCCGTCACCTCGCCGTTCTCGACCAGGTAGACCCCGTCCCGGGTCAGACCGGTGAGCAGCAGCGACGCCGGGTCGACCTCGCGGATGTACCACAGGCAGGTCAGCAGCAGCCCCTGCTCGGTGTTCGCGACCATTTCCTCCAGGGAGCGGTCCTCACCCCCGTCCAGCATGACGTTGTCGATCACCGGCGCCACCGGCAGCCCGGTCAGGCCCGCGCTGTGCCTGCTGGTGGTCAGATGCCGCAGCTCGCCCTCGCGGATCCACTCGGTGGCCGTCAGCGGCAGCCCGTTGTCGAACACCGACTGATCGCCCCCGGAGGAGTGCGCGATCACGAACGGCGCCGACTCCAGGCCCGGCTCGTTCGGGTCGCTGCGCAGGGTCAGCGGCAGATCGGTCAGCTTCTCGCCGACCCGCGTGCCCCCGCCGGGCTTGGAGAACACCGTGCGGCCCTCCACCGCGTCCCGGCCCGACGCCGACCACATCAGATAGATCAGCAGGTCCGCCACGGCCGTCGGCGGCAGCAGCGTCTCGTAGCGCCCGGCGGGCAGCTCGACGCGCCGCTCGGCCCACCCGAGGCGTACCGCCAGCTCCGCGTCCAGGGCCGCCTGGTCGACGTCCTTGAAGTCCCGCGTGGAGCGCCCGGCCCACGCCGACCGGGTCCGGTCCGGTGACTTGGCGTTCAGCTCCAGCGTCCCGTTCGGCTGGTCGTGCCGCAGCCGCAGCCCCGTGGAGGTGCCGATGTACGAGGACACCAGCTCGTGGTTGGCGAAGCCGTACAGCTCGCGGCCGCCCGCACGCGCGCGTGCGAAGGCCTCGCCGAGGGCGGGGGCGAAGTCGGCGAACACGGCGGAGGAGGTCTCGGCCGGCGCCTCGGTGAACTCCGGCGCCGGCGCCGCACCCGTGACCAGCGGCTGGGCGTCCTCGGCGGGCCCGGCGCCGCGCGCGGCGGCCTCGGCGGCCCGCACCAGGGGCTCCAGCTCGTCGGGGGTCACGGCGGACCGCGACACGACGCCGGAGGCCGTGCCCTCCTTGCCGTCGACCGTGGCGACGACGGTGAGCGTGCGCCCGCGGGTGACGCCGTTCGTGGTCAGCGCGTTGCCCGCCCAGCGCAGGTTCGCGGTGGACTGCTCGTCGGCGATGACGACACAGCCGTCCGCCCGGGACAGTTCGAGGGCGCGCTCGACGACCTCGTGCGGCTTGCTGGAACGCGCGCTCATCGACCGGCCTCCTGAGTCGTGTTCAAGATGTTGACGCCCTTGAAGAGGGCCGACGGGCAGCCGTGCGAGACGGCCGCGACCTGCCCCGGCTGGGCCTTGCCGCAGTTGAAGGCGCCGCCGAGCACATAGGTCTGCGGCCCGCCCACCGCCGACATCGAGCCCCAGAAGTCGGTGGTCGTCGCCTGGTAGGCCACATCGCGCAGCTGACCGGCGAGCCGCCCGTTCTCGATGCGGTAGAAGCGCTGGCCGGTGAACTGGAAGTTGTAGCGCTGCATGTCGATCGACCAGGACCGGTCGCCGACGACGTAGATGCCGCGCTCCACACCCCCGATCAGGTCCTCGGTCGACATCCCCGCCGGGTCCGGCTGCAACGACACGTTCGCCATGCGCTGCACCGGCACGTGCCCGGGGGAGTCGGCGTAGGTGCAGCCGTTGGAGCGCTCGAAGCCGGTGAGCTTCGCGATCCGCCGGTCCAGCTGGTAGCCGACGAGCGTGCCGTTCCTGACCAGGTCCCAGGACTGGCCCTGGACGCCCTCGTCGTCGTAGCCGATGGTGGCCAGACCGTGCTCGGCGGTGCGGTCGCCGGTGACGTTCATCAGCTCCGAGCCGTAGCGCAGCTTGCCGAGCTGGTCGAAGGTGGCGAAGGAGGTGCCGGCGTAGGCGGCCTCGTAGCCCAGCGCCCGGTCCAGCTCGGTGGCGTGCCCGATGGACTCGTGGATGGTCAGCCACAGGTTGGACGGATCGACGACCAGGTCGTACAGACCCGGCTCCACGCTCGGCGCGCGCATCTTCTCGGCGAGCAGCTCCGGGATCCGTTCCAGCTCGCCCGCCCAGTCCCAGCCGGTGCCCGTCAGGTACTCCCAGCCGCGTCCCACCGGCGGCGCGAGGGTGCGCATCGAGTCGAACTCGCCGCTCGATTCGTCCACGGACACGGCGTTGAACACCGGGTGCAGCCGCACCCGCTGCTGCGTGGTCACCGTCCCCGCGGTGTCGGCGTAGAACTTGTTCTCGTGAACGGTGAGCAGCGAGGAGTCGACGTGGTCGACGCCGTCGGCCGCCAGCAGCCGCGCGCTCCACTGCGCGATCAGCCCGGCCTTGTCCTCGTCGGGCACGGAGAAGGGGTCGATCTCGTACGAGGAGATCCACGTCTTGTCCGCGTGCACCGGCTCGGCGGCCAGCTCCACACGCTCGTCCGACCCCGCCGCCTTGATCACCTGGGCGGACAGCTTGGCCATCGCCACCGCCTGCCCGGCGACCCGGGCGGCGGCGTCCATGGTGAGGTCGACGCCGGACGCGAAACCCCACGTACCGCCGTGCACCACCCGCACCGCGTACCCGAGGTCGGTGGTGTCCGAGGACCCGGCCGGCTTGGCGTCCCGGAACCGCCAGGAGGCGCCCCGCACCCGCTCGAACCGGAAGTCCGCGTGCTCGGCGCCCAGCGCACGCGCGCGTGCGAGGGCCGCGTCGGCGAGGGCGCGTAGGGGGAGGGCCGTGAAGGCCTCGTCGATGGTATGAGGCACCGCCGTCTCTTTCTGTCGAGGTGACCGTGGTTGCCGTACGTCGTGCCTGACCGATCATGTCGTCCATCCCGCGCGCGGGCCACGAGTTTCCCGAGCCGGGACGGCGGGTTTCTGTAGGGACCCGACAGTGAGTCCCGTACGCCACTGTCGGTGCCCGATTGTCCGCGGGCGCACCCGGACCGATAGGTTTTCGAAGAAGCCGCCTGTCGTCACCGCCTGTCCTCCAGGCGGCCGGGCGGGCATCAGACCGCTATCGAAAGGGTGATCCGTTGAGCCGCTCGGTTCTCGTCACCGGAGGCAACCGGGGCATCGGCCTCGCCATCGCCCGCGCTTTCGCCGATGCCGGCGACAAGGTCGCCATCACGTACCGCTCGGGTGAGCCGCCCGCCGCCCTGACGGAACTGGGCTGCCTGGCCGTCAAGTGCGACATCACCGACACCGAGCAGGTGGAGCAGGCCTACAAGGAGATCGAGGAGACCCACGGCCCCGTCGAGGTCCTCGTCGCCAACGCCGGCATCACCAAGGACCAGCTCCTGATGCGCATGTCCGAGGAGGACTTCACCTCGGTCATCGACACCAACCTCACCGGCACCTTCCGGGTCGTCAAGCGGGCCAACCGCGGCATGCTGCGCGCCAAGAAGGGCCGCGTGGTCCTCATCTCGTCGGTCGTCGGTCTGTACGGCGGCCCGGGTCAGGCGAACTACGCCGCCTCCAAGGCCGCCCTGGTCGGCTTCGCGCGCTCCCTCGCCCGTGAGCTGGGCTCGCGCAACCTCACCTTCAACGTCGTCGCGCCCGGCTTCGTCGACACCGACATGACCAAGGTGCTCACCGACGAGCAGCGCGAGGGCATCGTGAAGCAGGTGCCGCTCGGCCGGTACGCGCAGCCGGAGGAGATCGCCGCGACGGTGCGGTTCCTCGCCTCGGACGACGCCTCGTACATCACTGGAGCCGTCATCCCCGTTGACGGCGGACTGGGAATGGGTCACTGATCACCATGAGCGGAATTCTCGAGGGCAAGCGCATCCTGATCACGGGTGTGCTGACGGAGTCCTCCATCGCCTTCCACACCGCCAAGCTGGCCCAGGAGCAGGGCGCCGAGATCATCCTCACGGCGTTCCCGCGGCCCACGCTGACCGAGCGCATCGCGAAGAAGCTCCCCAAGCCCGCCAAGGTCATCGAGCTCGACGTGACCAACGACGAGCACCTCGGGCGGCTCGCCGACATCGTCGGCGAGGAGCTCGGCGGCCTCGACGGTGTCGTGCACTCCATCGGCTTCGCCCCGCAGGACGCCCTCGGCGGCAACTTCCTCAACACGCCGTTCGAGTCGGTCGCCACGGCCATGCACGTCTCGGCGTACTCCCTGAAGTCGCTCACCATGGCCTGCCTGCCGCTGATGCAGAACGGCGGCTCCGTCGTCGGTCTGACGTTCGACGCGCAGTTCGCCTGGCCGCAGTACGACTGGATGGGCCCGGCCAAGGCGGCGCTGGAGGCCACGAGCCGCTACATGGCCCGTGACCTGGGCAAGCAGAACATCCGCTGCAACCTGGTCTCGGCCGGTCCGCTCGGCTCCATGGCGGCCAAGTCCATCCCGGGCTTCAGCGAGCTGGCCTCCGTGTGGGACGACCGCTCCCCGCTGGAGTGGGACCTGAAGGACCCCGAGCCGGCCGGCCGCGGTGTCGTCGCCCTGCTGAGCGACTGGTTCCCCAAGACCACGGGCGAGATCGTCCACGTCGACGGCGGTCTGCACGCCATCGGAGCCTGATCTCCCGTACGTCCTCGACGCCCCGTCTCCCGCCGCGCGCGGGGGGCGGGGCGTCACCCGTTCGGCGCAGCCGGCCGGGCGGGGGTGGCCCGCAACTGGGCACTCTGGAGTACGCGTTCACCATCCGAGTCCCTCCCCAGCACGGCCGAGGAGGTCCCCTTGTGCGCTTGTCCCGCAGAACGGCCTCAGTGTCCCTCGCCGTCGCGCTCCTGCTGACCCTGGCGTACGAGGCGGCGCCCCACGCGCGCGTGCCCGCCGACGAGCGGGAGTCCGCCGATCCCTTCGGCGCCGCGTGCCGGATCCGCGTGACCGGCTCCAAGGTGACCGCGTACTGCCACAACCCCTACCCGGAGCCCGACCATGTGAGCCTGCACGTCGAGTGCGCCCGCTGGTGGGACATCGACACCGACAGCGCACCGATCGAGGCCGGGCCCGCGCAGACGGTGCGGCTGACGGGACGGTGCTGGAAAGAGGTCGGCGACGTGTGGATCAGCCACCGGCGGGAGAGCTGAGCGAGCCCGGCGGGGGTGTCAGTCGCCGGTGGGGGAGGTGACGCCGCCCAGCCGGCACAGGAACGGGTAGCGGGCCGCCTCCGCCGCGGCCGTGTCCGCCTCGCCCGCGCGGATCGCCTCCAGCAACCGCCCGTGGTCCATGTGCGTCTCCGGCGTGAGCTTCTCGCCGACGTCCTCGCGCAGCCAGTCCCGCAGTACCTCGCCCAGGTCCGCGTACATGGCCGTCATCACGTCGTTGTGGGACGCGGACACCACGGCCAGGTGGAACGTCGCGTCCGCGGTCACGAACGCCTCCTTGTCGCCCGACTCCCAGGCCTCCTCGCGCCGCAGCAGCAGCGCGTCGAGCTGCTTGAGGTCCTTCTCCGTGCGCCGCTCGGCGGCCAGCCGGGCGGCGGCCGACTCCAGGGTGGAGCGCAGCTCGGCGATGTGCCGGGGGTCGGCCTCGGCGAACCGCCGCTGCATCACGCCCGCCAGCTCGCTCGTCGCCACCACGTATGTGCCGGAGCCCTGGCGGATGTCGAGCAGGCCGTTGTGCGACAGGGCGCGGACGGCCTCACGGACCGTGTTGCGGGCGACACCCAGCTGCTCGACCAGTTCCGGCTCGGTCGGGATCCGGGAGCCGACCGGCCACTCGCCCGAGGTGATCTGGGCCCGCAGCGCGGCGATGACCTGCTCGGACAGGGCCGAGCGGCGGGGATGGCTCAGTGGCATGGCACACCTTCGCACGACCGGGGCGCCCTGGGGCAGCCGTGGAGTGGACAGTCAATCATCCCATGATTCTATGATGGGTCTCATGGCTGGTGAGGAAACCCGGACGATGACGCCCCCGACCGTACGCGGATCGGCCCCGCACGACGCCGGGAAGGCGGACGGCGCGTCCACGCGCGCGTGGACGATGCGACTGCTCGTCCTCGGCATCGTGCTGTCCGCGCTGAACCTCCGCCCCGCCATCACCAGCCTCGGAGCCCTCCTGGAGGAGGTCCGCGACGGGCTGGGCATGAGCGGCAGCGTGGCCGGGCTGCTCACCTCCGTGCCGCCGCTGTGCTTCGCCGTCTTCGGTGTCATGGCCCCGCGGCTCGCCCGCCGGTTCGGCGCCGGAGCCGTCGTGTGCGCCGGCATGGTCGCCATCGCCACGGGCCTGCTGATACGCCCGTACGCGGGCGGCACGGCCGGGTTCCTGGCGGGCAGCGCCCTGGCCCTCATGGGCATCGCGGTCAGCAACGTCCTGATGCCGGTCATCGTCAAGCACTGGTTCCCCGACCGCGTGGGATCCATGACCGGCCTGTACTCCATGGCCCTCGCCCTCGGCACCTCCCTCGCGGCCGCGGTGACGGTCCCCCTGACCGACACCCTCGGCGGCAGCTGGCAGACCGGCCTGGCCCTGTGGGCGGGCCTCGCCGTGGCGGCCGTCCTGCCGTGGCTGCCCTTCGTAAGGGCACGCGTCACGCCCGCCGGGGCGGGGGAGAAGCCCGCGCGGGCCGCGAGGGGCGGCGAGGCGACCGCCGGTGACGCCCCTGCCGGTGACGCCGCTGCTGGTGACGCCCCTGCTGGTGACGCCCCTGCCGGTGATGCCGCTGCCGGTGGCGCGTCCACCGGTGACCTGTCCGCCGGTGCCCCCTCCGCGCGGGGCCGGGACGCATCCGCACCGACACGGTCCGAGGAGCACGCGCGCGTGGAGGCGCCCCGGCTGCGCATGGCCCGCAGCCGTACCGCCTGGGCCCTGGCCGTCTTCTTCGGCCTCCAGGCCACCGCCGCCTACATCACCATGGGCTGGATGGCGCAGATCTTCCGGGACGCCGGTGTCCCCGCCGGCACCGCGGGCCTGCTGCTGGCGGTCACCATGGTGATGGGCGTGCCCCTGGCGTTCGTCATACCCCGCCTGGCCACCCGGCTGCCCCACCAGGGCCCGATCGTGCTCGCCCTGGGCGTCTGCGGCCTCGTCGGCTACGCCGGTCTCTACCTCGCCCCCGCCGACGGCGCCTGGGCCTGGGCCGTGCTGCTCGGCATCGCCAACTGCGCCTTCCCGCTCGCCCTGACCATGGTCGGCATGCGGGCCAGGACCGGCCCGGGCGTGGCCCAGCTGTCGGCGTTCGCGCAGAGCACCGGCTACCTCATCTCCATCCCCGGACCGCTCCTGGTGGGCGTGCTCTACCAGCACAGCGGCGGCTGGGGCCTGCCGATCGCACTGATGAGCGCCCTGATGATCCCGCAGATGGTCGTCGGCGTCCTGGCCGGCCGGGACCGCACGGTGGAGGACGAGGCCGCCCGCTGAGCCCCCGGGCCCGGGAGAGGTGGTCACCCCGGGGCATCCGGCCGGTACGGGGGGTGGGAGACTGGCCCCATGCCAGTGCTCGACCCGAATCCCCAGCACGGTCAGAAGAAGATGCTGCTCGTCTTCGGCGCCTTCTTCGCGATCTTCATCGTCATCGCCGTCATCGCGACCATCGCCTCGCCATGACCCGCGCTCACGCGGCCCATGGTGGGGCTGGCCCCCCTGTCCCCTAGGGGGTGAGGGTCAGGGTCAAGTGGGTGGATCACCGGATGGGTTGGCAGCCGGACGTTCCGTAGCTTCGAGTGTGTGACCGCGAGGCGGTCAGCGACCACTCGAAGAGCGGAGGCACCCATGTCGGCCCCTACGCACACGCGGCCCCGCCCGGCGCCCCGAGCCGGTGCCGCCGGGCGGCTGCCCTGGTGGGCCCTCGCCCTGCCCGTGCTGGCCTTCACCGCACTGCTCGCCCTGATCCTGAACCCCTCCGAGGCCCACGCCGCCACCGGCGACCCCGCGATCACCCGGCTCTTCGAGCACCTGCAGCAGCTCATAACCCGCTGATCACGGCCGAACACCGTGGTCAACTCCCTGCGCCCCGTGGCGTGTTTCATGCGAAGCTGGATCTCATGAGCGTCGCAGAACCCCGCAGGATTGTCCTCTTCCGCCATGCGAAAGCCGACTGGCCACAGGTCACGGACCACGAGCGTCCGCTCGCCGACCGGGGCCGAATGGATGCGGCGGAGGCCGGGCGCAGGCTGACCGACACCGGTATCGCCTTCGACCTGGCCCTGTGCTCCACCGCGGTCCGGACCCGGGAGACCTGGAAGCTCGCCGTCCAGGAGTTCCCGCAGCGGCCGAAAACCGTCTACGAGGAGCGGATCTACGAGGCCTCGCCGGGCGAGCTGATCGCCCTGCTCAACGAGACCCCCGACGACGTGCGGAACCTCCTCATGATCGGGCACAACCCGGGCATCCAGGGCCTCGGCGAGGTCCTGGCGGGCTCGGGCGAGGACGAGGCCCGCGAGCGGATGACCCGCCGCGGCTTCCCGGCCGCCGCCTTCGCCGTGCTGTCGTTCGGCGGCACGTGGAAGAGCCTGGAGCCGGGCGTGGCCGCGCTGCGGGACTACTGGGCCCCGGCCGAGTGACGATCTCCGTGTGAACAGAGCCCGGCGCCGGGCGGCGCCGGGCCCTTCCCGGGCGGTCCCGGTTCAGTCGATGTCGACGGTGTCCGCCGCCTCGACCTCTTCGCGTGTGACGCCCAGCAGGTACAGGACGGTATCGAGGAAGGGGAAGTTCACGGCGGCGTGCGCGGCCTCGCGCACCACCGGCTTGGCGTTGAAGGCGACCCCGAGACCGGCCGCGTTCAGCATGTCCAGGTCGTTGGCACCGTCACCGATCGCCACGGTCTGCGACAGCGGCACACCCGCCTCCGCCGCGAACCGGCGCAGCAGCCGCGCCTTGCCTGCCCGGTCGACGATCTCGCCGGTGACCTTGCCCGTCAGCCTGCCGTCGACGATCTCCAGGGTGTTGGCGTGGGCGAAGTCCAGCCCGAGGCGCTCCTTGAGATCGTCCGTGACCTGGGTGAACCCACCCGAGACGACACCGACTTGGTAGCCCAGGCGCTTCAGCGTACGGATCAGGGTGCGGGCACCCGGCGTCAGCCGCACCTCGCTGCGCACCTTGTCCACGACCGAGGCGTCCAGCCCCTCCAGCAGCGCCACCCGGGCGTGCAGGGACTGCTCGAAGTCCAGCTCCCCGCGCATCGCGGCCGCCGTCACCTCGGCGACCTTGTCCTCGCAGCCGGCGTGTGCGGCGAACAGCTCGATGACCTCGTCCTGGATCAGCGTCGAGTCGACGTCCATGACGACCAGGCGCTGCGCGCGCCGGTACAGCCCGGCGGCCACGACCGCCACATCGATACCGAGCCGCGCGGCATCGGTCACCAGGGCGGTGCGCAGCGGTTCGGTCTCCACGCCGGAGACGGCGAACTCCACGGCGGTCACGGGGTACTTGGCGAGCCGGAAGATACGGTCGATGTTGCCGCCGGTCTTGGTGATCCGGGCGGCGATCGCGGCCGCTGCCTCGGCGGTGAGCGGGTGCCCGAGCACGGTGACCAGGGAGCGGCCGAGCCCACGCGGGCGGTTGTCGCCGAGGCCGGAGATGATCTCCGCCTGCATCTTCATCGACTCGGCCCAGCTGTGCACCGTCGCCCGCAGATCCCCCTCAAGCCCGGGAGGCGGCTCGGTCACGAGCGCGCACAGCACGATCCGGCCACGGGTGACGACCTGCTCGATGTCGACGACGTCGACGGAGTAGGCGGCGAGGGTGTCGAAGAGCCCGGCGGTGATGCCCGGCCTGTCCTTGCCGAAGATCTTCACAAGGAGGGTGGGGACGTCGGCAGGGACGTCGGAAGACGAAATCTGCGAAGCGCTCATGGTGGTTCCACCGTATCCGGCGGGCGGGCCGTACCGCCCCCGAGGTCCGGCTGGCGGACAGTGAA
Source organism: Streptomyces sp. NPDC007929 (assembly GCF_042959065.1). NCBI lineage: Bacteria > Bacillati > Actinomycetota > Actinomycetes > Kitasatosporales > Streptomycetaceae > Streptomyces > Streptomyces sp. NPDC007929. The sequence goes on along the minus strand of NZ_JBIBKD010000016.1, from coordinate 17,350 downwards.
CACCCACCTCCGGTCCGTCCCGCGCCCTCGCTGATCACTTCCCGCCGCGCGGCTTGCGTGGCGGTGGTGGGGGAGGAGGCGGTGGGGGCGGCGGCCCGTTCCCGTTCCGCGGCCCGGGCGCCTGCCGGGGACCGCGCGGCGGCGGTGCGACCGGCCGTACGACGGTGGGGGCGCCGTAGACGTCACCGGGAGCAGGGGGCTCGTCCTCATACGCCTGTGTGCCGGTGTCGGTGTCGGTGTCGGGCCCGGGCGGGGGTCCGGAGGGCCGTCGCGCCCAGGGAGGCCGTGCGTCCTCCGGCTCTCGCAACTCGTCCGGCACCCGGAGGTACGGGTTGGTGCCCGGGTTGGGCGGGCGGTACGGCGTACCCGGCGTGTAGGGCCCGGACTCCGCCCCGCGTGACGCCCGACCGTCCGGTTGCCGGCCCCCCGTCTCGCCCGCCCGCTCCGGCAAGCCTTCCGCCCTCGCCGGCGACCCGTCCCCCCGCGCCAGCCCCGTGGCCCGGAGCCCCGCCGCCCCGCACCCCCACGCGAGCAGTGCCCCCAGCGCCCCCGCCCCCGCGCCCCACACCGCGCCCAGCGGCAGGGCCATGCCGAGGTGGCCGTGCAGCTCGATGCCCGCGCCGAAGGCGTCGAAGCCGAGGACGGACAGGGACGCGGTCACCGACACGTCCGTCAGCCAGGCCTGCAGTGGCAGGGCGAGCGCGGTAGCCACCCCCAGCCGAAGCGCGCACCGACCCGCGAAGCCCAGGACACCAAAACCCCCGCCTGCCCCGCCCGCCGCCTCGCCGGGCCCTCCGCCCGCCGCCCGACCCGCACCCCTGCCCGCCGCCCCATCCGCAGCTCCGCCCGCCGCCCCATCCGCAGCTCCGCCCGGCCCGCCATCCGCAGCTCCGCCCGGCCCCCTGGCCGCAGCTCCGCCCGGCGCCTCTGCCGCAGCCCTGTCCGGCGCCCCGGCCGCCGCCCCGGCCGCAGCCCCGCCCGGCGCCCCGTCCGCTGCCCCGCCGAGCCCTCCGCCCGGTGCCCCACCCGCAAGCCCACCCAGCGCCCCACCCGGCCCCCCGTCCGCCGCCCCCACGGGCGTCCGGACCGCCGTCAGTACCCCCGCCAGCAGCATCATCGACGCCGCCGCCACCGTCAGCAGCCACACCCGCCCGTCCAGCTCGGCCAGCCGGGCCACCGTCACCGGCCGGTCGGTCCCGGCGCCGAGCAGGTCGTCCAGCGGGTCCGGCAGGAAGCGGGTCAGTTCGCCCGTCGCCCGTCCGTCCCAGGGCACGAGCAGGCCGAGCGGCACACCCAGCCACACCCCGTTCGGCGCCCCGAGCAGTGTCGCTCCGGCGATGCGTCGGGGGTGGTCGTCGCCGACGGCGGCGTACGCAGCCGCCGCGCACCCCGCCGCCACCGCCACCAGCAGCACGGTCACCACCGCCGACACGGCCGGCCGAACGAGGCGGTGCACGGCCTCCCAGCCCGGCGGCAGCGGCGTACGGCGCGAGGCCAGCAGGGCGATCACGAGGATGGCCGCCGACCAGCCGAGCCCGCCGAGCAGCGTCGGTGCCGTGTCGACCGTGAAGCCGACCGCGGCCCGCGCGTCGACCAGGTCGCCCAGCCGGTCCGGCAGCAGCCCCCCGATGTCCCCGATCCCCGGGACGTCGACGCCCCCGCCCCCGCCGGTGACGTCGTCCAGCCCCAGCGAGCCCCCGTCGATCGTGATGACATCGTGCCCCGCCCAGGCCAGCCCGCCCAGCATCGCCACGAACAGCGCCACCACCGACCCCGCCCGCGCGAGCAGTTCGGCGGGTGAGATCACAACTCCCGCCGCCCGCAGGGACCGCAGGAAGAACCACGACAGCAGCACCGCCCCGACCAGGCTCACTCCCAGTGGCGTGATCTCGATGGCCGTGTCCGCCTGGGCGCCCGTGAGGCCGAACGCCGACACATCACCGGACGGTGTGACCGACCCACCCGCCCCGAGGGCCACCACCGCCGCGGTCATCGGCCCCAATGAGCCCGCCGTGTCCGCTCCCAGCAGCCGCAGGCCCAGCGCCGCCGTCCCCGCCATCCCGATCAACGCCCAGCTCACGGCGGCCACGGCGGACATCAGCACGTCCCCCCATGGCACGCGCGCATCGTCCCTCGCCGTCCCGGCCCCTGCGGCAGCACTCATGGCAGACCCCCCGATCCGCTGCGCGACGGGAACACCACGCATGTCCCCCTCGCGTCGAAATACCACTCTCCGGCCCGGTTTCAACCCCGTCAACGGAATCGGCCGATGCGTCCGAACGCGGTCTTCACAAGGCCCGACTTTCGGTCAGGGGGCCGCTCCTGAAATAGTTCCCCCCGATGTTCGACATCCCTAGACTCCCCATGTCGGGGGTAAATCGGGGGACAACTCAGTGGGGCATGGAGTGCCGGAACTCGTACTGGAATCAAACGGACGTACCTGGACGCTCGATCCGTCCAGGGCATACACCCTCGGACGTGATCCGCAGGGGGACGTCGTCTTCGACGACGCCAGGGTCTCCTGGCGTCACGCCACGGTCAGCTTCAACGGCCGCAGTTGGGTCATCGAGGACCACGGCAGCACCAACGGCACGTTCGTGCAGGGGCAACGCATCCACCAGCTGGAGCTGGGCCCCGGTTCGGCCGTCAACCTGGGCAACGCGACCGACGGCCCGCGCCTGAACCTGTCCGGCGCGGCGGCCTCCGTCGCCACGCCACAGGCCCAGCCCCAGCAGCAGCCGTACGCGGCGCAGGGCGCGAACCCCGGCTGGGGCCAGCAGGCCCCGGCCCAGCAGCCACCACAACAGCAGCAGCAACCGCCGCAGCAGCAGTCCCCCCAGGCCGGCTGGCAGCAGCCGCAGCAGCCCGCGGCGCACGTCCCGCAGCAGCAGGGTCCCGGTGGTGTCGCGGGGGCGCCGCCGGTCTACGGCGACCGCAGCCCGACCACGTTCCACCAGTTCTCCCTCGGCCGCGTGATGCGCATCGGCCGTGCCCTGGAGAACGAACTGGTCGTCTCGGACCTCCAGGTCTCCCGGCACCACGCCGAGTTCCACGCCACGCCCGACGGCCGCATGGAGATCCGCGACCTCGGCTCGCACAACGGCACGTACGTCAACGGCCAGCCCATCACCAAGGGCGGCACCCAGCTGCTCGGCCCGACCGATGTCGTCGGCGTCGGTCACTCGACGTTCCGTATCGTCGGCGACCGGCTCGAGGAGTTCGTCGACACCGGTGAGGTGTCCTTCTCCGCCCGCCACCTGACCGTCACGGTCGACGGCGGCAAGCAGATCCTCAAGGACGTCTCCTTCGGCGTCCCGGAGAAGTCGCTGATCGCGGTCATCGGCCCGTCCGGCTCCGGCAAGTCGACCCTGCTCAAGGCGCTCACGGGCTACCGCCCCGCCAACCAGGGCGAGGTGCTCTACGACAACCGCAACCTCTACAAGCAGTTCGCCGAGCTGCGCCAGCGCATCGGTCTGGTCCCGCAGGACGACATCCTGCACAAGGAGCTGACCGTCAAGAAGGCGCTCAAGTACGCGGCCAAGCTGCGCTTCCCGGCCGACACCACGGCCGCCGAGCGCGAGGCCCGCATCGACGAGGTGCTGCGCGAGCTCAAGCTCGACATCCACAAGGACAAGAAGGTCACGTCCCTGTCCGGCGGCCAGCGCAAGCGCGTGTCGGTCGCCCTGGAGCTGCTCACCAAGCCGTCGCTGATCTTCCTGGACGAGCCGACCTCCGGCCTCGACCCGGGCATGGACCGCGACGTCATGCAGCTGCTGCGGGGCCTGGCCGACGACGGCCGTACGGTCCTCGTCGTCACGCACTCGGTGGCGGAGCTCGCGATCTGCGACAAGCTGCTGGTGATGGCGCCGGGCGGCTCGGTCGCCTACTTCGGCCCGCCCGAGGAGGCGCTGAACTTCTTCGGCTACGACACCTGGGCCGATGTCTTCTCCGCCTTCGAGAACTACCGCGACTACGACTGGGCGGGCCGCTGGAAGGGCTCGCAGCACTACCAGATGTACGCCGCGGACATCGACGCCGTCGCGCCGCAGTCCGTACAGGTTCCGCAGATGCAGGCGATGAAGCCGCCGAAGCCGCAGGGCTGGATGTCCCAGTTCGTGACGCTTGTCCGGCGGTATGTCTCGGTGATCGTCTCGGACAAGGGCTTCCTCGCCCTGATGGTGATCCTGCCGGCCGTGCTCGGCGCGGTCAGTCTGCTCATCGACGCCGACAAGGGTCTGCTGCCCAACCCGGCCAACCCGCAGACCGGCCGCATCATCCCGAACGGCACGGCCACCACGGTCCTGCTGATCCTCGCGGTCGGCGCCTGCTTCGCGGGCGCGGCGAACTCGGTCCGAGAACTGATCAAGGAACGCGTCATCTACGAGCGGGAGCGCGCCACCGGCCTCTCACGCTCGGCGTACCTGATGTCCAAGGTGTTCGTGCTCGGCATGATCACGGTGCTCCAGGGCCTGCTGGTCGGTGTCATCGGCTTCTCCAGCCGGGAGATCCCCGAGGAGGGCCTGGTCTTCGGCAGCGCCACGCTGCTGGAGCTGTCGGTGCCGATCATGGCGCTGGGCTTCACGTCGATGATGTTCGGCCTGATCATCTCGTCGCTGGTGAAGACCGCCGAGAAGACCATGCCGCTGCTGGTGATGTTCGCGATCATCCAGGTCGTCTTCACCGGCTGCCTGTTCACGCTGCACGGCTCGATCGGCGTCAACCAGTTCTCGTTCCTGATGCCGTCGCGCTGGGCGGTCGCCGCCTCCGGTGCCACGCTGGACTTCAACAAGATCAGCCCGCCCGAGACGGCCGGCGACACCGACCCGCTGTGGGAGCACACGGTCGGGGCCTGGGCGATGGACATGGGCGCGCTCCTGGTCCTCGGCGTGATCTGCGGCTTCTTCGTGGCCCGCTTCCTGCGCCGCCACGAGCCCGAGGTCATGCGCAAGTAGTCACCGCGTCACGACACGCCCGAAGGGCGGCACCCCGTCAGGAGGGTGCCGCCCTTCGGCGTACCTACAGCTGTCCCAGAGGTCCGCGCCGACCTCAGTACGCGCTGTCGACGTTGTCCATGGAGCCGTACTTGTCGGCCGCGTAGTTGCAGGCGGCGGTGATGTTGGCTACCGGGTCGTAGATGTCCCAGGAGGTGCCGGGGACGTGCCAGTGCTTGAAGGTCGGCGGGATGACCTGGAGCAGGCCCTTCGACGGGATGCCGTTGATGGCGTTGATGTCCCAGTTGTTGATCGCCTTCGGGTTACCCGAGGACTCCCGCATGATGTTGCGGTGGATGCCGTCGTAGGACGCCGGGATGTCGTGCTTCTTCAGGATCGCGAGCGACTCGCGGATCCAGCCGTCGAGGTTGTTCGGGTAGCTGACGGCCTTCTTGGCCTCGGCGCGCTTGGCGGCGCGGCTCGCGGCCTCCTTGGCCTGGCGCGCGGCCTCGGCCTTCTTCTTCGCCGCCTCGGCGGCGGCCTTCTTCTTGGCGGCGGCCGCGGCGTCGGCCTTCTTCTTCGCCGCGATCTGCTCGGCCTTCAGGCTGGCGCCGGCCATCTGGTCCGTGACGCTCGCCTTGACGTCCTTGATCTGCTGGTTGCTGTACGCCACCGCAGCCGGCTGAGCGGCCTCGGTCGTGGTCTTGGTCGAGGCACCGCTCGGCACCGCGGAGAACCCGATGGCGGCGGCACCGAGGGTGGCGACACCGGCCATGGCGATCTTGTGGTGACGGGTCAGGCTACGACTCTGAACACGGCTGAAGATGTTCTTGGGCATGCTGCGTGGACCTCTTCGAATAGCGCGGGAGTCGCTCGGCGTCCGGCGTTGGACTCGGTGTGTTTCCGACACAAACGCCGCGGAGGTGAACCCACGGCGCTGAGCGACATCGCCAATTCTTAGCGGCAGCAAAATGGCGTGGCAAAGGTGTGACGTACGAAGGAAGATAGTGGATCAGGGAGGGGCAAATCGGTACAGGTTGGACGAACTGTGCCGCTCAAAAGGGGGGAGTTTGTCTCCTACGTCCCTTCGTACGTGACGTGGGTCCTATGCGAGGGCTCACACCGCCCCTAGATCAGTCTCACGGCCAGTTGCACAAGCGATGCTCTGTGTGAGGCCTTTCCGGGGGCGTCCTCAGCGCAGCACGAGGTGCACGTCCCCGAACTCGTGCCACAGATAGCGCCCTTGCAGCGCGGCCTCGTACCCCCGCTCGACCGCCACCCGCCCCGCGACCGCCTCCAGCATCAGCAGATGCGAGGCCTCCGGCTCGTGCAGCCCGGTCAGCAGCCCGTCCACCACCCGCACCCCCCGCTCCGGCGTGACCACCAGGTCCGTCCACCCCGCACGCGCGCGTACGGCCCCGTCGGCGCCCACCGCCGACTCCACGGCCCGCACCGCCGTCGTCCCCACCGCCACCACCCGGCCCCCACCCGCCCGCGCGGCCTCGATCAGCCGCGCCGACGCCTCCGGCACCACGAAGCGCTCCGGATACGGCGGCTCGTGCGCCTCGGCCGAGGCCACCCCCGTGTGCAGCGTGACCGGCGCGAACAGCACCCCCCGGCTCACCAGCTCCGCCACCACTCGCGCCGTGAAGGGCCGCGCCGCGCTCGGCATCTCCGCACTGCCCGTCCCGTCCGCCGACGGCAGCGCGAACACCGTCTGATAGGCGGACAGCGGCTGGTCCCGCTCCGTATAGGCGTAGCGGATGGGCCGCCCGTACTCCCGCAGCAGCCCCGGCACCCCCGGCCCGGACACCCGCGCCCACCACAGCCGCTCACCCCGCCCGCTCAGCGGCTCCTCCAGCACCAGCCCCACACCCCCCGGCAGGGACACCTCCCTCCCCGCGGGCCCACCCGCACGCGCGCGCGTGGTGCCCCGCCCGTCGGGCTCCCGCAGCTCCACCGCCCAGCGGCCGTCGTCCCCGCGCGTGGAGAAATGCACCACCACGCGCGCGTGCCCGGTCCATCCGTCCACGGCCGCCGCCAGCGTGGCCGAGGTGTTCACCACGAGCAGGTCCCCGGCCCGCAGCAGCAACGGCAGTTCCCGGAACGTGTGATGCGCCACCTCGGCACCCCGCGACACCAGCATCCGCACGGCGTCCCGCTCAAGACCCGGCCCCCGCCGCTCGACGGGCACCCGGGCCGACAACTCCTCCGGCACCCGCACGGCCACGGTCATCGGGCGCCGTCCAGCAGCGCCGGCGCCCCGTACCGCCCGCTCACCGGACGCTCGTCCAGCAATCGCAGGAACCCCGGCACGACGGCCTCCGGCTCCGGCCGCGGCTCCCGGTCCTCCGGTACGGCCGCCGCGTACAGGTCCGTGGCCATGTCCCCGGGATCGACCGCCCAGACCCGCAGCCCCGGCTCCTCCACGGCGAGCACGGCCATCAGCTGGTCCAGGGCCGCCTTGGACGCCCCGTAGCCACCCCAGGTCTCGTACGCCTCGGCCGCCGCGTCCGAGCTGACCGCGACGACGGCGCCGCCCGGCCGGGACGCCCGCAGCAGCGGCAGTGCCTCCTGGACCAGGCCCAGCCCCGCCACCAGGTTCACCTCCAGCGCCCGGCGCAGCCCGTCCAGGGGCAGCTCCTCCAGCCCGACCAGCGGCTCCGCGCCCAGCGCGCTCGCGTTGTGCACCAGCAGGTCGACGCCGCCCAGCCGCCAGGCCGCCGCCACCAGCTCCGCCCGGTGCCCGGCGTCCGTGACGTCCCCGGGCAGCGCCGACACCCGTGCGCCCCCGGCGGACACGGCTTCCGCGGTCTTCGCCAGCGCCTGTGCGCCCCTGGCGTCGAGCACCAGGTCCCAGCCCCGCCCGGCCAGAGCCACGGCCAGCGCCCGCCCCAGCCCCTTCGAGGCCCCGGTGATGATCGCAACCGGCATGATCCGCTCCTCTCGTTGATCGCGTGCCCTCAACCTAGGAACGGGGCCGCACGGGCCGCCTCGGACGCGGGCCCCGGTCCGCCGGGTCCCTTCGTCCTACGCCACAGGCCCGGCGGCCCCGGCCGTAGGACCACCCCCGCCGCCTCGGTCCCGGCCGTAGGACCCGCCGACCGCCGCCTCGGCCGCAAGACCTAGGCCCACCGGCCGGGCACGGGGCCGCCACCGGTCCGATCCGCCCTGTCACACCCCGCCGGTACCGTGAGGACATGAGTCACGGTCCCCGGTCCGGCCTCGCCGCGGTGAGTTCCGCGCTGCTGGCCATGAGCAGGCATCTCGAGGTGCGCGACGTCCTCAAGACGATCGTCGCCTCGGCCCGCGAGCTGCTCGACGCCGAGTACGCCGCGCTCGGCGTCCCGGACGACCACGGCGGCTTCGCCCAGTTCGTGGTCGACGGCGTCAGCGAGGAGCAGTGGAAGGCCATCGGCCCCCTCCCGCGCCAGCACGGCATCCTCGCCGCGATGCTGCACGAGGCCAGGGCCGAGCGGCTGGCTGACGTCCGCAAGGACCCCCGCTTCGAGGGCTGGCCGAAGGCCCACCCCGACCTGGTCGACTTCCTGGGCCTGCCGATCCGCGACGGCGACGAGGTCATCGGCGCCCTGTTCCTCGCGAACAAGAACTGCACCAGACCCGAAGGCGGTTGCGGCTTCACGGCGGACGACGAGGAACTGCTCGGCATCCTCGCCCAGCATGCCGCGATCGCCCTCACCAACGCCCGCCTCTACGAGCGCAGCCGCGAACTGACCATCGCCGAGGAGCGCTCCCGCCTCGCCCACGAACTGCACGACGCGGTCAGCCAGAAGCTGTTCTCCCTGCGCCTGACCGCCCAGGCCGCGGCCCGCCTGGTCGACCGCGACCCCTCCCGCGCCAAGGGCGAACTCCAGCAGGTGGCCGCCCTGGCCGCCGAGGCCGCCGACGAACTGCGCGCGGCGGTCGTCGAGTTGCGCCCCGCCGCCCTCGACGAGGACGGCCTCGTCGCGACCCTCCGGACGCAGATCCAGGTCCTCGACCGGGCCCACCACGCCCGCGTCACCTTCGCCGGCCACGGCGTGAAGGCCCTGCCCGCCTCCCAGGAGGAGGCCCTCCTGCGGGTCGCCCAGGAGGCCCTGCACAACGCCCTGCGCCACTCCGGCGCCGACCACGTCGACGTGACCCTGGACCGCCGCGGCGGCGGCGCCGTCCTCAGGGTCACGGACGACGGCAGCGGCTTCGACACCAGGGCGGTCCGCCGCGCGGGACGCCACCTCGGCCTGGTCTCGATGCGGGACCGGGCGAGCGGCGCCGGCGGCACGCTGACCGTGGAATCGGTGCCCGGCAAGGGCACCGTGATCGAGATGGAGGTCCCCGGTGGCTGACGCGATCAAGGTGCTGCTCGTCGACGACCACCAGGTCGTCCGCCGGGGCCTGCGCACCTTCCTCGAAGTGCAGGACGACATCGAGGTCGTCGGGGAGGCCTCGGACGGCGCCGAAGGAGTCGACCGCGCCGAGGAGTTGCGGCCCGACGTCATCCTCATGGACGTCAAAATGCCGGGCATGGACGGCGTCGACGCCCTGCGCCGGCTCCGCGAGCTGGACAACCCCGCGCGCGTGCTGGTCGTCACCAGCTTCACGGAGCAGCGGACGGTGGTCCCCGCCCTGCGCGCAGGCGCCGCCGGGTACGTCTACAAGGACGTCGACCCCGACGCCCTCGCCGGAGCCATCCGTTCGGTCCACGCCGGGCACATCCTCCTCCAGCCGGAGGTGGCCGGTGCGCTGCTGGCGCAGGAGGAGACCAACTCGGGTACGGGAAGGGCCGGTTCGCTCACCGAGCGGGAGCGCGAGGTGCTCGGCCTCATAGCGGACGGCCGTTCCAACCGGGAGATCGCTCGCGCGCTCGTCCTCTCCGAGAAGACCGTCAAGACCCACGTCTCGAACATCCTGATGAAACTCGACCTGGCCGACCGGACGCAGGCCGCGCTGTGGGCCGTTCGCCATGGTGTGACCGGCTGACCCGCCCCTCCCACGGCAACACGGAAGGTTGCGTTCCGGACCGAGATTCATACTGTCGTGGGAACGTCCCTCATATGGCGCAACCTCGACGGATCTCCACCGTTCTCCATGCGTGCTGCGGCGCCTGCCGCGGCAATCGCTAGGAGGGCTCAGAAGTGAAGAACCTGAAGAAGGCAGCGGCCGTGACGATGGTGACGGGTGGCCTGCTGGCCGCCGGCGCGGGCATGGCCTCCGCCACCAGCGCCCACGCCGACGGCCAGGCCGTGGGCTCCCCGGGCGTCGGCTCGGGCAACGTCGTCCAGGCCCCGGTGCACGTCCCGGTCAACGTGTCCGGCAACAGCGTGAACGTCGTGGGCATCCTGAACCCGGCCTTCGGCAACCTCGCCGTCAACCACTGACCCCCCACCTCCGTCTCCGAGCCGGAGGTGCGCCCGGCCCCCCGGTCCCACCGGGGGGCCGCTCGGCACGCGCCCCAGCCACAGGCAGGCGAACCCCCCAGCCGCGGGCATGCGACCCGCCCAGCTGCGGGCATGCGTGCCGCTGGGGGCGGCACGGGTGGGCGCAGCGGCACCCCGCTACGCCGGGCTGCGCACCCACCCGGGCCCGGGCATAAACGCCGAGCACCCCGCCACACCGGGCTGCGCACTCACCCGGGCCCGGGCATAAACGCCGAGCACCCCGCTACGAAGAGCTGCGAAACCCCCTGCCCGCACCCCCCACACCGAGCACCACACGAAGAACCGTCACCGCACCCCCCGCTCCCACTCCTCCACAACGGAGTTGTACGCAGCGACCTGCGCCCGCCGAGCCGTCCGCTCCACCGGCCGCAACGCCTCCCGCCGCGCAAAGATCTCCGACGAACTCACCGCACCCCCGTGCCCACTCTCCGTCGCCACGGCGACCAGCGCCCCCACCCGCTGCGCCAGCTCCAGCACCCGCACCGCCCGCGGCGGATACCCCGGCGCCAGCACCTCCCGCCCCCGCTCGGCCCGCGCCCGGTACGCATCGATCGCCGCCTCCGCCACCGGCCCCGACCCGGCCACATCCAGCCGCGTCAGCAACTCGGTGGCGTCCCGCAGGGCTTCCGCCAGCTCCCGCTCGGCCTCACCCAGCGACGGCACATCCGCCGGCGGCGCCTCCCGCACGGGCAGCACATGCCACACGACCTCCACGTGCACATCACCCCGGGGTCCGGCCTCGTACACCTCCGGCACCAGCCCGAACGCGGCGCCGTAACAGACCACGGCCTGCTCCGCATCCAGCGCCCGCGCGTTGAACTCAGGCGGCCCGCTCAGCCCCAGCGGATGCCCCGGCGCGGGCAGCGCGACCCGCAACCCGGTCACCCCGAGCGTCCGCAGCCGCCCCAGCGCGAGGGTCAGCCCGACCTGGCCCGACTCACCCGGCAGCCCCTCCACCCGATGCACCGCGTCCTCACCGACGATGGCGAGAACCGCGTCGTCCGGTGAGACATGTCCGGCCAAAAGGGCATTTCCCCAAGCTGCGAGACGCCCAGCACGTGGTTCCGAAAGCATGCCTCCAGCCTAGGACCCTCCAGAGACCGGACCGAGGGAATGCCCGGGCGACCCGGTGGCGTAGATTTCATGGAGGGCTGCGCCCACCGGCGCGGCGGACCGAGCCACAGGCTTACGCGACAGCCGAGACCGGCCACACTGCAAGGGGAGACAACGCGCTCATGAGCGATGTTCTGGAGCTTCAGGACGTATCCGTGGTCCGTGAGGGCCGGGCTCTGGTGGACCAGGTCTCCTGGTCGGTCAAGGAGGGCGAGCGCTGGGTCATCCTCGGCCCCAACGGCGCCGGCAAGACCACCCTCCTCAACCTCGCTTCCACCTACCTCTACCCCAGCTCGGGCACCACCAGCATCCTCGGCGAGACCCTCGGCCGCCCCGGCACCGACGTCTTCGAGCTGCGCCCCCGCATCGGCATGGCCGGCATCGCCATGACCGAGAAGCTCCCCAAGCGCCAGACGGTCCTGGAGACGGTCCTGACCGCCGCGTACGGCATGACCGCCACCTGGCACGAGGACTACGAGGACATCGACGAGCAGCGCGCCCGCGCCTTCCTCGACCGCCTCGGCATGAGCGACTACCTGGAGCGCCGGTTCGGCACCCTGTCCGAGGGCGAGCGCAAGCGCACCCTGATCGCCCGCGCCCTGATGACCGACCCCGAGCTGCTCCTCCTCGACGAGCCCGCCGCCGGCCTCGACCTCGGCGGCCGCGAGGACCTGGTCCGGCGCCTGGGCCGTCTCGCCCTCGACCCGATCGCCCCCTCGATGCTCATGGTCACCCATCACGTCGAGGAGATCCCCCCGGGCTTCACCCACGTCCTCATGATCCGCCAGGGGAAGGTCCTCGCCGCCGGCCCGCTGGAGCTCGAACTGACCTCCCGCAACCTCTCCCTCTGCTTCGGCCTCCCCCTCGTCGTCGAACAGTCGGGCGAACGCTGGACCGCACAGGGCCTCCCGCTCTCCTGAACCGAGCCTCCACCCCACAAATCCCAGAGCAAGAACGGGATTTCACACCACGGGCGCCCTGTCGTCGACAGGGCCCGCGGACCTACCATGACCATGTGGAAATCGACGCATGGCTGTGGTGGCTGATCGGCGCGGCAGCGCTCGGCATCGCGCTCGTGGTCACCGCGATGCCCGAACTCGGCATGCTGGCGGTGGGAGCCATCGCCGCGGCGGTGGTCACCGGCGTCTTCGGCGGCGGAGCCGTCGCCCAGGTCGCGGTCTTCGCCGTCATCTCGACCGCGGGCATCGCCGTCGTACGGCCCATCGCGAACCGCCATCGCGCCCAGCGACCCCAATTCGCCTCCGGAGTGGACGCGTTGAAGGGCAGACAGGCCGTCGTGCTGGAACGCGTCGACGCCTCCGGCGGCCGCATCAAGCTGGCCGGCGAGGTCTGGTCGGCCCGCGCCCTCGACACCGGCCACACCTACGAAGTGGGCCAGGAAGTGGATGTCGTGGACATCGAGGGAGCCACCGCGATCGTGATGTGACCTCGGGTGACGTAACTGGAGTGAACTCCTCGCCAGCCACACGACGGTCTGTCAGACTCGACCAGCAAGATCTTCGACAAGCATAAGATCTGCCGAAGGCGCCGAAGCGGAGAAGGGACACGGGGAACGACGATGGAACCGGTCATCATCGTCCTGATCATTCTGGTGGTGTTGGTCTTCATCGCCCTGATCAAGACGATCCAAGTCATCCCACAGGCCAGTGCGGCCATCGTCGAGCGCTTCGGGCGCTACACGCGGACACTCAACGCGGGCCTCAACATCGTCGTCCCGTTCATCGACACCATCCGCAACCGCATCGACCTGCGTGAACAGGTCGTCCCCTTCCCGCCGCAGCCGGTGATCACCCAGGACAACCTGGTCGTCAACATCGACACCGTCATCTACTACCAGGTGACCGACGCCAGGGCCGCGACGTACGAAGTCGCCAGCTACATCCAGGCGATCGAGCAGCTCACCGTCACCACGCTCCGCAACATCATCGGTGGCATGGACCTGGAGCGGACCCTGACCTCCCGCGAGGAGATCAACGCGGCCCTGCGCGGCGTCCTCGACGAAGCCACCGGCAAATGGGGCATCCGCGTCAACCGCGTCGAGCTCAAGGCGATCGAGCCGCCCACCTCCATCCAGGACTCGATGGAGAAGCAGATGCGCGCCGACCGCGACAAGCGCGCCGCGATCCTCCAGGCCGAAGGCGTCCGGCAGTCCGAGATCCTGCGCGCCGAGGGTGAGAAGCAGTCCCAGATCCTGCGCGCCGAAGGTGAGGCCAAGGCAGCCGCCCTGCGCGCCGAGGGCGAGGCCCAGGCCGTCCGTACGGTCTTCGAGGCCATCCACGCCGGCGACCCGGACCAGAAGCTCCTCTCCTACCAGTACCTCCAGATGCTCCCCAAGATCGCCGAGGGCGACGCCAACAAGCTCTGGATCGTCCCCAGCGAGATCGGCGACGCCCTCAAGGGCCTCTCCGGCGCCATGGGCAACTTCGGCAACATCGGCGGCGGCAACGGCGGCGCGACCACCGCACCCGTACCGGCCCAGGAACGCCGAGAGAAGCCGTCCATCGACTGACAGCACCACCACGCGAGTTCCCCGCACCCACCTCCTTCAGGGGCGCGGGGAACTGCGCGACAAGCCACGACCGACCGCAAGCCGGGGAACCACCTCAGCCCCTACCGGGACCGGTCACGCCGCGTCCAGAGCCAGCCAATCCGGCAGCGCCGCGACATCCTCCCGCGTCAATGCCAAGAGCATCGCGTCCGCCGGAGTCGGCTCGAACGGCCGCCGCAGCAGCGGCATCCCCGCCTCCTCCGGAGTCCGGTCCGCCTTCCGGTGATTGTCCTGCGCACACGAGGCCACCGTGTTCAGCCACGTGTCCTGACCACCCCGCGACCGCGGCACCACGTGGTCCACGGTCGTCGCCCGCCTCCCGCAGTAGGCGCACCGGTGCCGGTCCCTGACCAGTACACCCCGCCTCGACCACGGCGCTTGTCTTCGGAACGGCACCCTTACGTACTGGCAGAGCCTGATCACCCGGGGCGCCGGTATGTCGACCGCGGCTCCCCGCATCCGCAGTTCGGGGTGGGCCTGCTCGACGACGGCCTTGTCCTGAAGCACCAGAACGACGGCTCGCTTCAACGTCACCGTCGACAGCGGCTCGAAGCTCGCGTTCAGCACCAGCGTGTCCCGCATACCAGCCCACCTCCCGTGTGCACCGGCCCACCCCCTGGCGGGCTGGGATCAACTCTGGCCGGGCACGCCGAGATGGACAACGCAATATCTGCTGCTCCCACAGGGTGCGACCCCCACGACCCCCGGCAACAAAAATGCCCGCTCCTGATCAATTCCATGACCAGGAGCGGGCAAACGTCGCATGAACGCCGGGATCGCGGGCGAACCGCTCAGCCCTCGGCGGGCACCTCGTACTCACCGATCAGCTGGGCCCGCCCGATCGTGTGGAACCGCAGGTTGAAGCCCACGACGGCGGGCGACGCGTCCGAGTCCGGACCGAGCTTCTCCTGGTCCACGGCGTACACCGTGAACACGTACCGGTGCGGCCCGTCCCCGGGAGGCGGCGCGGCCCCACCGAACTCCTTGCCGCCGTAGTCGTTGCGCGCGTGGACCGCGCCCTCCGGCAGACCCTCGAACGTGCCACTGCCCGCACCCACCGGCAGCTCGGTCACCGACGCCGGGATGTCGAACAGCACCCAGTGCCAGAAGCCGCTGCCCGTCGGAGCATCGGGGTCGTAGCAGGTCACGGCGAAGCTCTTGGTCTCGGGCGGGAAGCCCTCCCACCGCAGCTGCGGCGAGGTGTTGCCGGCCGCGTGAACCTGAGCGTCCCTGAGCGTCGCACCTTCCTCGACGTCCTCGCTCGTCACCGTGAACGACGCGACGGGCGGATGGAAGTCGTGGGGGAGCGGCCGCCGCTTGAGCTCGGTCACCTCGGTACCTCCTGATCGTTTCGTGCAGTAGCCCCCGAGCCTAGAACCAGTTGCGCTTGCTGCCGACCTCGGACAGCCACTGGTTCAGGTACGCGGCCCAGTCCGTCCCCTGGTAGTCGTTCAGACCCACCTGGAAGGAGCGGAAGGTGTCACTGCCCTCGCTGAACAGCCCCGGCTTCTTGTCCATCTCCAGCACCACGTCCATGGCGTTCTGGTCGGCGACGAAGCTCAGCTCGACCTGGTTCAGCCCGCGGTACTGCTGCGGCGGGTAGAACTCGATCTCCTGGTAGAACGGCAGCTTCTGCCGCGTACCCCGGATGAGACCGCGCTCCATGTCCGCGTTCTTGAACCGGAAGCCCAGCTGGATGAACGCGTCGAGGATCGCCTTCTGCGCCGGCAGCGGGTGCACGTTGACCGGGTCCAGGTCACCGGAGTCCACCGCACGGGCGATCTCCAGCTCGGTCGACACCCCGATGTTCATCCCGCGCAGGGCCTGACCGTCGATCGTCGTGATCGGCGTCTCCCACGGGATCTCAAGACCGAACTGCACCGCGTGCACCGCGCCCGCCTGCAGCTCGAACGCCCCGCCCAGCCGCGACTTCGTGAACTCGATGTCCTGCTTGTACTCCTGGTCGCCGCTCTCCACCTCGACCTTGGCCTGCAGCCCGACCGAGAGCCCCTCGATCTGCTGGTTGACGGACCCGCCCTGGATTCGCACCTCACCCTGGACGACACCGCCCGGGACGACGTTGACCTCGTGCAGCACCGTCTCGACCGAAGCCCCGCCGGCCCCCAGGCTCGCGAGCAGCTTCTTGAACGCCATGTCTCTCCCTCTCGCCCACTACGGGTGGATCCTTGATCCATACAAACGCGATCCGGCCGTGGCCGGTTCCCATGCCCACCCTGGCAAGGCCGGTGCCCGAGAGCCACCCCTCGGCACCAGTCGTCTCCAGTACCCTCGGACGGCATGATCGCGACCCCCGACCGTACGCCCCTGCCCAGGGAGTTCTTCGACCGGCCCGTCCTCGATGTCGCCCCCGATCTGCTCGGCCGCATCCTGGTACGCAGCACCCCGGACGGTCCGATCGCCCTGCGCCTCACCGAGGTCGAGGCCTACGACGGCGCCGACGACCCCGGCTCCCACGCCTATCGCGGACGCACGGCCCGCAACGAGGTGATGTTCGGTCCGCCCGGCCATGTGTACGTCTACTTCACCTATGGCATGTGGTTCTGCATGAACCTGGTCTGCGGCCCCGAGGGAAAGGCGAGCGCGGTCCTGCTCCGCGCCGGAGAGATCATCGAGGGCGCCGAACTGGCCCGGACCCGTCGACTCTCGGCCCGAAACGACAAGGAACTGGCCAAAGGACCGGCCCGGCTCGCCACGGCCCTGAACGTCGACCGCTCCCTGGACGGCACGGACGCGTGCACCGCGCAGGAGACCCCGCTCCGCATGCTGACAGGGACTCCCGTGCCCTCCGACCAGGTACTCAACGGTCCGCGCACCGGTGTGGGCGGCGAAGGGGCCGTGCACCCCTGGCGCTTCTGGGTCGCCAACGACCCGACGGTGAGCCCCTATCGGGCCCATGTCCCGAGGCGTCGCCGAAGTTGACGCGCCTTGCCGGGGTGCGTAATGTAGCCCGAGCCGCTGTTCCGGGTAGGGCACTCGCCCTGCAGCCGGAAGCGGCCAAACCACTACCCAGCGACTCCCCTCAACCGGGGCGAATTCAGCGTGCCCGCATGCCCGAATTCGACGCCGACAGACTCGATTATGAGCTGGACGGGGAATCCGCTAACGTAGTGAATGTCGAAAGGCCGACGGGCGAAAGCCCAGGCCGAACGGCAAATCTCGCCGACAGGGAATCGGATCGAAAAGGATCTGATAGAGTCGGAAACGCAAGACCGAAGGGAAGCCCGGAGGAAAGCCCGAGAGGGTGAGTACAAAGGAAGCGACCGTTCCTTGAGAACTCA
>NZ_JBIBKD010000015.1:0-161863 GCF_042959065.1 Streptomyces sp. NPDC007929 | reverse complement strand
CGATGGACCTTCTTACCGACTGACTGGCGTTGACGCGCCAACCGCTGCGGGCGGACACCCCCCGACACGGCCCCTTCTCGCCGTACGCGGGTGCGGGAGCCGCCCGCTTGCGCCGCGGGCGGCCACCCGTCCCGCTCACATGCGGGACACGTTCCGTTCGTACACCAGGCGCAGTCCGATCAGGGTCAGCCACGGCTCGTGTTCGTCGATCACCGACGACTCGCCCAGGACCATCGGCGCGAGACCGCCCGTGGCGATGACGGTGACGTCGTCCGGGTCCTGGGACAGCTCCCGGGCCATGCGGTTGACCACGCCGTCGACCTGGCCGGCGAAACCGTAGATGACGCCGGACTGCATCGCCTCGACCGTGTTCTTGCCGATGACGCTGCGCGGCCGGGCCACCTCGATCTTGCGGAGCTGGGCGCCGCGCACGCCCAGGGCCTCCACGGAGATCTCGATGCCGGGTGAGATGACCCCGCCGACGTACTCCCCGCGCGCACTGACCGCGTCGAACGTCGTCGCCGTGCCGAAGTCGACGACGATGGCGGGGCCGCCGTAGAGCTCGACCGCCGCGACCGCGTTGATGATGCGGTCGGCGCCGACCTCCTTGGGGTTGTCCATGAGGATCGGCACGCCCGTCTTGACGCCTGGTTCGACGAGGATCGCGGGCACGTCGCCGTAGTAGCGGCGCGTCACCTCGCGCAGCTCGTGCAGGACCGAGGGGACGGTGGCGCAGATGGCGATGCCGTCGATGCCGTCGCCCAGCTCGTCGCCGAGGAGCGGGTGCATGCCCATCAGGCCCTGGAGGAGGACCGCCAGTTCGTCGGCGGTGCGGCGCGCGTCCGTGGAGATGCGCCAGTGTTCGACGATCTCGTCGCCGTCGAACAGGCCGAGGACGGTGTGGGTGTTTCCTACGTCGATCGTCAGCAGCATGACCCGTCCTACTCCGCCGACCGCAGGTCCAGGCCGATGTCCAGGATCGGCGAGGAGTGGGTGAGGGCTCCGACGGCGAGGTAGTCGACGCCGGTGTCCGCGTACGCCTTGGCGTTGCCGAGGGTGAGGCGGCCCGAGGCCTCCAGGGCGGCGCGTCCCTGGACGATCTCCACGGCCTGCGCGCACTCGCCCGGCGTGAAGTTGTCCAGCAGGATCAGGTCGGCGCCCGCGTCCAGGACCTCGCGGAGCTGGTCCAGGGTGTCGACCTCGACCTCGATGGGCACGTCCGGGAAGCGCTCGCGGACCGCCTGGAAGGCCTGGGCGACGCCGCCCGCGGCGACCACGTGGTTGTCCTTGACCAGGGCCGCGTCCGAGAGGGACATGCGGTGGTTGACGCCGCCGCCGCAGCGGACGGCGTACTTCTCCAGGCTGCGCAGGCCGGGGGTCGTCTTGCGGGTGTCGCGGACCTTCGCCTTGGTCCCGTCGAGTGCGTCCGCCCACGCGCGCGTGGCCGTCGCGACGCCCGACAGGCGGCACAGGATGTTCAGCGCGCTGCGCTCCGCCGTGAGGAGGTCGCGGGTGCGGGTGGTGACGGAGAGGAGCTTCTGGCCCGCCTCGACGCGGTCGCCGTCCTCCGCGTGGCGCTCGATCTCCAGCTCCTCCTCGCAGACCACCGAGATGACCGCCTCGGCGACGCGCAGACCGGCCACGGTGCCCGCCTCGCGCGCGGTGAAGTCGGCCGTGGCCACCGCGTCCTCGGGGATGGTCGCCACGGTCGTCACGTCCACGCCGTGGGCCAGGTCCTCCTGGAGGGCCACGTTGGCGATGTCCTCGACCTCGACGGGGTCGAGACCCGCGTCGGCCAGGAGCTGGGCGAGTGCGGGATCCAGGCCGCACTCCAGGTACGCCTCGTCGTCCGCGCCGCAGGCGCAGCCGTCTCCGCAGCCTCCGGAGGAGACGAGGGGAAGGTCGGGGGTGCTCACGTCGGTCACTGCTCCTGGGGGGCCTGGGGCGGGAGGGTCGTAGGGAAGTGTGTGGTGTCCGTGGTGTGCACGGCCAGCGTGCGGTCCGGGTTCAGGGTCACGACGATGTGGCGGCGCCAGGCCGCGTCGTCGCGCTCGGGGCGGTCCTCGCGCCAGTGGCAGCCCCGGGTCTCCTCGCGCAGCAGGGCGGCGGCGACCAGGACGCGGGCCACGCACAGGAGGTTGGTGGCCTCCCAGGTGTCGACGCCGGCCTCGGCCGTCTTGCCGTGCTCGGTGAGGGCCTCCCGGGCGTCGGTGTGCAGGCGCTGGAGCTGGTCGGCGGCCTTGGTGAGGGAGCCCGCCGAGCGCAGGACGCCCGCCCCGCCCGTCATGATCCGCTGGATCGTGAAGCGGGCCTCGGGGGTCTGCAGGGGGTGCTCGGGGATCTCCGGGTGCGGGAGCGGCTGGGGCACGCGCGCGTGCAGGCCGTTCGCCGCGATGTCGTCAGCGATGCGCTCGGCGTAGACAAGGCCTTCGAGCAGCGAGTTGGACGCCAGGCGGTTGGCGCCGTGCACACCGGTGCAGGCCACCTCGCCGCACGCGTACAGGCCCGGCACGGTCGTACGGCCGCGGGAGTCGGTGCGGACGCCGCCAGAGGCGTAGTGGGCGGCCGGGGCGACCGGAATGGGCTCGGTGACCGGGTCGATGCCGTGGGCGCGGCAGGCGGCCAGGATCGTCGGGAAACGCTGCTCCCACATCTGCGCGCCGAAGTGCCGCCCGTCCAGGTACACGTGCTCGGCGTCCTGCTCCAGCATGCGGCGCAGGATGCCCTTGGCGACGATGTCGCGGGGGGCGAGTTCGGCGAGTTCGTGCTGTCCGACCATGAAGCGCACGCCGTCGGCGTCGATCAGGTGGGCGCCCTCGCCGCGCACGGCCTCGGAGACCAGGGGCTGCTGGCCCTCCGCGTCCGGGCCGAGGAACAGCACGGTCGGGTGGAACTGGACGAACTCCAGGTCGCTGACCTCCGCGCCGGCCCGCAGCGCGAGCGCCACGCCGTCGCCCGTCGAGACCGACGGGTTGGTGGTGGCGGAGAAGACCTGGCCCATGCCGCCGGTCGCGAGGACCACCGCGGGGGCGTGGACGGCGCCGACGCCGTCGTGCTGGCCCTCCCCCATGACGTGCAGGGTCACACCGGCGGTGCGGCCCTCCGCGTCCGTGAGGAGGTCCAGGACGAGCGCGTTCTCGACGGTGCGCATGCCCCGCGCGCGGACGGCCTCGACCAGGGCGCGGGAGATCTCGGCGCCGGTGGCGTCACCGCCGGCGTGGGCGATGCGGCGGCGGTGGTGGCCGCCCTCGCGGGTCAGCGCGAGGTCTCCCTCGGAGGACTCGTCGAACCGGGCGCCGGTCTCGATGAGGCGGCGTACGGCGCCGGGGCCCTCGGTGACCAGGAGCCGGACCGCGTCCTCGTCGCAGAGGCCGACGCCGGCGACCAGGGTGTCGTCGAGGTGCTGCTCGGGGGTGTCGCCGTCGCCGAGTGCGGCGGCGATGCCGCCCTGGGCCCAGCGGGTGGAGCCGTCGTCGAGCCGGGCCTTGGTGACGACGACCGTGTGCAGGCCGGCCGCCTCGCAGCGCAGGGCGGCGGTCAGGCCGGCGACACCGGAGCCGACGACGACCACGTCCGCCGAGATGGACCAGCCGGGGGCGGGCGCGTGCAGACGTATGCCTGTGGTGGTCACGAGGCGGCTCCGAAGCGTGTGAAGGTGAGGGGCACGTTGTCGATCAGCCGGGTCGCCCCGACCCGGGCGGCGACGGCGAGGATCGCGTCGCCGGTGAAGTCGTCCCCGATCTCGGTGAAGTCGGACGGGTCGACCAGGGCGAGGTAGTCCAGCCCCAGCGGCGGATCGAGGCGGGCGGCCTCGTCGAGAACCTGGCGGGCGGCGGCGCGCACGGCGGCCGGGCCGCCGGGGACGGCCGTCGCCACGGCGTGCGCGTCGGCCGCCGCGCGGGACTCCCCTATGGCACTGAGCGCCTCGGCACGCGCGCGCGTGGCGGGCACCTCGCGGGCCCGGGCGCGCAGCGCTTCCTGCGCGGCGTGCCGGTCCTGGCCCGCGAACAGGGCCCCGGACAGGGCGAGGGCGGTGCGCCGCTCGGCGGCCGACAGGTAGCGGTTGCGGCTGGACAGCGCCAGGCCGTCCTCCTCGCGGACGGTGGGCACGCCGACGATCTCCACGCCGAAGTTCAGGTCCCGCACCATGCGGCGGATCAGCGCGAGCTGCTGGGCGTCCTTCTGGCCGTACAGGGCGACGTCGGGGCGGGTCAGGTGCAGCAGCTTGGCGACGACGGTGAGCATGCCGTCGAAGTGGCCGGGACGGGAGGAACCCTCCAGCCGCTCACCCATGGGGCCCGCGGAGATGCGGACCTGGGGCTCGCCGCCCGGGTAGACCTCGTCCACGGCGGGGGCGAACACCACGTCCGCGCCCGACTGCCGCGCGAGGGCGAGGTCGGCGTCCAGGGTGCGCGGGTAGCGGTCGAGGTCCTCGCCCTGGCCGAACTGGAGCGGGTTGACGAAGACGGTGACGACGACCTCGCCGTCCGGCCCGGCGATGCCGCGCGCGGTGCGGATCAGCGTGGCGTGGCCCTCGTGCAGCGCCCCCATGGTCATCACCACGGCGCGGCGGCCGGTACGCGCGCGTGCGTGCAGTTCGCCCGCGGTGCGCAGCAGGGTGGTGGTCATCGGGCGTCCCCTTCGGTGCCGTCGGTCCCGTGGGCGAGTACCCCGAGGAGGTCCTCGGCGAGCTCCGGCTTGAGCAGGCCGTGGGCCAGGGCCCGGTCGGCGGTGGCGCGGGCCATCGCCAGGTAGCCGGCGACGGTCTGCGGAGCATGGCGGCGCAGCTCGCTCACATGCGCGGCGACGGTGCCCGCGTCGCCGCGCGCGACCGGTCCGGTCAGGGCCGCGTCGCCGGAGCGCAGGGCGTTGTCCAGGGCCGCGCCGAGCAGCGGGCCGAGCATCCGGTCGGGGGCGGCGACCCCGGCCGCGCTGAGCAGCTCCATGGACTGGGCGACCAGGGTGACCAGGTGGTTGGCCCCGAGGGCGAGTGCCGCGTGGTAGAGCGGCCGGTTCTCCTCGGCGATCCACTCCGGCTCGCCGCCCATCTCGATCACCAGGGCCTCGGCGGCCAGCCGCAGCTCCTCGGGGGCGGTGACGCCGAAGGAGCAACCGGCCAGCCGCTGGACGTCCACGGGCGTGCCCGTGAAGGTCATCGCGGGGTGCAGGGCGAGCGGCAGGGCGCCCGCGCGCAGGGCCGGGTCCAGGACCCGGGCGCCGTACCGCCCGGAGGTGTGGACGAGGAGCTGTCCGGGCCGGACGGAACCGGTGTCGGCGAGGCCGGTGACCAGGTCGGGCAGGGCGTCGTCGGGAACGGTCAGCAGCACCAGGTCGGAGTGCCGGAGCACCTCGGCGGGCGGCATCACCGGCACGTCGGGCAGCAGTTGCCCGGCGCGGCGCCGGGAGGCCTCCGAGACGGCGGAGACGGCGACCGGTCGGTGCCCGGCGAGTTGCAGGGCAGCGGCCAGCGCTGGACCCACGCGGCCCGCGCCGACGACGCCGACGGTGAGCCGCGCGGGGCGGTCCTTGGGGTCTGGCTGTGGGGTTGTGTTCACTCGACGGCGGCCTTCCCGTTCCAGTCCGCTCCGGGTACCGGACGATTTCTCGTCATGTTAACGCTATCGGTTCGCGGGGCGTCCGGTTGTCCACAGGCTTCGGTTGTCCACAGGCTGTGCATGCCCGTGCGGCCCTCCAGGGCGACGGCGGACGGAAATCCGGGTGCCCGGCGCCGGGCGCGCGCGGGAGGATCCGGGCATGACCGATACGGCGGAGCACGACGATCAGGTGACGGGCGACGACCGGGGCCCGGGGCTGCGGGAGCGGCGGCTGGCCGCCCATCGCACGGCCCGGCGCGTGCTCGCGCGCTTCGGCTTCCACCACACCCTGCGCGAGCGCCTGGCGGTGCTGGCGGAGGCGGAAGGCGTCCATGACCTGGACGAACCGTCCGACCTGTACGGCGACGGTGTCGTCGAGGCGCTGGAGACCAAGGTGGCGGGCCTGCTCGGCACCGAGGCCGCCGTGTTCTTCCCGACGGGCACGATGGCCCAGCAGGTGGCCCTGCGCTGCTGGGCGGGCCGGACCGGGAACCCGACCGTCGCCCTGCACGCGCTCAGCCATCCCGAGGTGCACGAGCGGAACGCGTTCAGCGAGGTCGGCGGCCTGCGCCCGGTGCGGCTGGCCGCGGAGCCACGGCTGCCGACCGCCGCCGAGGTGCGTGACTTCGAGGAGCCGTTCGGGGCGCTGATGCTGGAACTGCCCCTCAGGGACGCCGGTTTCGTCCTGCCCAGCTGGGAGGAGCTCACCGAGGTCGTCGAGGCCGCGCGGGACCGGGACGCGGTGGTGCACTTCGACGGGGCCCGCCTGTGGGAGTCCACCGTGCACTTCGGCCGGCCGCTGGAGGAGATCGCGGGCCTGGCCGACAGCGTCTACGTGTCGTTCTACAAGTCCCTGGAGGGCTTCGGCGGCGCGGCGCTCGCGGGTCCGAGGGAGCTTGTCGAGGAGGCCAGGGCCTGGCGGCACCGGTACGGCGGGATGGTCTTCCAGCAGTTCCCCACGGCCCTGTCGGCGCTGGTCGGGCTGGAGCGCCAGCTGCCCCGGCTGCCGGAGTTCGTGGCCCACGCGCGCGTGGTGGCCGCCGCACTGCGCGAGGGGTTCGCGGCGGCCGGGGTGCCGTGGGCGCGTGTGCACCCGGAGGTGCCGCACACCCACGACTTCCAGGTGTGGCTGCCGTACGAGCCGGACGTCGTCGCTCAGGCGGCGGTCCGCACGGCCGAGGAGACCGGGGTGGTCCTGTTCGGGAGCGGCTGGGAGCGGGGCGGGCCGGGTCTGGCGCTCACCGAGGTGCATGTGCGGGCGGACGGGCTGGAGTGGACCGCCGAGGACGTGAAGGCGGCGGTGGCGGACTTCACGGCCCGGCTGCCGGAGCAGGCCGGGTAGGACGCCGCCGCCACCGGCCCAGGGTGATGCGAAGCCCGTGGCGGCGGGCGCGGGAGCGCGGTGCACCGGGGCTCTGCGTCACGGCCCACCCGTCGTGCCTGCCCGGCGCGGGGGGCGCGGGCTCGCCGAGGGTCAGAGCGCGGTAGCTGTCGAGGAGGTGCTGCTGCGTGATGCTCATGGTGAATCGCCTCTGTGCGACGGGGTGATGGAGGTCCGAAGGCTCCGCGGCTGCCCCGGTGGTCCCACCGTGCGCCCACGCCGGGGGTGGCGTCGCGCCGATTGACGAGGGCCGTCAATCGGCGGAGGCGTTGTCAGTGGCCGGGTGCACCATGAGGGCATGAGCGTGCACATCGACATCACGGGGCTGCGGCCCGAGGCGGTCGCCGTCGTGCCCTCGCCCCTGGCCGAGCTGGGCATGGCGTTGCACGCGCTGTCCGAACCGGCCCACCACCCGGGCCTGCAGGGCTGGGTGACGGGCGTGACGGCACGGCTCGATCCGCATCTGGCCGACCGGATGTGCGAGGCCGACTTCCTGTGGCGGACGACGTTCTCGGACCTGTTCCTGCCCTGGGCGGGCCTGCCGGACCGGCGTGCGCTCCCGGGCGCCACCCTCGCCGAGGAGCTGGACCAGCTCGACAAGCTGTCGGACGAGCAGTTCGTGGACTCGGCAATGGAGTTCACCTGTGGCACCTGTTACGGCGAACCGGGAGCGGCCACGCTGTCCGACCCGGAGACGCGCCGCCGGGCACTGGAGCTGGCCGCCGCGCGCGGTCCGCGGCAACTGCACTTCGGTGAGCGGCTGCTGGCCGACCCGCCCCGGATCCGGGCGTGGCTGCGGCAGTTCCTCCGGGACTGCGACGAGGCGTTCTTCGCGGAGGCCTGGGCCCGGCTGCGCCACCAGCTCGCGGCGGACGCCCGGCACAAGACGGACCTGCTGCGGCGCAAGGGCCTGGCGGAGGGGCTGGCCGCGGTGTCCCCGGCGGTCACCCTCGACGAGGCCGCCGGCCGGATCACGGTGGACAAACTGGGCGACGGCCGTACGGCCACGGGCGACGGCGGCCTGCTGCTCGTCCCCACCAGCCTGGGCTGGCCGCATCTGATGGTCCTGCACCGGTACGGCTGGCAGCCGGTGCTGCACTACCCGGTCGGCTCCCCGGAGCTCGCCGCGCCGCAGACGCTCGAACAGCTGGCCCTGCGGATGACCGCGCTGTCCCACCAGGTCCGGATGCGCATGTGCCGCCATCTGGCCCGCAGCGCGCACACCACCAGTGAGCTGGCACAGGTGCTCGGCATGACGGCCCCGGAGATATCCCGGCACCTCGCCGTGCTGAAGAAGGCAGGCCTGATCACCACCCGCCGCCGCGGACGCTACGTCCTGCACCAACTGGACGTGACGGTGGTGGCCCGCCTCGGCAGCGAGTTCCTGGAGGGGATCCTCAGGTAGCAGGTGCGCGCGCAGGATCAGCCGTGTCCGCCGGCCCGCACCAGGCCCGTTTCGTAGGCCAGCACCACGACCTGCACCCGGTCCCTGAGGCCGAGCTTGGTCAGGATGCGGCCGACGTGGGTCTTGACGGTGGCCTCCGACAGCACCAGTCGCGCCGCGATCTCGCCGTTGGACAGGCCCTGCGCGACCAGGACCATGACCTCGCGCTCGCGGTCGGTGAGCCGCTCCAGCTCCTTGTGCTGGGGCTGCTTCGTGCCCGGCAGCATCGGCGCGAAGCGGTCCAGGAGGCGCCGGGTCGTGGAGGGCGCCACGACCGCGTCACCGCTGTGCACGGCCCTGATCGCGGCGAGGAGGTCGGCGGGCGGCACATCCTTGAGCATGAAGCCGGAGGCACCCGCCTTCAGCCCGGAGAAGGCGTACTCGTCGAGGTCGAAGGTCGTCAGGATGAGCACCTTCGGCGGGTCGGCGTCGGCGCAGATCCGGCGGGTCGTCTCCACGCCGTCGAGCTTGGGCATGCGGACGTCCATCAGGACCACGTCGACCTCGGTCGTCCGCAGTTCCTGGAGGGCCTCGACTCCGTCGCCCGCCTCCGCCACGACCTCCATGTCCGGCTGGGCGGCGAGCACCATCCGGAACCCGGTGCGCAGCAGCACCTGGTCGTCGACGAGCATCACGCGGATCGTCATCGGGCCTCTTCCATGGTCGTTACAGGTGTCAGCGAGGGGCGTACGACCGCGTCAGTGCGCGGGTTTGAGCGGCAGCAGGGCACTGATGCGGAATCCTCCGCCCGGGCGCGGGCCGGCGTCCAGCGTGCCGCCGACCATACCGACCCGCTCGCGCATGCCGATCAGGCCGTGGCCCTGGCCGTCGAACCCACCCTCCTCGTACAGCTCGTGCGGGGCGCCCTTGCCGTCGTCCTCGACGAGCAGACCGAGCCCGTCGTCGAAGTAGACCAGGCGCACGCTCGCGCCCGCGTTGGCCCCGCCGTGCTTGCGGGTGTTGGTGAGCGCCTCCTGCACGATGCGGTAGGCGGTGAGTTCGACGCCGCTGGGCAGCGGGCGGGGCGTGCCCTCGACCTTGAAGTCGACGGGCAGTCCGGCGGTGCGGCACTGCTCGACGAGGTCCTCGATCTGCCGCACATCGGGCTGCGGCACGTACTCGCCGGCCTCCTGGTGCTCACCGGTGCGCAGCACGCCCAGCAGGCGGCGCATCTCGGCGAGGGCCTGGCGGCCGGTGGAGGAGATGGTCTCCAGGGCCTTCTTCGCCTGGTCGGGCGCGGCGTCGAGGACGTAGGCGGCGCCGTCGGCCTGGACCACCATCACCGACACGTTGTGCGCGACGACGTCGTGCAACTCGCGTGCGATCCGGGCGCGTTCGGCGGCGACGGCGACCTTGGACTGCGCCTCGCGCTCCTTCTCCAGGCGGGCGGCGCGCTCCTCCAGCTGCGCGAAGTAGGCGCGGCGGGTGCGGATGGAGTCGCCGAGCACCCAGGCGAGGGCGAACGGGACGGTCTGCAGGATCGCCAGGGCGATGTCACCGGCCACCCCCGTCTGCTCGTTGGACCAGCGCAGCTGCGCCAGAGGGGCCGCGCACAGCCCCGCGACCAGTGCGAAACGGGAGGCCCAGCGGGCGCCTTCCGCGGCGACGGTGTAGACGATCGCCAGCATGGCGAAGTCGGCCGGCACCACCGCGACGTCGGTGACCAGCTGTGCCACGCCGACCGCCGCCGCGAGCAGCAGCATCCTCTCCGGCATACGGCGGCGCAGCGCGACCACCAGGCTCAGCAGCAGCGTGATCGGAACGACCACGGCCCAGGGGCCGACCTGCTCGCCCGCCGCCCCGCCCACGACCGAAATCCCGAGGAGGATCACGGCCCAGAAGCCGTCGACCCACATCGGGTGCCTGCGGAGGAAGTCATAGAGGCGCTGCACGTAACCCAGCGTAGGGAAGGCGGATAGGTGCAGGGGTCAACCGGAGGACCGATCCGGACCGGGCGCACGTACTCCGCAAGGTGGAGTTGCGTTCGTTGTGTCCGCATAGCCTGGCCCGGTGACGGCAAGGACGAGGGACGAGTGGCGGGAGCGGCCGGAGTGGCGCGGGTGGCGTGCGGCGGCGCAGGACGCCCTGTACGCGCCGGGGGGCTTCTACCGGCGCGCGGAGGGACCGGCCGGACACTTCCGGACGTCCGTGCACGCCTCACCCCTGTTCGCCGGGGCCGTGGCGCGGCTGCTGTGCCGGGTGGACGAGGCGCTGGGGCGGCCCGGGGTGCTGGACTTCGTCGACATGGCGGCCGGGCGGGGCGAGCTGGCCGGCGGGGTGCTCGCCGCGCTGCCCGCGGACGTGGCGGCCCGCACGCGCGTGTGCGCCGTCGAGATCGCAGGGCGGCCCGCGGGGCTCGATCACCGGATCGAGTGGCTGACGGAGCCCCCCTGCGGGACGACCGGGCTGTTGTTCGCCAACGAATGGCTGGACAACGTCCCCCTGGAGGTCGCCGAGGTGGACGCCGCGGGTGTCGCGCGGCTGGTACGGGTCCGGCAGGACGGGACGGAGCGGCTCGGCGAACCGGTGGACGGGGAGCAGGCGCGGTGGCTGGAGCGGTGGTGGCCGCTGCCCGGCCAGGAGGGGCTGCGGGCCGAGATCGGCCTGCCCCGGGACGAGGCCTGGGCCGCGGCGGTCGCGACCCTGCGGCGGGGGCTCGCCGTCTCCGTGGACTACGCCCACACGGCGGGCACCCGGCCGCCCTTCGGGACGCTCACCGGCTTCCGCGAGGGCCGCGAGACCACACCCGTCCCGGACGGCTCCTGCGACATCACCGCGCACGTCGCCCTGGACGCGTGCGCGCTGCCCGGAGGGCGCGTGCTCCCCCAGCGCGAGGCGCTGCGCACCCTGGGCGTGACCAGCGCACGCCCCCCGCTCGCCCTGGCCTCCACCGACCCCGCCGCCTACGTGCGCGCCCTCGCGGGCGCCGGAGAGGCCGCCGAACTCACCGCGCCGGGCGGGCTGGGCGACTTCGGCTGGCTGGTGCAGCCGGTCGGCGTCGAGGACCCCTTCCGGGCGCCGCTTGCCGCATAGGCGCCGCTTGCCGACCAGGCGCCGATTGCCGACCAGGCGCCACCTGCCGATCAGGCGCTTCCTGCCAGGCGCCGTTCGCCGAACAGGCGCTACTTGTCGATGTCCCCCACCACGAAGAACATCGACCCCAGGATCGCCACCATGTCCGCCACCAGCGTCCCCGGCAGCAGCTCCGTCAGCGCCTGGATGTTGTTGTACGACGCCGAGCGCAGCTTGAGCCGGTACGGGGTCTTCTCGCCCTTGCTGACCAGGTAGTAGCCGTTGATGCCGAGGGGGTTCTCGGTCCACGCGTACGTGTGGCCCTCGGGCGCCTTCAGCACCTTCGGCAGCCGCTGGTTGACCGGCCCGGGCGGCAGCTCGGCGAGCCGGTCCAGGCAGGCGTCGGCCAGGTCGAGCGCGTTGTGCGTCTGCTCCAGGAGGCATTCGAAGCGGGCCAGGCAGTCGCCCTCCTGCCGGGTGACCACCTTCAGGACGTCGGCCAGCTCGCCGTAGGCGAGGTACGGCTCGTCCCGGCGCAGGTCGAAGTCGACGCCCGAGGCCCGCCCGATCGGCCCGCTGACCCCGTAGGCGTGCACGGCCTCGGCGGTGAGGGTGCCCACGCCCCGGGTGCGGCCCCGGAAGATCTCGTTGCCGAGCACCAGGTCGTCGAAGCGGTCCATCCGGGAGCGCACATCGGCGACGGCGGTGCGCGCGCGGCCGGTCCACCCGGCCGGCAGGTCTTCCTTGAGGCCGCCCACCCGGTTGAACATGTAGTGCATCCGCCCGCCGGAGACCTCCTCCATGACGTGCTGGAGCTCCTCGCGCTCCCGGAAGGCGTAGAAGATCGGCGTGATCCCGCCGAGCTCCAGCGGGTACGAGCCGAGGAACATCAGGTGGTTGAGCACCCGGTTCAGCTCGGCGAGCAGCGTGCGCAGCCACACCGCGCGCTCGGGGACCTCCATGCCGAGCATCCGCTCCACCGCGAGGACCACGCCCAGCTCGTTGGAGAACGCCGACAGCCAGTCGTGGCGGTTGGCGAGCATGATGATCTGCCGGTAGTCGCGCGCCTCGAACAGCTTCTCCGCGCCGCGGTGCATATAGCCGATCACCGGCTCCGCGTGCCTGATGCGCTCGCCGTCCAGGACGAGCTTCAGCCGCAGCACGCCATGGGTGGAGGGGTGCTGCGGCCCGATGTTGAGCACCATGTCGGTGCTCTCCGCGGCGCCGCCGATTCCGACCATGGTCTCCGTCGTAGGAGTCATGGACACAGTCTCCCCTACGTACGCTGGCCCCATGGAGACGGGGAGTCCGCAGAAGACGGGGCCGGACGGGCCGCAGGGCACGATCGAGGCCGACGGGACCGAGCCGGGGTGGATCGCGCTGCCGCCCGGCCTGCTGAAGATGCGCCGGCTGCTGCTGGTGGTGTGGCTGGGGCTGATCGCCCTGGCCGCCGGGCTGCTGCCGGGGCTGCTGGCCGGTCCCGCCTGGGCCGCCTTCGCGCTGCCGCCGCTGGCCCTGATGGCCTGGGGCTGGGTGATGATCGAGCGCAACTGGCGTTCCTGGCGGTACGCCGAGCGGGCCGACGACCTGCTGATCAGCCGAGGTGTGCTGTGGCACGAGGAGACGGTCGTGCCGTACGGGCGGATGCAACTGGTCGAGGTCACCTCCGGGCCGGTGGAGCGGCACTTCGGGCTGGCCAGCGTGCAGCTGCACACGGCTGCCGCGGCGACCGACGCGACCATCCCGGGCCTGGACCCGGCCGAGGCGGAACGGTTGCGCGACCGGCTCACCGAGCTGGGCGAAGCCCGGTCGGCGGGGCTGTGACGGCCCCCGAGGCCGCGGGGCCCTCCGAGACCGCCGCCGGGGCCTCGTACGCCGCCGCCGAGGGCTCAGACACCGCCGCAGGGGCCTCCGAGACCGCCGCGGGGGCCTCGTACGCCGCCGCCGAGGGCTCAGACACCGCCGCAGGGGCCTCCGAGACCGCCGCGGGGGCCTCCCAGATCCCTTCCGGGGTCACCGACGCCGCCGCCGGGGTCACCGAGCGGCGGCTGCACCCCGTCACCCCGCTGCGCCGCGCCTGGGCACCGGTCGCGGTGCTCATCGGCTGGGCCGTGCACGACCCGGACGGGGCGCAGCGCCATCTGACCCGGCTGACGACGAGCACGCTGCTCATCGGCCTCGCCGTGCTCATCCCGGCCGCCGCCCTCTACGGCTTCTGCTCCTGGTGGTTCACGCACTTCGCGGTGACCGAGAGCGAACTGCGCATCCGCACCGGGCTGGTCTTCCGGCGCACCGCGCACATCCGGCTGGAGCGGATCCAGGCCATCGACATCACCCAGCCGCTGCTGGCCCGGGTCGCTGGCGTCTCCAAGCTCAAACTCGACGTCATAGGCACCGACAAGAAGGACGAGCTGGCCTTCCTCGGCGCGGACGAGGCACGCACGCTACGGGCCGAACTGCTCGCCCGGGCGGCCGGTTTCGCGCCCGAGACCGCGCACGAGGTCGGCGAGGCACCGTCCCGGCAGCTGCTGCGGGTGCCGCCTCGGGTGCTCGCCCTGTCACTGGTGCTGACGGGCGCGACCTGGATCTCGCTGGCCGCCGCGCTCGTCGTCCCGCCGGTGCTGTGGCTGCTCACCCACAGCCTGTGGACGGTCCTCGCGGTCGCCCTGCCGCTGCTGGGCGCGGCGGGCGCGAGCAGCGTGGGGCGGTTCGTCGCCGAGTACGACTGGACGGTGGGCGAGTCGCCCGACGGGCTGCGCATCGACCACGGGCTGCTGGACCGGGCCCACGAGACGGTGCCGCCCGGGCGCGTGCAGACCGTGCGGCTCGTGGAGCCGCTGCTGTGGCGCCGGCGCGGGTGGGTGCGCGTCGAGCTGGACGTGGCGGGCTCGTCCAACTCCGTGCTGGTGCCGGTCGCTCCGCGCGAGATCGCCGAGGACGTCGTCGCGCGCGTGCTGCCCGGGGTGAGCGTGCCGAGGCCCGAGGCCCTGTCACCGGCGCCGCGCCGGGCCCGCTGGTGCGTGCCGCTGTGGTGGCGCGGGTACGGACTCGCCGTCACGGACGCGGTGTTCGCGGCCCGGTCCGGGCTGCTGCGGCGGAGCCTGGCGCTGGTGCCGCACGCCAAGGTGCAGAGCGTACGGATGACACAGGGGCCGTGGGAGCGGGCCCGGGGCGTCGCCGACGTGTGCGTGGACACCGGCGCGAACAAGACGGTGCGGGCCCGGCTGCGGGACGCCGCCGAGGCACGCGAGCTGCTGGCGGCGCAGGCGGAGCGGTCCCGGACGGGGCGCCGGGACGCACGGCCGGACCGCTGGATGGCGTGACACCCGACGCGGTGGCGTGACACCGCGACGCGCGGAGGGCCCCCGGCCGTAGCCGGGGGCCCTCCGCGTCGAACACGCTCGCGCACGCGCCTCACGCGCCTCATTGCGCCTCACGCACCTCAGGACACCGCGCTGCGCAGCCCCTGTACGTCGATCTGCTCCGTCTCGTCGTGCGCGGTCAGGTCGATGACCTGGCCGATCCCGCGCGACTCCGCGTCGACCGGCTTGTAGCGGGCCTCGGTCTCGGCCTTGTGCAGGGCGAGCGCCTCCTGGCCGACGACATCGGCGAGGTCCTCGTTCTGCACGGCCTCCAGGGCCGCCGGGGACGTCCCGGCCTTCGTGCCGAAGAAGTCGAACCCGCCCCCGGCCGACGGACGCCGCACCGGCGCCTGCGGCGGGACGGCCACGGCGGTGGGCACGGTGTAGTGACCGGAGAGCCGCTCCCCGGCCTGCTCGGGCCGTGCGGCCGTCTCGGCCCGTACAGCCTCGGTCCCGGTCCCGGCCGTCTCGGCCCGTACGGCCTCGGTCTCGGTCCCGGTCTCGGTCCCGGTCTCCTCGGCCCTTACGGCCTCGGGGAGTTGACCGGTGCCGCCGGCCCGCACGGAAGCCTCCGCGGCCGACGCCTCAGGCGTGTCGAGGACCGGCTCGGCGCTCGGCTCAGCGGCCACGGCGGCCACGGCGGCCTTGTCGGCCTTGTCGGCCTTGTCGGCCTTGTCGGCCTGCGCGGAACGCTCGCCGCCCGTCTCGGCCGTCGCCCGCTCGTGCCCGTCGGCAGCCTCGGAGCGCTCCTGCGCCCCGGCCTCGGCGGACCCGTCCTCCGGCGCCTGCTCCTTCTCCCGCGGCTCCGCCTGCTCCTGCTTCGGCTCCCGCGCGGGCTCCGCGTCCTCGCCCTTCGGGGCGCCGTCGCCGTCGCCATCGCCGCCACCGTCCGGATCCGGCACCGGGACCGACTCGCCGTCGAGCCGGGCGAGCGCGGCGGCGGCCCGCAGGAACAGCCGGGACCCCTCGGGCGAGAACACGGCGGGGACGTCGGGCCCCTCCTCGACGGTGGGAGCCGCGGCCGCCTCGTCGAGCTCCGGCGCGGCGTCGGCACGAAGCCGGCCCTCCGCAGAGGCGTCCGCCACCCCCACCGCCTGCGTCGCCTGCGACGTGCCGGCCGGAAGCGCCCGCACCGGGACCGTCGCCTCTATCTCGAGCACCCGGCGTTCCTCAAGGACGCTCGCGCGTTCGGTCTCCGACGTGGCGTACCGGCGCAGCAGCGCGGCGTGCTCGTTGCGCAGCCCGGCCAGCTCCGTGCGCTTGGCGCGCAGCCGCTGTTCCAGCTTGCCGCGCAGCTCGCGCGACTCCTCGAGGTCGGCCTCCAGTTCGGCGACCCGCTCCTCGAAGCGCCACTCGTCGCTCGCCCGCGCGCGCGTGAGGTCGGCGACGCGCTTGCCCGCCTGGGCGTCCCAACGGCGCAGCACATACGCGCCGATGACCGCCGTCGCCGCGGCTGCCGCGGCCAGAGCGCGGAGCACCATCGGCTCCGTGAACACCCAGGGCCCCAGGGCGCAGACGAGGGAGACGCCTGCGATCGCCGACGGGGGCAGCATCCTGTGCAGGGGCGGGGAATGGCGGTGACGTCCACGTGGCATGGCCAGAAACTTACCGCGCGTAGGCGAATCTTGGTGACCCACCCCGCAAAACAAAGCCACACCGAAACGTTCACACCGCATCGGAACTCCGGAAGAACCGGATTCCCTCGCTCACTCAATTCCCAAGATCATTCTCAAGGGCCCTCCAGCCGTCCGCTCATCCACTCCAGAGCCGCCGGAATCTCCCGCCGCCAGGTGTTGAAGTTGTGACCGCCGCTTTCCAGGATGATCGACGAGATCCGGGTCCGCCCGTTGCCCTCCACCCGCTCGATGAACCGCAGCGTGTCCCGGTAGTTGCCCTCTCCCTGCTTGCTGCTGCTGACCAGCAGGGACGTATCGGAAGCGGGCATGTGCGCGACGTACCACTCCAGATCGGCGCGATTGCGCAGCTCCTT
The DNA here is from genome assembly GCF_042959065.1 of Streptomyces sp. NPDC007929. NCBI lineage: Bacteria > Bacillati > Actinomycetota > Actinomycetes > Kitasatosporales > Streptomycetaceae > Streptomyces > Streptomyces sp. NPDC007929. The sequence goes on along the minus strand of NZ_JBIBKD010000015.1, from coordinate 145,080 downwards.
GTCGCCCTGGAAGAGATCGCCCGTCGTGGCGTCGATCGGCGCCTTGTAGTACGCGGACAGACCCGCCCCCGCCCCGTACACACCGGGATGATGCAGAGCGATCTTCAACGCGCAGTAGCCACCCGTGGAGTTGCCGATGATGCCGAGTCCGCCCGGCTTTTCGGTCACCCTGTAGTGCGTGCGCAACGCCTCGGGGAGATCCCTCGCGAAGAACGACTCGGTCTGCGGCCCGCCGGGTATGTCGACGCACTCCGTGTCCCGGGGCGGCGCGACCGTCGGCCGCAGCATCACCAGGATCATCGGCTTCGCCCGGCCGGCCCGCGCCAGCTCCAGCGCCGTACGCGGATAGCGCAGCTTCTCCACCAGCGCCGACGCCGTACCCGGATAGCCGGTCAGCACGACGGCCGTCGGGAACCGGTGGGTGCGGTACCGCGGCTGGAAGTACTCCGGCGGCAGATAGACGTACGCGGGCGTGGCGATACGGGTCGTACGGCCCACGATGCCGACCTGCTGGATCCGCCCCCCGGCCTGCGGCAGCGCACCGCTCGCCCCCGGAACCCGGCGCGAGGCCACCACCTCCAGCGGGCCGCCGCCCCGCGTGTGGTCGACGACCACCCCCTGGTCCTTCTCCTGCCCGAACAGGTCGGCCCAGCTCGCGTAGAACCCGAAGGCCTGGTTGGCGGCGAGACCCACCGCGGCGAACAGCAGCAACTGGGTGCCCAGCAGCAGGCCGATCCGCCCACCCACCGCGCGCCAGCCGCGCCGGGCCAGCCGTGGCCAGATCCAGACCGTGCCGGCGAACAGCAGCACGGCGGCCAGCACCACCCCGACCAGCACCACGTCGCTCGTCAGACCCATACGTCGGTCACCTGCTCGCACTCTCCGCCCGGGCCCTCGCGTCCACACATGTGCAAGGGCTTGCCCCGGACTTTCCTAGGCCTTGAAAACGGCTTTGACGTGGGGAGTGAACCTCTCCCCCCAAGACACCGTCCTAGAGGGCGCAATGTCGCCGGATGCCCGAATCGGCACCGGAGCCAAGGTCTCTCGCAGAACTACGGGATGCGATGTCTGTCAGGACAGATGAGGAAATGTCGGGCGAGGTTCCGAGGCGCGGCAGCGACCCCGCCCGCCCGGGCCGGATCAGCCGGGTACTGCGCGGGCCACGCCCCGAAGCCGTCCCCGTCCTCGTCGGCAGAGCCTGCGCCCTGGTCGGCGCCCTGGACGTCGCCGCGGGCGTCTTCCCCCGCTTCCGGCACAGCAGAATGCACGCCATCGCCGAGGTGCTGCCCGGCGCGCTCGGCCCCTTCGCGGCCGCCCTGTCCCTCAGCACCGGCGTCCTGCTGCTCCTCCTCGCCCACGGTCTCAAACGCGGCAAACGCCGGGCCTGGCGAGCGGCCGTGGCCCTCCTGCCGGCAGGCGCCATAGCCCAGTTCAGCTACCGGCACTCACTCGTCGGCGTCCTGATCTCCCTGGCCCTGCTCGCCCCCCTGCTGCGCCACCGCGACCAGTTCAACGCCCTGCCCGACCCACGCAGTCGCTGGCGGGCCCTCGCCAACTTCGTCCTCATGAGCGCCGGTTCCCTCACCCTCGGCCTGATCGTCGTCAGCGTCCACGGCGAGCGCATCATCGGCGACCCCAGCCTCGCCGACCGCATCACCCACGTCATCTACGGCCTCTTCGGCTTCGAAGGACCCGTCGACTACCAGGGCAACACCTCCTGGACCGTCGCCTTCTCCCTCGGCGCCCTCGGCCTGCTCACCGCCGTCACCACCATCTACCTCGCCTTCCGCCCCGAACACCCGGCCGCACAGCTCACCGAGGAGGACGAGACCCGGCTGCGCGCCCTGCTCGACAGGCACGGACGCCGCGACTCCCTCGGCCACTTCGCGCTGCGCCGCGACAAGGCCGTCGTCTTCTCCCCCAGCGGCAAGGCCGCCGTCACCTACCGCGTCGTCTCCGGCGTGATGCTCGCCAGCGGCGACCCCATCGGCGACGTCGAAGCCTGGCCCGGCGCCATCGAACGCTTCATGGACGAGGCCAAGGCCCACTCCTGGACCCCCGCCGTCATGGGCTGCTCCGAGACCGGCGGCGAGGTCTGGACCCGCGAGACCGGGCTCGACGCCCTCGAACTGGGCGACGAGGCGGTGGTGGACGTCGCGGATTTCTCCCTCGCCGGCCGTGCGATGCGCAACGTGCGCCAGATGGTCAAGCGCATCGAGCGCGCCGGTTACGAAACCCGGGTACGACGTGTCCGTGACCTCGGCGAAGCCGAACTCGAACGCATCCGCCGAGCCGCCGACGACTGGCGCGGCACCGACACCGAACGCGGCTTCTCCATGGCCCTGGGCCGCGTCGGTGACCCCGCCGACGGCGACTGCCTCATCGCCACCGCCCACAAACAGGACGAACACCCCGGCCCCTACGGCGACCTCAAAGCGATCCTGCACTTCGTCCCGTGGGGCAGCGACGGCGTCTCCCTGGACCTGATGCGCCGCGACCGCTCCGCCGACCCCGGCATGAACGAACTGCTCATCGTCGCCTCCCTCCAGGCCGCCCCCAGACTCGGCATCGCACGCGTCTCCCTCAACTTCGCCATGTTCCGCGCGGCCCTCGCCCGCGGCGAGAAGATCGGAGCCGGGCCCGTGCTGCGCGCCTGGCGCGGACTGCTCGTCTTCCTCTCCCGCTGGTTCCAGATCGAGTCCCTCTACAAGTTCAACGCCAAGTTCCGGCCACGCTGGGAACCCCGCTTCGTCGTCTACCGCGCCTCCGCCGACCTGCCCCGCATCGGCTTCGCCGCCATGCAGGCCGAAGGCTTCGTCACCCTCGCCCTCCCCCTGCCGCGCTCCCTGCGCCGCAGGCGCCTCACCACCCCCCGCCCCTGCGCCCACGCCACCACCGCCGAACGGGACGTCCGGGCGGCATGATCACACCGCCCACGGGGCCGTCGCCCGGGCCACAGCCCCTGACGGCCCCCACCGGGGCCTACGCTGAACATATGAGCAACCAGAGCGGACGCGGGCGCGTGGCGGGCCTACCGGAATGGGACCGCTGCGCGGTCATGGGAGTCGTGAACGTCACCCCCGACTCCTTCTCCGACGGCGGCCGCTTCTTCGACACCACGGCCGCCGTCAAACGCGGCCTCGACCTGGTCACCGAAGGCGCCGACCTCGTCGACGTGGGCGGCGAATCCACCCGCCCCGGCGCCACCCGCGTCGACGAGGACGAGGAACTGCGCCGTGTCGTCCCCGTCGTCCGCGGCCTGGCCGCCGAAGGCGTCACCGTCTCCGTCGACACCATGCGCGCCTCCGTCGCCGCACGCGCCCTCGCGGCCGGAGCCGCCCTCGTCAACGACGTCAGCGGCGGCCTCGCCGACCCCCGCATGATCCCCGCCGTCGCCGACGCCGGAGCCCCCTTCGTCGTCATGCACTGGCGCGGCTTCCTCCAGGGCGGCAACGTCCGGGGCGAGTACACCGACGTCGTCACCGAAGTCGTCGACGAGCTCCACGCGCGCGTGGAGGCCGTACTCGCCGGAGGCATCGCCCCCGAACGCGTCGTCGTCGACCCCGGCCTCGGCTTCTCCAAGGACGCCGGGCACGACCTCGCCCTCCTCGCCCGCCTCGACCGCGTCCTCGCCCTCGGCCACCCCCTGCTCGTCGCCGCCAGCCGCAAACGCTTCCTCGGCCGGGTCCTCGCCGGCCCCGACGGCCCACCACCCCCCGCACGCGAACGCGACGCCGCCACCGCCGCCGTCTCCGCCCTCGCCGCCCACGCCGGCGCCTGGGCCGTCCGCGTCCACGAGGTACGCGCCACCGCCGACGCCGTCCGGGTCGCCCGCGCCATCGCGGGGGCGCGCGGCACCGGCACCGGCGCAGAAGGAGCCCGGTGAGCGCCCCGCACACCGACGTCGAGCAGGTCGAAGCCGCCAACACCGCCTTCTACGAGGCACTGGAGCAGGGCGACTTCGAGGAACTGGCGTCGCTCTGGCTGACCCCCGCCGACCTGGGCGTCGACGAGTCCTACCACGACCCGGCCGACACCGGCGTGGTCTCCTGCGTCCACCCCGGCTGGCCCGTCCTCACCGGCCGTGGCGAAGTCCTGCGCTCCTACGCGCTGATCATGGCGAACACCGACTACATCCAGTTCTTCCTCACCGACGTGCACGTCTCCGTCACCGGCGACACCGCCCTGGTCAACTGCACCGAGAACATCCTCAGCGGCGGCCCCGCCCCCGAAGGAGCCGGCGAGGAGCTCGGCCCGCTCGTCGGACAGCTCGTGGTCGCCACCAACGTGTTCCGGCGCACGCCCCAGGGGTGGAAGATCTGGTCGCACCACGCTTCCCCCGTCCTGGCCGAAACCGACGAGGACGAACAGGACGACACCCCCGCCTGAGTGGGTAGGCGGCAGGAAGTGGTTGGAATCACGGACGCCCGGGTAGGGGCGGCTACCAACCTGTGCACCGGCCCCTTCCCCAGGGGAAACGCCGGACGAACCCTGCCGGGCCCGGCCGGACCCCCCACCCCGTGGCCCGGCCCGGACCGTGCGCGCAGGTAGATTCGACCCAGGCCGGTGTGCCGACCGCACACGGCACCCACCGGCCCCGACCGACGATTGCAGGAGTGATTCGCGTGGATCGTGTCGCGCTGCGCGGCTTGAAGGCCCGCGGGCACCACGGCGTGTTCCCCACGGAACGCGAAGAGGGCCAGACCTTCATCGTGGACCTCGTCCTCGGCCTCGACACCCGACCGGCCGCGGCCGACGACGACCTGGCGAAGACCGTGCACTACGGCATCGTGGCGGAGAAGGTCGTGGCCGTCCTCCAGGGCGAGCCCGTCGACCTCATCGAAACGCTCGCCGAGCGCATCGCCCAGGCCTGTCTGAAGCACGAGGGAGTACAGGAGGTCGAGGTCTGCGTCCACAAGCCGGACGCCCCGATCACCGTCCCCTTCGACGACGTGACCGTCACCATCACCCGGAGCCGAGCATGACCGCGCCCTTCATCAAGGGTCCCAGCGACCCGACCGTACAGCCGGTACCCGCCTCCGTCGTCGAGAAGGTCGACGCCGCCGACACCACCCTGTCCAATCCCAAATGGGCCGTGGTCGCCCTCGGCTCCAACCTCGGCAACCGCCTGGAAACCCTCCAGGGAGCCGTCGACGCCCTCGGCGACACGCCCGGCCTGCGCATCAAGGGCGTCTCCCCCGTCTACGAGACCGAGCCCTGGGGCGTCGACCCCGGCAGCCAGCCCGCCTACTTCAACGCCGTCGTGGTCCTCAAGACCACCCTGCCGCCCTCCTCGCTCCTGGAGCGCGCCCACGCCGTCGAGGAGGCCTTCCACCGCGTCCGCGACGAACACTGGGGCCCGCGCACCCTCGACGTCGACATCGTCTCCTACGCCGACGTCGTCTCCGACGACCCGCAGCTCACCCTCCCCCACCCCCGCGCCCACGAGCGCGCCTTCGTCCTGGCCCCCTGGCACGACCTGGACCCCGAGGCCCAGCTGCCCGGCCGCGGACCGGTCGCCGGTCTCCTGGACACCGTCACCCGCGAGGGCGTCGCGCCCCGCCAGGACCTGGAACTCCGGCTGCCCGAGTAGCCGTTAAGGTCAAGACGGCCGCGAACCGGGCCGCAAGCCGGGGGAACCGAAGGGACACCGTGAGAGAGCTGCGTATCAGGGTGCTGGCCGCCGTCTTCGTCGTGGCCGGCGTGCTGTCCTGGGCGGGCGCCCGCCTGTGGAACTCGGTCGGAACGCTCCCCAGCGTTCCCCTGGCCGCCCCCATCGTCCTCGCCGTGATCGCCGTGGTCCTGCTCGCCACGGCACTCTCGATCCGCGCCCGCCTCAAGGCCCAGCGCGAGCGCCGCCCCGAGGCCAAGGGCGTCGACCCCCTCATGGCGGCCCGCGCGGTCGTCTTCGGCCACGCCAGCGCCCTGGTCGCCGCCCTCGTCGCCGGTATGTACGGCGGCACCGGCGTCTTCCTCCTGGAATCCCTCGACATCCCCGCCCGCCGCGACCAGGCCATCTACGCCGGCCTCTCCGTCGTCGCGGGCATCGGCGTCATAGCGGCGGCCCTCTTCCTGGAGCGCGTCTGCAAGCTCCCGGAGGACGACGAGAACGACGGCACGGGCGTCGCCCCGACGGTCTAGGCAGGCCTTCGGCGGGCCTCAGCGCGCCATGATGAGGCTCATCGCCTCGCTCCGCGTCGCCATGTCCCGAAGCTGCCCCCGCACCGCCGACGTCACCGTCTTGGCGCCCGGCTTGCGGATCCCGCGCATGGACATGCACATGTGCTCGCACTCGACGACCACGATGACTCCGCGCGGCTCCAGGATCTCCATCAGGGAGTCCGCGATCTGCGTGGTGAGTCGTTCCTGCACCTGCGGGCGGCGGGCGTAGACGTCCACGAGCCGGGCCAGCTTGGACAGCCCGGTGATCTTCCCGCTGGTGGCCGGGATGTACCCGACATGGGCCACGCCCCGGAACGGTACGAGGTGGTGCTCACAGGTCGAGTACACCTCGATGTCCCTCACGAGGACCATCTCGTCGTGCCCGATGTCGAACGTCGTCGTCAGCACGTCCTCGGGCTTCTGCCACAGCCCCGCGAATATCTCCTTGTACGCCCGCGCCACCCGCGCCGGCGTCTCGCGGAGGCCCTCGCGGTCCGGGTCCTCGCCGACCGCGATCAGGAGTTCGCGTACGGCGTTCTCGGCGCGCTTCTCGTCGAACTCGCCGATATGGCCGGCGCCGTCCAGCGTCACGGGGTCGGTCATCTGATGCCTCGTTCCTGTGTCCTTCGCGGGCGGCCTGCGGAAATGGCGAAAAGCCGCGCCCCCCAGGCTAAAACCTGGGGGGCGCGGCATCCATTCCGGGGCGGTGGGCCGCCGGGAGAGCCGGTCAGCTCTCGGGGCGGTCCTCCGGGGTCCGCTCGGGCGCCGGGGCGGGCTCCGCCGCGGTGCTCTTGGCGGTGGAGATGGCCGGCGTCGCGCCGTTCGCGCCGTTCGTCAGGGCCAGCTCCTTGGGGGAGAGGACCGGCGGACGGGTGGAGGGCGTGCGGCGGGAGGAGCCGGTCCAGGCGGGCCTGGGCGGGCGCTTGACGATGGGGGCGAAGATCTCGGCGATCTGCTCCTTGCCCAGCGTCTCCTTCTCCAGCAGCTGCAGTACGAGGTTGTCGAGGACGTCGCGGTTCTCGACCAGGATCTCCCAGGCCTCGTTGTGCGCCGTCTCGATGAGCTTCTTGACCTCTTCGTCCACGAGCGCGGCGACCTCTTCCGAGTAGTCGCGCTGGTGAGACATCTCACGGCCGAGGAAGGGCTCGGTGTTGTCGCCGCCGAACTTGATCGCGCCGAGACGCTCGGTCATGCCGTACTGCGTGACCATGGCGCGGGCCAGGCCGGTGGCCTTCTCGATGTCGTTGGCGGCACCCGTGGTGGGGTCGTGGAAGACGAGTTCCTCGGCCGCGCGGCCGCCCAGCATGTAGGCGAGCTGGTCCAGCATCTCGTTGCGCGTGGTCGAGTACTTGTCCTCGTCCGGCAGCACCATCGTGTAGCCGAGGGCGCGGCCTCTCGACAGGATCGTGATCTTGTGGACGGGGTCGGAGTTCGGGGAGGCCGCCGCGACCAGGGCGTGTCCGCCCTCGTGGTACGCGGTGATCTTCTTCTCCTTGTCCGACATGATCCGGGTCCGCTTCTGCGGGCCCGCGACGACACGGTCGATCGCCTCGTCGAGCATGTGGTTGTCGATCAGCTTCTGGTCGCTGCGGGCCGTCAGCAGGGCGGCCTCGTTCAGGACGTTGGCGAGATCGGCACCGGTCATGCCGGGCGTGCGGCGGGCCATGGCCGACAGGTCGACGTCGGGCGCGACCGGCTTGCCCTTCTGGTGGACCTTGAGGATCTCCAGGCGGCCCTGCATGTCCGGGCGGTCGACGGCGATCTGCCGGTCGAAGCGGCCGGGGCGCAGCAGCGCCGGGTCGAGGATGTCGGGGCGGTTCGTGGCGGCGATGAGGATCACGCCGCCCTTGACGTCGAAGCCGTCCATCTCGACGAGGAGCTGGTTGAGGGTCTGCTCGCGCTCGTCGTGTCCGCCGCCGAGGCCGGCGCCACGGTGGCGGCCGACCGCGTCGATCTCGTCGACGAAGACGATCGCCGGGGCGTTCGCCTTGGCCTGCTCGAAGAGGTCGCGGACTCGGGAGGCGCCGACGCCGACGAACATCTCGACGAAGTCGGATCCGGAGATCGAGTAGAAGGGGACGCCCGCCTCGCCTGCGACGGCGCGTGCGAGCAGGGTCTTGCCGGTGCCGGGGGGCCCGTAGAGCAGGACGCCCTTGGGGATCTTGGCGCCGACGGCCTGGAACTTGGCGGGCTCCTGGAGGAATTCCTTGATCTCGTGGAGTTCCTCGACGGCCTCGTCGGATCCGGCGACGTCGGAGAAGGTGGTCTTGGGGGTGTCCTTGGTGATGAGCTTGGCCTTGGACTTCCCGAAGTTCATGACTCGGGAGCCGCCGCCCTGCATCTGGTTCATCAGGAACAGGAACACGACCACGATCAGCACGAAGGGCAGCAGGGAGAGCAGGATGCCGACGAACGGGTTCTGCTTGGACGGCGAAACGGTGTAGCCGTCCGGGATCTGCTTGTCCTGGTACTTGTTCTGCAGCGTGTTGGCGATGTCGACGCCCTGGTCGCCGATGTAGCTCGCCTGGATCTTCGAGCTGCCCTCGACCTTCACACCGTCTTTGAGCGTGGCCTTGATGGTCTGCTCGTCACCGGTGGTCAGCTTGGCCGACTCGACCTTGTTCTGGTTGATCGCCTGGACGACCTGGCCGGTGTCCACCGTCTTGTAGCCGCCGGACGAGCCGACGACCTGCATCAACACGACCACGGCAAGGACGGCCAGCACGATCCACATGACCGGCCCACGGAAGTATCGCTTCACGTCCATCCATACGGAGCGGTGCCGCCCCGTCCCTCCTGCCATAGTGAGTTTGATAAAGACTGTTCTTCGGACGGTACCCCAGCATTGTCACCTGAAGCCGCGTGGGACGGCTGGCGATCCGCCTACGCCTGCTCCAACGGCGGGAGGCCCGCTGGGGTTCCCGATCACCGTGTCGGCACCGCGGCCGGGTTTCAGCCGCCGTACACGTGGGGCGCGAGCGTACCGACGAACGGGAGGTTGCGGTACTTCTCGGCGTAGTCGAGGCCGTAGCCCACGACGAATTCGTTGGGGATGTCGAAGCCGACCCATTCCACGTCGATGGCGACCTTCGCGGCCTCGGGCTTGCGCAGCAGCGTGCACACCTTGAGGGAGGCGGGCTCGCGCGAGCCGAGGTTGGAGAGCAGCCAGGACAGGGTCAGGCCGGAGTCGATGATGTCTTCGACGATCAGGACGTGCCGGCCCTTGATGTCGGTGTCGAGGTCCTTGAGGATCCGCACCACACCGGAGGACTGGGTGCCCGCCCCGTACGAGGATACGGCCATCCAGTCCATGGTGACGGGGGTGGACAGCGCCCTGGCGAGGTCGGCCATGACCATCACCGCGCCCTTGAGGACTCCGACGATGAGCAGGTTCTTGCCCGCGTACTCCGCGTCGATCTTCGCTGCCAGCTCGGCCAGCTTGGCGTCGATCTCTTCCTTGGTGATGAGCACCTTCTCGAGGTCGGCACCCATGTCTTTCGCGTCCACCCGCATCACTTTCGGTCGTCCCACCGGCCGCTCGGCCCCTCCGCCAGGATGCGGGGAGGGGTCGTGGTTCAGCCTTGCCGAATCACCAGTCTGCCACCCTGCCGCTGGGCGACGACTTTGCCGGGGAGGTTGATGGCTCCCTGACCGCGCCAGCCGGTGATCAGCCGGTCGACTTCTTCGATGTGGCGGGCGAAGAGTGAGCCGGCGGGTGCGCCGGCGGCGATGGCGGCGCGGCGCAGGACGCGGCGGCGTACGGCGGGCGGCAGGGCGTAGAGCTTGGCGCATTCGAGGAGTCCGGCGGCGTCGCGGACGGTGGCCTCGGCCTGGCCGGCCCAGGAGTCGAGGGCGTCGGCGTCGTCGCGGGAGAGCTGGGCCGTGCGGGCGAGGGCTTCGACGACGCCTTTGCCGAGGGCCTTCTCCAGGGCGGGCAGGCCTTCGTGGCGCAGCCGGGAGCGGGTGTAGGCCGGGTCGGCGTTGTGGGGGTCGTCCCAGACGGGCAGGGACTGGACCATGCAGGCTTTGCGGGCGGTCTGCCGGTCGAGCTCCAGGAAGGGGCGCCGGTAGCGGCCGTCGGCCCCCGAGACCGCGGCCATGCCGGACAGGGAGCGGATGCCGGAGCCGCGGGCGAGGCCGAGCAGGACGGTTTCGGCCTGGTCGTCGCGGGTGTGGCCGAGCAGGACGGCGGTGGCGCCGTGGCGTTCGGCCGCGGTGTCGAGTGCGGCGTAGCGGGCGTCGCGGGCGGCGGCTTCGGGTCCGCCGGTGCGGCCGACGGTGACGGCGACGGAGTCGACGGGATCGAGGCCGAGTTCACGCAGGCGCTGGACGACTTCGGTGGCGCGGGTGTCGGAGCCGGGCTGGAGGCCGTGGTCGACGGTGATGCCGCCGGCCCTGATGCCTAGTTTGGGGGATTCGAAGGCGAGGGCGGAGGCGAGGGCCATGGAGTCGGCGCCGCCGGAGCACGCCACGAGCACGAGCGGCGGGGGTGGGGGCTCGTGCGAGGGGGCGTGCGTCACCGCGGCGGGGGCGCGGTGGTGTTCGGTGAGGAGGTCGTGGAGGACGCGGCGGACCGCCAGGCGTATCGCCGCGACCGCAGGATGGGGACCCATGTCCGGTTCCCTTCATGAAGTTTTCGGGGGGGGTGTGCCCGCGTGTCGGTCACGCAGAGTGTGTAGATGGTGACAGAACCGGGCCGTTCCCCGAGCATTGCACGCCTACCCCTGCCTCACGGTCCCTCGGACGGGTGATTGGAGGGGCGTTCGCCTGCCGTCGGCCGGTTTCCTTTCACGACCTTCCCGCGATGTTCACTACTCGGCCTTGCGGTGCACCCGCGCGACCCAGTCCGCCGGTTTGGCGATCTCCGATTTGGTGGGGAGGGTGTTGGGCGAGGTCCATACGCGGTTGAAGCCGTCCATGCCGACGTCGTTGACGACGGCTCGTACGAAGCGTTCGCCGTCGCGGTACTGGCGGAGTTTGGCGTCCAGGCCGAGCAGTTTGCGCAGGGCCAGGTCGAGGCGGGAGGCGCCCTTGGCGCGGCGTTGCTGGAACTTCTCGCGGATCTCGCCGACGGAGGGCACGACGGAGGGGCCGACGCCGTCCATGACGAAGTCGGCGTGCCCTTCCAGCAGGGACATGACGGCCGTGAGGCGGCCGAGGATCTCGCGCTGGGCGGGGGTCTGGACGATTTCGACGAGGGAGCGGCCTCCGTCGTCCTCCTCGGCCTCGGGGCGGCCTCCGGCGAGGGTCTGGGCGGCTTCCCGGACGCGTTCGAGGACGGTCATGGGGTCGACGTCGGTCTCCTGCAGGAACGCCTGGATTTCACCCTCAAGGTGGTCCCGCAGCCAGGGCACGGCGGTGAACTGGGTGCGGTGGGTCTCTTCGTGGAGGCACACCCAGAGCCTGAAGTCGTGCGGGTCGACGTCGAGTTCACGCTCCACGTGGACGATGTTGGGGGCGACGAGCAGGAGCCGGCCGCCGCCGTTGCCGCCGCTGGGGAGGTCGCGGGTGGCGGGGGCGAAGGTCTCGTACTGGCCGAGGACGCGGGAGGAGAGGAAGGAGAGCAGCATGCCGAGTTCGACGCCGGTTACCTTGCCTCCGACGGCGCTCATGACGGAGCCGCCGGGGGTGTTGCCGCGTCGTTCCTGCATCTTGTCGAGCAGGGGCCGGAGGATCTCGCGGAATCCGGCGACGTTCGCGCGGATCCAGCCGGGGCGGTCGACGACCAGGACGGGGGTGTCGTGGCCCTCCTCGGTACCCAGGCGGGTGAATCCGCGGACGTGTTCCTCCGAGGCCTTGGCATGCCGGCGCAGTTCCGCGACGACGGCGCGGGCCTCGTCGCGACTGACCTCGGGGCCCGGCCGTACGAGCCGGGTCGCGGTCGCGACCGCGAGGTTCCAGTCGACCATGCCGGTTGAAGCACCACCGATGCTCGTCATGCGTCAACCGTACGTGAGCGCCGGCCGGTGGGGCAGGGCGGCGAGGGCCGGGGGCCGGTGGGCGGGGGGCCGTCAGCGGCAGCCGCAGGCGGACAGGGCGGTGGCGATCCGGTCCAGGGCCTTCTGGGTGGCGGTGGGGAGGATGCCGTCAGTGCCGTTGGCCATGAACGCGAAGGCGAGCAGGCGGCCGTCCTCGTCGACGAGGGTGCCCGCGAGGGTGTGGACGCCGGAGAGGGTGCCGGTCTTGGCGCGCACGACGCCGGATGCTCCGTCCGTGTAACGGGTGGTCAGGGTGCCGGTGAAGCCGGCGACGGGGAGGCCGGTGAGGGCCGGGCGGAGTTCGGGGTGGGCGGGGTCGGCGGCCTTGGCGAGCAGGGCGGTGAGCAGGTCGGGGGTGAGGCGGTCGGCGCGGTCGAGGCCGCTGCCGTCCTTGAAGGCGGCGCCCTTGACGGGGAGGCCGAGGGTGCGCAGCCGGGAGCCGATGGCCTTGCCGGCGCCGGCGAAGTCGGCGCGTTCGCCGGTGGCGATCGCCGTCTGGCGGGCGAGGGCTTCGGCGATGTCGTTGTCGCTGTTGGTGAGCATGCGCTCGACGAGGTCGGAGAGCGGGGGCGAGGAGACCTTGGCGAGGGTCTTGGCGCGGGTGGTGGCCTTGGACGGGCCGGGGGCGGTGGTCTTGATGCCGTGGGACTTCAGGAGGTCCCCGAAGCGGCGGGCGGCGTCCGCCGCCGGGTCGGGCACGCGTTCGACGGGTCCACGCGTGGAGTCGTCGGTGCGGCCTTCGTCGGCCATCAGGGGGGTGACACGGGCGAGGTTGCCGTCGACCCCGATCGGGTGCATCTCGTCGCCCGCGTAGAGGGTCGTGTCGTACGAGAGGGTGACGTCGCGGACGCCCCGGTCGGCGAGGGCGGCGGCGGTGCCGGCGGCCAGGGTGCGCAGGCTCGCGGAGCCCTGGGCCTTCTCGCGGGCCGTGAGGGTGGGGTCGCCGCCGCCGACCAGGACGACTTCCCTGGTGTCGGGTTCGAGGGCGGCGCGGGTGGTGAAGCGGTGGTCGGTGCCCAGGGCGGACAGTACGGCGACGGCGGTGGCGAGCTTGGTGGTGGAGGCGGGGGTGAGCGCGGTGCCGGAGCCGGAGCCGTACAGGCGTCTGCCGGTGGTCACGTCGATGACGGAGGCGGCGGGCCGGGTGCCGAGGGCCGGGTCCTTCAGCAACGGGTCGAGGGCGCCTGCGAGGGCCTTGCCGTCCGGGGCGGACTTCACGGTGCTGACGCCGCCGAGGCCGGTCAGGACGGGACCGGCGCTGGGGGCGGGCTTGGGCCGGCCGGGCGCTCCGGGGGCGCTGCCGTGATCTGTGCCACCCGGGCGGGCCAGGGCCACTGCCCGGTCCGTCTCGGCCGTACGCTGACCGGTGGAGTCCCAGGGACCGGCGGCGGTCACCACCCCGGCGGCGAGTGCGAGTCCGGCGGTGGCGGCACCCGCGGTGTACTGCCAGGTCTTCGGCAGCGCGACCCTCGCGACCTGCGGTTTCCCGGCTCGTGCGAGCCGTGCGACCTGTGGTTTCGTGGCCGCTGCGACCCGGGCCAGGCGTGGTCGTACGGCATCCGCGAGGCGCACCACGTGCGCTTTCGCGGCCCGCCAAGGCCTCAGCTCTGGCACGACCACCAGCCCCTTTCGCGATCACACACCTGCGTGAGGGACACTTAATCACCAGAACTATGTGTTGATCATGGAGGAGCCACCGGTGGAGTTCGACGTCACGATCGAGATTCCGAAGGGTTCGCGCAACAAGTACGAGGTGGACCACGAGACCGGTCGTATCCGCCTGGACCGGCGACTCTTCACCTCGACCGCCTACCCGACCGACTACGGTTTCGTCGAGAACACCCTCGGCGAGGACGGCGACCCGCTGGACGCGCTGGTCATCCTCGACGAGCCGACGTTCCCGGGCTGTCTGATCCGCTGCCGCGCGATCGGCATGTTCCGTATGACGGACGAGGCGGGCGGCGACGACAAGCTGCTGTGCGTGCCGTCGACGGACCCGCGGGTGGAGCACCTGCGGGACATCCACCACGTGTCGGAGTTCGACCGCCTGGAGATCCAGCACTTCTTCGAGGTGTACAAGGACCTGGAGCCCGGCAAGTCGGTCGAGGGTGCGGACTGGGTGGGCCGTACCGAGGCCGAGGCCGAGATCGAGCGGTCCTACAAGCGTTTCAAGGACCAGGGCGGTCACTGACCTCCTCTTGTGTTGTCGACGGGCCGCACGCCTGCGCGTGCGGCCCGTTCGTCCGTCTGTGCGCATACTGAGGCAGTGGGGGGTACGAGGCTGACGTGTCGTACAGGGAGCGCCAGGCAGTGACGGACGCGGAGGACCGCAAGCCGAGGTCGGACGAGGCGAGGAGTGCGTTCCAGCCTCCGGCCGGGACCGGTGTCGACGGGGACATGTCGACGACGTCGGAGTTCGCGGTCCCCGACGGGCTGGCTCTGCTCAGAGGGGCGGGCCCGGAGTCCGAGACGACGTCCGAGTTCGCCGTGCCGCAGGGCCTGGACGTCCATGCGGCGCCCGCGGTGGAGCCGGAGGGGTCGGCGTTCACACCGCCGAGCACGTACAGCGCACGGCAGGCCCCGACGGCGTTCACACCGCCGAGCGGGGTCCCCGTGGTCAGTCTGACCAAGGACGTGCCCTGGCAGGACCGGATGCGCACGATGCTGCGCATGCCGGTGGCGGAGCGGCCGGCGCCGGAGGCGATCCAGCGTCACGGCGACGAGTCGGGGCCCGCGGTGCCGCGTGTGCTCGACCTGACGCTGCGTATCGGGGAGTTGCTGCTGGCGGGCGGTGAGGGCGCCGAGGACGTGGAGGCGGCGATGTTCGCCGTGTGCCGGTCGTACGGTCTGGACCGCTGCGAGCCCAATGTGACCTTCACGCTGCTGGCGATCTCCTATCAGCCGTCCCTGGTCGACGACCCGGTCACGGCGTCGCGGACGGTGCGCCGGCGGGGTACCGACTACACGCGGCTGGCGGCCGTGTACCAGCTGGTGGACGACCTCAGCGACCACGAGACGGCGGTCTCGCTGGAGGAGGCCTACCGGCGGCTGGCGGAGATCCGCCGTAACCGTCACCCCTACCCCGGCTGGGCGCTGACGGGTGCGAGCGGGCTGCTGGCCGGTGCGGCTTCCGTGCTGGTGGGCGGCGATCTGATCGTGTTCGTGGCCGCGGCGCTGGGCGCGATGCTCGGTGACCGGCTGGCGTGGTTGTGCGCGGGGCGCGGGCTGCCGGAGTTCTACCAGTTCACGGTGGCCGCGATGCCGCCGGCCGCGATCGGGGTCGCGCTGACGCTGGTCCATGTGGACGTGAAGGCGTCCGCGGTGATCACCGGTGGGCTGTTCGCGCTGCTGCCGGGGCGGGCGCTGGTGGCGGGCGTGCAGGACGGGCTGACCGGCTTCTACATCACCGCGTCCGCGCGGCTGCTGGAGGTCCTGTACTTCTTCGTCGGCATCGTCGCGGGTGTGCTGCTGGTGCTGTACTTCGGTGTGCAGCTGGGCGCGCGGCTCAACCCCGACCAGGCGCTCGGCGCCTCCGACGACCCGGTGATGATGATCGCGGCGTCGATGCTGCTGTCCCTGGCGTTCGCGGTACTGCTCCAGCAGGAACGATCCACCGTGATGTGGGTGACGCTGAACGGCGGTGTCGCGTGGGTCGTCTACGGCGCGATGCACCTCGTGGGTGACCTGTCGCCGGTGGCGTCCACGGCGGCGGCCGCGGGGCTGGTGGGCCTCTTCGGGCAGTTGCTGTCCCGGTATCAGTTCGCCTCCGCCCTGCCCTACACGACGGCGGCGATCGGGCCCCTGCTGCCGGGTTCCGCGACGTACTTCGGGCTGCTGGCGATCGCCCAGAACGAGGTGGACGAGGGGCTGGTGTCGCTGTCGAAGGCGGTGGCGCTCGCCATGGCCATCGCCATCGGGGTGAACCTCGGGTCGGAGATCTCCCGGATGTTCCTGCGCATCGGGTCCGCGGAGAAGCGGCGGGCCGCCAAGCGCACCAGGGGTTTCTAGCGCCGGGTGGCTACGGCGTCGGGGCGGTGGCTCCGGTGGCGGCCTCGGGCCCGTGGGGGCTGTTCGCGCAGTTCCCCGCGCCCCCACGGGCAGGCCCGCTCAGTAGCCGTTGTGGTAAGGCCCCTGCTGCGTGCCGTACGGCTGCTGCTGGGTCCCGTACGGCTGCTGCTGACCGTGCGGCTGCTGCTGCCCGTAGCCCGGGCTCTGCGGGTACTGGTTGTAGTACTGCTGGTCGTTGTAGCCGTTCCGGTCGTCGTACGGCTGCTGCTGCGGCCGCTGGTGGGGCGGCTGGTCGTCCGGGGTGATGCGGCGGAGCTGGGTCGTGGCGTCGTCCATGGCCTGGTGCTGCCGGTGCTCCTCGGGGGCCTCGGCCGCGGCGCGCTTCTTCTTCGAGCGGTCGCGCAGGTACTCGATGATGATCGGGACGACGGACAGCAGGACGATCAGGATGAGGATCGACTCGACGTTCTTCTTGATGAAGCCGATCTGGCCGAGCCAGTACCCCGCGAGGGTGACGCCGGTGCCCCAGGCGACACCACCGATGACGTTGTACGTGAGGAAGGTGCGGTACTTCATGCGGCCGGCACCGGCCACGATGGGGGCGAAGGTGCGCACGATGGGGACGAAGCGGGCCAGGACGATCGCCTTGGGGCCGTACTTCTCCATGAACTCGTGGGCGTTGTCCAGGTTCTCCTGCTTGAAGAGCTTGGAGTTGGGACGGTTGAAGAGCTTCGGGCCCAGGAACTTGCCGATCATGTAGCCCACTTGGTCGCCGATGACGGCGGCGAGCACGATCAGCAGGCAGACCAGCCACAGCGGCTGGGTGATGTAGTTGCCCTCGGCCACGAAGAGGCCGGCCGTGAACAGCAGGGAGTCACCCGGCAGGAACGCGAAGAGACCGGACTCCGCGAAGACGATGAGCAGGATGCCCGGCAGGGCGAACGTCTCGATCAGGTAGTCCGGGCTGAGCCACTCGGGGCCGAGCGCAAGCGTGGTCACGGGGATGTGGCTCCTGCTGCTGTGGGGGACGGGCGGGGTCTGGCTGCCTCAAAGTATCAACGCAGCCGTCATGGCCCAGGTTCCATGGGCGTACTCAGGATGCACTGTGCCCCGCCCCGGTCAAAGCTGTGAGCCATGGGCATCGATGAATACGGCGGCGGACAGGGCCCGGAGCCCGAGGTCCTCGTCGTCACCACGAACGACGTACCCGGCTACCACGTGCGGGAGGTGATCGGCGAGGTCTTCGGCCTGACGGTGCGCTCCCGCCATGTGGGGAGCCAGATCGGCGCCGGGCTGAAGTCGATGGTCGGAGGCGAGCTGCGCGGGCTCACCAAGACGCTCGTGCAGACCCGCAACCAGGCCATGGAGCGGCTCGTCGAGCAGGCACGCGCGCGTGGCGCCAACGGGATCCTCGCCTTCCGCTTCGATGTGACGGAGGCGGCCGACGTGGGCACCGAGGTGTGCGCGTACGGCACGGCGGTGGTCCTGACCCGGGAGTGAGGCACTCCCGGGCCGGGGGTCAGGAGGTGTGACGTGCCGCGTTCGCGACGATCGCGTCCCTCAGGTGCTCGGCGAGGCCCGGACGCAGCACCTCGTAGAACGCCTTGAACCGCTCGTCGGAGACGTACATCTCGCCGAGGCAGCGGTGGATGTCGTAGGAGCACTCGTAGAACCACGTGCAGATGTGCTGCCGGTGCTCCTCCGCAAGGGTCATGGCCGCCTCGCCGGTGGGCGGCTCGTCCGCCGCCATCAGGGCGCCGTAGCGCTCGCCCCAGTCGGCGGCCTCGGCCTGGATGCGCTTCCAGTCCTCCTTGGTGTAGCTCGCGGTGCGGCGCTGCGAGTCGGCGTACTCGTCGGTGCCGCCCCAGCGCTGCTCGACCTCCTCGGCGTACTGCTCCGGGTCGTTGTCCCCGAAGACCTCGAACCTCTCCTCGGGCGTGAGGTTGAGTCCCATCGTGCGTGCCTCCATGGCGTGCTCCACGGCCGCCGCCATCTTCCGCAGCTTCTCGATCCGGGCGGTCAGCAGCTCGTGCTGGCGGCGCAGGTGCGCGCGCGGGTCCGCCTTTCCGGTGGCCTGATCGTCGAGCAGGGCGGCGACCTCGTCGAGGGGGAAGCCGAGCTCCCGGTAGAACAGGATCTGCTGCAACCGGTCGAGGTCGGCGTCGCTGTAGCGCCGGTGGCCCGCGTGGCTGCGTTCGCTCGGGACGAGCAGGCCGATGTCGTCGTAGTGGTGCAGCGTGCGCACCGTGACACCGGCGAAGCCCGCGACCTGTCCCACCGAGTAGTCCACTTCCGCTCCCTTCTTCCGTGCTCCACGGTCGGGCCTCACGTCACGTGAGGTGCAAGCGTGTTTCCGGTTTGCACTGTTTGATCCGTTTATCGTGTGCCCGTGGTCCAGGACTCCGAAGACCAGGAAACCCCCGTCCGCCCCTCGACGCCCGCTCGCGCCCTGCTGCCCTCGATCGTGCCCGCCGTCGTCGTGGGCGTGCTGTGCAGCCTGATCCTGGTGGGGGTGGAGGTCGCCGCCGAGCACCTGGAGGACGTGCTCTGGCAGACCCTGCCGGACGCGCTCGGGGTCGGCCGGTACTCGGTGGCGTGGATGTTCGCCGTGCTCATCGCCACCGGCGTCGCCGTCGGGCTGGTGGTGTGGAAGGCGCCGGGGCACGCGGGTCCCGATCCCGCCACCGTCGGTCTGGACGCGCCCGTCCTGCCGCCCGTGGTGCTGCCGGGGCTGGTGGTGGTGACCGCGCTGATGCTGGCCGGAGGGCCCAGCCTCGGCCCCGAGAACCCGATCATCACCGTGAACGTGGGGCTCGCGGTCTGGCTGGGCGGTCGGCTGATCCCCCGGGCCCCGGGCCGGATCTGGCCGGCGCTGGCGGAGGCGGCCACCATCGGCGCGCTGTTCGGCACCCCGGTCGCGGCCGCCCTGGCGATCTCCGAGCTGCTGGCCACGAAGGAGACCCGCGGGATGCTGTGGGACAACCTCTTCGCGCCGCTGACCGCCGCGGCCGCCGGTTCCCTGACCGTCACCCTCCTCGACCACCCGAGCTTCGACCTGGGGCTGCCGTCCTTCGGCCGGGCGGGGTGGACCGACCTGCTGGCGGCCGTCGTGGTCACCGCCGTGGGCGCGCTGCTCGCCATGTGCGCCGTACGGGCGCTGCCGTACGCCCACCGGGCCTTCCGGATGCTGCGGCACCCGATGTTGATGCTGCCGGTGGGTGGGGCCGTGCTCGGCTGTCTCGCGGCCGTGGGCGGTCATCTGACGCTGTTCAAGGGGCTCGACGAGATCACCACGCTGGCCCGCGACCCGGACGGCTGGTCGGCCGGGGAGTTCGCCGTCATGACGGTGGTGAAACTGGCCGCGCTGGTCGTGGCCGCCGCCTGCGGTTTCCGTGGCGGGCGCATCTTCCCCGCCGTGTTCGTCGGCACTGCCCTCGGCCTGTGCGCGCACGCCCTGGTGTCCGGGGTGCATCCCTCGGTGGGCGTGTCCGCCGGTGTGCTCGGGGTGCTGCTGGCGATCACGCGGCAGGGCTGGATCAGCCTGTTCGTCGCCGCGGTGCTGGTCACCGAGCCGACGGTCATCGCCCTGCTCTGCATCGCCTCGCTGCCGGCCTGGCTGCTGGTGACGGGCCGCCCGCAGATGCAGCTGCGCGCGGACGGCACGTCGGTCCGCTGAAGCCTCTGCCGAAAACACCCCTGCCGAACTCACCCCTGGAGGCACCCATGCCGTTCCACGAAGGCCCCCGCCGGCCCGCCGAACACCGACTGTCCGTCAACCCCTTCTACGGCCCCGCCAACCCGCTCGGCGACATGGTCGAGGCCCCGCCCACGCACCGGCTCCCGGACCAGCCCATGCCACCGTCCACCGCCCACCAGCTGGTACGCGACGAGCTGATGCTCGACGGCAACGCCCGGCTGAACCTCGCCACCTTCGTCACCACCTGGATGGAGCCCGAGGCCGGGACCCTGATGGCGGAGTGCCGCGACAAGAACATGATCGACAAGGACGAGTACCCGCGCACCGCCGAGCTGGAGCGGCGCTGCGTGGCGATGCTCGCCGACCTGTGGAACGCGCCCGACCCCTCGACCGCCGTGGGGTGTTCGACGACCGGGTCGAGCGAGGCGTGCATGCTCGCCGGGATGGCGCTGAAGCGGCGCTGGGCCCGGCGCAACGCCGACCGCTACCCCGGGGCGCGGCCCAACCTGGTGATGGGCGTCAACGTGCAGGTCTGCTGGGAGAAGTTCTGCACCTTCTGGGAGGTGGAGGCCCGGCTGGTGCCCATGGAGGGCGAACGGTTCCACCTGGACCCGCAGGCCGCGGCCGAGCTGTGCGACGAGAACACCATCGGGGTCGTCGGGATCCTCGGCTCCACCTTCGACGGGTCCTACGAGCCGATCGCGGACCTGTGCGCGGCGCTGGACACGCTGCAGGAACGGACCGGGTACGACATCCCCGTGCACGTCGACGGGGCGTCCGGGGCGATGGTCGCGCCCTTCCTCGACGAGGACCTGGTGTGGGACTTCCGGCTGCCGAGGGTGGCGTCGATCAACACCTCGGGGCACAAGTACGGGCTGGTCTACCCGGGCGTCGGCTGGGCGTTGTGGCGGGACGCGGAGGCGCTGCCGGAGGAGCTGGTGTTCCGGGTGAACTACCTGGGCGGCGACATGCCGACGTTCGCCCTGAACTTCTCCCGCCCGGGCGCGCAGGTCGTGGCGCAGTACTACACGTTCCTGCGGCTGGGCCGGCAGGGCTACCGGGCGGTGCAGCAGGCCGCCCGCGACGTGGCGACGGAGCTGGCCGGGCGGATCGAGGCGCTCGGCGACTTCCGGTTGCTGACAAGGGGCGACGAGCTGCCGGTGTTCGCCTTCACGACCGCGCCGGAGGTGAAGGCGTACGACGTCTTCGACGTCTCCCGGCGGCTGCGCGAGAGCGGCTGGCTGGTCCCCGCGTACACCTTCCCGGCCAACCGCGAGGACCTGTCGGTCCTGCGAGTGGTGTGCCGCAACGGCTTCTCCACCGACCTCGCGGAGCTGCTCGCCCAGGACCTGGAACGACTCCTCCCGGACCTGCGCCGACAGCCGCGCCCGCTGACCGAGGACAGGGGCGCGGCGACCAGCTTCCACCACTAGCGGGCTCCTGCCGGGAAACGCGCTTGCCAGGCCCCGCGTCTGCGGGCTGATCCAAACGACAGGCCTAGCGGCTCAGCCGTGTGAACCTCCGAACCGCCAGCGGGAAGAACACCGCCAGCAGGGCCAGGGGCCAGGCGACCGCGGCCCAGGCGTGCCCGGACTCGGTGCCGGGCACGCCGAACAGGTGCCGTACGGCCGTGGCCGTGTGGGACATGGGGTTCCACTCGACGGCCGTGCCCAGCCAGCCCGGCATCGAGCCGGGGGTGGCCAGCGCGTTGGACAGGAAGCCGACCGGCCAGACCAGGATCTGCACGGCCTGGACCATCTCGGGCTTGCCCGCCACCAGGGCCAGGTGGATGCCGATCCAGAGCATGGCGAACCGGAACAGGAGCAGCAGGCCCATCGCCCCGAGGAGGCCCGCCGGGCCGCCGCCGGGACGCCAGCCGAGCGCGACGCCCACGCCGATGAGCACGACCAGGGCCAGCGCGGACTGGAGCATGTCGGCGGCCGAACGGCCCACCAGCACCGCCCCGTTGGCCATGGGCATCGAGCGGAACCGGTCGATCACGCCCTTGTCGAGGTCCTGCGTGACGGCGAGCATCGTGCCCTCCAGGCCGAAGGCCATGGTGAGCGCGAGCATGCCCGGGATCAGGTAATCGCGGTAGTCCCCCGTCACGCCCCGGCCGCCGCCGACCAGGTAGCCGAACATCAGCAGCAGCATCACCGGGAAGACCAGGTTGACGACGAGCTGGACGGGCTGCCGCCCCCAGCGGGCGAGTTCCCGGCGGGTCATGGTCCAGGAGTCGGTCAGGGCGTGAGCGGTCACGCGGCCTCCTTCACTCGGCGGTCGTCCCCGGTGAGGTGCAGGAACACCTCGTCCAGCGTCGGGCGGCGCAGCGCGACGTCCTCCGCCTCGATCCCGGCCTCCCGCAGGGCCCGTACGACCCCGGAGAGCGCCTCCATGCGGTCGGTCACCGGGGCGCTCAGCAACCGCCGGTCGGCGTCGACGCTGACCCCGGTGAGCGGCAACAGGGCCACGGCGGCCCCCAGTTGGCCGGCGTCCCGCAGGGTCACGTCGATGCGGTCGCCGCCGGTCCCGGCCTTCAGCTCGTCGGCCGTGCCCTCGGCGATGACCCGGCCGGCGTCCACGACCGAGATGCGGTCGGCGAGCTGATCGGCCTCCTCCAGATACTGCGTGGTCAGCAGGACCGTCGTACCGCCGCCGACCAGGGAGCGGACGGAGGCCCACACCTCGGCGCGGCCGCGCGGGTCGAGGCCGGTGGTCGGCTCGTCCAGGAACAGCACCTCCGGCTCGGTGATCAGGGAGGCGGCCAGGTCCAGTCGGCGCCGCATGCCCCCGCTGTACTGCCGGACCGCCTTGCGGCCGGTGTCGGTCAGGTCGAAGCGCTCCAGGAGTTCACCGGCCCGCGCGCGTGCCCGCCTCGCCCCCAGGTGGTGCAGCCGGCCGAACAGCTCCAGGTTCTGCCGACCGCCGAGCTCCTCGTCGAGCGCGGCGTGCTGGCCGAGCAGGCCGATGCGCAGCCGCACGGCGTACGCCTCGCGCACCACGTCGCACCCGGCCACCTCGACCCGGCCCGCGTCGGGCCGCAGCAGGGTGGACAGGACCCTGACCAGGGTGGTCTTGCCGGCGCCGTTCGGGCCCAGCACTCCGTGCACCGTGCCGCGCGCGACCGTGAGGTCGAGCCCGTCGAGCGCCTTCTTGTCGCCGTACGCCTTCTCCGCGCCTTCGACGTCGATCGCCGTGTCGGCCACTGAGCCCCCTTGACTAGTCAAACTTGACTACAAGCGCAAAGGTAAACCCCTCCACGCCATTCGTCAAACTTGATTAGTGGGCGTCCCCCGGGTGCCGCTCCCCCGTCGCGTACGGGTTCTCCTCGTCCTCGGCCAGGATGCCGACGAACGGGTCGCCCTCGTCGGCGAAGGTGTAGGCGCCGCCCTCGATGCGCTCGATGAGACCGCGGGTCCACTCGGCCTCGGAGTCGGCCGTGTGGACCCACATGTTCATGATCTCGCCGATGTGCCCGAGCTGCGCGGGCCCCTCCTCCGGCACGTAGTGCTCCAGGACGGCGGCCCGCCACTGCTCGATCCGCAGGGTCCGTTCCTTCAGCAGCGCGATCGCCTCGACACGCGGCAGGTCGACGACGAAGCCGACGGCGGCGGTCTTCATGTCCCCGCGCTGGTCGTAGGTGACCAGCGCCTCCCGCAGCAGCCGGAAGTACTCCTCGGTGCCCGGCCCGGTGATCTCGTACTCCGTGCGCGGCGGGCCGCCCGCCGTGGACGGGGCGATCTCGTGCGCGTGCAGCAGCCCTTGCTTCGCCATCTGCTTCAGCGCGTGGTAGATCGAGCCGGGCTTGGCGGTGGACCACTCGTGCGCGCCCCAGAACTCCAGGTCGTTGCGCACCTGGTAGCCGTGGGCCCGCCCGTGCATACGGACCGCGCCGAGCACGAGGAGGCGGATCGTCGACATGCGGCCAAGGCTATGCCTCGACCACCGCCCGCTGCTCCTCGGCCACCAGCTCGAAGGCCGTCCTGCCGTCCAGGGACTCGCGGACGATGTCGGCGTGACCGGCGTGCCGGGCCGTCTCGCGGATGAGGTGGAGGCAGAGCCAGCGGTGCGAGACCCGGCCGTCCGGCGGGAACCAGGGCTGCGCCGGCAGCGCGAAGGTGTCGTCGAGGCTCGGCACCGAGCGGATGTACGCCTCCGTCTCGGCGGCGACCTTCTCCCAGTACGCCAGCTGCGACTCGACCGTCTCCCCCTCGACCAGCCGGAAGCACTCGTGCCAGTTGCTCTGGTCCCGCACCACGGCCGGCGGTTCGCCCTTGGCCAGGGAGATCCACATCTGCTCGACCTCGGCGACATGCTTGACCAGTCCCGCCAGGGACAGCTCACTGGCGCTCGGCCGCGACGAGGCCTGGTCGTCCGTCAGCCCGAGCACCGCCCGGCGGACGCCGCCGCGCTGCTCGGCGATGAAGGACAGGAGCGCCCCGCGCTCGTCGCCGTGTGCCTCAGCCGGAACGTGAGTGACCATGAGCGATGCCTTTCGCCTGGTCAGAGGGCCTCTCCCCCTGACACCGACCACGCTACGGGCCCTTGCGGTCAGGTTCTGTCCGCAAGGGCCCGGGCACCGGAAGATCCGGGAAACCCTCCGAGGGGCTAGAACGGGAAGCCGCTCCGGCCGTGCTGCACCGAGATCCACTTGGTCGTGGTGAAGGAGTCCAGCATCGTGTCGCCGTTGAGCCGGCCGATGCCGGAGTGCTTCTCACCGCCGAAGGGGACGATCGGCTCGTCGTGGACGGTGCCGTCGTTCACATGGAACATGCCCGTGTCGATCTGCTTGGCGAACGCCACACCCCGCTCGACGTTCCCGGTGTGCACGGCGCCGCTCAGGCCGTACGGGGTGTCGTTGACGAGGCGTACGGCCTCCTCCTCACCGTCGAACGGGACCAGGAACGCGACCGGCCCGAAGACCTCCTGCCGCAGCAGGGCCGAGTCGGCGGGGACGTCCGTCAGCACGGACGGCTCGACGAGGTTGTCGGTCCGCCCGCCGCGCACCAGGGCCGTGGCGCCCTCGGCGAGGGCCTGCTCGACCACACCGGAGACGGCGTCCGCCTGGGAGGAGTTGATGACCGGGCCGATGACGGTCTCCGGGTCGCGCGGGTCGCCCGCCTTGAGGGACTTGACCTTGGCGACGAACTTCTCGGTGAACTCGCCGGCCACCGACCGGTCCACCAGGACCCGGTTGGCGGCCATGCAGACCTGACCCTGGTGGACGTACCGGCTGAAGACCGCCGCGTCGACGGCGTAGTCGATGTCGGCGTCGTCGAGGACCACCAGCGCGCTGTTGCCGCCCAGTTCGAGGACGGAGCGCTTGAACAGCCGGGCGCAGACGGTCGCCACGTGCCGGCCGACGGCGTCGGAGCCGGTGAAGGAGATGACCTTGGGGACGGGGTGCTCGATGAAGGCGTCGCCGATCTCCGCGATGTCCGTGATCACGACGTTCAGCAGCCCGCCGGGCAGCCCTGCGTCCTCGAAGAGCTTCGCGACCAGGGAACCGCCCACGATCGGGGTGTTCTGGTGCGGCTTGAGCACCACGGCGTTGCCGAGCGCGAGCGCCGGGGCGACGGACTTGATCGACAGCAGGAACGGGAAGTTGAAGGGGCTGATCACGCCCACGACGCCGACCGGCACGCGGTAGACGCGGTTCTCCTTGCCGTCCACCGGCGAGGGGATGATCCGGCCCTCGGGGGCCAGCGCCAGGTGGACCGCCTCGCGCAGGAACTCCTTGGCGAGGTGCAGCTCGAAGGCGGCCTTCAGCCGGGTGCCGCCGAGCTCGGCGATGATGGCCTCGGAGATCTCGGCCTCGCGCTCCTCGATCAGGCGCAGCGCCTTCTCGAAGACCGCCCGGCGGGCGTAGGGGTTGGTCGCGGCCCACTGCTTCTGGGCGCGGGCCGCCGCCCGGTACGCCTGATCGACCTCGTCGGCCGTGGCTATGGTGATCGACGCGAGCTTCTCGTCGTCGTACGGGTTGAAGTCGATGATGTCCCAGGAACCGGTCCCCGGGCGCCACTCACCGTCGATGTACTGCTGTGCAAGGTCGGTGAAGCAGGACGACGACAATGTGATCCCTCGATCCCTAAGCAGACCCCTGATCGCGCCTTCACGATCTGATCACACGTCATCGTACTTGTGTTTCAGGTGAGTTGAAGGGGTCCTTCGGGAGAGCGAAAGCCTTTTCAGGAGAGCGGCACGGCCTCTTACGAGAGCTGGAGGAGGCCCCGGAGAAGGTCGCGGCTCTCCGAGGGGCCCGGGCTGTCGCTCTGGAGTTCCTTGAGCGCCTTCTCGTACTGGGCGACGTCCTCGGCCTTGTCCAGATACAGCGCGCTGGTGAGCTGCTCCAGGTAGACGACGTCCGACAGGTCGGACTCCGGGAAGCTGAGGATCGTGAACGCGCCACTTTCGCCGGAGTGGCCGCCGAGGCTGAACGGCACCACCTGGAGGCGCACGTTGGGCCGCTCGGAGATCTCGATGAGGTGCTGGAGCTGGCCCCGCATCACCTCGCGGTTACCGTACGGGCGGCGCAGGGCGGCCTCGTCCAGGATGATGTGGAAGTCGGGGGCGCGCTCGTCGACGAGGTACTTCTGCCGCTCCAGACGCAGCGCGACCCGGCGTTCGACATCGGCCTCGCTCGCCCCCTGCATGCCCCGCCGGACGACCGCGCGGGCGTACGCCTCGGTCTGCAGCAGGCCGTGCACGAACTGCACCTCGTACGCCCGGATCAGCGAGGCGGCGCCCTCCAGACCGACGTAGGTCGGGAACCAGCTGGGCAGCACGTCGGAGTAACTGTGCCACCAACCGGCGACGTTGGCCTCCTTCGCCAGCGACAGCAGGGAGGCGCGCTCCTGTTCGTCGGTGATGCCGTACAGGGTGAGCAGGTCCTCGACGTCTCTGGTCTTGAAGCTCACCCGGCCCAACTCCATCCGGCTGATCTTCGACTCGGAGGCGCGGATCGAATAGCCCGCTGCCTCGCGCGTGATGCCCCGCGCCTCACGCAGTCGCCTGAGTTGTGATCCGAGCAGCATGCGCCGCACCACCGATCCCGGCTCTCCCGCGCTCACGTTCGCCAGCCTCCCCAACGTCTTCAGGGGCCGCAGTCTGCCACTAAAACACTCCGAGCAGTACTCGTCCGGTTACAGAAACGGAATCGAGTCGGTCGACGCTCGCGCGCGGGAGCAAGAAGAAGGTGTGTGAACGACCAAAGAGGGACCCGAAGATGACGGAAAAATTGACCAACAAGCGGTACGGGACATCGCATTCCGGTCACGTGCACGTGCATCTGCCCTTGCATCTGCTGTACGCATCCGAAACCATGGTCCCGCACCACCGCCGCATCGCACCGACCGCGAATTCCCGGGAGTGCCTCGCATGGGGACGAATGGATCGACCATGCTCGAGCCGTTACGGCAGGGCCTTCCGCCGCTGGATCCCGCGGCCGTGTCCGACGCCGCCTCCTGTGCTCTGCCCGCCCGTTACGAAGCGGTGCGCGAGGCACGGCGGTTCACCCAAAGGACCCTCGACCAGTGGGACATGGGCGAGCGGTTCGACGACGTCTGCCTGGTGGTCTCGGAACTCGTCACCAACGCCCTGCGGCACGGCCTTCCGGCGAACAGCGCGTGCACCCGGGGCCGGGAAGCCGCCGTGCGACTGCATCTGATGCGGTGGACCGAGCGACTGGTGTGCGCGGTGCGCGACCCCAGTCACGACAGTCCGGTCGCCCGGGAGACCGACGACTTCTCGGCCGAGTCGGGCCGCGGGCTGTTCCTCGTCGACTCCTTCAGCGACAGCTGGGGCTGGCATCCGCTCGCGGGCGCGCTCGACGGCAAGGTGGTCTGGGCGCTGTTCCGGCTGCCCCCCGCCGCTTCACGACCCGCCGGGCAATGAGAAACCGCGGCGCTTCACCGCGCCGCGGTTCTACGCGCGTCACCGCGCGTTGAGTGTCGATTGCCCGGATTTCTCCAGGGCCCGGCGGATGTTCAGCCGCCCACCAGGTGGTCGAACTCGCCGTCCTTCACGCCCAGCAGCATCGCTTCGATCTCCGCACGGGTGTAGACCAGCGCGGGACCGTCGGGGAAGCGCGAGTTGCGCACCGCCACGTCGCCGCCCGGCAGCCGGGCGAACTCCACGCACGAACCCTGCGAGTTGCTGTGCCGGCTCTTCTGCCAGGCCACACCGTGCAGCCCGGCGGCAGCCATACCGTTGTACACGTCGTGATCCACAGGTCGCTCCCCGGTGGTGCACTGGCTGGTGTGGCCATTGGTGCAGTGGTCAACTGACCCGGATCATAGCCCTGTTCATGTGCAGATGCATGGGCAGATGCACGTGCACGCGGGGTGGTCTCGCGGTTACAGCTTTGACGACCGCTTTACCGAAGCTCTCGACTGTTTGACGGCCGCGCCCCGCGTCGCGTTCCCGGTGGCCTGCGACGAAGCCGCCGGATTCGGGGAGATCCGATGGAGGCGGAGCATCCGCTCGGCGGTGGGGCGGGGCGGCCGGGACGGGGCGGCGGCCAAGAAGCGGGAGCTGAGGCGCGGCGCCGCGCGAAAGCCGTTCGACCGGCCGACCAGTATCCGGAACAAGCCCGCGGCCTGCGAGGACGGGGAGAAATGCGCCGGTCGCAGGAGGGGCGGGTCGTCCTTCCTGCCGGTGCGGCGCTCGGCTCGACACCCGACACCCGCCCGGCGTCCGGGCCCGGCCGACCCGCGCGGCCCGCACCCCGGAACGCGACGGCTCGCACCCCGGAACGCGGCGGCTCGCCCCGGATCCCGGCGGATCGCGGGGGAGCACCTCGTGCGGCGACCGCGGCCGCCGGGGCCACCGCCGCCGGGACGGGGGTCGCCGGGGCCGCCGCCGCTTGGGGTGGGGGCCGGCAGCCGGACGCTGCGGCATCATGCCCGGGTTGGGACGGGGGCCGCCGGGGCCGCCGCCTGCGGACGGGATCGCGGGCGGGGACCACCTCGTGCGGCGATGGCCGCCCGGCTGGCCCGACCCGGCCTACGGGCCGGTCCCGTCACCCCGTCGCGACGGGTGCCGCGACCGTCTGCCGCCCGTGGCCACCGACCCCGTCGGTCCATGGAAGAGAGGTCCCCCACCCGTCAAGCGTGGGGAACCTCACCCTTTCCGGACCCGCTCAGCGGGTGGCGTACGGCAGCAGCGCCATCTCGCGCGCGTTCTTGATCGCCCTGGCCAGCTGCCGCTGCTGCTGGGCCGACACCCGGGTGACCCGGCGGCTGCGGATCTTGCCGCGGTCGGAGATGAACTTCCGCAGCAGCTCCGTGTCCTTGTAGTCGATGTACGTGATCCCGGCCCGGTCCAGGGGGTTGGGCCGGTCCTTGGCGGGCTTGCGCTCAGGCTTGCGCGGCATGGGGGTCAGACCTCCAGGAGGGCGTCGAAGGCGTGCGGCAGCCGCTGCCAGGCGTCACGCCCGGCGGCGTACTCGGCGTCGGTGAGCAGGCAGGACTCCAGCAGCCGCGCCAGGCCGTCCCGGTCGAGGCCGGGCGAGGTGAAGACCAGGTGCTGACAGCGGTCGCCGTGCTCGGCGTCCCAGTCCAGCGCGGCGGCGGCCCGGCGCACCGGCGGGACCATCTCCCAGGCCGCGTCCGGCAGCGAGGCCAGCCAGGGGCCCGCGCTCTCCACGCACAGGGCCCCGCCCGCCGCGTCCCAGTGGAACAGCGTGTCGGGCTTGTCGGCGAGCCAGAAGCGGCCCCGGCTGCGGGCGGCCGCGCAGGTCAGATCCTCCAGTGCCGCGTACAGCCGCTCCGGATGGAAGGGGCGGCGCCGGTTCCAGACCAGCGTGGAGACGCCGTGCGCGTCAGCCTCGGCGGGCAGGAGGGCGCACGCCGGGTGCTGGGCCGCGGCGGCCGCCTCGACGTCGAAACCGGCCAGGGCGGCGCGGGCCAGGGGTGAGAGCGGCACGGGCAGGCGCAGGCGCGGGGTCGGCACGGCCAGGCCGTCGGCCGGTCCGGCCTCGGTGGTCGGTCCGGCCTCGGTGGTCGGTCCGGTCTCCGTGGCCTGGCCGATGGGGACCTGGTGGGCCGTCGGGTGCAGCTGCGCGAGCAGCTCGCGGTCCTCGTCGTCGGCCTCCGGGGAGTGGGCGACCGCGAGGACGGGGGCGTACTCGAGCTGGCGCGCGAAGGTGTCGGCGACCGTGCGCTGGTCGGTGGCGGCCGCGGCGAGACCGCCGTCGGCGAGGTCGTCGCCGTTGCCGAGGTACGGCAGGACCAGGGCCGGGTCGACGGCGGTGATCACACCGGTGACGGTGAGACCGCCGGCCGTGACGACCTCGGCCATGGCCTTGGGCTCGACCGAGTCCCACAGCTCGACGACGGCGAGCCGCGTCCCCCCGGCGTCCCGCAGCCGTTCCAGCTCCGGCACCAGGTCCTCACGCAGGGCGCAGCACGCGCAGTCGTTGACCAGCGGCGCCTCCCCCGCGTCGAGGAGGCCGGAGGCGTCCCTGACGGTCCGTACGACCGTGCCCGCGGCGGCCGTCGCCAGGTCGTGGTGGAGGACGACACTGCCGGGGACGTCGGCGAGCAGCCGTGCGACGGCCGCTCTGCGGGCGTCGGTGTGCAGCCCGCCGACGATCACGACGGGGAGGTCGGGAGGGACCGCGGGGGCGGGAGGTCCAGCCACGGGGTCAGCCCTTCTTTCCGTACCGGCGCTCGAAGCGCTCCACGCGCCCGGCGGTGTCCAGGACGCGGGCGGTGCCGGTGTAGAAGGGGTGGCTCGCGTCGGAGATCTCGACGTCGACAACCGGGTAGGTGTTGCCGTCCTCCCACTCGATCGTCTTCCCGCTCGCCGAGGCGGACAGGGTCGAGCGGGTGAGGAAGGCGTAGTCGGCGGCCCGGTCGCGGAAGACGACGGGGCCGTACTCCGGGTGGATTCCCTGGCGCATGATCAGCGCTCCTCTCGGAAGTCGACGTGGCGGCCGGCGACCGGATCGAACTTGCGCAGGGTCATGCGGTCCGGGTCGTTGCGGCGGTTCTTGCGGGTCACGTAGGTGAAGCCGGTCCCGGCGGTGGACCGGAGCTTGATGACCGGACGGAGTTCGTTGCGTGCCATGCCGCTATGATACTGAAAATGAATCCCATTTCCACTGAGTGAGCAGAGAGGTACGTCACCACCCATGTCCGCGCACTGCATGCTGACCGGCGCACAGCCCGGCTTCGGCAACCGCATCTCCCACTCCCACCGGCGCACACCCCGGCGGTTCGACCCCAACATCCAGTCCAAGCGGTACTGGCTGCCGAGCGAGGGGCGGCACGTACGGCTGCGACTGAGCACCAAGGGGATCAAGACCGTCGACACGATCGGGATCGAGGCGGCCGTCGCCCGGATCCGGGCTCGGGGAGTGAGGGTCTGATGGCCAAGAAGAGCAAGATCGCGAAGAACGACAGGCGGCAGGAGATCGTCGCCCGGTACGCCACCCGGCGGGCCGAACTGAAGGAGATCATCCGGCGGCCGTCGTCGACCGAGGCCGAACGGCTCGCCGCGCAGGCGGAACTGCGCAGGCAGCCACGCGACGCGAGCGCCACGCGCGTACGCAACCGCGACGGCGTCGACGGGCGTCCGCGCGGCTACTTCCGGGCGTTCGGGCTGTCCCGGGTGAGCCTGCGGGAGCAGGCACACGCGGGATATCTGCCGGGGGTACGCAAGTCGTCCTGGTGAGGGGCGGCCGTCGTTCTGGGGCGGCCGTCGTCCTTGGGAAAGGCGGCCGTCTCCCTGGGGCGAGGCGGCCCTGGGGGTCCTTGACGGGCCCTGATAGCTTGCTGCGACGTTCCGGCCAGGCGTCGGCCGGGGTCGGCTGGCGCCACTCGGGGCCGACTGGTGCCGGTTACGGCTATTCGGTGCCGGTTGGTGGCGTTCGGTGCCGTCGGGTGCTGGCGGTGCCGTTCGGTGCTGTCGGTGCCAGCTGGTGCCGTTCGGTGTGATCCGGGGCCGTCGGGGCCGTCCGGGGCCGGGCGGTCGGCTACAGCTTGGGGGCTTGCAGTGACTTCGGTGAACTTCTCGCGCCGCTCCGGCGCCGTGCGCGTCGCGGCGGCGGCCGCGGGGCTGGCGGGCGCGCTCGTACTGAGCGCGTGCAGCAGCAGCGACGACGGCTCGGGCGACGACTCGGCCGCTTCCCCGTCGGCTTCGGCGTCCGCGGGCTCGGGCGACTCCGGGTCGGACTCCGGTTCCGGCTCCGGGGAGTCGGACGGCGGCGAGCTGGCGGGCAGCTGGCTCGCGACGACCGACGGCAAGGCCGTGGCCCTGGTGATCACCGGCAAGCAGGCCGCGCTGTTCGGCACCGGCGGGAGCGTGTGCAGCGGCACGGCGGGCGAGGAGTCGGGCATGAAGATGATCCGCCTGAAGTGCACGGACGGCTCCAAGGACCGGGCGACCGGCATGGTCGACTCGGTGAACGCGAGCAGCCTGAAGATCACCTGGGAGGGCGGCCTCGGCGCGGAGACCTACCGCAAGACCGAGGGCGGCAAGCTCCCGACGGGCCTGCCGACGGCCGGCCTCGGCTGAGGAGTTGGGGTTGGGCGGGCTGCGGGGCGGCACATGGGCGCACCGGCGGCCCGTCCGGCGTTCGGGGGAATCGTAGGGGGTGCGTGCCCCCGGGGCGGTCGGGTGCGTGATGATCCAGGGGCCCGATGCCGCTTTCGTACGACCCGTCCAGAGGACCTCATGCGCACCTACTCCCTCCCCCTGGCCGCCGCCCTCGCCGCGACGGTCCTGCTGACCGGCTGCAGCGACGACAAGCCCGCCGGTGACGACGTCAAGAACGCGGACCGGCCGAGCGACTCGGCCTGTGCGCTCGGCGACATGGGCGTGGAGGTCGGCGCCGGAGCCGCCCCGGCCGCCGGGGACACCGGCACCGTCACCGTCACGCTCACCAACAAGGGCGCGCAGTGCACGCTGAAGGGCTTCCCCGGGGTCGACCTGCTGGCCGACGACAAGACGACCAGCGTCCTCCCGGACGAGGGCGCGAAGCCCCAGTCGCTGACCCTCGGGAAGGGCGGCACCACGTCCTTCACGATCACCTACGTCCGAGCCGAGGCCGGCGCCCCGGAGAGCCTCGACGTGCACAAGGCGTCCTTCACCCTGCCGGGAGACACCAAGACGGCGCACGAACTTCCCTGGTCGTACGGCGCGGTCGACTGGTCGGACGACCAGAAGCCCTCGGTGAGCGGTTTCGAGACGTCGGGCGACTGACGCTCCTAGGCACTGACGGGGCTGACGGGGGGGGACGGGAGCCGGGGGCTGACGGCAGGTCAGCGGAGCGGTGGCCGGTGGCGGACCTGGGCCCGGTCCGCCGCCTGCGCGCCCTCCGTCCAGCCCGCCGCGTCCCGCACCCCGCGCAGCCGGGTCGTCGTCGTCTCCGGGAACATCCGCTCCAGCCGCCCGGTGACGGCGACCTCGCGGGAGGCGAGGACGGGGAGCAGGTCGTCGGTCATCTGGGTCTCGGCCGCCGCGGCCAACCGGGTGCCGATGCGGTGGGCGTAGGCCGCGAGGAACGACTGCCGGAATGTCTTGGTGCGCTTGCGGCCCCCCGCCCGCTGCGCGGCCTCCGCCTTCGTCATGGCGGTCGTGGCCTGCACCAGGAGTGAGGTGTAGAGGAGTTCGACCGCCTCCAGGTCGGTTTCGAAGCCGACGACGGTCGAGAAGCCGAAGGGTTCGTTCCACACCGCCCGGCAGTGGTTGGCACCGGCGACGGCGTCCAGCAGCACCGCCTTGGCCTGCTCGTACGGCGGCTCGACCCCGATCCGGCAGGCCCCGGGCGTGTCCGGGGAGGGCGCCCGCGCGGCGAGCAGCGCCTCGTCGACGCTGTGCCGGGCCATCAGCTCCTGCGCCTTGGAGCTGAGCGCCTCCGCCTCCTCCGGGAACCCGGTCGCCTCGGCCTTGGCGAGCAGGGCACGGATGCGGGTGAGCATGCGGGACTCGGGGCGTGCCTCCCCCGGCGCCTCCCCCGAAGCGTCGTCCAGGGCCTCCAGGGTGGGCAGCCGCAGCAGGAGGCGGTACAGCTCCAGTACGGCGGTGGCGTACGAGAAGCGGTCGGTGCGGGGCGGGGATTCGGCGGGGAGTTCCGCGAGCTGGGCGTTCCAGCGGTGGCCCCGGGGTCCGTCACCGGGTGCCTGCGCGCGGATCAGCGCGGCCACGAGGAGTACGTGGAGGTCGTCCAGCTCGCGCCGTACGATCCGTACGACGTCGGCGGGCTGCCAGCCGCGCCGCCAGGCCGCCGCGACGAACTCCTCCCCACGCCGGTCGAGTTCGGCGTCCGCGGCCGGGTCGGAGGCGAGCAGGGACGCGCCGGTGTCGAGGGCCGTCTCGCCGGTCTCGTACAGGGCGGCTGCGAACGCGCGGTCGACGGTGGTGGACGTACTCACGGGCTGATGGTGCCATGACGGCCCGCCCGGGCCCTCCGGGACGGTTCACCGGGCTCGGGCTCGCGGTGCGCCCGGTGGCGTGCTCGTGGAGGCACCCCCGACCGGTGTCAACTCGCAGTTGACACCCCCGGGGGCGCAACCTACGGTTGACACATGACGAACCCCGACACCATGTCATCCATCCGTCTCGACGACCTCATCGCGGCCATCAAGAAGGTCCACGAGGAGCCGCTGGACCAGCTCCAGGACGCGGTGATCGCCGCGGACCACCTGGGCGACGTGGCCGACCACCTGATCGGCCACTTCGTCGACCAGGCCCGGCGCTCCGGAGCGTCCTGGACCGACATCGGCAAGAGCATGGGCGTCACACGGCAGGCCGCGCAGAAGCGGTTCGTGCCGAAGGAGTCCAACGACCTCGACCCGAGCCAGGGCTTCAACCGCTACACGCCCCGCGCCCGCGACACCGTGATGGCCGCGCACAACGCGTCCAAGGCCGCGCGCAACGCCGAGGGGCTGCCCGAGCACCTCGTCCTCGGGCTGCTGTCCGAGCCGGACGGACTCGCCGCGAAGGCGATCGTCGAGCAGGGCGTGTCTCTCGACCAGGTCCGCGAGGCGGCCACGGCCGCGCTGCCGCCGGCCGTGGACGAGGTCCCGGAGCTCGTGCCGTACGGCCAGGCCGCGAAGAAGGTCCTGGAACTCACCTTCCGCGAGGCCCTGCGCCTCGGCCACAACTACATCGGCACCGAGCACATCCTGCTCGCGCTCCTGGAACACGAGAACGGCGAGGGCGTCCTCAGCGGTCTCGGCATCGACAAGGAACGAGCCGAGCGGTATGTCTCGGCGGTACTGGAGAAGATCGTGCAGGCACAGAAGGGGACACCGGACGAGTCCTGACGGCGGCCCGGGCCGACGGGGCCCTGCCACCCCCTGTCGGCGGCCCGGACCGACGGGCCCTGCCGCCCCCGCCGACGGCCCGGCTCGCCGGGTCCCCCCCGGTCGGCGGCCCGGCTCGCCGGGTCATCCCCCGGTCGGCGGCCCGGCGGCCCTGGGGGGTGGGCCCCCCGGTTGACGGCCATGGTGGGCGGGTCCTGCCGCCCGCCGACGGCCCGGCTCGCCGGGTCATCCCCCGGTCGGCAGCCCGGCGGCCCGTGGGGCGGGTCCCCCCGGTTGACGGCCATGGTGGGCGGGTCCTGCCGCCCGCCGACGGCCCGGCTCGCCGGGTCATCCCCCCGTCGGCGGCCCGGGGGCCCCGGTTGACGGCCCTGGTGGGCCTGTCCTGCCGCCCCCCGTCGGCGGCCCGGCTCGGCGGGTCATCCCCCCGGTTGGCGGCCCGGGTCCGTGAGGCGTCGCCAGGCCGCTCTGGCGACCCGCGCCAACGCACGTTGCCAGGCCCCACGCCGCAACACGCGGCACCGAGGCCGCCGTGCCCGCACAGCCCACACCGCCGCACCGCCGCACCACCCGCACCGCCCGCACCACCCGCGCCGCCGCCCGCCCACACCGCCGCACCGCCGCACCGCCCGCGCCGCAGGGGCGTTGTCAGACCCCCCTGGCAGACTCGCCGGCATGGTCGACCGGTGGGCGCTTGTGCCGGCCGAGGACGGTGGCGTGGACGTCGCCCCCCTCGGTCCGGACGGGCTGCCCGCCGGGCCGGTACGGCGGGAGGCCGATCCCGCCGAGGCCGTCCGGAGCCGTCCCGGCGTCACGCGGTGGGTGTGGCGGTCCACCGCCGAGGTGTACCCGCGCCTGCTCGCCACGGGGGTGCGAGCAGAACGGTGCTACGACATCGAGGCCGCCGAGACCCTCCTCCTCGGCCACGAGGGGCGGTACGGGGAACCCCGCTCGGCCGCGGCCGCCCTGGCCCGGCTGCGCGGCGGCCCCGTGCCGCCCGACCCACCGCAGCGCTCGGCCGAACCGGGCTCGCAGTCCTCCCTGTTCGAGCCCCAGGGCGTCCACCTGCCCCTGCCGGACCTCCTCGCGGTCTACGCCGAGCAGCAGCGCCGGCACGCGAGCGCCGAGCACCCCGACCGCATGCGTCTGCTGACGGCCGCCGAGTCGGCGGGCATGCTGGTGGCGGCCGAGATGAACCGCGCGGGGCTGCCCTGGAGCGCCGAGGTCCACCGCGCATTGCTGCACGACCTGCTGGGCGAGCGGTACGCGGGCGGCGGCGAGCCGCGGCGCCTGGCCGAGCTGGCCGACGAGGTGTCCACCGCGTTCGGCAGACGCGTCCGCCCCGATCTGCCCGCCGACGTCGTCAAGGCCTTCTCCCAGGCCGGGATCAAGGTCTCCTCGACCCGCAAGTGGGAGATCGAGACGGTCGATCATCCGGCCGTGAAACCACTGCTGGAGTACAAGAGGCTGTACCGCATCTGGGTCGCCCACGGCTGGTCCTGGCTCCAGGACTGGGTCCGTGAGGGCCGCTTCCGGCCGGAGTTCCTCGCGGGCGGGACGGTGACCGGCCGCTGGGTCACCAACGGCGGAGGCGGGCTCCAGATCCCCAAGGTGATCCGGCGGGCCGTCGTCGCCGACCCCGGCTGGCGGCTCGTCGTCGCCGACGCCGACCAGATGGAACCGCGCGTCCTCGCCGCGATCTCCCGCGACCCGGGCCTGATGGAGGTGGCCGGCCGGGAAACCGACCTGTACCAGTCCGTCTCCGACCGCGCCTTCTCCGGTGACCGCACACAGGCCAAACTCGCCGTGCTGGGCGCGGTCTACGGCCAGACCTCCGGAGACGGCCTGAAGAACCTCGCCGCGCTTCGACGCCGTTTCCCCAAGGCAGTGGCGTACGTCGACGACGCGGCCCGGGCCGGCGAGGAGGGCCGGCTCGTACGGACCTGGCTCGGCCGGACCTGCCCACCGGCGGCCCGGGGGACGGACGACGGGAGCGGCGAGGAGGCCGGCATCCCGACGGATCCCGTGGTTTCCAGCACCGGCTCCAACTCCGGCAGCGGCACCGGCTCCGGCTCCGGCTCCGGGGAGGACGACCCCTCGGACGGCGGCCAGTGGGTGCCCGGATACGCCTCCACCAACGCCCGTGCCCGAGGCCGCTTCGCCCGTAACTTCGTCGTCCAGGGCAGCGCCGCCGACTGGGCGCTGCTCCTGCTCGCCGCGCTGCGCAGAACCTGCGCGGAGCTGGCCGCCGAGCTGGTCTTCTTCCAGCACGACGAGGTGATCGTGCACTGCCCCGAGGAGGAGACGGAGGCCGTGGTGGCGGCGATCCGCGAGGCGGCGGACCTGGCCGGCCGGCTGACCTTCGGGGACACACCCGTGCGGTTCCCGTTCACGACCGCGGTGGTGGAGTGCTATGCCGACGCCAAGTGATCAGACAGGACGCGTCAGGAGCGCACGCAGCTCCCCGGCCACCGTCCGCTCGTCCGTGCCCTCCAGTGCCGCCAGGGCGAGTGCGGAGACCAGCCCGGCGCGCTGCCGGGAGGGGTCGTCCGCGTACCGCGCGGCCAGGGCGACGATGTTCTCCAGCTCGCCGTCCCCCCAGGCGAAGGCCTCCTCGGCATCGGCGAACGGGGCGACGGTGTCGAGGTGGGCCGCGTGGCCGTCCGGCCGGCTCGGGGTGGGGCGGCGCCGGTCGTCCCGGTCGGGGCCGGGTTCCACGATCGCGGCGAGGACTCGGTCGGCCAAGGCGGCGTACCAGTGCAGCGTGGCCTCGGCGGTACCGGCGGTGTCCTGCTCCCCGGCCCGTTCCCGGGCGAAGTCGCGGACCAGATCGTGCGGTGCGTAGCGGCCGTAGGCCGTCTCCGCCAGCAGGGCCACGTCGAGCAGTCGGTCCAGGGCGGCCCCGGTGCGCTGCTCACCCATGCCCGTGAGCCGGGCGAGCAGGGGGGCGCCGTACGTGGGCAGGTCGAGCGCACCGATCCGGCGCAGGATGCGGGCCGCGTCCCGGTCGGCCTCGCGCTCGGAGACGGCGAGCGCGTCGTACGCGACGGCCAGGGAGCGGCGGACGCTCAGGTCGTCGTACTCCAGGTGGTGCAACCGGCTTTCGGAGGCGGCCAGTCGACCGGCGAGGGTGTCAGGGGTCAGGGCCGGGCGGGCGGCGAGCCGCGCGGCGACGATCCGCAGGGCCAGCGGGAGCCGGCCGGTGAGATCGACGAGGCGCCGGGCGGCGTCCGTGCCGTCCAGGCCGTCGCGGCCCGAGGCCCTGCGCAGGAGTTCGGCACTGTCGTCGCCCGACAGCGGGGCGAGGGGGAATCGGGCCGCGCCGTCGAGGGCGGTCAAGGGCGAACGGCTGGTCACGATCACCCCGCAACCGGCACCGCCCGGCAGCAACGGCCTCACCTGCGCGGCACTCACGGCGTCGTCCAGCACCAGGAGCGTGCGGGTCGGCGCGAGCAGCGAACGCAGCAACGCGGCTGCGGCCTCCGGCTCTTCGGGGATGCGGCGGGGCTCGGTGCCGAGGTCACGCAGCAGGGCGTCGAGGGCCTGGGCGGTGGTGAGGGGGGCCTTGCCGGGGGTGGCGCCGTGCAGGTGGAGGTGGAGCTGACCATCGGGGAAACGTTCCGTCAACTGATGGGCTACGTGCAGCGCGAGGGCGCTCTTGCCGACACCGGCCATGCCGCTGATGACGGCGGTGGGGCAGGGGTGGTCGGGGGCGGTGAGGGTGCGGTACAGGGCGTCGTGTTCGGGGGTACGGCCGGTGAAGTGGGGAGGGGGTGGGGGGAGTTGGGCGGGAGTGGGATATGGGCCGGCCGGTTCGCCGGAGCCGCTTGAGTCACTGGAACCGCCCGCCCCGGAGCCCCTCGCGCCAGTGGGGTCCCACGGCCTCCTGGAGCCCTCCGACCCTTCGGAGTCCGGGTCGCCGGCAACCCCCCGCAGTACCTCCACGTGTGCCTCCCGCACCCCCGGCCCGGGCTCGATGCCGAGGTGGCTCACGAGCCGGGTGCGCAGTTCGCGGTGGACGGCCAGGGCCTCGGCCTGGCGGCCGGTACGGTGCAGGGCGAGCATCAGCTGCCGGTGGTACACCTCCCGCAGCGGGTACTCGCCGGTCAGCGCCATCAGCTCCGGCACCAGCTCGTGCAGCCGCGGGCCTCCCAGCGCCAGCTCGGCGTCGTAGCGCCACTCCAGAAGATGTGACCGGGCCTCGCACAGTCGCTGCGCGAAGGCGTACCCGCCCACCTCGGGCGGCAGCCCGGCGAGCGGCGCGCCCCGCCACAGGGTGAGTGCGCCGGCGCATTCGCGCACGACCCGGCTCCAATCCCGTGCGGTGTGCGCGGCACGCGCCTCGGTGACGTGGGCGTCGAAGACATGGACGTCCAGCTCGCCCTCGTCGATCCGCAGCACGTACCCCGACGGCACGGTGCGCAGCCGTCCGGGGTCGTCGAGCAGCCGTCGCAGCCGGGTGATGTGATTGTGCAGCGATGCCTGGGCGGACACGGGCGGCTCCCCGCCCCACAGCGCGTCCTTGAGCGACTCGACGGAGACCACCCGCCCGGCGTCGAGCAGCAACGCGGCCAGCAGCACACGGGACTTGGGGCTCGCGATGGCCCGGGCATCGCCCCAGCAGCAAGACCGGCCGTCCACCAGCCCGCGCGCCTGGCCGTCCACCAGCCCGCGCGCCTGGCCGTCCACCAGCCCGCGCGCCTGGCCGTCCACCAGCTCGCCCGACCGGCCGTCGTCCAGGCCACCCGCCCGGCTGTCACCCTCCCCGGCGTCGCCGAACAACGCCGGCGGCCCCAGCAACCCGAACCGCATGCCCCCGTGCCCCCCGCCGTACCGAATATCCACCCCAGGGCGGCGGATTTCCGCCACCTCGAATTCACTGGTTCCACCGGAAACCGCCGCTGCCCTGGCCGCCCTCGTCCGTGGTTCAGTGACTTCCGGCCAATCGGGAGACGGCTCAACGGCGAACCGTTGGCCATATGTTAGCGATCAGTTGGCAAAGCCTGATGTGATCACAACATCGGATCTGGCCCGGCGGCGCGCGCGTCTGGACGCGCAACTCGGGGGAGTGTCGCCGCCGCGGCCGGATCCCGGTCCCGGTCGGCAGAGGTGATCGGCCGGGACCCACTCACTCTCCGACGGGCCTGTCTCACTCACTCTTTCCGACGGGCCTTCCCCACCACGCACTCCGGCGGGTCCGCCCCACCACGCACTCCGGCGGGCCCGCCCCACCACGCACTCCGGCGGGCCCGCCCCACCACGCACTCCGGCACCACAACGGCGTCAGACGACGGGCGGCCGCCCCAGCCGCGTGAGCCGCCACACCGTCCGCCAGCGCATGGGCCGCCGCTCCCCCGCCGGTTCCCGCACGCCTTCCAGGAATCCGCCGAACCACGCCCGCAGCCCGGCGCCCGACCGATTCCGGGCGAGGGTGAGCAGCACCCACACGCCCAGATGGACGGGAACGAGCGCGAGCGGCAACCGGCGGCGGGCCAGCCAGACCCGGTTGCGGGCGTTCACCCGGAAGTAGATGGCGTGCCGGGCGGGCGAGGTCTTCGGGTGCTGGAGCAGCAGTTCCGGGGCGTACAGGATCCGCCACCCGGCATCCACCGCGCGCCAGGCGAGGTCGGTCTCCTCGTGCGCGAAGAAGAACTCGGCGGGCCAGTCGCCGATCTCGTCGAGCATCGTCATCCGCAGCGCGTGCCCGCCGCCGAGGAAGCCGGTGACGTAACCACCGCGCAGGGGGTCCGAGTCGCCGAGCCGGGGCACGTGCCGCCGCTGCGTCTCACCGAGCTCGTCGGCGATGCGGAAGCCGACGATGCCGAGCCGCTCGTCGGCGGCGTACAGGTCCCGCACGCGGCGCAGCACATCGGCGTCGACGAGCAGACCGTCGTCGTCCAGATCCACCACCACGTCGATGTCGCCGAACTCCCGCAGTCGTTCCAGGGCCACGTTGCGCCCGCCGGGGCAGCCGAGGTTCTCGTCGAGCTCGACGGCGGTGACCTCGCCGGGCAGCGACAACCGCTGGGCGAAGTCGGGCAGCGGGCAGCCGTTGCCGACGATGACGATCCGCTCGGGCGGCACGTCCTGCTTGGCCACGGACTCCAGCAGGGCGTCGACCTCGTCGGGCCGGTTGCCCATCGTCACCACGGCGACGCCGATCCGGGGCGCTCCCATGTCCTCACCTCATCCGGTCGGCAGCTGACGGGTTGACGGGCGATGCTAGCCGTTCACGGCGGGGACGCCTCGCGCACACCTGCCGGACCGCGGTCAGCCACGCCGCTCGCGCAGGCGGCACCTGACCGGAGCGGGCACAGGATGTCGGGTGCGGCAGGGCACGCGCTGCCTAGCGTGAAGGCACGAAAGGAAGGAGACCGGACGTGCTGGACCGGCTCAACCAGGCGATGGACCGGATCGAACGGGACCTCGCCCGGACCGTGGACGTGGCGGACCTGGCGCGCACGGCATGCACCTCGGAGTACCACCTGCGCCGTATGTTCTCGGCCCTGTCAGGAATGCCCCTGTCGGAGTACATCCGACGCCGGCGGCTGACGGTCGCGGGCGCGGAGGTGCTGTCGGGCGACGCGACGCTGCTGGAGATCGCGGTCCGCTACGGCTACGGCTCGGGCGAGGCGTTCGCGCGGGCGTTCCGCACGATGCACGGCGTGGGCCCGGGCGAGGCCCGGCGCACCGGTGCCGCGCTCGTCTCCCAGCCCCGGTTGGCCTTCCGCCTCACCGTAGAAGGGAACAGCAGCATGCACTACCGCGTCGTGGACCGCCCGGCCTTCACCGTGACGGGCTTCAAGACCCGGATCGCCCTGATCCACTCCGGCCCGAACCAGGCGATCATCGACTTCGTACGGGGCTTGGACAAGTCCGCCGTGGAGGCCCTGGAGAAGCTGTCCGACCAGGAGCCGAGGGGTGTCGTCGCGGTCTGCGACGACCTGGACCCGGGCCGTGCGGAGGGCACGGAACTCGACTACTACCAGGCCGTGCTCACCTCGTCCGCGACCCCGGCGGGCACCCCCGAGGGCACCACCGCCCTCGCGGTCCCCCCGGGTACCTGGGCGGTCTTCACCACCTCGGGCCCGGCCCCCCGGGCCATCCAGGAACTGTGGCGCGACGTGTTCACCGAGTGGTTCCCCTCCAACCCCTACCGCACCCGCCCCGGCCCGGAGATCCTCCACACCGACCTCTCCCCGGACGGCACGGAGGCGAACGCGGAGCTGTGGCTGCCGGTGGAACGCGAACCGCTCCCCTGACACCCGACCACACCAGAAGAACCCCAGGCCGGGGTCCATCCGGCCTGGGGTTTTGGTGGAGCCGCGTTCGGGCGGCCGGGATCAGCCCTCAGCGCCGGCCGCCTGGAAGATGCTGAACTCCACTCCCTGGTCATCGACGCAGTTGGCGAACCTTCCGGAGGGGATGGTCACCGCCTCGCCTGCCGTGCCGCCGAGTTCACGGATTCGCTCGGTGGCCGCGTCCAGGTCGTCGACGCCGAAGTAGACGCGCGGGAACGTCGACGTGTCACCGTGCGAGTGTCCGCCCATCGGACTCGGGCCGTGAATCATCGAGTAGCCCGGGAAGTTCCCCTCCTTGAACTCCCACCCGAACAGCGTCTGCCAGAACTTCGTCGTCGCCTCGGCGTCCTTGCCCGGCAGGTCGAAGAAGACGATGTCTCCACTCATGGTGCTCTCCCCATACGTATCGATGAGCAATACCCTCATGACTACTGATGGTCTCCAGCCTCTACTATCCATAGTGGATTTGATCAGTCGGCTTGTCAATCTAGGTCCGAGGCGCTGGAAAGCACCCGCTCGCGGGGGTTCCGAGCGGAACGACTCGTCGCAGTTGACCGGGGAACCCGTTCGATCAGGTGAAGGCCACTGGATCGTCAAGCCTGGTAGCGCTACGCTTCGCCCAAGCGGCCTGACTATCTTGGCTGACTACAATCAGATCACTGAGTATGGACAGGTCGAACGATGGATGAAGCTAAGCAGAGGGATATCAATCCGGACGGATCGCCGACCCTGCCGCCGAATTTCGCGAACTCCATCGGGTTCCTGCTGAACAAGGCCGGACAGCTCCTGACCGCCCAGTTCGAGAGGGAGCTCGCCCCGTACGGACTCACCGCGCGGAACTGGGGAATCCTCCGGTTCATCGACGTCAACGGCAACCACTCGCAGCAGTACATCGGTGAGCATCTGCGCATCGACCGGTCGACGATGGTGACCCTGGTCGACGAGCTGGAGCGGATGGGCTACGTCGTCAGGGTGCGTGACAAGCACGACCGCCGGCGCTACGCCCTGACGCTGACCGAGTACGGGGAGCGCCAGCTCCGCAGTGGCCTCGACTCGGTCGAGGAGAAGGTAACGAAACGGTTCCTCGCGCCCATCAGCGAACAGAGCCGCGAGCGCTTGATCTCGATCCTGATCTCGCTGGTGGTCCCCGACGACGTCACACCGTCGGACGCCGGCTGACGGACCTGCCCTGGGCGGCCAGGGCCGGAAGCCCCACCGGGAGGCGGGCCGTCACCCAGCCTCCGGCCGCTTCACGCCCACGGGCCGGGCGAGCTCGGCGCACTTCGGCTCCCCGATCCGCTGCTCGGCCAGCTCTCGCAGATCCGCGTCGATCATGCGGCTCGGATAGGCCCAGCGCAGCAGTGGTGCGGTCATCGCGGTGGTGACGAGGGCCATGACCACCATCAGCGAGTACAGCTCGGTATCGAGCAGACCCAGTTGCAGGCCGACGCCGAGGATGATCAGTTCGGTGAGGCCGCGGGTGTTCATGAGGATGCCCAGCGTCGTGGCCGACCTCCCGGACTGGCCGGCGAACCGTGCCCCCAGCCAGGCGCCACCGAACTTGCCGCCGATCGCCACGAGCAGGATCAGCCCCAGCTCGCCGAGCCCGTCGCCGCCCACCGTGGTCAGGTCCACCCTCAGCCCCGACACGGCGAAGTACGCCGGCAACAGCATCCAGATGATCGTCTCGAACCGGTCCCTGACCGCTGCGCGCAGCCTCTCCGTGCCACGCCGTGGCACGATCGCCCCGGCGAGGAACACACCGAAGATGAAGTGCACCCCGAGCCACTCGCACAGCGCGCCGGAGACCAGCAGCAGCGCCGTCAGGAGGGCGAGCTGTGTGGCGCCGACGCCCTGCTGAACGGCCCCGTCCTCCGGGTCTCGTCGGCCCCGGGACGGCGCGGCCAAGAGCCTGCCGAGCAACGGCCGCAGCACCCACACCATGGCCAGGACGTACGGCACGACCAGCAGGACCTGCCAGGAGTTCTGACTCCCGGTGAAAGTGAGCAGCGCCGCGAACAGGAGCCAGGCCGCCACGTCCCCGACGGCCGCACTCGCCAGGGCCAGTGCGCCGATCCTGGTGCGGTGGATCCCCTGGTCGCCGAGGATGCGGGCCAGCACCGGGAACGCCGTGATGGACATGGCCGTGCCGATGAACAGCAGGAAGGCGAGGCGGTGTTCGACCGCGTGGTCGTCCCACAGGTACAGCGCGAGCAGGACACCGAGCCCGAACGCGCAGACGATCGACCCGACAGCCACCCCGGCCG
The DNA here is from genome assembly GCF_042959065.1 of Streptomyces sp. NPDC007929. Lineage (NCBI taxonomy): Bacteria > Bacillati > Actinomycetota > Actinomycetes > Kitasatosporales > Streptomycetaceae > Streptomyces > Streptomyces sp. NPDC007929. The sequence continues at coordinate 100,398 of NZ_JBIBKD010000015.1, read as the reverse complement.
TGGTCCGCCCGTTACCGCGCAGGAGCCGGTAGTCGAGGTCGAGACCGACCAGGAACATGAAGAGCGCGACCCCGAGGTTGCCGAGCGTGGTGAGCATCGGCCTCGTGTCGGCAGGTATGAGCGTCTCCGACAGCGCACCGTGAAACAGGGTCGGACCGAGCAGGACACCGGCCACGATCTCGCCGATGACCGCGGGCTGGCCGCATCGCCGGGCAAGGCGCCCGAGCACGTGTGCGAGCGCGAGTATCAACGCCAGACCGACCATGATCATGGCTGTGTGGTGGCTGGTCACGAGCACTCCTTCCGCACGGATGCGGCACCGGCCCACGCGCCCGTGCGGGGGCCGGTGCGGGAATGCGACTACCGCTTGTGCGCGACCAGCAGCAGCGCCGGGACCAGGATCCGGCCCTTCTCGTCGGTCCCCGGAGCCTTGTCGCGGAGCTCCGGGGCCAGTAGCGCCGTGATGGAGGACGGCTCCAGCCGGTCGATCTCCCAGTCCTTCTCCACGAGCGTCGCCAGTTCGTCGGCACTGAACAGCGTCGGCCCCTTGGGCATCACCGACCGTGCGTCCCGGGAGAACGTGAGGATCGAGAGCGTCGCGTCGTCGGTGGTGGAGCGGGCGAGACATGCCAGGTAGTCCGCGCGCTTGTCGTCCGCGACGGCCGGTATCGTCCCCGAGTCGACGACCGCGCGGAAGCGCCCCTCGTAGCCCCGTAACGTGGTCAGGTCGGCCACGTCGAAGGTGACGGGGAGATCGTGCCCCTGCGTCGCCTGTCGCGCGGCCGCGATGGCGGACGGCGCCGAGTCGAGCCCGACGACCGTGTATCCCAGCCGGGCCAGGAACAGGCTCGTGACCCCGACTCCGCAGCCGGCGTCCAGGACTTCGCTGCGGAACACCCCCTGCGGTTCGAGCTCGGCCAGCTTGGGCTGGGGCTCCCCGATGTTCCACGGTACCCAGGGGACGTTCTGTGCGGACTCCCGGCCCTGGTAGACAGCGTCGAAGTCGGTTTCGTGCTGCATGACGGATTCTCCTGTCGGATGGTCGGTGCGATTCGCCCCGGGCGGGGCCGGACGCGGACGGGGCGTCGATCAGCTCGGTCGGAGCACCGGGCCCGGATCGATGCCGAGGTCGGTGAGGATCGCCTGGACCCCGGCGCGTGCTCCGCAGTTGGCCCCACCGCCCGGATGGGTCGACGGGCCGACGAGGAAGAACCCGTCGGCCGGCAGCCGGTACCCCATGTTCGGCATCGGCCGGTTCCCCAGGTACTGGTGGAGTTGCTGACCGAGGTGGGCGGCGTCGCCGCCGGGCCAGGACGCGTTGAACCGGGCCGCGTCGAGCGGTGACTTGACGCTGCGGGACAGCACCTTCGACGCGTCCATGTTGGTGGTCAGCTTGCAGAACGTCGCGAAGATCTCGTCGAAGATCTCCTCCTTGTGCTCGTCCCAGCTCCGCCCTTCCAGCTCCATCGGGGCATATCCGAGCAGGTACAGGGTGTGTTGCCCCTCGGGCGCACGTGTCGGGTCCCAGACGCTGGCGACGACGGCGCTGGGCATGCCGACCGCCGTCGTGCCGTACTTCAGCGCGTCGAAAGCCTGGCGCAGCTCCGGCAGCGGCAGCGCGAACTCCTGGATTCCGGCGCGGGTCACCTCCTCGCCCGCGGCGTACACCGGAGCCTCGCTCAGCGCGAGGTGGCCGACCAGACAGCTGAAGGCGGTCCGTTTGCCACGCGAGGCCTTCGCGTCCCACTCGGGTCCGAACCTGTGGTCGACCATCTCGGGGATCTGGCGGATGTTGAGGTCCGCCACGACGGCCCGTGCCGCGGTGACCTCTTCCCCCGTGCCCAGCCGCACGCCGGTCACCCGCTCGCCCTCGAACAGGAAGCGGTCCACCAGGGCGCCGGTCTTGATCGTCCCGCCGAGGTCGACGAAGGCACTGGCGAGAGCCGTGGAGAGGGCGCCGGACCCACCGACCGGGAACCCGACGCTGTAACGGTGCATCGTCGGCAGCATCGCCAGCAGGAACGCGCCCGTGCCGCCCTCCTCCGGTGCGCAGATGAGTTCGGACACCCACCGCGCGAGCGCGGCCTTGATCTTCGGGTGCTCGAACCACTCGTCGATGACGTCGAGGTAACTCATCATCAGCAGGCGCGTCATCTCCCGCCCGTCCTCGGTCCGGCCGAGCAGGGCGAAGAACTCGCCCATCGGGAGCGGCGGCGAGAACATCGCGTCGACGAGCAGGTCCAGCATGCTCTCGGCGAACTTGTGGAAGCGCAGGTAGTTCTGCGCGTCGGCGGGCGATATCGCGGCGATGGTCTGCGCGGTCCTGTCGAGGTCCCGGTAGAACTCGATGTGCTCCCCGTCCGGGAAGGCCACGGCGATGGCCGGATCCGGGAAGACGTACTCCAGTCCGTACCGCGACAACAGGCCCAGCTCGTCGTTCCGGATCAGCGGGTTGAGCTGCACGAACACATGGGCGATGGCGTGCAGGTCGTGCCGGAACCCGGGCAGGGTGGCCTCCTGGGTCACCACGCCTCCGCCCACCTCGTCGCTCGCCTCCAGCACGACGACGTCGAGCCCCGCCTTGGCCAGGTAGGCGCCGGCCGTCAGCCCGTTGTGGCCTCCGCCGACGACGATCACATCATGGTCTGGCATCGATCACTCCTTTTCCAGTGGCGGATTCGGGGCCGCCCCGACGGTTGCGGAGGCGACCATCGCGGCGCAGATGCGTGCCACGTCGTCGTCCGTGCAGAGGTAGGGCGGCAGGCAGTAGATCAAGTTCCCGAAGGGACGCAGCCAGACGCCGTTGTCGACGGCCGTCTGCGCCATCCGCCTGTCGACGGGACGGTCGAGTTCGATCACCCCGATGGCGCCGAGAACCCGGACGTCGACGACACCGTCGAGATGCACCGCCTCCCGCAGTCCCAGGCGCAGCGCGCTCTCGATGCGCGCCACGTCGCCCTTCCAGTCGCCGTCGACGAGCAGACCCAGCGAGGCGTTGGCCACGGCCGCCGTCAACGCGTTGGCCATGAAGGTCTGTCCGTGCACCAGCACCGGCAGCTCGCCCTGCCGGATCCCGTCGGCGACGCGCGTCGTGCAGAGAGTCGCGGCCATGGACATGTACCCGCCGGTGAGGGTCTTGCCGAGGCACATCACGTCGGGCGTGACCCCGACGTGATCGGCGGCGAACAGGGCACCGGTGTGGCCGAACCCGGTGGCCATCTCGTCGAAGACCAGAAGTACGTCGTGCTCGTCGGCGAGCTCACGCAGCACCCGCAGATAGCCGGGGTCGTGGAAGCGCATCCCCCCGGCGCTCTGCACCATCGGTTCCACGATGATCGCCGCCAGCTCGTGGGCGTGCTCCGCGACGGTCCGCGCCATCGTGTCGACGTACGCCGGATCGAGCCGCTCATCGGCGGTCCGTGCCGGGTCGGTGGCGTGGCGCAGGCTGGTGGCCGACGACGCGGGCGGCGCCGGAAGGAACACCTGCTCGGGCAGGAGCCCCTGCCACGACGCGTGTCCCCCGTCGTCCGGATCGCACACGCTCATCGCGTGGAGACTGGCGCCGTGGTACCCACGACGCCAGGTCAGCATCCGGCGCTTCTCACTCCGGCCCGACGAACGCCAGTACTGCAGACACATCTTCAACGCGACCTCGACGGACACCGCCCCGGAGTCGCAGAAGTACACGTGCTCCAGGCCGTCGGGCGTCAGGTCGACCAGCGTGCGCGCGAGCCGGATCGCCGGCTCGTGGGTCAGGCCGCCGAACATCACGTGCGTGAACCGGCCGGCCTGATCGGCCAGTGCCTTGTCCAGTACCGGGTGGCGGTAGCCGTGGACGGCGGCCCAGAACGACGACATCCCGTCGATGAGTTCCCGGCCGTCGGCGAGGGTCAGCCGGACCCCTTCGGCTCCGGTGACCAGCAACTGTTCGTCCACGCCGGGCATGGGCCGGAAGGGATGCCACACGTGGGCCCGGTCCAGGGCGAGCAGTTCGGCGCAGTCCGGCGCGGTGGCCCGGTCCGTCCGGGCCCCGGCGTCGTCCGCGGTCGCCCACCGTTCGACGTCCCGGCCGAGCCAGGCCATCATCCGCGTGGTGTCGTCGGCTTCGGGCGCCGACGGCCGCGCCTCACCGATCCGCCCCGGGCCGCGCAACGCCGCCTCCGGTACCTGCGCGCAGGTGTGCACGACGTGGGCGAGCAGGGAATCGGGCAGCCGGAGCCGCCGACCGGTCGCCGCCGCGATGTCCCAGGCGTGCACGATGACGTCCGAGACCGGGAACGCCAGCGCTCGGGCCAGGTTCTGGCGTCCGGCCGGCGTGTCGACCAGCAGCTCGGGGTCGGCCTCGGCAACGGCCGTGCGCGCCGCCGTCGCCGCTTCCCGCCATGCCTTCACGGGGTCGCCGGCGGCGGCGTCGCCGGGCTGCGAAGGCGCGGACTGTGTGGGCTCGCCCCTCGCGATCAGGGCGACCTTGCCGAGGGTGCCGATGACGTGTCCCACGACGTCCCGGGTGGACCAGTCGGAGCATGGGGACGCGGTGTCCCAGGCGGCGTCCTGAACTCCCGTCAGTGTCGCGTCGAACACGCTCACCGCGTCCGCGAGTGCCGTGACGATGTCCGGTGGCGCACCGGTCCTGACGGGCGCGGATGTTGTGTCGTTGCTCATGGGTAGGACTCCTTCTCGTGGGGCGTCACCCGTCGGACTCGATGAACGTTCCGGTCACCGCGACGACACGGGTCCATCCGGCCCCGGCGTCCACCACCGGTATCGGGAAGCACATGACGGTGAATCCGGTCGGACCGGGCAACCGCCCGAGATTGGCCAGCTTCTCCAGCTGGAGGTACTCGCGTTCCCGCCCGTACACATGCGCCGGCCAGAGCATTTCCCGGTCCCCGGTGCGGCGGTAGTCCTCGATCATGCTCGCCATCGGCCGGTCGAGCCCCCACGCGTCGATGCCGATCACGCGGACGCCCCGTTCCACCAGGAACCGGGTGGCGCCACCGGACAGGCCGGGGTACGTGGTCAGGTACTGGGTGCTTCCCCACAGCCGGTCCGCGCCGGTCCACAGGAGCACGATGTCCCCCTCTGCGAGGGTGTGTCCGGCGACGCCCAGTGCCTCGGTGACATCGTCCTCGCCGATCTCCTCACCGGGTTCGATGTGGCGCACGTCGAGCCGGACTCCCGGCCCGAGGCACCACTCCAGGGGAACCTTGTCGATGCTCCGGGCCGGTTCGCCGCCACTGTGCGGGCCGTAGTGCAGCGGCGCGTCCATGTGGGTCCCGGTGTGCGTCGTCAGCGTGATCGTCTCGCTCGAGATGGCCATGCCGTCCGGGAAGTCGGACGTCTTCAGCCCCAGCACCGCCGGTCCTTGCTCGTGCGTGAGGGTGTCGATCTGCACCGGGGTCGCTTCGCCGGCGTTGGGTCCCGTGGGCACGCTGAGGTCGATCAACCTGACCATTACGCGGCCTTCTTCGCCCTCGCGGCACGGCGCTCGGCCTCTGCGCGGACAGCGGTCAGATGCGCCGTGCTGTTGCGCTCGACGGCCCCCGCGAGCATCTCGTGGGCCTCGGCATGGGTGAACGTGCCGGCCACCTTGCCGTCCGCACCCTCCTGGCGGGCGGCGAAGTCGTGGGTCAGCACGATCTGGGTCCGGTCCGGCCCGTAGGGAAGCGCCCGCCATTCCCCGCTCATGTGTTCCACGAGCGGCGCCGTCTCCAGCTGACGGTAGGCGATGACGCCCAGTTCCGGATCCAGGTCGCGGCGGGTGGTCCAGGCCTGTAACTGCCCGCTGACGTCCACCTCTAGCCGGGCGATCTCGTAGCCGTCGCCCCGCTCGGTGACGACGGCGGACTTGGTGGCGTCGAAGAGGTTCGGGTAGTTCTCGATGTCGGTCAGGACCTCCCAGACGATGCTCTGCGGCGCCTGCGCGGTGACCGTGTGCTCGGTGTGGTGCCTGTTCTCCATGGTGGCTCCTCGTGAGAAGTTCGGTTCGTTCAGGTTGTCCAGGAAGACGACCAGGTCGGCGACGGTCACCACGGACTTCAGCACCTTCCCGTCCACCTTGCTGCCCGGTGCGAGCCGGGTCACGATCTCGACGAGTTCGGCCGAGTCCACACCCAGGTCGGCGCGGAGCGCGGCCTCGCTGGTGATCTCCGACGGCTCCAGCCCGACTTCGAGAAGGACGTCGTACACCTGGCTGTATGTGGTCTTGGTGCTGCTCATGACACCTGCTTTCACGGTGGGGGGATCAGACGGTGGGGGGATCAGACGGTGGTGGATCAGACGGCTGGGCCATCAGACGGCCCGCAGCACGCTCGCGGCGATCGTGCCGTCGGCGCCCCTGGCGAGCAGGGCGACGGTGCGTACGGGCGTCTCGCGCGGTGCGCCGACGACGATGTGCGCGTCCCGCGGACGCTCGCAGCCCGCCACCGGCGCGATCGTGCCGTGCCGCAGGCTCAGCACGGCGACCGCCGCGTCCACCGCGGGCGCCGCGCCGAGGAGATGGCCGGTCACCGGCTTGGCCGTGGTGAGGGCGACAGGACCGAGCACCGAGTGGACGGCGGACAGCTCGGACTCGTCGGCTTCGGCGGTTCCCTGTGCGTCGAGGGCGACACAGTCGACGCGATCGGTGCCCGCCTCGTCGAGCGCCGCCGTCAGAGCCGCGGCCAGCGCCTGGGTGCCGGACGGCCCGAACACCTCGTCCTCCGGTACGTGCCGGACCGCGAAGCCCGCCAGCCTGGCCAACGGGACCGCCTCCCGCGCCCGGGCCGTCTCCTCGCGCTCCAGGACGAGCATCACGGCACCCTCACCGACGCAGAACCCGTCCGCCGTGTCGTCCCCGGGCCGGTAGGTCCCGGTGGGGGAAAGCCGTCCCGAGGTGGTGCAGAACGTGTAGGTGTACGGCGTCACGGGCGCCTCCGCGCCGCCCGCGAGCAGTACGTCGGCGCGTCCGTCGGCCACCGCCCGGGCCCCGTAGCCGATGGCCAGCGCGGCACTCGCGCTGTCCGCCACGAGGGTCTTGCTGAAACCGGTCAGCGCGTTTCCGATGGTGATCTGACCCTGCGGCGCGGTGGGGAACCACGCCGACGCGATGTGTGGGCTGACCCCGGTGTAGCCCTGGTCCAGCAGGCCGCGCAGGCTCGGCTCGGTGATCTCCCAGCCACCGAACATGTTGCCCACGTACACACCGGTGCGATCGGCGAGCTCGGTCGCCGGGAGCCCGGCGTCGTGCTGGGCGGACCGGGCGGCCGAGAGCGCCAGTTGACAGAAGCGGTCCATCCGCTTGCGCACCCGGTGAGTGAAGGTGCCGATGGTCTCCCGCTCGGTCTCCGCGGTCAGGAAGCCGGCGTTGGGGCACGGGTAGGACTCGGTGTCGAACCGCTCGATGGGCCGCACGGCGCTTCGGCCACCGGTCACCGAACGCCAGAGCTGGTCGGTGTCCGAGGCACCGGGCAGGGCGAGTCCGATTCCGGTGATCACGGTGCCGGTCATCGTCCGCCCTCCCTGGAGCCGGTCGCGCGGGGGCTGCCCAGGACGACGGTGGAATGGATTCCGCCGAAGCCGCTGGACAGGCTGGCGATGACGTGCGTCCGCTCCGCCCGTGCCTCGTTCGGTACGTAGTCGAGGTCGCAGGAGTCGCCCGGGGCGTCGTGGTTGATCGTCGGTGGGATCACACCCTCTTCCAGAGCCAGTACGCACGCCACCAGCTCCAGCGCGTTCGCCGCGGCCAGCGCGTGGCCGACCATCGACTTGATCGAGCTGACCGGCGTCCGGTAGGCGTGCGCTCCGAGTACCTTCTTGACCGCGTTGGTCTCGCACACGTCGTTCTGCGGTGTCGAACTGCCGTGCGCGTTGACGTAGTCGACGCTCGTGGCGGAGCACCGGGCGTCGTCCAGCGCGAGCTGGAAGGAACGGGCGAGATGCGTCCCCTCGCGTTCCAGGTCGGTCATGTGGAACGCGTTCGAGGTGCTCCCGAAGCCCAGGATCTCCGCGAGGATCGGCGCGCCCCGGCGCCGGGCGTGTTCCCACTCCTCCAGCACAGCCACACCGGCGCCCTCGCCGAGTACGAAGCCGTCCCGGTCGGCGTCGAACGGCCTGGAGGCGGCCTGCGGATCGTCGTTGCGCGTGGACAGGGCGCCGATCACGTCGAAGCAGGCGACGACGAAGGGGGTCAGCGGAGCCTCGGCGGCGCCGGTGACCATCACGTCCGCCTCCCCGCGGCGGATCGTGTCGAGGGCGAAACCGACCGCGTCGTTGCCGCCGGTGCAACCGGTGGCCGGGGTCAGCACCGGGCCGCGTATCCCGTGCGCGTCGGCGATGGCGGCCGCGGGCCGGTTGAAGGTGGCCGCGACGTGCAGGCGCGGGTGGGCCGCCGCCACGTCGATCGCGGCCGTGCCTCCGCCGGTTATCCGCGGGAAGTGCTCGGTCATGAACTTCGTTCCGCCGATCGCGTTCGCCATGACGACGCCCATCCGTTCCGGGGCGATGTCCTCGTCGAGCAGACCGGCAGAGGTGACGGCCTCCCCGGCGGCCCGCAGCGCGATGCGGACGACCCGGTCGTCCCCGGTGCTGTGCTCGGCGGAAAGGCCGGGCAGGTCGCACTCCGGCAGCGTCCCGTAGATCCGGGAGGCCAGGCGGGACGTGTCGAACTCACGGCCGGTGATCACCCCGGAGCGACCCGCGCACAGTCCGGCCATGAAGTCCTTCGTCCCGATGCCGTTGGGAGCCAGGACTCCGAGCCCGGTCACCGCGACCCGTTTCACGACAGCCTCCCGCGCGTCGCGACCACGAGCGTGCCCGGCCCGGTCGGCGCCCTCAGCTGCCGGCACACCGGCAGGCCCGCGTCGGCGAGCCACCGGCCGTAGTCGTCGAGTCCGTGGGCCGAACCCGCGCTGGTCATCAGCATCTGGAGGGAGAAGAACGCGCCCACGGGATCGGTCTCCGTGTCGTCGGGGACGATCTCGTCGAGCAGCAGCACACCGTCGTCCGCCAGCGCCGCCGTGCACAGTTCAAGGATCTTGACCACCTGTGCGGGCGGGTACCCGTGCAGCAGATTGCCCAGCAGCACCACGTCGTACGGTCCGCCCCAGGGCACGGCGAACAGGTCCCCGGCCCGGTACTCGGCACGGTCCGCCAACCCCGCCTCACGGGCGAGCCTGCGGGCCTGCGACACCGAGACCTCCCGGTCGATGCCGACGACGGCGCCGTCCCAGCTCTCGGCCAGGGCGCGTCCGGAACCGCCGTACCCGCACCCCACGTCGAGGATCCGGGGCCGCGGCTTGACCAGGTCACCGGCGACACCGGCGATCCAGCGGCCGGTGCCCACCGCGAGCGCGTCCAGATAGGGCGTGATCTTGGCCCAGACGTCGTCCGCCCGGTCGGCGAAGATCTCCTGGCACGGTGTGCCGGTGCGCACCGCTTCGGTGAGCCGGGGCCAGATCCGGAAGTTCAGCTCCCGGTGGATGTGCCGCATGTCCCCGAGGTAGGCACGCGAGCCGCGGACCAGGTACAGGGCGGTGTCGTCGGCCAGTCGGTAGCGGTCGCCCTCGCGATGCACGAACTCCGCGGCGTGCAGCGCGGTGAGCAGCGCGCGCAGGCCGCGCGGGCTCGCATCGGTACGGCGGCCCAGGTCCTCCACGGTGTCGTAGCCCTCGGCTATGGCCGTGAAGACGTCCAGGTCGAGTGCTGTGACCAGGGTGGCCGTACGCCCGAGCCCCCAGGCGAAGTCGAGGATGCGGGCCGGTGTGGCCGTGGTTCCCGGCTGCTCAGACAAGGCTCAGCCCTCCGTCGACGACGAGCGTCGCGCCGGTGATGTAGGAAGACGCGTCGGACACCAGGAAGCGGGCGACGTCGGCGACCTCGTGCGCGGTGCCGAGCCGGCGCAGCGGAATGCGTCCCCGCTCCGCCTCGGCCTGTTCCTCATGGCCCCGGACCAGCTTTCGGGACATGGGGGTGTCGATGAATCCGGGGATGATCGTGTTGACCCGGATGCCCCGCGGCCCGTAGGCGACGGCCAGATCCCGGGTGTGCGCGACGACCCCGGCCTTGGCCGCGGTGTACGGCGCCCTGAGAGGGCTCGGCTTGAGCCCGCCCGCGATGCTCGAGCAGGTCACGATCGATCCGCCCGGGGCCATCGAGGGAAGTACCGCGCGGCACACACCGGTGGTCCCCCGCAGGTTGACGTCGAGCACCCGCGTCCACAGCTCGTCGTCGATGCCGGCCGGTGGTCCCCAGTTGGCGACGACGGCGGCGAACGTCAGACAGGCGTGGATCTCGCCGGTCCGTGCGACGAGGTCGGAGACCGCCTCGCGCACCGAGTCGGGGTCGGCCACGTCGAGCGGGCGGACGCCGAGCAGGGTCGTCTCCTCGTCGAGGGACTTCAGACCCGCCTCGTCCACGTCAACGGCCAGCACCGATGCGCCCGCTCGCGCGAGCAGGTGGGCGGTGGCCCGGCCGATTCCCGAGGCGGCGCCGGTGATGAGGCAGACCTTGCCGGTCAGGTCGGTCATATGCGGACCTCCTCTTCGTCCGCGGTGTTGGCGAAGGCGACGCCGATGCCCAGCCGGCGGACCCAGGCGTCCACCACGCCGCTCATGGCGGGGTGCACGGAGAAGGCGCGTAATTGCTCAAGATCGGTGAACTCCCAGCGGGCGGCGACCGAGTACAGCGACTCCGTCGCCGCGGCGTCGGCCGGCAGCGGAACGTGCCGGCCGGCCGTGAACCGTCGGACCACACCCGTGCTCCGGGTGGCCTCGGCAAGCTCCTTGCGGAACCGCTCCCGATCCGACTCGGACATCGTTTCCGGGTACCGGTAGAGAACGACGTGCGCGATCATGCTGCTGCTCCCTCGTCGCTGACGGTCAGTGGCTCACCCAGTTGGAGGAGGGACCGGGCGTTGCCGGATTCGATGGCGTGGACCGTCGCCGCCGGGAGCGATGCTCCCCGCAGCACCTGAAGTGCGTCGGCGCGCCCGAACTCGCCGGGCGTCACCGGGAAGTCGCTGCCGAACAGAATCCGCTCCTCGCCGAGCGCCTCCAGGGCGCACCGCAGCCCGGCGGCGTCGGCGGAGTGCGTGTCCGCGTAGATGTTGCCCGCGTAGTCACGCAGATGGCGCAGCGCACCCGAGGCCCGCGCCGCGTCGGCGTCCACGCCGCCGACGAGCCGGTGGATCAGGTCGAACCGGCCGAGCGCGAGCGGCAGCACACCGCCGAGCTGGCCGAACACCAGTCGCAGCCCGGAGTGTTGCTCCAGCGTGCCGCGCAGCACCAGGCGCATGACGCAGACGGTCGTCTCGACCAGCATGGCCAGCGAGCCGGTCAGCAGGTGCTCCGCGCGGCCGGGCAACGGCGGCTCGGACCCGAGCTGGAACTTCGCCGAGGGATGGACGAACAGGACGACGCCGCGTGCCTCGGCGGCGGCCAGCACCGGGGCGAACTCCGGGTCGTCGAGGAACCGTAACCGACCGGACGACGGCTCCAGGTACGCGGTGTTCATCGAGATGGCGGGGATGCCGCCGTCCGTGGCCGCCCGCTCGATCTCGGCCTCGGCCGACTCGACGAACCGGGGGTCCACCCAGCGCGCGGCCAGCAGCCGTCCACCGGTCCGCACGGACCACGACCGCATCTCGTCGTTGACCGTGGCGATGGTCTCGGCCGGTCCTCGCCGCCGCTCTCCACGCACCGCGGCCGAGTGCAGCGCGGCCACGGCGTTCGAGCTGTGCGTCAGTACGGTGGTCTCGATCCCGTGCAGGTCGGCGTCGGCCAGTTGCCGCTCCGGGCCGTCGAACGCCGGGGACCGCCAGAGAGCCGGGGGCCCCTCGGCCAGCGAGCCGGACTCGGCGAGCCAGTCCAGGAACGCCGCCTGGACCCACGGCGGCAGGCCGTGCGCGTGCGCGTCGACGACCGTCACCGGGTCACCGACTCGACGTGCGCCCACTCGTCGCCCCTGTTGCGGCTGCTGGCGAGGCGGCCCTCGGCGACACCGTCCGGCGCGGCGTCCTTGTGCGGCTGCATCACGGCCAGCTCGGCGTTGAGGCCGGAGACCATGATGATGAAGTCGTCCCGGGCGGTCATCCAGCCGATCGGGTCGATCAGGTCCTTCGCCTTGGCCCAGTACGCCTCGACGTTCTTGCTCGCGTCGTAGAAGAAGCGCACGAACGACAGCACGTTGCCGAGGAACTCACGCAGGCCCTCGTCGTAGGCCTGTGCGAACTCCTCCTCACGCTCGGGTTCCTGGAGCATCGCGGAGACGGTCGCCGCGGCCGAGCTGGCGCCCTTCATCGCGAGCGTGACCCCGGTGGAGAACAGCGGGTCGATGAACGCGGCGGCGTCGCCGACCAGCAGGTAGCCGGGCCCGTGGAACCGGGAGCAGGTGTAGGACCAGTCCTTCGCCGTGCGGCACCCGGCGACCCGGGTGGCGTTCGCGAGTAACTTCTTGGCCTCGCGCGACGTGGCTATCTTGCTCTCGAGCAGCTCCAGACTCGGCCGGGTGTCCTGAGCCATCTGGTCGTTGGGGCCGACGAATCCCACGCTCTGGGTGCCGTCGGACAGCGGGATGACCCAGAGCCAGCCGTCCGGGTGGTTCTCGACGAGGATGTTGCCCGACAGCTCGTCGGGGAGCCGGTCCCCACCCTGGTAGTAGGTCCACACGGCCAGGTTCTTGAGGTCGTCGTGCATGTCGACCAGCCCGAACTCCCGGGCGAAGATCTTGGACTGGCCCGAGGCGTCGACGATGAAGCGGGCCTCCGCCCGGATCGGCTCCGTCCCGCGGCCGATCGTGTACGTCACGCCGGTGGCCCGGCCGTCGGTGGTCAGCACCTCGCGCACGGACGCGTGCTCGATGACCATGGCTCCGAGCTTGCGGGCGTGTTCGAGCAGGAGGAGGTCGAATTCGGCGCGCTTGACCTGCCACGTGTAGTCGTAGGGGCCGCTCTCCCCGAAAGCGATGCTCCAGAGCTTGCGCTCGGCTCCCCAGAGCAGCGAGATGCCCGCCTTGCGGGTGAAGCCGGCGGCGTCGATGGTCTCCCGAACGCCGAGTTCGTCGACGACGGAGTTGAGGCCTGGGATGAGCGACTCACCGATGTGATAGCGGGGGAACTGCTCCTTCTCCAGGACGAGCACCTTGTGTCCGGCCTTGGCCAGCAGGCCGGCCGTGGTCGCGCCGGAGGGGCCTCCACCGATGACGATGGCGTCGTAGGTTGCGGTCATGTCGGACGTCTCCTTCTGTTCCGTGGAACTTCCGGTCGTGTCTCAGCCGCGCGTGCAGGTGACGGCACGCAGGTCGTTCGTGTTGCCGCAGGGGTGGATTTCCTGTCCGCGGTCGACCTTGCGGATCAGGCTCCGCAGTGTGGTTCCGGGTCCGACCTCGACGATGCGGTGCGGCCGGTGGCCGAGGATCCGGCGGGCCGCGTCCGTCCAGCGCACCGGTGCGGTGATCTGGTGGGCGAGGGCGTCGCGGTAGTGCCCGAGGTCGGTGACCAGCCCGCCGGTGACGCTGCTGACCATCGGCGTGTGCCCGCGGCGCAACGGCAGGCGGGCGATCGTGGCCATGAGTGCGTCCTGGGCGGGCCTCATGAGCGGTGAGTGGAAGGCGCCTGCGACGGACAGGTGCTGGACGACGCCGATCGACTCCGTCCGGATCGCCTCTCCCATCTCCTCGACGGTCGCGGCGTCGCCGGAGATGACGGTCTGCCGGGGAGAGTTGTAGTTCGCGATGACGACGGTGCGCGGGCGCCCGTCGTCGCGTCGCCCGGGGTGCCGCGCCAGGACTCGGGCGACGCCGTCCGGGTCGGTGCCCATCACCGCCGCCATCGCACCGGCCCGCTCATGGCAGCAGCGGGCCATGGCGTCGGCGCGCTGGACCACGGTCACGGCGGCCTCGTCCAGGTCGAGCCAGCCGCCCGCGACGAGGGCGGTGAACTCGCCGAGGCTGTGGCCCGCGACCAGTTGGGGTACGACGCCCTCCGCGACGAGCGATCGCGTCATCGCCGCGCCGAAGGTGAACAGGACGAGCTGGGCCGTTCTCGTCTCGCGCAGCCGGCCCTCCGGACCGTGCACCATCGGCTCGATCACCGGGCGCCCCGTGACGGCCTCGACGTGTCGGAACACCTTTGCCAGTTCAGGCCGATCGCGCATGAGGTCGGCCCCCATCCCGACGAACTGACTGCCCTGGCCGGGATAGACGAATGCTGTCTTGATCGACATCTCAGTACTCCCCCGTTAAACCGCGATCATACTTACGGACCATCCGTGAAACTGTCAACAGATGACACAAATGATCAGCTCTGGATACGATTAAGCGGCTCACCGGCAACACGTCATCGGGGAGCCGCCCCATGCCGCCACGCATCGCCCGAAGCAACCGATCTTCAGACGCCGCAGGCCGATAGCCCCGCGGTAGGCCCCGGGCCACCCCCGGGGCCGACATGGAGCAGATTCAGTCTTGGGGCCCACGTGGCGCAGCCGCAAGGATGCATCGTGCAGAGAGAACCTTCCGTCTCAAATATCATCAATTCCTCAGATTGACAGTTCTCAAAATCGTCAGTCATACTGAGCAAATTGCACGGCAGCACCCCCGAGATGTTCTGGATGACCGAGGAGGGAAATGGTGAGTCCCGACACCCAGCAGGCACCGACGGCCGAAGTCGACCGCATACTCGGCGAGTTGTTCTCGAATCCGGCATGCGCCGCCGACCCGTACCCGACCTACCACCGGCTGCGCGACGTCGCACCGGTGGCGCGCAGCCGAGCCGGCCACTGGGTCCTGAGCGGACATGCCCAGGTCGTCGAGGTTCTTCGATCGTCCGAGGTCGGTAAGGACGTGCAGAGTTTCATCCGCGCACAGGGCGTCGAGAATTGGGCCGATCACCCGTCCTACACGCGCGTGCTGGAACACCTGATGTGGGCGAATCCCCCCAAGCACACGCGGCAGCGAAAACTGGTGAGCAAGGGTTTCACGGCTCACTCCATCGCCAAGCTGGAACCCAAAATCGCGCAACTGGTCGACGAGCTTCTGACGCCCCTCTGCGAGAAGGCGGGGGAGGTGGACCTTCTCCGTGAGTTCGCCTTTCCGCTTCCGGCTTCGGTGATAAGCGAGATCATCGGAGTACCGCGTGAGGACTGGCCTCGTTTCCAGCAACTCTTCCGGGACGTGACGCTTTCCATGGAGCCGCGCCCGACGCCGGCTCAACTGGCCACCGCTGACGGCGCGGCGGTAGAGATAAACGACTACTTCGAAGGACTGATCGCCGAGCGGCGCAAAAAGCCGGCGGACGACCTTGTCTCCGTACTCCTCGCGGCGGAGGACGACGGCGAACGGCTGACCCACCCCGAGCTCATGAGCCTGGCTCAGTTCCTTTTCGGTGCCGGGTTCGAAAGCACGACGAACCTGATCGGCAACGGCCTGCTGGCGCTGCTGCGCAACCCGGACCAGATGCTCGCCCTTCGTCACGAACCCGGTCTCGTGTCCGGGGCGGTGGAGGAGCTGCTGAGGTATGACGCCTCCGTCCAGCTCAGCCCCCGGACCGCACGCGAGGATCTCCGACTCGGTGACGTCGTGATCCCGGCCGGCGAATCGATCGTGACGTTGCTCGGCGCGGCGAACCGTGATCCGAGCCGCTACCGCGACCCCGATCGCCTGGACGTGCACCGAACCGACGTCCAGCCGGTTTCCTTCGGCGGAGGCATCCATTTCTGTCTGGGAGCGGCACTCGCCCGGCTGGAAGGCCGGCTCGCCTTCCAGGGGCTGATGCGGAAGTTCTCCCGAATCGAACTCACCGAGGAACCGGCGTGGAAGACGTCCCTGACCCTCCACGGGCTCCAGGGACTTCGAGTCGACCTGACGCCTGCCTAGCGTGACGCGTCGTACCGCGGCGCACGAAGTTTCAGTCTGTTCACCCCCACAGGAACGAGGTCAAGATTGAGTCCCGCAGACGTCAGTGAACCCGGGCAGCAGGGCTCCGGCGCCTTTATGAAGCCCCTTCTCCCACTTGCCCTGGCGACCTTCGCGGTCGGAACCGACGCGTTCGTCATCGCCGGGCTGTTACCCGCCATCGCCTCCGATTTCGACGTCAGCATCGCGGCCGCCGGCCAGTTGGTCACGGCATTCGCCCTGACGTTCGCCATTGCCGCACCGGTTCTCGGCTGGCTGCTGAGCTCGCTGGACCGTCGCACGGCGTTACAGGTGGCGCTGGTCGTATTCGCCGTGGGCAACGCGGTCACCGCGCTGAGTCCCGACTACACAGTGGCGCTGCTCTCCCGTGTCCTCACGGCTGTCGGAGCGGCCACCATCACGGCGACGGCCTCCAGCGCCGCGGTGGCGGTCACGCCGGAGGAACGGCGCGGGCGTGCCATGGCGTTCGTCATCGGCGGACTCACCGTCTCGACAGCGCTGGGCATGCCGTTGGGCAACATGATCGGCAGCGTCGACTGGCGCCTGACACTCTGGGCTGTGGCTGCTCTCGGTGTCGTCGCGGCGATCGGCACCACGGTGGGGCTGCCCAAGATCACGCTGCCTCCGACGAGTCTCGGCGCACGTCTGGCGCCGCTCCGCAGGCCCGAGATGATCGTCACTCTGCTGGCAACCCTGCTGGTGATGGGCGGGCACTACACCCTCTACACCTACATCGCAGCCGTCACAGAGGATGCCACCGCCGGGGCGTTCGCCCAGGCCCTGACCCTGATCCTGTTGGCGTGGGGCATCGGCGCGGTCATCGGCAACGTGCTCGCCGGTTACCTCGTGGACAGCCTTCCCACGGTCCGCGTAGCGGTCACGGCACTCGCCGCCGCGACGCTCCTGCTCGGCATGAGCCCCCTCACGGTCGACAACCTGGTCGTCGTCATCGTCTGGGCCGGAATCTGGGGCATCACGGACGGGGCCCCCTCGGTGATCCAGCAGTACCGGCTGGTCAGCTTCGCTCCCGCCTCGGCTCCGGTCCTCTTCGGCCTCAACTCCTCCGCGGTCTTCCTGGGCGTAGCACTGGGCGGCGGGCTCGGCGGCCTCGCGCAGGACTGGCTGCCGGTGACCTCGCTCGGCCTCCCCGCGGCCTTCCTCGCTCTGGTCGCCACCGTGCTCACCGTCGTCCAGGCGCAGGCAAGCAAGACGGAGGCCTCACCGGCAGCCGTCCAGACCGGCGGCTGACGCAACACAGGGGAGGCCGGTTCCGGGGCATCGGTTTCCGGCCTTCTCCGCCGGCGGGCGCCCTGGCCAAGCAGCACTCAAGCACGGATCGACCAGAACCGCTTCGCCCTGACTGAAGTCCACAGGGATGTGTCCCACCTCCCGGTTTCCCCGGTGTGTCCCCAGATAGCATCCAGTGGGACGAGAGGGAGAACCGTCTCGATCAAGGCAGGGCAACGAGCCGGAGTGACAGATGGGGACGGAGCGGTTGCGAGTACCGGTGGGCGAGGACGCGCAGCGGTGGGTCACACGCGTGGGCTGTCGTCGCGTTCTGTTCATCGTGCACAACGTGACGTCCGCGACTCGCCTGCTGGACGTACTTCCGCTGTTCCACAGCGATGTTCGCGTACAGATGTTCGCCACCTGCACGGGTTCATCTCCCTTCCTTGCCGGCGTGCCCGAGTTGTTGGCTCAGGCGGGGCTGCCTGTCCTCCCGTGGGAACAGGCCAAGAACACAACGTTCGATCTGGCGGTGACCGCGAGCTATGGCGGTGAACTGGGGTCGATACGCGGCAAGTTGGCCGTTCTGTCCCATGGGGTGGGATACAATAAGAGGCTCGGGACACCGGACACCGGACACCGGACACCGGACACCGGACACCGGACACCGGACACCGGACACCGGACACCGGACACCGGACACCGGTGTTCGGCCTGGCGCCGGAGTGGCTTCTGCAGGACGGGCGTCCACTCGCGACCGCCACGGTGCTCTCCCACCCTGAACAGCTGGAAAGACTGCGCTCGGCCTGCCCTGAGGCGGCGCCCACCGCGGTACTCGCCGGGGATCCTTGCTACGACCGTATTCTCGCCGCTCTCCCCCAACGCGACCGTGTCCGCCGTGCACTGGGTGTGGGGCCCGGTCGGCGGCTGATCGTCGTCAGTTCGACGTGGGCACCGCGTTCCCTTTTCGGCGGTGCGGGGGCGGGAGGAGCGGGCGAGCCGGGTGCCGATGACCTGCTGCCCTGGCTGCTGTCACGGCTGGCGGCGGAGCTGCCGGCCGACGAGTACCGGACGACCGCCGTTCTGCATCCGAACATCTGGTACGGCCACGGCCCAGGCCAGGTCCGCGCATGGCTGGACAATGCGCGGCACGCCGGCCTCGAGGCGATCCCGCCGCTCGACGGATGGAGACAGGCCCTGATCGCCGCCGACTGCGTCCTCGGGGACCACTCCAGCGTCACCTACTACGCGGCGTCCATAGGCATCCCCGTCCTCCTCGGAGCGTTCCCCCAGGACGACCTCGACCCGCACTCCCCGGTGGCTGCCCTCGGCCGCACGGCTCCCCGTCTCTTCCCCCGCGGCAGCCTCCGCGCACAGATCGACCAGGTCATCGCTTCGCACGACCCCGGCCGCTACAAGCAACTGGCGGAGCAGACCAGTTCGTCACCAGGAGAGTCGGCCGCCCTGCTGCGCCGCCTCTTCTACGGCCTCATGGACCTACCCGAGCCCGAAGAGCACCCGGCGCTGCTCGACCCGCTGCCACTGCCGCCATACTTCCCCGCCCGCGTCACCGCGCCGATCCGCGTCCTCGTGCGGCAGATCGGTTCGGATCCGCCAGAGGTCGCCCTCGCCCGGTACGCCGTCGTCGGCGACGAGCCCGCCCCGTCGGAAGACCCGGCGGCGCAGGTCGACACCGCGCACACGGTGGCCGACGAGGAGACACGGGAGGCCGGCCGGCTGCGCGTCGCCGACATCGTCGTACGGCATGCGGCCGAAGACGACCCACGGCTCGGCCCGCCGGCCGCCTGGGCGTCGGAGGCACTCGACCGTTATCCGTACTGCGGGCTGGTCGCCTATGTCGACGGCCCGGACCGCTGTGTCGTAGGCACCCGCGAGGGAGACCTCGTGCGGCTGTCCGCCGCCACGGACCTCGACGGACGGCCCGACCTGTGTGATCCCGCCGTGTACGCCTCCGCGCTCTATGCGTGGCTCGCGAGCGGGCAGCCCCTGGCCGATGCCCTCCCTACGATCACCGTACGCACCGGCGCCACGGCACATCACGTCACCGTCGAGCTGCTCCCGCCGTCCCCACGGCCGACCGGGTCTCATGCCCCCAGTTCGGCGAGCCCCGTCCGGATCCGCTCGACACCGACCCGGTCACCGTTCTCCTCGTAGTGCACAGCGGCGGTGCGAAGATCCTCCGCCGCCTGAGCCGGACGGCCCGAGAGACGGTGGCACCGGGCTCTCGACTCGAAGACATCGGCGAGCTGGAGCCCCGCGCCTGCCTGTTCCATGGCCTTGACCGCCTTGTCCAGACACACCCGCGCGAGGTCCGCGTCCCCTGTGTCCAGGTGCGTCTCACCCAGGCTCATGTAGACCCGCCCCTCGTTGTAGGCGTCGCCGCCCTCGGGCAGCCGGCGGAACCGCACCAGCGCGTCGTTGAGCCGAGCGAGGGCCTCCGCGAAGTGCCCCTGCCTCGTCTGGGCACGGCCGATGTGGTGCTCCAGCAGGGCCGTGGCGCGAGGCAGGTCCACCCACCCGTCGTCGCCCTCCCGGATGCGCCCCAGGATCTCCCGCGCCTCCTCGAAGCACCGTTGCGCCTCCGCGTACTTCCACCGCTTGAGGTGGAGCAGTCCCAAGGCCTCGACTGCGCTCGCCTGCCCGCGATGGTGACCGCAGGCCTCATCCGCGGCCACGGCCTGAGCGAGGACCTCCTCGGCGTCGTCCGCCCGCCCGGTTCCCATGTACCCGAAGGCGAGTTGCACCAGCATCCGGCCCACCGCACGCCGGTCACCGAACTCCGCGGCGCAGCGCCGGGCGGCCTCGACTCCGAGCAGATGCGTGTCGATCCACTGGGCATGGAAGCCGAGCAGCAGATGCAGACCCCACATCGCCTCACACAACTGCCATACGAGGTCGTCGAAGCCGTGGTGATCGGCTGCCCGGATGACGGCCGCGAGATTCTCACGCTCGCGGCGCAGGTCCGCCAGCGCGTGCTTGCCGTCCGCCGGATCACGAACCTCGGGAAGAACGAGTCCGCGATAGGCGGGGCCGAGCCGCCAACGCAGCGGCATGACCCGGAAGTCCGCTTCGGCCGCCCACCGCAGATGCCCGACCGCCACCCGACGGACCCCGGCGGAGATACGGCCATGACCGTCCTCCGCCGCCGCGAGCTCACGTGCGTGCGCCCGGGCCAGATCGTGGAAGCGGTAGCGCTCCTCACCGACCTCCTCCAGCAGATGCACGGCGGCCAACTGCTCCAGCGATGCCCGGGCCTGGTCCTCCCCCACGCCTGCGGCATGGGCGGCGCACATGACGGTCACGGTCGGCCATGCCCAGCCCGCGATCGCCCGGTAGAAGGCGGCGCACTCGGGGGTCAGTTCGCTGTACGAGGCATCCTGGGCGTGGCGAACAGGATCGACGGTGCCACCTGCGTCGTCGGTGCTTCCCGATCGCATGGCGTCGCCTCCCTGGCCCTGGCCGTGGATCCGTTCGGACAGCTGTCGCGCCACCCGCTCCCAGGCCAGGTGCTCCCGGACCGCGAGACCGGCACCCGTGGTGCACAACGCGAGAGGAACACCACCTGTCGCTTCCGCCACGGCCTGAACGACCGCGTCCGGAGCCGCCGCACGCTCGCTCCCCGCGACCCGCCGGAGCAGAAGGACGGAATCCTCGGTCGACAGCGGCCGGAGGACGCGCGGACGAGCTCCGTGCTCGGCCACGAGTCGACTCAGCCGGTGCCGACTCGTCACCAGGACGAGGCACCCGGGCGAAGCCGGGAGCAACGGGACGACCTGGGCGTCGGCATGAGCGTTGTCCAGTACGACCATCATGCGCCGATCGGCCGTGCAGTCGCGGAACAGGTCACGCTGACGGGCCTCATCGCCCGGCACCATGGCGGGCGGAACCCCGAGCCTCTCCAGGAACCGCGCAAGCACGTCGGAAGGCGGGAGAGCCGTGCCGGAGGACGCGCCGGCCAGGTCCACGAACAGGATGCCGTCGGGGAACCGCTCCCGTAGTGCGTACGCGCACTGAACGGCGACAGCGGTCTTGCCGATCCCACCCGGCCCGGTAAGGGCGGCAATCGTCGGAGCGCCCGGTACGGGGTCCGCATCGTCTAGCAGTGCCGTGATCCACGCGATCACGTCCTCGCGGTCCGTGAACACCGCGGTCGTCGGCGGCAGCATCTGCGGACGGGAGGCATCGCAAGCCACGGCCGGCACGGCACGCGGCGCCAGCCAGGAGGCCTCACGGGCCCACTCCGCGACTTCGCGCGCGAACTCCGGTGACCTGCGGGCGACTTCCATCAGTCGTAACGCGGCTGCCGTCTGCTCTTGCTCGGTGACGGGCAGGGTCGGCTGCTCCTCACCGCCTCCGGAACCGGTGCTCGCCCGACTCAGCAAGCCGTAGAGCCTCTCGGAGGTCCGCCTGCCCATCTCGCCGCCCGCTCCGGAAAGAGCGCCCGAAGCGACTGTGCCGACAGTCGAGAGCACCATACTCATCAACGGTTCCACGCAGGACTCTCCCAACTCGCCGTTCCCGCAATGGTATCGACGAGATCGGAGCACGGGCGATCGGAGCACGGGCGAAATGGGCCAATGCCGCGAGGGTGCAGTCTGACGGATATGCAGGAACCCCGCAGCCGGGCCTGGCCCAGACCGATGGAAGATCCCTCGCGGCCGCACTCGCCCGGGCGGCGGAGCCGAGTCGCTTGCGTTCCTCCGTGAAGCGGGAAGCCGCCTCTTCCACCACTCCACATCGATGGCCGTCTGTCAGCTCGGCGGCACCTCGGAACACGCCAAGAAGCGGTTCCTGCGTGTACTCACGGGCCATCAACGCCAGGACCCGAGCCGGACGTGAAAGCTGTCCGGACAGTCTCGACGGCCGCCGACAGCCCCATCGGAGACCGGTGGAAGTCACCCGTCGGCCAGGGGCGGCGACTGGTCCTCTGACGGAGCTTCACGCACGGCTGTCCCCCGGTTGTCCACCGGTGGAGTTGCCAGCCGCCCACCGGCGCGACCTCAGTTGAGGTGACAGCGCCAGGTCACCCCGCTCGAAGCGACGAGCACCGGTCGCTGTCGGACCTCTACACGTGCACCGGGCGCGCAGCCAGATGGATGGGGACATCACCCGAGGTGTCATGCCTGCCCGTCGGCTGCCCTCCCCCGGACCCGCCGGCGGGCGGCTTCGCGAGAGCGCAAGGTTAGGATCACCGCACACACGCGGTTTGCCATGCCGAAGTCACGGGGGCGGGGGTACACAGCATGGGTCTACCTGGAGCAGGCGCGGGCCAAAAGGGCGGCGTCGATCTGAAGGTGTCGAGCCACGACCTCACCAAACTGGCTGATGACCTCGACGACATGCAGGATCGCCTGGACAAGCAGGTCAGGCGGATGGACGCGATCGTCGACCGCATCGAAGCGGGTTGGCGAGGACCGGCGGCGACGGCGTACCGCGAGTTCCACCGGGCGGCGGCCGAGGACGCCGTGCGCATCCGTGAAGTGATCGGCACCTCGAGCAGGCCGTACGCCTGAGCCGGGACGGCTTCACGGAACACGAGCTGGACGTGATGGCCCAACTGCGGAGTATCTCGGTGGACATCGTCAGCGAAGTCGACAAGCTGTCGACACCCAACCCGGAGACGACCGCGCCCGCCCATCCGCGCAGCAGCCTCGACTCTTTCTGACGGCCTCTCCTGGGCCCCTGCCGCGACCGCGATGACGCCTACGAAACGGGGAACCATGCCGACCGGAAGTGCGGACGACGGTCACATAATCGTCTCCTTCGCCACCCTCCACGAGCTCGCCGCCGAACTGGAGGACATTCTCAAGAAGCTCAACAGCAGCCTGGACGACCTCCACGACCGGGTTGTGCCGGTCGTGCTGTCCTGGGAGGGGGAGGCCCGCGAGGTCTTCGTCGACAAACTGGACGAGTGGAACCGCTCGGCCCAGGACCTCCAGGCGGCCCAGAAGTGGCTCCATGAGTGCGCGACCACGAGCCACATCAACTATGCGGCGGCGCACCAGGCCGTGCTGCGCGGCTGGGGGGCCGGCTGATGGGGACGCCACCGCCGGGCCAGAACGGCACCATCGACGTCAAGCCGACCGACCTTCACCGCGTCTCCGGCGGAGTGGCGAGCCAGCAGACGGTGATGGACAGAGGCGCCAAGAGCCTGCTCGACGATCTGCTCAAGTACCCGGACGCCGGCGGGTACGGCACCTCGCCCCAGGCATTCGCGACGTCGTACGTCAAGGTGGGCAACCGCTTCCTCGAGGTATGGGCCAGGAGCGTCGTCAGCATCGGGGGTGCGGCGGTCGGCTTCACTGCGACGGCCAATACCTACGCGAAGGCGGAAGCGGCCAACGATCCCACGGGGAAGGCGAAGCCGGTCGTCCAGCCGTTACCGAAGGTCATCGAGAAGCCGCCCGCCTACGGCTCCGTGCCGGATCTGAAGTGGGGCGACGACGACGGCGGCGACGACTTCATCCGCCGGCTCCTCGAGTGGGTGCCTGAGCCGGTCCGGGACGTGCTGAGGCCGGTCGTGAAGCACGCCTTCCGAATGGGCAAGGTCTCCGACGTCTACCCATTTCCACAGCAGCACTACCTCAATTCGCTGTCCAAGGCATGGATGGCGACGACCACCTCGCTCTCCACGGCGGAGAGCGGGCTGACCGGGAACGTCAGCGGCATCACTCAGCAGACCAACAGCGAGTGGTATGACGCGATGCGCCAGTTCTGCAGTTCGCTGTGGGGCACGACGACGTGGGGCAAGAGCCGCGAGAACTACGAGTGGAAACACGACAGCTCCTCCTCGCAGACCGCCACTCACCCCGTGATGACCGTGCTGTTCGACACGGCTCAGAAAGTCAGCGATCTCCTCTACGAATTCGCCGAGGCAGCCGTCTACCTCAATCGCGAGGTATGGGACGTCTACATCGAGGCCGTACGCGACGCGATCCCCAAGGTCGAGGTCAACCTCAAGGACGGCGTCGGCATGGACGACGTCAAGGGTCTGGTCAAAGGCGTGGTGAAGGGTGTCGCCAAGGGCGCGAGCCAGTTGGGCCAGGGCATCGTCCTGAACATGGACACCGCCAAGCTGAACTCGATCGTCACCGAGTACAACCGACGGGTCGACGCGCTCGTACCGCGACTCGACGCGCTCATGGCCCCCTTGGACGAGGCGCACCGGAGCGCTCCGACATTCGAAGCCCAGGAGGCGCGTGCGCACGGCTTCGGCATGCGGGCTCTGGAGGAGTTCAAGGACTCGCAGGTCTGGATGAAGGTCGACTCGGCCGGCACATACGACCTCAACCTCGCCGCCAACGAGTACATGGAGAACGGCCACACCCTGGACAAGCACGTCGGCAAGACGGACGAGCAGCTAGCGCAGCGCCTGCGCGACCAGCAGACGAACGGGCCGACCCAGGCATGGCCGTACGGCAAGCCGTATCCCGGCGCCGCGTCGTCCTTCCCGAACTATCAGCGGGCGGAGGAGCTGACCGAGTACAACCTCAACAAGAACAAGGCTGCGATCGAGGCGTGGATCAAGGGTCCGCCACCGCCGGCTGACGGCAAGGTCGAGCCGTTCCGCTCGACGGCACCCAACGGCGAGATCAGCGGCCGCAGCGTGTTCAAGCAGCCGGTGGACCCGAACGACCCGCTCTCCGGGTACAAGGAGGGCGGCATGGACGCCAAGGCGTACGACGTCACCGGCATTGACACGCGAATCCGGTACGACAGCAGCCGTATCCCGCCTTTCACGGTCATGACGTCCATGCCCTACAAGCCCTAGCACCCCACAGAGAAAGGCCCGCATACATGTCCGTCGACCAGGCGTCCTGGGACACTGCCGTACGCCACCTGTACAGGGACGCGACGGCGTACATCGCCACCGGCCCGCGCCGCCACGAGGACTGGACACTCGATGTCCTCGCGCTGATGGCCCGTTCCGTGACGGACCCCCGGGGTTGGACCCGCATCGACGACGCGGAGAAGGACCCGGAACGCGTGGGGAACCCCACGTGGCCCTTTGTCGCCCACCCCCCGGAGTACGTCACGCCGCGCCTCAAGGAGATCGACCGCGACAGTGCCGAGAACCTGCTCCTGGCCCTCACCGAGGGCGGCTGCACCCTGTCCAACCTCCAATACTTCGACGAGTCCGCGGACGAGCTGAGGGCAATGGCACGCACGATCCTTGCCCGTTACGGGGACGAGGCCACCTATCGCACCAACGTCAGCAAAAGGGGCAGCGCGCCGGGCACACTCGACTTCACGCTGAAGACCTTCGGGTACAACCCGATGACCGTCTTCACGGAGGATTGCGGCCTCGTCGTCGTCTCGGACACCGAGGTCGGCCTGTTCTGGAACTTCAACGACCTGTGACCCTGCTGCTGATCCCGTCCGAGCTCAACCCCTGACCAGGTCATTTGAGAGGATCCCCCCCGTGCTCACCCGTTCCGCCTCCTATCCCGACCGGGAGACCGCCCAATGGGCCACCCAGCAGGTCGTGACCACCAACGAGCAGGTCATCCACCGCTGGCTCGCCCAGGGCACCCGGACCCGCCTCACCATCGAGGCCGCCTGGCCCTCCCGCGAGGAGCCCGTGGGCCGGGTCCAGCTGGAGGGCGACCTACTGGCCGGGCGGGGGCCCGTCGACGTCCGCGCGGCGCGCGTGGTGCTGCGCCGCGAGCCGTCGAGCCCGCACGGCTTCGTCGTCCACACGACCGTCCCGTTCTACTTGTAGGGGCCGCACGCACATGTCCATGAAGCCCCTCGAACACGACCGCCGGTACGGCGAGCTGGACCAGGTGATGCGTGCGTACCTGGGGCAGCCGGCCGACGACACCCCGGAGCGGCGCAGCCGCGCGCTGGACGCATACCTCCGTCACACCTGGCACACCCGCCCCTGGGCCATCGCGGAGGCGGAGCGCCAGCTGCGCGAGTACAGCCGCAACCCGCCGGGCCGCATCCGGCACAGGCTGGGCGAGTTCTACGCGATCCCGGACACCGGGATGGCCGAGTCGGAGATCGGCGACTGGCTGATGACGCTGGCGGACCACCTGAGGAAGAGCGTCGAGGAAGACGACGTCCCGCAACCGTCGTCCCCACAGACGCACTGGGAGTGGCACGCGCGTTTCCCGGAAATCGCGCAACTGCTCGGCGGCTGGTTCTCGCAGGACATCGTCGACGAGTTCCCCGACCACGACGCCACCGTCGCCGACTACGCCGCCACCACCGCGCCCCACCTGGTCGCACGCCTCGTGGGCGAACTCCACGAGCTACTAGCCCTCCCCCTGGACGAGGGGGACTACGCCTTGGCAGCCGCCGAACTCGGCATGGAGGTCGGCCCGCCCGAGCCGTTCTCCTACGGCGCCTGGTTCCAGTCTGTGGCGGCGACGCTGGCCGACGGCTGATCGAGGCCACCCTCCACTTGATGCACGAAGCCCCAGGTCAGCGACCTGGAACTTCGCCGTCGCCCAGACCAGCAAGGGTCAGCGGACCCAACGCCGAAGCCGCAGCGGCACGACCTGGCGTTGTCACGCTGGTGGCTGTCGTCCGGTCCCGGATGAAACGGCCGGCACCCTTGGCGCTCTGGTCGGTCTTGGACGTCGAGGTCGTCACGAACAGACCGGGCAGTCGGACGTCGCCGATCCGTGACGGCGCCGGCGCGAGACCCACCTGTGCAGCGTGCCCGGGTTGACGCCGAGATCCTCGGCAACCTCCGAGATCGGCTTGCCGGCCTCGATCACGATGCGTACAGCACCCTCACGGAACTCCGCGTCGTACGCGCGTTGCTTGGGCCCTATGAATCCCAACTCCCCCTGCAACCATGGGCTGCACGCTACGAAGGGAGGGACAAGGCGGCCTTCACCGTCCAGGCATGACAACGCACTCAAGAACCCGCCCTCTGCGCGGTGGAAACGGTTGAACGCCGCCGACGAGCACGCGCTACCCGTCTACTCGAGACCGCAGGATCCGCGCAAGGTCGACGTCGCCGCGCATGACAACCGCGACCTGTTGGTCGATGTCCCCCTACTCGTGCTGCTCGCCACAGGGGCATTCCAGCCGTCCGTTTCACGCACCCGGCCACCAGTTCAACGAGCCCGATCAACTCGTCGAGGAGCCCGACGGGAATCTCGGCTTCCGCAGCGCTCGGGCCATCAGCCGCGATGGCCGCCCCGATGTCGGTAGCCAGGTCCACGGCCTGAGCTGCCGACCGGCCCTCTTCGTTCAGGATCGCGTGCTGTCGGCCGGCGAGGCGGTCATCACCAAGCGTCCCAGGATCTGGGTCGTGCATCTTGCGTGCGTCCACGCGGACCGGGCGCACCGAGTGCACGAACGCCGAGCTTCGACGCCCTTGCCCCGATCAGTTACTGCGTGCGCTCACGCCAATCATCGTCAGGCCCCCTGCCGGACATGAGATCTGTCCGGACCGGACAGTCCCGACCGATGCCCATCGCCCCATCGGAGACCGGTGGATTTCGCCCATCGCCCAGGAGTAGCACGAGTCCCCTGATGGAGCGTCACGCACGGCTGTCCACCGGTTGTCCACCGGGACGCTTTGCACAAGCGTGATCCATCCCCTGCGAGCGAGTAAAGAGTCAGGTCAGAGCGTTAGATCGTCAATCTCGTCACAGAAACCAAACCTCCGACCTACGCATTACGATGCACAGACAGACGGCGCCCGATTTACCGAGATTCCAAGGTCACCCGAGACAAGAAACCCCAGGTCAGAGGCCCGACCTGGGGTTTAGCATGGAGCCGCCTTCGGGATTCGAACCCGAGACCTACGCATTACGAGTGCGTTGCTCTGGCCATCTGAGCTAAGGCGGCGCGCTGTCTGCA
The DNA here is from genome assembly GCF_042959065.1 of Streptomyces sp. NPDC007929. Lineage (NCBI taxonomy): Bacteria > Bacillati > Actinomycetota > Actinomycetes > Kitasatosporales > Streptomycetaceae > Streptomyces > Streptomyces sp. NPDC007929. The sequence goes on along the minus strand of NZ_JBIBKD010000015.1, from coordinate 72,441 downwards.
CTATGGTGCGATCAGCAACGACGGTAAGTCTACACAGTTTCCGAGGGTGCTCCGCACCAGCCCCGGAGGTGGGGCTTCCGGGGCTGGGGGAAGGGCTATGAGCAGCGCTTTCCGTCCGTGGGCGGGGTGCCGCGCAGGAGATAGGCGTTGATCGTCCGGTCGATGCAGGAGCTGCCACGGCCGTATGCCGTGTGGCCGTCGCCCTCGTAGGTCAGCAGGCGCGCCGAGGAGAGCTGGCCGGCCAGGGCCTTCGCCCAGCGGTACGGCGTGGCGGGGTCGCGGGTCGTGCCGACCACGACGATGGGCGCGGCGCCCTTCGCCTCGATGCGACGCGGCTCACCCGTGGCCTGCACCGGCCAGTACGCGCAGTTCAGCGCGGCCCAGGCGAGCCCCTTCCCGAAGACCGGCGACGCCTTCTCGAACTCGGGCAGCGCCCTGCTCACCTCGTCGGGGGTGTCGAAGGAGGCCGGCAGGTCCAGGCAGTTCACCGCCGCGTTGGCGAACATCAGGTTGCTGTAGGCGCCGTCGGCGTCCCGCTCGTAGTAGCCGTCGGACAGGACGAGGAGTCCGGAGCCGTCGTTCTCCTTCATCGCGGAGGTCAACGCCTCGCGCAGCTGCTCCCAGGAGCCCTCGTCGTACATGGCCGCGATCACGCCGGTCGTGGCGAGCGACTCGGTGAGTCTGCGGCCGTCGGCGTCGCCGGTGGGGACGGGCCGCGTGTCCAGCTTCGTGAAGAACGCCTTGAGGTTCTCGCCGACCTGCTCGGGCGAAGTGCCCCGTCCGCCGAGCGGGCAGTCGGTCCGCAGTGCGCAGTCCTTCGCGAACGACCGGAACGCCGTCTCGAAGCCCGCCGTCTGTTCGAGGTTCAGCCGCCTCGCCGGCAGCGACGGGTCCATCGCGCCGTCCAGCACCAGCCGCCCCGCCCGGTCCGGGAAGAGCCCGGCGTACGTCGCCCCGAGGAACGTGCCGTAGGAGGCCCCGACGTAGTTCAGCTTTTCGTCGCCGAGCACCGCCCGCACGATGTCCATGTCCCGGGCCGCCTCCACGGTGGACACATGGCGCAGCAGCCGGGGCGCGTCCGCCCCACAACCCTCGGCGAACGTCCGGTACGCCGCGACCAGCCCGTCTGTCTCCTCGCCGTCGTCGGGGGTGGCGTCCGTCTGTGTGTACGTGTCCATGTCCGGCCCGTCCAGACACTTGACGGGCTCGCTGCGGGCCACGCCGCGCGGGTCGACCGCCACCATGTCGTAGCGGGCCCGTACCTCGGCCGGGTAGCCGATGCCCGCGTACGCCTGTACGTAGCCGATCGCCGAGCCACCCGGCCCGCCCGGGTTCACGAGCAGCGAGCCCAGCCGCTTGCCGGGGCCGGTCGCCTTCTTGCGGGTGAGGGCGAGCCGGACATCACCGGAGGACGGCTCGGCGTAGTCGAGCGGTGCCTTGACGGTGGCGCACTCGAAGCCGGGGACACCGCAGCCACGCCAGGCGGGCTTCTGCCCGTAGTACGACGTCAGCGCGGCGGGTGTGGCCTTCGGCAGCTCGACCAGTGCCGCTTGTGCGGCCGCGGAGGCGGCGGGCGTCGTCGCGCTCCCGGAGGAGCAGGCGGAGACGAGCAGCGCGGCCGTGGCGAGCAGACCGGCGGCGGTTTTGGCCCGGTTTCGTGTCCTGCGGTGAAGACCACCGGAGGCGGAGACGGAACGGGGGGTGCGCCGTGTGTACATCCAGTGAGCGTAACTCTGGGCGACGGAATGAGTGCCGTGCGTGCGCGCCGTGCCTCGTACGAGTTACCTCGTCAACTTCGAGCCGCCGGGTCCGGCTCTCTCGGAGCCTGGCCCTCCCGGTACCCGGCTCTCCGTGTGCCCCGGCCCTCTGTGTGCCTTGCCCTCTCGGTGCCCGGCCCTCTCGGCGCGGGGCGGCCGGACCACGCCGTCCCCCCTCTCTCACCCCGCTCTGAGCGCCATCGTCATCGCCTCCACCGCGAGCAGTGGTGCCACATTGCGGTCGAGGGCGTCGCGGCAGGCGGCGATCGCCTCGATGCGGCGGAGGGTGGACTCCGGGGAGCTGCCCCGGGCGAGGCGCTGCAGGGCGTCCTCGGCATCCGCGTTGGCGATGGCCACGCGTGAGCCGAGCTGGAGGGCGAGGACGTCGCGGTAGAAGGCCGTGAGGTCGGTCAGGGCGAGATCGAGGCTGTCACGCTGCGTGCGCGTTCTGCGGCGCTTCTGCTTGTCCTCCAGGTCCTTCATCACGCCCGCGGTGCCTCGGGGCATGCGGCCGCCCTGGGCGGCGCCGAGCGCGGCCTTCAGCTCCTCGGTCTCCTTGGCGTCCGTCTCCTCCGCGAGCTGCTTGGCGTCCTCGGCTGCCGCGTCGACCAGCTCCTGAGCCGCCTTGAGCGCGCCGCCGATCTCCTCGACACGCAGCGGCAGCCGGAGCACGGCGGCGCGGCGTTCGCGCGCGGCCGGGTCGGTGGCCAGGCGGCGCGCCCTCTCGACGTGGCCCTGGGTCGCGCGGGCCGCCGCGGCGGCGATCTCCGGCTCGATGCCCTCGCGGCGGACGAGCATGTCGGCGATGGCGTCGACCCTCGGCGTGCTCAGGTTCAGATGGCGGCAGCGGGAGCGGATGGTCGGCAGGACGTCCTCGATGGAGGGGGCGCACAGCAGCCAGACCGTACGGGGAGCGGGCTCCTCCACGGCCTTGAGGACGGCGTTGGCCGACTTCTCGTTCAGCCGCTCGGCGTCCTCGACCAGGATGATCTGCCAGCGGCCGGTCGCGGGCGAGGTGAACGACTTGCGGACGGTGTCCCGCATGTCCTCGGCGAGGATCTGGCTGCCGACTGCGGCGACGGAGGTGACGTCGGCGTGCGTGCCGATCAGGGCCGTGTGGCAGCCTTCGCAGAAGCCGCAGCCCGGGGAGCCGCCGAGGGCGCGGTCAGGGCTGACGCACTGGAGTGCCGCCGCGAACGCCCGGGCCGCCTGGTTGCGCCCGGCGCCGGGCGGGCCCGTGAACAGCCACGCGTGGGTCATCTTCGACGCCTCGGGCGGCGGGGTGCCGGTGACGGCAGCGGTGACCAGGGCGTCGGCGTCCCGGGCGGCAGCGGCCAGTTGCTCGCTCACCCTCTCCTGCCCGACGAGGTCGTCCCACACGGTCATGGGTCACGCCGCCCTTCCGTCACGTTCAGCGTTGCGAGATCCATTGTGGGGGCGACCACTGACAACGCCTGCCGCCCCCACTCGATCTCACATGCCCAGGAGGCCTCAGCGCCCCCGGCCACCCCTGCCGCGGCGGCCACGCCCCTCGTCCGGCTCCTCGTCGTGCGGTCCGAGCAGTTCGTCCGCCAGCGAGGGCAGGTCGTCCAGCGGCGTCTCCTCGGCCCAGTCGGACCGGCGGCGCGGCGCCCCGTCGGCGTCGACCTGGGGCAGCTCCCGTGTACGGTCCTCGGTGCCGTCGGGCCGGGAGGTGGAGCCGCCGGGCCCGGGGGCCGCCTCGTCCTTCCGGAAGTAGCCGGGCGGAACCCGGTCCGCCGGGTCGTCCCCGCGCACCGGCGGGAGGACGGCCGTCTCCTCGGCGTCGGCCGGCCGGACCGGGGGCAGCACCGCGGTCTCCTCGGCATCGGGCCGGACCGGGGGCAGCACGGCCGTCTCGTCGGCCGCACCGGACGCGTCCCGCTCGGCGACCTGCGACAGCACCTCGGTCTCGTCCCCGGCGTGCGACGGAACCGGCGGCTTCGGCAGCTCGGCCGTCACCTCGGCCTCCGACCCGGCGGAGGCCCGGCCCGGGCCCTGCTCGTCGTCCCGCACCGGGCGCAGCACGGTCGTGTCGTCCCCCGCACCCCCCGGTGTCACCACGGGGGTGGGCACGGTCGCCGCGTCCTGACCAGTCACGGAACCCGCGGCGCCCCGCGAACCCGTGCTCCGCGAACCCGTGTCCCGCGGAGCGGCACCCTTCGACGCGGCACCCTTCGACGCGGCACCCTTCGGACCGGCGCTCTTCGGACCGGCGCTCTTCGGACCGGCGCTCTTCGGACCGGCCGCCGCCGCGGCCGCTGCCGCCTCGGCGAGCCGTCGGGCCTCCTCGGCCCGCAGCAGAGCCGCCTCGGCCTTGCGCTGCTTCTCCAGGCGGAGCGCCTCGGCCTCGGCACGCAGTCGCGCCTCCTCCTCGGCCTGCTTGCGTCGCCGCTCCTCCTCCGCCTTGCGGCGGGCTTCCTCCTCGGCGCGGGCCTTCTCCTCCGCGAGGAGCCGGGCCCGCTCCTCCTCGGCCTTCCGCTGCGCCTCCTCGGCCCGGCGCCGGGCCTCCTCCGCCTGCCGTTCGGCCTCGCGGCGCTGCGCCTCCTCCAGCTCGCGGCGCTTGCGCTCCTCCTCCTCGGCGCGCAGCTTGGCGAGCTGCTCCTGGCGCTCGCGCTCCAGTCGCTCCTCCTCGGCCTTGCGGGCCGCCTCTTCCTCGGCCTTGCGGCGGGCTTCCTCCTCGGCCTTCTTCCGCGCCTCCTCCTGGGCCTTGATCTCGGCCTCGGACAGTGGCAGCACCTGGTCGAGCCGGTGCCGGATGACCGTCGTGACGGCCTCGGGCTCCTGGCCTGCGTCGACGACCAGGTACCGCCCGGCGTCGGCGGCGGCCAGGGTGAGGAAACCGGCCCGCACGCGCGCGTGGAACTCGGCGGGCTCCGACTCCAGCCGGTCCGGCGCCTCGGTGAACCGCTCGCGCGCGGCCTCCGGCGCGACGTCCAGCAGCACGGTCAGATGCGGCACGAGTCCGTTCGTCGCCCAGCGGTTGATCCGGGCGATCTCGGTCGGCGACAGGTCGCGGCCGGCGCCCTGGTAGGCGACGGAGGAGTCGATGTACCGGTCGGAGATGACGACCGCGCCACGCTCCAGGGCGGGCCGTACGACGGTGTCGACGTGCTCGGCCCGGTCGGCCGCGTACAGCAGCGCCTCCGCGCGGTGGGACAGGCCCGCGCTCGACACGTCCAGCAGGATCGACCGCAGCCGCTTGCCCACCGGCGTCGCACCGGGCTCGCGCGTCAGCACGACCTCGTGGCCCTTGGCGCGGATCCACTCGGCGAGCGCCTCGGCCTGCGTGGACTTGCCGGCGCCGTCGCCACCCTCCAGGGCGATGAAGAAGCCGGTGGCCGCGGCCCCCTGCTCCGGGTCGTCCCCGCCGAGCAGCGCGTCCTTGAGGTCCTGCCGCAGCGGCACACCGGAGCGGTCGTCGACCTTGGCCAGCACCAGCGCGGCGACCGGCAGCAGCAGGGCACCGGCCAGCATCAGCGTGAAGGCCGCACCGCCGTGCGCGAAGACGAACTTGCCGCTCTCCAGCCGGTGCGGTCCGATCGCCGCCGCCACCAGCGGGGCGATGAGCGCGCCGAGGGCCACACAGACCCGGACGACCGCGTGCAGGTGCTCGGTCGTGCGGGGGCGGCGGTATTCCTCGGTCTCCTGGTCGAGCAGGGTGTGCCCGATGTTGGCGGACAGGCCCGCGCCGACGCCGGCCAGCGCGAGGATCAGCAGCACGGTGGTGACGTCCGGGACCAGCCCGGCGGCCAGCAGGGCGACCCCGGTGAAGGCGATGGTCAGCGCGAGCAGCCGGCGGCGCGAGAGGGCGGGCACCAGGGCGGGCGCCGTACGGATGCCGATGACAACACCGCCGGTCAGCGCGGCCACGAACAGGCCGTAGAGCACCGGGCCGCCGCCGAGGTCCTTGGCGTGCAGCACGGCCACGGCGACGGCGGCCGACACCGCGGCGGCGACGGCCGCGCAGGACAGGACCAGCAGCGGCATCGCGCCGGTGCGGCCCTTGTCGGTGCCGGTGCCGGTCTTCGGGCGGCGCAGCCCCTCGAGCGGCGATCGCGCACGCGGGGTGCGCGTTCCGGGCAGTTCCAGGAAGGTCAGCACGGACAGGGACGCGGCGAACAGCCCGGCGGCCACGTAGGAGGCGAGGGCCGCCTGGTGCTGGCCGAACCAGTCGATTCCGGCGCCCAGGAGGTTGTTGAACAGGGAGGCGACGACCAGCGCGACGGCGGCGAGGGGGATCGCCACGAAGCCGGTGCGCAGCGACAGCCGGCGCAGGGCATCCAGGTGGTCGGGCAGCGGCCGGACCGTCGCCCCCTCCGGCGGCGGGGCGGGGAGCAGCGCGGGCGCGGCGCTCTCCCGGCACACCGTCCAGAACCGCTCGGCCACCCCGGCCACGAAGGCCGTGACGAGGAGGAGTGCCAGCGCGTTCTGCGGCGTCCAGTCGATCCACAGGGGCGCGACGATAAGCAGCGCGGCGCGCAGACCGTCGGCGCCCACCATGGTCCAGCGCCGGTCGAGCGGGCCGTCCTGCGAGGTGAGGGCGGTGAGCGGGCCGAGCAGAACGGCGCCGAACAGGAGCGTCGCGAGGATGCGCACCCCGAAAACGGTCGCCACTGCGAACGCCGCGCCCCGGTAGCCGCCCCCGAAGGAGCCCTCGGCGACGGCCGCCTGAAGTGCCAGGACGACCAGGACGAGAAGGGCGAGGGTGTCCCCCACGCCGCCCACGAGCTGTGCGCTCCACAACCGCTTCAGCTGCGGTCGCCGCAGCAGGGCGCGGACGGCACGCTCGCGGGAGTCCGCGACCAGGGCGTCGTCGGGGGCGGGCTGAGGGGCCGTTGGGTGGTCGGCTCGCGTCATGCGTTCAGCCTATCGGGAGCCACCGACACCCTGGGGGTGCGGTATGGCATGCGCACGCCCCGACACCAAAGCGTTGCCGGGGCGTTCGCTTTCCGAACCCCGGGCGAAGATCCGGACGCGTGGTCCGGGTCCGCACGGGGCTCGAACGGCCTCAGTCCTCGGTGGACTTGGCGGCGGTCGCCGCTCAGTCCTCCGTGGACTTAGCGGCGGTCGCCGTCTTGGCGGCCGTCTTCTTCGTGGCGGTCTTCTTCGCGGTCGTCTTCTTGGCGGTCGTGGTCTTCTTCGCCGCGGTCTTCTTCGCCGTCGTCGTCTTCTTGGCCGGCGCCTTCTTGGCCGCCTTCTTCGCGGTCTTCTTCGCCGGTCCCTTGGCGCGCTTCTCGGCGAGCAGCTCGAAACCGCGCTCCGGGGTGATCTCCTCGACGCTGTCGCCGGAGCGCAGGGTCGCGTTGGTCTCCCCGTCGGTGACGTACGGGCCGAAGCGGCCGTCCTTGACCACGACCGGCTTCTCGCTGACCGGGTCGGTGCCCAGCTCCTTCAGCGGCGGCTTGGCCGCGGCCCGGCCACGCTGCTTGGGCTGGGCGTAGATCGCCAGCGCCTCTTCCAGCGTGATCGTGAAGAGCTGCTCCTCGGCCTGGAGCGAACGCGAGTCCGTGCCCTTCTTCAGGTACGGGCCGTAGCGGCCGTTCTGCGCGGTGATCTCCTGGCCCTCGGCGTCGGTGCCGACGACACGCGGCAGCGACATCAGCTTCAGGGCGTCGTCGAGCGTGACCGTGTCCAGGGACATCGTCTTGAACAGGGACGCCGTGCGCGGCTTGACCGCGTTCTTGCCCGTCTTCGGGGTGCCCTCGGGGAGGACTTCCGTCACATACGGGCCGTAGCGGCCGTCCTTGGCGACGATCGTGTGGCCGGTGGCCGGGTCCGTGCCCAGCTCGTAGTCACCGCTCGGCTTGGCGAGCAGTTCCTCCGCGAGGTCGACGGTCAGCTCGTCGGGCGCCAGGTCGTCGGGGATGTCGGCGCGCTGGTGCTGCTCGGTGTCCTTCTCGCCGCGCTCGATGTACGGCCCGTAGCGGCCGACGCGCAGCACGATGTCGTTGGCCACCGGGAACGACGACACCTCCCGGGCGTCGATCGCGCCCAGGTCCGTCACCAGTTCCTTGAGGCCGCCGAGGTGGTCCCCGTCGCCGTTGCCGGCGTCGGCCGCGCCACCGCTGACCGTGCCCTCGCCGAAGTAGAACCGCTTCAGCCACGGCACGGACTGGGCCTCACCGCGGGCGATGCGGTCGAGGTCGTCCTCCATCCTGGCGGTGAAGTCGTAGTCGACGAGCCGCCCGAAGTGCTTCTCCAGGAGGTTGACCACGGCGAAGGACAGGAAGGACGGCACCAGAGCCGTGCCCTTCTTGAACACGTAGCCGCGGTCGAGGATCGTGCCGATGATCGACGCGTACGTCGACGGCCGGCCGATCTCGCGCTCTTCCAGCTCCTTGACCAGGGAGGCCTCGGTGTAGCGGGCCGGGGGCTTGGTGGCGTGCCCGTCGACCGTGATCTCCTGGGCGCTCAGGGCGTCGCCCTCGGAGACCTGGGGGAGCCGGCGCTCGCGGTCGTCCAGCTCGGCGTTCGGGTCGTCGGCGCCTTCGACGTAGGCCTTCAGGAAGCCGTGGAAGGTGATCGTCTTGCCGGAGGCGCTGAACTCGACGTCCCGGCCGTCGGCGGCCGTGCCGCCGATCTTCACCGTGACGCTGTTTCCGGTGGCGTCCTTCATCTGGGAGGCGACGGTCCGCTTCCAGATCAGCTCGTACAGCTTGAACTGGTCACCGGTCAGTCCGGTCTCGGCGGGAGTGCGGAAACGATCACCCGAGGGGCGGATCGCCTCGTGGGCCTCCTGCGCGTTCTTGACCTTCCCGGCGTACGTCCTCGGCTGCGGCGGCAGGTAGTCGGCGCCGTACAGCTGGGTGACCTGGGCGCGGGCGGCGGCGACCGCCGTGTCGCTCAGCGTCGTGGAGTCCGTACGCATGTAGGTGATGTAGCCGTTCTCGTACAGCTTCTGCGCGACCTGCATGGTGGCCTTCGCGCCGAAGCCGAGCTTGCGGCTGGCCTCCTGCTGCATCGTCGTCGTACGGAACGGGGCGTACGGCGAGCGGCGGTACGGCTTGGACTCGACCGAGCGGACGGCGAACCGCGTCTGCTCCAGGGCGGCGGCCAGGGCGCGGGCGTTCGCCTCGTCGAGGTGGAGGGTGTTCGCGCTCTTCAGTTGTCCCAGGGAGTCGAAGTCGCGGCCCTGCGCGACGCGCCTGCCGTCGACGGTCTGCAGGCGCGCGACCAGCGACGACGGGTCCGACGAGTCTCCGGCGCGGCCGGTCGCGAAGGTGCCCGTCAGGTCCCAGTACTCAGCGGAACGAAAGGCGATGCGCTCGCGTTCCCGCTCCACCACGAGTCGGGTGGCGACCGACTGGACACGGCCCGCGGACAGCCGCGGCATGACCTTCTTCCACAGGACCGGCGAGACCTCGTAGCCGTAGAGGCGGTCGAGGATGCGGCGGGTCTCCTGGGCGTCGACGAGCTTCTGGTTGAGCTGGCGCGGGTTGGCGACGGCGGCCTGGATCGCGGCCTTGGTGATCTCGTGGAAGACCATCCGCTTGACCGGGACCTTGGGCTTGAGCACCTCCTGGAGGTGCCAGGCGATGGCCTCGCCCTCGCGGTCCTCATCGGTGGCCAGGAAGAGTTCGTCGGACTCCTTGAGGAGGTCCTTGAGCTTCTTGACCTGTGCCTTCTTGTCGGCGTTGACCACATAGATCGGCTGGAAGTCGTGTTCGACGTCCACACCGAGGCGGCGGACCTCGCCGGTGTACTTCTCGGGCACCTCGGCGGCGCCGTTGGGAAGGTCGCGGATGTGCCCGACGCTCGCCTCGACGATGTAGCCGGGGCCGAGATAGCCCTTGATCGTCTTCGCCTTGGCAGGCGACTCGACGATGACGAGTCGGCGGCCGCCCTTCGCGGTCTCGCTGGTCGGGGACAACTTCGCTCTTCTCTCCGGTCGACGCTGGGGCCTCCCCGGAGTCGCTTACCGGGGCTGGGTACGTGGTGACGCTGCGGAGTGTGACGGTACATCCCGCCCCCGTGTCAAACGGGAAAAGCCCGCAACGGCCACTCGAACGGTAACCCGACTACCACCAATCCTGCCGCCCGGAGTACCGGGAGCGGGGCGGCCCCTGTGCGGAGCGCGACCCCCCGGTTACCGACGGACGCATCGCCGGAGCGAGGCTCACAGGCGGGTGAAGCACCACGTTCCGAGGGCCACCGTGAGCACCGAGACGGCGCCGGCGAGGGCCGCCGATGCGACGGGCCTCACACCCACGGCGACGGGCCGCCGTCGCCGCACACACGTCACGGTCCACGCCAGCAGTCCGCCTCCGAACAGCGAGAACACCGCTCCCGCGAAGATCGCCGGTTCGCTCTCCATGGCCCGCCCCGCCCCTTGTCCCCGGTCCGCGCATCCCCAGCCACGGGAGGCTGACACGCGCGGGCGGCGGGCAGGCGAACCGGAGGTGAACACGGGGGCGGCACGGCGGTGGATCAAGGCATCCGATTGCTCGTGACCCGTTGCGCACGAGGTGTTCAAATCGACTCGAATTTGTTGGCGAGCCCCCTCGACACCCGTGGCGAGCCCCCTCGACGCCCCTCGACACCCCTGGCGAGCCCCCTCGACGCCCCCGGCGAGCCTCCTGATGCCTTCGACGCACCCCTCGGCAGCCCCGCCGTCAGCGGACCGGCTCCAGGAACCCCTGCTCGACCAGCAGTCGGATCTGGGCCGGGGTCCGGTCGCGCAGCATCACCGGGTCCTCGCCGATCAGCTGGGCGATGGCGTCGAGGATGCGGCCCGCGCTCATCGTGCCGTCGCAGACGCCCGCGAATCCCGCGCCGACGGTGTCCACCCGGGTCGCCCGGCGCATGCCGCGGTTCTGGCGCAGCACGACGTGCTCGGGGTCCTCCGCGCCGGGGAGCCCGACCTGCTCCTGGACGATCTCAGCGGCGAGCCGGAAGTGCCCTTCGAGCAGCGCGGCGTCGTCGTGGTCGCGCAGGTGGTCGAGCCGGTCGAAGTGGGCCCGGATGGTGTCGCCGAGCGGCTGCTCGACCGGGTGCGGCCACTCCTCCACCGTGAGCGAGGGCACGGCGGCGCTCGCCTTGCGCAGGGTGATCCAGCCGAAGCCGATGGCCTTCACCTTGCGCGCCTCGAACTCGTCGAGCCATGCGTCGTACCGCGCCTGGTACTCCGCCGGATCGTCCTGGTGGTCGCCCGCGTCACGCAGCCACAGCTCGGCGTACTGATTGACGTCCTGCACCTCGCGCTGCACGATCCACGCGTCGCAGCCCCGGGGCACCCATGACCTGAGCCTGTCCTGCCAGTCCTCCCCTTCCACGTGCTGCCAGTTGGCGAGGAACTGCGCGAACCCGCCCTCGTTCAGCCGCTCCCCTGCCTCCTGAACGAGCGTGCGGCACAGATCGTCCCCGCCCATCCCGCCGTCGCGGTAGGTGAGCCGGGCGCCGGGAGAGATGACGAAGGGCGGGTTGGACACGATCAGGTCGAAGGTCTCGTCGCCGCGGACCGGTTCGAAGAGGGAACCCTCGCGCCGTTCGACGGCCGGGGCGCCGGACAGCGCCAGTGTGAGGCCGGTGATGTGCAGGGCGCGCGGGTTGAGGTCGGTGGCCACCACGCGTGTGGCGTGCTGCGCCGCGTGCAGGGCCTGGATGCCGGAGCCCGTGCCGAGGTCGAGGGCCGCGGCGACGGGCGTACGGACGGTGATGCCGGCGAGGGTCGTGGAAGCGCCGCCGACTCCGAGGACGACCCCTTCCTCACGCCGGCCGATTCCGCCCGCGCCGCCGACCGCGCAGCCGAGGTCCGAGACGATGAACCAGTCCTCGCCACCGGACCCGCCGTACGGCCGGACGTCCACCGCGGCGGCGAGCTCGTCCGCACCGGCCCGGGTCAGCCAGCCGCTCTCCAGGCACGCGTCCACAGGCAGGACGTCCGCCACGCGCGCGTGCGGCACGGGCTGCTGGAGCAGGAACAGCCGGACGAGCATCTCCAGCGGCGTGTCCCCGCGGGTCGCCCGGAGCGCGGGCACGGTCTCGCTCCGGGCGAGTGCCGCGTACGCCGGGGCGCCGAGCAGTTCGAGCAGGCCGTCGGCGGTGAAGGAGGCCGCGAGCAGGGCGTCCCGGAGCCGGGCGGCGACATCGGGGCGGTCGGAGGCGGGCAGCGGGGGCAGGGGTGACTGGCTGGCGTTACTCACGCCCCCCATTGTGGCCGCCGGTGCGGGTGGCGCACCTGCCCGTGCGGCGGACGGCACGCATTCTCGCCCGACGGCACGCACTCCTGCCGTACGGCGGGCACTCCTGCCGTACGGCGGGCATCCTGTCCGGCTACGGGAGGGTGTGCCGGCCTCAGCTCTGCGTGGACCCCGCCGAGGCCGTGGCCGCCTTGCAGCTGGACTGCTGGGCCATCGCCTGGCCGACCTCGCCCTCCTCCAGGTTCTTGAGGGCGTCGTTGCCGCTCTGGCTCAGCTTGTCCAGCTCGGTGGCGATGTCCTTCAGACCGTCGGCGAACTTGCCCTGGTCCTTGGTGTTCAGGCCGTCGACCTGCTTCTTCAGGTCGGCGTACGAGGCGGAGATCGCGTTGAGCTCCTTGACCGCGTCCTGCTGCTTCTTCTCGCCGTTCTCGACATCCGGGGCCCCGGCCTTGTTCACGGCGGTGCCGATCGCCTTGTAGGCGTCCGACATGTCCTGGAAGGCCTGTGCGTCGGTCTTCTGGACGTTCTCGGGCGTGCTGTTGTCCGAGGTCTCCTTCTGGATCGCCGCGTTGGCCGACTCGATCTTCTTGGCCTGCGGCTGTACGGCGTCACAGACCTGCTTGGCCCAGGCGTCCAGCTTGTCGTTGCTGTCGTCGCCGCCGCATCCCGTCAGCGCCAGTACCAGTACCGCACCGCCGGACAGTGCGGCCGCGAGCTTCTTGTTCACCGGTTTGGTCCCTTCCATGGCTCTCGGCCCCGGAACATACACGCCAGATGCACGGCAGCCGCACGCCGAGCGTCTATTAAGACCTTTTTGTAACCTTTTGCACCAAGCGAGAGAAGGCTCACGCGTGAGCGTGTACCCACACAGCGCGGGCGGGCGACACGCCAACGCGTGCCGCCCGCCCGCACCTTGAAACGGGGCTCTCGGACCTCCCTACGAAACCACCGCCGGATCGGCCGACTTGGGCTTGGAACCGGCGTTGTCCTCGTCACCCATCGCGATCCCGCGCCGCTTTGACACGTACACCGCCCCGGCGATCACGAGGAACGCCAGGACGGCGACCAGGATCCGCACCCCGATGCTCTTGTCCGGACCGTAGGAGAACTTGATCACCGCGGGTGCGATGAGCAGGGACACCAGGTTCATGACCTTCAGCAGCGGGTTGATCGCGGGTCCCGCGGTGTCCTTGAACGGGTCGCCGACCGTGTCACCGATCACGGTCGCCGCGTGCGCCTCGCCGCCCTTGCCACCGTGGTGGCCGTCCTCGACGAGTTTCTTGGCGTTGTCCCAGGCGCCACCGGAGTTGGCGAGGAACACCGCCATCAGTGTGCCCGCGCCGATCGCGCCCGCCAGGAACGCGCCGAGCGCTCCGACGCCCATGGTGAACCCGATGAAGATGGGCGCCATCACGGCCAGCAGACCGGGCGTGGCGAGCTCGCGCAGGGCGTCCTTGGTGCAGATGTCGACGACCTTGCCGTACTCCGGCTTCTCGCTGTAGTCCATGATCCCGGGCTTCTCACGGAACTGCCTGCGCACCTCGTAGACCACGGAACCCGCCGACCGCGACACCGCGTTGATCGCCAGCCCCGAGAAGAGGAAGACGACCGCCGCGCCGGCGATGAGACCCACGAGGTTGTTGGGCTGCGAGATGTCCATCATCAGGCTCATCGGGGCGCCCTCCCCGCTGAGTTTCTCGCCCACGTCCCGCGCGCCGGTGATGATCGCGTCGCGGTACGACCCGAACAGGGCCGCCGCCGCGAGCACGGCCGTGGCGATCGCGATGCCCTTGGTGATCGCCTTGGTGGTGTTGCCGACCGCGTCCAGGTTGGTGAGCACCTGCGCGCCCGCGCCCTCGACGTCGCCGGACATCTCCGCGATGCCCTGCGCGTTGTCGGAGACGGGCCCGAAGGTGTCCATCGCGACGATCACACCGACCGTGGTGAGCAGGCCGGTGCCGGCCAGCGCCACCGCGAACAGCGCCAGCATGATCGACGTGCCGCCGAGCAGGAACGCGCCGTACACACCGAGCCCGATCAACAGGGCGGTGTAGACGGCCGATTCGAGACCCACGGAGATACCGGCGAGGACGACGGTGGCCGGGCCGGTGAGCGAGGTCTTGCCGATGTCCCTGACGGGCCGACGGGTGGTCTCGGTGAAGTAGCCGGTCAGTTGCTGGATGAGCGCGGCGAGCACGATACCGATGGCCACCGCGACGAGCGCGAGGATCCGCGGGTCGCCGTCCTTGCCCTGGATCGCGGCGTCGGTGACCCCGTCGAGCTCGGAGTACTTCCCCGGCAGGTAGACGAAGACCGCCACCGCCACCAGCACCAGCGAGATCACCGCGGAGATGAAGAACCCGCGGTTGATGGCGCTCATACCGCTGCGGTCGGCGCGCCGGGGCGCCACCGCGAAGATGCCGATCATGGCGGTGATCACACCGATCGCCGGTACGAGCAGTGGGAAGCCCAGCCCGGCGTCGCCGAAGGCCGCCGAGCCGAGGATCAGCGCGGCGACGAGGGTCACGGCGTAGGACTCGAAGAGGTCGGCCGCCATGCCCGCGCAGTCGCCGACGTTGTCGCCCACGTTGTCGGCGATGGTCGCGGCATTGCGCGGGTCGTCCTCCGGAATGCCCTGTTCGACCTTGCCGACCAGGTCGGCGCCGACGTCGGCGGCCTTGGTGAAGATGCCGCCGCCGACCCGCATGAACATCGCGATCAGCGCGGCCCCGAGGCCGAAGCCCTCGAGCACCTTCGGCGCGTCGGCCGCGTACACCAGCACCACACAGGAGGCGCCGAGCAGGCCGAGGCCCACCGTGAACATGCCGACCACACCGCCCGTACGGAAAGCGATCTTCATCGCCTTGTGCGAGACCGCGGTCAGATCCTTTTCCGGCTCGCCTTGAGCCGGAGTCGCTTCACGTGCCGCCGCGGCGACACGCACATTGCTGCGTACGGCGAGCCACATGCCGATATAGCCGGTGGCCGCCGAGAACGCCGCTCCGATCAGAAAGAACACCGACCGTCCGGCACGCTGACTCCAGTCGTCCGCGGGCAGCAGCATGAGCAGGAAGAACACGACCACGGCGAATACGCCGAGTGTGCGCAGCTGACGGGCCAGATAGGCGTTAGCGCCTTCCTGGACCGCTGCCGCGATCTCCTTCATGCTGTCGGTGCCCTCGCCGGCCGCGAGTACCTGGCGCACCAGGACCCCCGCGAGCACCAGGGCCGCCAGTGCGACGACCGCGATGACCACGACGAGGATGCGGTTGCCATCGGTCAGTACGGCGGCTGCGAGGTCGGTGGGATGGCCCGACTGTTGTGAGAGGGAAAGCCCCGCCATTCGTCCTCCTTGACGCTTGGGCTGAGCTCAAGATGTGGACGGGATTGTAGGTACCGGAACCTGATCAAAACAGAGCGCGATAAACGGAATTGGCGTTCCGAAGTAATGCCCTGAAAGCATTCTTGGGCTGCCGGAGGGCGCGCGAATGATCGTGAACGAATTCACGCGATGAACAGCACAGGAACTACTGTAAAGGCGGGCACTGACACCCGCACACGACGAAGGGCCCCACGGGTGGGGCCCATGACGAGGGGCCCCACAGGTGGGGCCCATGACGAGGGGCCCCACAGGTGGGGCCCCTCGGAAGAACGATGCGCGCGGTGGCGGGGTCAGACCAGGATCGTCGGCGGCGGCGTGGTCGGCCAGGTCATCTTGATCAGCCCGCCGTGCTCGCCCGAGCTGACCTCGACGTCGTCGACGAGTCCGCTGATGACCGCGAGGCCCATTTCGTCCTCGTCGGCCTCACCGTCGGCGTCGCCGGGTCCGGCCCCGGGGGCGCGCTCGCCGGAGACCGCGTGCGCGGCCTCGTCGCCGACCTCGATGGAGAACGCCTTCTCCTCCTCGATCAGCAGCACCTTCACCGGTGCCGAGATGCCGCCGATCTGATGCAGTCCGACGGCTCGGCTGCACGCCTCGCCGACGGCGAGCCTGACCTCGTCGAGGACGGCCTCGTCCACCCCGGCCCTGCGCGCCACCGCTGCCGCCACCAGCCGGGCGGTCCTGACATGCTCGGGCAGCGCGCTGAAGCGGAGCTCAACGGTGGCCATGCATCCCCCTCGCAACTACGGGCGTGCTGTCGAGAGGCTCCGGGCACCGAAAGCCCGGGCCCCCTCGGTCTTCACCTCTGCCGAACGACGGCCGGCCCGGGCGCTGGGCCCGGGACCGGTGTCAGTCGGTGGCCGCAACCGCTTCCTCGACCGAGGTGTGAATCGGGAACACCTTGGTGAGGCCGGTGATACGGAAGATCTTCAAAATGCGCTCCTGGTTGCAGACCAGGCGCAGGGAGCCCTCATGGGCACGCACGCGCTTCAGGCCGCCGACCAGTACGCCGAGCCCGGTGGAGTCGAGGAAGTCCACGCCCTCCATGTCGACGACAAGGTGGAAACTGCCGTCGTTCACCAGCTCGACCAACTGCTCGCGCAGCTTGGGCGCGGTATATACGTCGATTTCGCCACCGACCCTGACGATCGTGCGATCGCCCATGGTTTCGGTCGACAGGGACAGGTCCACGGATCCTCCAGCACCTTGCTATCGAGCGGTCGCCCTAGGGGCATTCGGCTTCAGCCCCTGGACGCTTCGCCAGCCGCGATGGCATTCAATCACTTACCGGCAGGCGTGCACGACGCCTTGGCTCCATTGTCCGTCACGCCAGTGACACACTCGGTGCCGATGGCCAAGAATCACCGATCCGATCGAACCCCGACGGACCCCGCCTCCAGGCCCGCGCCGGGCGCGGTCCTGGACCGGCTCGCGTCCGGTCCCAGCAGGGCTTCTCGCATTACTCATACGGAGCACTTGCCCCCGCGTGAGGGTCGGCATGCCGTCTGGCCGGACCGGATCCGCGCGGAGGTCGTCTCGGCCGTGCGAGCCGCGGGCATCGAACACCCCTGGGCCCACCAGGCACGCGCGGCCGAGCACGCCCTGGACGGCGAGTCGGTCGTCGTCGCCACCGGCACGGCCTCCGGCAAGTCCCTGGCCTACCTGGTGCCGGTGTTCTCCACCCTTCTGGAGGGATCGGAGGCCCCGAACGGACGCGGCGCGACCACCCTCTACCTGGCCCCCACCAAGGCTCTGGCGGCGGACCAGTGCCGCTCTGTGAACGAACTTTCACATCCGCTGGGCAATTCGGTGCGGCCGGCCGTGTACGACGGCGATACTCCGTTCGAGGAACGCGAGTGGATCCGCCAGTACGCCAACTACGTGCTGACCAACCCGGACATGCTGCACCGCGGCATCCTGCCGTCCCACCCCCGCTGGTCCTCCTTCCTGAAGGCGCTGAAGTACGTCGTCATCGACGAATGCCACACCTACCGCGGCGTCTTCGGCTCACACGTCGCCCAGGTGCTGCGCCGGCTGCGCCGTCTGTGTGCCCGCTACGGCGCGTCGCCGGTGTTCCTGCTGGCCTCCGCGACCGCCGCCGAGCCCTCCGTGGCCGCCCGTCGGCTCACCGGCGTGCCGGTGCTGGAAGTGGCCGACGACGCCTCCCCCCGCGGTGAACTGGTGTTCGCCCTCTGGGAGCCGCCGCTGACCGAGCTGCACGGCGAGAAGGGCGCCCCGGTCCGCCGCACCGCCACCGCCGAGGCCGCTGACCTGCTGACCGACCTGACCGTGCAGGGCGTGCGCTCGGTCGCCTTCGTCCGCTCCCGGCGCGGCGCCGAGCTGATCTCGGTCATCTCCCAGGAGCGGCTGGGCGAGGTCGACCGGTCGCTGGCCCGGCGTGTCGCGGCGTACCGGGGCGGCTATCTCCCCGAAGAACGCCGCGCTCTCGAACAAGCCCTCCATTCGGGTGAACTGCTGGGCCTCGCCGCGACGAACGCCCTCGAACTCGGCATCGACATCTCCGGCCTCGACGCGGTCGTCATCGCCGGCTACCCGGGCACCCGCGCCTCCCTGTGGCAGCAGGCGGGCCGGGCCGGACGGTCCGGGCAGGGGGCGCTGGCCGTCCTGGTCGCCCGCGACGACCCGCTGGACACCTTCCTCGTCCATCACCCCGAGGCGCTGTTCGACCAGCCCGTCGAATCGACCGTCCTCGACCCCGACAACCCCTACGTGCTGGCCCCTCATCTGTGCGCGGCCGCCGCCGAGCTGCCCCTGACGGACGAGGACCTCGCCCTGTTCGGCCCGGCCAGCGAGGGCCTCCTGCCCCAACTGGAGGCCGCGAAGCTGCTGCGCCGCCGCACCCGGGCCTGGCACTGGACCCGCCGCGAGCGGGCCGCCGACCTGACGGACATCCGCGGCGAGGGCGGGCGCCCGGTCCAGGTCGTCGAGACCGGCACGGGCCGGCTGCTCGGCACGGTCGACGCCGGAGCCGCGCACTCGACGGTGCACGAGGGAGCGGTCCACCTCCACCAGGGCCGCACCTACCTGGTGCGATCGCTGGACCTGGAGGACTCCGTCGCCCTCGTCGAGGAGGCCGCCCCGCCGTACTCCACGGTCGCCCGCGACACCACGTCCATCTCCGTCCTGGAGACGGACATCGAGATCCCGTGGGGCGACGGCCGCCTCTGCTACGGCTCCGTCGAGGTCACCAACCAGGTCGTGTCCTTCCTCCGCAGACGGCTCATCACCGGCGAGGTACTCGGCGAGACCAGACTCGACCTCCCTCCCCGTACGCTGCGCACCCGCGCCGTGTGGTGGACCGTCACCGAGGACCAGCTGGACCGGGCCCGGATCAACCCGGAGATCCTCGGCGGCTCCCTGCACGCCGCCGAACACGCGTCGATCGGCCTGCTGCCCCTCTTCGCGACCTGCGACCGCTGGGACATCGGCGGCGTGTCGATCCCGCTCCACCCCGACACGCTCCTGCCCACGGTCTTCGTCTACGACGGCCATCCGGGTGGGGCAGGCTTCGCGGAGCGCGCCTTCCACACCGCCCGCACCTGGCTGACCGCCACCCGCCAGGCCATCGCCTCCTGCGAGTGCGACGCCGGCTGCCCGTCCTGCATTCAGTCCCCCAAGTGCGGCAACGGCAACGACCCGCTGCACAAGAGGGGGGCGGTACGGCTCCTCACGGTGCTGCTGGAGGGGGCTCCGGAGGAGAAGGAGGGGGACCCGGGGGAGGATGCTCCGGGGGAGACGGAGGGTGATCCAGGGGAGGGCGCGCCCGACGAGGAGGAGACGGCGGACCGGGCCCCCGGGCGGCCGACGCGGGCTCCGGCTGAGCCGTCGGAGGCCCCGCCCTCGCCCTGACCTCCGCCGTGAACGGCCCCCGTCCCGACGCCGCCGTCACGTCCGAGATCTCCCCGGCCACCTCGCACCGCACGAGCCGCACGCCCTGGGCCCGGGCCACCCGGCCGGCCCGGGCGCAGGCCGCCGTGCCGCCGTCGGCCCAGTGGTCCGCCGCGGCCAGCGCCGCGAGATCCGCACCACCCGCCGCCCGGTGCCGGACGACGACGGCCTGCCCGAGCGCCAGGACGACCCCGAACACCACACACAGCACGGCGATCGCCCCCACGCTCCACACGGTGGCGGACCCCTGGTCCGAACCGGTGCCCCCGACACCGGCGCCTGCCCGGCCCCGGCTCACGTGCCCACCGCCTCCTCCACCGACGCCACGGCCTCCTCGCGTACGGCGAAGGACAGGCCGCGCAGCACCGGCGGCTCGGCCACGACGGTCACCCGGACGTGCTCCGCGCCCCGGCTGACGGTCACCTTCGCGCCGGGCGGCGCCGCCTCCCGGGTCAGTTCCACGACCGCGCCCGGCGAATCCTGGCGGGCCGCCGCACGCGCACCCGTCCGCGCCGCGTCAACGCACTGGATCTGCGCGGCGACGACCAGCAGTCCCCACACCAACGCCATCGCGAACATCACCAGCACGGGCAGCACCACGGCCGACTCCGCCGTGACGAACCCCCGGTCCGCGCCCCGCTCACATCCGCGCATTCAGGGCCTCCTTGACGATGTTCTGGAGTTCCGCGCTGACCGGGCCGCTCGTGACGACCTTGTAGAGCACCACCGCGAACGCCACCGCCGCGACGATTCCCATCGCGTACTCGGAGGTGACCATCCCCGCGTCCCTCCGCGCCGCCCGCATCCCGCACACCAGGGCACGCAGCCGTGCCCGCACCGCCTGATACATCTCAACCCCCGTAGGAAAGAGTCCGAAATTCCACGCTTCTGTTGTCGCCGCTCACTGCTTCCGGTCCGCCGCCGCCTCACCCACCACCCCCTCCGAGCACCCCGCCGGCGAGGCCGATGACCACGGGCAGCACGCCGACCGCGATGAACGCGGGCAGGAAGCACAGTCCGACCGGCGCGCTCACCATCACGCCCGCTCGCCGGGCCCTGGCCGTCGCGGCGCGACCCCAGTCGGCCCGGGCCTCCGCGGCGAGCCGTGCGACCGGAACCGCCGCGGGCATTCCGGACACATCGGCCCGCTCCAGCAGCCGGGCCAGGCCTCCGGCACCCGGAACGGCACCCAACCTCCGCCAGGCCACGCCCGGTTCGCCGCCCAGCCGCACCTCCGCCGCACCCCCGGCGAGGGCGTCGCCGACAGGGCCACCCAGGGCCTCACCCACCGCTTGCGCCGCGATCACCGGGCCCGCGCCCGCCGCGATGCAGGCCGCCAGCAGGTCGGCGGCGAGGGGCAGTTGCCGGGCTGCCTCGGCGAAGTCGGGTGCCCCCGGGTCCGCGCCGGACGTCTCCTGCCTCAGCCGCCACCGCCACACCGCCACCGCACCGGCCAGCCCGACAGCGGCCCCGACAAGGCCTCCGACCAGAGTCCATCCGGCGCACACCACGCCCAGCGGGGCCAGCCATGTTCGCGCGAGCCTCCGCACGGCCGGGCTCAGGGCGGGGGCCGCCGCCTTCCGTACCCCCGACAGCTCGGTCAGCCGCCGGCGCATCCTCCTGCGGCTGCGCACCTCCAGCAGCCACCGCACCAGCCATCCGCAGGCCAGCACGATCCCCATGGTCACCCCCAGCCTGTGGACAACTTCTCCGCTCATGCCGTCGTCTCCGCGCCGCGTACGATCCGCCGCACCCACCACAGCCCCAGGCCCTCCAGCGCCCCGCCGGTCGCCAGACAGCCCAGTCCCGCACCGGTGTGCAGCAGGACGTGGAGGGGTTCGGCACCGAGGGCCGTGCCGATGAGGAGCCCCAGGGCGGGCAGTCCGGCGAGCATCACCGCGGTGGCCCGGGCGCCCGCCAACTGGGCTCGAAGATCGGACCGTTGGTCCCGTTCCGCACGCAGGGCGGCGGCGAGCCGGTCGAGGCCGGCCGCGAGCCCGGCGCCCTGGTCCACGGCCACCCGCCAGCACGCCGCGAGTCCCCGCAGTCCCTCGGCGCCCGGTTGCCGGGCCGCCATGGCCAGCGCCTGGGGCACGTCACCGCCGAACCGGGCAGCCGCGAGCACCGTCGCCTGCGCCTCCGCGAGCCCGCCGCAGTCCCGTGCGGCCCGCAGCAGCCCCTCGCCCGGCTGGCGCCCGGCCCGCACCTCACCGGCGAGCGCCCCGCACAGCGCGATCACCGCGTCGGCCCGGCGCTCCCGGTCCCGCCGCGCCTCGCCGGCCAGCCGGACCCGCCGCAGCAGCGGCACCCCGGCTGCCCCGAGTACGGCCGGCAGCACCGACGTCCCGAGCACCGCCAGGACCAGCCCGGCCACCGGTGACCACCACTCGGTCCGCAGTCGCCCCCGGACCCGCCGCAGCCCAGCGGTCATCCGCCGCCACCCGGGCGGCCCGCTCCCGACGGCTGCCCCGTCCGCGAACAGCAACCGCGCCCGCCGCGCCGCCTCCTCGCGCTCCCCCAGCAGCCAGACAGCCGCCCCCATACACGCCACGGCCGCACCCACCGACATCTCAGGCACCCCCGCCATGACCCGCCTCCTCCACCACAGCCGCACCCACCGACACCTCAAGCACCCCCGTCACAGCCACACCCGCCCGGACCGGAACCCGGCCCTGAACCGGCCCCGCCGTGAGCCCCTTCCACCACAGCCGCACCCGGTCCGCTCGCCTCGCCCCGGAGCAGCCCCCGCAGCCGCTCCCACCCCCGCTCTCGTACGAACGCCTCCGCTCCCCACCGCAGCGCCGGCACCGTGCGCACGAGCCCCGACGGGTCCCGCTCCAGCACGTGCACCTCCGCGATCCGCCGCCGCCCGGCCCGGTCGCGCACCAGGTGCAGCACCACCGAGAGGGCGGCTGCCAACTGGCTGTGCAGTGCGGCCCGGTCGAGCCCCGCGGCCGTGCCGAGGGCTTCCAGCCGGGCCGGCACATCGGCGGCGGCGTTGGCGTGCACCGTCCCGCAGCCGCCCTCGTGGCCGGTGTTCAACGCGGCCAGCAGATGCACCACTTCGGGCCCGCGCACCTCGCCCACGACCAGCCGGTCGGGCCGCATCCGCAGCGCCTGGCGCACCAGGTCCTCGAGGGTGACCAGGCCCGCGCCCTCCTGGTTGGCGGGTCTGGTCTCCAGCCGCACCACATGGGGATGGTCGGGCCGCAGCTCCGCAGAGTCCTCGGCGAGGACGATCCGTTCATCCGGCCCCACCAGCCCGAGCAGGGCACTCAGCAGCGTGGTCTTTCCAGTACCGGTACCGCCGCTGACCAGGAAGGACAGCCGAGCGTCGAGCAGGGCGCGCAGCATGCGGTCCCCGCCCGGCGGCACCGTGCCCGCCGTGACCAGCTCGGCGAGGGTGAAGGCGCGTGGCCGTACCACCCGCAGTGACAGGCAGGCGCAGCCCACCGCCACCGGTGGCAGCACGGCGTGCAGCCGGGTTCCGTCAGGCAGCCGGGCGTCGGCCCAGGGGCGGGCGTCGTCCAGCCGTCGTCCGGCCACCGCGGCGAGGCGCTGGGCGAGCCGTCGTACGGCCGCCGCGTCCGCGAACCGCACCGACGTCAGCTCCAGTCCGCCGCCCCGGTCCACCCAGACCCGGTCCGGGGCCGACACCAGCACGTCCGTCACCGACGGATCTGCGAGGAGCGGCTCCAGCGGTCCGCTGCCGACCAGCTCGGACCGCAACTGCGCGGCGGCACCCAGGACCTCGGCGTCCCCGAGGACCCTCCCTTGGTCCCGTAGGGCCTGCGCCACACGCGCGGGGGTCGGTTCGGCCCCGCTCTCCGCCAGCCATCGCCGCACCCCGTCGAGCAGCGCCGCGCCGTCGAGTCCGGCCAGGGTGCTCATGCCGCACCCGCCTCGACGAGCGCCCGCTCCCAGAACCCCTTGCAGAACCGGGCGAGCGGCCCGCGCGGGGCGGCACCCGGTGGCGCCGCGCCCGCGTCGGGGCGCGACAGCCCCCGCTCGTCGGGTACTTCGCCGACCAGGGGCAGTCCGAGCAGCCGCGCGACCTCACGGTCGTCCAGCCCGGGTGGGTAGGGACCGCGGACCGCCACCCGCAGATCCCGCAGAACCATGCCGACCGCGGAGGCGACCCGGCCCGCGGCCGCGACGGCCCGCAGCTCGGCGGGCACCACGAGGACGCCCATGTCCAGCTGGCCGAGCACCTCGGCGACGCCGTCGTCGATGCGGCGCGGCAGGTCGACCACGACCGTGCCGCCGCGGCGACGGGCCGCCGCGAGCACCGCGCGCACCGCCTGCGGCGGGACCGCGATCCGGTCGCCGCGGTCCCAGCTGAGCACCCGCAGCGAGTGCAGCTCGGGCAGCGACTCCTCCAGGGCTCCGCCGCCGACCCGTCCGCGTGAGGAGGCGAACGCGGGCCAGCGCAACCCCTCGGCCGTCTCACCCCCGAGGAGGACGTCGAGCCCCCCGCCCAGCGGATCGGCGTCCACGAGGAGCGTGCGCAGCCCCTCTCGCGCGGAGGTGACGGCGAGGGCGCACGCGAGTGTCGACGCTCCGGCCCCGCCGCGGCCGCCGATGACGCCCACCGTGACGGCGGGCCGGCCGACGCCCTCGGCCACATCGGCGATCCGGTCGACCAGCCACTGCTCGCCGTCAGGCAGCATCAGGACGTGCTCGGCGCCGATCTCGACGGCACGCCGCCACACCCCGGAGTCGTCCTGGTCCCGGCCGACGAGCACGACTCCCTTTCTGCAGACGGCCCCGCGCACTCGCCGCGCGGCGTCGTCGCCGACCAGGACGAGGGGCGCGGCCTCCCAACTGCCCCTGCGCTCGGGCACTCCGTGGTGCACCTCGGGTGTGGCGCCCGCCGCCGCGCACAGGCGCAGCAGGTCGTCGAGGAGTTCGCCGTCCTCGGTGACGATCAGCGGTCCGCCCTGCCGCCCTCCGGCGGGCGGCGGATCGTGTGTGACGGTTCCGGCCACGCTTTCCATCCCCCTTCGCTGCATGACTCGCGCGCCCCCCGTGGGCCCGCGATTCCCAAACGTGGGAAGAACCGACAAGCGGCCTCCCTGTGAACGGCCGACAGAAACCGGCCATACGCACCCGGGTACTCGAACCGGCCATGAACTCGCCGCGAGCGGGGTGCGCTGGAATCACGGTGCAGCGATCCCGGAAATCGTGTGGATCTTGCTGGATAACTGTGGACGTGTCAGGGGTTGTGAATATCGCCGTCACCCATACCGGTGAGCGGCTCAGGCTCTCTGTGCGACCCCCGCAGAGCAGCCCGGCGACTACCGACCGTAACAAGTCAGGTGCATGACAAATCCCTCGCCACAACAACCGCGAAGCGGCTTTCACGCCGTGCGAAGGAGAGAAAAACCCACCCGGACATGCGACGACCCCCGCCGGGGGGGAGAGCGGGGGTCGTCCCCACGGCCGACTCGGGGGGGGAGGAGTCGGGCCGGGTTAGCACGGTCGCGAACGATCCGTGACTTCCATGGTGTACCCGAGAGCCTTCTCAGGCAAACCCACGCGCCCCACCTTACGCCGAATGGGCTGCGCCTATGCTCTGGTGCGTGGAAAACCACTCGATGCCCCGCGCAGCCGCCTTCTTTGACCTGGACAAGACGGTCATTGCGAAGTCGAGCACGCTCACGTTCAGCAAGTCGTTCTACCAAGGCGGTCTGATCAACCGCAGGGCCGTCTTGCGTACCGCATATGCCCAGTTCGTCTTCCTGGCCGGTGGCGCCGACCACGATCAGATGGAGCGTATGCGCGCATATCTGTCCGCCCTGTGCCGGGGCTGGAACGTGCAGCAGGTCAAGGAGATCGTCGCCGAGACGCTGCACGACCTGATCGACCCGATCATCTACGACGAGGCCGCCTCCCTCATCGAGGACCACCACACCGCCGGCCGTGACGTCGTGATCGTGTCCACGTCGGGCGCCGAGGTGGTCGAGCCGATCGGCGAACTGCTGGGCGCGGACCGGGTGGTCGCCACCCGCATGGTCGTGGGCGCCGACGGCTGCTTCACCGGCGAAGTGGAGTACTACGCGTACGGCCCGACCAAGGCCGAGGCCATCAGGGAGCTGGCCGAGTCCGAGGGGTACGACCTCGGCCGCTGCTACGCCTACAGCGACTCGGCGACCGACGTGCCGATGCTGGAGTCCGTCGGCCATCCGCACGCCGTGAACCCGGACCGGGCGCTGCGCCGCGAGGCCCTCGCGCGCGGGTGGCCGATCCTGGACTTCCACCGCCCGGTCCGGCTGAAGCAGCGCCTTCCCGCGTTCTCCGTCCCGCCGCGCCCGGCGCTCATGGCGGCCGCGGCGATAGGCGCCGCGGCGGCCACCGCGGGACTCGTCTGGTACGCGAACAAACGCCGGGCCACGGTCGCTTGACCTGCGGCGATGCCCCGCCCTGCGAGAATCCGAAAGTAAAGAAGTGCAGCCTGGACTTCCGCTTGCCGCAGGGCAGGAGTACAAAGGATTCAACGGCCCGCGAGACCAAGGACATCCGAGAGGATCACCTTTTAACGCATTTGGCCCCACGGACCGAGCATGAACACCGGGCACCCACGCGACGTCGACCCGTCGAATACGGGCCAGCCACACCAGGTGACGGGCAAAGTTCCCGACCTGATGGGCACACATCGAGGACGCTTGGTAACCCGATGCTCATGCCAGCGGCGGTACGAGAACTCGTACCGCCGCATCATCGTTCCGGCTGGCTTTCTGCCGCCCCCCTGTCACACCGCCGTAGCGCGACGGACCGTCGGCGCTGTCACGCCGCTCCGCGCTGCAACGCCTCGCACACCGCCATCGACTCGCGAGCACCCAGCTCGACGGCCCTGCCGCAGTGGGTGATCCAGGCGGCCACGCCCTCCGGGGTACCGGAGACGTACCCGCCGAGCGCCTCCAGGTAGGCCTCGCGCCCCAGTTCCGCGTGGCCCACCTCAGCCGCACAGACCGACTTCGGGTCCAGGCCGCTGCCGACCAGGACGATGCGCTCGGCCGTGCGCGCGACCAGGCCGTTGTGCGACGTGAAGGGACGCAGCGCGAGGAGTTCGCCGTGCACGACGGCGGCCGTCACCAGCGCCGGTGCGGAGCCGCCCGCGATGAGCAGCTCAGCCAGGCCGTCCAGCCTGCCGTGCGCCTCGGTGGCGCTCGGCAGCGGCAGTCCGACGAGCGGCTCGTCGACGGGCTCGCCCTCCTTGCGGGGCCGTCCCACCTGGTCGGCCTTGTCCGCGGCCGCCACCAGGTGCAGCCGGGCCAGCACCCGCAGGGGTGACTGCCGCCAGATCGACAGCAACTGGCCCGCCTCCGCGGTGAGCCGCAATGCGGCCCCCACGGTGCGGGCCTCGTCGTCGCCGCTGAAGTCCGTGCGCCGGCGCACCTCCTCCAGGGCCCAGTCCGCGCCGGACAGCGCGGCAGAGCCGCGGGCGCCGCGCAGAGCGGCCTCGGAGGTGATCGCGTTGCTGCGCCGCCGCATGACCCGGTGCCCGTAGACCCGGTCGACGGCCTTGCGGACGGACTCCACGGAATCGGCCACGCCGGGCAGCGCCCCCAGGGCCGCGAGGGGATCGGCGCTCGCGCCTGCTGTACTCATGAGTACGACCCTACGCACCCCGGGACCGCGCGCCGCGGCCAAGTGGCCTTCTTCACGCGCCCGTGCGGACGTGGCCCTCTTCACGCGCGCGTGCGCCCGGCCACGTCCGCTCGAAGGACTACCCCTTGGCCGCCGGGGCACCGGGCACGCCCTTGGGTGCCGGGGCGGGCGGGTCCGACAGGAACTTCGCCCAGCCTCCCTTGGGCGCCTGGCCGACCTGCAGCGTGCGCAGCTTCTCCAGCGTCTTCGGGTCCTGGGCGTCCAGCCAGTCCACGAGCTGCCGGAAGGAGACGCAGCGCACCTCTTCCTTGGTGCACACCGTCTCGATGACCTCCTCGACGGCCCGCATATAGGTGCCGCCGTTCCAGGACTCGAAGTGGTTGCCGATGATCAGAGGCGCGCGGTTGCCGTCGTACGCCCGTGAGAAGCCCTTCAGCAGGCCGTCACGCATCTGGTCGCCCCAGAATTCGTGCATGGCGGGGTTGCCCTGCGTCTTGGTGCCCGACTGGTTGACCATGAAGTTGTAGTCCATGGTGAGCTGCTCGAAGGAGTGGCCGGGGAACGGCACGAGCTGCATGGACACGTCCCACAGGCCCTGCTTCTTCTTCGGCCAGACCTGGTCGTTCACCCCGCTGGTGTCATAGCGGAAACCCATGTCACGGGCGGCCCTCATGAAGTTGCGCTGGCCCTCCAGACAGGGCGTGCGAGCGCCGATGAGCTCCTTGTCGTAGTCGAAGGGCAGCGGGGCCGCGTCCGTCAGGCCGGTGTTGGTCTTCCAGGTCTTCACGAACTGCTTGGCCTGGGAGATCTCGTCCTTCCAGTCCTGGACGGACCACTCGCCGACGCCTCCGCCGCTGCCGCAGAAGTGGCCGTTGAAGTGGGTGCCGATCTCGTTGCCCTCGAGCCACGCCAGGCGCAGTTGCTTCGCGGTGGCGGCGATGCCGCGGCGGTCGTTGAAGCCGATGTCGGAGCGGCCCGGGGAGTGCTGGGGCGGCCGGTACCGGTCGCGCTTCTCGTCCGGCAGCATGTACACGCCGCTCAGGAAGTACGTCATGGTCGCGTTGTTCCGCTTGGCGACCTTGCGGAAATGGGAGAACAGCTTCTGGCTGTCCTCGCCCGCGCCGTCCCAGGAGAAGACGACGAACTGCGGAGGCTTCTGACCGGGGCGCAGGCGCTCCGGTCTGGGCAGGTGCGGCTGGGCGCCGGTGTAGGCGGTGGAGCCGTCTCCGATCAGCCGGACGGCGCTCTTCGGCGCCTGCGCCGGGGTCGGCTTCTGCGGGTCGGGGGCCTCTTGCCGGGGGGTGCCGGTCGCGCAACCGGCGAGCGATGCGGCGCAGACCGCGGCGATCACGGAACTCGCGGCGATCCTGTGGGTGGCGGCCATGTTCCGCCCACCTTCTTCCTTCTATCGGGTGCGGACAGCGCCGCCAAGTTCGCACGAGTTCGAGAAGGAATTAGTACGACAAGCCGATCAAATGGCCACTTCACACTTCAGAGTGATCTATTCGCCCATTTGCCCGTAAAGTCTATGCCCGTCCTTTACTCTGCATTACGATCCGTTTACCGAGCGTTGATTTCATCCCGCCGATTTGCGCCGTGACCGCCGCGACCACACCCCGCCCCGAGCGGGACCCTTCATATGCGACCGCGCAGCCCCGGAGGAGACGGGAAACCATGTCAGCCTGCGTCCCCACACGCGCCGCCGATCCGAACCGCACCGAGCGCACCCATCCACCCCACAGTCCGCCGCCGGGCGGACCCCGCCGTTTCAGGATCGCGGGTGCCGATGTGTCGGCCTCGATCGCGGTCTTCCTCATCGCCCTGCCCCTGTCCCTGGGCATCGCCCTCGCCACCGGCGCACCCCTCCAGGCCGGCCTCGTCGCCGCCGCCGTGGGCGGGCTGGTCGCCGGGCGGCTCGGCGGCTCCCCGCTCCAGGTGAGCGGACCGGCCGCCGGTCTCACCGTCGTCACCGCCGACCTCATCCAGCGTTACGGCTGGCGGACGACCTGCGCCATCACCGTCCTGGCCGGCCTGGCCCAACTCGGCCTGGGCTGCCTGCGCGTGGCCCGCGGCGCCCTCGCCGTCAGCCCCGCCATCGTGCACGGCATGCTCGCCGGGATCGGCGTCACCATCGCCGTGGCCCAGCTGCACATCGTGCTCGGTGGCACGCCGCAGAGTTCCGTGCCGGACAACCTCAGCGCGCTGCCCGCCCAGTTGGCGCACATGCGCCCCGCGGCCGTGTCGGTGAGCGTGCTGACCCTGGCGCTGCTGCTGCTCTGGCCGAGACTGCCCGGCCGGGCCGGACGCCTGCTGCGCATGGTCCCGGCCGCGCTCGTCGCCGTCGCCGGAGCCACCGCGGCCGCCGCCCTCGCCGCGCTTCACCTGCCCAAGGTCGACCTGCCGTCCTGGAGCAACCACGCCCTGGCCGGGCTGCCCGAGGGCCCCGTGCTCGGCCTGGCCGCCGCCGTGCTCACCACCACTCTGGTGTGCAGCGTGCAGTCGCTGCTCGGCGCGGTCGCCGTGGACAAGCTGGTGGCCGGCCGCCCGGGCCTGTCGCCCCGGGTCGGGCGCTCGAACCTCGACCGCGAGCTGCTCGGGCAGGGCGCCGCCAACATCGTCTCCGGCTCGCTCGGCGGACTGCCCATCGCCGGTGTCGCCGTGCGGAGTTCGGCGAATGTGCACGCGGGTGCGGTCAGCCGGAACTCCACGATGCTGCACGGCGTTCTCGTAGTGATCGCCGCGCTGCTGATGGTCCCGATCCTGGAGTTCATCCCGCTCGCCTCGCTCGCCGCCCTGGTGATGGCCGTCGGCATCCAGATGGTGTCCCTGAACCACATCCGCACGGTGACCCGCCACCGTGAAGTCTGGGTCTACGCCGTCACCACCCTCGGCGTGGTCTCCCTCGGTGTCCTGGAGGGCGTGGCGCTCGGTGTCGCCATGGCCGTCGGCGTCGCCCTGCACCGCCTCACCCGCACCCGCATCACACACGACGAGAAGGAAGGAGTCCATCACGTACACGTCAGAGGACAGTTGACGTTCCTCGCGGTGCCACGGCTCAGCCGGGCCCTGCATCTCGTGCCCCACGGCGCCGACACCGTCGTCGAGCTGGACGGGTCGTTCATGGACCACGCCGCGTACGAGACATTGCAGGACTGGCAGAGGACGCACACCGCGCAGGGCGGCACCGTGGAGATCACCGGACGGCATCCCGGCACCCGCATCTCCGAGCCGCACACCTCCGGCGACTGCCGCTGCCGCCCCTGGACACCCTGGCGCAACCACCAGTGCGACGGCCCTCAGTCCACACCACCCCCTGCCGAGAAGAACCCGGACGGATCGGACCGCTCCGAGCCGGACCCGGCGGGCACCGGCGGAGCCAGCGGGCACGAACTGGCGCGGGGCATCAGCGCGTTCCAGCGCAACACCGCACCCCTGGTGCGCAGCGAGCTGGCCCGGCTGGCGAGAGAGGGGCAGCAGCCTTCGCAGCTCTTCCTGACCTGCGCCGACTCCCGGCTGGTCACCTCGATGATCACCTCCAGTGGTCCAGGCGACCTGTTCGTCGTGCGCAACGTGGGCAACCTCGTCCCGCGCCCGGGCGAGGAGAGCGGCGACGACTCGGTGGCGGCGGCGATCGAGTACGCCGTGGACGTGCTCCAGGTGCGCTCCATCACGGTGTGCGGGCACTCGGGGTGCGGCGCCATGCAGGCCCTGCTCGACTCCGAGCCCGGCGACGCCCGCACCCCGCTGAAGCGGTGGCTGCGGCACGGGCTCCCCAGTCTGGAGCGCATGGCCGACGACAGACTGGCCTGGGGCAGGCTCGCCGGGCGGACCCCCGAGGACGCGGTCGAGCAGCTCTGCCTGACGAACGTGGTCCAGCAGTTGGAGCACCTGCGCGCCCACGGCTCGGTGGCCCGGGCCATGGCCGAGCGGGACCTGGAGTTGCACGGGATGTACTTCCACGTGGGTGAGGCCGAGTCGTACCTGCTCACCGAGACGGAGACCGGTGGCGTCTTCGACCGCGTGCGGGAGCAGGGCCTGTCGGTGTGAATGGCGCCCGGTGCGGTGCGTCTCACCCCGCCCCGCACCGGACCGCCCCCTGCCCGTCATCGCGGGCAGGGTGACCGGCGGCACATGCGGTGAACTTTCCCTGGTCGGCGTCCGTGGGTACGGATGACCCCGGTCCCTGACAGCACCGCCCAACAGGTCTAAACCAATCGGCGGTCGGCCCTTGTCATCGCACCCCCGGGTCTGATGAGCTGTGGCCTGGGACACAACGGACACCCTGGGAAAGGCAGATGCCGTGAGCAATGAAAGCCTGGCCAACCTCTTGAAGGAGGAGCGACGCTTCGCGCCCCCCGCCGACCTGGCCGCGAACGCCAACGTCACCGCGGAGGCGTATGAACAGGCCAAGGCTGACAGGCTCGGCTTCTGGGCCGAGCAGGCCCGTCGGCTGACCTGGGCCAAGGAGCCCACCGAGACGCTCGACTGGTCGAACCCGCCGTTCGCCAAGTGGTTCAAGGACGGCGAGCTCAACGTCGCCTACAACTGCGTCGACCGCCATGTGGAGGCCGGGCTCGGCGACCGGGTCGCCATCCACTTCGAGGGCGAGCCGGGCGACAGCCGCGCGATCACCTACGCCGAGCTCAAGGACGAGGTCTCCAGGGCCGCCAACGCCCTGCTGGAGCTGGGTGTCCAGGCCGGCGACCGGGTCGCCGTCTACATGCCGATGATCCCCGAGACGGCGATCGCGATGCTGGCCTGCGCCCGGATCGGCGCCGCCCACTCGGTCGTCTTCGGCGGCTTCTCCTCGGACGCGCTCGCCACCCGCATCCAGGACGCCGACGCGCGCGTGATCATCACCTCCGACGGCGGCTACCGGCGCGGCAAGCCGTCCGCGCTCAAGCCGGCCGTGGACGAGGCCGTCGAGAAGGCGGGCATCGTCGAGCACGTCCTGGTCGTACGCCGCACGGGCCAGGAAGTCGCCTTCACCGAGGGCCGGGACGTCTGGTGGCACGACCTCGTCGGGCGGCAGAGCCCGGAGCACACGCCGCAGGCGTTCGAGGCGGAGCACCCGCTGTTCATCCTCTACACCTCGGGCACCACGGGTAAGCCGAAGGGCATCCTGCACACCTCCGGCGGCTACCTCACGCAGACCGCCTACACCCACCACGCCGTCTTCGACCTCAAGCCGGAGACCGACGTCTACTGGTGCACCGCCGACGTCGGCTGGGTCACCGGCCACTCGTACATCGTCTACGGGCCGCTGGCGAACGGCGCGACGCAGGTCATGTACGAGGGCACGCCCGACACCCCGCACCAGGGCCGCTTCTGGGAGATCGTGCAGAAGTACGGCGTGACGATCCTCTACACCGCGCCGACCGCGATCCGTACGTTCATGAAGTGGGGCGACGACATCCCCGCCAAGTTCGACCTGTCCAGCCTGCGGGTGCTGGGCTCGGTGGGCGAGCCGATCAACCCCGAGGCGTGGGTCTGGTACCGCAAGAACATCGGCGGTGACCGCACCCCGGTCGTGGACACCTGGTGGCAGACCGAGACCGGCTCGATGATGATCACCCCGCTGCCGGGCGTGACCGCCACCAAGCCCGGCTCGGCGCAGACGCCGCTGCCCGGCATCTCCGCGACGGTCGTCGACGACGAGGCCAACGAGGTGCCCGACGGCGGTGGCGGCTACCTGGTGCTGACCGAGCCGTGGCCGTCGATGCTGCGCACCATCTGGGGCGACGACCAGCGGTTCATCGACACCTACTGGTCGCGTTTCGAGGGCAAGTACTTCGCCGGGGACGGTGCGAAGAAGGACGACGACGGCGACATCTGGCTGCTCGGCCGGGTCGACGACGTGATGCTCGTCTCCGGGCACAACATCTCCACCACCGAGGTCGAGTCCGCGCTCGTCTCCCACCCCTCGGTCGCCGAGGCGGCCGTGGTGGGCGCGGCGGACGAGACGACCGGGCAGGCGATCGTCGCGTTCGTGATCCTGCGCGGCACGGCCGCCGAGACCGAGGACCTGGCCGCCGAGCTGCGCGACCACGTCGGCACCACCCTCGGCCCGATCGCCAAGCCCAAGCGGATCCTGCCGGTGGCCGAGCTGCCCAAGACCCGCTCCGGCAAGATCATGCGGCGGCTGCTGCGGGACGTGGCGGAGAACCGTCAGCTGGGTGACGTCACCACGCTGACCGACTCCACGGTCATGGACCTCATCCAGGCCAAGCTGCCCGCCGCGCCCAGCGAGGACTGATCGCGGCACCGGCATGACGGAGCCGGCGGAGGGCACCTGATCACCAGGTGCCCTCCGTCGGCTCGCCCCCGCAGCGGGGGGGCCGCCGGATGCGCACAGCCGTACGTGTACCTAAACTCAGCAAAACAAGTGCTCCATGGTGCGCCGGGAAGTCTGGTCGGCATGTGTTCCGTCCTGCCCACTGCCCGGAGGTTTTCCCCGTGACCGCGCCCACGCCCCGCCCCAGCACGCCCCGCAAGGTCCTCGGCCGGCTGTCGTTGCCCGAGCGGAACTACGTGGCGGACGCGCTGCGCACCGAGACCGTCGGCGGGGTGCTGCTGCTGGCCGCCGCGGTCGCCGCGCTGCTCTGGGCGAACATCCCCGCGCTGCACGACAGCTACGAGAGCGTCTCCCACTTCCACCTCGGCCCCGCCTCCCTCGGCCTCGACCTGTCCATCGCGCACTGGGCCGCCGACGGGCTGCTGGCGATCTTCTTCTTCGTCGCCGGGATCGAACTCAAGCGTGAGCTGGTCGCGGGCGATCTGCGGGACCCGAAAGCCGCCGCGCTCCCGGTCGTCGCCGCCCTGTGCGGCATGGCCGTACCCGCACTCGTCTACGCCGTCACCGCCATGGCCGGCGGGGGCTCCCTGGACGGCTGGGCGGTACCGACCGCCACCGACATCGCCTTCGCGCTCGCGGTGCTCGCCGTCATCGGCACCTCCCTGCCGAGCGCACTGCGTGCCTTCCTGCTCACCCTCGCCGTCGTCGACGACCTCTTCGCGATCCTGATCATCGCGGTGTTCTTCACCTCCGACCTGAACTTCGCCGCGCTCGGCGGCGCCGTCGCCGGTCTGCTGCTGTTCTGGCTGCTGCTGCGGGGCGGTGTACGCGGCTGGTACGTGTACGTGCCGCTCGCCCTCGTCGTCTGGGCGCTGATGTACAACAGCGGCATCCACGCCACCATCGCCGGTGTCGCCATGGGCCTGATGCTGCGCTGCCACCGCCGCGAGGGCGAGGACCACTCCCCCGGCGAGCACGTCGAGCACCTGGTGCGGCCCCTGTCGGCCGGGCTCGCCGTCCCGCTGTTCGCGCTGTTCAGCGCGGGCGTCGCGGTGTCCGGCGGGGCGCTGGCCGAGGTGTTCACCACACCCGAGACGCTCGGCGTCGTCCTCGGGCTCGTCGTCGGCAAGGTGCTCGGCATCTTCGGCGGCACCTGGCTGACGGCCCGTTTCACCCGCGCCTCGCTCAGCGACGACCTCGCCTGGGCGGATGTGTTCGCGGTGGCGACTCTCGCCGGCATCGGCTTCACCGTGTCGCTGCTCATCGACGAACTCGCCTTCGCCGGCGACCAGGCGATGACCGACCAGGTCAAGGCGGCCGTCCTGCTGGGCTCGCTCATCGCCGCGACACTCGCGACCGTTCTGCTGAAGATCCGCAACGCCAAGTACCGCCGCCTGTGGGAGGAAGAGGAGCGCGACGAGGACGCCGACGGCATCCCGGACGTCTACGAGGAGGACGACCCGGCCTACCACCTGCGGCTGGCCGTCCGCTACGAGGCCAAAGCCGCGGAACACCGCCGGATCGCCCAGGAGAAGGCAGCGGCGCGCCACGAGCTTGCCGAAGTACCGGGCGGGGCAGGCGAGGACCACGACGGTCCGGCATGATCTGACGAGACGGTACAAAAGACTAGAGGGAGAGACCGCGATGAGCGCACCCGACGGCAGCCCGGTCGGCGCCGAACGCAGCATCGGCCAGCTGTTCGCCTCGGCGACGACGGAAATGTCGGCGCTGGTGCACGACGAGATCGCGCTGGCGAAGGCGCAGCTCAAGCAGGACGTGAAGCGCGGCGCGACCAGCGGCGGCGCCTTCTCGGCGGCCGGCGCGGTGCTGATCTTCTCCCTGCCGATGCTGAACTTCGCGCTGGCGTACGGCATCCGCACCTGGAGCGACTGGAACCTCGCGGTCTGCTTCCTGCTGTCGTTCGCGGCGAACGTGCTGGTCGCGGGTGTCCTCGCACTGGTCGGCGTGGTCTTCGCGAAGAAGGCCAAGAAGAGCAAGGGCCCGCAGAAGGTCGCCGCGTCGATGAAGGAGACCGCGGTCGTGCTGCAGAAGGCCAAGCCGCACCCGCGGCCGGAGCTGGCGCAGGACCGGGTCCCCGAGGCCATCGAGGCTGTGGCACGCTCGTCCTCATGACGGGCTCCTCCCTCCCTCCGGATCAACCACCCGCGACACCCCCGGCTCCGGCCGTCCTGCTAGACGGCCCCTGGAGCCACCGGGACGTCGCCGCCAACGGTGCCCGCTTCCACATCGCCGAGCTGGGGGACGGGCCGCTGGTCCTGCTGCTGCACGGCTTCCCGCAGTTCTGGTGGACCTGGCGGCACCAGCTGGTGGCGCTCGCCGACGCCGGGTTCCGGGCCGTCGCCATGGACCTGCGGGGCGTCGGCGGCAGCGACCGCACACCGCGCGGCTACGACCCCGCCAACCTCGCGCTCGACGTCACCGGCGTCATCCGCTCCCTCGGCGAGCCCGACGCCGCGCTGGTCGGCCACGACCTCGGCGGATACCTCGCCTGGACGGCCGCCGCGATGCGCCCCAAGCTGGTGCGGCGGCTGGCGGTGTCGTCCATGCCGCACCCGCGGCGCTGGCGCTCGGCCATGCTGAGGGACGTCAAGCAGAGCCGCGCCGGTTCACACATCTGGGGGTTCCAGCGGCCCTGGATCCCGGAACGGCAGCTCACCGCCGACGACGGGGCGCTCGTCGCGGAGCTGATCCAGGACTGGTCCGGGCCGCGCCCGCCCGAGGACGAGGCGCTGCGGACGTACCGCCGCGCCATGTGCATCCCCTCCGCCGCGCACTGCGCGGTCGAGCCGTACCGGTGGATGGTGCGCTCCCTGGCCCGCCCGGACGGCATCCAGTTCAACCGGCGGATGAAGCGGCCCGTGCGCGTGCCGACCCTGCATCTGCACGGCTCGCTCGACCCCGTGATGCGCACACGCAGCGCGGCCGGGTCCGGCGAGTACGTCGAAGCCCCCTACCGCTGGCGCCTGTTCGACGGACTCGGCCACTTCCCGCACGAGGAGGACCCCGTCGCGTTCTCCTCGGAACTCATCAACTGGCTGCGGGATCCCGAACCCGACCGGTGACCGGCCGTTCCCATCCGGTCACCGGCACGTGAACGCTTGTCTGACGAACGGCCAATTGCCCGGCGCATAGGCCAATTGGACGCCCCGGGCGCGGTTATCGACCATGGGGCGGGGGCACACGTCGGGGTATGGGCTGGACGCACGACTACAGTGACGCAACCCGCAATCGCCGCTCGGCGGGCGGTGCGAACCCCCACCGACGAAGCGGCGCACCGCAGATGGCGACCGCGGACCCCCGGGGCGGGATTCCGCGTATCCTCCGCCGCCGGGCCCGCTGGGTCTCCGTACGTCTGCGTCACACGCGCGACTGAGCATCACTCCCCCGAGTGACACCCCACCACCTGCCGCTTCCAGGCCGCCTCCAGGCCTGCCCGTAAGCCGCGGAACCTACAGGGCGCAGCTGTCGCTGCTCACCTGCCTGGTGGCGGACCGGCCCTTGGTGATGTCCTCCCGGATCTCGTCCACGGTCAGCGCGTATCCCGTCTCGGCGTCGTCGAGCGACTTGGCGAAGACGACGCCGTAGACCTTGCCGTCGGGGGTGAGCAGCGGGCCGCCGGAGTTGCCCTGGCGGACGGTCGCGAAGAGGGAGTAGACGTCGCGGCGGACCGTGCCGCGGTGGTAGATGTCCGGGCCGTTGGCGGTGATGCGGCCGCGCACACGGGCGGCGCGCACGTCGTACGCCCCGTTCTCCGGGAAGCCCGCGACGATCGCGCCGTCGCCGCTGCTTGCGTCCTTCTCGGTGAACCGCAGGACGGGCGCCTTGAGATCGGGCACGTCGAGGACGGCGATGTCGCGCCGCCAGTCGTAGAGCACGACCCTGGCGTCGTACTTCCTGCCCTCGCCGCCTATCTGCACGGTCGGCTCGTCGACTCCGCCCACCACGTGCGCGTTGGTCATCACGCGGCGGCCGGAGAAGACGAAGCCGGTGCCCTCAAGGACCTTGCCG
Source organism: Streptomyces sp. NPDC007929 (assembly GCF_042959065.1). Lineage (NCBI taxonomy): Bacteria > Bacillati > Actinomycetota > Actinomycetes > Kitasatosporales > Streptomycetaceae > Streptomyces > Streptomyces sp. NPDC007929. The sequence goes on along the minus strand of NZ_JBIBKD010000015.1, from coordinate 35,298 downwards.
CAGCTCGGTGCCGTGCCCATGACCTTGACGATGGAGCGCTGGGCGCGGCTCGCCACGGGGCTGTTCGCCAGCGCCGGGTCGGGCGGCTGGACGTCGGTGATCGGCTCGTTCGAGAAGGGGCTGAAGACCTGCGGGAAGCCGTTCTGCGCGAGGACGGAGGAGAAGTCCGCGAACCAGGTGGCCGCCTGGTCCGGCAGCGCCTGCGAGACGCCCAGCAGCACCTTGGAGTTGCGGACTTCCTTGCCGAGCGTCGGCAGTGTGGTGCCCGCGAGGGCCGAGCCGATCAGCCAGGCGACCAGGAGCATCGCCAGGACGTTGACCAGGGCGCCGCCGGTGGCGTCGAGGGCCCGGGCCGGGGACCAGGTGATGTGCCTGCGCAGCTTGTTGCCGAGGTGGGTGGTGAGGGCCTGGCCGACGGAGGCGCAGACGATGACGACGACGACCGCGATGACGGCGGCGGTCGTGTTCACCTCCGCGTTGTCCGTCAGCGCGTCCCAGATGACGGGCAGCACGTAGACCGCGACGAGGCCACCGCCCAGGAAGCCGATCACCGACAGGATGCCGACGACGAACCCCTGGCGGTATCCCACGACCGCGAACCACACGGCGGCGACCAGCAACAAGATGTCCAGCACGTTCACGAAGGCCACCCTGTCATGCGCGCCAGTCGAGCGGGACCTGCTTCTCCCGGTCCCAGGGCCGCTCCCAGCCCGCGAAGTGCAGCAGCCGGTCGATGATTCCGGCCGTGAAACCCCAGACAAGGGCGGATTCGACCAGAAATGCCGGACCTCGGTGGCCGCTGGGGTGGACGGTGGTCGCACGGTTGGCGGGATCCGTGAGATCCACCACGGGGACGGTGAAGACCCGGGCGGTCTCGTTCGGATCGACCACGCCCACCGGGCTCGGCTCACGCCACCAGCCCAGCACGGGGGTGACGACGAAGCCGCTGACCGGGATGTAGAGCCGGGGCAGGACCCCGAAGAGCTGGACGCCGGAGGGGTCGAGGCCGGTCTCCTCCTCCGCCTCGCGCAGGGCGGCCCGCAGTGGGCCGTCGCCGTACGGGTCGCCGTCCTCCGGGTCGAGGGCGCCGCCCGGGAAGGAGGGCTGGCCGGCGTGCGAGCGCAGGGAGCTCGCGCGCTCCATGAGCAGCAGCTCCGGGCCGTGCGCTCCTTCTCCGAACAGGACGAGCACGGCGGACTGCCGCCCCGCGCCGTCCTCCGGTGGCAGGAACCGGCTCAGCTGCGTCGGCCGGACCGTCTCCACGGCGTGCACCACCGGGTCCAGCCAGCCGGGCAGCCCGTCCTTGCTCAGCGCCACCGAGCCGCCCTGTGTGTCACTCGCACGCCTCATGCCCACCCCCGTCGTCCTGCCGCATCCAACGCCCGACGGGGCCGAGATCGTTCCGCGAACGCCGGGGATCCCCTGAACGGGCGGTGCGGGGGGTTGTTCGGGTGGGGCGCGGGGTTGCCTCGGGGGCGCGTTTCGTTCCTCGGCTGGTGCGGGCGCCTCGGGCAGCTCATCCGGCCCCCAGCGGCGGCGCCGGTTTGCCGCCCGCGTCCAGGTAGGCCTGCGGGGGCTTCAGACGCTGCCCGGGGAAGCCGCCCTTCTCGTACTTGAGGAGCTTCTTCGCCTTGTCCGGGTCGGTCTCGCCCTCGCCGTAGGCCGGGCAGAGCGGGGCGATCGGGCAGGCGCCGCACGCGGGCTTGCGGGCGTGGCAGATACGGCGGCCGTGCCAGATGACGTGGTGCGACAGATCCGTCCAGTCGCTCTTCGGGAAGAGCGCGCCGATGGCGGCCTCGATCTTGTCCGGGTCGGTCTCGCCGGTCCACCGCCAGCGGCGCACCAGGCGCTGGAAGTGCGTGTCGACGGTGATGCCGGGGCGGCCGAAGGCGTTGCCGAGCACCACGAACGCGGTCTTGCGGCCGACGCCGGGCAGCTTGACCAGGTCCTCAAGCCGGCCGGGCACCTCGCCCCCGAAGTCCTCGGCCAGGGCCTTCGACAGCCCTATGACCGACTTCGTCTTGGCCCGGAAGAACCCGGTCGGGCGCAGGATCTCCTCGACCTCCTCGGGGTTGGCGGCGGCCAGGTCCTCCGGGGTCGGGTACTTGGCGAAGAGGGCGGGTGTCGTCTGGTTGACGCGCAGGTCGGTCGTCTGGGCGGACAGGACTGTGGCGACGACCAGTTGGAAGGGGTTCTCGAAGTCCAGCTCGGGGTGGGCGTACGGAAAGACCTCGGCGAGCTCGCGGTTGATCCGGCGGGCCCGGCGGACCAGGGCGGTGGGCGACTCGTCGCCGGGCGGGTGGACGACGGCCTTGGCGGGGGCGGTGCCCTTGAGACGGGCGGTGGCCTTCTTGGGCGCGACCGCGACCTTTTTGGCGGCGGGGGCCTTCTTCACGGCTGGCGTCTTCTTCACGGCTGGCGTCTTCTTCGCGGCGGGTGCCTTCTTCGTGGTGGGTGCCTTCTTCTCGGCTGGCGTCTTCTTCGCGGCGGCACCCTTCGAGGCCTTCTCGGTGACAGAGGTCTTGGAAGCGGCCTTCTTGGGCTTGGAAGCGGCCTTCTTCGCCGACGTGGCCTTCTCCGCGGGCGCGGGCTTCTCCCCGGAAGCCGCCTTCTTCGCGGGCGCGGCCTTCTCCGCGGAAGCCGCCTTCCTCACCGGTTCCGTCTTGTTCTCTTTCGCCGTTTTCCTACCGCCATCGGGGCTCTGTTCGCCCACAGCGGAATTGCGACGTACAACCACCCGCGCAGCCCCCTCGGCCTGTGCTCTCACCGGCGATTTGGACACCCGGCCAGCCTAAGGCCCGGCACCGACATCCGCCCCGGCCCCTGAAGATCGGCGCCCAATTGGACCCCTGCCGCGTACCCCGGGACACGTGTGCGGCATCCTTGTGACAGATCACACTGTTTGGACCGCCCGACAAAATGGGCACCACGGTCCCTCGGTACACGGGGGAGCAAGATCCCCTGAGCAGGTCGAATAGGAGAGAACTCGTGGACGACGTTCTGCGGCGCAATCCGCTCTTCGCGGCGCTCGATGACGAGCAGGCCGCGGAGCTCCGCGCCTCCATGAGTGAGGTGACCCTCGCCCGCGGTGACTCGCTGTTCCATGAGGGCGACCCCGGTGACCGCCTGTACGTGGTCACCGAGGGCAAGGTGAAGCTCCACCGCACGTCCCCCGACGGCCGCGAGAACATGCTTGCCGTGGTCGGCCCCGGTGAGCTCATCGGTGAGCTCTCGCTGTTCGACCCGGGCCCGCGCACCGCGACCGCCACGGCACTGACCGAGGTCAAGCTGCTCGGCCTCGGCCACGGCGACCTCCAGCCCTGGCTGAACGCCCGTCCGGAGGTGGCCACGGCCCTCCTGCGTGCCGTCGCTCGTCGGCTGCGCAAGACCAACGACGCGATGTCCGACCTCGTCTTCTCGGACGTCCCGGGCCGCGTCGCCCGCGCGCTGCTCGACCTGTCGCGCCGGTTCGGCGTGCAGTCCGAGGAGGGCATCCACGTCGTGCACGACCTCACGCAGGAGGAGCTGGCCCAACTCGTCGGCGCGTCCCGCGAGACGGTCAACAAGGCCCTGGCGGACTTCGCCCAGCGCGGCTGGCTGCGCCTGGAGGCCCGCGCGGTGATCCTCCTGGACGTGGAGCGCCTCGCGAAGCGCTCGCGCTGACGCGCACGCCCCCGCCGCCGTACGTCATCGGGCCCCGTCTCCTCACGAGACGGGGCCCGACGTCGTATCCGGCGTCGTATCCGGGCACGGTCAGATGAGCCCGTGCTCCTCCAGGTAGTCCAGTTGGGCCCGTACCGACAGTTCCGCCGCCGGCCACAGGGAGCGGTCCACGTCGGCGTAGACGTGGGCGACGACCAGGGGTGGGGTGCGGTAGCCGTCCTCGACGGCGGTCTCGACCTGGGCGAGGCGGGTGGCGCGGTGGGCGAGGTAGTACTCGACGGCGCCCTGGGCGTCGTCGAGCACCGGGCCGTGGCCCGGCAGGACGGTGTGGACGCCGTCGTCGACCGTGAGGGAGCGCAGGCGGCGCAGGGAGTCCAGGTAGTCGCCGAGACGGCCGTCGGGGTGGGCCACGACCGTCGTGCCGCGGCCGAGGATCGTGTCGCCGGTCAGGACCGCCTGGTCGGCCGGGAGGTGGAAGCAGAGGGAATCGGCGGTGTGCCCGGGGGTCGGCACGACGCGCAGTTCCAGCCCGCCGGTCGTGATCACGTCACCGGCGGCCAGGCCCTCGTCGCCCAGCCGCAGTGCCGGGTCGAGGGCACGCACGCGGGTACCGGTCAGCTCGGCGAAACGGGCGGCGCCCTCCGCGTGGTCGGGGTGACCGTGGGTCAGCAGGGTGAGGGCGACGCGCTTGCCGGCCTCTTCGGCCGTGGCGAGGACCCGGCGCAGGTGGTCGTCGTCCAGCGGCCCCGGGTCGATCACCACGGCCAGGTCCGAGTCGGGCTCGGAGACGATCCAGGTGTTCGTGCCGTCCAGGGTCATCGCCGAGGCGTTGGGGGCCAGGACGTTGACGGCCCGCGCGGTGGCGGGCCCCGAGAGGACCCCGCCGCGGGGCTGGCCGGGAAGGGCGCTTGCGTCCGTCATGCGGGGGCTCCACCGGTCGGGATGTGCTTGGTGAACTCGTCGTGGCCCGGCCAGGAGAGCACGAGCTCGCCGTCGACCAGGCGGGCGGTGGCCAGTACGGGCGTCAGGTCGCACCCCGGGGCGGCCTCGAGCGCCTCGGCGGCCGTCTCGTACGCCGCCAGCCCGCGCAGGGTCGCGATCGTCGGCGGCATCATCAGCAGCTCGCCCTTGTCGTACCCGGCCGCCGCCTCACGCGGGGCGATCCACACCGTGCGGTCGGCCTCCGTGGAGGCGTTGCGGGTGCGCTGGCCCTCGGGCAGGGCGGCCACGAAGAACCAGGTGTCGTAGCGCCGGGCCTCGAACTCCGGGGTGATCCAGCGAGCCCATGCGCCCAGCAGATCGGAGCGCAGGACCAGGCCGCGGCGGTCCAGGAACTCCGCGAAGGACAGGTCCCGGGCGACCAGGGCAGCCCGGTCGGCCTCCCAGTCGGCTCCCGTGGTGTCGCCGACGACCGAGTCGGCCGCCGGCCCGGCGAGCAGCACGCCCGCCTCCTCGTACGTCTCGCGTACGGCCGCGCAGACGATCGCCTGGGCCGCCGTCTCGTCGACGCCGAGCCGATCGGCCCACCACGCGCGCGTGGGGCCCGCCCAGCGGACGTGGTGATCGTCGTCGCGCGGGTCGACACCGCCGCCCGGATACGCGTACGCGCCTCCGGCGAAGGCCATGGAGGCGCGTCTGCGCAGCATGTGGACGGCAGGGCCGCTGCCCGTGTCCTTCAGGAGCATGACGGTGGCCGCGCGCTTCGGGGTCACCGGGGTGAGGGTGCCGGCCGCGAGTGCGCGGATGCGGTCCGGCCACTCCGGGGGGTACCACTGACCGTTCGCCATGGGCGCGAGGCTATCCCGTGACGGGCGGATGTTCGAGTGGCCCCGGGCGCGGAATCCGCAGCTGGGGCCATCGAATGGGGCGGGCGGGGCCCCCGACGAGGGGCGGCTGAGCTACCCGGTGCGTGGCCGGGGGGCCGGTGCTCGGCCGGGTCCTCCGGTGCAGGCTGAGCTACCGGTGCGGGGGCGGGGTCCCCGGCGCGCTGCCAGGTTCCCAGTGCTCGGCCGGTCCCAGTGCTCGGCCGGCCCCAGTGCTCGGCCGGTCCCAGTGCTCGGCCGGTCCCCGGCCCGCGGCCGGGTCCCCGGTGCCGTGCCGGCCGAGGTACCCGGTACGTACGCCCGGGCTACCCGCACGGGCACGGCCGGGTACTGGTACGCGTACAGCTGCCGGTGCGCGTCCGTGCGCTACGCGAGTTCCACCTGGATCTCGACCTCCACCGGTGCGTCCAGGGGAAGCACCGCGACGCCCACCGCGCTGCGCGCGTGTACGCCCTTGTCGCCGAGGACCTCGCCGAGCAGCTCGCTCGCGCCGTTCAGCACCGCGGGCTGGCCCGTGAAGTCGGAGGCCGAGGCGACGAAGCCGACGACCTTCACCACGCGCGCGATGCGGTCCAGGTCACCCGCGACGGACTTCACGGCGGCCAGGGCGTTCAGCGCACACGTACGTGCCAGCTCCTTGGCCTCCTCCGGGGTGACCTCCGCACCGACCTTGCCGGTGACCGGAAGCTTGCCGTCCACCATCGGGAGCTGCCCGGCGGTGTAGACGTACGGTCCGGACTGAACGGCCGGCTGGTAGGCGGCGAGCGGCGGGACCACCGCGGGCAGGCTCAGGCCGAGCTCGGCCAGCTTCGCCTCGACGGCGCCCACTACTGCTTCTCCCGCTTCAGGTAGGCCACGAGCTGCTCGGGGTTGTTCGGCCCGGGCACGACCTGGACGAGCTCCCAGCCGTCCTCGCCCCAGGTGTCCAGAATCTGCTTCGTGGCGTGGACGAGCAGCGGCACAGTCGAGTATTCCCACTTGGTCATGCGGCCGACTCTAGCCCCTGCCCGACGGGGCCACGCGGCCCACCACCGCACCCGTTATCCACAGCCTCCCGCGTAGCGCGGGCACGGACTGGTTAGGCTCGAATACGTGAGCAGGCTCCAGGTCGTCAGCGGCAAGGGCGGTACCGGTAAGACCACGGTGGCCGCAGCCCTAGCGCTGGCCCTGGCCACGGAGGGGAAGCGGACGCTTCTCGTCGAGGTCGAGGGCCGTCAGGGCATCGCGCAGCTCTTCGAAACGGAAGCGCTGCCTTATGAGGAACGGAAGATCGCAGTAGCACCCGGGGGCGGGGAGGTGTATGCGCTCGCCATCGACCCCGAACTGGCCCTTCTGGACTACCTCCAGATGTTCTACAAGCTGGGCAGCGCCGGACGGGCCCTGAAGAAGCTCGGCGCCATCGACTTCGCCACCACCATCGCGCCCGGCCTCAGGGACGTACTCCTGACCGGCAAGGCCTGCGAGGCGGTGCGCCGCAAGGAGCGCAGCGGGCGGTTCACCTACGACTACGTCGTCATGGACGCCCCGCCGACCGGGCGGATCACCCGCTTCCTGAACGTGAACGACGAGGTCGCGGGCCTCGCCAAGATCGGCCCGATACACAATCAGGCGCAGGCAGTGATGCGGGTGCTGAAGTCGCCGGAGACGGCCGTTCACCTGGTGACTCTGCTGGAGGAGATGCCCGTCCAGGAGACCGTGGACGGCATCGCCGAGCTGCGTTCGGCGCGGCTGCCGGTGGGGCGGATCATCGTGAACATGGTCCGGCCGGAGGTGTTGGACGAGACGGACCTGGAACTCGTGCGGACGGTCCCGCGTTCCACTGTCGCGAGGTCGTTGTCGTCCGCGGGGCTCGGCGGTGCGCGGCGCGGCGGGCACGCCGAGCGGCTAGTCGATCCGTTGCTCACGCAGGCAGAGGAGTACGCCGAGCGGTACACGCTGGAGCACGAGCAGCGGGCGGTGCTGGCCGAACTGGGCCTGCCGTCGCACGAACTGCCCCTGTTCGCCGAGGGCATGGACCTGGCAGGGCTGTACGAACTGGCCCGCGAGCTGCGCGAACAGGGCGTGTCATGAGGCAGTACGGAGCAGCGCGTGTCACGAGTCGGAAGCAGGGGATGTCATGAGTCGCTCGGACCCGGCCCACGCCCACGACCCGGCCCGCCCGCACCTCGCCCCCGCGCGCCTGCTCGACATCGATCCGCTGCTGGAGGACCCGCAGACCCGGATCGTGGTCTGCTGCGGCTCGGGCGGGGTCGGCAAGACCACGACCGCGGCGGCCCTGGGCCTGCGCGCTGCCGAGCGGGGCCGCAAGGTGGTCGTCCTGACCATCGACCCGGCCCGCAGGCTGGCCCAGTCCATGGGCATCGACTCCCTCGACAACACCCCGCGCCGGGTGAAGGGCATCGACGACTCCGCGGGCGGCGAGCTGCACGCGATGATGCTCGACATGAAGCGCACCTTCGACGAGATCGTCGAGGCGCACGCGGACGGCGAGCGGGCGGCGGCCATCCTGGGCAACCCCTTCTACCAGTCGCTCTCTGCGGGCTTCGCGGGCACGCAGGAGTACATGGCGATGGAGAAGCTCGGGCAGCTGCGCGCCCGGGACGAGTGGGATCTGATCGTCGTCGACACCCCGCCCTCCCGTTCGGCACTGGACTTCCTGGACGCGCCCAAGAGGCTCGGGTCGTTCCTGGACGGCCGGCTGATCCGGCTGCTGACGGCCCCGGCGAAACTGGGCGGCCGGGCCGGGATGAAGTTCCTGAACGTCGGGATGTCGATGATGACCGGCACCCTCGGCAAGCTGCTCGGCGGCCAGCTCCTCAAGGACGTCCAGACGTTCGTGTCCGCGATGGACACCACCTTCGGCGGTTTCCGCACGCGCGCGGACGCGACGTACAAGCTGCTCCAGGCGCCGGGCACGGCGTTCCTCGTGGTGGCGGCCCCGGAGCGGGACGCGCTGCGCGAGGCCGCGTACTTCGTGGAGCGGCTGGCCGCGGAGGACATGCCGCTGGCCGGTCTGGTGCTCAACCGGGTGCACGGCAGCGGCGCCGACGGGCTGTCGGCCGAGCGGGCGCTCGCCGCCGCGGAAAATCTTGAAGAGCCCCGCATTGTGGATCAGGAGGGCGGGAAAGCAAGTCTTCGTAACTCCCCCGACGCACACGACAGTTCAGACTCTCCCACGTCCGTAACACCAGCTCAGGCACCGGCATCGGCTCCGGCTCCGGCTCCGGCTCCGGAAGGTGGCTCCCCCACCGAAGACGCCGAGCAGGCCGCACATGCCGAGGGCACTGAGCAGTCCGTGGACCCTGAGCAGCCCGTGGACCCCGAGCGGTCCGTGGACCAGCTCACCGCAGGCTTGCTGAGGCTGCACGCCGATCGCATGCAGTTGCTCTCCCGTGAGCAGCGCACGCGTGACCGCTTCACCGCGCTCCACCCCGAGGTGGCCGTGACGGAAGTGGCCGCACTGCCCGGCGATGTGCACGACCTCGCGGGACTGCGCGAGATCGGCGACCGTCTCGCGGCCGACGAGCGCGAGCTGCCCGACCCCGCCGACGAGCCGGAGCCGCCCGAGGCGAGCGCCTGACACGGACGCCTGACACGGACGTACGCGAGGGGCGCTCCCGGAAGACGACTCGCGGAGGCCGAAGAACCCGCCGCACAAGAACCCGCAGACCGAAGAACCCAACCGCCGAAGAACCCACAGGCCGAAGAGCTCAACCGTCGAAGAACCCGCAGCCGATGGCGAAGGGCCCGGACAGGGCCCTCGAACCCGGACCTGGGAAGCTCCCCACAGAGGGACTCCACAGGGGAACTTCTCAGCTCACCGCCGCGTAGTTCTCGTAGATCTCGTCGTCGTCGAGGGGCAGAACACCGCACCCCCGCTCGTACTCCGTGCGCGCCGTCTCCAGCAGTCGGCGCCAGGAGGTCACAGTGGGACGCCTGCGCAGCAGTGCGCGGCGCTCCCGCTCCGTCATGCCTCCCCACACGCCGAACTCGACGCGGTTGTCGAGCGCGTCGGCCAGGCACTCCGTACGCACCGGGCATCCGGTGCACACCGCCTTGGCCCTGTTCTGCGCTGCTCCTTGAACGAACAGTTCATCCGGATCGGTAGTGCGGCAGGCCGCCTGCGCACTCCAGTCGGTAACCCAGCCCATACCGGCGCCGTCCTCTCCCGAATCGAGGCTCCCCCACGGCGGCAGCGGCATATTCACCGCCGCCAGTTGAGGACGTTACGGAAGGTGGGCACAGCGCAACACCCCCTTCGGGCCCAATCTTGAATGGCCCGAACGGACTATGGGTAAGCGGCAGATCACCCGGGGGAGTGAGCTGGCGACATACGTCACCTTCCCGGCAAAGCGGGACAGTTCAGCTGCGTCACATGGGACGCCGTATGACACACAAGGCGGATACGGACACGGCCCCAACAAAAAAGTTGGAGAACACCCGGAACGATTCGGGGTCGTCGGACGTATTGATACGTGACCTCACTGCTGTGACAGTTGAGAGCAGCTTAGGCCAAGGCCTATACGCCTGTCCGGCGAATGAGAACGTAGGCTGCCCTCATGCCAAAGAAGCGCTCGGGCGGTGGTCTGTCTCCCACGCAGCAGGCCGCCAAGTTCCTCGGTGTCAGTGTCCTCGCGGGAGCCGTGCTGGCCGGCATCGCGCTCCCCGCAGTGGGTGCGCTGGGGCTGGCGGCCAAGGGATCGGTCGAGAGCTTCGACGAGCTCCCGGCCAACATGAAGACCCCGCCGTTGAGCCAGCGCACCACGATCCTCGACGCCGACGGCGGCCAGATCGCCACGGTCTACTCGCGCGACCGCACGGTGGTCCCCCTCAAGGACATCTCGCCGTACATGCAGAAGGCGATCGTCGCGATCGAGGACTCGCGCTTCTACCAGCACGGCGCGGTCGACCTGAAGGGCGTCCTGCGCGCCCTCAACAAGAACGCGCAGACCGGCGGAGTCTCCGAGGGCGCCTCCACGCTGACGCAGCAGTACGTGAAGAACGTCTTCATCGAGGAGGCGGGCGACGACCCGACGAAGGTCGCGCAGGCCACCCAGCAGACCATCGGCCGCAAGATCCGCGAGCTCAAGTACGCGATCCAGGTCGAGGAGGAGCTGGGCAAGAAGAAGATCCTCGAGAACTACCTGAACATCACGTTCTTCGGCCAGCAGGCCTACGGTGTCGAAGCCGCCGCCCAGCGCTACTTCTCCAAGTCCGCCAAGGACCTCGACCTGGAGCAGGCGGCCCTGCTGGCCGGCATCGTCCAGTCGCCCAGCCGGTACGACCCGGTCAACGACGAGGCGGAGGCCACCAAGCGCCGCAACACCGTGCTCCAGCGCATGGCCGCCGTCGGCGACATCTCCCGGGCGCAGGCCACCGACGCGATGAAGGCGCCGCTCGGCCTGAAGGTCAGCAAGCCCAAGAACGGCTGCATCACGGCGGTCAAGGGCGCGGGCTTCTTCTGCGACTACGTGCGCGAGGTCTTCCTGAGCGACCCGGTCTTCGGCAAGACCAAGGAGCAGCGCGCGAAGATCTGGAACCAGGGCGGCCTCACCATCCGCACGACCATGGACCCCCAGTCCCAGAAGGCGGCGCAGCGCTCCATCAAGGACCACGTCTACAAGAGCGACGAGGTGGCCACCGCCGCCTCCATCGTCCAGCCCGGCACCGGCAAGATCCTCGCCATGGGCCAGTCGCGTCCGTACGGCTTCAAGAAGAACGAGACGCAGATCAACCTCTCCGTCGACCAGTCGATGGGCGGCGGCATGGGATACCAGCCCGGTTCGACGTTCAAGCCGATCGTGGCCGCCGCGGCCCTGGAGGACGGCATGCCGGCGAACAAGGTGTACTCGTCGCCGTACCGGATGGCCTACCCAAGCCCGGTCTCGGCCTGTGACGGCAAGCGGTGGGTGAACGACCCCAACAGCCCGGCCAAGCTCCAGAACGAGAACTCCTCCGAGGTGGGCCCGTACGACATGCGGGAGGCGACCGCCAAGTCGGTCAACACCTACTACGTGCAGATGATCAGCGACATCGGCATCTGTCCGGTGACGACGATGGCCAAGAAGATGGGCGTCGTGCGGGCCGACGGCGACAAGATGCCGCAGGTGCCCTCCATCGCCCTCGGCACCCAGGAGATGTCCCCGCTGACCATGGCGAACGCGTACGCGACCTTCGCCTCGCGCGGCATGCACTGCACGCCGATCGCCATCGAGTCGGTCAGTCGGCGGGTCGGCGACAAGACCACGTCGATGGAGGTACCGAAGTCGACCTGCTCGCGCGCGATGTCGGAGAACACCGCCGACACGATCAACGCGCTGCTGAAGGGCGTCGTCGAGGACGGTACGGGCACGAAGGCGGGCCTCGGCAGCCGTCCCAGCGCCGGCAAGACCGGTACGACGGACGAGCGCTACGCGGCCTGGTTCGTGGGCTACACGCCGAACATGGCCGGCGCGGTCTGGGTCGGCGACCCGGCGCACAAGCGGAAGATGTCCGGCATCACCATCGGCGGCCGGCCCTACGGCAAGGTCTTCGGTGGCGAGGTCCCCGGTCCGATCTGGCGCGACATGATGTCCGGCGCGCTGGAGGGCAAGCCCGTCGAGAACTTCAACACCGTCCACATCCCCGACAGCAAGCCCCGCGACCGCGACGACGACGAGGACCGCGGCCGTGACGACGGGGGCAACGGCGACCACGGCAACGGCGGGAACGACGGCTTCATCGGCGGCCTGGTCGGCGGCAACAACGGCGGTGGTGGCGGCGGCGAGCCCACGCCCTCGTTCTCTATCCCGGAGGGCTTCATCCGGGGGCCGGGGAACGGGGGGAACGGCAACGGTGGGCGGTTCGGCTGAGGCGGTGGCGTGACCTCACGCGACGAAAACGGCCCCCTCCCACCGGCGTGGTGGGAGGGGGCCGTCGTCGTTCGACTGGATCAGCAGGGTGAAGGGTCAGCCGGCGTCCGGCCGAGATGTGCTGGAGGCTCAGCCGGCCAGCAGCTTCTTCACCGCGGCGGCGACACGGCCGCCCTCGGCCTGCCCGGCCACCTTCGGGTTCACGATCTTCATGACCGCACCCATCGCCCGCGGCCCCTCCGCACCGGCCGCCTTCGCCTCCTCGACGGCCTGGGCGACGACCTCCTGGAGCTGCTCGTCCGACAGCTGCTGCGGCAGATACGTGGCGAGGACCTCGCCCTCCGCCTTCTCCCGCGCGGCCTGCTCGGCACGACCACCCTGCGCGAAGGCGTCGGCCGCCTCACGCCGCTTCTTCGCCTCCCGGGTGATCACCTTCTGCACCTCGTCGTCGGAGAGCGCGCGCTTCTCCTTGCCCGCGACCTCCTCCTTGGTGATCGCGGCGAGCGTCAGCCGGAGCGTCGAGGAGCGCAGCTCGTCGCGCTCCTTGATCGCAACGTTGAGGTCTTCCTGCAGCTTCGACTTGAGCGTGGTCATGGGGTCGATTGTCGCAGGTACGACAGGAGTGGCGCCCCTCGATTTGCGGGGCGGCCGGCTAATGCCCGGTGCCGTCAGGGGATTTCGGCGCAGCGCCCCGGCACGAGCAGCGCCCCGGCACGGGCGGCGGCCCGGGTCTGACACGATGGTCGTATGCGCGCGCGATATGGAGTACCTCTGGGAATCGCGGCGGCTGGCGCCGCCGGACTGCTGTACTCGGCGGGCTTCGAGGCCCGCTCCTTCCGCCTCCGCCGGGTCACCGTCCCGGTCCTGCCCCCGGGAATGCGCCCCCTGCGTGTGCTGCAGGTCTCCGACATCCACATGGTCGGCGGCCAGCGCAAGAAGCAGCGCTGGCTGCGGTCCCTGGCGGGCCTGCGCCCCGACTTCGTGATCAACACGGGCGACAACCTCTCCGACCCGGAGGGCGTCCCGGAGGTCCTGGACGCGCTCGGCCCCCTGATGGAGTTCCCCGGCGCGTACGTCTTCGGCTCCAACGACTACTACGGCCCCAAGCTGCGCAACCCGGCCCTCTACCTGCTCGAGAGGGCCCAGGGCCGCCACGGGCTCAACGGCAACGCACCGGCCGAGGGCGTGGTGCACAACCCGTGGGAGGACCTGCGGGACGGTTTCGACGCGGCGGGCTGGCTCAACCTGACCAACACACGCGGTGAGCTCAAGCTCGAAGGTGGCTCGGTGGAGCTCACGGGCCTGGACGACCCGCATATCAAGAGGGACCGGTACGCGCAGGTGGCGGGCGGCCCGTCCGAGGCGGCGGACTTCTCGATGGGCGTCGTGCACGCGCCGTACCTGCGCACCCTGGACGCCTTCACGGGTGACGCCTACCCCCTGATCCTGGCCGGCCACACCCACGGCGGCCAGCTGTGCATCCCCTTCTACGGAGCCCTGGTCACCAACTGCGACCTGGACACGGACCGGGTGAAGGGCCTGTCCACGCACACGGCGCAGGGGCGTACGTCCTACCTCCACGTCTCGGCGGGCTGCGGCACGAACCGCTACACACCGGTGCGCTTCGCGTGCCCGCCGGAGGCGACACTGCTGACGCTGGTGGGGCGCGAGGGCGTGGGGAGGTAGGGGGGAGGGGGCGATGTGAGCGACGGGTTCGGTCGGACCGGACCGGGTCGGACCGGGTCGGGTCGAACCCACCCGGCCCACTCACCCACCTACCCGGCCGGGCAGGTGGGTAAGTAACCCGCACAGCCCCACCCACATCGCCCCAGATGTCCGTTTCTGCCAGCGTGAGGGGCATGACCGCCCCGATACCCCGGGACATCCCGGACCTCCCAGCGATACCGTCCCCGCCGGCGCTGAAGCCCGCCCCCGTGCCGGCCACGGCCGTCGTCACCCCGGTCCGCCGCCCCGCGGCCGCGGCCTTCCGCCTGATCATCGCCCTCGCGGCGACCGCGGGTGTCACGGTGGAACTGCTCCGCGGCGAACCGTTCAGGGTCCTGAGCTCCTTCGCGATCCAGAGCAACATCCTGCTGACGCTGGTCATGGCGCTCTCGGCCCGCCGCGCATGGACAGCGAGCCGACCCCTGCCGGGTGCCGTACTGGGTGCGACGCTGCTCTACGTCGTCATGTCGGCCTTGGTGCACCACCTGCTCCTGGCGAACGCGGCGAGCCCGTTCGCCCTCACGGGCGAGGCCGCCGCAGCGACGGGCGGGCAGACCCTCTCGCACGCGATGCTGACCACGGTGACCCCGATAGCGGCGGCACTGGAATGGCTCCTGCTCACATCCCCCGGCCGCATGCACCTCCGCCAGGCGAGCACCTGGCTCCTCTACCCGATGGTCTACCTGGCCTTCTGCCTCACCCGGGGCGAGCTGCTCCTCCCGGGCACCCCCGACCGCTACCTCTACCCCTTCCTGGACGTCGGCCAGGACGGCTTCAAGCGCGTTCTCGGCAACGCCCTCCTCCTGGGTCTCGCCTTCTACGCCCTGGCCGTACTCCTCGTAGCCCTCGACCACGCCCGCCCGAACCCCATCCGCCACCGCGGCAAAACCGGATTTCGTCTCTAGCCACCGGTGGGCTAAAGTAAACGTCGTCGCCGCGACAGCAGCGACATCGGGGTGTAGCGCAGCTTGGCAGCGCGCTTCGTTCGGGACGAAGAGGTCGTGGGTTCAAATCCCGCCACCCCGACAGAGAAATACCAGGTCAGGGGCCTGATCCACCAAGTGGATCAGGCCCCTGACGGGTTTCTGGAGATCGTTTGGGAGAAATCTGGGAGAAGATCTTGGTCGGGTTCTCCCAGGGGGTGACTGGTGAGGCCGTCTGAAGTGCGGCGGCTGAGGGCTCTCGGACCTGCGCGTTCGCGAATCCATCCCCGTAGTCGGCCGGGAACACCATGCCCGCCTGCCTCAACCGCCCTTAGGATCACGACACATGGCAAGCCATCACTCAGCGCGTCCCCACGACCACGCCCGAGCACTCGCCCAGCGCGTGCGAACGCTGCGGGAGGGCCGAGGGTGGTCGCGGGAACGGCTCGCCAAGGAAGCCGGCATCGCCGTAGGAACTCTGGCCCGTCTGGAGAGCGAGGGAGTGATCCAGCCAGGTTTCTTCACGGTCGGAGCGGTCGCCGAGGCACTTGAAGTCTCCCTCGATGAACTCTTCCAGGAGACCAAGGCCGCTCCCGGCCTCTGGTCCGCTGGGTACGAAGGCCGGGACATCGACTCCTTCGTCGCCTCGCTCCTCGACAGCCGTATTGATGTCGTGGCGGACGTACGGCTCACGCCGATCAGTCGCAAGAAGGGCTTCAGCAAGACCCGCCTCGGGGAGGCACTTGCCGAGGCCGGCATCGAGTACACGCACCTGCGTGGCCTGGGTAATCCCAAGGACAACCGGGCGCCGTTCTGGGACGGCCGGCTCGACGAGGGCCGGGCCCGGTTCCGTGGGGTGCTGCGGTCCGAGGAGGCGCAGACCGATCTTGAGCGCCTCGCGGAGCATGCCCGCCAGTCCCGGGTCGCGGTCCTGTGCTTCGAGAAGGACGAGAGCCGCTGCCACCGGCAGGTCGTCCTGGAGACGGTCCGTAAACGCGCCGCCGTGCCCGTAATTCCCTTGGCCTGACTTCACCCCTCGTCCTGGCAGGCGCTCTTGCCGGTGGCGCATGCCTCTCCTCCAATCGGATCCGGAGATCAGTGGAGGGGGCAACCATGGGATCGCGAAATCGGCAGCGCGCAACGATCATGATCACCGTCAAGACGTATCCGGAGCTGTCCAACAAGTACCGCGAGACCAGTTGTGTGGCCGGCATACGCCTGGACCAGGGCGAGCCACAGCACGTACGGCTCTTCCCGGTCCCCTTCCGGCTCCTGAGCGAGGAAGCCCAGTTCTCCAAGTACTCGATCATCAAGGTCGACGTCGAACCTCACCGTCCGGAGCGAGATTCACGCCCGGAGAGTCTCCGGCCCGACCTCGACACCTTGGAGATCGTGGGTGAGGTGCCGTCCGACGGCGGCTGGACGAAGCGGTACCGGTATGTCGAACCGCTGATCGCCCCGTCGCTCTGCGCCATCAAACGGGACCAGGAGAAGCGAGGAACGTCCCTCGGCGTCTTCCGGCCCGCCGAAATCACTCGCTTCCGGCTGGAGCCCGCTGAGCCCTGGTCGGTGTCCAAGGCCGCGCTGGCCGACCAACTCGATCTGTTCGAGCAGGAGCTGAACCCGCTGGAGTGGGTGCCGCTCGACCTCCGTTACAGCTTCCGCTGTGCCGACGATGACTGCCCAACCCATGACATGGGGCTGAAGGACTGGGAGGCCGGCCAGTCGTACCGCAAGTTTCTGCGCAAGTACGGCGAGCGCGGGGTCCGTGATGCGCTGCGCGAGCGCTGGTACAACCGGATGTGCGCTCCGAACCGGGCCGTCCACTTCTTTGTAGGCAACATCGCGGCCCATCCCAAGACGTTCATGCTTCTGGCCGTCTTCTACCCGGAGCGGAAGGTCGTCGAGTACGTGCAGGACAGTCTGTTTGGTGAGTGACGCGCTCCTGCCGGAGGTCAGGCGGACTTGCTGTGCTGCTGCGCGTCGTTCGCATCCGGTGTTCCCGGCCGCTTCGGAAACGGGGTCACCTTCTTCATGCGGGGCTCCCTACCGAAGAAAGCTCGGTACTTCTCGACGGTTCCGATCTCTCTGACGATCTTCTTCACCCAGGCGGGCGCGTAGACGTAGGTCCCGAATGCCTCGCTGTAGATGCAGTACTTCGCGTTCGTGGCACGGGGATCGGGGGCTCCGGTGGCAGGTCTGACCCCAAGGCGTTTCCACATCATCGCGTGCTCATGACTTGCGCTGAATTCGAAGGGCACCTGGTCTTCCACGAGACGAGCGACCCGTCCCGGGAGCAGTTTGTCCTTGTCGGCCACTTCGACGTGCTTGACCTTCTCGATCACTGTGCCGAGACGCCCGGCCTGGACCATGGTCCTTCGCTCGTCCTCGCTCAGCTCGTCGAGCTTGACGAAGTTGATCGCCAAGTCGGCCTCGGTCTTCGAACCGATGATGGGCACGAGCCGCACGCGGTAGTCGTATCGGAGATCGTCGAGCACAGCGGGATCGATGGCGGCCTCGAACTTCGCCACCAGGTCGCGGGTGTGCTTCGGCAGCTTCTTCGCGGCCTCCTGGAGCTGCTCCCGCCCCTCCGCGGTGAGGGCCTGAAGCGACATCGGGAATCGGAGCCGATCGGCGAGGCTGTACTCGGGTCCGAAGTGGGCGACTATCTCCTGCTCGTAGTTCACGACGAGCGCCTGGGCCCTGCCGCCCGTGGCGATCTTCAGGTTGTGCTCATACCGGTGCTCCACCTTGTTACGGAGCGCCACGAAGAGTTCCCCGTTCAAGCGCACGGGATCCTGGTGGTCGGGAAAACGCTCCCTCAAGCACCGGTCAAGATCCCAAGCCTTGGGTTCACCGTCGATCAGCTGGTGCTGACCGGTCTTGGGGTCCCTGTAGTGATAGTCGATCTTTGCCTTGTGAAACTCGGCATGGAGCAGGTAGTGCCACGCCCTGTGCATGTGCGTGAGGAAGTCGCTGTAGTTGCCAGTCGAGCAATTCCACTCGTCCACTGCTTTGAGGGCGTGCCGCTGCGACTCCATGAGGATGTGGCGCCACCGAGCGTATGCCATGTCGTGCGTCCTTCTCGTCCATAAGAAGGGTCACACCATCGGCCGTATCAGCACAAGCAGAATTCCCACGACGAGTCAGAAACGGCATGAGTAACGGCACTACCTGGCGCCCCCACCGTATAGATCACGTCCCACCCCTCATGCGACCGTCACAGAGTCACGTGCCCGTAGGAGCCGATCCAGGACGATGACCGACGACCGCGGAGGCATCCTGCAGCGGGCATCGAGCGATTCCTCTACCTCCGCCCGACCGTGAGTCGCGTGAAGTCCCTCGGGCAGTCTCCGGTGCCGGACGTCGTCGGCCCGAACTTAGGGCATTGGATTGCCGCACTCGTACGGAAAACAGCGGTGCCCCACAACAGTGTTGTGGGGCACCGGGTGGGGCTACCGGAGGACGGCCGCGCGTGCGCGCAGGAGGTCGTTGAGGACGCGCACCGGTGACGTCGGGCACAGGGCCAGGCGTGCGTCGAGTGCTGCCTCCCACTGCTGGGTCAGGCCGAGCTTGAGGCGTTCTCGCATGCCGGGGGTGACGTGGGCGTAGCGAGCGGAGACCGAGCCGTCGAGGTGACCCATGCGCTCGTCCATGAGCACCTTCTCGGCGCCCAGGTCCTCCATCATCGTCCGGTGGGTGTGACGGAGGCCGTGGGGTGTGAGGCCCTTGGCGATCGGGAGCCAGCAGGCATCGGCGCGATCGGTGGCACCGCGCCCTCGTGCGGGGACGCCGGGCCACCGCTCGCCGAGGATGGGCACGGGGCGGGCCTCCTGCGGCGCCTTCTTCGGGTACCAGCCGGAGGCCGCCGGGGTGAACAGCCAGGTGGCGAAGCCGTTCCTGCGCCAGTGGGCCGCGTGCTCCGATACCATGCCGCCCCGTACGAATCCGAGGTCGGCTATGGCCTTCTCGACCCGCACTCGGGTGGCCTCGGCGACCCGGTCGGGTCGGTTGAGGACGTTGGAGACCGTCCCCGTGGAGACGCCCGCCAGCCGCGCGACGTCGACCAGCTTCGCGCCCTGGTGCCCACCGGTACGCGCTGCCCCTTGGCCCCGGAAGACGTACGTCCTCCCGTGGCAGGGACACGGCGTCGGCTTCGTACGGGCAATGTGGTCGAAGACCAGGGACGACAGCCAGCCCATCGAGTCGATGTTGCGGTAGCTGTCGTCCTTCGGCGGACAGCGCACCAGCTCACCGGTGTCCAACTCGTACAGCTGCCACTCGACACGGAACACGCCGGGCCGAACGAACTCCGTTTCCAGGCCGACGATTTCGCCCCAGCGCTTTCCGGTGTAGCCCTTGAGGACCACGGCGACGAACTCGTCGTCGCGGCCAGACAGCAGGGCCACTCGCTCGGCGGTCAGGAGGATGCCGAGGGCGTCGGTGACGACCTTCTCCGGACCGCGGTCCCGCGAGCGGCCGGCGCGCTTGCCACGCCCTCGCCGCCTGGCGGCCGGGTTGGAGGTGATCAGACCCTCGTCGATCGCGTCCTCGAAGATCAGGTGGAGGGTCGAGCGCCAGGTCTTGACGCTGGAGGCCGCGTACACGGCCTTCTCCTTCTTCTCCCAGGCGGCGACGTCCGTGCGCAGGATGCCGGCGAGCGCCTTGTCCTCGAAGTCGGGAAGCAGGTGCTCCTCGATGTGGCGCTTGTAGTTCTGCATGGTCGAGGCGGCCAGGTCCTGGGCCTCGTACCAGCGGCTTGCGTACTCGCCGAAGGTCTCCTGGCCGAGGCCCGGGTCGCGCCACTGGCCGCGCCGGACGTTGACCTCTTCGGCGTCTGCGGCTTGCTTGGCTTCGCGCTTGGTGGCGAACTTGACCACGGCACCCGTGGAATCGGAGACCGTGCCGTACTTGCCATCCTCGATCTTGTACCGCCCGCGCCAGTAGCTGGCGCGCTTCTCTGCGTACCCCACTGAGTTCCCTCCCTTCTGTCGTGTGGGGTGCGTTAAGCGGCGGTGCCGTACTGGGACCTGAGCATGCGGCGCGGTGGCCGGGCCTTGAGGCTGCGTGCGGGGGCAGGCCCCTCGCTCTGCCGACGAACCGGAGGCTGCGGAGCAGACGCAGTCATGCCGCTGGGGCGCTGCGAATTCCGAGCCGGGCGCTCTTCGTGCATGCGGATGATCTCGGCGAGGTGATCATCCGAGAAGCGGTAGGCGCGGCCGACGCGGGTGAACGGGATGAGCCGTCGGCGGGCGCGATCCTTCACCCACCAGGCGGAGCAGCCGAGGACGGCGGCAACTTCCTCGGGGAGGTAGAGGCGCGGGAAGGCTGCCTCGGCGTGCAGAGTCGCCGCGGAGGCGGGGGGTATTGCGGGTTGACGCAAGGGGTGAGTCCTCTTCTGGCAGACGTGTGGTGCGGCAACACCGGCCTGCCGGTCGATCGCTAGGGATGAGGGGAGATGCCCGAACTGGGGGTTTGCGGGTCCAGGACGGGAGTAAGAGCCGGCGGCTACACCTCGTCTGCGGGATCGGCATCGCGATGCTCGCCGGGCTGCGGTCCGTACGTCTCCAGCAGATGCTTAGTGGACGCCTCGGCCATGGCGTTGGAGACCATCACGTCTGCCTCCTCGCGGATATCCGGGTGCTCGGCGAGATACGCGTCGAGGGCATCGCGCGCCTTGGTGTAGGCGGCATTGGCCCGCTGAGTCTCGCGGAACGCGTCCACAACGGCGTCGATGAGTTCCATGGCGCGAGCCTGGGCGGCGAGCTGCGGGGGGCCGACGAGGTTGCGCAGGGCGAGGCCGAAGACCTCGGCGAAGCCGATGGCCTCGTCGAGGTTGATACGGCGCTTGCCGTTCTCGATGCGCCAGACCGCGGAGGGGTTCATCTCGAAGCCGGCCTCGTTCAGGCGGTCGGACAGGGCGTTGGTGCTCCAGCCGCGCGCCTCGCGCTCCAGCTTGATGCGCACCGCGACGTTCGCCTCGCCGCTGAGCAACACGCCCTGCTGGGGGCCTTCATCGGACATGCCCACCTCCTTCCGTTCGTAGCAGTCTCCTGCCGATCGCAGTGACCTCATAACAGTAGCATGCCTCCTGCGAGATGCAGAACACTTATGCAATCCGCAATTCATGTGGCATACTGGTGGTCCCCACCACACCACCAACCCGAGGAGTCCGTGCGACCGCACGTCACATGAATGAAGCCCCCGGCATTGCCGGGGGCTCAAGCGCAAACCTCTCAACCGCCATCCCTAGCGATCGACCCGCGGAGTCCGGGATTGCCGTCCCATATGGCCCGCGAGCAGAGGAGCCGATGCCCAGTATGGCCGATCCCCAACCGAATACGCCATCCCGCTTCAGGGAACCCGAGCCGACGCGGGACGCGGCGGAGCCTCCGTACAATGTGGACGCCGAGCGCGCGGTCCTCGGCGCCTGCATGCACAACGCCGACATCATCGACGCGGTCCGGCCGGTTCTGGGCGAGGGCGTCTTTTACCGGCCGGCCCACGAGACCATCTGGCGTGCGCTGCTTGCCCAGCACCGCGAGGACAAGCCGACCGACCCGATCGTCCTCACCGAGGTGCTCCAGCAGCAGGGGGACCTGGAGCGCGTCGGTGGCCGTCCCTACCTTCACCAGCTCGCCGACGTGCACTACGGCACCGGCAGCGCGGAGTACCACGCGGAGATCATCCGCGAGAAGGCCAACCTCCGCCGCCTGCTCGCCTCCGCGATACGCACCGTCCAGCGCGCCCAGGAGCCGGGCGCCGACCCCGAGGCGATACGCAGCGAGGTCGAAGCGGAGATGCGGGCCGAGCGTGAGCGGGCACTCGCCTCGGGACAGGGGCGCCTGAACCGCTTCGCCAGGGACGGGTGGTCCTTCGTCAAGGAGACCGGCGCGGACGCCGAGCCCTTGTGGGGCACCCGTGAGAAGACCGTCTGGGCGCCGGGCGAGAGCCTGATGATCGTCGGCGCTCCGGGTGTCGGCAAGACCACCCTGGCCCACCAGGTGGTCTTCGCCCGCCTCGGTCTGCAGGAGACTGTCCTGGAGATGCCGGTCGCCCCCAGCAGGCGGGTGCTCTACCTGGCCATGGACCGGCCCCGGCAGATCGCCCGGGCGATGGACCGCCGCGTCTTCCCCACCGACGAGAAGATCCTGCGCGAGCGTCTCGTGGTCTGGGAGGGCCCGCTGCCCGCCACCCTCGACAAGGAGCCCGACCTCCTCGCCGACCTCGCCGCCGCCCATCGCGCCGACACCATCGTGATCGACAGCCTCAAGGACGCGGTGAGCACGATGGTCGACGACAGCCTCGCGGTCGCCTTCCACAACGCCCGCATGCGCGCCCTGCGAGGCGGCGTGGAGATCATGGAGCTGCACCACCAGCGCAAGGCCACCGCCGACGCCCCACGCGGCCAGCGCCCCGCCCTGGACCAGGTCTACGGCTCCACCTGGATCACCGCCGGCGCGGGCAGCGTCCTCTTCATCACCGGCCAGGCAGGCGACCCGGCGGTCACCCTGCACCACCTCAAGACCCCCACCGGGGAGATCGGCCCGCTCGACGTCACCCACGACCACGTGCGCGGCACCACCACGGTCGACCCCAGCAAGGACCCCGCCGTCCTGCTGCGCAACGCCCCCAGCGGGCTGACCGCCCGCGACCTGGCGGCCATCCTGATCGGTGGAGGCGACCCCGAACGCGCCGACGTCGAGAAGGCGCGACGCCACCTCGCCCGCCTCGTCGACAGCGGCCTGGCCACCAAGGCCGACGGCATCGCCGGAGGAGCCGGAGGCGGACAGCAGACCCGCTACTACCCCTCCGCACGCCACCTCACCGCCGTCGGCTGAACCCCGATCGGCCCGCACGAGAGCGATCACGCGACCGTACACGCGGCCCTCACGCGAACACCCCGCCGTGAACCGCTCACGGCGTCCACGTTCACCGCAAAACCGCTGGTAGAGCGATCACGCGAGCGTCCACGCCGTACACGCGCCCAGGCGATCACGCGCGGGGCCCCCTTTAGAAGGGGGCCCGCGTGAACGCCCCCTCCGTGAACGCCGCTCACTCCCCACCCCGCAAGCCTCACTCCCCACCCCGGAGCCCACGCCCTTGCACTCCCCTGCCCCGCGCCCCGGCAGCCATAAGCGGCAGCCGCGGCATCCACGCCGGCATCACCCTGCTCCCGCTCGCCCCGGCCGCCAAGCACTCGCCCCCGCTGGAGGTCGTCGCGTGAACCGCAACGGACGCATCACCCTCGTCGTCGGCCTGGTGTCCGTCGTCCTCATGGCCTTCCGGGTCTCGTGGAACGCGCTGTCCGACGTGGCCCGCGCCATCGGCGCCGACTCCACCGCCGCCCTGCTCTACCCGATCGTGATCGACGGGCTGATGGCCCTCGCGCTGGTCGCCACGCTCGTGCTGACCGGTAACGACCGCAAGTTCGCACTGCGGGTCCTGGCGACCTACACGATCGCCAGCCTCCTGCTGAACTACGTGCACGGCCTCATCCCGGCCCTGCACACCGAGTCGGTCCAGTGGGGCCGACTGGCCGACTGGGACCCCGCAAACTGGGCCCTTGTGCTGCTGGCGACCTCGCTCCCAGTCGGGTCGATCTACTTCGGGTCGGACCTCGTGGCGAAGGTGCTGCACCACACCTCCGAGTCGGCCGACTCCGCCGAAGCGGTCTTCGCCGAGTCGGTTAGTCAGGTAGCTGACGAGCAGGCCGCGCGGTCGATGGCTGACCAGGCCGAATCGGCCCCCGAGCAGCCGACCGAGTCGACCCCCGTGAAGGTCGCCGATGCGCCCGTGACGAGGCCGACCGAGGCCGACGAGTCGGCCCCCGCTACCCGACCGCCCCGGTCAGCCGCCGCAGTGGAGTCGACCGGAGCCGCCCCGCGTCGGGCGACCGGTCGGGTCCGCGCCACCGCCAAGCCGACCGCAGACCGCACGCACACCCGCACCGACGCCGAAGTCCTCGACGAGGCCCGGCTCCTGACCGCCGACTGGAGCGACGACCGGCTGAGTGCCGAGCGTCTGCGCAGCGAACTACGGATCGGCCAGAAGCGCGCCCGCGCCCTACGCGACCAGCTGCAGGCCGAGCGCACCAGCCAGACCGAGCCCGTCACGCACGACGGCTTCGAGGCCGAGCCAGTCGACGGACTCGACGAAGCCGCCTCCCAGAGGCAAAGGGACCTCGACACAGCCCCCGTCGGCACCGCCTGACCCGGCAAGCGCACCGATCGCCCACCCTTCCGGCACACCCCATGTCCCGCGTAGACAAGCGCGGGACATGGGGGCCGCGCACAGCGAAGCACCCGGCACCAACACCCCACGGAGAACCGTTCCATGCACGATCCGCACCGCGAACTCACCCCTCAGCAGGAGATGACCACCGGCCTGAACAGCACAGCAAGCAATGGCGATGGACCGTCCATAGGCCGGTCCATCGCAAACTCCTCCGCCCCGGGGGTGGCGGAGGAGCAGCTCCGGCACGAGGGCGTGCCGGAGCAGGAGGGAGTGGGCGCCGGCAATCAGCCGACCGCTCTCGTCTTGGGGGCCAAGCCGCGTACGCCGTACCGTCGCGCGAACCTCGACGCGCAGCGTTCCGAGCACGTCACCGCCCGCTTCGCGCCGCACGAGAAGCACGACATCCAGTCGGCGGCGAAAGCCGAGCACGTGACCATGGCCCGCTACATCGCCGACGCCACCATGGCCCGCGTCCGCGGTGAGATCACCGTCGCCGCCCCTCGCACCGTCTACGACGATGCGGTCGACGAGCTCGCCACCCAGCGGGCGCAGATCGCCCGGATCGGCAACAACGTCAACCAGATCGCCCGCCGCCTCAACTCGGGCGGCGATCCACACCCTGTGGACGCCGCGATCCTTCAGCGGGCGGAGCGCCTGCTCGCCACCGCCCACGACACGGTCCGGGCAATCGACGAGGCGGCTTTCCGGGCAGCCGGGCAGAAGGCAGGCGGCCTGAGTTGATCGCGAACATCGTCAAGCCGGGCAACAACACCTACGGCGTCCTGGCGTACCTCTTCGACAAGGGCCGCGCCAACGAACACACCGACCAGCACATCGTCGCTTCCTGGGATGACTTCGTTCCTGACCCAGGCCCGTATGACAGACCTGGGCACAAGCAGCGGCTCGGCCAGCTCACCAAGGCCCTGGATCTGCGGGTCGAGCAGGCTGGCGACAAGGCACCCGAGGGACACGTGTGGCACTGCTCGGTGCGCGCCGCGCCCGAGGACCGCCTCCTGACCGATGCCGAGTGGGCGACGATCGCCAAGCGCATGGTCCATGCGACCGGCATCGCACCGGAGGGCGATCCGGACGGCTGCCGGTGGGTGGCCGTGCGCCACGCGGACGACCACATCCACATCGTCGCCACCAAAGTCCGCGGCGATCTGCGCCCGCCGCGGAACTGGAACGACTACCACCGCGCCATGGCCGAACTCGCCGAGATCGAGAAGGACTTCGGCCTCACCCAGGTTCCGCGCGGCCCCGACGCCGCCACCGGCACTCCGGCGACGAAGCGCCCCACCCGCGCCGAGCAGGAGAAGGCCAAACGGCTGGGCCACCACAAGACGGCTCGCGAGCAGCTTCGGCACACCGTACGCACCGCGCTCTCCCACGCGAAGGACCTGGAAGAGTTCTTCAACCTGCTCGCCGACGCCGGCCTTCAAGTCGAAACACGCACTCTGCCCTCCGGCGACCTCGGCGGCTACAAGGTCGCCCTGCCTGACGACGGCACACCCATCTGGTACTCCGGCTCCAGCCTCGCCACCGACCTGTCCCTTCCGCAGATCCAGCAGCGTCTGGCCGCCGCCGAAGCGCACACCGCCACTGCAGCCTCACCAGTCGGCCACTACCGCCGCAGCCCTTGGCACCAGGCCACCGCGGCCGCAGAACGCATCCCCCACCACCTTGATCACGCCGACGACAGCGCTGCACAAGCCCACCTGACCGTCTTCAGCGAAGTTCTCTACGCCTTGCCCGCCCACGCCCCCGTCCATCTCAAGGCCGAACTCCACCGCGCCGCCGTCGCCTTCGAGCACGCCGCCCACACCCGTGCCCACGCCGACCACCAGCACGCCCGCGCCCTGCGCGGCGCTCTGAAAGCCATGCGCTACCAGCCCGCGGACCACACCGGCCTGGCCATGCTCCTGGACGTCGCCATTCTCGTCGTCCTCGCAGCCCAGCGCCGCAGCGCGCTGCACCACCACGACCGGCAGGTGGCCGCCGCCCGCCAAACGCTCATCCATCTCCAGGCCGCCTACGACCAGCTCGCCCCCACCAGCCTCGCCGTACTCGCCGGGCGCCGCCCCTCCGACAGCACCGTCCACCGGTATGCCCGCACCCTGCACGAGGTTCTGCCCTCCCACTCCGGACAGATCCTCACCGAGGCTGCCTGGCCCGCACTCACCGCTGCTCTCGCCACCGCCGAAGCCGCAGGCCACAGCCCCGTAACTGTCCTCCGACAGGCAGCCCAGCAACGCTCCTTGAGCGACGCCAAATCGGCATCCGAAGTTCTCGTCTGGCGCATCCAACGCCTCGGCGACCGTCACGCCCCCGGCCTAGGTGCACGAGCCGCACAAGCCCGTAGCCCCCACATCCCCCACGTCCTGTCCCCAGCGCGGGCCACCGCCGCGAGACCCCCCACATCCGTGCAACAGCCATCGGGCACTCACCGGCCGCGGTGAGCACCAGTCCCCTCACGCAGCGGCCGCGCACGCCTCGCACCCGCTACCGAGAGCCACCGAAGGCACGATGACGACCGATCAACGACAACAGCCCTGTCCCCGGTCTTACGACGCCGCAGGACATCTGCGGCGCGCCACCTGCACCCCACCCGACAAGGAGCACATCATCCAGACCCACCCCACCGCCGGCGTGTTCCCGATGCTCAGCGCCGACGAGCTGCACGACCTGGCCGAGTCCATCAAGACTGAGGGACAGCACGAGGCCATCGTCCTGAGCGCCGACGGCGTCCTCCTCGACGGACGTAACCGTCTCGACGCCTGCGAGATCGCCGGCGTCGAGCCGCGCTTCACCACCTACACCGGCAGCGACCCCAAGGGGCTGATACTCGCCCATAACCTGCGCCGTCGGCACATCAGCAAGGGCCAGCAGGCGATGATCGTCGCGATGGCCCGTTCCTTTTCGGAACACTCCCTGCGCCACCAGGCCAAGGGCCACAGCATCAGCCTGACCCGCCTCTCCAACGCGGCTACGGTCCTCAAGCACCACCCCCACCTCGCCGAGAAGGTCCGCAGCGGCAAGCTCAGCCTCGATGTCGCCTACAGCACCGTCCGCGAACTCCAGGCCCGCTCCGCCGAGATCGAGGCCCAGCACGGCCGCTTGCGCGAGCATGCCCCCGACCTCGCCGAACAGGTCGTGGACGGCCTCCGCACCCTCGACGACGCCATAGCGGCACTCGACCAGCGGCAACACGAAGAACGGCTCCGGCAGTCCGTGCAGCACACGGACGCTCTCCGCCTCTCCGACGGCGATCCCGCCCCGCCCCTGGCCCAGCTCGTCGAGCGGGGAGACATTACCTGGGAGCAGGCCCACGAGCGCGCCGAAGAGTTCCTCGTCCACCGGCGGAATGCCGTCCAGCAAGCGCAGCAGGCTCTCCGGGTAGTCGCCGAGAACTGGGCTACGGTCCAAGATCTCGCTGCCCGACCCGACACCCCCTACAGGCGGGACATTCTCGACGGCCTCACACCCGAAGTCCGCTCGCTCCTCCAGAACCTGACCTCCCTGGCCTGACACGGCGGCGCCCCTGGCGGCCGGCCTTGTTGGCTCCGGCTTCCAGGGGCGAGGGCGGTGAAGCCCGCCCATGTCACGGGGCTTACACCGTGGGGAACGTCAGGCATCTCCGCGACCAGGGCGGGGATCTGGCGCTCTAGGAACGGAGACCACGACGACCGCCGTCCCGGTGCGGACGGCCGTCAATGGCCGAGGTGGCGCAGGCCCTCTTCGAGAGTGGGGTGGAACCGGTCGACGGGACCGGAGTTGCGGTTGAACCAGGTCGCATTCAGGCCGGGCTCCTTCGTCTCGTGGCCCGCCCGACAACGCAGCCACACCGAATCGTCGCGCATGCAGAAGACGATCCAGTCCCGGTACGCGCCGCACCCGGGGCACGTGCGGACCTCGCCGTCGACGACGAGCGGCTGCAGCCAGCGCATCATCACCCCGGCCACCTCATGGCGCGACGACACCCGCAACGTCGGCGGCAGGACGGGCAGCGCCACTTCCTCTGCGGCAGGGGCCTGTGGAGTCGGCTCGAGGCAGCCGGGCCACGGCTGGGCGGCCTGCAGCCGCCGGAGCAGCTCGTAGCCCGCACGCTGGGCTTCACGGAACGCACGGTCCTCGCGAGCGCGCCGAAAGAACACGACTTTTCTCCTTTTCTCTCATCGGGCAGGCGCAGGGACCACGCCTCATACGTCTGACCCGCTGCCACTCGGGGAGATCGGCGACGAGCCGCACAGCAGCGGATCCTCTGGGGCAGGGGCTGTCAGTCGCGGCGGATGACAGTGAGCCGCCCCTCAGCGCTCTCGGGCACAGTTTGGCGAGGCACCGGGACCGGGGAGGCGAGTGAGGACGCGAACGCGGCGACCAGGTCATGGGGGACGCTGGCACTGAAGCTGGCACACCACAGGTACGGGGCGCCCGGAACGGGGTCCGCCCACGCCTGCCAGCCCACCAGGTCAGGACGCGGGTCGGCGTCCTCGATGAGCGGCGGCAGCGTCTCCAGGGAGAGGCAGGCGGAGAACCCGGGGTCTGTCGCAGTGGTGCGGGGGCGATCCACATCGCGGATCCAACCCCGGGCACTCAGCGCATCGAGGACCGTCTCAGGCCCCTCGAAGCCGACATCGGGTGCCTCACGGGCGTCGATCGCCACGAGGAGATCGGCAAGCGCCTCGTAGGAGACGCCCGTGGTGAAGTACGCGTTCCACTGCGGCATCGCAGAGGCAGCATGGCCGCGGGCGCTCAGCTGCCAGGCAACGGGCAGACCGCCCAGCTCGAACGGATAGGCCGCGAGGATCCACTCGGCCCCACGCAGCCCATCCGGGCTTACGTAGAGAAGGGTGCGACGGGATGTGGGCCACATGCGCCAGCCGAGGTCGTACAGGGTGTCGCCGATCCGCTCGGCGAGCACACCGTCGTCACCGGCCAGATGACGCGGGGTGACCCAGTAGACCGGGTCCGGCAAGTTCGGTCGGGAGCGGTCGTTGGAGTGGTGCGGGAGCAGGGGCGCCTCCATGGGCTCGTAGGGCGGAACACTGGCTCCAGGATCACTGGCATCACCTCGTTGACCAGGTCCTCCTGCAAGGTGTTGCAGGTTGACATAGCTGCGCAGCTGCTGACCAGTCGTTTCGGGATCTTCCCTGTCTGCCTGTGGCGAACTGTGTCTTTTATCATCCAATCAAGGCGTTTGACAGCGAACACGGTCGTTTCGGCTTCTCTGACAGTGGATCCAGTCGTGAGGAACGAGCACGCTCTACGCGGTCCGTATGTCGGCCGCGTGCACCGAACCGGGCGAGCACCTGCGCCCGTTGTCAGTGCACCATGCGGCCCTCAGCCTCACCCTCGCGCAGCCGGCGCGCCTGTTGAGATGGAGGACGACATGAGTGCGGCACACGGACTGCCGCACATTCGTCGGAGGAGGCGCTGCGTTCTGCCCGGCTGCTTGTCCGTGCCGAGGCGGCCGTCATGGCGATCTTCGCCACGTGGGCCTACGAACTGGGCTGGACGGTGCGGGCAAGCTGAGCGGCATCTTGGATCACGTGACGCTGTCCTGCGACGCGGGCCTCTCCACTCTCCAGTCCGCCGCCACCGCCGCGATCCCCGCTGGCCTGGCCGTCACCAAGGGTGCCGTCGGCACCCTTCTCGGCCGTACCGGGACCGCCTCCTGGCTCCCGGCGAGAACCGACCCCGCATCCACGTCCACGACCAACTGACCGTAGGAGCCACGCTATGCCCGACGGAGAGGTCGCCCTTGAACTGGCTGCGCTTCGTCGCGCCCTCGAAGTCGGGCTGGCGCGCATCAACGGCCAACTTGCCCCGATCGCACAGCGATCCGACCAGATAGACAAGGCCGTCGAGGAACTCGGCGACAGGGTCACTGCCCTGGAACGTACCCGCTGGGCCCCTGCCGGCCGTCGGAGTACTGGCCAGCCTCGCAGCTCTCGGACACGCCGCATGGTCGGCGCTCGGCCACTGATCGCACCGGACCACAGAGGCACTCGCCCTGGGTACCTGGCCTTCGTGGTCACCTGGTCGGCGTTCACAGTGTGGTTCCTGGGGCATATCGTGACGTAGCGTCGAGTGTCCGCGAGTTGGCCGCCTTCCGACTCGTCAACTCGTCGATGTGGAACAGGTCGTGACCGTACGGTAGGTGCGCAGGGTCAGTACAGCGCCGAGCGAGCGTCCAGAGATCAAGGCGGAGCCGCAACATGGAGATTCATTGACGTCGCCGCCACTTCCCCCCATTTCTCCACCACCGGGATCCCGCACAGGTTCCGTGAAGCACATCCACCACGTGATCGAGAACTTGATGGCTGGGCGGCCGGAGGCGTGCCACCTGGCGAAGGCCCTGGCCAAACAGGCTCGTGCCACGCACCGCCGCATGGCGAGAGCACGTGCCGTTGGGTTCGAGGCGTACGAGACGACCCTCACCGACCTGCTTCTGACGGAGCTTGCACATGTGGACCCGCGTTTCTGGCGGGTGGTTAGGTTCAAGCCGCACGAGGAGCGAAGGAACGGCGCCGACTGGGAGTGGTGGATCCAGCGGAGCGACTTGTCGTGGGTGCGTCTCTGGATTCAGGCCAAGCGCCTCTACCACCCCGGCGAACGCTACGAGGAACTCAAGCGCAAGATCCGGAGAGGATCAGACGGCAGGATTTGGCAGAGTCGGTTGCTGGTCGAGGCCGCGCGACGGGAAGGCCGGAACGGTAACGTCCTGCCGGTCCCGCTGTACGCCTTCTACAACTGCCTGCAGGGTAAACGGGCTGAGCCATGGCCGTGTAAGAGACTTGAGCCGTGTCAACAGCAGCCCCTGCTCGGCATCACGATCGCCCCTGCCCAGCAGATCGACGAGCTGATTGTGAAGGGTAAGAACGGCTACCGCGACGTACTGGCCGAAAGTAAGCCGCTGTCGTGCCTGGTGCACTGCCCGACAGTGTGGTCGGGGCATCCTCAGGACTCGTACGCCTCGACGCTGCTGATGGGCATGGAGTGGCTGCACACCAACGACGACCTCCCTTCGGCTCCGTCTCTGCCTGGCCGCATCGAAGAAGCGCTTGAGACGGACGACGAGGTGGTCGCCGAGGAGTCGGACCCTCGGATCGCTCTCATCACGGGTCACACGGCGCTCCCCGGTGCCCGCATGGATGAAGTGCCACCAGGGCTGGCCGACCTGCGGAAGCGGTTCGACCTGCGGGCACTGGAGCGGCAGGGGTGGCGGGAAACGACGTGACAGCGCCCCGGGCAGAGTACGAGTCAGATCCCGGGGTGCTTTTCCACATTGGAAAGAGGCGGAGAGCCTATGACCCGCGCTCAACTTGACCAAGCACGAGGCATGTCCCACCTGGTATGGGTTCCGTGTTGCCATAGGCCCGTATTGCGTAGCAGCACTGTCACCACCGTTCGGGTCGCCGTGTCGATGACGCAGGCGCAATCTCGACGCTGGTGGACGCGCCGGGCACCTGGGTATTTCGGGTCGCCTCCGTAGGTTTGCTCGGGAGACATGACGCACCGCAGCACTTCACTCTCATCGAAACCGAGCTCCTTCGCCCGGGACAGGGCGTGCCGGCTCAGCGTGACGCCTGCATGCGTGCGAAGTCGGGTCAGCGCGCGCTCTCGACGAGCATCACGTCGGGCGTTGCTCATGAGGCGACATCACCGGACACTAGATCCATGACAGCGCTTCTGCCCCAGTCGCCGCTGCGCTTCCGCGTGGGAATCGCTTCCAGCCTGAGGTGACGAGCGATCTCCTCATACGAGTACCCCGCCTGGCTCCGCAGGCGCTTCGCGACGGCCCTCGCGTGATCGATGGACCGGGTGGTCTCGATCACGGTGTGGCTGTCGTGCATCCGAAGGGCAGCGAACGTCTTGATCACCTCCCGCAGAACTTGCTCTTGTCCGGAACCTTCAACGGTCGACTTCACCGACTTGCCCGCCTCCAGAACCTGGACGCCGAAGTGCTCGACCCACCTGTACGCGACCAGCCGGTCCAATTCGCTGGGAAAGAGGGAAGAGTCGGCTACGTAGAGGGTGCGGACAGGCACGGGTGTGGTCACGAGGTGGAGAAGGTCTGTGAGCCCGAAGTCCGGAGTGCTCGGGGTGAAGGAGAAGGCGAAGAGGTGGTCGTGCGCCGTCGCGATGTTCTGGACGTCCCTCGATCGCGTGAGGTGATCTCGTTCGTCGTCTGGTCCGTAGACGGCCATCACCTCGAACTCCTGGAGAACTTGATGTGACCTCCCACTGGTACGGATCCGCTCGCCATCGACCGTCCGGGGGGCATCGTCGTCCCAGCACGCGTCTTGGAGGAGCCGGTGAACGACCTGCTTGTTGAAGTCCCGCTCACCCTGCACGCCATTCCACATGTAGCCCGCTTGGTTGAGGAGGTCCGCAGTCTGCGCCAGCGTCAGTTGAAACCCGACGTGCAACTTGTGTGCGAGCCGCACCACTTCGTTCTTGCTCAGGCCGCGGCCGATGTCCAACTGGCCCTGCTTGCCTCGTTGGCGAGGAAGAAGAGCCCGAAGTGCAGCGCAGGTAGCCTGAACCTGGTTGCGAACACCTCGCTCGGTGTTCCGTAGAGGGTGATCGGGTTCGATGACATCACCGGCCACGGTCAGTGTTGCTCGGTGATCCCGGATCTCGTCGCGGACCATCTCCCGGGTGATCGGATCGCCCAGGTCATCCCACCTGGACACGCGGATGCTATCCACGAGATCGGCACGCAGGCAGAACAGAACCTCCTGGAGCGCTGGACGATCGCCCGCCGCTACCCTGCTGCGTGACTCCGCTTCGGTACGCCATAGCGTCCCGTCCTTCGGCGCCTTGTCTCCATGACGCACCACGCGATACCCGATTTCGGACGCCGACATGCTTCCCTCCAAGGCTCTGGCCAGCAACGGAGCGCCACTCTGTCAGCTCCCTGGGTCCCTGCAAGCGAGCAATTAGTCCGGCGATTTCGACGATGCGGACGTTCAGAACGTCGAGGTCCCGGTCGCTGATCTGGGAGCGCAGCATTCGCGCGGACTCCGTGGCCCACTCCAGATACGTCCACAGCCCCTCGAAGGCGGTGAGATACGGCCGCTGCAGGTTCATCGCGGTGCTGTGGACGCCGCTGAGGACCTGCCGGATGTTCTTCCGTTCTGCGCCGGGGCGAGGGGTGATAAGCATGTGCCGATCCTGTCAGCGCGGCCCCCAGGTGCAGGTTTCTCATCCGGCCCGCGCGACGGTGAGGGACGGCCCCGAGGGCGTGCGGGCTGACATTCGACTGAGGCGTGTTTCGGCGGTTCTGATCACCCCCGGGCAGCTGCCCGCGCAGCTTTCAAAGCTCATCAATCTGCCGCCAATGAGCGAGTGAAGAAGCTTCGGCTGCTGGTAGCCCTTCTTGGGGCGACCGACAAGCGCCGCCGGGGGCGGTCTTGCGCCGTCGGGTGCACCCATGCCCGGCACCATCCGGTCCGGAATCAGTCCGTCGGATTCGGGCTGAATCGTGGGGCGTTGAGCCGTAGACTTCGGCAGCCAACGCCGACGAAGTCCGGCCGTTGCGCGCGCCTGCGGGGGAGGAGAACGCATGCAGGACCCTTCGGATTCGATGGAGATCGCCGAGCCTGAGGAGAACGGCCGGGGCAATACCGCCGATTCACCTGTTGTGGACGATTCGACGTCCGACTCGGACATCGAATCGACGACGGCGTCGACGGTCCTTGTGGAGGTGCTCCCAGGGGTGGCTGTCGTCGCCGGTGAGGTCCCACTGGAGCTGAAACCCGATCTGATCGACTTCGGCATCGTGCCGACTGCAGACCGCAAGCAGATCTCAGCGATCCTCGCCTCTATCGGGAACGCGGCAACCGTGGTCGGCAATCTCGGAAACGCGTTCGCCAGCGTGCAGGGTCTCTACAGGATCGACGCCACGACACAGGCCCTGCTGAACAGCGGCGCGACGCTCGCCGTCAAGGACGGGGGGAACCTCGGAGCGGTGATGGTTCCTGGCCGCTTCCTGCGTCAGGCCCGCTTCTTCTCCGTGAATGCGGTGAGCAAGGCGCAGACCGCGGCCTCGGTCGGGCCTGCGCTGGCCATGGTCGGCCTTCAGATGATGTTGAGTGAGGTCTCGGGCCTCGTCAGGACCAACCTCGCGGTGACGAGTCAGGTCCTTACCGCCATCCGCAAGGATCAGTGGGCCGAACTGACGGGGCTCGTCGCCGCCATCGATCGCGCGGTCGACCAGGCGCGAGAGATCGAATCGGTCCCGACGTCCTTGTGGGAGGACGTCGCGGGCAGTGGAGCGCTGCTGCAGAAGCAGCTTGAGCTCTACCAGGAGAACGTCCGCGACCACGTCAGGCAGATCGGTCAGGCCGACGCACGCAACCACCGTGAGTATCTGCAGACGAACGCCGAGGCGATCGCCTTCGATGCCTACGCCCTCTTGTCCTCCCTCAAGGCATGGACCGGGTATCACGCGCTCCGCGCTGCAAGGGCGAGAGCCGCTGGACGTGAAGACGCAGCCGAGGCGCAGTACGCCGAGGTCATCGCGCGTGACACCCGCGCGGAGTTCGACTCCGCTCTCGCCGCGTCGACGAGCCTCGTCGACGCGCTGACGCGGGAGCTGCGGATCACCGCCGAACTCCCTGGCCCCGACGCATGGCCGCTGCCGGGAAAGCGGAAGGACGTGAAGGCAGCCCGCGAAACCTCCGCACGTCTTCTGGAGGCGATCGAGCCTCTTGCCGACGCTCTCCATCCGCCGGCCCCTCCGCTTGAGGCTCCGGGCGTCGTCTGCGCACCTGAATCGCTGGATGGCGAGCCGTACCTTCGCATCCTGCGATGGCTCCTCGATGACGGTGAGAACCTACGTGTCCTCGCCTTCCCCGACCAGCTCGATGCCCTCGGCCCCGTTTCGGCGATCGTCGGCGGAGCGAAGGAGAGGTTGGCGGCAGCAAGGGACAAGGCTGCGGCAAGACACTGGTCGCCGTCACGGATCGCCGCATGGGACTGCTGCATGATCTGGTGACAGCGGGGTTTATGCAGCCAGAGCTGCGGGTGGGGTCATGATGGTCTCGTACTCGACGGGGGTCAATCGGG
>NZ_JBIBKD010000014.1:0-172903 GCF_042959065.1 Streptomyces sp. NPDC007929 | reverse complement strand
AGCCGGTCGGCGTCGACGACCCGTGGGGCTACGGCCGCTCCCTGGAGTGGGCCACCTCCTGCCCGCCGCCGCGGCACAACTTCATCACCATGCCGAGAATCCGCAGCGAATCCCCGGCGTTCGACCTGCACCGTCCGGCGCCCCTGCCCGAGCGGGAGGTGGCCGCGCTGTGAGCATCACGGACCGGTTCCTGAACGACATCGAGGGGCATCTGCTGCTCGCCGCGACGCGGGCGGAGGGCCGTACGGCCGCCGATCGGTTCTGCGAGCCGCTGCACTGGCTGACGCGGGCTCAGCGCGAGGAGGTGGAGCGCCGGTTCGAGGCGGAGTACCTGACGCTCGCCCGTGCCTCCTGGCAGCGCACGGCGGACCGCGCCGGCGAGCTGCGCGAGGAGTACCGGACGGCCTACCGCGCGCTGCGGCGCCGACTGGTCATGGCGTGGCTCCTGACCTGCGCCCTCGGGACCGGCGTCCTGGCCCTGTGTCTCGCTCCGGGCACGTTCCCCGGGTAGGGGTTCCCTCGGTGGCCGGGCGTGGTCATGATCCGGTGCATGGCTGACGACGGAGCGCCCGTGTACGAGGCGCGCTACGGGTGGGACCGCAGGACGGCGGGGATCCTGGCGCTCTGCGCCGTGTTCACCGCCGCCCTCCTCCTGCCGGACATCCCGCTGTTCGCGCGGATCCTGGGCCTGCCCCTGTTCGGTGGGGGCGGGCTGTTCATGGCCTTCGGGGCAATGAGCCGAAAGGTCGCGTTCCGGGTGGACGGCACCGGGGTGCTCCTCGGCGGGAGCCCCGCCCGGTACGGGGCGACGACGGCCCATGTGCCGTGGGGCGATGTCACTGGGTTCGTGTTCTGGCGGCAGAACGTGAGCGGCGGCGCCTCCCTGCCCTACGTCGGCGTGACCCGGCGCGAGGGTGCCCCGCCGCTGCCCGGCGACGGTCCGGCGGCCCATGCGGTGCTGCGGCAGCTGGTTCCGGTGCCGCCCGAAGTCGCGGTGTCCTCCCGCGCGGTGAACGGGTGGCGCCTCGACCGGGACCGGTTCGCCGCCGCCGTCGCCCACTTCGCGCCGGGCGTCCCGGTGTACGACCGGTCCTGAGGACGGGGCGAGCGCCGGCTCACGGCCCGACGGGCCGGGGACCGGCCGGCTGGAGGATGCCGAGCAGCAGGCGGACCAGTTCGTCGACGACCTCGTCGAGGGTCGCCTCCACCCAGCCCGCGCTCCAGTCGTGCAGCAGTCCGTTGACGCTGCCGATGAACGCCGTCACGGCGAGGCGGTAATCGCGCGGCGCCGCCTCGCCCCGGGCCACGGCGGACGCGACCTCGGCGCACACCAGGTCCACCCAGCGGGCGCGGCGGGCCAGCCGCTGCTCCTCCAGGCGGGGGCTGACGCCGATGATCTCGACGAAGGTGATGCGGATCCGGCGTGGATCGGCGGTGACGTTCCCGGCGTAGGCGCGGAAGATCGCGGTGGCGCGGTCGACGAGCGGCAGTTCGGCCGCGCCCGCGGCAGCCTCCAGGACCGCCGCCTCGGCCCAGCCGTTGACCTGGAGGTGCAGCGCGGCGAGCACGTCCTCCAGGGTGCGGAACTCCTCGTAGAACTGGCGCGTGGACAGCCCGGCCGTCTCGCTGAGGGCCGCGACCGTGGTGGCGCGGTAGCCGGGGGTGTCGCCGAACAGTCGCAGTGCGGCGTCGAGGAATCGCCGGCGCCGCTCGGCCTGCCGCTCCTGCGCGGTCTTGCCGCCGTAGCGGCCGGTCGGCGCTCTGAGTCTGCCCGGCACCGGCGCTCCCTTCGTCGTTCGCACACTGATTTTGTCGTGTACGCGGTCTTGTGGAGAAGGCCACCCCTTCCTTACTTTGCAGTAAGTTCACTGTGAAAGCACGTGTGTTCAGATTCCACACCGTCCCGATTTGGCATGTCCCACTCACCATGCTCACCCCCCAGCAGAGAGGGGAGCCGCCATGCCCGTCCTCCGACGCCGGCACCTGTGCTCCGTAGCCGCAGCCCTCGCCCTGACCGCCACCGCTCCCGCGACCGCCGCCACCGCCTCCGGCGCGGACGCCCCGGCCTCCTCCGCCGCGCTGCGCGAGGTGCTGTTCGTGGGCAACAACTGGGACGGCACCGCCGATGTCATCCGGTCCTCCGGTGACTTCGCGAAGATCGGCCGCATCAACGTCATCCCCGACAAGGACGCGCGGATGGCGGCGATCAACGCCGATCCGATCAAGTGGATCTACTTCATGGCGATACGCAACAGTGTCGGCGAGGGCCACGACCAGTTCGTCGACGACATGTACTCCACACCCGACGGGTCCTCGGTGGTCGTCTCCCGGCCGAGCTTCGCCGACGTCGTCTCGATCGACCTCGCCTCCGGGAAGCTCAACTGGCGCTTCCCGGTGTCCGGTTACCGCTCCGACCACATGGCCGTCTCCCCCGACGGCAAGCGGGTCGCGGTGTCGGCGTCGACCTCCAACACCGTCCATGTGCTGGACATCGTCTCCGGCAAGGAACTGGGCAAGTTCGGCACCGGCGACAAGCCGCACGAGAACATCTTCACCCAGGACGGCAAGTACATCTACAACATGGCGATCGGCGACGTGAACACGCAGACCGACGCCCCCTGGCTGGACTGGACGAAGGGCGACCGGCGCATCACGGTCGTCGACGCCACGACGTTCAAGCAGGTCAAGGTCATCGACATGCGGCCGAAGCTGGACGCCATCGGTCTCAAGGACTACTCCGACGCCGTCCGCCCGGCCGTCCTGACACCGGACGAGTCCAAGCTGTACTTCCAGGTCTCGTTCTTCAACGGCTTCTTCGAGTACGACATCGCCACCGACAAGATCACCCGTACCAAGACCCTGCCGAAGAACCCGGCGACCAGCGACGACCGCACCACCTTCGTCAACGACTCGCGCCACCACGGCATCTCGATGAGCCCGGACGGCAGCAAGCTGTGCGTCGCGGGCACGATGGACGACTACGCCACCGTCGTCGACCGCGCCACCCTCCAGGAGGGCCCGCTCGTCACCGCCTCCAAGCCCTACTGGGCCACGGTCAGCGGTGACGGCAAGTCCTGCGTCGTCTCCGAGAGCGGCACCGACCAGGTCACGGCCATCGACTTCGCCACCGGGAAGAAGGTCGCGTCCGTGCCGGTCGGCGACCACCCGCAGCGCGTCCGGCTCGGCCATGTGTCGGCCAACTGGACGAGCCCGTCCGCTGGTTGACTTCGTTCACCCGGGTGATCTACTTCGCCTGGGCGACCTCCTTCGCCGCCCACGCCGCCAGTTCGGAGCGGGCCGCGGCGAGCAGGTCCGCCGAGGGTGCCGTCGCCCCGTTGGTCACCAGCGCGTAGTGCAGGACGCCCGAGTCCGGCGCGGTGAGCAGCAGGCGGCGGCTTCCCGTGCCACCGGGTTCCTGCGCCACGCCGACCGGTGTCGTCGCGGTGTAGGCCGGCGGGGCGTGCACCGCGCCCAGGTCGGAGACGACCGTGGTGGCGGCGGCCGGGAAGCTCGCGGGCAGGTGCAGTTCGGTGGGCGCCGCCACGCCGTCGGAGCGCCACAGCAGCAGTCCGTACTGCCCCTGCCCCACGAGCCGCCGCACGTTCGGCAGGGAGGCGGGCACCGGGTTCCAGGTCAGGGTCGTCGAGCCGTCCCGGGAGCGGTCCTCGTAGGTGAAGCCGACGGTGCGGCCGGCCGTGGCGCTGGGGTAGAGGCGGTCCAGGAGCCGGGCGTCCTGGCGCAGTACGGGCGCGCCGGTGTCGTCGAGGCGTACGGCGGACAGGTCCTCGTCGTTCCAGGCGTCGCCGGTGGTCAGCACCTTGTCGGGGTTGCCGTTCATCAGTTCGCGATGGCGGCCGTGGTAGATGTCCCACTGCCACTGGGAGCCGGAGAGCACGGGCCCCGAGGCCGCCGGGTCGGACCACCAGTCGGCGCCCTTGAGGCGGGAGTCGAGGGCCTGGTACATCGCTTTGAGGACGGTCGGCGCCTTGTCGGAGACGTTGCCGGCCAGGGGGTGTCCGAACTCGCTGACCACGGCGGCGGTCCGCGCGGCGGCGGCACGGTCGCGGACGGTGCGGAAATCGCCCGTGTACTGGCCGTCGGCGGCCTTGCCCCACATGAAGACGCCGGAGATGGCCTTCTGGTCGTAGAAGTGGGTGTTGAAGACGTAGCGCGGCCCGAGCGTCCCGGCGTCGAGCAGGCCGCCCTCCTGCTTCTGGAAGTCGAGGTTGGCGTTCCAGAAGAGGTTCGGCTCGACGAAGGCCGGCTTGTCGCGCCAGCCCGCCGTGTCCATGCGGGCCCGGAACTTCTCGTAGAACGGCCAGAGCACGTCCTTCTCCCAGGCCCGGCTGGTCTGCCCGGAGTCGTACACGCCCGCGTGCGGCTCGTTGTACGGGTCGAAGCCGGCGACGCCCTTGAACTGATCGGCGCTCAGGTGCTGCCGGATGTACGCCATGGTCGTCTGGGCGGTGGTGAGGAAGGCGTCCTGCACGCCGTGCGCGTTGTGCCAGAAGTCGTACGTGGCGCGCTTCACGGCCTCGTTCTGGGTGATGTTCTGCCCCCAGAAGAGGCAGATGCCGCAGGACTCGTCGGGGTAGTTCCCGGCGTCCACCGCCCATTTCGGCGCGCCGTCGCCGGTGTACCAGCTGTCGGAGTCGAAGAGGTGCCGGGAGTACAGGTCCTGGTGGAAGTCGGGGTAGACGCGGATGCCGGCGTCGAGGAAGGCCTTCATCTGGTCGGTCGCGGCGGCCAGGTAGGCGGTGTCGACCTGGCCGCGCTCGGGCTCGGCGTAC
The DNA here is from genome assembly GCF_042959065.1 of Streptomyces sp. NPDC007929. Classification (NCBI taxonomy): domain Bacteria; kingdom Bacillati; phylum Actinomycetota; class Actinomycetes; order Kitasatosporales; family Streptomycetaceae; genus Streptomyces; species Streptomyces sp. NPDC007929. The sequence goes on along the minus strand of NZ_JBIBKD010000014.1, from coordinate 168,113 downwards.
GCCCAGGAGAGCAGGAAGCGGACGGTGTTGCCGCCGCCGAGGGCGCGCAGCGCCTTCGCCGAGGTGCGGGCGTCGGCGACCGAGGCGAAGGGCAGGCCCTTGTTCTCGGCGAGCTTGGTCTCGCCGGAGACGTTGTAGCCGCGCAGCACGACCTCGCGGCCCTGGGCGTCGGTGAAGCGGCCGTCCTTCACGGTGACGGCCGGGTCGTCGAACCAGAGGGAGCCGGGAGGGGGAGCGGCGGTGGCCGGCGGGACGCCCGCCACCGACACGGAGCCGAACAGGACGGTCAGGACAACCAGCAGACGTGCGCGGATAGTCGGCATGTCCACTACAGTCCGGCGATATCAGGACACCGTCAACACCTCTGACTCCGGAGTAAGTTCCAGTCCGGGCGACCCTCACACGTCAGCCACCGACCCTCCGTGTCACGTTCAGCAAGTACTCCCTCCTGTTCAGCGGGTTGTGGTCGGTGCGCGGGCGCTCGGGGACCGTGCCGTGGGTGACGGGCGCGTAGCGGGCGAAGGAGCTCTCCAGCTCGCCCTCGCCGCGGGTGAGGCCCGGCAGCCGTTGTCCGAGGGCGTGCACCCGGGCGGCCGGCACGGTGCCTTCGAGGACGCAGACGTCCTGATGGTTCCGTGTCGTCTCGGGCACGGCCCCGAGCCCGGCGAGGACCGGCAGCAGGGCGCCGAGGGTGTCGGCGGGCGCTTCGACGCGGAAGCGGTGCATCGGCTCGTGGACCCGGGTCCCGGCCCGCCGCAGCGCCTCGATGAGCACCAGCGGGGTGAGGCCGCGGAAGTCGGCGCCCGTGCTCGACATGCTCTTGTCGAAGCCCTGGTGGGCGTGGCTCTGCCGGGGCGAGTAGCCGCTGTGGGTCATGGTGACCACGCAGTCGGTGACCTGCCAGCCGTGCAGCCCCTGGTCGAGGGTCTCGCGCACGGTGTCCTCGACGGCCTTGAAGAAGGCGTACGGCATCGACCCGAGCTCCACCTCCAGCCGGAAGCCGACGCCCGATCCGGCCGGGGCGGGGTCGACGCGCAGCCCGACCGTCGCGAGGAACGGGTTCGGGTCCTTCTTGTTGAACTCCACCGCCCGCCCGGAGCCGACGGGCCGTTCGACGCAGAGCGGGGTCGTCTCGCGGAAGGTGACGTCGAGGCCGTACTCCTCGACGAGGGTGGCCTGGATGACCTCCTTCTGCACCTCACCGTAGAGCGAGACGGAGGTCTCCCCGCGCCGTTCGTCGCGGCGCAGGCCGATCAGCGGGTCCTGCTCGGCGAGCTGGGCGAGCGCGAGGTGCAGCGCTCCCCGGTCGGCGCCCGGTCCCGGCACGACCACCGTCTCCAGGGTCGGCGGGGCGAAGAAGTGCTCGCAGGCCTTGCGGGGTTCGCCGATCGCGTCACCGATCCGGATGTCGCCGAGCCCGGTGAGGCGGGCGATCCGGCCGGCGGCGACGGAGTCCCGCGGGGTGTCCGTGCCGTGGCCGAAGACGCTGATGCCGGTGATCCGGCCCGCGGCGCCGTCCGTGCCGAAGGGGACCCGGTCTCGGGTGCGCAGGGTCCCGGAGAACATCCGGGCGTAGGCGACCTTCTCCCCCGCCGGTCCCCGCTCGACCTTGAACACGGTGGCGGAGACCGGCCCGTCCGCGTCGCCGTCGGCAGCCGGAAGGAGCGTTTCGACGCCGGACAGGAGCGCCCGGACGCCCGCGCCCGTGGCGGCGGATCCGAAGTACACCGGGTGGACGAGCGCCTCGCGGGACCGCGCGACGAGGGAGCCGCGCAGCGACGCGTCCGTGACGGTGTTCTCGAGGTACGCGGCCAGCAGGGCGTCGTCGTACCCGGTCAGGACGTCGAGGGCGGCGGCCGGTGCGAGCCCGGGGGTGAAGCGGGCCGCGCGGGTGCCGAGGCCGGTGGCGGTCCCCATCGGCACGATCGCCGGGGTCAGCCGGGCGGCGATCTCCCGCAGCAGCCCCTCGTGACGCGCCCCGTTCCGGTCGATCTTGTTGACGAAGAGCAGCGTCGGGATGCGCAGCCGCCGCAGCGTCCGCATCAGCACCCGCGTCTGCGCCTGTACCCCTTCGACGGCGGAGATCACCAGGACGACGCCGTCCAGCACGCCGAGGACGCGCTCCACCTCGGCGATGAAGTCCGGGTGGCCAGGGGTGTCGATGAGGTTGACGGTCACGCCGTCCAGCGGGAAGGAGACGACGGCGGACTTGATGGTGATGCCGCGCCGGCGCTCCAGGGCGAGGGTGTCGGTACGGGTGTTCCCGTCGTCGACGCTGCCGATCTCGTCGATCACCCCGGCCGAATGGAGCAGCCGCTCGGTCAGGCTGGTCTTACCGGCGTCGACATGGGCGAGAATTCCGAGGTTGAGCATGTGCACGAAGCGTCATGTCCTTTGGAGAGAGGTCCTTTCCTGACTGGGGGGACATGCACGCAGTGCGCATCTGGCGCTCCTTCGGACGACTCGGTGACGTCGCTGTCCTGAGCAGTGCAGCAGACCGGCACGGAGGGCCACAACGGAATTAACCGCCGCCGGGGTACCCGGCGGGTGCGCGCAAGGAAGGGAGCGGCTCGTGCGTGACGTTCTCCCGGTGCTCGGCCGCTGGTACGCGGCCGGGGTGCCGTTCGGACTCGCGACGGTCGTCCAGGTCAGCCGCAGTGCGCCGCGCGACCCGGGCGCGGCCATGGCGGTGGGCCCGGGCGAGGAGGTCGTGGGCAGTGTCTCCGGGGGCTGTGTCGAGGGTGCGGTGTTCGAGCTGGCGCAGGAGGTCGCCGCGGGCGGTGAGGCCCGGCTGGAGACCTTCGGCTACAGCGACGAGGACGCCTTCGCGGTCGGGCTGACCTGCGGCGGCGAGATCACTCTGCTCGTGCGCGCGGTCACTGCCGAACGGGATCCCGGCTTCGGCGCCGTCGCGGACTCGGTCGCGGCGGGCGAGCCGGTCACCGTGGCGACCGTGACCGACGGCCCGGCCCCGCGTGGGGCGGTCCTCGCCGTGTGGCCGCAGCGGACCCTCGGCACGCTCGGCGCGGGCGGCCTGGACGCGGCGGTGACCGCCGACGCCCGCGGTGAACTCGCCCTCGGCGCCACCGGCCTGCGGCACTACGGGCCCGAGGGGCAGCGCCGCGAGGACTCGGTGAGCGTGTTCCTGCAGTCGTTCGCGCCGCCCCCGCGGATGCTGGTCTTCGGCGCGATCGACTACGCCGCGGCCGTGGCCCGGATCGGTGACTTCCTCGGCTATCGGGTCACCGTCTGCGACGCCCGCCCCGTCTTCGCCACGCCCCGGCGCTTCCCCGAGGGCGTCGAGGTGGTCGCCGCATGGCCGCACCGCTATCTGCGGGACACCGTCACGGACGAGCGCACGGTGATCTGCGTCCTCACCCACGACCCGAAGTTCGACGTGCCGCTGCTGACGGAGGCGCTGCGCCGCCCGGCCGCCTACATCGGGGCGATGGGCAGCCGCCGTACCCACGCCGACCGGGCGCGACGGCTGGCCGGGGCCGGGCTCACCGGGCGCGAGCTGTCCCGGCTGCGCTCACCGGTCGGCCTCGACCTCGGGGCGCGTACGCCCGAGGAGGTGGCGGTGTCCGTCGCCGCCGAGATCGTGGCGCTGCGGTGGGGCGGCAGCGGCGCGCCGCTGACCGGGACGGAGGGGGCGGTGCATCCACAACGGCCCTCCTGAACCCCGACTGCGCCTGATACGAGAGCACTTCAGCACCTCGCCGAAGGACATCCCATGATCTTCATCACCGCGAAGTTCCGTGTCCGACCCGAGCACGCAGACCACTGGCCCGAGATCGCCGCCGATTTCACCCGGGCGACGCGCGCCGAGCCCGGCTGCCTGTGGTTCGACTGGTCGCGCAGCGTGGACCAGCCGTCGGAGTACATCCTGGTCGAGGCCTTCCGCGACGAAGAGGCGGGAGCCGCCCATGTGCGGTCCGCGCACTTCAAGGCCGCGCAGCAGACGCTGCCCCCGCATCTGGCCGAGACGCCGCGCATCGTGAACGCGAACGTCCCGCAGGACGACTGGTCGCTGCTCGGGGAGATGGCGGTGCCGGAGCAGGAGTAGCGCGCCCGCCCGGACGCGCCGACCGGGGGGCCGTGAGCCGGCCTCACGGGCCGTGAGCCGGCCGCCCCGGCCGTGAGTCGCGGCGCTCCGGCTCTTGCCTCGGACGGCGGGCACCCGTACGCTCACGGCCGTACCGACTGGGCGGTATGTAGCCGAGGAGAGGCGCCGGAGATGAGCACGATCAACCGCCAGATACGCCTGGCCGCACGTCCCGTGGGAGAGCCGCGTCCCACCGACTGGGAACATGCCGAGGAGCCCGCGGCGCAGCCGGGCGACGGGGAGTTCCTGGTCCGGGTGCTCTTCCTGTCGATCGACCCGGCGATGCGCGGCTGGATGAACGCGGGCAGGTCCTACATCCGGCCGGTGGAGATCGGCGAGGTGATGCGCGCCGGGGCGGTGGGCAGGGTGGTGGCCTCCCGGCACTCCAGGTTCGCGGTCGGTGACCATGTGTCGGGCACCTTCGGCGTACAGGAGTACTGCCTGTCGGACGGGCGCGGGGTGACCAAGGTGGATCCGGCGGCCGCTCCCCTGCCGACGTACCTCGGCACGCTCGGCATGTCGGGTCTGACCGCCTACTTCGGCCTGATCGAGGTCGGGCGGCCCGAGCCGGGGCAGACCGTCGTGGTGTCCGGGGCGGCCGGGGCGGTGGGCAGCGTCGTCGGGCAGATCGCCAAGATCCTCGGGTGCCGGGTCATCGGCATCGCCGGCGGGGAGGCCAAGTGCCGGATGGTGGTCGACGAGTTCGGGTTCGACGCCGCGATCGACTACCAGAGCGAGGACGTCCGCAAGGCGCTGCGCGAGCACGCCCCCGACGGTGTCGACGTGTACTTCGACAACGTCGGCGGTGACGTGCTGGACGCCGTGCTGCTGCGGCTGGCGCGCGGCGCCCGTGTCGTGGTCTGCGGCGCGATCTCCCAGTACAACAGCACCGAGCCGCAGGGTCCGGCCAACTACCTGTCACTGCTGGTGAACCGCGCCTCCATGACGGGCATCGTGGTGTTCGACTACGCCGACCGGTACGCGGAGGGCATCGCGCGGATGGCCGCATGGCGGGCGGAGGGCCGGCTGAAGTCCCTGGAGGACGTGGTGTCCGGCTCGGTCGCTGAGTTCCCCGAGACCCTGATGCGGCTGTTCCGCGGTGACAACCGCGGCAAGCTGGTGCTGAAGATCGCCGACTGACCGGGCCGAAGGCAGGAGACGGGGCAGGGAGAGATCCGATGAAGGCACTGACCTACCACGGCCGTCACGACATCCGCTTCGGGGACGTCCCCGACCCGGCCGTCACCGGCCCCGCCGACGCGGTCGTACGGGTGAGCGCGGCCGGCATCTGCGGCAGCGACCTGCACATCTACGGGGGCAACGGGTTCAGCCGGGACCTGGGCTACACACCGGGACACGAATGCGTCGGCGTGGTCGTGGAGACCGGTGACCAGGTCACCCGCTTCAGGCCGGGCGACCGGGTCCTGGTGCCCGCCTCCGTCGGCTGTGCGCGGTGCGGGCAGTGCGCGGCCGGGTTCACCGCCCGGTGCGAGCGCGCCACGTCGGGCACGGAGCTCTGCTACGGGGTCAGCCCGCAGCTCCAGGGCAGCCAGGCCCAGGCCCTCGCGGTACCCCACGCCGATGTCAATATGGTGCACCTGCCCGACGACATCTCCGACGACGCCGCCGTAGTGCTGACGGACAACGCGCCAACCGCCTGGTACGGCTGCCGCCGTGCCCGTATCCAGCCCGGTGAGACGGTACTGGTCGTCGGGCTGGGGCCGGTCGGGCTCATGGCCGCCCAGTCCGCCTTCGCGATGGGCGCGGCCCGGGTGCTGGGCGTGGACCTGGTCGCGGAGCGCCGCGCCTTCGCCGCCGGCCTGGGCGTCGAGCCGGTCGAGGGGGACGACGTGCGGGCCGCCGTCCGGGAGATGACCTCCGGCCGCGGGCCCGACGCCGTGGTGGAGGCCGTGGGGTCCGACGCGACCATCGAACTCGCCGTCAAGGCCGTACGGCAGGCCGGCCGGGTCAGCGTCATCGGCGTCAGCCAGAACAAGGCGTTCCCGTTCCACATGTACCTGGCGCAGGTCAAGGAACTGGAGTTCGCCATCGGGCTGTGCTCGGTGCACTACGAGCTGCCTCCCCTGATCGCCCTCACCCGGGCCGGACGGATCAATCCCGAGGTCGTGGTCTCCCACCGCTTCGCCCTGTCCGACGGACCGGCGGCCTACGAACTGTTCGCCGGGCGCTCCGACGGCGTCCGCAAGATCGTGCTCGACCCGACGGGCTGACGCCTCCCGCCCACCCCGTCACTCCCGGGCGTTCGGCCGGCGGCCCCAGGCCGAGATCATCGGGGAGGTGGTGAGGTCCAGGCGTCCGGCCGCGACGGCGGCGAGATGCCGCTCGATCTCCTCGTCCGTGGCGAGGCCCTCGGCGACGAGCCGGTCGCGCACCTGCCGGACCGTGGCCGTCTCCAGGACGTCGCAGGCGGGCGAGGTGATCGGGAAGTAGGCGTCGGCCTCGACGTCGGCGAGACCCGCCTCGCGCAGCAGCCGGGGCAGTCTGCGTCCGTAGGCGAGGTCGGCGCCCCGCTGTCGCAGCAGCCGGCGGAAGCCGGCCCGGAGCTTGTTGGCGAGCTCCTGCTCGGGGCCGTACTCGTCGGGGCAGATCAGCGGCTGGAGCGCCGGGTCGGCGTCCTCGACCACCAGCCACCCGCCGGGCCGCAGCGCCCGGACCATGCCGCGCAGCGCGGCGTCACGCTCGGCCACATGGACCAGGACGAGACGGGCGTGCACCAGGTCGAAGGGGCCGGGCGGTGGGGCGTCGCGGCCCACGTCGTGCCAAAGCACCTCGACGCCTTCGGTGGCGGCCGTGGCGGTCCAGGAGACGTCGATGTCGGTGGCGAGCACCCGGCCGGTGGGCCCGACCCGCTCGCGCAGCCACGCCGCCACGCTCGGGCCGCCGGCCCCGGCCTCCCAGCACCGCCAGCCCGTGTCGACCCCGACCCGCTCGAAGTGCCGGAAGGTGGAGGCGTCGAAGAGGGCCGCCAGCGCGTCGAAGCGGGTACCGGCCTCGGCCTGCCGGTTGTCCAGGAGGTATCCGTCGTCCTGCCCCATGGGGCGATCATGTCACGCGCGCGGTCGGGTGGTTCAGCGCGGTGCGCGGGGCGGCAGCCGGTGCAGTTCCACGTCCGTGAGCCGCCCCTCGGCGACCGTGGCGGTCAGGTAGGTGCAGTGCGGCTGGCGGCGCCGGTCCGTCGGGGAGCCCGGGTTCAGCAGGCGCAGTCCGGAGGGGGCGGTGGTGTCCCAGGGGATGTGGCTGTGGCCGAAGACCAGCACGTCCAGATCGGGGAAGCGGGCGGCGCACCGCTGCTCCCGGCCCTGCTTCGCGCCCGTCTCGTGGATCACACCGAAGCGCACCCCGCCCAGGTCCGCGTACGCCACTTCGGGCAGCCGGGCCCGCAGCTCGGGCCCGTCGTTGTTGCCGTAGACCCCCACGAGCCTGCGGCAGCGGGCCTCCAGCAGATCGAGGGTGGCCGTGTCGACCCAGTCCCCGGCGTGGAACACGACGTCGGCGTGCGGGAGTTCGGCGAGCAGGGCGGCGGGCAGTTCCCTGGCCCGCTTGGGCAGGTGGGTGTCGGACATCAGGAGCAGTCGCACCCGCTCAGCCTAGGGGCAGCGGGCCGGTCCCGCCCGTGACCCACTTGACCGCGAACAGACAGGTGTCGCAGCTCAGTTGCCCTGTCCGGGAAGATGATCACGGCGAGGTCTCGAAAGGTGGGGCGACCTGGCCGAGCGGGTTAGCATCGGGCAACACGCAGTACAACAGGACGTCTACGGCAAGCGACCCGAAGGGGCCCGGAAACCCGATGCCGGTCAAGGTCAGCGTCATCGTCCCCGTGTACAACCCGGGGATCTACATCGAGGACTGCATCTCCTCGCTGCAGCGGCAGTCGCTGCCTCCCGACGAGTTCGAGGTGATCTTCGTCGACGACGGCTCGACCGACGAGACCCCGGCCCGGCTCGACGCGCTCGCCGCCGAGGACCCCCGGATGAGGGTCATCCACCAGGAGAACTCCGGCTGGTCGGGCAAGCCCCGCAACGTCGGCATCGAGGCCTCCCGGGGCGAGTTCGTGATGTTCGTCGACAACGACGACTACCTGGGCGACGAGGCCCTGGAGCGGATGTACGACTACGGCACGACCAACGGCGCCGACGTCGTCGTGGGCAAGATGGCGGGCAAGAACCGCGGTGTGCCGGTGGAGCTGTTCCGCCGCAACCACCCGCGCGCGACCGTCGCCGACGCCCCGCTGATCGACAGCCTCACCCCGCACAAGATGGTCCGCCGGGCCTTCCTGGACCGCATCGGCCTGCGGTTTCCCGAGGGCAGGCGGCGCCTGGAGGACCATGTCTTCATCGCGGAGGCGTATCTGCGCGCGGAGAACGTCTCGGTGCTCAGCGACTACGTCTGCTACTACCACATCCGGCGCGACGACGGCTCCAACGCCGGTTTCGAACGCTTCGACCCCGTCGGCTACTTCAAGAACCTGCGCGAGGCCCTGGACGTCGTCGAGCGGTACACGGAACCCGGTCCGGTGCGCGACCGGCTGTTCCGGCGGTGGCTGCGCGTGGAGATGGTCGAGCGGCTGCGGGCCCGGCGCCTGCTGAACCTGCCGGACGACTACCGCCGCGAGCTGTTCGGGGAGATCCACGAGGTCGTCGTCGAGCGCTTCGGGCCCGGGGTGGCGGCCGGTCTCCAGCCGACGCAGCAGGTCATCGCCGCGCTGACGGCGGCCGACCGGTACGACGACGTGGTGGCCTTCGCGGAGTGGGAGGCGGGTGTCGCCCCCACGGCGGCCCCCGGCGACATCGAGTGGCGCGACGGGTCACTCCGTATCGGCTTCACGGCCGAGTACCTGTCCGGCGGTGAGCCGATGCTGTTCCCCGCCGACGCCGAGGCCGCGCCCCTGACCGACGTGCCGAAGGACGTGACCGAGGCGGTGCGCTGGGTGTCCGCCGAGACCGCCGCGCGCTTCGGGCAGGCCACGGCCGATCTGCTGCTGCGCGAGCGCACCAGCGCCGCCCAGTTCTTCCAGCCGGTGGAGTTCACGCGCGAGTACGTGCCGGGCCGGGACGGCGAGGAGGTCCGGCTGGTGCTGCGCGGGACCGCCACGGTCGACCCGGCCGTCCTGCCGCGTGACGGCGCCTGGGACGCACTCGTGCGGGTGAAGTCGGGCGGCTGGACCAAGGAGTGCCGGCTGGGCCCCGTGCCGCGCGAGGACCAGCCCACGCCCCACGCGGGGATCGTCGGCGACCGCCCGGTCCTGCCGTACTGGACCGCACCGCACGGCAACCTCTCCCTGGAGCTCGGCGCGCGCGGCAAGCGGCTCGGGCTGGGCCGGGTGCAGCTGGGGGACGTCACCGTCTCCGACGGCCGGTTCCGGGTGCTGCTCCCGCTGCACGTCCCGGGCGAGGCGCGGGCGAGGCTGAGGTTCGTCTCCTCCCGCCGGATCCTGGAGACGCCGGGCACGCTCTCCCCCGACGGGGACCGACCGGGCGCGGTGCTGGAGGCGGTTCTGCCCGAGGACCTCTCGGACGAGGTCTGGCGGGTGGCGGTGTGCCCGAACCCGGGCTCCGACCGGGCCCGGTTCGCCGGTCTGCCGTTCGCGCTGCGGGCCGGGGACGGAAGCGTGCTGGTGACGCCGGTGCCGGGGCCCGGTGTGGCGCTGCGGCTGGCCCGGCGCGCGCGGCGGGCGCTCGGTGCGGCGCGCCGGAAGGTGAATTCCCTCAATCGGACCGGAGGGCGGTGACGTCATGCGACCGCTGGGCATAGAGGGCGCCTGGGTACTGGAGCCCAAGATCTTCCCGGACGACCGGGGCAGCTTCAACGAGTGGTACCGCGGTGCGGAGTTCCGCGAGGCGACGGGGCGCGATCTGTCGCTGGCGCAGGCCAACTGCTCGGTCTCGCGGCGGGGGGTGCTGCGGGGGGTGCACTTCGCCGACGTGCCGCCCAGCCAGGCCAAGTACGTCACGTGCGTCCGCGGGGCCGTCCTGGACGTGGTGATCGACATCCGGGTCGGCTCCCCCACCTTCGGGACGTGGGAGCCCGCGCGACTCGACGACGACACCCGCCACGCGGTGTTCCTCGCGGAGGGCCTCGGCCATGCCTTCATGGCCCTCACGGACGACGCGACGGTGGTCTACCTGTGCTCGGAGGGCTACGCCCCGGACCGTGAGCACGGCATCCATCCCCTGGATCCGGCCCTGGGCATCGAGTGGCCGGAGGGCATCACCCCGCTGCTCTCCCCCAAGGACGAGCAGGCCCCGACGCTGGCCGAGGCGGAACGCCAGGGGCTTCTGCCCTCGTACGAGGCCTGCCTGGCGTACTACGAGGAACTGCGGAGCGGTCGGGAGGCGTAGTCCTCGGACCGGACGGGACAGGCCGCGGGCCCGGACGCCGATCGCGTCCGGGCCCGCGGCCTGTCCTGTCCGGGAAGGGCATCGGCGCCGGCCGCCCCCGGGCGGTGGCCGGCGCCCTCGTTCAGCGGCTCACGCCGACCTGCTGCAGGGCCTTGCGCAGCGGCTCCCAGCCGATGGAGCGGGGCAGGCCGCGGTTGCGGGCCTGGGCGAGGGGGCGCCAGAAGCCCGCTTCCAGGAGGGTCTCGGGCCGGACCGCGCCGGCCCGCTCCAGGATCGCCTCGGGGACCTTCTGCGGGTCGGGGATCTTGTACTCGGCCATGATCTCGTCGTACTTGTCGTGCAGGACCCGGTTGTCCGGATCGGCGCCGAAGACGACGAGCTGGCCGGTGGGGGCGGTGTCCACCTGCACCGTGACCAGGTCCGGGCGGTAGCGGGCCAGCACCTCGGTGATCTTGTAGACGTCGCCGGTCCAGGCGTTGGTGTGCCGGTCCCGGGCCGCCTCGTCGATGCTGCGCGGCAGCATGTCGTCGAGGACGATGACGCTGCCCCAGTCCGAGTACTTCTCGACGTTCATGAAGTCGCGCAGCGCGAACTCGAACAGGTGCATGCCGTCGATGAACGACAGGTCCAGCGTCGTCTTGCGCCAGTAGCCGATCGGGCTGCGGCCGCGGCGCAGGTTGCGCAGCGGGTGACGGCCGCCCTTGAGGTGCTGCAGGGGGTTGTCACGCGCGAAGAAGTCGTCGCTGGTGGCCTTCACCAGGTGCACGTCGCACCTCAGCTCCGAGACCACCTTGAAGGCCGGGTCGATCGCGATGCTGGGGACGCGGGACAGCGTAAGGCTGCGCCCGTCGTTGACGCCGATCTCCAGGTAGTTGCGATTGGCGCTGACCTTGTGCAGTTCCCGGAGGAACTCATGGCGTTTCACGAGGAAGACCTTCCTTGCGGATGCGGGGCAGTGCTTCGTGCAGGGCGGAGCGCCAGTCGCGCGGCAGCGGCAGGCCGATCTCCTGCCAGCGGCGGTGCGCGAGGGCACTGTACGCCGGGCGGGGCGCGGGCCGGGGGAAGGCCGCGCTGCTGGTGGGGCGCACCCGGTCGGGGTCGGCGCCGATGAGGGAGAACACCTCCCGGGCGAGGTCGCACCAGGTGGCCTCGCCGGAGTTGGTCGCGTGGAACACGCCGTGCGCCTCGGGGCCGAGCCGGGGGCCGAGGACGGCGATCCGCTCGGCGACGTCCGCGCTCCAGGTGGGCTGCCCGCGCTGGTCGTCGACGACGTCGAGGGTGTCCCGGCGGGCCTCCAGCTGGATCATGGTGCGGACGAAGCTGGAGCCGTGCACGCCGTAGAGCCATGCCGTGCGCAGCACCGCGCTCGCCCCGGGGAGTTCCTCCAGCACGGCCCGCTCCCCGGCCAGCTTGGTGCGGCCGTAGGCGGTGCGCGGGCCGGTGGGGTGGTCCTCCGGGTAGGGGGCGGTGCGGGCCTCACCGGAGAAGACGTAGTCCGTGGAGACGTGGATCAGGCGGGCGTCGTGCGCGGCGCAGGCCCGGGCCAGCAGGCGTGGGCCGTCGCCGTTGATCTCCAGGGCGCGGGCCTCGTCGGTCTCGGCGTCGTCGACGGCCGTGTAGGCGGCGCAGTTCACGACCAGGTCGGGGCGGTGCTCCCGCACGGCGGCGTCGACGGCTTCGGGGCGTGTGATGTCCAGGGCGGCGCGGTCGAGGCCCACGACGGTCTCACCGCGGCCCGTGAGTTCCTCGACGACGTCCCGGCCGAGCATCCCGCCGGCGCCGGTGACCAGCCACCTCATGCCCGCCCCTGGGCGACGCGCTGCTTCAGCGGCTCCCACCAGGCCCGGTTGTCGCGGTACCAGGCGATGGTCTCGGCGAGGCCGGTGGTGAAGTCGTGGCGGGGGCGATAGCCGAGTTCGTCGCGGGCCTTGGAGCAGTCGACGGAGTAGCGCAGGTCGTGGCCCTTGCGGTCCTCGACGTGGTCCACCCGGTCCCAGTCGGCTCCGCAGGCCTGAAGGAGCAGGCCGGTGAGTTCCTTGTTGGTGAGTTCGGTGCCGCCGCCGATGTTGTAGACCTCGCCGGGCCGGCCCTTGGTGCGGGCGAGGTCGACGCCCTGGCAGTGGTCGTCGACGTGCAGCCAGTCGCGGATGTTGCGGCCCTCGCCGTACAGCGGCACCCGGTGGCCGTCGAGGAGGTTGGTGACGAACAGCGGGATGACCTTCTCGGGGAACTGGTGCGGGCCGTAGTTGTTGGAGCAGCGCGTGACGCGCACGTCCAGGCCGTGGGTGCGGTGGTAGGCCAGCGCGAGCAGGTCGGAGGAGGCCTTGGAGGCGGAGTACGGCGAGTTCGGCTGGAGCGGGTGGTCCTCGGGCCAGGAGCCGGTCTCGATGGAGCCGTAGACCTCGTCGGTGGAGACGTGCACGAAGGGGCCCGTGCCGTGGCGCAGGGCGGCGTCCAGCAGGGTCTGGGTGCCGAGGACGTTGGTGCGGACGAACTCGGCGGCGCCGCTGATCGAGCGGTCGACGTGGGACTCGGCGGCGAAGTGCACGACCTGGTCCGCGTCGGCCATCAGCTTGTCGACCAGTTCGGCGTCGCAGATGTCTCCCTGGACGAACTCCAGGCGCGGGTGCGTCAGTTCGAGGTTGTCGAGGGTGCCGGCGTAGGTGAGCTTGTCCAGCACGGTGATGCGCGGCGCGTCGGGCGCGTCCGAGGCGAGCAGGGTCCGGACGTAGCGGGAGCCGATGAACCCGGCGGCGCCGGTGACGAGGAGGTTCATGAAGTGATCTGCACCTTGCTGTGATCTCCGAGGACGAGACGGTGGGCGCTGGGAACGCTGGGGGCGGGGGTCACCTCCACGTGCCGGCCGATCAGCGAGGCCTCGATGCGGCCGACTCCCCGGATCGAGGAGTCCCGCAGCACGATGGAGAACTCCAGCTCGCTGTCCGTGATCCGGCAGTTCTCGGCGACGGAGGTGAAGGGGCCGACGTAGGAGTTGCTGACGACGGTGCCCGATCCTATGACGACGGGGCCCACGACACGGGAGTTGACGATCCGCGCGCCCGCTTCGAGCACGACGCGACCGATGGTCTCCGACGCGTCGTCCACCTCGCCGTCGATGCGGCGCTCCATGGCTTCGAGGACCGTGCGGTTCACCTCGAGCATGTCGCCGACGTTGCCGGTGTCCTTCCAGTAACCCTTGATGACCGTGGAGCGCACGTCGGCGCGGGTGTCGATCAGGTGCTGGATGGCGTGGGTGATCTCCAGTTCGCCGCGCCAGGAGGGTTCGATGGCGCGGACCGCCTCGTGGATGAGGGGCGTGAACATGTAGACGCCGACCAGCGCGAGATCGCTCTTGGGCCGGTCGGGCTTCTCCTCCAGGCCGATCACCTGGCCGGACGGGTCGAGTTCGGCGACACCGAAGGCGCGCGGGTCGGCGACGCGCGTGAGCAGGATCTGGGCGTCGGGCCGCTTGGCGCGGAACTCCTCGACGAGGCCGGTGATGCCGCCGACGATGAAGTTGTCGCCGAGGTACATCACGAAGTCGTCGTCAGCGAGGTAGTCCCGGGCGATCAGCACCGCGTGGGCCAGCCCGAGGGGCCGCTCCTGGGGGATGTAGGTGACCTCGAGGCCGAACTTCGACCCGTCCCCGACGGCTTCCTCGATCTCCGCCGCGGTCTCCCCGACGATCATGCCCACGTCGGTGATGCCGGATTCGGCGATCGACTCCAACCCGTAGAACAGCACGGCCTTGTTGGCCACGGGCACCAGTTGCTTGGCCGACGTGTGCGTGATCGGCCTCAGTCTTGTTCCTGCGCCGCCGGACAGCACGAGAGCCTTCATTCGGTTCACCTTAGTCGTGATCCGGCGGATGTGAACATCACTTCTTTTAGTTGTCGATGCGCGGAGTTACTCGGCCAGACACCCCGCGGCCCGCGGAGAAGGCGTCAGTCCTCACCCCGGACGATGTTCCACTCCGTCCCGGAATGCGCCACCGCGGGCGTGCCCCGGTCCTCGACGGCGGGGAGGCAGGTGCGCAGCGCGGCCTTCCCGCGCAGACGGCGTGCCTTCGACCAGCCGGTCTCGTACTGACGGACGACGGGCTTCTCACTGGTGTCCATGGACTCCACGACTCATCATCTTCCTTCTGCTTCCACTGCCGTTCGAGTATCCCGTGAAAAACCGAACAAACCCGGACCGGGGCATCTGGGAAGCGGTACCGAACTCCCTTGCCGCGGGCCCGGGTTCACCAGGCCGGTACGGCTTGCCGCCCTGGGCGTCACCAGGTGCGGCCGGCCTCCAGCAGACGGTCGCGGACGAGGGCCACGTGCGGGTTGTCCGAGGTGCCCGGCCGCTGGACGAGGAAGCCGGTGTTGATCGGCGCGTCGTCGGGGGCGTCGAGGAGGACCAGGGCGCCGGACGCCAGTTCCCCGGCGCACAGGTAGCGCGGCAGCACGCTGTAGCCGGCGCCGGCCGTGACCAGCGCGAGGACGGCCCTCAGGTCCGGCACCGAGACGGCGGCGCGGCAGTTCAGGCGTCGGCCGAAGACGTGCCGCCAGTAGCGGCGCACGATGGGCAGGTCCTCGGCGTAGGCGATCAGCGGGGTGCCGTGCAGTGCGGCCGGGAAGTCGGCGGCCGGGTGCCGTGCGACGCGGTCGGCCCAGGCGGGGGCGGCGACCAGGACGAACTCCTCGTCGCTCAGCGGCACGGCGGACAGGGTGCGGCCGCGGGGCCTGGTGGTGGCGATCACCAGGTCGTGGCGGCCGGCGCGCAGTTCGTCGAGCAGGGGGTCGGTCAGCCCCGTGGTCACGCGCAGCCGGACGCCCTCGGTGACGAGCGGGGCGAGGGCGGGCAGGGCCCGGGCGCAGAGCAGCTCGGCGGGTCCGGCCAGGTGGACCGGTTCGGCGCGCGACCGCTCGCCGGGGCCGTGCCCGGTGGCCTCGGCGAGCGCGTCGAGGGGGGCCGCGACGCGGGCGGCGAGTTCGTCGGCCACGGCGGTCGGGGCCACGCCGCGCGGCAGCCGTTCGAACAGCTCCCGGCGGGTCTGCCGCTCCAGGGCGCGGATCTGCGTGGTGACGGTCGGCTGGGACAGCCCCAGCAGCTGCGCGGCGGCCGTGAAGGAGCCGGACCGGTAGACGGCCAGGAAGGTGCGCAGCAGGTTGAGGTCGGACTGCGCGCGCGGGGCGGGAGTGCCGGGGGGATCGATGGGCCTCACGCGATCCGACCCTACCGCGCCGCGCCATTGGAATCCCTATGGCTGCCATGGGCCCTGCCATTGGAGAACCGGGGGTTCGGGAGCCTAGGGTCGTGGCGTCGAAGTCATCGCCGCGCCGTCCGGCCGCGGCCCGTCCTCACGGAGATGCATCCACCATGTCGAAGATCCTCTTCGTCGTCACCGGCGCCGACACCTGGACCCTGGCCGACGGCACCGCGCACCCCACCGGTTTCTGGGCCGAGGAGGCCGTCGCCCCGTACGAGGCGTTCCGCGCCGCCGGGCACGAGGTCGTGGTGGCCACGCCCGGCGGTGTCGAGCCCACCGTCGACCGGGCCTCCCTGGCCGCCGAGGTGAACGGGGGCCAGGAGGGCGCCGACCGGGTCGCCAAGGCGCTGGAGTCCTTCACCGAGCTGCGCCACCCCGTCCGTCTGGAGGACGTCCGGCTGGACGACTACGCGGCCGTCTTCTACCCCGGCGGCCACGGCCCGATGGAGGACCTCGCGGTGAACGCCGACTCCGGGCGGCTGCTGGCCCGGGCCCTGGAGTCGGGCCGGCCGCTGGGGGTCGTCTGCCACGGTCCGGCCGCGCTGCTGGCCGCTGCCGGGGCCGACGGCACCAATGTGTTCGCCGGGTACGAGGTCGCGGCGTTCACCAACGCCGAGGAGATCCAGGGCGGTCTGGCCGAGCGGGCGAAGTGGCTGCTCCAGGACCGTCTCACCGAGGCCGGTGTGACCGTGCGGGAAGGTGAGCCGTGGGCCCCGCACGTGGTGACCGACCGCAACCTGGTCACGGGCCAGAACCCGGCGTCGTCGGCCCCGCTGGCGCAGGAGCTGCTGAAGCGGCTGGGCTGAGCCGGGGCCACCGCTGGGGTCAGCGTCCCAGGGTCAGTTCCGCCCACACCTGCTTGCCGCCGCTGACCGGCAGGGTGCCCCAGGTCGTGGCGAGGGCCTCGACGAGGAGGATGCCCCGGCCGCCGGTGGCCTCCCAGCCGATGCTGGCCGGTCGGACCGGTGAGCGGGGCGAGGCGTCCGCGACGGCGATGCGCAGCCGCTCGTCGACGAGGGTGAGGTCCATCCGGACCTTGCCGTCGGTGTGCACCAGGGCGTTGGTGACGAGTTCGGAGACGACGAGGAGCGCCGCGTCGTAGTGGACGGTGACGCCCCAGGAACGCAGGGTGCGCCGGGCGAAGCGGCGGGCGTGCCCGACGGCCTGCGGCACCCGCCACACCGTCCAGCTCTCCCGCAGCGGGCGCAGCGCCATGCCGTCGTAGCGCATCAGGAGCAGGGCGACGTCGTCGCTGCGCGGGGCGTTGCCCAGGAGGGCGTCGGCGAGGAGCCCCATGTCGGTGGGGGTGGCCTCGGCGAGCCGGTCGGCGAGGTACGCCATTCCTTCGTCGATGTCGGAGTCGGGTGTCTCGACGAGCCCGTCCGTGACCAGGGCGACGACGGTGCCGGGGGGCAGCCGCAGCGGGCTCATCGGGAAGTCGGCCCGGGCGACCACCCCGAGGGGCGGGCCGCCCTCCGCCTCCGCGATGTCCATCCGGCCGTCGGGGTAGCGCAGCACCGGCGGCAGGTGCCCGGCGCGCACGCACCAGGCGCCGCCCTCCTCCAGGTCGACGTCGACGTAGCAGCAGGTGGCGAAGAGGTCGCTCTCCATGTCCACCAGGAGCCGGTTGGCGTGCGCGACCACCACGTCCGGCGGGTGCCCCTCGACGGCGTAGGCGCGCAGGGCGGTGCGCATCTGCCCCATGAGGGTGGCGGCTCCGGCGCTGTGGCCCTGGACGTCGCCGATGACGAGGGCGACGTGGTTGTCGGGCAGCGGGATGACGTCGTACCAGTCGCCGCCCAGTTCCAGCCCCGCCGTACTGGGCAGATAGCGGGCCACGGCCACCGCGCCCGGCAGCCGGGGCAGGCTGCGCGGCAGCAGCTGGCGCTGGAGCATGCCGACGAGTTCGTGTTCGGCGTCGAAGGCCCGGGCCCGTACCAGGGCCTGTCCGGCGAGACCGGCGCAGGCGGTGAGCAGGGCGCGTTCGTCGGTGCCGAAGTCGTGCGGGGTGTCCCAGCCGATCAGACAGGCTCCGGCCATGCGGTTCCCGGCGGGCAGCGGCAGCACGGCGAGGCCGCCGGGGCCGACCTCGGCCAGGGCGCGTTCCAGGGGGCTGCCCGCGGGCCAGATCCGGGCCCGGCCCTCGCGCAGCGCGGCGGCGAGGGTGGGCATGGCGCGCACGGGCGCGTCGGGCCACTCGGTGCGCCACTCCGACCGCCACAGCTCGGGCCATGCCTCGGGTTCGGGCGGGTCGAGGACGGTGACGACGAGGCGGTCGCTCTCCAGCTCGGCGAGGGCGATCCGGTCGGCCCGCAGCGGCCGGCGCAGCGCGGCGACCACGGCCCGTCCGACGTCGCGGACGGTGACGGCGGTGGCGAGGGCGGCGGCCAGGCGCTGGACGCGGGCGACGTCGGTGACGTCGGAGCGCAGGGTGGAGACGTCGACGACCGTGCCCACGAGGCGGGCCGGGTGGCCCTCGCCGCCGGGCAGGAGGCGTCCGCGCAGCCGGAGCCACTTCGGCGGCCCGGTCGGCTGGAGCACCCGGAACTCCAGCTCCCGGTCGCCGATGGACATGTGGTCGGCCTCCACCACGGACATCAGCGACGGCAGGTCCTCGGGCACGGTGAGACCGAGCAGTGTCTCCACGCGGCCGTCGAACTCCACGGGGTCCAGGCCGAACAGGTCCAGCAGGTCGTCGCCGACCCGGACGCGTCCGGTGTCCATGGCAAGGGTGAAGGCGCTGGGCGGCAGTTCACCGGCCTCGGGGGGCGCGGCCGGGGCGGTGAAGGCGACCGCGTCGGCGACGCGTTCCAGGCAGCGCAGGTCGTCGGCGCCGAACCCGTCGGGCCGCTCGGTCACGGCCAGCAGGCAGCCGCCGTCGCCCTGCACGGGCAGGGCGGTCAGGGAGAAGTCCCGGGACGGCACGCGGCGCGACTGGGCGTGCTCGGCGAGTTCCGCCGGGCCCAGTGACACCGGCTGCCCGCGACGGTGTGCCTCGGCGGCCGGGGACCGCCCGGCGCGCGGGTAGCTGTCGCGCAGCCCGTACAGGGTCCTCGGGACGCCGGCCGACTCCATCAGGCAGAGCAGTTCGCCGTCCTCGCTGGGCGCGTAGACGGCGGCGAGCGCCGCACCGGCGAAGACGAGCGCCTGCTCCAGGACGCGGCGCAGCCGTTCGGGCGAGTCCTGGTCGACCGCGATCGCCCTGAGGGCACCTTCGGCACGCAGCGTTCGCGTTCCGCTCTCCTGGGCGCCCTGACTGACCACGTTGGCCATTACAGCGCTAATGGGACACCTGCGCAGCCCCTGTGGGCGTTCCGTGGACCAGCGATGACGCGAGTGCTCGAAAGAATCCGAACATGTCTTGACGCATGCGTTCCGCACGGTGTTCTCGTGACAGTCGTGACTGTCCGTGCCCGGTGTGTGACTGGAAAGCTCGGTGCTCGTCACGGAGGGGGACGCATGGACAAGCGGTACGAGGTGTACGCGCTGGCCGACCGGCATTTCTACGAGACGCCGGACCGGCTGGGGCGCGGCGGCCGGGGGACGGCCGACCACCTCTACGAGACGGCCCGCCGGCCGCTGCCGGAGGGCTGGGAGTCGGCCCGGATCGGCGACTGGCAGATGATGACGCCGCTCGGACCCGACGGCGAGCCGGTGCCGGGCCCGGCCCAGGGGTGGAAGATCCACGCCTCGGCGACCCGGGCGAACGCCGAGGACGTCGCCCGCATCGTGTGGGACTACTGCGTCGAGCGGCGCGTCCCCTTCAAGTTCGTGCCGGGCCCGCACCTGCTCCACCTGCGCAACACCAAGTACGCGCCGCGCGACGGCAGCGGCAAGTTCGTCACCGTCTACCCGGCCGACGAGGAGCAGCTGCACCGGGTGCTGCGCGAGCTGGGCGCGCTGCTGGAGGGTTTCGAGGGGCCGTACATCCTCACCGACCTGCGCTGGGGCGAGGGCCCGCTGTACGTGCGCTACGGCGCGTTCGCCCGGGCGTTCGTCGTGGACGAGCGGGGCTCGCTGGTGCCTGCGGTGCGCGACGGCGAGGGGCGGCTGGTGCCGGACCGGCGGGCGCCGTCCTTCCAGGTGCCCGAGTGGGTGACCCTGCCGGGGTTCCTCCAGCCGCATCTGGACGCGCGGAACGGCACCACGACGGGCGAGCTGCCCTACCGCATCGAGAAGGCACTGCACTTCTCCAACGGCGGCGGGGTGTACGCGGGCACCGACACCCGCGACGGCCGCAAGGTGGTGCTCAAGGAGGGGCGGCCGCACGCGGGGCTGGCCTCGGACGGTGCCGACGCGATCGCCCGGCTGGAACGGGAGAAGCGGGCGCTGGAGCAGGTCGCGGGCACGGGCGTGGTCCCGGAGGTGCGCGACTGGTTCGAGCTCGGCGGGCACCGCTTCCTGGTGATGGACTTCCTGGAGGGCCGCCCGCTCAACGCCTTCTTCGCGGAGCGGCATCCGCTGCTCACCCAGGACCCCGATGCCGAGGCCGTCGCCTCCTACACGGCCTGGGCGCTGCGCATCCACCGCAGGGTGGAGGAGGCGGTGGCGGCGGTGCACGCCCGGGGCATCGTCTTCAACGACCTGCACGTCTTCAACATCATGGTCGCCCCGGACGAGGAGACCGTGTCCCTCCTCGACTTCGAGGCCGCGGCCCCGGTCGGGGAGAACGGCCGCCAGGTCGTCGCCCACCCCGGTTTCTTCGCGCCGCCGGACCGCCGGGGCACCGACGTGGACCGCTATGCGCTGGCCTGTCTGCGGCTGGCCCTGTTCCTGCCCGTGACCACGCTGTTCGTGGTCGACCGCGGCAAGGCGGCACACCTGGCCGAGGTGATCGCGCGGCAGTTCCCCGACGTGCCGCGGCAGTTCCTCGACGAGGCGGTCGCGGAGATCACCCGGGAGGTGTCCGGCCGTACGCCGGCCGCTCCCTCCTCACCGGTGGAGCCGGGCGACTGGCCCTACAGCCGCGACTCGATGGTCAAGGCCATCCTGGCCTCGGCCACCCCGGAGCGCGACGACCGGCTCTTCCCCGGCGACGTCGCCCAGTTCTCCGACGGCGGCGGGCTCGGGCTCGCACACGGGGCCGCGGGGGTGCTGTTCGTGCTGGACACGGCCGGTGCCGAGCGGTACGAGGAGGGCGAGCGCTGGCTGCTGGACCGGACGGCACCGCCCCCGGTCGGCACCCCGCTCGGCCTCTACGACGGGCTCGCGGGCGTCGCCCTGGTCCTGGACCGGCTCGGGCACCGGCAGCGGGCGCTGGACCTGGTCGAGGGCATCCTCGCCGAGCGGTGGCAGAACCTCTCCTCCGACCTGCACGGCGGACTGGCCGGGCTGGGCCTCGTCCTCGGGCACCTGGCCCGTACGACCGGCGAGGCGGAGCTGGGCGAGCGGGCCCACGAGGCGGCGCGGATCCTCGTCCAGCGGCTCACCGAGCCGGTACCGGCCGCGTCCCGGCCGCGCGCCGGACTGCTGCGCGGCGCGAGCGGCCCGGCGCTGCTCATGCTGCGGCAGTACGAGTGGACCGGCGACAAGGCCTGGCTGGAGGCGGCGGCCGTGGCCCTGCGCCGGGACCTGGCGTCCTGCATGACCCGCGAGAACGGGTCGCTGGAGGTCGACGAGGGCTGGCGCACCCTGCCCTACCTCGGCGACGGCAGCGCGGGCCTGGGCATGGTCCTCGACGACCTCGTCGCCCACTCCCCCGGCCTGGAAGGGGAGTTCGGGGCGGCCCGCGCCGGGGTGATCACCGCCGCCACCTCACGCTTCTACGCACAGCCCGGCCTCTTCCAGGGCCGCGCCGGAATGATCCTTCACCTCAGCCGCACCCACGCGCCGGGCGCGACCGCGGAGCGGCTGGCGGCGCAGATCGCCGGGCTCGGCTGGTTCGCGATGTCCTACCAGGGCCAACTGGCCTTCCCCGGGCACCAGATGATGCGGCTGTCCATGGACCTCGCCACCGGAACGGCAGGGTGCCTGCTGGCGCTCGGCGCGGCCCTCGACCCGGCTGCCGACGCCCACCTGCCGTTCCTCCCGCCGCCGAACCGGCGGCCCCACTGACGCGGCTGCGCGATCCCGCGGAGTCGTGACACCACCCCGTCCCCACGGATGACCACGGACGGACACCTCAATGGAAGGACACACCATGGCACTTCTCGACCTGCAGACCATCGAGTCCGAAGAGCGCACGGACGGTGGCGGCGGCAACAGCACGCTGAGCCTGCTCTCCTGCGTCAGCGCCGCGAGCGTTGTGCTCTGTCTCTGACCGACGGTCTGCTCGCTCCGGGCGGCTCCCTCCCTTCGGGGAGGGGCCGCCCGGGGTCCTGCCCGCCCCAGGAAAGGCTGGGGCGAACCCAGGAAGAAGGTAGAGCCCGTATGACCCCGCCTGCCGACGACGACCCGGCGGCCGGACAGGCACGCGCCCTGCTGCGCGCGGCCACCCGGTACAGCGGGGCACGCTGTCTCGCGCTGTGCCTGGTGAGCGTCGCCGCGACGGGTGCCGGACTGCTGCTGCCGACCGCGCTGGGCCGGGCCCTCGATCTTCTGCTGGCGCACGCCCCCGCCACCCGCTGGGTGCTCTGCTGCGCCGGCCTCGTGCTGCTGCTCGGTCTGCTGGACGCGGTCCAGACCGTCCTGACCGGCACCGTCGACGCCCGTACCACCGCCTGGCTGCGCCGGAGGCTGACCGGGCACGTCCTGGGCGTCGGGCCGCGCGCCGCGGACCGCTTCGGCTCCGGTGACCTCGTCGCCCGTCTGGTCGGCAGCGCCGCCGAGGCGGGCACCACGCCGGCGGCCCGTGCGGCGCTCGTGGCCGCGCTGGCCGGTCCCGTCGGCGGGGTGATCGCGCTGGGGCTGATCGACTGGTGGCTCACGGCCGTGTTCCTCGCCGGGGCCCCCGTGCTGGCCCTTCTGCTGCGCGCCGTCTCCCGTGACACCGCCGAGAGCGCGACGCGCTACCAGCGGGCCCAGGGCCGGATCGCGGGCGCGCTGGCCGAGGCCGTCGAGGGGGTCCGCACCGTCCGCGCGGCCGGCACGGAGCGCCGGGAGGCGGCGCGGGTGCTGCGGCCGCTGCCCGAGCTGTCCCGGGCCGGGCACCGCATGTGGCGGGTGCAGGGGCGGGCCGCGGCCCGGGCGGTCGCCGTGGCGCCGCTGCTGCACCTGGCGGTCGTCGCCGTGGCGGGTGTCCTGCTCACCCGGGAGCGGCTCTCGGTCGGCGAGGTGCTCGCGGCCTCCCGGTACGCGGTGCTCGCGACGGGCGTCGGCG
This sequence comes from Streptomyces sp. NPDC007929, assembly GCF_042959065.1. Taxonomy (NCBI): domain Bacteria; kingdom Bacillati; phylum Actinomycetota; class Actinomycetes; order Kitasatosporales; family Streptomycetaceae; genus Streptomyces; species Streptomyces sp. NPDC007929. The sequence goes on along the minus strand of NZ_JBIBKD010000014.1, from coordinate 145,134 downwards.
TGCTGGTCGGCCGGCTCGCGGGCCTGGCCCGGGCCCGGGCCGCCGCCCGGCGCCTGGGCGAGGTCGAGACCGAGCCCGCCACCGCGTACGGCGCCCGGCCGCTGCCCGACGGCCCCGGCCGGCTGGAGCTGCGCGGCGTGACGGCACGGCGCGGCGGACGCACCGTGCTCGACGGGGTGGATCTCGACGTGCCGGGCGGCACGACCCTGGCGGTGGTCGGCCGATCCGGCTCCGGCAAGTCGCTGCTGGCCGCGCTCGCCGGACGGCTGGCCGACCCGGACGCGGGCGAGGTGCTCCTCGACGGGGTGCCGCTGCGCGAGCTGCCCCACGACGCCCTGCGCCGCGCCGTCGGCTACGCCTTCGCCCGGCCCGCCCTCCTCGGCGGCACGGTCGGGCAGGCGGTCGGCCTCGGCCTGCCGTCCCCCTCCCCCGCCCGGGTCCGGCAGGCGACCCGCACGGCCCTCGCCGACGACTTCGTCCGCCGCCTCCCCGGCGGATACGACACACCCGTCGCCGACGCCCCGCGCTCCGGCGGTGAGTCCCAACGGCTCGGTCTCGCCCGGGCGTTCGCGCACGGCGGCCGGCTGCTGATCCTCGACGACGCCCTCTCCAGCCTCGACACGGTGACGGAACGCCAGATCAGCGACGCCCTGTTCGGCGACGGCCGCCCGGACACCACCCGGCTGCTCGTCGCCCACCGCGGCACGACGGCCGCCCGCGCCGACGCCGTGGCGTGGCTGGACGGAGGGCGGGTGCGGGCGGTGGGACGGCACGAGGAGTTGTGGCGTTTCGCGGAGTACCGGGAGGTGTTCGGGGACGGGGCGGGGCCCGACGGGACGGGTGCGGATGCGGATGCGGATGTCGACGACGGCGGGGTACGGGTGGTTCCGGACGCGCGGGGTGGGGGAAGCGGCCGCAAGGGCGTGGGCGCGGATGCCGGGGACGGGACGCTGACATGACGGCACGGCTGCGTAGGCATGGAGTACGCGCGGACACCACCCCCGGCACCCCGGCCGGAGGCGCTCTCCCCACCCGGGGTCTGCGGTTTCTGCTGGCCCGTCGGCGGGTCCTAGTGCGGCTCACCGGCTGGTCCGTGCTGGAGACCGGGCAGACCTTCCTCATCGGGTACGGGCCCGCCCGTGCCCTGGACGAGGGGTTTCTGCGCGGGCGGGCGGAGGTCGGGCTGGTCTGGCTGGCCGTGACCGGACTGGGCGTGCTGCTCGGCGCGTTCGGGACCGCCCGGGTCTACGCCGCCGTCGCCGCGCTGGTCGAACCGCTCAGGGACCGGCTCGTGGAACGGGTGGTCACACGAGGGGTGCGGACCGGGGACGCGGGGTCCCTGTCCGGGCTCACCCAGCAGGTGGAGATCGCCCGCGACACCTTCGCCGGCCTGGTCATGGTCTCCCGCTCGTTCGTGTTCACCGCCGCCGGTGCCCTGGCCGGCCTGTTCACACTCGCCCCGCCGCTGCTGCTGGTGGTGGGGCCGCCCCTGGCACTCGGCCTGGCGCTGTTCGCCGCGACGCTGCGCCCCCTGACGCGGCGGCAGGAGGCGTTCCTGGTCGCAGACGAGGCCCTCGCCGGCGACCTCGCCGGCGTCGGCCCAGGGCTGCGGGACATCACGGCGACCGGCGCGGAGGCGCACATCGCCGCGGGGAACGGGGAGCGGGTCGAGGCGGAACTGCGGGCGGCGCGCGCCCTGGCGCACTGGGGCGTACTGCGCGTGGCGTCCCTGACGATCGGCGGCCAGCTGCCGATCGTGCTGCTGCTCGCCGCCGGGCCCTGGCTGCTGTCCCACGGCGTCACCACGGGCGCCCTGGTCGGCGCCCTCGCCTATGTCACCCAGTCCCTGCTCCCGGCCCTGCGCAACCTGATCCACGGCCTGGGCACGAGCGGCTCGCGCCTCACGGTGGTACTGCGCAGACTGACCCGGAACGAGACCGACACCGACACCGACGACCACGACGCGTCGCACCCGGTCCCGAGCACCGGCCCCGGGGCCACCCCCGCCGGTGCGTCATGCCCGGGCGGGAGCCGTTCCCCCAGCCAGGCCGACCGCGGCCTCCCCCGCCCCACGCGGAGCCGACCCGGCGAGGGGGCACCGCCCGCCCTCTCCCTCTCCTGCGTCACCTTCGCCTACGGATCCGCCGGCGCCCCCGTCGTCCAGGATCTCGACCTCACCCTCCCGCCCGGCGCGCACCTGGCCGTCGTCGGTCCCAGCGGCGCCGGCAAGTCCACGGTGACCGCGCTCGTGGCGGGGCTGCTCGCGCCCTCGCGCGGCACGATCCGGGTCGGTGGGCACCCCGTGCCCGGCCCCGAGGCCACCGCCGGGCGGGTGCTCATCCCGCAGGAGGCGTACGTGTTCAGCGGCACCCTGGCCGAGAACCTCGCGTATCTGCGGCCCGACGCGGTGCCCGCCGAGGAGGCGCTCGCCGCGGCCGACGCGGTCGGGCTCACCCCGCTGGCCGAGCGGCTCGGGGGGCTGGACGCCCAGGTCGATCCGGAGACGCTGTCGGCCGGCGAACGGCAGCTGGTCGCACTGACCCGGGCCTACCTGTCGTACGCCCCGCTCGCCCTGCTGGACGAGGCGACCTGCCATTTGGACCCCGGGGCGGAGGAGCGGGCCGAGCGGGCGTTCGCCGCGCGGCCGGGCGGGACCCTGGTGGTCGTGGCCCACCGCATCAGCTCGGCCCGCCGCGCCGGCCGGGTCCTGGTGATGGACGGCCGGAGCACGGCGTACGGCGGTCATGAGGAGCTGATGCGGTCCTGCGCGCTGTACCGGGACCTCGTCGGGAGCTGGGCTCCCGCACCGGCCCGGCGGGGGTCACAGCCAGCCCCGGCCCTGCGAGATGCGTATCGCGTCGATGCGGTTGCGGGCCCCGGTCTTGCGGGTGATGGCCGCCATGTAGTTGCGCACCGTCCCGTGGGACAGGTGCAGGCTCCCGGCGATCTCCGCGATGGAGGCTCCCTCGGCCGCGAGGGATAACACGCTCAGTTCTCTGCGGGTCAGCGGCATCTCGGCCGCCTGGAGGAACCCGAAGCCCAGCGAGTCGTTGACGAAACGTTCCCCCTCGGCAACGCGACGGATCCCGCGCAGCAGATTCTGCGGGGATCCCTCCTTGTCCACATAGCCCAGCGCCCCCGCCTCGGCCGCCCGCTTCAGCAGGCCCGGCCGGTTCGCGCCGGCGAGCACGAGTAATCGCGGGCGCACGCGCTCCGGGCCCGGCCGGCACAGGTCGCCCAGCGGAGGGATCCCGTAGGAGTCCGCGCACTCCAGGTCCGCCGCGCACACGTCCGGCCGGAACGATCGCACCGTGCCCGGAGCGCCACGCCACGACGTGTCGTGCACCGCCAGGTCGCTCTCCCGCCGCAGCCACTCCGCCAGCACCGACCGCACCAGACACTCGTCGTGCACCAGAAGCACCCGGATCACTGCCACCCCTCCGCTCGACGTACGCCCCCCCGTCTGTTGAGCGCGTGCCCCATTCTTGGCGATCGTGACCTTGCGTGGGCGCGGAGAACCAGCCATCAGGGTGCGCGGGGGCGCACACCGAGCGCCCGTACGCCCGGCCACGCTTCGACTACGGAGGCATGGGTCGGGACAGTCGGGGTAGGCCGGCGCTCCCACCGGAGGCGGCGAACATGTGACCGACGGTAACCAGACCCCGCGCGGAACCGCTCGTCGTGCGGGACCGGCCGTCAGGGGGGAGATTTGTTCCTGGACCCGGTCGCGCGGCCGTGCGAGGAGGTGGTCGGCGTGTCCGACGGGCAGTCGTCCGCGCAGGCGCCGGCAGCGGCCAGATCACCGGTCGGCCGGCCTCTGCTCTCCTTGGCGCTGGCCTCGATGATGGACGAGGTGCACGCTCACTCCGGCGCGGTGTACCTGATGTCACCGGACCAGCCGGTGCTGGAGATGGCCGTGATGGCCGGTCTGCCCCGGGCGTTCGCGGCACCCTGGGAGCGGGTGGGCCTGAGCGCCCCGATCCCGGTCTCCGACGCGGCGCGCGAGCGGCGGCTGGTGTGGGTCGGCGGCGAGGAGGAGATGGCCCGCCGCTATCCGCGGATCGCCGTGGTGCTGCCCTACCCGTTCGCCCTGGCCGCGGTGCCGGTCGCCACCGAGTCCACCGTGTACGGCGCGGTCTTCGTGACCTGGCCGGGTGCGCATCCGCCGGAGATGTCCGACCACGAGCGCGAGCATCTGACCGCGGCCTGCGGCCGGCTGGCGGTCCGGCTGGAGCGGGCCGCCGAGCACAGCATCCCGCCCCACCCCGAGACCGATCTGCTCGCCTCCCCCCTGGTCGGCGGGATGGCCGGCACGCTGGGCACGGTCGAGGCGGCCCGGATGGTGAGCCGCCTGCCGTACGGCCTGGTCTCACTGGACCTGCACGGACGCGTCGGCTTCGTCAACGCGGCGGCGGGCGAGCTGCTGAACGTCCCCGTCAGCCGGCTGCTCGGCACCCAGCTGTGGGCGTCGGTGCCCTGGCTCAACGACCCGGTGTACGAGGACCGCTACCGGGCCGCGCTGCTCAGCCAGCACGTCACCTCGTTCGTGGCGCTGCGCCCGCCCGGCGAATGGCTGTCGTTCCGGCTCTACCCGAGCACGACGGGCCTGAGCGTGCGCATCACCAGGTCCCGGGCGGTGTCCCGGATGAACCGCACCGCACCGCCGCCCGACGGGACGCCGTCCCGGCTGGTCACCATCTCGCAGGTGCTGGACCTGGCCGGGGCGCTGACCGAGGCCGTGGGGGTGCAGGACGTGGTGCAGCTGGTCGCGGACGAGATCGCCCCGGCGGTGGGCAGCCAGGCCCTGGTCGTACTGGGTTCGCGGGCGAACCGGCTGCGTGTCCTCGGGCACCGCGGCTACCCGGACCCGCATGTGGTGGAACGGTTCGACGGGATGCCCCTGACCGAGCCGACACCCGGCACCCAGGTGCTGCGGAGCGGGGTGCCCGCGTTCTTCGAGTCGCAGGAGCAGCTGGAGCGCCTGTACCCGGCCCGGACCGCGACCCCCGACGGTTTCGCGGCCTGGGCCTTCCTGCCGCTGATCGCCCAGGGCCGCCCGGTGGGCACCTGCGTGCTCTCCTACGCCGAGCCGCACCCCTTCCCGACGGAGGAGCGGGCGGTGATGACCAGCATGGCCGGGCTGATCGCCCAGGCGCTGGAGCGGGCCCTGCTCTACGACGCCAAGCACCGGCTCGCGCACGGCCTCCAGGAGGCGCTGCTGCCGCACTCCCTGCCGTCGCTGCCCGGCATCGAGGCGGTCGGCCGCTATGTGCCGGCCACTCAGGGCATGGACATCGGCGGCGACTTCTACGACCTGGTCGGCGCCCAGGGGACCGCGGCGGCGGTGATAGGGGACGTCCAGGGCCACAACGTGACGGCGGCCGGGCTGATGGGGCAGGTCCGCACCGCGGTGCGCGCGTACACGACGGTGGGGCAGGCGCCCGAGGAGGTCATGCGCAGCACCAACCGGCTGCTGCTGGACCTGGGGGCCGATCTCTTCGCCAGCTGCCTGTATCTGCGGCTCGACCCGGCGCACGGCCGGGCCGTGATGTCCCGGGCCGGGCACCCCCCGCCGCTGCTGAGACGGCCGGACGGCAAGGTGCGCGTCCTCGACCTGGCGGGTGGTCCGCTGCTGGGCATCGACGCCTCGGCCGTGTATCCGACGACGGAGGTCGCCCTGCCTCCCGGTTCGCTGCTCGTCCTCTACACCGACGGGCTGGTCGAATCGCCCGGCACGGACTTCGAGGAGGCCCTCGCGGATCTGGGGCGGCGGCTGGCCGACGCCGGGGACCTGCCGCTGGACGAACTGGCCGACAGCCTCGTCCACCAGGCGCGGCACCAGGCGGACGGGGAGGAACGGCTCGACGACATCGCCCTGTTGCTGATCAGGGCTCTCGGGTAGCCCCCGGCCGCGGTGCCGCGGACACGCCGGTGGCCGGCCCGGTCCCGCCAGGAAGGGGGCGGGACCGGGCCGGCGTCGTCGGACCGGCTGCCGACGGTTCGAGGAGGGGTCAGCGGGACTCGGTCAGACCGGAGTTGTCCTCGACGCCCTGCCCCGCGTCGTGACCGGCGCCGGCTCCGGCACCCGCTTCGCCGTCACCGGCCTGCTCACCGGCGCCGGCACCCGCACCGGCTTCTTCACCGGCCCCGGCTTCCTGGCCGGCCCCGGCTTCCTGGCCGGCTCCGGCCTCGCCACCGGCGCCCGCCTCGTCACCGGCACCGGCGTCGTCACCCGCACCGGCACCCTCGCCCGCACCGGCGTCGTCACCGGCACCGGCACCGCCGCCCGCGCCGCCGCCCGCGCCGAGGGTCGCGCCGACCGCCTCCAGGGCGGTGGTCACCGGCTGGAAGAACGTCTCGCCGCCGGCCGTGCAGTCGCCGCTGCCACCCGACGTCAGGCCGATGGCGAGACCGTCCTGGGTGAACAGCGAGCCGCCGCTGTCGCCGGGTTCGGCACAGACGTCGGTCTGGATGAGGCCGGTGACCGTGCCCTCCGGGTAGTTCACCGTGGCGTCGAGGCCGAGGACCTGGCCGTCGTTGAGCCCGGTGGTGCTGCCCATCCGGAAGACCTGCTGGCCGACGGTGGCCTCGGCGGCCTCGGTGATCGGCACGGTCTGGTTGCCGGTGTTGACCTCGCTGGGCGCCTCGGTCGCCGGGTCGTCGTACTTCACGAGTGCGAAGTCACCGTTGCCGGGGAAGGTCGACTGGTCGACCGTGGCGATCGGCTGGCCGCCCTGGCTGTCGGACCACTCGTTGCCGCCGAGGGTGCAGTGACCGGCGGTCAGGAAGGCCGGGGAGCCGTCGCCGGCGGTGACGTTGAAGCCGAGGGAGCAGCGCGAGCCGCCCGCGAAGATGGCGTCGCCGCCGGAGACGAACGGCTTGAAGGTGCCGGAGGACTTCTTGATGGTGGCCATGTCGGAGCCGAGCTCCTTCACGGTGCTCTCCAGTCTGTCCCACTTGGCACCGGTCACGGTGCTGTCCGCGGTCACCAGGAGCTTGTTGGTGCGCGGGTCGATCGACCACGAGGTGCCCGCGATGGTCGCCTCGGACTTGAGCGTCGACGCCCCGTCCTTGAGCTCCGACCAGCTGTTCTCCACCTCGCGGACCTTCGCGCCGGCCGCCTTCGCCTGCACCACCACGTTGTTGTTGTCGCCCCGTACGACGTTGACGACGAGCTGCCGGCTGTCGCCGTCGTAGTAGGAGCCGCCGAACGCCTCACCGAGGAGCCCGGAGAGCTGCGTGGCGAGATCCGAGGCGTCGCCCGCCTTCAGGGTCTTCGGCGCGGCCGCCGCGTCGTCGGACGAACCGTCCTGCGAGGCGTTGGCGTTGGGGAGCAGGATCGCGGCCGCGCCGAGCGCCACCACGCTGCCGGCCGCTATCGCGGCCTTGCGCTTCGGAATTCGCTTGTGACTCAAACTTCTCTCCTCCTGGGGAACGGAGTAGGTGCCGCCGTCCGGCAGCTTCTGGGGGGCGCCTGGATGGCTGTTGGTACGCACGGGCCGCACGGGGCGTTCAATTCCGATTGCAAGTGATCCCTTCGCATCACCGAATCAGCCAACTCCCGTTGCCCGTACGGCGACCGCGCGCTCGACGACGGCCCTGTTCACCTGGGCCGCTCCGGCGGGCCCGACGTCGCCGGATGACGGAGGTTCATGGCCGGATGACGGCGTTTCAGCGACGGGCGCCGTTCCGGCGTGGCGGAACGGAACGCTCCGTATCCGGCCGGGAACGATCCGTTGCGATCACGGAGCGGAATCTCGGCTTCAGCGAATCTGCACAGCGACTGCTCAACCCGGTCACCGAAAGGAGGGTTATCCACACCCCGGCCGCGTCGGTCACGCCTTTCCGGCAGGAGTGCCGGATTCGCCGCCCCGGGGAGCAAGGGCCGGGATGCGCCGATGCCGTGCGGCATGTGAAGAACTCGCCGCCAAGCGGTGCCCGAACCTGCACGGATCGGTGCCGCCGGGGCGCAAGTTGCCTGGTGAGGGGGATGGTTGATTGGAAGCCCGGAGCAGCGGCGTGCTTTGATCCATCGCACCGCGGGGGCCGCTCAGGGCATTCGGAAACGGGTGCCCGGTGCTCGCGGTCGCGGCCGTCATCTGTCCCCAGAGGGGGCCGCTCCCCCCTTGTGAGATATCCATATGAAGGGAAGTTCCATCATGAACTCCACCCCCCAGGTTGAGACCGTCGAGATCGCCGACGCCGAGCTCGACGCCGTCTCCGGTGGCCTCGCCGTGAACGCCGTGAACACCGTCACCGACACCGTCGACAGCATCGCCCCGGTCTCCGGCCTGGTGAACACCGTCGTCGGCACCGTCGAGGGCGCCACCGGCCTGAACACGGCCCCGGTCACCAACCTGGTCGCCGGTCTCTGATCGAGCCCTTGTGCCGTTGAGTCCCGGAACCGCAGCCGGCGGTTCCGGGTTCTTCGGGTTCCGCATGCACCTCGTGCACGGCCGCCGGGCTCCTCGCCACGGTCGTGAGTACCTCTTCTACGGGTGAGGGAAGTTCCTTGCAGTTCCGCCAACAGGCCCTCGCCAAGCTCCAGTCACCGGAGGAACTCGACCTCCCGGTGCGCTTCGCCCGGCCGCAGGGCTGGCTCGTGCTCTCGGTGACGGTGGTCGCGATGGCCGCCGCCTCGGTGTGGGCGGTGACCGGCTCGGTGACCTCCACCGTCAGCGCACCCGCCATCATCACGCACGGGCAGGGCAGCTACCTCCTCCAGAGCCCCGTCGCGGGCCAGATCACGGCCGTGCTGGCCAGGCAGGGCCAGCGGGTGCCCGCGGGCACCCCCGTGCTCAAGGTCCGTACCGCCAAGGGCGAAGCGGTCGTCCGCACGCTCGACGCGGGCCGGGTCTCCGCGCTCGCCGCGACCGTCGGGCAGATCATCCAGACCGGCGCGAACGTCGCCGCCGTCGAGAAGGTCGCCCGCACGAAGGACCCGCTGTACGCGACCGTGTACGTCCCCGCCGAGAACGCCGCCTCGATCCCCGACGACGCGGCCGTCGACCTGACCGTGCAATCGGTGCCGACGCAGGAGTACGGCGTGCTGCGCGGCCATGTGAAGTCGGTGGACCGCTCGGCCCAGTCCCCGCAGCAGATCGCCGCGTTCCTCGGGGACAGCCAGCTGGGCGAGCAGTTCACGAAGAAGGGCAGGCCGGTGGCCGTGACGGTCCGGCTGGACACGTCCTCCGCCACGAAGAGCGGCTACCGGTGGTCGTCCGCGGATGGGCCCCCGTTCAAGCTGACCTCCATGACACTGGCCTCCGGTTCGATCCGGCTGGCCGACCAGCACCCCGTCGACTGGCTGCTGCCATGAGCGCCACCGCACAGGAGCCCCGCAGCCGGCGCCGGGCCGCCCCGCCCCAGCGCAAGGTGCCCAAGGCCCGGGCGAAGACCGTCCGCACCCCGACCGTGCTCCAGATGGAGGCCGTCGAGTGCGGCGCCGCCTCCCTGGCGATGGTGCTCGGCCACTACGGCAAGCACGTCCCGCTGGAGGAACTGCGCATCGCCTGCGGTGTCTCCCGGGACGGCTCGCGCGCCAGCAACCTGCTGAAGGCGGCCCGCTCCTACGGCCTGACGGCCAAGGGCATGCAGATGGACCTGGCCGCGCTCGCCGAGGTCACGTCGCCGGCCATCCTGTTCTGGGAGTTCAACCACTACGTCGTCTACGACGGGATGGGCCGGCGTTTCGGCCGCCGCGGCGTCTACATCAACGACCCCGGCAAGGGCCGGCGGTTCGTCCCGATGGAGGACTTCGACGGCAGCTTCACCGGTGTCGTCCTGGTGATGGAACCCGGCGAGGACTTCGCCCGGGGCGGCCGCAAGCCCGGCGTCCTGGGCGCGATGCCGGCCCGGCTGCGCGGCACGGCGGGCACCATGCCGGCCGCCGTCCTGGCGAGCCTGCTGCTGGTGGCGGTCGGCGCCGCGGTGCCCGCGCTGAGCCGCACCTACATCGACGAGTTCCTGATCGGCAACCAGACCTCGCTGCTCGGCGTGCTGTTCACGTCGATGGCGGCGTGCGTGCTGCTCACCGTGGTGCTGACCTGGCTCCAGCAGGCCAACCTGCTGCGCGGCCGGATCATCTCCTCCACGCTCTCCAGCGCCCGCTTCCTGCGGCATCTGCTGCGGCTGCCGGTGACGTTCTTCTCCCAGCGCAGCCCGGCCGACCTGGTGCAGCGCCTGCAGTCCAACGACGCGGTGTCCGAGACACTCTCGCGCGACCTCGCGGCGGCGGGCGTGGACGCGATCGTGGTCGTCCTGTACGCGGTGCTGCTCTACACCTACGACCCGCAGCTGACGGTCGTCGGCATCGGCGTGGCCCTGCTGAACATCGTCGCCATGCGGGTCGTCATCCGGCTGCGGGCGACGCGCACGGCGAAGCTGCGCGCGGACACCGCCCGCCTCACCAACACCGCCTACACCGGCCTTCAGCTCATCGAGACGATGAAGGCGACCGGCGGCGAGGACGGCTACTTCCGCAAGTGGGCCGGGCAGCACGCCACCACCCTGGAGGAGCAGCAGCGGCTCGGCGTGCCGAGTGCCTGGCTGGGCGTGGTGGCGCCGACGCTGGCCACCCTCAACAGCGCGCTGATCCTGTGGATCGGCGGTATGCGGGCGGTCGAGGGGCACATCTCGGTCGGTCTGCTGGTCGCCTTCCAGGCCCTGGTCACCCGGTTCACGGCTCCGCTGACCCGGCTGAACGGCGTCGCCGGCCGCATCCAGGACTTCGCCGCGGACGTGGCCCGGCTGAAGGACGTGGAGAACTTCAAGGCCGACCCGCTCTACGGCCGCCCCGGCTCCGGGGAGTCCACGCGCCGCCTCCAGGGCCATGTGGAGCTGGAGAACATCACGTTCGGCTACAGCCCGCTGGACAAGCCCCTGCTCACCGGCTTCGACCTGACGGTCGGTCCGGGGCAGCAGGTCGCGCTGGTGGGCGGCTCGGGCAGCGGCAAGTCGACGGTGTCGCGGATGATCTCCGGGCTGTACGCGCCGTGGGAGGGCGTGATCCGGATCGACGGGCAGCGCATCGAGGACATCCCGCGCGGGGCGCTGGCCGCCTCGGTGTCCTTCGTCGACCAGGACGTGTTCCTCTTCGAGGGCACCGTCCGTGACAACGTGGCGCTGTGGGACCCGTCGATCCCCGACGAGGCGGTGGAGGACGCGCTGCGCGACGCCGCTCTGCACGATGTGATCACCCGCCGCCCGGGTGGCATCCACAGCAGGGTCGAGCAGGACGGCCGCAACTTCTCCGGCGGGCAGCGCCAGCGTCTGGAGATCGCCCGGGCGCTGGTGCGCCGGCCGAGCATCCTGGTGCTCGACGAGGTGACGAGCGCGCTGGACGCGGAGACCGAGCAGGTCGTGATGGACAACCTGCGCCGGCGCGGCTGCGCCTGTGTGGTGATCGCGCACCGGCTGAGCACGGTGCGCGACAGCGACGAGATCGTCGTCCTGCAGCACGGCACGATCGTGGAGCGGGGACGGCACGAGGACCTGGTGGCCCGCGGCGGCGCGTACGCGGCACTGGTCAGGGAGCGGTGACATGACGGCCGTTCACGAAGGGCACGACGGCGACCTGGTGCTGGGCGCCTTCGGGCAGCTGGGTTCGCGCATCGACTGCGCCGGGTTCAACCGGCTCGACCTCGAAGGCCCGCAGGTGCTGTGGCTGGTCGCCTCCGGCGCCGTGGACCTGTTCGCGGTCGACGCCGGGCAGCAGGGCCACTGGCACCATCTGGGCCGGCTGGAGGCGGGCTCGCTGGTGCTCGGCCCGGTGCCGGGCCCGCAGCACACCCTGGTGGCCCGGCCGCTGCGGGACTGCGTGGTGCACCGCATCGGCCTGCGCGAGCTGTACCAGCCGGCCAACACGGCGACCTGGTCGTACGACGAGTACGGCAACCCGCAGTACGTGCCGCCGACGACGAGTCCGCTGGAGTACGCGCTCGCCCTCGGGGTCGGCCGCAGTCTGTCGATCCTCTTCCAGGCGCCGATGGCCACCGAGCGGGCCGCGGCGCCCACCGACGACGACGTGTTCTGGATGCAGGTGCCGCCCGGCAGTGTGCAGTACGGCTCGCTGTACGGCGCGGAGGCCGCGGCCGACCTGCTGATGGATCCCGCGTTGTGGCAGTCCATGGTCGACCAGCAGTACCGGCTGCTGACCACTCTGGACCGCTGGATCGAGCAGCTGGAGCGCACCCACGAGACGCGCACCGCCGAGGGCATCAAGGCCGGTGAGGCGGTGCGCGCCCAGGCGGACCGGACGCTGCTCGCCTCGATCGGCAAGCGCTCCTCGCAGCGCACGACCGCGGCCGACGCGGACGCCACGTACGCGGCGTGCAAGCTGGTCGGGCAGGCGGCCGGGATCCGGATCACCGAGCCGACCCAGAAGGGCACCGGCGGGGACCGTCTCGACCCGGTCGAGCAGGTCGCCCTGGCCTCCCGCGTCCGTACCCGGGCCGTACGGCTGGAGGGCCGCTGGTGGCGGGACAATGTGGGACCGCTGGTCGGTCAGCGGGCGCTGTCGGGTGCGCCGGTGGCGTTGCTGTGGCGGCGCGGCGGCTATGTCGCGGTGCATCCCTCGACCGGCCGGGAGACCCCGATCGAGAAGGCCAACGCGGAGGAGTTCGAGCCGCGCGCGGTGATGTTCTACCGTCCGCTGCCGGAGAAGCGGCTCAGTCCGCTGGGGCTGCTGCGGTTCTGCGTACGGGGCATGCGCGGTGACCTGACGGGTCTGCTGCTCAGCGGTCTGGTGACGGTCGCGATCGGCGCGCTCGTGCCGGTCGCGACGGGCAAGGTGCTGGGCGAGTTCGTGCCGAAGGCGCAGACGGGTCTGATCGTGCAGGTGTGTCTGGCGGTGATGCTGAGCAGTGTGGTGGCCGCGGCCTTCATGCTGTTGCAGAACCTGACCATCCTGCGGATCGAGGGCCGGATCGAGGCCACCCTCCAGCCCGCGGTGTGGGACCGGCTGCTGAGGCTGCCGACGAAGTTCTTCACCGAACGCTCCACGGGTGAACTGGCCAGCGCGGCCATGGGCATCAGCTCGATCCGCAGGCTGCTGGCGGGGGTCGGTCCGACGGTCGCGCAGTCGGTGACGATCGGCGCGATGAACCTGGGGCTGCTGTTCTGGTTCAGCGTGCCGATGGCGATGGCCGCGATCGGCATGCTCGTCGTCATCGCGGCGGTGTTCCTGGGGCTGGGGCTGTGGCAGGTGCGCTGGCAGCGGCGTCTGGTGGTGCTCTCCAACAAGCTGAACAACCAGGCGTTCCAGACGCTGCGGGGTCTGCCCAAGCTGCGGGTGGCCGCCGCCGAGAACTACGCGTACGCCGCGTGGGCTTCGGAGTTCGCGCGCAGCCGGGAGCTCCAGCAGAGGGTCGGGCGCATCAAGAACCTGACGACGGTGCTGGGCGCGGTGTACCTGCCGTTGTGCACGCTGCTGATGTTCATGCTGCTGGCCGGTCCGGCGCGGGGGTCGATGTCGGCGGCGGCGTTCCTGACCTTCAACACCTCGGTGACGATGGTGCTGACCTCCGTCACGCAGCTGACGGGTTCGTTCGTCTCGGCGGTGGCGGCGCTGCCGTTGTTCGAGGAGATCAAGCCGGTGCTCGACGCGACGCCGGAGGTGCGCGCGGCGAGCACCCGGCCGGGTCCGCTGACCGGGGCGATCGAGGCGCGGCGGGTGTCCTTCCGCTACTCGGACGACGGTCCGCTGGTCCTGGACGACGTGTCGTTCGAGGTGCGGCCGGGAGAGTTCGTCGCGGTCGTCGGACCGAGCGGCTGCGGGAAGTCGACGCTGCTGCGGCTGCTGATCGGCTTCGACCGGCCGGTGTCGGGCAGTGTGCTCTATGACGGGCAGGACCTGGCGGCCCTGGACCAGTCGGCGGTGCGCCGCCAGTGCGGTGTGGTGCTCCAGCACGCGCAGCCGTTCAGCGGTTCGATCCTGGACGTCATCTGCGGCACCGAGCCGTACACGCCGGAGGAGGCGATGGCGGCGGCCGAGATGGCCGGGCTCGCCGAGGACATCAAGCGGATGCCGATGGGGCTGCACACGATCGTGGCGGGCAGCGGTGCCGTCTCCGGTGGCCAGCGCCAGCGGCTGATGATCGCCCAGGCGCTGATCCGCCGGCCGCGCATCCTCTTCTTCGACGAGGCGACCAGCGCGCTCGACAACGAGACGCAGCGCACGGTCATCGAGTCCACCAAGGCCCTCAACGCCACCCGGATCGTCATCGCGCACCGGCTGTCGACGGTGCTGGACGCCGATCGGGTCGTGGTGATGGAGGAGGGCAAGGTCATCCAGCAGGGCCCGCCGGCCCAGTTGCTCGCCGACACCGGAGGCCGGCTGCACGAGCTGGTGCGGCGTCAGATGGCGTGACGGGCGTGCACGGTCAGTCCAGTCCGGGCACCGGCGCGCCGGAGGGCACCCCCGCCGCGACATAGGCGGCGTAGAGGCCCTTCCAGGGCGCGTCGGCCCCGGCGTGCGGGCCGGTGCTCCGCTCGCCGCGGGCCCGGGCGTCCAGTGCCGCCAGGCACACCTCCCAGCCGGCGCCGTTGCGGGCGGCGCTGTCCCGCGTGGCGAGGATGTTGGTGAGCGTGAAGCGGGTGCTGTTCTCGCCGGTTTCCTCCAGGTCGAAGCGGAGTTCGTCGCCGTCCCACTCGAACGCCAGGTGCCGGGGCGGGTCGACGGCGAGGACCCGGCCGGTGGTGTCCTCCAGGTGCGGATCGCCGCTGAAGCGGATCGTGCCGCCGGGGCGCAGCTCCATCTCGGCGCGGGACGGGAACCAGCGCTCCAGTTCGTCCGCGTCCGTGACGAACTGCCAGACGCGGGCCACGGGGTGGTCGTAGAGGCGGCTGAACCGGACGGCGGGGCGGCCGTCGTCCAGGGTCAGATAGGTGCCGGTGAGGTCGGCGGTCATGGCGGATCAGTCCTTCGGGTGGGGTGGTTCGGGGGCGTCCGGCGGCTCGTCGAGGCGGCGGCCCAGGGTGTCGAGGCTCTGGTTCCAGAGCGCGCGGTAGGGGGCGAGCCAGGCGTCCAGGGCGGCGATCGGGGCGGGGTCGAGGGAGTGGACCCGGCGTTGCGCGTCCTGCCGCACCCGGACCAGGCCCGCCTCGCGCAGCACCTTGAGGTGCTTGGAGGTGCTCGGCTGGCTCAGTCCGCACGCCTCGACGATCTCACCGACGGACCGGGGCCGCTCCAGGAGCAGCGCGACGATGGCCCGCCGATGGGGATCGGCGAGCGCGGTCCAGAGGGCGGCGTCGGACATGGGTCCAATATGCCTCGACCGTTATATACGCGTCAAGGAATACAAGCACCGCTGGGAAATCCACCAGCGAAACGTCACCGTTTCACCCGGACCGGACCGCTCTCCTCGGACCGCCCTCCTGCCGGATGCCGTCGTAGCGGAAACGGCCCTCCGTCAGGGCTGTCACGGTCGGCCAAAGCACGCGGCCGCGCTCCCCCGCCGCAGGTGCTGCCGTGGGTGGCGTGTCCTCGTCGGTCCGCTGTATGCGATCTGTTGGCCCGCCCGGTAAATGGGTACCCACCGCCCATGCGTATCAGCGTGGTGGACGTGGGATCGAACACGGTCAGACTCGTGGTCGCGGACGCGGCGGACGGAGTGCCGCTGCCCGTGCACACCGCCAAGTGGCGGCTGAGGCTGTCCGAGCAGGTCACACCGGGGGGACCCGTTCCGGAGCGCGCCGTGCGGCAGCTCGTCGACGCGGTGGCGGAGGCGAGCAGGACCGCCGCCCGGTGGGGCGCGGCCGACCCGCCGGCGTTCGCGACCGCCGTGGTGCGCAACGCGCCGAACCGGCACGAGGTGCTGCGCACGGTCCGCGCCCGTACCGGCGTCGACCTGTGCACCCTGCCCGGCGAGATCGAGGCGGAACTGACCTTCCTCGGGGCGCGGCGCTGGATGGGCTGGCGCTCGGGGCCGCTCGCGTTGCTCGACATCGGCGGCGGCACCCTCGAAGTCGCCTTCGGACGGGGCCGGTTGCCCGACTTCGTGGCGTCGCTGCCACTGGGCGCGCGCCGGCTGACGCACGAGTTCTTCCAGGACGAGGATCCTCCGTCGCCGGAGCGGGTGCGGGCGCTGCGCCGCAAGGTCCGCCATCAGCTGCGGGACGTCGCGGCGCGGATCCGCTGGGAGGGCCCGCGCACCGCGGTCGCCACCTCCCGCACCTTCCAGCAGCTGGGGCGGCTGTGCGGTGCCGCGCCCGGGCGCCACGGCCCGTTCGTGGACCGGCAGATGCACCGCTCCGAGCTGCGGGAGGCCATCACCCGACTGGCCGCCCTGCCCGCCGCGGAGCGCGCGCATCTGCCCGGCATCTCCGCCCCGCGCGCCGCACAGAGCCTGGCGGGAGCGGTGGTCGGGCACACCGCGATGAAGCTGACCGGCATCAAGGCCGTCACGGTCTGCCCCTGGGCGATCCGCGAGGGCGTGCTGCTGCGCCACATCGAGGACGGCCCCTCCTGGTGGGCGGAGATCGCCCGCCGCAGCGAGGAGGCGGCTCTGCCCGACCCGGTGCCGCTGCGGATCGCCGCCACCTCCGGCTGACCGCCACGGCGCGTGCCGGACCGTACCGAAGACAGGAAGAGGAAGGAGACCCCGTGTCCCACCACCAGGATCACGGCCAGGACCAGCGCAACGATCCTCCCGAGACGGCGCTGGAGGAGGTGCTGCGCGAGGTCGAGGACGCCGAGAACCGCACCCGCGACTCCACGGAGCGGCGGCGCCATCGAGGCGAGGCCGCAGAGGCCGTCTCCCCCAACCCGCGTGCGCAGGAGGACGCCGAAGGGGACTGAGGAGAACCGGGCCGGGGCCGGGCCCCTGGGGCGCATGTCACGCGAGGGGTGCCCGGTCGCCGGGCGGGTACCCGGCCCGCATGGAGCACGAAGGACCACGACTGCCGACCCCGCGCGGCCCGCTGAGCAGGGGCGTCGCTACCTATCTGCGGGGCGCGGGCCGCCTGCCCCGCCTTGAGGAGGTCGCCCGCGCCGAGGTGTACGGCGACGACCTCCAGCTCGCCCTGTACCTCTGCTACGAGCTGCACTATCGCGGCTTCGCCGGGGTGCCGGACGAGCGGGAGTGGGATCCCGGCCTGCTGGGCGTCCGCGCGGCCATGGAGCAGCGCTTCCTGTCCGCGTTGCGCACCGACGCGCACGTCCACGAGAGCGTGGACGAGGCCCTGGCCGGTCTGCTGGTCGAGCCGGTCGAGGGCACCGGTGTGACCCACTTCCTGCGTGCCGAGGGCGAACTGTGGCAGGTGCGTGAGTACGCCGCCCAGCGCTCTCTGTACCACCTCAAGGAGGCGGATCCGCACGCCTGGGTGCTGCCGCGGCTGTGGGGCCGGGCGAAGGCGGGGATGGCCGCGGTGGAGTTCGACGAGTGGGGCGGCGGCCGGGCCGAGCGCGTGCACGCGGCCCTGTTCGCCGACCTGATGACGGATCTGGGGCTGGACACCGCCTATGGCCGCTATGTCGACGCCGCGACCGCCGAAGCCCTGGTCACCGTGAACATGATGTCCCTGTTCGGGCTGCACCGGGCCCTCAGGGGCGCCCTGGTCGGGCACTTCGCGACGGTCGAGATCACCTCGTCGCCGGGGTCGCGGCGGCTGGCCGAGGCGATGCGCCGCACGGGCGCCGGTCCCGCGGCCGAGCACTTCTACGACGAGCATGTCGAGGCCGACGCCGTCCACGAGCAGGTGGTGCGCCACGACGTCATCGGCGGCCTGCTGGAACAGGAGCCGCACCTCGCCCCGGACGTCGCCTTCGGCATCGACGCCACCGAGTTCGTCGAGGAGCGCTTCGGCGCCCGGCTGCTCACCGACTGGCGGGCGTCACGTTCGTCACTGCTTACCCCCCTTGCTCGGGA
Organism: Streptomyces sp. NPDC007929; assembly: GCF_042959065.1. Taxonomy (NCBI): domain Bacteria; kingdom Bacillati; phylum Actinomycetota; class Actinomycetes; order Kitasatosporales; family Streptomycetaceae; genus Streptomyces; species Streptomyces sp. NPDC007929. The sequence continues at coordinate 127,267 of NZ_JBIBKD010000014.1, read as the reverse complement.
AGCAGCTCATATCTCCTGATTCACGGGGTACTCGGCGTCCGTGATTGCACTGGTACCCCCGGGCGTGTACGCCCCGCAGGAGGACACCGAGCTGCTGGCCGGTGCCCTGTTCGACGAGCCGCTGCCACCGGGCGCGGACGTCCTCGACGTGGGCACCGGCAGCGGCGCCCTGGCCCTGGAGGCCGCGCGCCGGGGCGGCCGTGTGACCGCGGTGGACGTGTCCTGGAGCGCCGTGTGGGCCGCGCGGCTGAACGCCCGGCTGGCCGGGCTCCCCGTCCGTATCCGGCACGGGAACCTCTTCGAACCCGTGCCCGACGAGACGTTCGACCTGATCCTGGCCAACCCGCCCTACGTGCCGGCGCCGGACGGTCATCGCAGGCCCCCGCGGGGTGCGGCCCGGGCCTGGGACGCGGGCGGCGACGGACGGATGGTCGTCGACCGCATCTGCCGGGAGGCGCCCGGCCTGCTGCGGCCGGGCGGGGTGCTGCTGCTCGTGCAGTCGGCGCTCAGCGGCCCGGACCTGACGATCGGGCAGTTGCGGGCGGCCGGTCTGAAGGCAGCGGTGACCCGCCGGCGCCGGATCGCGCTCGGGCCCGTGCTGCGCGGCCGGGAACGCTGGCTGCGGGAGCGGGGGCTGCTGCCCGCCGCCGAGGACAAGGAAGAGCTGGTGGTCGTCCGTGCCGAACTCCCCGTCTGACCGGTCGGCGACGCCGCGTCGCGTCAGCGTCCAGCGCAAGGGCCCGCTGCTGATGGAGGGCCCGGTGGAGGTGGAGCTGGAGGACGGTTCCGTCGTCAGCTCCGACCGCTTCCGTGTCGCTCTGTGCACCTGCCGCCGCAGCCGCCGCTACCCGTGGTGCGACACGAGCCACCGCGACCGGGCGTAAGGCCCGGGCATACGGCCCCGGGCCCGGGAACGACCAGAGGCCGGCGGGCGGCCCCACTCCGCCCGCCGGCCCCCTCGCACGAGATCGCGACTCCCCGTGACAACGGCCCGGCTCCCCAGCCACGGCCCGCTGCGCTTCACGGATTCAGCGCGATCCCGGTCTGTGGGTCCAGCCCTCTCAGAAGGAGAAGACTCCCGTCCCGTGGGCGTTCTTCATGCAGTCGTTGGAGAACGTGCGCTCGTAGGAGACGCGCTTGCCCTGCCAGACGCCGTCGACGGTGACGACCACCGGGTCGTACTGCTTGGTGCACATCACGCCGGACCGCGCGGTCAGGGCGTCGAAGTCCCCGCCGACGCCGCGCAGTTCCGCACAGGCCGAGGCGGCCGCCGGGTGCGTGCCGGCCGCCGTCGGGGCACAGGTCAGGGTGACCGCGCGTTCCGGAGTCGCTGTGATCGCGCTCTCTCCGTGGCCCACCGTGAGTACGAGGGCCGACGGAGCGTAGAGCGCGGTGGGGGCCTGACCCGGGTTGGCGAGCGCGGCCCCGGTGAGGGGTCCGCAGACGGCGGTGGCCGTCATGCCGAGGATCGTGGCCCAGCGCGCGGTGTTCCGCATTGTGTGCATCCTTCCGCTTCGATTACGGGGTGTGCCGGTCCGTGCTCGGTCGGTGCCCGGAGCGGCGAGCGCGAGTCTGCCGAGTCCGCCGCCGAAACACACATCGACCCCACGGATTTCAGTAACCTTGTGTATTGAATCAGTGGCGTGAAGTTACGGAACGCGCGCGGGTGAAGCCCGTAACTGCGCGGCCTCCGGGGTCACGATGCGGCCAGATGGCTGATTCCCATGCGTTCGTTAATAGGCCTGAAACATTCCGATTCCGCTCTCGGCCGACTGCTTTGCGGCCCCTTGTGTTCATGGACAGGGCGAGTAATCGTCATTACATGATTACGAATGAGCAGAGAGAGAAGCTTCGCGGCTGGTTCGCCGGCCGCCTGCCCGACGACCTCTTCGAGGAGCTGACCGAGATCACGGTGGACCGCGAGGAGATCACCGTCATCGGCCGCATCCCCGCACCCCGGCTGGCCGAGGACGCCCCGGCCGCCGAGCGGGACGCGGCCCTGGAGAGCCGTGCGCAGGAGTTCCGCGAGCGCACCCGGGAGGACCGCATGGCCGTGGCCCGGGACGCCGAGCACCGGTTCGGCCGCAAGGTGTCCTGGGGCGTGGAGTGCGGCGGCCGGCGCACGCTGTTCACGCACGTGGCCGCGCCGGTCATGACGCGGCTGCGCCAGCCGGAGCGCCAGGTCCTCGACACCCTGATCGCCGGGGGCGTCGCCCGCAGCCGCAGCGACGCGCTGGCCTGGTGCGTCCGGCTGGTCCAGCGTCACACGGACGACTGGCTCTCGGAGTTGCGCGAGTCCCTGGAGCACGTGCGGCGCGTCCGGGCCCAGGGCCCGGACGCGGGGTCCGACCCCGCACCGCACGCGGACGACGAGGAGTGAGCCGTTGTTGCTGAGCGAGGCGGCGGCCCGCCCCTGATCCACCGGAGCGCATACCGCTCGGTACCCTCGCCCCACGGCACGGTCCCGACGAGGAGACGACGAGAGGCGGGTCGTTCGTGGGCAAGCACTGGGCGGACTTCCAGTACGAGATCTATCTGAACGGGATGACGGGCGCCGTGCCGCGGCTGCCCACCGATCTGACCCGGCTGGAGGAGCTCACCGAGCAGCGGCTCGGGCCCGGCCCGGTGGGGTATGTGGCCGGCAGCGCGGGCGACGGCGGTACGGCCCGCGCCAACCGGGCGGCCCTCAAGCGCCGCAGGATCGTGCCGCGCATGCTGCGCGACGTGCACGAGCGGGATCTGTCCGTCGAGGTCCTGGGCCGCTCCCTTCCGGCCCCCCTCGCGCTGGCCCCGGTCGGCGTGCTGTCGATCATGCACCCGGACGCCGAGTCCGCCGCGGCCCGGGCCGCCGCCGCACAAGGCGTGCCGTTCATCCTGTCGTCCGCGTCCAGCACGCCCATGGAGCAGGTCGCCGAGGCGATGGGGGACGCCGAGCGCTGGTTCCAGCTGTACTGGCCGAAGGACCCGGAGGTGGCCCGCAGTTTCCTGCACCGGGCGAAGGCAGCCGGGTTCACCGCCCTGGTGGTCACCCTGGACACGCCGCTGCTGTCATGGCGGCCGCGCGACCTCGACCAGGCCTACCTGCCGTTCCTGCACGGGGTGGGCACGGCCAACTGCTTCTCCGACCCGGCGTTTCGGGCGGGCCTGGCCAAGCCGGTGCACGAGGATCCGAACGCGGCCGTGATGCACTTCGTCGGGATGTTCTCCGACCCGGCCAAGAGCTGGCCGGACCTGGCGTTCCTGCGGGAGAACTGGGACGGCCCGATCGTCCTCAAGGGCGTGCTGCACCCGGACGACGCGCGGCTGGCAGCCGACGCCGGGATGGACGGTGTGGTCGTCTCCAACCACGGCGGTCGGCAGGTGGCCGGTGCTGTCGCGGCGGCCGACGCGCTCCCCCGCGTGGCGGAAGCGGTGGGCGACCGGCTCACCGTGCTCTTCGACAGCGGCGTGCGCACCGGCGACGACATCGTCAAGGCCCTCGCCCTCGGCGCCCGCGCCGTCCTCGTCGGCCGCCCGTACGTGTACGGCCTCGGCCTCGACGGGCAGTCCGGTGTCGAGCACGTCATCCGCTGCCTGCTCGCCGAGCTCGACCTCACGCTCGCCCTCTCGGGGCACGCGACACCGCACACCGTCGGCCCGGCCGACCTCGTCGAGGATCCGGCCTGACGCAGGGGCTGCGCGGCTCGGCCGCGCAGCCCCCGGTCAACTCCCGTCAGCCCCCGGCCAACTCCCGTCGGGCTCCGGTCAGCTCCCGCTCAGGCCCCGGCGCCCCACGTCACGTGGCCGGGGCGTCGGCGTGCGTCACCTGGCGGGCCGCCGGGTCGTCCTGCTCCTCGATCGAGAGGGACCCCTCGGCCGTCGGCAGCGGCTCCGATCGCCAGCGCTGGTCCTCGGCGGAGCGGTCGCGGACCTTGACGACGACGTCGGCGTCCGGGTCGTCGTCGGCCGGGGCGAGGGCGAGCAGCTCGTCCCAGCGGGGCAGCAACTCCCCCCGCACGGTGAGGTCGTAGCGCACGTCGCCACCCCGCTCGGCGTCCTGGCCGGCGCAGGTGCCGAGGACGACGACACCGGCGTCCTTGTGGGAGTCCAGGCACAGCCCGGGATCGGCGACGCTGCGCAGCAGCCCGTCGTCCTCGTACGTCCACTGCTGGGTCCACACCGTCGAGCACCGGGCCAGCTTCGCGCCCGCGCCCTCCTTCGGCAGGTCCCGGATGTCGAGGCACAGGTCGGCACCGGTGTTGCGCAGCCGGGTCACGCCCTGGGTCATGGGAAGCCCTGCGGCGCCGGGGGGCGTCACGGACGGGGAGCCCTTGCGGCCGGCGGCGCTGTTGGAGCCGGCCGGGTCGGCCTGGCCCCCGTCGTAGGAGGAGACGCTCATGATGAGCATCGTCGCCAGCACCCCGGCCGAGACCGCGCCGACGCCGGAGAGCAGGGCCCGTGACGGCCGCAGCGCCTGCGGCACCCGGGCGGGCACGGGGAGCCGGGCCAGCAGTCCGTACCGCCCGCCGCCCCGCCGTCCGCCGCCGCGGCGGCGGCCCGCACGGGCACCCCGGGTGCCGTGCGAGGCCCGGCCGGGGCGCGAGTCGAGGTAGCGGCGGGCCCCCCAGCCGAGCACCGCCTCGGCGATCAACGGTCCCAGCGGGCCGTCGAAATGGCTCAGTTGTTCCGCCGCGTTCCGGCAGTAACGGCACTCGTCCAGATGCTGCTGGACGTCCGGCAGCAGTGCGCCGCCCCGGCGGATCGGGACATCGAGAAGGCGGTTGTAGAACCGGCAATCGTGGGTCGGCGCGAGTTCGCGATGGGCGCGAACGCAGCCTTCACGGAATTTGTCCCGCGCCTGATCGAGGGCGGCCGACGCGATGCCGGCGTCCATGCCCAGCAGTCCGGCCGGGACGTTTAAAGGATCAGCCTCGACCTCGACATGCCACAGCAAACACCGCGAGGCCGAGGGAAGTGCCTGGAATGCCCGCTCCGCGAGCGTGCGGTTTTCGGGCGTCATGGACGTCGCGGCGCGCAGCCCGCGCCCCCCGGCCGGTTTCTGCAACGCGGGCAGAACGGCCGATATTCGATCGTCGCCGGACCACTCGCGGATCGTGTCGCGCACGGTCACGAGAAGGGCCGGGCGCAGCGCGACGGCGCTCTCGCCGAAGGCGAGGCGGTTGAGGGTCCGGTGGAAGGCGGTCCCGGTCACCATCGCGGCCACCTGGGTCGACGAGGCGAGGCAGATGACCGCGTAGTCGTGCGCCGACTGGTAGTGCCGCGCCATCAGCAGCGCGACGGAATGGGCGGCGACCTCGCCCTCCGGGCTGCCTCTCAGCGGGGCCGCGAGTGATTCATCGGATTCCCCGGGATCCCCGCCGGGCGGGGGATACGGGGGGCGAGGGGGGTGGGGGGTGGGCACTGAGATGGTTCCTTCCCACGCATGTGACACACAGAAGTCCTGCCGCCGAAAAGGAGGCCCGGTTGGTGCGTACCTTTTCGGACGGGGCGCGGGAGGTGCGAATTCACCGACGGCGATTCGGACGCGGTCCACAAATCACGTGCGACACCCGGCCATTCCCCCCGCACGCGCGTTTCACTCTTCCACAACCCCCACACGGCCAACAAGGCGCCCGGACAACATCCCCACCATTGACAGAAAGTCAGAAACGGGGGAACGGATATGCGTGGGTCGCACCCGTTTTCGACATTTCCCGGCGGCCTGCGGGAATCGGGCGTCGGCCCCCGCTTCTCAGATCTGCCAGGAGCGCAGCCGGTCCGCCGCGCCGTAGACGTCGGTGGCGCCGGCCAGCAGGTCGCGGGCGAGGTCGACGAGGGCGCCGTAGGGCGGGTCGATACCGACACCGCTGACGAACATGTACGCCACGGCGGTCGCGCAGGCGAAGCGGGCGTTGGCCGAGGGCAGCGGCCGCAGCACGGTGATGGTGTGCAGCAGCGCGGCGGCCCGCCAGGCCGGGTCGGAGTTCACGCCGAGGCGCGGCGGGTCGACGCGGTGCCGGGCGACGGCGGCGACCAGCGCGGAGAAGTCGTTGACGGTGGGCTGGTCCGGCAGGACCTCCTCGTGGCGCTGAAGCAGCCAGGGCACGTCGATGTGGATCATGGCTGCCATGGGTCAGGCGGCCCGCCCTTCACCCTTGGCGGGCGGTTCGTCGTCGGGGAACGCGGCGGCGAACTCGTCGGCGTGGGTGGCGAAGAACCGGCGGAAGGCCTCGGCACCCTCCTGGAGGGCCCGGTGGCGGGCTATGTCGGCAGCGGCCGCCTCCCGCACGAGGGCCTTCATGGACGTACCGCGCTCCTTGGCGATCTGCCGCAGGTCCTCAAGTTCGCGGTCGCTGAACTCCACGTTGAGAGCTGGCATGCCTCCACGGTACCGCTCGGGTACTGACTGGTAAATATCCCCAGGTCAGGGAGGTCGGTCGAAGGTACCGAAGCGAAGTGGTGCCTGAGACGTGCGTCACATCGACCCGGGCGATGTCACAGATCGGGGTCCTGTCCGGCTCGCAGTGGTGAGCGCATTCACGGGAGGACCACCATGACCGATATCTCCGCACCCGGCACCGGTACCCCGCTCGACACGGCGACCGGTGTGTTCGTCGACCATCGCGAGCTGCTGTTCGGCGTGGTCTACAACATGCTCGGCAGTGTCGCCGACACCGAGGACGTGCTGCAGGAGACCTGGCTGTCCTGGACGTCACGCGGCGGGGGCGCTCCCCTGGCCGGCGTCGACAATCCGCGCGCCTATCTCGTCCGGGTGGCGGTCAACCACGCGCTGCGCCGTCGCGCGGTGATCAGCCGCCGCCGGGAGACGTACGTCGGCCCGTGGCTGCCCGAGCCGCTGGTCGGCGCGGACAACGCGACCGCGGAGGATCCGGCGCTGCGTGCGGAGGCGGTGTCCCTGGCCATGCTGGTGGTCCTGGAGTCGCTGACCCCGCTGGAACGTGCCGTGTTCGTGCTGGGTGAGGTGTTCGGCTACCCGCATGCCGAGATCGCGGAGATCATCGACCGCTCCCCCGCCGCCGTACGGCAGTTGGCGCACCGGGCCCGGGAGCATGTGCACGCGCGGCGGCCGCGGTACGAGGCGCATCCGCGGGTGCGGAGGGAGGTGACCGAGCGGTTCGTGCGGGCGGCGCTCGGCGGGGACATCGCCGAGCTGATGGAGGTGCTCGCACCGGATGTCACGGCGTGGACGGACGCGGGGGGCAAGCGCCGGCGGGCGGGCCTGCGCCCGGTGCACGGCCGGGACAAGGTGACCCGTCTGCTCACCTCCGGGCGGGGCGGCCCGGACCACCCGGTCTGGCGCTACCGGCGCGTCAACGGCGACGACGCGGCGGTGCTGTTCGACGGCGACGCGCCGTTCGCGGTCCTGGTCCTGGACCTCACCCCGGAGGGCGACCGGGTGCGCGGCATCTACGTGGTGGCCAACCCGGACAAGCTCACCCATCTGAGCGGGACGCGGGCGTGAGCGCCGGGCGCGGCGAGCGGCTGGCCGACTGGTTCGACGGGCGGCTGGGCATCCACACGCTCGGCAGGAAGTACCTGCGCAAGGTGTTCCCCGACCACTGGTCGTTCCTGCTGGGCGAGATCTGCCTGTACAGCTTCGTGGTGCTGATCCTCACCGGCGTGTACCTGACGCTGTTCTTCCACCCGTCGATGCACGAGGTGACGTACCAGGGAAGCTACGTCCCGCTGAACGGTGTGCGGATGTCCGAGGCCTACGCGTCCACGCTGGACATCAGCTTCGACGTGCGCGGCGGGCTGCTGATCCGGCAGCTGCACCACTGGGCGGCGCTGGTCTTCGTCGCCGGGATGCTCACGCACATGATGCGGCACTTCTTCACGGGCTCGTTCCGCAAGCCGCGGGAGGTCAACTGGCTGTTCGGCTGGCTGCTGCTGTTCCTCGGGCTGTTCGAGGGACTGTTCGGCTACTCGCTGCCGGACGACCTGCTGTCGGGCACCGGCCTGAGGTTCGTGCACGGCGCGCTGCTGTCGGTGCCGATCGTGGGGACGTACCTTGCGATGTTCCTGTTCGGCGGCGAGTTCCCCGGCGACGACATCGTGGCGCGCTTCTACGCGCTGCACGTGCTGCTGATCCCCGGGGTCATGGCGGCGCTGATCGTGGTCCACCTGCTGCTGGTCGTGTACCACAAGCACACCCAGTTCGCGGGGCCCGGGCGCACCGAGCGCAATGTCGTGGGCGCGCCCTTCATGCCGGTGTACCTGGCGAAGGCCGGCGGCTTCTTCTTCCTGGTGTTCGGGGTGCTCACGCTGATGGCGGCGGTGGCGACGGTCAACCCGGTGTGGTCGTACGGGCCCTACCGCGCGGATCAGGTGTCCACGGGCGCCCAGCCCGACTGGTATCTCGGCTTCGCCGAGGGCCTGGTGCGGATCATGCCCGGCTGGGAGGTCACGCTGTGGGGGCACACGCTGGTGCTGGGTGTGCTGATCCCGATCGTGGTGTTCCCGCTGCTGCTGGTCCTCATCGGCGTGTACCCGTTGCTGGAGGCCCGGTTCAGCGGCGACCGGCATGAGCACCACCTGCTGGACCGGCCGCGCGACCGCCCGGTCCGCACAGCGATCGGCGCGGCCTGGATCAGCCTCTACCTGGTGCTGCTCGCGGGCGGTGGGAACGACATCGTGGCGACCCGGCTGCATCTGTCGATCAACGCGGTGACGTGGGCGGTGCGGGCCGGGATGTTCGTGGTCCCGGCGGTGGTGTTCGTCGTGACCCGGCGGATCTGTCTAGGGTTGCAGGCACGGGACCGGGAACTGGTGGCGCACGGCCGGGCGACAGGGGTGATCAAGCGCCTCCCGCACGGCGAGTACGTCGAGGTGCACGAGCCGCTCGACCGGGCCCGGCTGCACACCCTGACCGCGCATGAGCGGCCCGGGGAGCCCGTCGGCCCCGCACAGCCGCGCCGGGAGGTACCGGGGCCGGTCAGGAGTGGGCCCGGCAGAACTCCCGGACGGTCCGGTTGAACGGCTCGGGCGCCTCGATGTTGCTGAGGTGCCCGACGCCGGGGAGCACGACCAGCGTGGCCTGCGGGATCGCTGCGAGGAACTGGTGGGCGACGGGATCCACGGGCGAGCGGGCGTCCAGCTCGCCCCACAGCAGGAGCGTCGGCACCTCGATCTCCGGCAGCAGGTCCCGCAGGTCGGCCTCGACCATGACGGTCAGCTCGGTCCGCATGCTCTGGGCGCGGGTGTCGGCCGACATCACCGACAGCAGCCGGACGGTGTCGGCGGGGGGAGGTCCGGCGAACAGTCCGGGCATGGTCGGTGCGAACGCCTCGGCCGGGACCGCGAGCATGCGCTCCGCCCCCTCGGCCCGGGAGCGCACCTCCGCGGCGGGCAGCGAGCCCTTCCAGCCCGCGTAGGTGTCGACGAGGAGCAGGGTCCGCACCAGCTCGGCGTGGTGCCGGTAGAGCTCCAGCACAACCGTCCCGCCCCAGGACGCGCCGAGGACATGGGCCGGGCCGAGGTCCACGTCCTTGATGACGGCCGCCAGGCAGCGGGCGTAGTCGGCCAGGGTGAAGTCGGGGAGTACGTCGGAGGAGCGGCCGGCACCCGGTTCGTCCCAGGCGACGACGGTGAACTCGTCGGCCAGGTCCTCCGTCTGGGGGCGGAACAGCCGGGCGTCCGCCGTGGCGCCGTGCGCGAGCACGAGGGGCGGGCCCTGGCCCACCCGGTCGTACGCGACCTCGATGCCGTCGACCCGCACCGCTGGCATGTCACCAGGCTACGCGCGCGTGCCGGGGGCGTCCTGTCGGCGGACTCCCCCGGCACGCGGGCACGGTGCGCTGCGGCCCCTACCCCTGGTCCGCCACGAAGGAGGCCATACGGGTCAGGGCGGCGTTCCAGTTGATCGTGTGCTCGTTGGTCGACCAGGACTGGATGTCGTCGATGTAGCAGAACTGGCCGACGCAGCCCTGGAGTTTGCTCTGTGCGTAGGGGTCCTGGATGCTCGAGTTCGGTCCGCCCGCGAGGGTGCCCCGCGGCGGGTTGGGCAGGTTCGGGTCGAGCTGGCGGGCGTACCAGCGGCTGTGCTGGTTCTGCGCGCTGACCTCGCCGTAACCGGTGACGTAGGAGATGTTCAGCGCGTTGCGGCCCAGGATGTAGTCCATGCTCTGCAGCGCGCCGTCGCGGTACTTCGAGGCGCCGGTGATGTCGTACGCGGTGGCGAGGACGACCGCGTTGTTGAGGACCTGGTGGCTGGAGCCCCAGTCGTAGGTGTTGCCGTCCGGCGCGTACGGCATGCCGTAGGGGTGGGCCTTGAGGGTGGCCAGGTAGCGGTCGGCGCCCTGGACGACGGACCGGCGCACGGCGTCCCGGCCGGGGAGCCCGCTCGGGACCGTGGCGAGGTCGAGCCGGCCCGCGGCCCCGGTGCGGGCCCAGTCGAAGCCGATGGGCTTGAACAGGTCGGCCGTGTGCACCGGGGACTTCAGGACGTACTCCTCGAACCGCTTCTCCCCGGTCGAGAGGTACAGCTCGGCCGCCGCCCAGTAGAAGTCGTCGGTGACGTCGCTGTCGGCGTAGGCGCCGCCGCCGATGCCGTCGCTCTCGGAGGCGAGGCGGTCGGGGTGGGCCAGCGCCGCCGCCCAGGCCTTGCGTGCGGCTGCCAGTGCCTTGGCCGCGAAGGGCTTGTCGTAGGACCGGTACAGACGGGCGGCCTGCGCGGCCGTGGCGGCCAGGTTGAGGGTGGCGGCGGTGGACGGCGGGTGCAGCTCGCGCTTCTGCGGGTCGTCGTGGGGCATCAGCGGCAGGCCGGTCCACTGCTCGTCGTGGATCTTGTGGTGGGCCATGCCGGCCAGCGGCTTGCCGTCGGGCACCTGCATCTTCAGCAGGAACTCCAGCTCCCAGCGGGCCTCGTCGAGGAGGTCAGGGACCTTGTTGCCGCTCTCCGGGATGGCGAGCGTGCCGTCCCGGAGCTTGTCCGCCTGCCCGGTGCGGGCGTGCCGGGCGCGCTCGTAGGTGCTCAGCAGTTCCCAGGTGGAGATGCCGCCGTTGACGACGTACTTGCCGTGGTCGCCGGCGTCGTACCAGCCGCCGCTGACGTCGAGCGTGTAGTCGCACACGCCGGGCTGGCAGGGGACGGCGGTGTCGCCCTTGTTGGGGGCCACGCCGACGTGACCGGCCGGGCGGCCGTAGCCGGGCCGCAGGTCCTCGCGGATCGCGATGCCGCTGCGCTGCGTGTAGTAGTACTTCGCGGAGTCCAGCCGGAGCCGGTGGTAGGCGCTCGCGTCGATGTCGAAGGGCCGGCTGGTCTCGCCGTCGGCGACGAGTGTGTAGCCGGTGCCCTTGGTGCGGTAGGCGCCGAAGTCGATGGAGTGGACGTTCTGCCCGGAGGAGGCGTCGACCCCGCGCGGCAGGGTGGTGCCCCGGGCGACGACCGTCCCGCCGGAGTTCTTCAGCTGCCAGGGCAGCTTCGCCTTGGCGTCGGTGACCAGGGTGGCGTTCTTCGGGCCGGACGGCAGATAGCCGACCTGGTTCACCCGGACCCGGGGGCCGGTGTCGGGCTGGTGCGGCTCGGGCGTCACGCCGCCGAGGAGCGAGACGTCGTCCATGCAGAAGCGCCAGGCGTCCGCGCTGCCGCCGAGCTGGAAGCCGACCTGGCCCTGCGCGGTGTCGACGGGCGAGGTGAAGGTGTAGGAGTAGCGGTCGCCGGAGACGCTGAGCTGCGGTGTCACCTCGTGGTAGGTGTCGTAGGGCGACACCGACAGGCCCACGATCGCCCGCACCACGTGCCCGGCGGGTGTCCCGGTCGCGCTGAACGAGAAGCGGTACGACTCGCCCTTGACGAGGGTGATGTCGTTCTGCCCGACGGCGGCGTCCCAGCGGTTGGTGGTGCCGCCGGGGACGTCGGCGCAGAGCCGGCCGTCGGTCAGTCCCGCGGTGACGTTGCTGGTCGTCCACCAGGGGTCGGTGGTGGTGTCGAAGGTGCCGTTCCTGACCTGCTCGACCTCGTCGGCTCCGGCCGGTGAGGAGGGCACGGCGGTGAGCGCGGTCGCCAGCAGGGCCGTCAGGGACAGCAGGGCGGTTCTGCGTCGTTTCACGTCTGGGCTCCTCGGGGAGGTGCGGGCGGCGCTCGGCATGGGAGCGCTCCCAGATGCGGACGCACGCCATGGTTGTTGCTGATGTGACGCCCCGTCAACGGTCCGGACGGGACTGGCTGTTCACCGCCCGTCCGGACCAGGACGGGCTAGAGGGTGTCCAGCCGGCTGATGCGTATCGCGCCCCGCGCCTCGCCGGGGTGGCGGCTGGTCAGGGTGAGCCGGATCCGGGAGCCGCGCAGGGGCTCGAAGGTGATGGCGGTGGGGGCGTCGGAGGCGTCGGCCCAGCCGATCTCGGTGTCGCGAGCCGCCTGCCAGGTGCGGCCGTCCCAGACCGCCACCTCGATCGTCGCGGGCAGGCTGTGCGCGGCGTCCACCGTGAAGGAGACCTCCACCCGGTCGAAGGCGCGGGTGCGCCCGTGGTCGACCGAGACCCAGTCCTCGGCCCGCGCCCCGTCGAAGGCCGGCAGCAGGGGCGTGGCCTGCTTGAAGAAGCCGTTGGACCAGCCGGTGGCCGGGTCGCCGTCGAGCATGGCGGCGGGCAGGGTGTCGGGGCGGCCGGAGTAGCTCGCGTCCGCTCGGGGGTGCTGTGCGGGGGCCGGGGGGTCGGGCCGGAAGGCGGCCGGGGCGGTCTCGGCCCGGTCCCGTGCGCGGGTGGCCCGGACGGTCGCCGTGCCCGTGCGCAGCCCCTCGGCGCGGGCGGTCACCCTCACGGTGCCCGGCTTCGTGCCGGAGCGGACGATGGCGAGGGCCTTGCCGTGGAAGGCGGTCCTGGTGCTCGCCTGGTAGCGCTCGGCGCTCTCCTGCCGGCCGTTGTCGAGTCCCGCGAGGGAGCCGCCCGCGACCGCGAAGGACAGCAGGTGTTCCGCGTCGGGCACCACCACCCCGCGCCGGTCGACGACCTCGGCGGTCACGAAGACCAGGGAACGGCCGTCGGCTGCGAGGGAGGGACGGTCGGCGGTCAGGCGTACGGCGTGCGGGGCTCCGGCGGTGCGCAGCACGTCGGTGGCGACCGTCTTGCCGCCCCGCCGGGCCACGGCCTTCAGCTCTCCGGGCTCGTAGGGCACCTTCCAGGTCAGGTGGAGTTTGCCGGCGCTGCCGTTGGGGCTGGTGTAACTGCCCGGGTAGGGGCCGTCGGTGAAGGTCTTGTCGTCGCCGGTCGCCTCCGTGGTCTCCAGATAGGTGCGGCCGTCGGTGGTCTTCTTGGTGTCGAACCGCCGTACGCCCAGTGACCTGCCGTTGAGGTACAGCTCGACGGTGTCGACGTTCGCGTACGCCCAGACCTCGACGGTGTCACCCGCGGCGTGGTTCCAGGTCATCGGCAGCAGGTGGACCATCGGCTCGCCGGTCCACTGGCTGCGGAAGAGGTGGTACATGTCCTTGGGGAAACCGGCCGTGTCGACCGCGCCGAAGAAGGACGCCTTGACCGGGAAGACGTCGTACGGCGTGGGCTCGCCGAGGTAGTCGATGCCGGACCACAGGAACTGCCCGGCGAACCACTTCCGGTCCCGGTCCTTCTTGTGGCCGTACTCGCCGCTCATGGTCCAGGAGGCGAGGTTGTTGTCGTAGGAGGAGGTCGCGCGTCTGCCCGGCGTGTGGTTCTCGCCGGTGTTGAGGTGCTCGGGTTCCTGGTAGGCGCCGCGGGTGGAGGTCTCCGAGGAGGACTCGGACTCGAAGAGGAACAGGTGCGGGTAGGCCGCGTGCAGTTGGTCGACCGACTTGGCGGTGTTGTAGTTGAGGCCGAGGCCGTCCAGCTTGGCCAGCATCAGATCGGCCGCGGAGCCCTTGGCGGGCAGACGGCGGTACTTGTCGGAGCCGATGACCAGCGGGCGGGTGTCGTCGGCGGCCCTGATCGCCCCGATGATCCGGTCGGCCATGGCGAGACCGGCGGTGGAGGTGGAGTCGGGGACCTCGTTGCCGATGGACCAGCTCAGCACGGCGGGCGAGTTGCGGGCGGCCAGCACCATCTCGGTGGCGTCCTTCTCGCACCACTCGTCGAAGAAGCGGCCGTAGTCGTACCGGTTCTTTCCGGTGCGCCAGCAGTCGAACGCCTCCACCAGCATGACGACCCCGAGTTCCTCGCAGACCTGGATCACCTCGGGCGCGGGCGGGTTGTGGGAGGTGCGCAGGGCGTTGACGCCCATGGACCGCATGATCTCCAGCTGTCTGCGGACGGCGTCGACGCTGACGGCGGCGCCGAGTGCGCCGAGGTCGTGGTGGAGGTCGACGCCCTTGATCTTGTGGGGAGTGCCGTTGAGGAAGAAGCCGTCGTCCGGGTCGAAGCGGAAGGTGCGGAAGCCGAAGACCGTCCGGTAGGTGTCGGTGGTGCGGCCGCCGACGCGCAGCTCGGTGTGCAGGGTGTAGCGGTGCGGTGTCTCGAAGTCCCACAACTTCGGGTGCCGGACGGTGAGTTCGTGGGTCTCGGTGTGCTCGGCGGTGACGGCCGCGGTGGAGGAGGCACGGGCGACCGTACGGCCGGTGGGGTCGGTGATCCGGGAGACGACCTCGACGTCCGCGCCCGCGCCGGAGGCGTTGACGACGGACGTGGAGACCCGTACGACGCCCCGCGCGGCGGAGATCTCGGGTGTGGTGACGCGGGTGCCCCAGCGGGCCACGTGCACCGGCTCGGTGATCACCAGGCGGGCCTCGCGGTAGATGCCGCTGCCGGAGTACCAGCGGCTGCTGGGGAGCCGGTTGCGCACCTCGACGGCGATGACGTTCTCGGTGGTGCCGTCGGTGTGCACCAGGTCGGTGAGGTCGAGGGCGAAGCCGGTGTAGCCGTAGGGGTGACGGCCGGCCTCCTCGCCGTTGCAGTGGACGGTGGAGTCCATGTAGACGCCGTCGAACTCCACCGAGACGCGCTTGCCGGCGACGCCGGGCGGCAGGGTGAAGGCCAGGCGGTACCAGCCCAGGCCCCCGGGCAGGAAGCCGGTGCCGCTGGTGGTGTCGTGCTCGGTGGTGGGGGTCTGCTCGATGCTCCAGTCGTGCGGGACGGCGATCTCGCGCCACCCGGAGTCGTCGTGGCCGGGCAGATGGGCGTCGGCGTAGGCGCCGGTCGGGTCGGTGGTGCCGCCCGGGTTCACCAGGGCGAAGCGCCAGCCGTCGCGCAGTGCGACGGTCCGGCGGCCGGACGCGTCTGGCCCCTGCTCGGCGGCCCACGTCTCCGGGGCGCCGAGCAGCGTCCCGGCCGCGGGTGCGGCGGCGGAGGCGAGCAGGACCGATCTGCGCGTGACCGACATGGCGGCTCTCCCTCAGTAGGGCCCAGAAGTACTCACAACTGATCGTGAACAAACAGATTCTGTCGAGGTGTCACACGCGGCCGTCAAGGGTGCGGTGACGCCCTTCTGCCGCGGAGGCGGGTTCGGCCCCTTTTGTGCCGTGGCCCCGGCCGGGCGGGCGGCACCGGGGTTACCCGTTCACGCCGGGCGCCCACGGACTACGCTGGAACTCAACTGGCGTCCCTGTTCACTGTGAGTGTCCGTATGGAGTCGCGACGATGAGTCCGGACGAGGCGTTGGACGATGGCGTGGCCGCCCGTGCCGTCATCGCCGTCGACGGCACGCTCACCGAGTGGAGCGAGGGCGCCCGCCGTCTGCTGGGCCACACGGCCGCCGAGGTCGTGGGCCGCCCGGCCGCCGACCTGCTGGCCGACGGTGCGGACCCGCCGGCCGTGCCGGACGACGCCCGCTGGAGCGGCACCGTCACCCTGCGCCACCGCGACGGCCACTCCGTCACCCTCTGGGTGCTCGCCCACCGCAGACCGCCGGACGCGGCGGAGGCGATCGACTGGCTGGCGGTGTCCCCGCCGGAGGCCGCCGACCACGCGCTCGCGGACGACCCGCTGGTGCGTATGGCGCTGACGCAGTCGCCCTGCGCCACGATGATCTTCGACGAGCGGCTGCGGCTGCGCGGTGTCAACGAGGCCATGGCCGAACTGCTGGGACTGCCCGCCGGGCGGATGGTGGGACTGAAGCCCACCGACGTCGGCAGCCGGCCGCCCAACGCCGAGCTGGAGGAGAATCTGCGCCGGGTGCTGAGCACCGGCCGGCGGCAGGACATGCAGACCTACATGAAGGCGTCCGGCGAGGAGCGGGGCGCGCACGCGTGGCTGGCCCGGATGGCGCCGCTCACCGACGGGGCGGGCCGGGTGCGCGGCGTGTGCGTGACCGCCCACGACTTCACCGACCAGTACCGCTCGCGCGAGCGGCTGCAGCTGGTCAACGAGGCGAGCGTGCGCATCGGCACCACCCTCGACGTCACCCGTACCGCCCAGGAACTGGCGGACGTGTGCGTCCCGGCGCTCGCCGACTTCGTCAGCGTGGACCTGCTCGACCCGCGGGAGCACGGCGGCGAGTCCGCGGGGCCGCCGATCCCGCCGCTGAGTCTGCGCCGGGCCGCCCATCAGTCGGTGAACGAGGGCAGCCCCGAGGCCGTCGCCGAGCCCGGGCAGGTGGACGTCTACCCGGAGAACTCCCCGCAGGCCGCCTCGCTGGTCGCGGGGCACACCGTCGTGGCCGCTTCCGGCGACCTCGAGCGGTGGCTGGCCTGGGACCCGGTGCGCTTCCAGCGGATCCAGGAGTACGGCATCCACTCCACGATGTCCGTCCCGCTCCAGGCCCGGGGCACGACCCTCGGGGTGGCGGTGTTCACCCGCTTCCGGCGTCCCGAGGCGTTCACCCCCGACGACGTGCTGCTGGCCGAGGAGGTCACGGCCAGGGCCGCCGTCTGCATCGACAACGCGCGCCGCTACTCCCGTGAGCGCGAGACCACCCTCACGCTGCAGCGCAGCCTGCTGCCCCGCACCCTGCCGCACACGGTGGCGGTCGAGGCGGCCTCCCGCTACCTGCCGGCCACCCGCTCCGGCGTCGGGGGCGACTGGTTCGACGTGATCCCGCTGTCCGGGATGCGCGTCGCCATGATCGTCGGCGACGTCGTCGGCCACGGCATCCAGGCCTCGGCCACCATGGGGCGGCTGCGCACCGCCGTGCGCACCCTCGCCGACATCGACCTGGCCCCCGACGAACTGCTCACCCACCTCGACGACCTGGTCGTCCGGCTGTCCGAGGAGTCCGGTGTCGACAACGGCACCGGAGAAGTGGGCGCGACCTGTCTGTACGCGGTGTACGACCCGGTCTCCCGGCGCTGCACCCTGGCCCGGGCCGGCCATCCGCAGCCCCTGCTGGTGCCGCCGGACGGCCCGGCGCGGCAGCTCGAACTGCCCTCGGGGCCGCCGCTGGGCGTCGGGGGGCTGCCGTTCGAGTGCGCGGAGGTGGAGCTGCGGGAGGGCAGCGTCCTGGCGTTCCACACCGACGGGCTGCTGGTCAGCCGTGAGCGGGACGTCGACGCGAGCGGCCGGATGCTCCGCGAGGCGCTGTCGGCGCCCTCCGGCTCCCTGGACGAGATGTGCGACCGGGTGCTGCACACGCTGCTCCCGCCGGGCGGCTCCAGCGACGACGTGGCCCTGCTGCTGGCCCGCACCCGGGGCCTGCCGTCCGCCCAGGTCGCCACCTGGGACATCCCCGCCGACCCGGCACTGGTGGCGCCCATCCGCAAGCAGGTCGTCGACCAGCTGGAACGCTGGGGGCTGATCGAGGCCACGTTCACCGCGGAGCTGGTGGTGAGCGAGCTTGTCACCAACGCCATCCGCTACGGCGCCCCGCCCATCCGGCTGCGGCTGATCCATGACGCGGCCACCCTGATCTGCGAGGTGTCCGACACCAACCACACCGCCCCGCACCTGCGCCGGGCCAAGACCTGGGACGAGGGGGGCCGCGGGCTGCTGCTGGTCGCCCAGCTCACCCAGCGGTGGGGCAGCAGGCACACCGGCGAGGGCAAGACGATCTGGGCGGAGCTGGCCCTGCTCGGCGAGGAGATCTGAAGTCACCGACGGCCCTGGCCGGGCCCGGGGTGCCCGGCCAGGGCCGCGAGGGCCGCCGAGGGTCTCTTACCGACGCCTGGTTTCATGTGCGGGCACCGCCTGATCGCGCCCCGGAGGACCCCGCCCTGAACACCCCGCTCGCCGAAGTCCTGTCCGTGGCGCTACTGGCCGCCGTGCTCGCCTGGGCCGTCGCCCGCCCCAAGGGCCTGCCGGAAGCCGTGCTGGCCGTGCCCGCCGCCGGGGTCGCCGTCGCCCTCGGAGTCATCTCCCCCGCTCATGCCTGGGAGGAGATCCAGCGCCTGGGGCCCGTGGTCGGCTTCCTCGCGGCCGTACTGGTGCTGGCGCACTTCTGCGACGTGGAGGGGCTGTTCACCGCGTGCGGCGCGTGGATGGCCCGCTGGGCCGCGGGGCGCCCGACCCGGCTGCTGACCGCGGTGTTCGCGCTGGCGTCCGTCATCACAGCCGTGCTGAGCCTGGACGCCACCGTCGTCCTGCTCACTCCGGTGGTGCTCGCCACCGCGACCCGCATGGGCGTACGGGCCCGGCCGCACCTGTACGCGTGCGCCCATCTGTCGAACACCGCCTCGCTGCTGCTGCCCGTCTCCAATCTGACCAACCTGCTGGCGTTCACGGCGAGCGGGCTGAGCTTCACCCGCTTCGCCGCGCTGATGGCGCTGCCCTGGCTGGTCGCGATCGCCGCCGAGTACCTGGTGTTCCGGCGCTTCTTCGACGAGGAGCTCGCCGCGCCCCTCCCCGCCCCCGCCGCCGAGCCGCGTCCCGAGCCGCTCCCGATGTTCGCCCTCGTCACCGTCGGCTGCACACTCGCCGGGTTCGTGGTGGCCTCCGCCGTGGGGACGGCACCGGCGTGGGCCGCGCTGGCCGGTGCGCTGGTGCTGGCCGGGCGGGCGCTGGTGCGGCGGCGGGCCACCCCCCTGACGGTGGTGCGGTCCTCGGCCCCGGCCTTCCTGGCGTTCGTGCTCGCGCTCGGCGTGGTCGTGCGCGCGGTCGTCGACCACGGGCTCGCCGACGCGTTGCGGCGGGTACTGCCCGGCGGAACGGGCCTGCTCACGCTGCTGGGCGTGGCCGTGGTGGCCGCCGTCCTGGCCAACCTCATCAACAACCTGCCCGCCGTGCTGGTGCTGCTGCCGCTGACCGCCGGGTCCGGCCCCGGCGCCGTGCTGGCGGTGCTGCTCGGCGTGAACATCGGCCCCAACCTGACCTACGCCGGATCGCTGGCGACCCTGCTGTGGCGGCGGATCGTGCAGCAGCACGGGCACCGGGTCGGGCTCGGGGAGTTCACCCGGCTCGGGCTGCTCGCCACACCGGCGGCGCTGGTGCCGGCCGTGATGGCTCTGTGGCTGTCGCTGGCCGTCGTGGGGGCCTGAGCCCGGTCCGGGACGGGTCCGCTCCGCTCGGCTCAGCGGCGGCCGTCTCCGCCGTATCCGTAGCCGCCGGGCCCGTACCCGCCGTAGCCGTATCCGTATCCGGGGTAGCCGTAGCCGGGGTAGCCGTAACCCGGGTTGCCGTACCGGCCGTCCGAGTCGCAGTAGTGGCCGTAGCGGTCGCAGGGGGGCTCGGTGGCGGCCGGGCCGCTCGGCGTCGGCTGCGGGGACGTCGCGGACGGTGTGGGGGTGGGCTCGGGGGTCTTCGACGGGGTGGGGGTCGGGGTGGGCGGGGGCGTGGGGCGCGGTGCGGGGACGGGGGCGTTCCAGGTGACGGCCTCCATCTGGAGGTCGGCCTTGGAGGTGTCGATCACCCAGCGCTGCACCTCGTCGTCCGACCGGGCCTTGAGAACCAGGGCTCCCGAGCCGTCGGTGGCGGCCGGGGCGAGGGCCAGGTCCTGGTCCGAGCGGGGCACCAGGGCGCCTTGCAGGGTGAAGTCGTAGCGTATGTGCTTCGGGTCGGGCCGGGACGCGCCCGCGCAGGGGGCCAGCCGCACCGAGTATCCGAGCCGCGAGTCCAGGCACAGGTCGGGGGCCGCGCCGTTGCGCAGCAGCCCGTCGGTCTCGTACGTCCACTGCTGGGTGGCGTCCGCGGTGCAGGCCGTCAGCTCGGCCTCCTCGCCCGCCACGGCCTTCTTGCCGTCGATGCCCACGCACAGGTCCGAGGAGACGTTGTGCAGCCGGCCGCGCAGGGCGCCCTTCTCGGCGTCGCCCGCACCGGCCCAGGACGGGTCGCGGCTCGCCTCGCCCGCGTCGGGGTCGGGGGCCTCCCCGGTGGGCCGGTCGGTACCGGCCGGTGCGCCGTCGCCGTTGCCGCCCGTGGACCACAGGACCAGCGGCAGGACGACCAGCCCGCTGACGGTCAGGACGCCCGCGGTGAGGTTGCGCCGCCGGGCGGTACGGCGGGCCGCCTTCTGGGCGGATCTGCGCGCGGCGGTCCGGGGGCCTTCGCCGCGGGGGGCGGGGGTGGGGGCGGGTGGCAGGGAGGCGTCCGCGCCGACCGGGGGCACGGCTGGGGGCCTCATGGGCGGCGGGGGTACGGCCGCCGGGCCGCCCGGGTCGGTGAACGACTCCCCGACGACGCCGGCCAGGCCGACCGGGTCGGGGAAGACGTCACTCCCCTGGCCGGCCGCCCCGGGGGAAGCCGGCCCCGCCGGGAAGTCCCCGGACGTCGGAAACGCCTCGCGCGGCGCGTGGGGGGCTCCGCCGACAGGATCCGGGAACGCCGCCGGGCCGCCGCCTGCCGGACCCGGGTACGCCGCACCCACGCCACCCCCCGAACCCGGGAACCCCTCAGGGCCCCCACCCGCCGGACCGGGAAACACCTCGCGCGCGCCGCCCACCGGACCGGAGAACGCCGCAGTCGCACCACCGCCCGAACCAGGGAACCCCTCAGAGCCCCCACCCGCCGGACCGGGAAACACCTCGCGCGCCCCGCCCACCGGACCGGAGAACGCCGCGGTCGCACCACCGCCCGAACCCGGGAACCCCTCAGAGCCCCCACCCGCCGGACCGGGAAACACTTCGCGCGCCCCGCCCACCGGCCCGGAGAACGCCGCAGTCGCCCCGCCCACCGGATCCGCGAACGCCCCGCGCACCCCGTCTGCCGGGCCACCGGCCGAACGCGTGGACCTCCTGCGCCTCCCACGCGCCTGCCTGGGACGGGTCTCGCGCGGTGCGCGGACCGGGTCCGTGAAGGCCTCGCGGCCCCCATCCGCCGGCCCGGGGAACTCGGCAGCCGCCCCACCGACCGCATCCGGGGGCGTCTCACGCCTCCCACCTGCCGGGCCAGGGAACGCCGCACCCGCCCCACCGACCGAACCCGGGAACGCCCCACGGCCCCCGGCCGCCGGGCCATGGAACGCCGCGCCCGCCGCACCGACCGAACCCCGGGGCGCCTCGGGCTCCCCGTCCGCCGCGCCCGGGCGGGGCTCGCTCGGTGGGCGGACCGGGTCCGGGATGATCTCGTACGTCAGGTCGACCGGGTCGGGGAAGACCTCGCGGGCCAGGGCGACCGGGTCCGGGAACAGGTCGCGGGCCGCGCCGGGCGGCATCACGGCGGCGGTCGGGCCGGGCGTCGGCCCGGGCCGCTCGGCACACCGGCCACCCCCGGCGCTCCCCCCGGCCTCGTGCGCCCGGCGCTGCGCGTACTCCCGTCCGCCCCAGCCCAGCACCGCTTCCGACAAGGCGACACCGAGGTCGTGATTGAACTGGTCGAGCTGGTCGGCGGCGGCGTCGCAGTGCCCGCAGCCCTCGATGTGCGCGCGTAGATCCGGGTCGATGCCGAGCCCTCCACGCCGGTACGTCACGTCGAGCAGGCGCAGATAGCGGCGGCACTCCTCGTCGGGGGCGAGTTCACGGTGCAGTTGGAGGGACTCCTCGCGCAGCCGGTCCCGGGCCCGGCCCAGTTCGACCCGTGCGCCCTCCTCGTCCAGTCCGAGCAGCGCGGCCGGGGAGAGGAGCGGTTCGGCCTCGACCTCGACGTGCCACAGCAGACAGCGCGCGGACTGGGGCAGCCGCTGGAACGCCCCGGACAGCAGCCGCCTGCGCGGCGAGGGCAGCAGCCGGGAGGCGGGCCGGTCCCCGCCGCCGGTCCCCGCGAGCAGGTCGGGGTGGAGCGTGTCGCACCGGTGGTCGCCGGCCCACTCGGCCGCGATACGCCGCACGGTGAGCAGCAGGTGGGGCCGCCACGCGGAGGTCGGGCCGTTCTGCCGGAGCGTCTCGCCGAACAGGCGGGTGAAAGCCGCGGTCGTGAGCATTCCCGCGGAGCGCGGGCCGTCGGTGCACAGCCGGGCGTAGGCGAAGGCCGCCTCCCAGTGCCGGTCCAGCAGTTCGCCGACGGGGTGAAGTGCGGGCGACGCCCCGGTCCACTTCCTGAGCTCCGCGCTGAGTTGCTCGTCCGTCGCACCGAACCCGTGGGCCGAGACCGGGGAATTCGACGGGCTTGCGTCTTTCAAGGCTGCATTCCTCTCAAGGACATACGGAATAAAGTCCATACCAAGGGGTATGCCGGCCCGGCGGCCTCGCGCATACGAAAGAACGGCGTGTTGTGGACACGCCGACAGGGCACACCTTTGCACAGCTCAGCAAGAGGGAACAAGTGAACCGTCGGTTTCGAGCATTGCGTGCACGGTCAACGCCTTTTGACAAAATGTCAATCAAGTGAGCGAAAGGCATTTCCACGCCTCCCGCCCCCTTTTCCCTGCTCGCATTCGCTCCCTCCACCCCCGGCCCGGCAAACCATTGACGCACCGCCTGAACAGCAGCTCACACCGTCGTCCGCGTTCTCCGCGCCGGCCTTTCCGGCCCCGCCGCGAAACCAATGGCACCGCTCAGCCGGGCCCGGCCCCGTGCGTCGTGCGGTACGCGCCGGGCGGGGACCCGTAGCGCTCGCGAAAGGCGCGGTTGAAGTGGAACGGGCTGACGAAACCCGAGGCCGCGGCGACGCGCTCCACGGGCAGGTCGGTGCTCTCCAGCAGCCGGGCGGCATGGCGCAGCCGCGCCTCGCGCAGTGCCCGCATGGGCGACTGGCCCAGTTGGCGGCTGAACAGATGGGCGAAGCGCGAGGGCGAGAGCGCGACGCCCCCGGCGAGCGAGCGGACGGTGTGCGGGGCCGCCGGGTCGGCGTCGATCAGCTCCTGGGCGCGGCGGATCCGTGCGTCGAGGCCGGGCCGGGGCGCGGTGGGCCGGGCGCCGGCGGTGGTGAGGAGGACGACCTCCTCCAGGGCGCACAGGGCCAGTTCACGTGCCGCGCTGCCGTGCGCCACGGCGATCTGCCGGTTCGGGGGTGCCGCGTCGGGCGGCGCCTCGGTGCCGGTCCAGCGGGCGTCGGCGTGCATCCGCCGGAACGCCGTCCCGACGCGGCCGTGCACCCCGGCGGGGGTGGAGGTGACCGCGTACGTCCCGTCGCCGGTGCCGTACGGCCGCAGCCACGTCGCCCAGGACGGGCGGGCCTGGCAGTGCGCCCACCAGAATCGCCAGTGCCGGGCGCCGGGCTCGACGGCGTATCCGTGCGGGACGCCGGGCGCGAGCACGACCAGGTCGCCGGGGCCTGCCGTGATCCGCGCACCGCCCTGCCACAGCCGGCCCCGGCCCGCGGTGGTCCAGGTGAAGAGCCAGCTCGCGGATCCGTGCGGCCGGTTGACGCCGTAGCCGGGCGGCTGGTCGAAGTGACCGAGCACCACCAGTCCGGGGGGCGGCGCGGGATCCCCACCGCCCCGGGTGCTCCCGAGATCCCCGTCCGCTCCGTCCGCTCCGTCGGCTCCGTCGGCTCCCTCGGCTCCGTCTCCAGCAGTGTCAGGCAATTGGTCAGCTCCCACGGGCATCCTCCTCGACATGTGCAGGGCCTAGCGTCTCCCAGCGAGGACACCTGACCGAGGAGTGCGTTCATGACAGTCATGGGCAACGGCGCCGTCGGCGCTTCCCTCCTGGACCCCGCCGGGCTCCGGCGGTACCGGGAGGGGTTCGAGGAGGACGGTTTCACGGTGGTGCGCGGGCTCTTCGGGCCCGAGGAGATCGACCGGCTGTGCGATGGGTTCGCGGCGCTGCGGGCGGCCGGTCCGGTGCCCGGGCACTACGAGCCGCGGGCCGAGGAAGGGCAGGGCGCCGACCCGTTGCACGTCTGGCCGCGGGTGATGCACCCGCACGAGATCGACGGGCTCGCCCGCGAGGTTCTGCTGGACGCCCGGCTGCGGACGGTGCTGGAGGCGCTCCTCGGGGAGGAGGTGCTGGCCGCGCAGAGCATGTTCTACTTCAAGCCGCCGGGGGCCCGGGGCCAGGCGCTGCACCAGGACAACTTCTATCTCCGGGTCGAGCCGGGCACCTGTGTGGCCGCGTGGGTGGCGTGCGATGTGATCGACCGGGAGAACGGCGGCCTTGAGGTCGTGCCGGGCACCCACCGCATGGACGTGTTCTGCCCGGAACTGGCCGATTCCGAGGTGTCCTTCGCCCGGGAGTACGTCCCGCCGCCGCCGGGGCTGACCCCGGTTCCGGTGGACATGGCGCCGGGGGACGTCCTGTTCTTCAACGGGAGCCTGGTGCACGGCTCGCAGCCGAACCGGGCGGCCGAGCGGTTCCGCAGGTCGTTCATCGGGCACTACGTGGGCCGGTCGGCGGAGCGGATCGGGCGGTACTACCGGACGCTGGAGATGAGCGGGGCGAGGGTGGAGCTGGCCGAGAGCGAGGGGGCGGGCCCCTGCGGAACGGAGTTCGAACCGCGGGCACCGCACTGAGCCCGGAGTGACCCGTTCAGTGCCCGGCGATGGGGTGGGGACCGTACGGGCTCTGCAGTTCCGCCGTCACGGGGAGCGTACGTGTTCGACCACGCTCGAAGTCGTGGTCGGCGGGAGTGCCGGACGGACCGTCACCGCCCCGGCCGCGTGCGGCCGTCAGCCCCGTCCGACCAGGTCCAGGGCCCGCTCCCACCCGAACTCCGGCCGGGCGCCGTCCTCCCCCGGCTCTCCCGTGTACGGCTCGCCGAACCGCACGCCCATCCCCCGCAGCCGTTCGACGCTGTCCCGGTAGGCGGGGTGGGCGGCCAGTGCGTCGGCCACGCACGGCAGGACGGCGATCGGCACCCCGAGCCCCGCGACCTCGCACAGGGTGCCGAGGGCCAGGGTGTCGGCGATGCCGGCCGCCCATTTGTTGACGGTGTTGAAGGTGGCGGGGGCGACGACCACGGCGTCCGGTGCCGGAAAGGGACGCGGTTCGCCGGGAGCGCGCCAGGCGGAGCGTATGGGGCGGCCGGTCTGGGTTTCCACGGCGGATGTGTCGAAGAAGCCGTTCATCGCGACGGGTGTCGCGATGACGCCCACCTCCCAGTCCCGTTCCTGAGCGGCCGTGATCAGCTTGCTCACGTCCGCGGCGACCCCGGCGGCGCAGACGACGGCGTAGAGGAAGGGCGTACGGGCGGCCTGTGCGGTCATCCGGGAAACCCTAGCGACTGCCCGGAAGGAGCGCCGAGCCCGCGGCCGAGGCGCGCGATCCGGCCCGGCGGCTCCTGGGCGCCGGATGAGCTCCGGGGTCAGCCCACGGTCTCGGACACGGTGATGGCGCTGACCGGGCAGGCCCGGGCCGCCTCCCGCAGCAGTGGGCTGCCGCCGGTCTCCGCTCCGGGCAGCAGGGTGCTGTAGCCGTCGTCGTCCTGGGTGAAGACGTCCGGGGCGGTCAGGGCGCACTGGCCGGCGCCGATGCAGATACCTTGGTCGATGTCGATGTGCATGTGGGGGAAGCCTCTTACCAGGTCACGGGGAGTTCCAGCATCCCCTGGATGGTGTCGCCGGGCTTGAAGGGGATCTCCTCGGCCGGAGCCGCCAGGCGCAGGGTGGGCAGCCGGTCGAAGAGGCTGTGCAGGGCGATCTCCAGCTCGGCCCGGGCGAGGTTCTGGCCGAGGCACTGGTGGATGCCGAAGCCGAAGGCGACGTGGTGCCTGGCCGGGCGGCTCCAGTCGAGCGTGTCGGGGTCGGGGTAGACCGACTCGTCGCGGTTGATGACGGAGGTCGCGAAGACCACGCCCTCGCCCGCGCGGATCGTCGTCCCGGCCACCTCGATGTCCTCCACGGCCATGCGCAGCATGCCGTCCGCGATCGACAGCATCCGCATCAGCTCCTCGACCGCGCCCGGCAGCAGCCCGGGGTCCGTGCGCAGCTCGGCGAGCCGCTCGGGATGCTGGAGCAGGGTGAAGGTGCCGAGCGAGATCATGTTGGCGGTCGTCTCGTGCCCCGCGACCAGCAGGATGAGGGCCATGGCGATCAGGCCCTCGCGGTCGAGGTCGCCCTCGCTCAGCTGCCGGTGGACCAGGTCGTCCAGGAGTCCGGTGCCCCGGTCCCGCTGCTTGCGGTCGATCAGTTCGCCGAAGTACGTCTCCAGCCGGTCGCGGGCGTCGATCACGTCGGCGGCCTCGGGACCGCGCAGCAGCCGTCGCGACTGGGTCTCGAAGAAGTCGTGGTCGGTGTAGGGAACGCCGAGCAGGGCGCAGATCACCATGGACGGCACGGGCAGCGCGAAGGCACTCACCAGATCGGCGACCGGGCCCGCGGCGATCATCGCGTCCAGCCGTTCGTCCACGATCTCCTGGATGCGTGGCCGGAGTTCGACGGCCCGCTTGAGGGTGAAGTCCCCGACGACCATCCGCCGCTGGGCGCGGTGCTCAGGGTCGTCGACGCCGAGCAGGGCCGTTCTGCGGTTGCGGATCCCGGCGAAGCGCTTGGTGGGGACGGGGAAGCCGGGCCGGTCGCGGTTGGACGACAGACGCGGGTCGGCCAGCAGTGCGCGGGCGATGGCGTGCCCGCTGACCAGCCATGCCTCACGTCCGTCGAAGAGGGTGATGCGGGTCAGGGGGCGCTCGGTGCGCAGTGTGTCGTAGGCCGGGGGCGGGTGGTAGGGGCAGGTCCGGCTCTGAGGGAAGGCGACGGGTGCGGTCGTGTCCTTCATGAAGACCTCGCAGACGAGTAGTGCGTCGTACCGATCTTCATTAGATGCCCCAGGCATCTATGGGGCGACGCGAAGTTCGGCCAGATCGCCGACGCCTCCAAGATGGCCGGGGAATGCCGCCTTCCCGTTCGAACATCGGCTTCGCAGTGGCGGGTTGCGGGTTCGACATCCTTGGCGGGGCGGGTGCGCGACGGCGTGCCGGTTCGAAAACCGGTTGTCGCCGCGGTGGGGCATGGCCCAGGATCCGGCCATGCCTACGTTCACCGTCACCCTGCCGTCGTCCGCCGCCGCCGTTGCCGCGGGCCGACAGCAGCAGACCGGCCGCCGGGGAGGACCGACACCGCCGCGGTCATGACGGCCGCGCTCGTCGCGGGGCTGCTCGCCGGGTACGGCATCGCCGTCCCCGTGGGCGCCGTCGGGACCTACCTCGTCTCCCTCACCGCCCGCACCACCCTGCGCACCGGCGTCTGCGCCGCGCTCGGCGTCGCCACCGCCGACGGGCTCTACGCGCTCGCCGCCACCCTCGGGGGCACCGCTGTGGCGTCCGCGCTGCGGCCGGTGCTCGGGCCGCTGCGCTGGGTGTGCGTGGCGGTACTGCTGGCCCTGGCGGCACGGGGCGCCGTCACCGCGCTGCGCGAGTACCACGGTCACCGGCTCGCGACCCGTACCTCCCCCGCTCCCCCGAGCCCCGCCCGGGCCTACCTGGGCCTGCTGGGCATCACCCTGCTGAACCCCACCACCGTCGTCTACTTCGCGGCCCTCGTTCTCGGCTCCAGCGCCACCGGACCGGCCGGTCCGGCGGAGCAGGGTGTGTTCGTGCTGGCCGCGTTCGCCGCCTCCGCGAGCTGGCAGCTGCTGCTGGCCGGGAGCGGCGCCCTGCTGGGCCGCGCGCTGACCGGCCACCGGGGGCGGCTGGCGACGGCACTGGTCGCGAGCGGTGTGATGACCGCTCTGGCCGTGCGGATGGCGCTCACGCCGGGGTGAGGGGCGCTTTCCGGCCTGATCCGGCCCGGTACGGATGATTCCGTGGGGTACGGATGTTGAGGACGAGCGGCGATGAGCCGCGGACGCGACGATGGGACGGATGCCATGCCTCTCGAAGGCGAGTACGAACCCAGCCCGACGCAGTGGGTGCGCGAGCAGGTCGAGCGGTACGAGAGCTCCGGCGGCACGGAGGGGACGACGCTCCAGGGCTCGAAGATGCCGGTCGTCGTCCTGACCTCACGCGGGGCGCGGAGCGGGAAGCTGCGCAAGACGCCGGTGATGCGGGTCGAGCACGAGGGGCGCTACGCGGCGGTGGCCTCCCTCGGCGGGTCGCCCAAGCATCCGGTCTGGTACTTCAACCTCCTGGCCGATCCGCGTGTGGAGCTCCAGGACGGGCCGGTGAAGCAGGACATGACCGCCCGTGAGGTCACCGGCGAGGAGAAGGCGGCCTGGTGGGAGCGAGCCGTCGCGGCGTACCCGGCGTACGCCGACTACCAGGAGAAGACGGACCGGGAGATCCCGGTGTTCGTACTGGAGCCGACCGAGGTCGGCTGAGTACGGGGCCCGTCCGCCCGGGTGAGTGGCGGCTGAGTGGGGACCCGCCGCCCGACCGACCAACGAGGCCCGCTGCCGGGCTGAGTGCGGGGGCCGCTGCCCGACCGAGTACCGGGCCCACTGTCCGGCTACGTACGGGGCCTGCTACCCGACCGCGTACCGGGCCCACCGCCCGACCGAGTACAGGCCTCGGCTGCCCAGCCGAGTACTGGGCCCGCCGCACGGCTAGGTACGGGGCCCGCCGCACGGCTACGTACGGGGCCTGCTACCCGACGGCGTACCGGGCCCGCTGCCCGGCCGGGTAGAGGGTCGGCTGACCGGGGCGGGCAGGCGGCGGGAAAAAAACGGTCCCCGGGTGTGTGAACCTGTTCCGAGGGGGCACGCGGGGTTCAGGCCCCGCCGCGTTCCCCCGTCGCGGCGGGGCTTTGCGCTGCCTCCCGGGCGAGCCGGTCGGTCACGTCGAGGAATATCTGGTCCGCCTCGGGCACCGTCCGCGCGATGGAGCGCTTGATCCGGACGGCGACCTCCTCGACGCGCTCGCTGTCCAGGCCGGGCACCAGGTCGACCCGGGCCGCCACGAGGGCCGTGTCCAGCCCGGTCTTCATCGTGAACAGCGCCTCCACACTGTCGATCTCCGGCTGGGCCCGCAGCAGCGACTCGATCCGCCCGCTCGACTCCGGGTCGGCCGCCTCGCCGATCAGCTGGTCGCGGGCGTCACGGCCCAGCCGGAAGGCCACGTAGACCAGCAGTGCGCCGATCGCGAGCGAGGCGGACGCCTCCCACACCACCTGGCCGGTGATCATGTGCAGCGCCATGCCCGCGATGGCCAGAGTGACGCCGAGCACCGCGGTGCCGTCCTCGGCGACGACCGTGCGCAAGGCCGGATCGCGCATCCCGGCGCCGGTGCCGCCCTGCTTGCGCACCTGGTACAGCGCCCGCAGCAGCGAACCGCCCTCGGCCAGGAGTGCGATCCCGAGGACGATCAGACCGGCCACATAGCCGCCGAGTTCCTCCTCCGCACCGCTCGTCAGGGCCTCGAAGCCCTGGAAGAACGAGAAGCAGCCTCCCATGACGAAGATCCCGACGGCCGCGAGGAGCGACCAGAAGAACCGCTCCTTGCCATAGCCGAAGGGATGACGCCGGTCGGCGGGGCGGCGGCTGCGGCGCAGCGCCGCGAGCAGGAACACCTCGTTCAGGCTGTCGGCCACCGAGTGCGCCGCCTCGGACAGCAGGGCGGGCGAGCCCGCCGCGAGGCCGCCGATGGCCTTGGCCACCGCGATCACCAGATTGGCCGCGAGCGCCACCAGCACGGTGACGCGAGTCCTGCGATCACTTCCTTCATCAGTCACCCACGCCGATTGCCCCGGTCGGCGGTGCTCACACCGTGCCGTCGGCGGAAAACGGGGAACGCGTTCACCAGGGTCCACGTACGGCAAGGAGGTCACCCCCATGAGCCGCGACGACGGCGACGACGGCAACACCGGCTACGGAAGGAGGACGTTCAAACGGTCCAAGGCGCATTTCGCGGACCGCATCACCGCGGACGGCCGGGACGGCTGGCCGGTCGAGGCCGGCCGCTACCGTCTGGTCGTCAGCCGTGCCTGCCCGTGGGCGAGCCGGTCGCTGGTCTCACGGCGGCTGCTCGGCTTGGAGGACGCCCTGTCCCTGGCCGTCGCCGACCCGATCCAGGACGACCGCAGCTGGCGCTTCACCCTCGACGAGGACGGCCGCGACCCGGTCCTCGGCATCTGCTTCCTCGCCGAAGCCTACGACCGGCGCGAGCGCGACTACCCCGGCGGGGTCAGTGTGCCGGCCGTCGTGGACGTGCCCAGCGGCCGGCTGGTGACCAACGACTACCAGCAGCTCACCCTCGACCTCGCGACCGAGTGGACGGCCCTGCACCGCGACGGCGCGCCCGACCTGTACCCGGACAAGCTGCGCGACGAGATCGACGAGGTGATGGCGGACGTCTACGAGGACGTCAACAACGGCGTCTACAAGGCGGGGTTCGCCACCGGGCAGGAGGAGTACGAGGCCGCCTGCGCTGGGGTGTTCCGCCGGCTGGAGCTGCTGGCGGACCGGCTGGAGCGGCAGCGCTACCTCGTCGGCGACACGATCACCGAGGCGGACATCCGGCTGTTCACCACGCTGGTGCGCTTCGACGCGGTCTACCACGGCCACTTCAAGTGCAACCGCTGGAAGCTGGCGGAGAACGGGGTGCTGTGGGGTTACGTCCGCGACCTCTACCAGACGCCCGGCTTCGGCGACACCGTCGACTTCGACCACATCAAGCGCCACTACCACCAGGTGCACACGGGCATCAATCCGACCGGCATCGTGCCGCTCGGCCCGGACCTGTCCGGCTGGCTGACCCCGCATCACCGCGAGGAGCTGGGCGGCCGGCCGTTCGGTGACGGGACACCGCCCGGGCCGGTCCGCGCCGGGGAGCGGATCCCGGCGGCGCACACCCCCTGACCCTCTTCATCCCCTCGTCCCCTTCGGCTACCAAGGAGTTCCCGTGGCAAAGAAGAAGAAGATGTCCCTCGCGTACCAGCCCCTCGGGTTCGTGCTCGGCTGGTCGGGCGGCTGGCTGGCCGGGCTCGCCTTCCGCAAGACCTGGATGGCGATCAAGCACGAGGAGGACGCGCCCGACGCTCTGGACAAGGACCGCGGCTGGGGCGAAGTGCTGCTGGCCGCGGCGATCCAGGGCGCCATCTTCGCGGTGGTGCGCAGCGCCGTGGACCGCGCGGGCGCCAAGGCGATCGAGCGGTCGACCGGAACCTGGCCGGTCGGCGAGAAGGGCGGCCGGGACTGACACCGAAGCGGCCCCGCCCGGCACCGTGCCGGGCGGGGCCGTGCCGTGCGGCGCCCCGACGTCCCTACGGGTCCCCTTCGGCCCGGGCGCCGGCTGTGCTCAGCCCTGCTTGGGCGCGGTAGGGGCGGTGCGGCGCAGGGTGAAGGAGTGGCCTGCCGGGTCGGCGTAGCCGCGCTCCTCCAGGGGGCCCGAGGGCTCCTTGGCCTCCAGGGGGCGGCCGCCGAGGCCGATGACGCGGCGTTCGACCGCGTCGAGGTCGTCGACCACGAACTCCAGATGGGCCTGGAGGGAGTTCTCGGGGCGCGGCCAGCTGGGCGGGGTCGCGTTGACGTCCCGGCGCAGCGCGATCCGAAAGCCGTCGGCGCTCGTGATCTCCACCCGGTTGGCGGTGGCGTCCGACTCCTCCCCCTCCAGCAGTTCCTTGTAGAACGCGGCGAGCTTCTCGGGCTCGGCGCAGTCGAGCACGAGGACCCCCGCTTTCACCAGTGCCATGTCTCCTCCGCAGGATTCCGGTCGCGGGGCGGTCGTGCCCCGCGGACCCGTACTGTGCGGATATCCCCGAGCGGCGGATTCAGTCGGTCCTCAACCACCGTCCGTCGCTCATGAGTTCGCGCCCTTCGAGCTCGTCGGCCTCCCGCCAGGCCTGTACGCGCCGCGGCACGATGCGGAAGTAGAGGTAGGGGGTGGCGAGCCGGCGGGGGTCGAACCCGGTTTTGGCGGCGAAGAGTTCGGCGTCCTGTTCGGTCAGCTCGCCGGGCTGGACCGTCTCGACGGTGCCCTCGACGAGGACGACGTCCCGGGTCGGTCCGATGCCCACCCGGGCCCGGCCGGAGGCGGCCAGATTCCGGCCGGTGGGGCTGGAGGCGGGCGTGGCGAACAGCAGGTACGAGCCGTTCCAGAGGAAGGACAGCGGGACGAGGTAGGGCGTCCCCGACGCGCCGTCGGCCGTGGCGACCCAGGCGTCCACATCGTGTTCCAGGCGGTGCAGGGTGTCCTTCTTGCGCTGCTCGGCGCTGCGGACGGGTGCGGACGTCATCTCGGTGGGCCTCCTGACGAGTCGTCGGACGGACTCGGACCAGTGTGACGCTCCGGGGCGACGGAGGCTCGTGGGCGGCCGGGGCCCGGCGAGGGAGGAGGGAGTGTACGCAGCTCAGGTGCCCTCCGCCGTAACCGAGATCACGGCGGTGTCACGGAATGGCTCATTCCCGCCGTGGGCAGCCTGGTACCGCCTCTCAGCACGATGTTCGTGCCGCGAAGCCGAGTTCGAGTGTGCGGCCGGTGAGGACACCGTCCGCTCGCAGGGGGTGGGGGGGCTCTGCGGTCCGTATCCCGAAAGGAAGCACATGCCTCAGGACGTCCGGTTCGACCTCCCCTTCGACACCCCCGTCAGCGAACACCTGGAGTTCGCCCGGGCGCGACATCTGCGCTGGGTGTGGGACACGCGCCTGGTCCGCAGCCGGGAGGGGTTCGAGGAGTACAAGTCCTGGGGCCTGCCACTGGCCGCCGCACGCACCTATCCGCACGCGTCGGCGGACGACATGGTCGTCCTGATGAACTGGTTCTCGCTGGCCTTCCTCTTCGACGACCAGTTCGACGCCGGCCGCCCCGACCGCGCGGAGCGGATAGCGGAGGTCGCCCGGGAGCTGATCGCCACTCCCCTGCGCCCGGCCGGCAGCCCGCCGCGGGTGGTCTGCCCGATCACGCTCGCCTGGTCGGAGGTCTGGAACCGCCTCTCGGATGGCATGTCCCTGACATGGCAGACGCGTTTCGCCGCCTCCTGGGGGCGGTTCCTCGTCGCGCACTGCGAGGAGGTCGACCTGGCCGCGCGGGGTCTGGAGGGAACGCTCGGGCTGGCGGAGTACACGGTCTTCCGGCGCCGCACGGTCGGCATCCACCACAGCATCGACGCCGGTGAGCGCAGCCGCGGATTCGAGGTGCCGGCTCAGGCGATGGCGCATCCGGTGATGGAGCGGATGCGTGATCTGGCGGCGGACACCATCGGGTTCATGAACGACATCCACTCCTTCGAGCGGGAGAAGCGCCGCGGCGACGGCCACAACCTCATCGCCGTGCTGCGCCGGGAGCGCGGCTGCTCCTGGCAGGAGGCCACCGACGAGGCGTACCGGATGACGATCCGCTCTCTCGACGAGTACCTCGCACTCCAGGAGCGCGTCCCCGGGATGTGCGACGAACTCGGGCTCGGCGAGGCGGAACGCGACCGGGTGCGGATGGGGGTGGAGGCCATCCAGCACTGGATCAACGGCAATTACGAGTGGGCACTGACGACCGGGCGGTACGCGGCGGCGAAGGAGGGCCCGGTGGCCACCGCGGAACGGGCCGGTCGCGGCTCGGTGGACGACCTGCTGAACGTGTGACACGGCCTGCCGAGTCGGACACGACGGTGCCCGGCCGGAGGTCCGGCCGGGCACCGGGCGGTGGCGCTACACGGCGAACTCGACCGGCAGGCTGTCCAGCCGCGACTCCCAGGTGGAGGCGGTGGAGGTGAGCTCTTCCGCGGGCACGGCCAGGGCCAGGCCCGGCAGGCGGTGCAGCAGGACGTCGACCGCGATCTCGATGATGGACTGGCCGATGCCCTGCCCGGGGCACTCGTGCGGGCCCGAACTGAACGCCAGATGGGCCTGGTTGCCCTGGACGGAGACACCCGTGTCCGGCCGGACGTCGGGGTCGGCGTTGCCCGCCGCCAGACCCAGCACCAGCAGGTCGCCCTCCTGGATCTGGTGGCCGCCGAGTTCCAGGTCCCCGGCCGCGAACCGGCCCGGCAGCACCGCGAGCGGCGGGCTGTTCCACATGACCTCCTCCACCACGGCGGAGATGTTCAGCTGGCCGCTGATCAGTCCGGTGAGCCGGGCGGAGTCGGTGAGGATCAACTGGAGCACGCGGGCCAGCAGATTGCTGGTCGTGGTGTGGGCGGCGATCAGCACCAGACGCAGATGGCTGACCACCTCTTCCTCGTCGAGTCCGGCCGCGTGCCCCAGGAGGGCGGTGGTGAAGTCGCCGCCGGGCTCGGCCCGCTTGCGCTCGGCCAGTTCGCCGAGGATCACCATGATGCGCTCGTTGTGCGCGAGCGCGTCCGCACCGCCCTTGAGGACCTGCGCGCAGGACTCGACCAGGTCGCGGCCCTCCGCTTCGGCGAGTCCGAGGATGCGGGTCAGCACGAGCATCGGCAGGTACTCGGCGTAGTCCGCCACGAGGTCGGCGCTTCCGCTGCCCGCGAACGCGTCGATCTGCTTGTTCGCGAAGTGGGTCGCGTGCCGCCGGATGCCGCGGGCCGCCGCCGCCTGGAGCCCGTCGGTGACGGCCGCGCGCAGCCTGCGGTGCGGTTCGCCGTCCTGGGAGATGCAGTCCGGGCGCCAGCCGATCATCGGGATCAGCGGGGAGGTCTCGGCGACCCGCCCGTCGGCCCAGTCCCGCCAGATCCGCGCGTCCCGGCTGAACTGGCGGGGGTTGTCGAGCACCCGCCGGTTGTCCCGGTAGCCGAGGACCAGCCAGGCGGGCACGTCGCCTTCGAGCAGGACCGGCGCGACCGAGCCGTGCTCCTTGCGCAGCCGCTCGTAGATGCCCTCCGGGTCGGTCGCGGCGTCCGGGCCGTACAGCCGGGTCGGGTCGGCCCCGTGGTGGGCGACGGGGCAGCCCCGCATGGCCGGGAGGCCGGAATCGGTCGAGTCGTTCATCGGGGCTCCAGGGCCACGGCCGAGCGTTCCTTCAGATGGTGGATCAGGGCGACGAGGACGTCCCGGCTGGAGGCCCTGTCGCGGGCGTCGAAGGCCACGACGGGGGTGTGCTCGGGGATGTCCAGGGCGTCCCGGATCTCCTCGGCGGGGTAGTTCCGGGAGTCGGGGAAGACGTTCAGCGCGACCACGAAGGGCACCTCCTGTCGCTCCATCTCCTCGATCGCCCGGAAACTGGACTCCAGGCGGCGGGTGTCCACCAGCACGATCGCGCCGAGCGCCCCCTTGAACAGCCCGTTCCACAGGAACCAGAACCGCTCTTGGCCGGGCGTGCCGAACAGGTACAGCACCAGGCTCTCGTTGATGCCGATCTTGCCGAAGTCGAGGCTGACGGTGGTCTGCGTCTTGTCGGCGACGCCGATGAGATGGTCGACGTCGGCACTGGCCTGGGTGAGGGTCTCCTCGGTGGTGAGCGGCTTGATGTCGCTGACCGAGCGGACCATGGTGGTCTTCCCGGTGCCGAACCCGCCGGCGATCATCACCTTCACCGAGCGGGTGTCCCCGCCCGAGCCTCCGGGTTGGTCAAAGCCTTTCAAGTCCACTGAGTACCTCCTCAAGGAGCGCGAGGTCGGGCCCGCGGCCGGCGTCGTGTGCCGGGATGGGGTTACGGGCTTCGACGCGACCTGCGTCCAGCAGGTCCGACAGCAGCACCGCGAGAATGTTGAAGGGGAGCCCGAGGTGAGCGCCGAGCTCGGCGACCGACAGCGGGTCACGGCAGCGACGGAGAATCTCCTCGTGCTCGTGCTGCATGCCCGTTAACGGGGCGGCGCGGGAGACGACGAGCGTCGCCACGTCGAGGCTCGACGCCGAACCGCCCGGTCCGCTGCGCCCGCCGGTGAGGACGTAGTAGCGCTCGAGACCGGACGGGTCCGACGGCCTGCGGGGAGCACTCATCCAGAGTGCTCCTCCAGGCGCGGAGTGGTGCCGAGGAGCTCACCCATCCTGCGGGCCAGGTCCCTCATCTGGTGGCCGAGCAGGCCCTGGTCGAGGCCTTCCCTGGCGAGGACGCCGAGGTACGTCTCCACGCCCGCGCGCACCACGAAGAGGTGCCCGCCGTCCACCTCGATCATCGCGAGGCGCAGCTGCCCGGCGTACTTGGGGAACTGCTCGGCGACCGGCTGGGCCAGGGCCTGCAGACCGGCCACCACGGCGGCGAAGCGGTCGACGTCGTCGGGGTCTTCGGCGCCGTAGGAGGTGATGGCCTTGCCGTCGCTCGACGCCACGAGGGCGAAGCGGATCTCCTGGATGCTCTCGACGAGATCGCGGAGCGCCCAGCTCACATCGGTTCCTTGTTGCGTCATGGGACTAGTCGCTCTCTTCGGTGCGGTGCTCGGTGTACTCGCGGCCGGCGAGGGTTTCGCGTTCGCCGGCCGCCTCGGAGGCCTCCGCCGCGTCGCGTCCGGCGGTGGCGAAGGCGGCGAGACCCGAGAAGGACGCGTCCGGCGGGACGGCGGCCACCGTGCCGCGGTCGGTGCGGTCGGCCGGCCTGGACGCCTCCGTCTCGCCCCGCTTGCTGCGGCGCCGGGGCAGTCCGCCGGGTGTGGTCTCCCCGGACTCGGGGCGCGCGGCCGGCGGTTCGGGTTCGGCGGCCGTCTCGCGGACCGGGGCGGCCGCGGCGGTGCGGGCCTGCGGGACGGGCGCGGCCGGTGCGGGCGTGGCCGTGGGCAGCGGGCTGAAGTACTTGTGCGGGACCACGACCACCACGGAGGTTCCGAGCCACGGCGAGTCCGCGAAGGTGACGCGGATGCCGTAGCGGCGGGCGAGGGCGCCGACGACGCGCAGGCCGATGTTGGCGTCCTCGGTGATGCCGCCGAGGCCCGCGCCGGGCGCGGTGCCCGCGAGGGCGTGCTCGGCCTCGCGCTTCTTCTCCTCGCTGAGGCCCTTGCCGGAGTCCTGGATCTCGATGCCGACGCCGTTGGGGACCTCCTTGCCGGAGATGAGCACCGGTTCGGTGGGCGGCGAGTAGCGGGCCGCGTTGTCCAGGAGGTGGGCCAGGATCAGCGTGAGGTGGTCCACGAGACCGCCGTCGACGCCGAGTTCGGGCAGGTGGCGTACCTGGATCCGGTGGAAGTCCTTGATCCGGCCGATGCCGCCGCGCACCACGCTGAGCAGCCGCTGCGGTTCCTGCCACTGCCGGCCGGGCCGGTCGGAGCCGCCGAGCACACCGATGCTGGCGGCGAGCGAGTCGGCGGGGCCGAGCTCCTGGTCGAGCTCCATCAGGCCCCGGGCGACGGCCGGCAGCCGGCCGTGCTCGCCCTGCATCTCGTGCAGCCGGCCGCGGAGCTTGCTGGTCAGCACGTGGATGCGGTTGCCGATGCTGATCACGGCCTGCTCGGCGGAGGTGGAGCGGTCGAACTCCGCCTCCAGGCCGATCAGGGAGGTGCGCAGCAGCTTGCGCAGTTCGGCCTGGAGCTCCGAACTGACCTTGGCGCACTGGTTGACCGTGGGCAGCAGGTCGTCGATGGCCTCGCCGGAGCGCAGCTTCTCCATCGCGTCGGGCAGCTGCTCGTCGGCGAGCCGGGCGACCGCGGCGAGCTGGTGGGTGAGCTGCTCCTGCCAGACGGCTGCCTGGTCGGCGAGCTGGGCCTCGTAGGACGTGGCCTGCTCGGTCAGCCGTTCCTCATAGGCCCGGGACCGCTCGGCGAGCTGCGACTCGTATGTCGCGCTCTGTTCGGCGAGCTGCGTCTCGTACGTGGAGGTCTGCTCGGCGATGCGCCGCTCGTACGTGGCGTTCTGCTCGGTGAGCTGGGATTCCAGCCCGGCGCGCTCGGCGGCGAACTTGCGTTCCATTCCGGCGACGTGCTGCTGCCACTGCTGGTTGTGCTCGGCCTGCGTGGTGCGGAAGGAGCCCTCCGCGCGGTGCAGTTGGGACCGGGTGCGCAGCAGCAGGCGTACGCACACGGAGCCGGCCGCCGTCGCCGCGATTCCGGCGACGGCCACGGTTATTCGCTCCGAGCTCATGAACGTGGCGGCAACGGTCCCGCCTCCCAAGCCCAGCGGCATCAACCACCAGCTGTACCAGGCGACAGGGGCCCGCGCCGCCGGTGGCGGAGTGGCGAGTTCCATCTGCATCCTTCGAAGCAACACGAACGAACAGGGGGGTGTGTGTGGACCGCACTCATGAGTACGCACTGCGAGTCGACTGGACGCGATCGCGTCAACTCGCAGCGCCGATCGGAACCTTATCGGGTTTGGACCCGAAAGGATCAACCGCGACCACCTGCCGGACGTGAGGGTTCCGTCACTCTCCGACAGAAGGCAACAGGTCGACAAATGGCTTTGCCGTCAGGCGACTTGACCCCGTGTCGGGCCCTACGGCCGTCCACCGCGCCGCACCTCGGGGTCGCGGAGTCAGCGGGCGGTCTGGAAGGTCCGGCGGTAGGCCTGCGGGGAGACCCCGATCGCCGCGTGCAGATGCTGA
Organism: Streptomyces sp. NPDC007929; assembly: GCF_042959065.1. Lineage (NCBI taxonomy): Bacteria > Bacillati > Actinomycetota > Actinomycetes > Kitasatosporales > Streptomycetaceae > Streptomyces > Streptomyces sp. NPDC007929. The sequence continues at coordinate 88,945 of NZ_JBIBKD010000014.1, read as the reverse complement.
CGCAGCGACGCGCCGGTCGCGAAGCCGACCCGGCCGGCGATCTGATCCACGCTCAGGTCGCTGGATTCGAGCAACTGCCGGGCCCGGACCACGCGCTGCTGGATCAGCCAGCGGCCGGGACTGAGGCCCACCTCGCCGTGGAAGCGGCGGGCGAAGGTGCGCCCGCTCATCCCGGCGTGACGGGAGAGGTCGGCGAGGGTGAGCGGCTCGCCGAGGCGTTCCAGGGCCCAGGCCCGGGTGGCGGCGGTGCTCGCGGCGCCCTGCTCGGGGACGGGCTGCTCGATGTACTGGGCCTGGCCGCCGTCCCGGAAGGGCGGGACGACGCAGCGGCGGGCGACGCTGTTGGCCAGCCGGCTGCCGTGGTCCTTGCGGACGAGGTGCAGGCAGATGTCCACGCCGGAGGCGGCCCCGGCGGAGGTGAGGAACGGGTGGTCGTCGACGAACAGCACGTCCGGGTCGAGGTCGACGCGGGGGAACATGCGCCGGAACCGTTCGGCGACCTGCCAGTGGGTGGTCGCCCGGCGCCCGTCGAGGAGGCCGGCCGCCGCGAGGACGAAGGCGCCGGTGCAGATCGAGACGATACGGGTGCCGGGGCGGATGAGCGCGAGCGCGGCCAGGACGCCGGCGGACACCTCGTCGGCCAGGTGGGCGGGCGCCACGGGCGCGATCACGACCGTGTCCGCCGTGGCCAGGGCCTCGGGGCCGTGCTCCACGGTAACGCCGAAGTCGGCGTTGGTGCGCACCGGGCGGCCGTCGACGGAGCAGGTGAGGATCTCGTAGCGGCCGTCGGCCGCGCCGAGGATCCGGCTGGGGATGCCCAGCTCGAAGGGGTACACCCCGTCCAGGGCCAGAACCACCACTCGCTCACGTCGCATGGCACGATCTTATCGAAGGTTGGCAATCTTGCCATTGGCGGGTGGGGTGCGGCCCGGCAGGCTGGTGGGCCATGAGCACACCGAACACGATGCGAGCCATCAGCCAGGACGTCCTCGGCGGTCCCGAGGTCCTCAAGGAAGTACGAATCGAACGCCCGGCACCGCAGCCGAACCAGGTGCTGGTCCGGGTGCGGGCCGCCGGCGTCAACCCGACCGACTGGAAGCACCGCGCGACCGGCGGGTTCCTGGGCGAGCCGCCCTTCGTCCTGGGCTGGGACGTCTCCGGGGTGGTGGAGGCGGTCGGCATCGGCGTCGTGGCCTTCGCGCCCGGTGACGAGGTCTTCGGCATGCTGCCCTACCCGTACGGGCACGGCTCGCACGCCGAGTACGTCATCGCCCCCGTCCGCGCCCTGACCCGGAAGCCGGCCGGGCTCGACCACACCCAGGCGGGCGCGCTGCCGCTGGTCTCGCTGACCGCCTGGCAGGCGCTGACCGAGCACGCGGACCTGCGGCCCGGGCAGCGGGTGCTGATCCACGCCGCGGCGGGCGGGGTCGGGCACGTGGCGGTGCAGATCGCCAAGGCGCGCGGCGCGTACGTGATCGGCACGGCGAGCGCGGGCAAGCACGAGTTCCTGCGCTCGATCGGCGTCGACGAGACGGTCGACTACCGGGAGACGGACGTCACCGAGGCCGTGAAGGACGTCGACGTCGTACTGGACACGCTCGGCGGTGACACCTCCCTGCGGTCCCTGCGCGTGCTGCGCCCCGGCGGCGTCCTGGTGTCGATCCTCCCCGTCGGCTCGGACGACCTGTACGAGGAGGCCGAGCGGCTCGGCGTCCGGGCCCTGCGGATGCTGGTGGACGCCGACCGCGGCGGCATGGAGGCGATCGCGGAGCTGGCCGAGCAGGGCACGCTGCGCGCCACGATCGCCGGCACCTTCCCCCTGGCCGCCGCAGCCGAGGCACACACCCTCGGCGACACGGGCCGCACGACGGGGAAGCTGGTGCTGCTGAACGACTGAGCCGGACCGCGACGGGCGGTCTCAGAACGTCAGCACCGGCTTGATCGTCTTGCCGGAGCGCATGTCCTGGACCGCCCGGTCGATGTCCTCGAAGGGGTAGGTGCCGATCAGGCGGTGCAGGGGGAGCCTGCCGTCCTTCACCAGGTCGACCAGAGCCGGGATCATGGTCCGGGTCTCGCTGTCGCCGAGGGTGAGGCCGACGATCCGCTTGCCGCCGAGGAGACCGTTGACGTCCAGGGCGACCTCGGTGCCGAAGGGCGGGGCGCCGACGACGACCAGGGTGCCGCGGGCGGCGAGGGCGTCGACGCCCTGGCGCAGGACCCCGACGTGGCCGGTGGTCTCCACGACACCATCCGCGCCCCGGCCGCCGGTGATGCCGGTGAGGGCCTCGGCCAGGTCCTCTCCGCTCGTGTCGACGGTGTGCGTGGCGCCCAGTTCCGCCGCCAGGCTGAGGCGTTCGGCGACCCGGTCGACGGCGACGATCCGCGTGGCCGGGGTGAGCGCCGCCGCCATCACGGCCGACAGACCGACCGCTCCGGCGCCCAGGACGACGACCGTGCCGCCGGTCTGCGGCCTCAGGACGTTCCACACGGCCCCGACCCCGGTCTGCACCCCGCAGCCCAGCGGGGCGATCGACTCCAGGGGCACCTCCGGGTCGACCCTGACCAGGCTGCGCTCGTCGGCGAGTGCCAGCTCGGCGAAGGAGGACTGGCCGAAGAAGTGGCCGCCCAGGGGCTCGCCGTCCCGGCTGATGGTGCTGGTCCCGTCGGCCCGGGCGCCGCCGAGCAGGTTCAGCGGCAGCCAGGTCGCGCAGTACGCGGGATGGCCGCCGCGGCAGTCGCGGCAGTCGCCGCAGGAGGTGAAGGAGAGCAGGACGTGGTCGCCGGGCTCGACGCCGGTGACGGCGGGGCCGACGGCCTCGACGACGCCCGCGCCCTCGTGGCCGAGGACCCCGGGCAGCGGGAAGGGCAGTCCGCCGCTCGCCACCCCCAGGTCGGTGTGGCACAGGCCGGTGGCGACCATGCGGACCAGCGCCTCGTGCGGGCCGGGCGCGTCGAGGACGACGTCGGAGAGGGTGAAGGGCGCGCCGCCGGACTCGACGACCGCTGCGCGGGTGGTGGTGGGCATCGCGAGGGCTCCTTGACGGTTCTCAGTCGAGCGAGACGACGACGGACTTGACCTTGGTGTAGCCGGCGAGGGCCTCGGGCCCGTACTCGCGGCCGTAGCCGGAGTCCTTCACCCCGCCGAAGGGCACCGCGGGGTCGAGCATCGCCCAGTCGTTGATCCAGACGATGCCGGCCTGGAGCCGGTCGGCGACCCGGTGGGCGCGGGCGAGGTGGCGAGTCTGCACACCCGAGGCCAGGCCGTAGGGCGTGGAGTTGGCGAGGGCGACGGCCTCGTCCTCGTCGTCGAAGGGCTGCACGGTGAGGACCGGTCCGAAGATCTCCTCCTGGATCACCCGGGAGTCGTTCGCCAGGTCGGCGATGACGGTGGGCTGGTAGTAGTAGCCGCCGTCGAGGTCGAGCCGTTCGCCGCCGCAGACGATGCGGGCGCCCTCCATCCGGGCCAGGGCGACGTACTCCTCGACCTTCTTCAGGTGCTTCTCGGCGGCCATCGGCCCGATGACCGTGGCCGGGTCGCGGGGGTCGCCGACGGGCACGCCGGGCACGGCCTCGGCGAGGATGCCGAGCAGGGTCGGGTACACCGAGCGGGCCACCAGCAGGCGCGGGCCGCCCATGCAGAACTGGCCGGTGTTGAAGACGAACCCCTTGATGACCGCGCCGACCGCCTTCTCCAGGTCGGCGTCCTCGAAGACGATGTGGGCGGCGTTCCCGCCGAGTTCCATGGTGACGGGCTTCAGCGCCTGGCCGGCGACGCTCGCCACGTGCCGGCCGATCGCGGTGGAGCCGGTGAAGGCGACCTTGTCGACACCCCGGTGTCTCAGCAGCGCCTCCCCCGCCACCGGGCCGGTGCCGGTCACCACGTTGACGACGCCGTCGGGGACACCGGCCTCCTGGAGCAGCCGGGCCATGTACAGGGCACTGAGCGGCGTCTCGTCGGCCGGTTTGTGGACGACCGTGTTGCCGGCGGCCAGCGCCGGGGCGAGCTTCGAACCGGCCAGGATCAGCGGGAAGTTGAACGGGGTGATCGCGGCGACCACGCCCAGGGGTTCGCGCTTGGTGTAGGCGAGGGCGTTCATGGGGAGGTCGCGCAGCGCGCCGTCCTGGCTCTGGGCGAGGTGGGCGTAGTACTCGTAGTCGTTGGCCGCGTTGGTGACGTCGACCGCGCCGCACAGCGAGATCGGCTTGCCGACGTCGAGGCTCTCCAGGGCGGCCAGGTCGTCGGCGTTCTCCCGTATCAGCTGGGCGACGCGGTGCAGCACCCGGCCGCGCTCACGGCCGCTCAGGCCGGACCACGCGCCGTCGTCGAAGGCTTCGCGGGCGGCGCGTACGGCGGCGTCGACGTCGGCGGGGCCGGCCGCGGCGACGGTGGTGACGACCTGGCCCCGGGAGGGGTCGATCACCTCGGTGCGTGCCCCGTCGGCGGCCTCGCGCCATCGGCCCCCGATGAACAGCTGCCCGGGTGTGTTCTCGAAGGGGGCCATCGCCACTCCTCAGCGTCGTCGCCAAGATTTCAACAAACAGGATTCCTGTCAGTACTCCTGTCAGTGCGCAGTCTGTTCACGGACAGGAATCCTGTCAATGGTCTAGCCTCCTCTCATGCTCGACACACAGGTGGCCAAGGCGTCCCCCTCCCTGCTCTACATGGTCAAGCAGGTGGAGCTCGTGGTGCGCTCGCACCTGGACGAGCTGGTCAGGCCCTCGGGGATCACCGCGCTCCAGTACACGGCGCTGACCGTGCTGGAACGGCACGACGGACTGTCCGCCGCCCAGCTGGCGCGCGACTCCTTCGTCACCGCCCAGTCCATCGCGGACCTGGTCCGCTCCCTGGAGGGCCGCGGACTGGTGCGCCGGGAGCGCAACCCCCGCAACCGCCGGGAGCTGCGGATCCTGCTCACCGACTCCGGTCGCGAGCTGCTGGCCCGGCACGCGGGGCCCGTCCGGGAGCTGGAGGAGCGGATGGTGCGCGACCTCACCGCGCACCAGACCGAGCAGTTCCGCCAAGCGCTCATCAAGGCCTGGCACGCCCTGTCCTGATCCGGCCGGCCTGACCGACGCGCCCTGGAGACACGCCCGCGCACGCCCCGGCGTGAACCTCGGCCAACTCGGCCAGAATTCAAAGACATATGTCAATCGAACATGCTCAAATTCACTCGTTGGAGGGTAACTTGCACTGCGGGGACCGGCGTTGAGGCCGTCGCCCCTCCCCAGGCACGGAGCAGGCTGGAGGCGATCTCGTCGTGCGGCAGGAACCTGCACCGCTCACCCGGCATCTGCGCGTCCGCCGGGAACGGGGGCACACGGTGCTGGAGTTCCGCGGTGAGATCGACCTCGCCGCGGCATCCGAGATCGCCCCGCACCTGGACCGGGAGACCGGCCGCCCCGCCGCCCGGATCGTGCTCGACCTCAGCGGGATCGACTTCTTCGACTGCTCCGGCCTGCGCCTGCTGTACCGGGCCCGCAGCCGGGTGCTCGACCGGCGGGGCCGGGTGCTGCTGGTGTGCGCGCACCCGCTGACGCTGCGCGTCCTGGGGATCACCGGACTGTCCCGGCTGCTGCCCCCGCAGCCGACGCTGGACGCCGCCCTGGAGCGGCCCGAGGCGACGTACCGCCCCTGACCGAGGTGCGCCCCCGCGTGCTTCCCGCGCCGTCGCCGAATCCTCAACTCGGCGGTCTGGCGGGGACTTGGGCGGGCATCCGGACAGGAGGAAGGAGGGCCGTCGCATGACGACTCCCGTCAAGCGCCTCCCCAGGCGCATGCCCGGCTGGGCGAAGGTGGTGGCCGCACTCGTGCTGGTGTCGGCCGTGTTCTTCGCCGGGCTCCGGCTGAGCGTGCTGCCGGGCCTGAAGGACCTGTTCGGCACCGAGACGCACGACCGGTCCGGCCCCGCGCTGCTGAAGTCCGTCCAGGACCTCAGCCGCTACGACGCCGCCTCCGGCAACTTCCAGGTCGTCGTGGACCTGGAGAAGGACGCCAAGCTCCTGCCCGACGCGATCCGCGGCACCCGCACCCTGTACGTCGGCGCCGGCACCGTCGACGCCTACGTCGATCTGGGCAAGGTCGGTGAGAACGACGTGAAGGTCAACGACGACCGCACGTCCGCCACGCTCCGGCTGCCCCACGCACGGCTGGGCAAGCCCGCCCTCGACCCCGAGCGCTCCTACGCGGTCTCCAAGCAGCGCGGTCTCTTCGACCGCCTCGGCGACCTCTTCTCGGACAACCCCAACGGCGAGCAGGCCGTGCAGAAGCTCGCCGTGCGGCACATCGGCGACGCGGCGAGGGAGAGCGAGCTGACCGCGCGCGCCGAGTCGAACACCACCGGCATGCTCGAAGGCCTGCTGCGCTCCCTGGGCTTCAAGGAGGTGCGGGTCTCGTACGGGAGCTGACCGGTTCCCGAGGGCGCGGCCGCGAGCGCGCGGCGGCGCCCGGCCGGGAGTGTCCCCGCGGATCGCGGGCAGACCGAGTGAGGGCACGGTCCCCGGCGGCACCGCCGGGAACCGTGGCCGGAACCGATCCCCCACGGCATCGTCGGCGTATCCGGGGGTAACCGCCCTGTCACGCAGGGACGTTGAAGACTGGAGGACTCCTCATGGCCAGTGCGGCCTCACGTCCCCGGACCCCCGGGAGCGAGCGGCGCCCGCTTCCGTTGCCCGTCCGGCTGCTGGCGATGCTGTGCGCGTTCGTGTTCATGGTGGCCTTCGCCGTGGTGCTGGCCCGGCTGACCCTGCAACCCTCGCCCGCCTCGGCGGCGCTGACCCACAGCAACCTGACGCCGGGCAGTTCCCTGAGGGCCTACCTCGACCAGCCCGAACTGCGGGACGCCGTGAAGCAGATCGGCGGCAACCTCCTGCTGGGCATCCCCTTCGGTGTCCTTGTGCCCGTGGTCGCCCCGCGCACCCGCGGCATCCTGCGTGTGCTGTTGCTGACCGCGATCGTGATGCTCCTGGTGGAGTTCGCCCAGGGCGCCCTGGTCACCGGCCGGGCCTTCGACATCGACGACGTCATCCTCAACACGACGGGCGCCCTCATCGGCTACCTGCTCCTGGGGCGCCGCCTCAGCAGGGCCGTGCACGCGCGCAGGCCCCGCCCGGGCCGGTCCGGGGAGAAGTCGCCGGCCGGCAAGGCGTAGGGGCGTCACGCCACAGCCCCTAGTGCACGGTCCAGGTGTACTTGTCGCCGCCCACCCAGCGGACCACGTCCGGGTCGTCCATGTCGTGCACGGTGATCCCGAACGCGGCCGCGGCCGCCAGCACGTCGGTGACGGCCCGGGCCTCCCCGACCACCTGGCCGTCGATCTGCACGATCCGGAACGGCGGTGTGCCCGGCTGCACCCCGAGCACCAGGATCCTCGGGTGGGGTATGTACGGGCTCGCGCTTTCGGTCATGCATCGAGCGTAGAACGCAACCGGCGGCGGCGCGGGTCCAGGACGCCCCGTGTGCGGCACGCGGGGTGCTGGGGAACCCTTGAGGGGGAGGTGACGATGGACCCCGTCGAGGCACTGGACCGGATCGCCTTCCTGCTGGAGCGGTCCCTGGCACCGACCTACCGTGTGCGTGCCTTCCGTACGGCCGCGCGCGTGCTGAAGGACCTGGGCGGCGACGAGGTGCGCCGGCGGACCGCGGACGGCTCGCTGGAGGAGCTCAAGGGGGTGGGCCCGAAGACGGCGCAGGTGGTGCGGGAGGCGCTGGCCGGCCAGGTGCCCGGCTATCTGGAGAAGCTGGAGGGCGAGGCGCACGAGCAGCCGGCTGTGCGGGGCGGGCAGAAGCTGCGGGCGCTGTTGCGCGGGGACTGCCATCTGCACTCGGACTGGTCGGACGGGGGCAGCCCGATCGAGGAGATGGGCCGGGCCGCGGCGGAGCTGGGCCACGAGTGGGCGGCGCTGACCGACCACTCGCCCCGGCTGACGGTGGCCCGCGGGCTGTCGCCCGAACGGCTGCGGGAGCAACTGGACGTGGTGGCCGAGCTGAACGGGACCTGGGCGCCGTTCCGGCTGCTGACCGGCATCGAGTGCGACATCCTCGAGGACGGCACCCTCGACCAGGAGCCGGAGCTGCTGGACCGGCTCGACGTGGTGGTGGTGTCGGTGCACTCCAAGCTGCGCATGGACGCCCGGTCGATGACCCGGCGGATGGTGGCCGCCGTACGCGATCCGCACTCGGACGTGCTGGGGCACTGCACGGGGCGGCTGGTGACCGGCCGGGGGCGGCCGGAGTCGCAGTTCGACGCGGACGAGGTGTTCGCCGCCCTGGCCGAGACGGGCACGGCCCTGGAGATCAACAGCAGGCCGGAGCGGCTGGACCCGCCGCGGCGGCTGCTGCGCCGGGCGGTGGACGCGGGGGTGCTGTTCTCCGTCGACACCGACGCGCACGCGCCCGGGCAGCTGGACTGGCAGATCAACGGGTGCGCGCGGGCGGAGGAGTGCGGGGTGCCGCCGGAGCGGGTGGTGACCACCTGGTCCCTCGACGAGCTGCTGGCCTGGACCCGGGAGCGGCGGATGCCGGCCGGCGTGGCGAGCGGCTGACGTGGTACCCGCGCCGCCGAGAGAAAGGGACTGCACCTATGGGAAGCGCGGGACGGGCGGCCGTGTTCGATGTCGACGGCACGCTGGTCGACACCAATCATCTGCATGTCGTGGCCTGGTGGGAGGCCTTCCGGCAGGCGGGGCACGACGTGCCGATGCACGCCGTGCACCGGGCCGTGGGCCTGCCGTCGACCGACCTGGTCGCCCACCTGCTGGGCGAGGACCGGGACACGGATCATGACGCCGCCCTCAGCGCCGGGCACAAGGCGCTGTACGGGCAGTACTTCGACCGGCTGCCCGCACTGCCGGGGGCCGGGGACCTGCTGCGGCGGCTGCACCGGGACGGCTGGACGGTGGTGCTGGCCACCTCGGCGGGCGGCGCGGAGCTGGGCGCGCTGCGCCGGGCGATCGACGCCGACGAGGCCATCAGCGCCACCGCGAGCGCCGACGACGTCGCCGAGGGCAAGCCCGCCCCCGAGCCGGTGGAACACGCCTTGGAGCTGGCCGGGGTGCCGGCCGAGCGGGCGGTGTTCGTCGGCGACACCGTGTGGGACATGCGCGCGGGCAGCAGGGCCGGGGTGCGCTGCCTGGGCGTCCTGTGCGGTGGCATCCCGCGTGCCGATCTGGAGGACGCCGGCGCGGACGCGGTCTACGCCGATCCCGCACACCTGCTGTCCGCCCTCGACGACGGTCCGCTGGCATGAAGCGAGGTGAAACCCCCGGTCACGGGGATACCCGCAGCGTATGACGCGTGTGACGAGTGCCGTACAGCGGGCGGCGGGAGCCTTCCGCGGGCGGAGGGACGAGGAGACGGACACCGGGGGCGGCGCGGATGGGCGGCACCGGGGAGCACCGACGGCACAGGGGCGGATGCGCGACCTGGAGCGGGGAGCGCCTGGTGTACGGCCCTTGGAGGCCCTGCGGCGCGACACGCGCGGCGCCTGGCGCGCCGTACGGGCGGCCTGGCGCGGGCCGGGGCGGGAGCGGGATCTGGTCGTCCAGTCGCTGAAGGCGGCCGGGGCGGCGGTGCTCGCCTGGCTCATCGGCGGCGTCTGGATGGGCGACCCGCTGGCGCTGATGGCGCCCTGGGTGGCGCTCGTGCTGGTGCAGGCCACGGTCTTCAGTTCACTGGTGCAGGGGGCGCGGCAGTTCGGCGCGATCTGCGTGGGCACGCTGGTGGCCTCGGGAGCCCAGGCGATCACCGACGACACGACCGGCGCGCTCGCCCTGTCCGTACCGGTGCTGATGCTGCTCGCGAACTGGCCGCGCTTCGGCGACCAGGGCATCTACGCGGCCACCACGGCCCTGTTCACCATCTCCTCGGGGATGGTGAGCCTGTCCGCCGTCGGGCACCGGGTGGAGCAGGCCGCGATCGGCGCGGTCATCGGCGTCGCCGTCAACGCGCTCGTGCTGCCGCCGATCCATCTGCGGGACGTGCGGGAGAACCTGGCGGCGCTCGCCCGGGAGGCCGGGAACGTGCTGCACACGGTCGCCGGCGATCTGCGCGAGGGCGAGTGGGACGCCCAGACCGCCTCCGGCTGGGTCAGCGCCTCGAACCGGCTGGACCACCGTCTGAAGGCGCTGCGCTCGGCGCGCCGGTGGAGCCAGGAGAGCCTGCGCCTGACCTACGCCCCGCTGCGCGCCCTGCACCGCGTGTCGCAGCAGGGTGTCCTGCCGTCGGAGGACGAGGACGAGCGGCTCAGCCGGGTCACCGGGCACGTCGCCACACTGACCCGGGCCCTGTCGGTGTCCGTGGACGACACCCGTACGCCCGCCCCGCCCGAGGGCCCGGCCCTGCGCTCGTACGCGCGGCTGCTGGAGCTGATCGGGGACGCCCTGTGCGCGGAGGCCGACAGTCTGCTGGAGGGCGGTGTGACCGCCCGGCCGGAGGAGGAGAGCGAGAAGGCGATGCAGGAGCTGCACGAGGAGTTGCAGGACCGGCTGCGCCGGCACGCCGGGGAGGGGGCCGCCCACACCGCCGTCCTGGGCACCCTGCTCCTCCAGGCGGAGAACCTCTGGGCCGAGACGGTGACCGGCGACGAGGAGCAGTGACGCACCTCACCGGGCGGGTGTGCCGCGCGCGGAACACTCCACGGTGGTTGCCCGTTGAACAAGACGAGGGTCCGGACAGGACCCGCACCGGAGCCGCCCCGGCCGTGATTCCCCCGTCCGGCCGGGGCTTTCCTCCGTCCCCGTGCAAGACGCGCCACCCGGGTACTCGGTCACCGCTCGCGGAACCTGCCGAGAGGAGCGCGCGGTGAGCAGCGCACAGGGCATGAGAGTCGTCGTCACGGGCGCCACCGGCAACGTCGGCACGAGCGTGGTACGCGCCTTGTCGGAGGATCCGGCGGTCGCCTCCGTGCTGGGCCTGGCCCGGCGGATCCCCGACCGGTCGCCCCCTGGGACGGACTGGGCCGCCGTCGACCTGGCCTCCGAGCGGTCCGATCTCGTGGAGCACTTCACGGACGCCGACGCGGTGGTCCATCTGGCCTGGGCGTTCCAGCCGACGCACGACCCGGCCGCGACCTGGCGCACGAACGTCCTCGGCAGCATGCGCGTCCTGGACGCCGTCGCCGCCGCGGGTGTGCCGGCGCTGGTGCACGCCTCGTCGGTCGGCGCGTACTCCCCCGGCCCGAAGGACGAGGCCGTGGACGAGTCGTGGCCGACGCACGGCTGGCCGGACGCCGCGTACTGCAGGGAGAAGGCGTATCTGGAGCGGGCGCTGGACACCTTCGAGCGCGACCGGCCGAAGACGCGGGTGGTGCGGATGCGGCCCGCCTTCCTGTTCCGGCGGGAATCGGCGAGCGAACAGCGCCGCATCTTCGGCGGCCGCTTCCTGCCCGGCCCACTGGTCCGCCCGGAGCTGCTGCCCTTCCTGCCCGACGTTCCCGGGCTGCGGATGCAGGCACTGCACACGGACGACGCGGCGCACGCGTACCGGCTGGCGCTCCACTCCGATGTGCGGGGCGCCTTCAATCTGGCGGCCGGCCCGCCGGTCGACGCGCGGCTGCTGGGCGAGATGTTCGACGCGCGTCCGGTACGGCTGCCCCGCACGGCGGCCCGGTCGGCGATCGCCGCCGCCTGGGGCCTGCGTCTGCTGCCCGCCTCCCCGCACCTGTTCGACGCGGTGCTGCGGCTGCCGCTGATGGACTGCACGCGTGCGCACACGGAGCTGGGCTGGCGGCCGGAGCACACGGCGCCGGAGGTGCTGGAGGAGTTCCTGCTGGGCCTGCGGCAGGGGGCGGGGGCGCCCACCGAGCCGATGCGCGGACGCAAGGTGGGCTGACGACCGGAAGGGCTTCCCGGAGCGAACCCGGAACGGCTTCCCGGACACGAACCCGGAACGGCTTCCCGGACACGAACCCGGAAGGGCTTCCCGGACCGGGGGACGACCGGGAGATCCGGGACATGCCCGAGGGCCGCGGCCGGCCCCCACAGCCGGCCGCGGCCCTCGGTGGGACGCCCTCCTCAGGCGGAGGGCTCGTCCGGCACCGGGTGCTCGGTCTGCTCCGTTCCCGAGCGCGGTGCTCCTTGCCGGCCCGTCCCCGCCTCGTCGGTGTCGGGGACGTCGTCGGCGGGCTCTTCGGTCTCGCCGGTCTCGTCGTCGTCGCGCGGCGTGTTCTCGCCGTCGGTGCCCGTGAAACGCGGGGCGACCTCCCAGGGGTCCTCACCGTCGTCGGCCTGCTGGTCCGGCATGTCCCGCGGGATGGGGTCACCGTTCTCGCCGGGTCCTTCGAGGCGGTGGTCGGTCACGGCGCGCTCCCTTCTGTCGTCCGGGCGCCACGCGAGTACCTCCGCGGTGATCGTCGAAACCTCAGCGCGGCGTCCTCTCCTGAAGCGCCGTGCGCCAGGCCGGTACCGGGTACTCCGGCGCCGGGTCGGGGCGCCGTCCGCCGCGGGCGAAGAAGTCGGCGAGCGGCAGGATCGCGGCACCGACCGTCACCGCGTCCGGACCGAGCCGTCCGAGGTCGACGGTCACCTTCCCGGCCGGGTGGCGCAGCGCGTACGACATGGCGTGGCGGCGCACGGCGGGCAGGAAGCGCGAGCCGAGCGCCAGGCCCGCCCAGCCGCCGATGAGGATGCGCTCCGGCTGGAAGAGGTTGATCAGGTCGGACAGCCCCGCCCCCAGGTACTCGGCGGTCTCCTCCAGGACGGCCAGCGCGACGGGGTCGGCCGCGGTGCCCTCGGCGGGGTAGGCGGCGGCGAGCATCGTGGTCAGGGCGGTCTCCTCGTCGGTGCCGTCCGGGACGCGGCCGCCCTCCTCCCGCCAGCGGGCGAGCAGCGACTCGGCGCCCGCGTACGCCTCCAGACAGCCGAGCGCGCCGCACCGGCAGCGGCGGCCCCGCACCCGGACCGTCAGATGCCCCCACTCGACGGCGCGGCCCTGTTCCACGTCGGGGGTGACGAGGCTGGCGCCGACGCCGGAGCCGAACAGCACCACGACGGCGTTGCGGGCGCCGCGTCCGGCGCCGAACCACATCTCGGCCTGGCCCAGCGTCTTGGCGCCGTTGTCGATGAAGTACGGGACGGTGTCCGGCAGCGGGGACCCGGCGCGCAGCAGCGCCTCCAGCGGGACGGCGTCCCAGCCGATGGTCTGCCCGTGCACGAGCGCTCCGCGGCCTGCGGTGCGCTCGACGATGCCGGGGACGCCGATGCCGACGCCGAGGAGCCGCTCGGGGGCGAGGCCGGCGGTGTCCAGCACTTCGGCGATGCCGTGCCGGATGTGGTCGACGATGGCCTCGACCTCGTAGCGCTGGGGCGACAACGGGCGTTCGACGCGGGCGAGTTCGGTGAGGGTGAGGTCGAACAGCTCGACGCGGACCCGGGTCTCGCCGACGTCGACGCCGATCATGTGGCCGCTGCCGGGCGCGACCCGCAGCAGGGTGCGTGGGCGGCCGCCGTCGGAGTCGACGCTGCCGGCCTCCTCGACCAGCCCGTCGGCGACCAGGTCCGCGACGACGTTGCTGACGGAACCGGAGCTCAGGCCGGTCGCCGGCCCGAGTTCGAAGCGGCTGAGCGGGCCGTCGAAGTAGAGCCTCTGCAGCACGACCGTGCGGTTGGCCCGCCTGAGATCGCGTACCGTGCGCCCGTTGCGCGCCGCCATGTGACTCCCCTCGCATCCCCTGTCCGACCTGCAACATACCGTCGGGGCCGGGCTCGGCGCGACATTCCTCCACCCCTTATTTCACGGTGTGAGCTAACAGGGCGTCCAGCCGGGCCCGTCAGGCCGCCTCCGCGATCTCGTCCAGGGCCCCGACCAGTTCCGGCGCGACCGTCTCGCGCACCCGGCGCCGCTGCTCCTCCCCGGCCTGGCGGGGTACCGTCTCGGTGATCATGATCAGGTACAGATAGGCGCGGTACAGGGCGAGGCGCAGCCGGGCCGGGGTGTCGAAGTCCGCCCGGCCGCCTGCCTCCCGGTAGCCCGCGAGGAACTCCTCGTCCTTCCTGATGTCGCCCAGCAGCGCGAGGGAGACGAAGTCCGCCAGGGCGTCGCCCCAGAACATGCGCTCGCCGTCGATGAGGCCGCCGATCCGCACCTCGGTGTCCGTGCGGTCGACGAGGATGTTGCCCCGCCACAGGTCGAAGTGGACGAGACGGGGGACGGTGACCTCGTCGAGGGCGCCGTACGCGGAGGCGGCGGTGCGGGCCACCGCGTCGACGGGCCGGGGAAGCGGTGCGTCGTAGCGCCGGGCGTCGTCGAGGACCGCGTCGAACATCGCCGTGAACGCGGTGCGCCAGTCGGGGGCGAGCGGACCGAGGGCGCCGGAGGGGTAGCCGAAGCCGGGGCCCGTCTCACGGTGCAGGCGGGCCACCTGGCGTCCCAGTTCCGTGCGCAGGGTCAGCTGCTCCGGGTCGGTGAGCGTGCCGTCCCACGGCAAGCCCGGGACGGCCGTCATCAGCAGGAAGTCGTCCCCCGCCGACACCTCGTGCGGTGCCGGGACCCCAGCCCGGGCTGCCGAGCGGCAGAACTCCGCCTCCGAGACCAGCAGCCGCTTCTCGTGCCGCAGTCCGGGTACGGCCGCGGCGGGCGGGACCTTCAGCACATAGCGGGCGCCGTCGATGAGGCGGAGCTCCTCGACGGTGTTGTACGTGCCGCCGGTCAGCGGGGCGAGATGGGCGAGGCCGCCGGGGTCCAGGCCCGCCGCCGCCAGGACCTGCCGGGCCCGTTCCCAGGAGTCCACCACGTACGCCCACCCCTCCCCCGCCGCTTCGGTCAGCCGGCCGCGTACACGTCCTCGACGTAACGCCCGTCCGCGATCAGCCCGTCGAGCCACTGCTCGGCGGCGGCCTCGTCGGCGCCGTCGACGGCCCGCGTGTGCTTGCGGAACAGCGTACGCAACGCCTCCCGCACCCCGGGCGCCATTCGGGAACCGTCTCCGCAGACGTACACCCGCGCCCCGGCCTCCAGCAGGGCCCACACCTCCGCCGCCTCGGCGGCGACGCGGTGCTGCACGAACCGCACCTCGCCCTCGGGGGCCTCACTGAAGGCGGGGCGCAGGGACACGGCGCCGACGGTCTCGGCGGCCCGCAGTTCCTCGGCGTGCAGGAAGTCCGCGTCGGGGGCGTCGCAGCCGAAGTAGCACAGGGCCGGGGCGAGTTCGGCACCCGTCGCGAGGGCGGCCGCGCGGTCGGCGATGACACCACGGAACGGCGCGAGGCCGGTGCCCGCCGCCACCATGACGACCGGCGGCGCGTCGGCGGTGACGTCGACGCGGAAGGCGTCCCGGCAGGGCTGCACGCGCGCGTACACGGTGTCGCCGGGCTCGACGCCGGTGAGGTGGCCGGAGCCGGTGCCCCGGTAGACGCCCCGGCCGGAGCGGGCGGGCGCCTGGAGCAGCGAGACCATCAGGTCCACATGGCGGGGATCGACGGCGGGCGAGGAGGAGACGGAGTAGTGGCGCGGGCGCAGCGGCGTGAGCAGGTCGATCAGGAGCGGCCAGTCCAGGGCGCCGCGCAGGGCCGGGTGGTCCTCCAGGATCTCCACGAGGGTGCGCGGGTCGTCGGTGAGGGCGGCCAGGGCCGCGCGCTCCGGCGGGCACGGGTTGGCGGCGGCGAGCGCGGCCAGCTGCCCGGCGCTCGGGCGCTCCTGCAACTCCACGTGGTGGGTGAGCAGTTGCCGTACCGTCACGGGCCGGTCCACGGCGATGCCGTCGCGGCGCGGGCGGGTGGCGCGGATGTCCAGGACCGTGTCGAGGTCGACGCCGAGCGCGGTGGCGGCGCGTGTGACGAGGTCCGGGGCGTTGGCGGGGAGCACGGTGAGGTGGTCGGCCGTGCGGTAGGTGACGCCGTCCGGCAGCGCGACGCGGACCAGGCGCTTGCGGCGCGGGTGGCCGGACGCGGTGAGGTCCCGGGCCTCGGTGACGCGCATGGGGAGGAGGCCGTGCCGTTCGGCGAGGGCGTCGAGCGGGCCGCCGGTCACGGTGCGGACCTCGTAGGCGGTGGCGGGCTCGGGCTCCGGGGTGGTGGCGTCCGGGTCGCCGTAGCGCTCCAGGAGTGCGCGGCGCAGGGAGGCCGTGAAGGCGCGGACGGTGGCGGTGAGATCGCCGGAGGCGTCGGCCGCGGCACGCTCCAGCAGGCGGACGGCGCCGGACGCGGCGAGCCGCTCGTCGATGCGGGTGGGCACGTGCTGGTAGGTGGCGGCCCAGTTGCGGTCGCCGACGCCGAGGACGGCGTAGGTCACGCCGGACAGGTCGTGGGTCTCTTCGAGGCGGGCGGCGAAGGCGGTGGCGTCGTCGGTGGGGCGGCCGTTGTAGGAGGCGGCGGCGATGACCACGGGGCGGTCGGTGGGCAGGCCGTCCGGGTAGGCGTCGAGCGGGGCCACCTCGGTGGCGCAGCCGAGCGTGGCGGCCTCGTCGGCGAGCTGCGCCGCGAAGTCGCGGCAGGTGCCGTAGTTGCTGCCGTGCAGGAAGAGCGCGGCCGTGCCGGGGCGGACCCGGGAGGGCAGGTCCCGTGACGCGTCCGGCTCCGCCTGCCGGACCGGGGCGGCGCCGGGCAGCGGCGGGTGGACGCGGTCGGCGGCGGTGCGCGGCGTGAGCGCGAGGGTGAAGCCCTCGGGCTTGAGGGTGAGGGTCTCCTTGACCGTGAGCCGGTAGCCGGCGTGGTCGCTCAGCCGGTAGCGGTGGACGAGCATGGCCAGCAGCATGGTCGCCTCGTGCAGCGCGAACTGCCGTCCAATGCAGGCGCGTTCGCCGGTGCCGAACGGCTTGAAGGCGTGCACCGGGCGATCCGCCTCGGCCTCGGCGGTGAAGCGGGAGGGGTCGAACAGCTCGGGGTTGTCGCCCCATACGGGCTGCCGGTGCAGCATCGGGGTGAGGACCAGGGCGGCCTGCCCGGCGCGCAGCGGGATGCGCCCGCCGAGCAGGGTGTCCTCGCGGGCCTGCCGGGAGAAGACGGCTGCCGTGGGCCACAGCCGCAGGGCCTCGTTGAGGACCTGACGGGTGTAGGTCAGCCTGCCGATCTCGTCGTAGGTCGGCTCGGGGTCGGCCGTGTCGCCCCACAGCGCGTCGGCCTCGCGTTGCACCAGCTTCAGGGCGGTGGGGTGCTTGGCGAGGTAGTACAGCGCGAAGGACATGGC
This sequence comes from Streptomyces sp. NPDC007929, assembly GCF_042959065.1. Classification (NCBI taxonomy): domain Bacteria; kingdom Bacillati; phylum Actinomycetota; class Actinomycetes; order Kitasatosporales; family Streptomycetaceae; genus Streptomyces; species Streptomyces sp. NPDC007929. Next base: position 71,829 of record NZ_JBIBKD010000014.1, on the reverse strand, counting down.
GCCGGAGGTGGTCTCGTGGCCGGCGATCAGGAAGGTGATGACCTGGTTGCGGATGTTGGCGGTGTCGAGGGTGGTGCCGTCGGCGGGGTGCTCGGCGGTGAGCATCAGGCCCAGCAGGTCGTCGGCGTCGCTCTGGTCGGTGCCGGTGCGCGCGGCGATGACGTCGTCGACGACCCGGGCCAGATGGGCGGAGTCGTCACGGAAGGCCGCGTCCTGCGCCGCGTAGTTCCCGCCGGGGACGCGTGCCAGGCGGGTCATGCTCCACTCCAGGCAGCGGACCATCGACTCGACGAAGGGGTGCGGCTCGGCCCGCTCGAAGGAGCCGAAGTCGTAGCCGAAACCGGCGAGTCCGATGGTGTCCAGCGTCATACGGGTCATGTCGTCGGGCACGTTCACCGGCTGCCCGGCGCGGGCGTCTCGGTCCCAGGACGCGATGAGGCGGCGGGCCACCTTCAGCATCACGGGGTGGTAGGTGCGCATCGAGCCCAGCGCGAAGGCGGGCATCAGGATGTCGTGCGCCTTGGCCCAGTTGGGCTCGTCGTTGTACGCGGTGAACAGGCCGTCGGCGGCGAACTCGCGGACGTTCTCCAGACCGGGCCCGATGTGCTTGGCGAACCGCCGCTCGTCCGCGAGCTCGGCCACGAGGTCCAGGTCGCCCACGAACAGGGTGTCCCGCCCGTACAACCGCCGCACGAACACGGGCCCGTGCTCGCGCATCAGGTCCATGGCCTGCTGGATGGGCGCGCCGCCGGGTCCGGTGGCGGTGATGTCGGCGACGGGGACACCGGGGAGGGTGTCGGCGGTCAGGGGAGTCTGTCCGGTGGGGGGCATGACGCGGCAACTGCCTTTCGCGGTACGGAAGTACTGCCCTCCAGCGTGATCCACCGGGCCCGGGGGCCGGTGCCGCAAAACTGCATGATTGTGTAGTGGGAGCAGATGCGCCGCTCTTGCGCGGGAGCGGCCCGGCGTGGCAGGAGAGGCTCGTGGACCTGGCTCGGCAGGAGGCCGTGACGTGGCGCAACCGCGCTCTGCTGCTGTTCGACCGGGTCGCGATGCCGGTCGCGGTGTGCGATGTGTACGGGGCGGTGCTGCTGGCCAATCCGGCGATGGCCGCGGAGTGCGGTACGACGCCGGGGCGGCTGCGTGGCCTGGACGTGCTGGACCTGTTCCGCCCGCGGGAGGCCACGCAGGTGGAGCGCGTCGCCGAGGCCCTGCGGCTGCGCCACCGCTCGCGCTACCAGGTGTCGGTGCGCTGGCAGGCCCCCGGCGGCGTGGAGCGCCACGGCGAGCTGACGGCGGACCCGGTCAGCGACTCGGCGCAGGACACCCCGGCGCTGCTGGTGATGCTCCGGGTGGACGCCGAGCCGGCCCCCTCCCCCACCGCCCCCGCCGGGGCGGCCCGGGTCACACCGATGGAGGCCCGTGTCCTGGCACTGCTGGCCGGCGGCGCCACCACGGCCCGGGCCGCCCGCGAGACAGGCCTCACCCCGGACGGCGTGACCTACCACCTGCGCCGGCTGTCGTCCCGCTGGGGCGCGTCCCACCGCACGGAGCTGGTGGCCCGGGCCTATGCGCTCGGCGTGCTCAGCGCCGGGGTCTGGCCGCCGGAGGTCGCGGAGGCCCCGCACGACGCGGAGGCCCTCGGCGACGAGGCCTGACGGAAATCCGCTGGCCCCCGCGCGGCACGGCCCCCTAACCTGACTGCACCCCCAAAACCTAGGACCCCTAGGTTTCCGGACGACCACTCTCAGGAGCCCCCCGTGCAGTCGCTCACCGAGCAGGACATCCGCGCCTCCTTCGTCAACTGCTCCAAGGGCGAGGCCAAGCGCCTGGCCGTGCCCCGGGACCTCGGCGAGCGCCCCTGGGACGATCTCGACTTCCTCGGGTGGCGGGACCCGGGGGCACCCGACCGGAGCTATCTGGTGACCGAGCGGGCCGGGCGGCTCGTCGGCGTGTCGATGCGGTTCCAGGCCGCGCGGCGCGGGTTCCTGCACCGCAGCATGTGCTCGCTGTGCCTGACGACGCACCCGCGGGGCGGGGTCGCGCTGATGACGGCACGCAAGGCGGGAGCGGCCGGGCGGGAGGGCAACTCCGTCGGGGCGTACATGTGCACCGACCTCGCCTGCTCCCTGTACATCCGCGGCAGGAAGGCGCTGGACGCCGGGTCGCGGTTCGAGGAGAGCCTCACCGTCGAGGAGCAGATCGAGCGGACCAGGGGTCATCTGACCGCCTTCCTCGACAAGGTGTACGCCTGATCCCCTCGGTCGCCCGCGGTATGCCCCGGCGCTAACGTCCTTCATGAGCGTCCTTCATGGATGTGTCCGACGGATGCGTTCGATGCGCCGGGAAGGGGAACAGCCCCAGGATGCGAGAGGTACGTGAGTGGACGGCGCGCGTCGAGCGGATCGTGAGGAAGCGTCGTGATCCCGTGGTCGTCCAGACGCTGCGGTCGGCGACCGCGGCGACGATCGCGTACGTCATCGCGCTGCGTCTGAGCCCCGAGCCGGCCCCCCTCACCGCTCCCCTGACGGCGCTGCTGGTCGTCCAGGTGACGCTCTACGCCACGATCACCAACGGCTTCAGGCGGGTGAACGCCGTGGTGACCGGCGTCCTCGTCGCCATCGCGTTCAGCCTGCTGGTGGGCCTGACCTGGTGGAGCCTCGCCCTACTGCTGCTCGCGTCGCTGGTCGTGGGGCGGCTGGTGCGGGTGGAGGAGTACGTCCCCGAGGTCGCGATCAGCGCGATGCTCGTCCTCGGTGTGACCAGCGTCGGCGACTACGCCTGGGCCCGGGTGGTGGAGACGCTGATCGGCGCGTCCGTCGGGCTCGCCTGCAACCTGCTGCTGTCCCCGCCGGTGTGGGTGGAGGAGGCGGGCGAGTCGATCGACGGTCTGGCGCGCCGGCTGCGGCAGCTGATGCTGCGCATGGGCGAGGAGGCTGCGGGCGGCACACCCGTGGAGCGGGCGGAGAAGCAGCTGCACGAGGCGCGCCGGCTGGACCACGACATCGTCGAGGTGGACGCGGCGCTGCGGCAGGCCGAGGACAGTCTGCGGCTCAACCCGCGTGTGCAGGACAGCGTGCTGCACCGGGTCGTGATGCGCACCGGCCTGGACACGCTGGAGATCTGCACGGTCGTCCTGCGGGTGCTCGCCCGGTCCCTCACCGACCTCGCGAAGGAGCGGGAGCCCGAGCCGCTGTTCGAGGCCGAGACGGGCGCCGCCCTGGAGCAGGTGCTGTCCGAGATCGCCGACGCCGTGGTGAGCTTCGCGGTGCTGGTCACCACGCACCTCAGCGCGAGCGCCGAGTCGGCGGAGGAGCGTCTGGCCGCGGAACTGCGCACCGCCGCGGGCACCCGCGACAAGCTGGCCCTGCTGCTGCGCGAGGAGGCCGAGCGCTCCCCCGAACACTGGCAGCTGCCGGGCGCCGTCCTGACGGAGGTCAACCGCATCCTCGACGAGCTCGACACCGAGCACCGCACCCGTCGCCTGTTCGAGGAGCTGGACCGGGTGTCGCGCGAGCAGCGCGCCCGGATGCCCCGGCTGACGCGGCTGCGGGAGCGGCTGGGCGTCACCGAGCAGCTGTGGCGGAACCGCGCGGGGTTCGACGCGCGTTCTCGCTGAGGGGGACGCCGGCAGGGGGCCGGCCCCGGATGCGAGGAGCGGGCCGATGGCCGACACCACCGTGCGGATCGACGGGAACACACTGCGGCTGCCGGGCGGGGTCGCGGTGCGGTTCATCCGCACCCTGCGCCTGCCGGAGAGCGGCACCCATCCGCTGCCGCCGGGCCTCGGCGAGTTCCCGGTGCGGCGGGTCGCCGACTACGCGGACCGGGTTCCCGAGGCGTGGCGGGCGCGCGGCGGTGTGATGCTGCCGGTGTATCTGCGCGAGGCGATGTGGCTGAGCTTCGCGGGCACCTCGGAGCCTGCCGCGCTCCAGGTCGGTGTCGGCAAGGTGTGCGCGGTCTCGGGCCGGCCCTGGAGCGACCGCCCGGCCCGCGACCCGCAGAACTACGTGGTGCTGCCCCGCCAGCCCTGGCTGGACGGCATCAACTCCGGCACGGGCACGGTCCGGCAGTTCGTGGCCGTCCCGCTCGGCCTGGGCGCCACCGTCGAGGGGCAGGTCACGGGCGAGGAGGTGTGGGGCGGCGTGCAGTTGCAGTCCTTCGCGCTGAACGACCGGGCGCTGGCCCGGTGGCGTGCGGAGGAGCGGCGGCGGCCGGTGCCCCCGGCGCCCGCGCAGCCGGGGGGCCACGGTGGCGCGATGCCGATGCCGATGGCGTTCGGCGGCCCGGCCGCCGGTGGTCAGGGTGCGCCCGCGGCCGGTGGTTACGGCGCCGCGGTGCCGATGGCGGCCCCGCCGGCCCCCGGTGCCGCGCCCGCGGCTCCGGCGAGCGCTCCGCGCGCGGCCGCGGCCATGGGGCTCGGGGTCGGTGGCTCGATGCGGCAGGAGGTCTACCAGGACGAACGGCCGCTCGCGGACTGGTCGCGGCAGCCGTCGGGCCGGGTCTTCGTGCACCTGGTGACGCCGCCGGAGTGGCGCCGTATCACCGGCGAGGCCGCGCCGCCGTCGCCGGTGGACCGGGCCGCGTACACGAGGGCGGGCCTGCCCTGGTTCGACTACTACGACGAGGAGGCGCAGGACCTGGCGGCCACGGACGAACTCCGGTCCGTGAAGCCGGTCGGCGACTGGCTCGGCGACGACCACGAGCCCTGGCAGCCGCCCACGCCGGGGCAGACACAGCAGCTCAGGGACGCCCCGGGCAAGCCGGTCGAGGACGGGGACTGGTGACCGGCCCGGCGCGGCCCTCCCCCGTGCGGGACCGCCGGGGCCGCCGCGACGGACCCGCACCACGTGCGACACCCCGGCCGTTGTTGCACGCGGGCGGTGGGAACCGCCAGGGTGGCTGTCACGACGGGGACGAGTGACGACCTGAGGGGCGACATGGACAGTGGTGGCTGGAGCAGGCGCCGGTTCGTCGGCGCGCTGGCGGGCGGAGCCGCCGTGGCGGCACTGCCGGCCTGCGACAACGCACCGGCGCCCGCGAGGACCGCGACCCCGGCCCCGGAACCGGGCACGTCGCGGGGGGCCCGCCGCCCCTCCGGGCCCCGCCCGCTCTACGTCGGCACCTACACGTCCGTCGAGGGCGGCGGTGCGGGCATCGGGCTGGCCACGTACGACCCGGCGACGGGCCGGATCACCGGCGACGGCACGATCCCCGGTGTCGGGGACCCGTCGTACCTCGCGCTCCACCCGGACCGCGGCACGCTGTACGCGGTGGACGAGCGCGACGACGGCGCGGTGACCGCCGTCCGGCTGTCCGACCGGAAGGTGCTGGGCAGCCGGAGCACCGGCGGGGCGGCCCCCTGTCATCTGTCGGTGCATCCGGGCGGGCGCTGGCTGCTCAGCGCGAACTACGGCTCGGGCAGTGTGGCCGTGCACCCCATCGACGCCTCGGGCGCTCTCGGCGAGCGCACCGACCTCGTCCGGCACACCCGCCCGGCGCCCGGCCCCGGCCAGGAGGGCCCGCACGCCCACCAGTTCGTCACGAGCCCGGACGGCGGCCATGTCCTCGCCGTGGATCTGGGCACGGACACCGTCTACACCTACCGGCTGGACGAGAAGGCGGGCACACTCACCGAGGTCGCGCAGGCGCACACCCGGCCCGGCGCCGGCCCGCGCCAACTCACGTTCCACCCGGGCGGCCGGTACGCCTACCTCGCCAACGAGGCCGACAACACCGTCGCGGTCTGCGCCTACGACAAGGCCTCCGGCCGGGTGACCGTCGGTGAGGCACAGTCCACGGGCACGGGTCCCGGCACCAGCTACCCGGCGCAGATCCTGGTGACCGCCGACGGGCGCCACGCCTTTCTCGCCAACCGCGGCCACAACAGCCTCACCCGCTACGCCGTCGAGGCGGACGGCGCCCGGCTCCGGCTGCTCGGCACGGTGCCGGTGGGCGGGGACTTCCCCCGGCAGATCGCCTTCGCGCCGGGGGGCACGCTGCTGTTCGCGGCGAACCAGAAGTCCTCCACCGTCACCGTCTTCCACGTGGACCGGGCGAACGGCGAACTGCGGCGCGCTGGAGAATCGTTCCCCTCACCCGTCGCCGTCTGCGCGCTGCCGCTGTAGGGCCCGTGGGCACGACGCGGCGGTGGCCTGGCTGAGCAGGATGTGCATGCGCTCGGTGAGCTGCGCCACGTCGTCCGCGGGGGCGTGGAAGGCCAGGCGTACGTCGCCGTGGGTGCGGGCCCGTTCGATGCGCAGCGTCAGTCCGTGCCGGTCGACGGCGAGCGGCTGGACGCGGACCGCGCCGTGCAGGCTGCCCGAGTCGACGAGGCGGGTGAGCCGCTCGACGGCGTCGGCGTGGCAGTCGGCCAGATGGGTCAGCAGCCGGGCCTCGGCCGTGGTGAGCGGGTCGGGCGCGGCGGCGGCGAACTCGTCGAGGTCCACGAGCACGGACCCGGACGGCTGCCGCAGCACGACCCGCGTGGGCGTGAAGGCGAGCCGCGCCCCCTCCACGGCGAACCAGCCCGCGAGCCAGAGCCGCGAGCGGATCCGGTTGCGGACGGGGACGGGCGCGACGTCGGCGAACTCCAGCACGGCGGACGGCTCGCCGCGGGGCGCGCAGATCGCGGCCGCGAGCAGGCCGCTGTCCTCCGGCACCTCGACGAGCACCCTGCCGTCCTCGCCCACGGTGTGCGCGCCGACCAGTTCCTCGCGCGTGCCCTCCGCGGTCACGGAGCAGGACCACGCGGCGGCGAGCACCGAACGCGCCCGCTCCGCCGCGGCGGGAGCCGCCGTCCAGCTGTGGCTGTCGTCACCCATCCCAGACCTCCTTAGGTAAGCCTCACCTAACCTATCGAAGATCGGGGTGTGCGCCAACCACGCCACCCGCTCGGTTCAAGACCTTTCAGGGCGTGAGGACGCCGAGCAGGGCGCGCGTGCACAGCTCGCGCACCTGCTCCCGCCCCAACTCCGTGCCGCGCAGCCACTCCAGGCAGACGGCCGTGGTGAACGCCAGCCAGCCGCGCACGGCCAGCCGGACCTCCGGCCGCTCCTCGAAGGAGGGCCCGAATTCGGGATCCGCGGCGAGCGCGGCGAGGATCTGCCGCTCCTGCGCGGCCAGGGCGCGCTGGTAGACCCGCTGGACCGCCTGATCCCCGGCCGCGTCGGCGCGATGGAAGGCCCGGTAGCCGTGCGCGTGCGCCTGGACGTACTCCAGGAACGTCTCGAGACCGGCCGTGAGCTGCTCGCGGACCGGCACGCCGGGCACCGCCGCGGTCATCCGCAGCATGCGCTCGCTCTCCCGCTCGACGACCGCCGCGAAGAAGTCCCGCTTGGTCGGGAAGTAGTGGTACAGCAGCCCGCGTGACACCCCGGCGATCTCGGCGACCTGCTCGATCCACACGTCGTCGAACGCACTCTCCGAGAACAGCCGCGCCCCGACCGACAGAAGCTGCTCCCGGCGCTCCTCGGTGCTGAGCCGGCGGCGCGTGCGCCCGCCCTGGTTCACGGCCATGCCCGCACTTTACTTGACGCCGGTTCAACAACCGGACCAGACTGAACCGCGCTATTGAACCCACGTACAACACATGCGAACCCGCCGCCGCATCAAGGGAGATCGCGTCATGACCCGGACGCCGATACGGACCGGGGAGCCCAAGGGGTTCCGCAGCGCCGAGCTGGGCTGGCCGGAGCTGGACCGCATTCCGCATCCGCCACGCCGCGTCCCCCTCCTCGGCGACGTCGTGGGCGTGAACCGCAGCACCCCGATCCAGGACTCGCTGCGCTGCGCCCGCCAACTGGGCCCGGTCTTCCGGCGGAAGGCGTTCGGCAAGGAGTTCGTGTTCGTGTGGGGTGCCCGGCACGCGGCCGACCTCGCGGACGAGTCCCGGTTCGCCAAGCATGTGGGCCTCGGCGTGGCCAACCTCCGGCCGGTCGCCGGGGACGGCCTGTTCACGGCGTACAACCACGAGCCGAACTGGCAGCTGGCCCATGACGTGCTCGCGCCCGGGTTCAGCCGTGACGCCATGGCCGGCTACCACCCGATGATGCTGGACGTCGCCCGGCGGCTGACGGAGCACTGGGACCGGGCGGCGGCCGCGGGCCGGGCGGTGGACGTGCCCGGCGACATGACCAAGCTGACCCTGGAGACCATCGCGCGCACCGGCTTCGGGCACGACTTCGGTTCGTTCGAGCGCTCCCGGCCGCATCCCTTCGTGACCGCGATGGTGGGCACGCTGACCTACGCGCAGCGGCTCAACACCGTGCCCTTCCCGCTGGCTCCCCTGCTGCTGCGCGGCGCGACCCGCCGCAACGCGGCAGACATCGCCCACCTCGACGACACGGTCGACGAGCTGATCCGGGCCCGGCGCGCCGGCCGCGGCGGCGGCGAGGGCGACCTGCTCGACCGCATGCTGGAGACCGTCCACCCCGGCACCGGAGAGCGGCTGGCGCCGCAGAACGTCCGCCGCCAGGTCATCACCTTCCTGGTCGCCGGGCACGAGACGACCTCGGGCGCGCTCTCCTTCGCCCTGCACTACCTCTCCCGCCACCCCGAGATCGCGGCCCGGGCCCGCGCCGAGGTGGACCGGGTGTGGGGCGGCACGGCGGAACCGGCCTACGAGCAGGTGGCCCGGCTGCGTTACGTCCGCCGGGTGCTGGACGAGTCACTGCGGCTGTGGCCCACCGCGCCCGCGTTCTCCCGGGAGGCCCGCGAGGACACGGTGCTGGCCGGGGAGCACCCGATGCGGCGCGGGGCCTGGGCGCTGGTGCTGACGCCGATGCTGCACCGGGACCCCGAGGTGTGGGGCGCGGACGCCGAGGGCTTCGACCCCGACCGCTTCGACGCACAGGCCGTACGGTCGCGGCCCCCGCACACCTTCAAGCCGTTCGGGACGGGCGCGCGGGCGTGCATCGGCCGCCAGTTCGCGCTGCACGAGGCCACGCTGGTGCTCGGACTGCTGCTGCGGCGCTACGAGTTGCGGGCCGACCCCGCCTACCGGCTGCGCGTGGTGGAACGGCTGACGCTGATGCCGGAGGGCCTGAGGCTGCACCCGGAGCGCCGCACGGCGGTGCCGGAGCCGGCCTCAGACCTGCGCCGTCCAGTGCCCGGGGCGGGTGGCTGAGCCGGGCAGCCGGGTCCCGGCACTGCCCCGGGCCGCGTTCAGCTGCGGCTGGGTGAGGAAGAGCGCCCCGGTCAGGTCGGCGTCCGAGAGGTCCGCGTCGCGCAGGTCGGCGCCGATCAGATCGGCGCCCCGCAGGTCCGCGCCGGTGAGGTCGGCGGCGATCAGACAGGCGCCGCGCAGACTCGCGCCGCGCAGGTCGGCGCCCTTGAGACGGGCACCCATCAGGTCCGCGCCCCGGCGGTCCTTCCGACGGCCCTTGACGCCGGCCCTGGCCAGCTCGCTGGTCCTCAGCAGCAGGACGTTGACCTCCTGGCGGTGCGCCGCCACGTCGAGACCGGCGAGCTGCTCGGGCGTCCCGGCGGTCAGCTCCTCGGTCTTCGCGAGCGCCTTGCGCAGCTCGGCGTGGACGGGCCGGGCCGCGGGCAGGGCGAGCGCCTCGGTCAGGTAGTACAGCAGCTCGTGCAGCTGCCGGACGACCGGGAAGACCTCGAACATGCGGCGGGCCCGTTCCGGTGGCCCGGTCCGCCAATCCTGCCCGCCGAAGGTGATCTGCGAGACCTGCTGCCCGGCGCCGAAGCAGTCGTAGACCGTGCAGCCGGTGAATCCCTGCTGCCGGAGCCGGGCGTGGATCCCGCAGCGGTGGTCCTCCCGGAGGTTGCGGCAGGGCGTGCCGGCGGCCTTGTCGACCGCGAAGTCGGCCGAGGCGGCGAAGGGCAGGGCGACGCAGCAGAGCCCGAAGCACCGCGCGCAATCGCCGCGCAGCTCCGCCCGCTCGGTCTGGTGTTCTCGCATGCGGTTCAGCATACGGAACGATCATCGACGGGTGCGTTCCGGTCACGCCGCCGGGCCGGGCACCTCCAGACGCTCCAGCCGCTCGGGATCGGCCAGGATGTACATGTCCGTGATGCGGGCGTCCACGACGGTGACGCCCATGACCGACTGGACGTGGTCCCCGTGCATGCTGACCACTCCAACCGCGCCGTTGACCAGGACCAGCTCCGCGGCCCGCGTGAACGGGGCGAACATGAGCGCCTGCTCGGCCACCGCCGTGGCGCCCCGGACCAGCTTGGAGGCGGCCGCTCCGCGCACCAGGGCACCCGAGTCGGCCCGCAGCAGCACATCCGGGTGCAGGACGGCCAGCAGCGCCTCGAAGTCCCCGGCGCGTGAGGCGGCCAGGAACGCGTCGAGCACCTGCTTCTGCCGGCCGAGGTCCGGCTCGGCCGACGGGGTCGCACCGCGCACCCGGCGCCGGGCGCGGCTGGCCAGCTGCCGGGTCGCGGCGGCACTGCGCTCCACGATCGGCGCGATGTCGTCGAACGGCACGGCGAACATGTCGTGCAGCACGAACGTGAGCCGCTCGTCGGGCGCCAGGTTCTCCAGCACCACGAGCAGGGCCAGCCCCACGGAGTCGGCCTTGAGTACCTCCTCGGCCGGATCGGCGACCTGCGCCAGGGGCCGGAGCACCGGGTCCGGGACGAAGGCGTCGCCCATCGGCTCCTCGCGGCGTGCGGCGCGCGAGCGCAGCAGGTCCAGGCAGACGCGGCCGGTCACGGTCGTCAGCCAGCCGCCGAGATTCTGAATGTCGTGCGCGTCGGCGCGGCTGAGCTTGAGCCAGGCCTCCTGGACGGCGTCCTCCGCCTCGGACAGCGATCCGAGCATGCGGTAGGCCACCGCCCTGAGGTGTCCTCGGTGTTCCTCGAACCGCCCGGCCAGTTCCTCAATGCCTGTCATGGTCTCCCCCGTCGTCCGTCGATCAGCCGGGTGTCTCATCTGCCGAAGAGTTCGAACGCCACCGCCGGCCGGCCCCCGAACCGCTCCCCCGTCCGCTCGGCGTGCTGCGTCAGGAAGCCGCGCACATACGTCTCCGGGTCCTCGTCGGTCAGCACCTCGATGTAGCTGCGGTGTTCCAGCAGCGAGGCAACCGCCCGCTCCATGCCGGCCGTCGCGTCGACGGCGTGCGTGGGGGTGCTGGACCCCGCGACGGCCACCCAGCGCACACCGTCCCAGGGGTCGAGGCCCTGCTCGACGAGCTCGGGGAAGATCCACCGGTTGCCGGCGTCGCCCGCCGCGTCGAGCGTGGCCCGGCCGACGGCGACGTGGTCCGGGGTGTTCCAGGCGGTGCCGCCCCAGGTGTCGCGGTGGTTGAGCGTGATGACCAGCTCGGGCTTGTGGCGGCGGACGGCGGCGGCGATGTCGCGGCGCAGGGCGGTGCCGTACTCGATCACGCCGTCCCGGTGGTCGAGGAACTCCACCTCCGAGACGCCGACCACCGCCGCGCTCGCCCGCTGCTCCCGCTCGCGCAGCGGCCCGCACCGGGCGGGCTCGATGGTGTCGATGCCCGCCTCGCCCCGGGTCGCGAGTACGTAGACGACCTCACGGCCCTCGTCGGTCCAGGCCGCGATCGCCGCCGAGCAGCCGTACTCGAGGTCGTCCGGGTGGGCCACGACCGCGAGGGCACGCCGCCAGTCGCCGGGCATGGGCTGGAGTTGAGTGGTCGTCATGTCCGAGAGACTAGGGCCTTCGTCGTTGGGATCAGCCCGCGGACGCGGGGCCTGGCACGCGCATCTGACGCGTTGTCGTCACTCGCCAATGCTCGGCATCACGCCTCGTCCCGTACGAGCGCCAGCAGCCGGTCGAGGACGCGGGGGCCGCCCGTTCGGATGCCGTCGTGCTCGAACTCGTCGGTGATCCAGGTGCGCAGACCCCGGATCGTGCGAGCGGTGTGCAGGGAGTGGGCCGTGTCGACGTACATGTCGTCGTGGTAGACAGCCGCCACCACCGGCACCGTGTTGGCGGCGAGGCGGGCGGCGTCGTACAGGGGTGTCCAGTCGGTGCGGGCGGCGAGCAGTTCGGCGGTCTCGCGCAGCGGGCGCAGCGCCGGGTCGCAGTCGAACATCCAGGGGTGAATCGATTCTCCGGTGAACAGGAGGGGCTCGTCGCCCGCGAGGGCCTTGGCGGCGTCGAACTGCGGGAACTCGGCGCGCACCCGCTCGGCGGACCAGGCCGTGGGCCGGGCGTCCTGGCCGTAGATCGACTCGTGGACCAGGGCGTACAGCGGGTGGCGGGCGTAGGAGAGCATGGCCTGCGCCTGCTCCTGGAAGGCGTCGGAGAGGGTGGAGCCCTGCGGGGTGCGGACGAAGGCGTTCTCCAGGAGGTAGTGCAGGCGGTGGGTGCCGTCGCCGGTGCCGAGGACGATGCCGAGGGACTGGAAGGCCTCCACGGTGAGCCGGTAGCCGCCTGGCAGGACCACGTCGTGGTGCAGCAGGTGCTCGGCGATGCGGCGGGCACGCTCGGCGTCCTGCGGGTAGCGGGCGTAGTGGGCGGCGACCTTGCGCTCGATGCGCGGGAAGGCGGCCCGGTAGACGTCGTCGGCGTGGGCGTCCAGGGCGGGCAGACCGCCGGTGATCACGGCCGTCGCCAGGCCCTCGGGGGCGAGGGACAGGTAGCTGGTGACGCAGAAGCCGCCGAAGCTCTGGCCGAGGACGGTCCAGGACTTGCCGCCGGTGAGCTCGGCGCGGACGGCCTCGCAGTCGCGGACGATCGCGTCGGCCCGGAAGTGCGTGAGGTACTCGGCCTGCTCGGCCGGGCCGCCGCGCAGCGGGAGTGTCTGGCGGTTGGCGGGGGTGCTGTGGCCGGTGCCGCGCTGGTCGAGCAGCAGGACGCGGTACTCCTTCAGGGCCCGGCCCAGCCAGCCCGGCCGGCCGACGGAGCGGTCGGCGCCGAAGCCGGGGCCGCCCTGGAGGTAGACCAGCCACGGGAGGTCCTGGTGCGTCTTGTCGCTCGCGACGACCTCGCGGGCGTACAGCTCGATCGTCTCGCCCCCGGGGCGGTCGTGGTCGAGGGGAACGGTGAAGCGGCGGTCGGTGAGGACGACTCCGGGCTGGCGGTAGCTGACGGTCAACAGGGCTCCCGGGACGGACGGATTTTTCGGGCCGCGTCCCAGTTCATCACAGCGATCGTCCGCGGGTGAGCCCTTCGATCATGAAACCTTGCTGAACGGCCGTTCAGACCGTTCCTGAACGGCTGTTCAGGCTCAGCGGGCGGACAGGCTGGAGCGGCGGACCACCAGCTCGGGCTGGAGGACGACCCTGCGGTGCTCGTGCGCGCGCGCCGCGCCCTCTTCCTCCGTCTCCTCCAGCAGCAGGTCGGCGGCCATGGCTCCCATCGTGACGGCGGGCTGCCGCACCGAGGTGAGCGGGACGGCGGCGGCCGCGGCGAACTCGATGTCGTCGTAGCCGACGATGGCGAGGTCGTCGGGGACGCCCACGCCTGCCGCGTACATGGCTTGCAGGACGCCGAGGGCGAGCAGGTCGTTGGCGCAGAACACGGCGGTGGGCCGGTCGGCGAGGCCGAGCAACCGGGCCCCGGCGTCACGGCCTGCGGCGACGTCCAGCCGTTCGGTGGGCAGCTCGCGCAGCGCGTCGGGACCGAGCCCGGCCTCGGCGAGCGCCTCCAGGGCGCCGGTGCGGCGGTCGCGGACCTGGTTCAGGCCGGGCGGGCCGCTGACGTAGGCGAGGGAGCGGTGCCCGGCGTCGACGAGGTGGCGTACCGCGAGGGCGCCGCCCGCGACGTCGTCGACGGAGACGGAGCACTCGGTGGTGCCCTCGGCGACCCGGTCGACCAGGACGAACGGGATGTTGTGCCGACGGAACGCCTCGATGTTGCGGCCGGTGGCGTCGGCCGGGGTGAGGAGCACGCCGCGCACCCGCTGCTCGGCGAAGAGCGACAGGTACTCGGCCTCCTCGCCCGGGTTCTGGGCGCTGTTGCAGACCATCACGCCGAGTCCGGCGCGGCGGGCGGCACGCTCGGCGCCGCGCGCCACGTCGACGAAGAAGGGGTTGCCCATGTCGAGGACGAGCAGCCCCATGATGCGGCTGCGGCCCGCGCGCAGCTGGCGCGCGGACTCGCTGCGGACGTAGCCGAGCCGGTCTATCGCGGACAGCACCCGCGCCCGGGTTTCGGTCGCGACCGTGTCCGGGCGGTTGATCACGTTCGAGACCGTGCCGACGGAGACTCCGGCGACGCGGGCGACGTCCTTGATACCCACGGACTGGGCCATCGGGCAGGGACCTCCAGAGGGGAGTCGGGGGGCGGCGGCCGGAGCGGCCTCACATTACCGGCAGGCCGCCCCGGAACCGGACGCGGTCAGGCGGGCAGGCGGAAGTTGATGTTGCGCAGCGCCGAGGGCGTGGTGCCGCTGGACTTCTCCTGGTACATGATCGACAGGTAGTGGTCCTGTGCGACGCGGCTCTCGTCGATCACGACCTCGCCGAAGGCGTTGAGTCCGGCGGAGACACCGTCGTACAGCATCGTCCAGTCCGTGTATCCGGAGGCCTTGGAGGCCCCGGCGATCCGGCAGAACGGGAAGATCGCGTACGCGTTGTCGTACTTGTCCAGGATCAGCTTGGTGCGCTGGCTGGAGTTGAGCGGGACCGGTATCTCGGTCTTCTGCCAGGCACCGGAGGAGTTCTTGCGGACGTGGAAGGCGCGGCCGCTGGCCGTGCGGTTCGCGACGTAGTTGGTGGTGCACTGGCCGAAGCGCCCGGGCACGTAGGAGATGATCGCGTGCGGCCGGCCCGCGGAGTCGGTGAACTGGCTCTCCTGGTTCATCAGGGAGTGGTCCGGGTTGAGCGGGTCGATCACCAGGCCGCTGTCGGTGACGGCGACCTTGTCGGAGCCGCCGGTGGTGCCGACGACGGTACCGGCGTCGTTGCGCCAGGTGCGGCCGCGGTCGTCGGAGTAGACGTAGCCGGTGTCGTGGTTGGTGATGCCGCCGCCGTTGCACATCACGGCGCCGTTCTGCTCGCGCCAGGTGAAGAAGGAGTGCAGCCGGCCGTTCTTGTCGTAGTCGATGCCGTGCAGGTACATGTTGCGGGCGGTGGAGGAGCCGTGCTCGCTGGTGTACGTGCCGGTGGAGCTTGACCACTCGCCGAGGTTGGTCCACTTCGTGCCGTCGTACTCGGCGAGGGCGTTGCGTCCGTTGCCGGAGATGGCGACCCGGTAGCTGAGCTGGAGCTTGCCCTCGGGGGTGGAGACGAACTGCGGGTAGGTGAACTGGGAGGTGAGGGCGAGGCCGTCCAGGGTGGACTGGGGTGCGCCGAAGCGGCTCGCGGTCCAGCTCAGACCGTCCGGGTTGTCCATCAGGCCGGCGACCGACTTGACGTAGGTGAAGCCGTCGCTGTGGGAGTCCATGTTGAGGTGCAGACGCCCGTCGACCTTCGAGACCCCCATCGAGATGACGTTGTGGGAGTCGTTGTAGCGCAGGTTGTGCCCGACCTTGACCGTGGACCAGGTGCTGGTGCCGAACTTGCGGCGGCCGACGACGGCGCCCCGGTCGGCGGTGTACCAGACGGCGTACTGGTAGCCCTTGTAGGTCAGCAGGCCGTTCTTCTGGAACGCGTTGTTGTTGACCAACCCGTCGTAGGACACGAAGAAGATGGCCTGGGCGTCGAGCAGGGTGCTACCGGTCAGGGTGAGCGAGGGCCCTGGGTCGGCGGCCTGCGCGGTGCCGGAGGCGAGGGCGGGGGTCACCACGGCTCCCGCGAGGGCGGCGGCCAGCAGCGTACGTCTGTGCATCTCGTGGACTCCATCGTCATGCGAGGTGGAAAACTTCGGTGAGGGGTTTCATGGCCTCGTCGGGCCGGGTGCCGTCCAGCGACTCGAAGAACGGCGCCATCTCCGCCTGCCAGCGGGCGTTGACGTCGGTGGCTTCCATGCCGGCCCGGGCGGCGGCGAAGTCCTCGGTCTCCAGGTAGCCGACGAGCAGTCCGTCCTCGCGCAGGAAGAGCGAGTAGTTGTGCCAGCCGGTCTCCGAGAGCGCCTGGAGCATCTCGGGCCACACCGCGGCGTGCCGCTCGCGGTACTCGTCGAGGCGCTCCGCCCGGACCTTCAGCAGGAAGCACACGCGCTGCATCAACGACCTCCCAGGGTCTAGAAGTTGAACTGGTCGATGTTCTTGGCGTCGAACACGGTCGGCTTGCCGAGGCTGATCACGCCGTCCTTGCCGATGGTGTACTCGCCCATGGAGCCGGCCTTGAAGGTCTCGCCCTCCTTGCCGGTGATCTGGCCGGAGGACAGGGCGACGGCGGTGCGGGCGGCCAGCTCGCCGAGCTTGGCCGGGTCCCACAGCTCGAAGCCCTCGACGGTGCCGTTCTTGACGTACTTGCGCATGTCGTTGGGGGTGCCGAGGCCGGTCAGCTTGACCTTGCCCTTGTACTTGGAGCCCGACAGGTACTGGGCGGCGGCCTTGATGCCCACGGTGGTCGGGGAGATGATCCCCTTGAGGTTCGGGTACTCCTGGAGCAGGCCCTGGGTCTGCTGGAAGGACTGCTGGGCGTCGTCGTTGCCGTACGCGATCTTCACCAGCTTCATGTTCTTGTACTCGGGCTTCTTCAGCTCGTCCTTCATGAAGTCGATCCAGGTGTTCTGGTTCGTCGCGGTCTGCGCGGCGGACAGGATCGCGATCTCGCCCTTGTAGTCGATCTGCTTGGCGAGCAGCTGCACCTCGGTACGGCCCAGGTCCTCGGCGGAGGCCTGCGAGACGAAGGCGTTGCGGCAGTCGGGCTTGGTGTCGGAGTCGTAGGTGACGACCTTGATGTCGTTCTTCATGGCCTGCTTGAGCGCGGTGCACAGGGCGCCCGGGTCCTGCGCGGACACGGCCATCGCGTCGACCTGCTGCTGGGTGAGCGTGTTGACGTAGGAGACCTGCCCGGCGGTGTCGGTCGCGCTGGACGGCCCGACCTCCTTGTAGCTGGACCCCAGCTCCTTGAGCGCCTTCTCGCCGCCCTTGTCGGCGCTGGTGAAGTACGGGTTGTTGACCTGCTTGGGCAGGAACCCGACGGTGAGGCCCTTCTTGGTGGCCGCGTTCGGGTCGGCCTTGCCGGCGGTGGCCGCGCTGCCGCCGTCGTTCGCGACGTCCTTCTTGGTGGTGCCGCCGCCGCAGGCGGTGAGGGCGAGGGCGAGCGAGGTGGCGGTGGCGAGCGCCGCACAGCTGCGGCGGAGGGTGGTCTTACGCATGGCGATGGTCCTTTATTTCGGAGAGCGGGTTACGAGGTGGTGGTCGAGGCGGCTCTGCGGCCCGCCCTCGCTGTGGAGATCTGCCGTACGACCCGGGGGCCGAGGACAGAGAGAACGAGCAGTACGCCGGTGACGACGATCTGCGACTGCGCCGAGACATCCTGAAGGCTCATCACGTTCTGCAGCGCACCGAGCAGGAACACGCCGGCGATCGCACCACCCAACGTGCCCTTGCCGCCGTCGAAGTCGATACCGCCGAGCAACACGGCCGCCACCACGGAGAGTTCGAGGCCGGTGGCGTTGTCGTAGCGCGCACTGGCGTAGTGCAGCGCCCAGAAGATCCCGGTCAGGGAGGCCATCAGACCGGTCAGCGTGAACAGGATCAGCTTCTGCCGCCTGACGCGGATCCCGGCGAACCGCGCGGCCTCCTCGCTCGCGCCGATCGCGAAGAGCGAGCGCCCGAACGGTGTGGCGTGCAGCGCGACCACGGCGATGGTGAGCAGGACGAGGAACGGCAGGAAGGCGTAGGGGATGAAGGTGTCCCCGATGCGCCCGGCCGCGAAGTCCAGGTACTGCGTGGGGAAGTCGGTGACCGCGTCGGACCCGAGGACGATCTGCGCGATGCCCCGGTAGGCGGCCAGCGTGCCGATGGTGACGGCGAGGGACGGCAGCCCCAGCCTGGTCACCAGCAGCCCGTTGACCAGTCCGCACACGACACCGAGCAGCAGACAGATCGGGATGATCGTCTCGATGGCCATGCCCTGGTTCCACAGGGCGCCCATCACGGCCCCGGACAGCCCGGCGGTCGACGCGACCGACAGGTCGATCTCCCCGGACACCACCAGCAGCGTCATCGGCAGCGCGATCAGCGCGATGGGCAGCGTGTTGCCGATCAGGAAGGACAGGTTGAGGGCGTTGCCGAACCCGTCGACGAAGCCGAAGGAGAACAGCAGGACGACGATGAGGAGGGCGCCGACGACCGTGTCCCAGCGGACCGCTCGGCTCAGGGAGAGATCAGCCATGGCGGGCGTTCCTCTTCTTCAGGGCGGAGGCCACGCGCAGCGCGACGATCCGGTCGACCGCGATCGCGAGGATGAGCAGGATGCCGTTGATCGCGAGCACCCAGACGGAGCTGACACCGAGGGCGGGCAGCACGCTGTTGACGGAGGTCAGCAGCAGGGCCCCGAGGGCGGCGCCGTAGACGCTGCCGGAGCCGCCGGTGAAGACGACGCCGCCGACCACGACCGCGCTGACGACGGTCAGTTCGTAGCCGTTGCCGGTGCCGGAGTCGACGTTGCCGAAGCGGGCCAGGTACATGGCGCCGGCGAGTCCGGCGAGGGCCCCGCAGAAGGTGTACGCGGCGAGGATCCGCTTGCGGACGGGGATGCCGGCCAGGCGCGCGGCCTCGGGGTTGGAGCCGAGGGCGTACAGCTCGCGGCCGCCGGCGAAGTGCTTGAGGTAGTAGGCGGTGGCGATGAGCACCGCCAGCGCGATCAGCGCCAGGTACGGCACCGCGGAGATGCCGCCGGAGCCGAAGTCGACGAATCCGCCGGGCAGATCGGCGGCGGTGATCTGACGGGAGCCGACCCAGATGGAGTCGATGCCGCGGATGATGTAGAGCGTGCCGAGGGTGACGACGAGCGCCGGCACCTGGCCGAGGCTGACGAGCAGACCGTTGAGCAGTCCGAAGCCGATGCCGAGCAGCACCGCCAGCGCGATCGCCACGACGGAGTCGCCGCCGCCCTGGAGATAGGTTCCGGCGGCGAACGCGCTGATGCCGAGGGTGGAGCCGACGGACAGGTCGACATTGCGGGTGATGACGACGAGGGACTGGCCGGTGGCGACCAGGACCAGGATCGTCGCGTTCAGCAGCAGGTCCTTGATGCCCTGCTCGGACAGGAACTCGCTGTTGCCGGCCTGGGTGACGCCGATCATCACCAGGAAGACGAGCAGGATGGCGAGTTCGCGCATCTTGAAGACGCGGTCGGCCAGCCGGGTGCCGCTGGACTTGGGCACATCGGCCGCGGGGGCTTCTCGCGGGGTGACGACCGTCATGCGGCGGCCCTCCCGGTGGCTGCGGCCATCACGGTTTCCTCGGTGGCGTCGGAGCGTGGGATCTCGGCGGTGAGCCGGCCCTCGTGCATCACCAGCACGCGGTCGGCCATGCCGAGGATCTCGGGCAGGTCGGAGGAGATCATCAGGACGGCGACGCCGTCGGCGGCCAGCTGCGACAGCAGCCGGTGCACCTCGGCCTTGGTGCCGACGTCGATGCCGCGGGTGGGCTCGTCGACGATCAGCACCTTCGGGCCGGTGGCCAGCCACTTGGCGAGCACGACCTTCTGCTGGTTGCCGCCGGAGAGCGTGTTGACGGTGTCGGCGATCCGGGCGTACTTCACCTGGAGCTTGACGGCCCAGTCGAGGGAGCGGCTGCGCTCGGCGCCGCGGTCCATCAGCCCGGCCTTCACGGTCGTCCGCAGGCCGGTGAGCCCGATGTTCCGCTCGATGGACATGTCCATCACCAGGCCCTGGGCGCGCCGGTCCTCCGGGACCAGGGCGACTCCGGCGGCCATGGCGGCCGAGGGCGCGCCGTTGACCAGGGACCTGCCGTGGACCTGGACCTCTCCGGCGTCGCGGCGGTCGATGCCGAACACCGCCCGGGCGACCTCGGTGCGCCCTGCGCCGACGAGCCCGGCCAGGCCGACGATCTCGCCGTGCCGGACCTCGAAGGAGACGTCGGTGAAGACCCCCTCACGAGTCAGCCGGCGCACGCTCAGGGCGACCTCGCCCGGTGTCACGTCCTGCTTGGGGTAGAGCTCGTCGAGGTCGCGGCCGACCATGCGGCGCACCAGGTCGTCCTCGGTCATGCCCTCCAGCGGTTCGCTGCCGACCCAGGCGCCGTCGCGCAGGGTGGTGACCCGGTGGCAGATCTCGAAGATCTCCTCCAGCCGGTGGGAGATGAACAGCACGGCGGCGCCCTGGTCGCGCAGAGTGCGGACGACGCCGAAGAGGCGGGCGACCTCGCTGCCGGTGAGGGCGGCGGTCGGCTCGTCCATGATCAGGACGCGGGCGTCGAAGGAGAGGGCTTTGGCGATCTCGACGATCTGCTGGTCGGCGATGGACAGACCGCGGGCGGGCCGGTCGGGGTCGAGTTCGACGCCGAGGCGCTGCATCAGGGCGGCCGTCGCGTTGTGGGTGGCCTTGTGGTCGATCCGGCCGAGGGCGCGGCGCGGCTGGCGGCCCATGTAGATGTTCTCGGCGATCGACAGGTCGGGGAAGAGCGTCGGCTCCTGGTAGATCACGGCGATGCCGGCGTCGCGGGCGTCACCGGGTCCGACGAAGGCGACGGGCACACCGTCGAGCAGCACCTGGCCGGCGTCCGGGCGGTGCACTCCGGCGAGCGTCTTGATCAGGGTGGACTTGCCGGCGCCGTTCTCACCGGCGAGTGCGTGCACCTCCCCGGGGAACAGCTCAAGGGAGACGTCCCGCAGTGCACGGACCGCGCCGAAGGACTTGGAGACGTCCCTCAGCGCGAGAACCGGGGCCGGACCCGTGGTGGACGGGTGGGTCATGAGGGCTCCTCGACGACGCCGGCGGGTCGGCCCTCTCGGCGTCGTGAAAGGTTTCAACTGGGTTGCCGGGACGTTAGGCGGGCCGCGCATGTCACGTCAATGGGTTCCGGTCGAAAAAGTTTCGAGGACAGAAGGTCACGCACAGGTCACGGGAAACCGTCTCACCCGGAGGGGTTGACACCCCTTCGGGGGGCCCATAACTTCGCCTCCTGAATCGTTTCACTCAGTGGTCGTCACGACCCGATGTCACAGGAGCCTGACGTGACCGAGCTCGCCGCGGCGAAGGCCGCTCTCAAGACACAGGCCGTCGAGACACCGTCGTGGGCCTACGGGAACTCGGGCACGCGGTTCAAGGTGTTCGCGCAGCAGGGTGTGCCGCGCACACCGTTCGAGAAGCTGGACGACGCGGCCAAGGTGCACGAGTTCACCGGCGTCGCCCCGACCGTGGCCCTGCACATCCCGTGGGACCGGGTCGACGACTACGCCGCGCTGGCCAAACACGCCGAGCAGCGGGGCGTGAAGCTCGGCGCGATCAACTCCAACACCTTCCAGGACGACGACTACAAGCTCGGCAGCATCTGCCACCCGGAGGCCGCCGTACGCCGCAAGGCCGTGGATCATCTGCTGGAGTGCGTCGACATCATGGACGCGACGGGCTCGGCGGATCTGAAGCTGTGGTTCGCCGACGGGACGAACTATCCCGGGCAGGACGACATCCGGGCCCGGCAGGACCGGCTGGCCGAGGGGCTCGCCGAGGTCTACGAGCGGCTCGGGGACGGGCAGCGGATGCTGCTGGAGTACAAGTTCTTCGAGCCGGCGTTCTACACGACGGACGTGCCGGACTGGGGTACCGCCTACGCGCACTGCCTGAAGCTCGGCCCCAAGGCGCAGGTCGTCGTCGACACCGGGCATCACGCGCCGGGGACGAACATCGAGTTCATCGTGGCGACGCTGCTGCGTGAGGGGAAGCTCGGCGGGTTCGACTTCAACTCCCGGTTCTACGCGGACGACGACCTGATGGTCGGGGCGGCGGATCCGTTCCAGCTGTTCCGGATCATGTACGAGGTGATCCGGGGCGGGGGCTTCACGCCCGAGGTCGCCTTCATGCTCGACCAGTGCCACAACATCGAGGCGAAGATCCCGGCGATCATCCGGTCGGTGATGAACGTCCAGGAGGCCACGGCGAAGGCGCTGCTGATCGACCGGGAGGCGTTGAGCTCCGCTCAGCGGGCCGGGGACGTGCTGGAGGCCAACGCGGTGCTGATGGACGCGTACAACACGGATGTACGGCCGTTGCTGCGGGAGGTGCGGGAGGAGATGGGGCTGGACCCCGAGCCCCTTGCCGCGTACCGGGCGTCCGGGTGGGCTTCGAAGATCGTGGCGGAGCGGGTGGGTGGGGAGCAGGCGGGTTGGGGAGCGTGACCCCTGCGCTTGGCTGAAGCCGACTGCCGTACATCGTCTGCCGGGTGCTTGCCGGTCGCGGGCTGCGGGCCGTGGTGGGTTGCTCGCGCAGTTCCCCGCGCCCCTGAGAAGCAGGGGCGCGGGGCGTCCCACGCGCCCGCACTCGGCAACGCACCCGCATCCCCGAGCTGAACCCCGTACACATCTCACCGTAAGGATTGATCGCACATGGCAACCCATCCCGAAGCCGCCGCGCTGCTGGCTCGTTCGCGTCGGCTCGGTGCCGATCCGCGGAACACCAACTACGCCGGCGGCAACGCGTCCGCCAAGGGGACCGACACCGACCCCGTCACCGGGGGCGACGTGGAGCTGATGTGGGTGAAGGGGTCCGGCGGCGACCTGGGCACCCTGACCGAGGCCGGACTCGCCGTGCTGCGGCTGGACCGGATGCGGGCGCTCGTGGAGGTGTACCCGGGCGTCGAGCGCGAGGACGAGATGGTCGCCGCGTTCGACTACTGCCTGCACGGCAAGGGCGGTGCGGCACCGTCGATCGACACCGCGATGCACGGGCTGGTGGACGCTGCCCACGTGGACCACCTGCATCCCGACTCCGGTATCGCGCTGGCCTGTGCCGCCGACGGGGAGAAGCTGACCGCCGAGTGCTTCGGGTACACCGTGGTGTGGGTGCCGTGGCGGCGGCCCGGTTTCCAGCTGGGGCTGGACATCGCCGCTGTGAAGGAGGCCCATCCGCGGGCCATCGGGTGCGTGCTCGGCGGGCACGGGATCACCGCCTGGGGCGACACCGCCGAGGAGTGCGAGCGGAACTCGCTGCACATCATCCGGACCGCCGAGGCCTTCCTCGCCGAACGCGGCAAGGCCGAGCCCTTCGGGCCGGTGATGGAGGGGTACGCCGCGCTGGGCACCGGTGAGCGCCGGGAGCGGGCCGCCGCGCTCGCGCCGTACGTACGGGCCCTCGCCTCGCAGGACCGGCCCCAGGTCGGGCACTTCGACGACTCCGGGGTCGTGCTCGACTTCCTGGCGAGCGCGGAGCACCCGCGGCTCGCCGCGCTCGGGACGTCGTGTCCGGACCACTTCCTGCGGACGAAGGTCCGGCCGCTGGTGCTGGACCTGCCGCCGGGCGCCCCGCTCGACGAGGCGATCGCCCGGCTGAAGGAGCTGCACGCCGAGTACCGCGCGGAGTACGCCGCCTACTACGAGCGGCACGCCGAGCCCGGTTCACCCGCCATGCGCGGCGCCGACCCGGCGATCGTGCTGGTGCCGGGCGTGGGCATGTTCTCCTTCGGCAAGGACAAGCAGACCGCCCGGGTCGCGGGCGAGTTCTACGTCAACGCCATCAATGTGATGCGCGGGGCCGAGGCCGTGTCCACGTACGCGCCGATCGAGGAGTCCGAGAAGTTCCGCATCGAGTACTGGGCGCTGGAGGAGGCCAAGCTCCAGCGCATGCCGAAGCCCAAGGCGCTGGCGACCCGGGTGGCGCTGGTGACGGGCGCCGGCAGCGGCATCGGCAAGGCCATCGCGCACCGGCTCGCCGCCGAGGGCGCGTGTGTGGTCGTCGCCGACCTGAACGCGGAGAACGCCGCCGCCGTCGCCGAGGAGCTGGGCGGGCCCGACAAGGCCGTCGCGGTGACCGTCGACGTGACGGACGAGGGGCAGATCGCCGAGGCCTTCAAGGCCGCCGTGCTGGCCTTCGGCGGGGTCGACCTCGTCGTCAACAACGCGGGCATCTCGATCTCCAAGCCGCTGCTGGAGACCTCCGCCAAGGACTGGGACCTTCAGCACGACATCATGGCGCGCGGCTCGTTCCTGGTGTCGCGGGAAGCGGCCCGGGTGATGATCGCCCAGGAGCTGGGCGGCGACATCGTCTACATCGCCTCGAAGAACGCCGTGTTCGCCGGTCCCAACAACATCGCCTACTCCGCCACCAAGGCCGACCAGGCCCACCAGGTGCGGCTGCTCGCGGCCGAGCTGGGCGAGCACGGCATCCGCGTCAACGGGATCAATCCGGACGGCGTGGTGCGCGGCTCGGGCATCTTCGCCGGCGGGTGGGGCGCGAAGCGGGCCGCCGTGTACGGGGTGGAGGAGGAGAAGCTGGGCGAGTTCTACGCCCAGCGGACCCTCCTCAAGCGCGAGGTGCTGCCCGAGCATGTCGCGAACGCCGTCTTCGCGCTGACCGGCGGGGACCTCACCCACACGACCGGTCTGCACATCCCGGTCGACGCCGGCGTCGCGGCCGCCTTCCTGCGATGAGCGCGGCCGTGAAGTCCTACGCCGCGGTCGACCTGGGCGCGTCCAGCGGGCGGGTCATGGTCGGCCGCGTCGGCCCGGACTCACTGGAGCTGAGCGAGGCGCACCGCTTCCCCAACCGGCCCGTCCGGGTGCCCGAGGGGCTGCGGTGGGACGTGCTCGGGCTGTACGCGGGGGTACTGGACGGCCTGAAGGCGGCCGGGGCCCACTGCGGTGGACGGCTCGACTCCGTCGGTATCGACAGCTGGGCCGTGGACTACGGGCTGCTGGACGCGGACGGGGCGCTGCTCGGCAACCCCGTGCACTACCGCGACGCCCGGACGGAGGGGGTCGCGGAGAAGGTGTGGGCGACCGTGCCCGCGGCCGAGCTGTACGCGGCGACCGGGTTGCAGTACGCGCCCTTCAACACCCTCTACCAGCTGACCGCGGCCCGGTCGACGGTTCAGCTCGAACGGGCCCGGCGGCTGCTGCTGGTGCCGGACCTGCTGACGTACTGGCTGACCGGCGAGCAGGGCACCGAACTGACCAACGCGTCCACGACCCAGCTGATCGATCCGCGCACCCGCGACTGGGCGTACGGCATCGCCTCCCGGCTCGGCATCGACCTGGAGCTGTTCGCGCCGCTGAGGCAGCCCGGCGATCCGGCGGGCCTGCTGCGGCCCGCGGTGCTGGAGGAGACCGGGCTGGCCGGACCCGTGCCGGTGACGGCCGTGGGGTCGCACGACACCGCCTCGGCGGTCGCCGCCGTACCGGCGTCGGGCGAGAGGTTCGCCTACATCTGCACCGGCACCTGGTCGCTGGCCGGTCTGGAGCTGGACGCGCCGGTGCTGTCCGAGGAGAGCCGGGCCGCCAACTTCACCAATGAGCTGGGGCTGGACGGCACGGTCCGCTACCTGCGCAACATCATGGGGCTGTGGCTGCTCCAGGAGTGCGTGCGGGCCTGGGGCGAGCCGGATCTGGGCGCGCTGCTGCTGGAGGCGTCCAAGGCTCCGGCCCTGCGCTCGGTCGTGGACGCGGGTGACGCGGCGTTCCTGGCGCCCGGGCGGATGCCGGAGCGGATCGCCGAGGCCTGCCGTGCCTCCGGGCAGCCGGTGCCCGAGTCGCCGGCCGAGGTGACGCGCTGCATCCTCGACTCCCTCGCCCTCGCGCACCGCGAGGCCGTCTCGGACGCCCAGCGGCTCGCGGGACACGCGGTCGACGTCGTGCACGTGGTCGGGGGCGGTACGCGCAACGCGCTGCTGTGCCAGCTGACCGCCGACGCGTGCGGGCTGCCGGTGGTGTCCGGGCCGACCGAGGCCGCCGCGCTGGGCAACGTCCTCGTGCAGGCGCGGGCGCACGGGCTGGTCGGCGACCTGGCCGGAATGCGGCGGCTGCTCGTGAACACCCAGCCGCTCACGCGGTACGAGCCCCGGGGCGGGACCGAGCGGTGGCGCGCCGCGCGGGCCCGGCTCGCCGGGCGGTGACGGAGGCTCCCCCTCGGCCTCGTCCCCCTATTACCCTGCACTCATCCGATGACCGACCCACAAGGAGCCGCGATGCGTGTCGCCCTGTTCCTGACCTGCGTCAACGACACGCTGTATCCGGACACCGGGCGCGCCGTGGTGAAACTGCTGACCAGACTGGGGGTCGATGTCGACTTTCCGAGCGGGCAGACCTGCTGCGGGCAGGCGCACTACAACACCGGATACCGCCACGAGGCAGAGCCGCTCGCCCGGCATTTCTCCGATGTATTCCGCGAGTACGACGCGATCGTGACGCCGTCCGGGTCGTGCGGGGCGATGGTGCGGGAGCTGTATCCGCGGATGGGTGAGCGGGCCCGGGCCGAGGGACGCGGGGACACCCTCGCGGCCACGCTGGCGCCGGTGGTGCCCAAGACGTACGAGCTGACCGAGTTCCTGG
Organism: Streptomyces sp. NPDC007929; assembly: GCF_042959065.1. Classification (NCBI taxonomy): domain Bacteria; kingdom Bacillati; phylum Actinomycetota; class Actinomycetes; order Kitasatosporales; family Streptomycetaceae; genus Streptomyces; species Streptomyces sp. NPDC007929. The sequence goes on along the minus strand of NZ_JBIBKD010000014.1, from coordinate 45,552 downwards.
TCGACGTGCTGGGCGTGACGGACGTCGGGGCGTATTTCCCGCACAAGGTGACCTACCACCCGACCTGTCACGGGCTGCGCGGACTCGGGCTCGGCGAGCGGCCGCTGCGGCTGCTGCGGGCGGTGAAGGGCCTGGAACTCGCCGAGCTGCCGGGGGCCGAGGAGTGCTGCGGGTTCGGTGGCACCTTCGCGCTGAAGAACTCCGACGTCTCGGCGGCGATGGGCGCCGACAAGGTGCGCAACGCCGAGTCGACGGGCGCCGAGGTGCTGTGCGCGGCCGACAACTCATGTCTGATGCACCTCGGCGGGACGATGGCCCGGCTGCGCACCGGCATGCGGCCGGTGCACATCGCGGAGATCCTGGCGAGCACCGAGGAGGAGCCGGCCGTATGAGCGGAACGTATCTCGGCATGCCGGCGTTCCCGGCAGCCGCGCGGGAGGCCGTGGGGAACGCGACCCTGCGCGGCAATCTGCGGCACGCCACGCACACCATCCGCGCCAAGCGTGCCAAGGCCGTGTCGGAGGTGTCCGACTGGGCCGAACTGCGCGAGGCGGGCAAGCGCATCAAGGACCACACGCTGCGCCATCTCGACCGCTACCTCGTGCAGCTGGAGGAGTCGGTCACGGCCGCGGGCGGCGTCGTGCACTGGGCCGCCGACGCGGACGAGGCCAACGAGATCGTCACGCAGCTCGTGAAGATGACCGGCGAGTCCGAGGTCGTCAAGGTCAAGTCGATGGCCACGCAGGAGATCGGGCTCAACGAGGCGCTGGAGGCCGAGGGCATCCACGCCTACGAGACCGATCTCGCCGAGCTGATCGTGCAGTTGGGCAAGGACCGGCCCTCGCACATCCTGGTCCCGGCGATCCACCGCAACCGGGGCGAGATCCGGGACATCTTCGCCCGCGAGATGAGCGAGTGGGGCCGGCCCGCCCCCGAGGGCCTCACCGACACACCGGCCGAACTCGCCGAGGCCGCCCGTCTGCATCTGCGGGAGAAGTTCCTGCGGGCCAAGGTCGGCGTCTCCGGCGCCAACTTCATGGTCGCCGAGACGGGCACGCTCGTGGTGGTGGAGTCCGAGGGCAACGGCCGGATGTGCCTGACCCTGCCCGAGACGCTGATCTCGGTCGTCGGCATCGAGAAGATCGTGCCGACGTGGCAGGACCTGGAGGTGTTCCTGCAGACCCTGCCCCGCTCCTCCACGGCCGAGCGCATGAACCCCTACACCTCGACGTGGACCGGCACCACGGACGAGGACGGTCCGCGGACCTTCCATGTGGTGCTGCTGGACAACGGCCGCACCGACACCCTCGCCGACGAGGTCGGCCGACAGGCGCTGCGCTGCATCCGCTGCTCGGCGTGCCTCAATGTGTGCCCGGTCTACGAGCGGGCGGGCGGCCACGCCTACGGGTCGGTGTACCCGGGGCCGATCGGCGCGATCCTCAGCCCCCAGCTGCGGGGCACGGGCAGCGAGATCGACGCCTCGCTGCCGTACGCGTCCTCGCTGTGCGGGGCGTGCTACGAGGTGTGCCCGGTCGCCATCGACATCCCCGAGGTGCTGGTGCACCTGCGGGAGCGGGTCGTGCAGGGCGGGGAGGTCACGCGGGACGGCAACAAGGTGGTGCTGCGGCCCGCCAAGGGGCATGCCGCCGAGCGGGCGGCGATGCGCGCGGCCCGCTGGGCGTTCCTGCGCCCGGGCGCGCTGCGCGCGGGCCAGCGGGCCGCCTCCCGGACGCGCCGCCTCCATCCCCGGACGCTGCCCGGTCCCGGCCGGGCCTGGAGCGGGACCCGGGAGCTGCCGCCGGTGCCCGCCGAGCCGTTCCGCGACTGGTGGCAGCGCACACGCGGCGGGAAGGACGGGGACAGGTGAACAGCAGGGAACGGATCCTCGGGCGGGTGCGGCGCGCGCTGGCGGACGTACCGGCCGACGAGACGCCTCTCGCGCGGGACTACCTTCGTGAGCACGGGCGGCGGAGCGTCGCCGAGACGGTGGAGCTGCTCGCGGAGAATCTGGCGGACTACCGGGCGATCGTGCACCGCACGGACACCGGCGGGCTCGCCGGGCTGATCGCGGGACTGCTGGAGAAGCGCGGCGCGGCCTCGGTGCTGGTGCCGCCCGGGCTGGACGAGGAGTGGCTGGCGGCGACCGGTGTGACGCGGGTGGCGGACCGGGCCGGGAGCACGCCGGCCGAGCTGGACCGGGTCGACAGCGTGGTCACCGGCTGCGCGGTCGCCATCGCCGAGACCGGCACCCTCGTGCTGGACGGCTCGCCCGACCAGGGCCGCCGCCGGATCACCCTCGTCCCGGACCATCACATCTGTGTTGTGCGGGTGCCGGACCAGGTCGTGTCGTCGGTGCCGCAGGGGCTCGAACGCCTCGATCCGGCGCGCCCGTTGACCTGGATCTCCGGGCCGTCGGCGACCAGTGACATCGAGCTGGACCGGGTCGAGGGGGTGCACGGTCCGCGCACGCTGGAGGTGATCCTGGTCGGCGAGGACTGACCCGGGCTCGGGGCAGGATCTCGTCCGGGCTCAGGGGAGGATCGAGTCGACGTAGCCGCCGTCGACGCGCAGGGCGCCGCCCGTGGTCGCCGAGGCCTGCTCCGAGGCGAGGTAGACGACCATGTGGGCGATCTCCTCCGGCTCGATCAGCCGCTGGAGCAGGGACTGCGGCCGGTGCAGCCGCATGAAGGCGCGCTGGGCCTCGTCCCACGGCAGGTCGCGGTCGACGAGCTGGTAGACGAAGTCCTCGACGCCGCCGGTGTGGGTCGGGCCCACGATGACCGAGTTCACTGTGACGCCGGTGCCGGCCGCCTGCTTGGCGAAGCCCCGGCTCACGGCGAGCAGGGCGGTCTTGGACATGCCGTAGTGGATCATCTCGTCGGGGATGACGACCGCCGAGTCGCTGGCGATGTACTGGACGCGCCCCCAGCCGCGCTCGGTCATGCCGGGCAGCACCAGCCGGGTGAGGCGCACCGCCGACAGGACGTTGACGTCGAAGTAGCGGCGCCACTCCTCGTCGCTGATCTCCAGGGGGTCGGCGGACTCGAAGACGCCGAGGTTGTTGACGAGGATGTCGACCTGCCCGAGCGTCTCCACCGCCTGCCGTGCGCCCTCGTCGGTGGTGACGTCGGCGGCGACGGGCACGAGGTCGGCGCCGGGCACCTCGTCCCGCATCCGGTCCACCGCTTCCCGGACCCGGCCGGGCGAGCGGCCGTTGACGCCCACCCGGGCGCCGGACCCGGCCAGACCCGCGGCGATCGCGGCGCCGATGCCCTGTGTGGAGCCGGTGACCAGAGCGGTGCGGCCCAACAGATCGATCTGCATACCGTGTCGGTCCTTTCGGTACAGGGGTGATCGGGTACCCGGGGGCGGCTCCCGGGCACTCCAGTCATACGGAAGGCACTCCAGTCATACAGAAGACGGCGCACCGGGGCGCCGCTACGCGCCGGGAGCCGGACCCCGCGATCCGGGCACGGGAACCCCGTGACAGCGTGGGTGAACAAGCGCTTAGATAGTGCTCGGTCCGTCCGCCCCACGCCGCCGTCCTGGAGGCCCCGTTGTTCACATCCGTCGACGATGTCTCCGCACGCCTGGCCGGGACCGGCTACCTCGCCTCCCCCGCCGTCGCCACGACCGTCTTCCTCGCCGCCCGGCTCGGCAAACCGCTCCTGGTGGAGGGCCCGGCCGGCGTCGGCAAGACGGAACTCGCCAAGGCCGTCGCCACGGTGGCCGGGGCACGGCTCGTCCGCCTCCAGTGCTACGAGGGCGTCGACGAGTCCCGCGCCCTGTACGAGTGGAACCACGCCAAGCAGCTCCTGCGCATCAGCGCCGGCCGTGACGAGACGTGGGACGAGGCCCGAACGGACATCTTCAGCGAGGAGTTCCTGCTCACCCGGCCGCTGCTGACCGCGATCCGGGGCGACGATCCCAAGGTGCTGCTGATCGACGAGACCGACAAGGCGGACGTCGAGGTGGAGGGCCTGCTGCTGGAGGTGCTCAGCGACTTCCAGGTGACCGTCCCCGAACTGGGCACGATCACCGCGACGCGGCGCCCCTTCGTCGTCCTCACCTCCAACGCGAGCCGGGAGTTGTCCGAGGCGCTGCGCCGGCGCTGTCTCTTCCTGCACATCGGCTTCCCGGACGAGGAGCTGGAGCGCCGGATCGTCCGGCTGAAGGTGCCCGGCCTGGACGAGGCGCTGGCCCGCTCGGTCGTGCGGGTCGTGGGCGCGCTGCGGGCGATGGACCTGCGCAAGGTGCCGTCGGTCGCCGAGACCGTCGACTGGGCGCACACCCTGCTCGCCCTCGGCGCCGGATCCCTCGACGAGACCGTCGTGCGGGCCACGCTCGGGGTACTGCTCAAGCACCAGGACGACGTCCTCAAGGCCTCGGCCAAGCTCGACCTGGACGCCCTGTGACCACGTCGGCGGGCGTCGCCGAGCGGCTGACGTCCCTGGTCGGGGCGCTGCGGGCGCACGGCATGCGGATCGGCACCGGCGAGAGCGTCGACGCGGCGCGGGCGGTCGCGGAACTCGGTCTCGCGGACCGGGAACTGCTGCGTGAGGGGCTCGCGGCGACCCTGCTGCACGGGGCCGGGCAGCGGCAGGTGTTCGACCCCGTCTTCGACCTGTACTTCCCGAGCGGTGTGGGTGGCCCGGAGCAGCGGGCGGCCGGACGGGAGGACCTGCGGGACCGGCTGGCCGACGCCCTGACCGCCGACGACCGGGCGATGCTGGCCCGGCTGGCGATCGAGGCGGTCGACGGTTTCGGCGGCTACGGTTCCTCGCCGGAGTCGGACGGCTGGTCGTCGTACCAGACGCTCGAACGGCTGCGGCCGCAGACGCTGCTGGCCCGGGTGCGCGACAACGTCCGCGGGCAGGGCGGGAGCCGGGGTTTCACGGACCGCTTGCTGGAGGACGAGATCCGGCGGCGCATCGACGTCTTCCGCGCTCTGGTGGCGGCTCAGGCCCGGCGGCGGGTCGCCGAGCGGCGCGGCCGGGACGAGATCGCCCGGCGGGCGGTGGCCCCGACCGCCGACCGGGTCGACTTCCTGTTCGCCGGGCAGGACCGGCTGGCCGAGCTGCGCAGGACGGTCCAGCCGCTGGCCCGCAAGCTCGCGACCCGGCTGGCCGCCCGGCGCCGTCGCGCCTCGCGGGGCACGATCGATCTGCGGCGGACCCTGCGCGGTTCGCTGTCGACGGGCGGGGTGCCGATGAGGCCGGTGCTGCGCCGACGGCGCCCGGCCCGTCCCGAACTGGTGCTGCTGTGCGATGTGTCGGGGTCCGTCTCCGGTTTCTCCGACTTCACGATGCTGCTGGTGCAGGCGCTGCACGACCAGTTCAGCAAGGTGCGGGTGTTCGCCTTCGTCAACCGGGTCGACGAGGTGACCGGGCTGCTGGAGCGCGGCCGGGCCGACCCGGAGGGGCTGAGCGGCCGTATCCAGGGCGAGGCGGCGGTCACCGGCTACCACGGCAGCAGTGACTACGGCATGGCGCTGGGCGAGTTCGCGGAGCGGTACGCGGACGCGGTCGGTTCGCGTACGACCGTGTTCGTACTGGGTGACGCGCGCACGAACCGGAGTGACCCGAACCTGCCCGCCGTGCGGCAGATCGCCGAACGCGCCCGCCGTGTCCACTGGCTGAACCCGGAGCAGCGCTCCCGCTGGGGCACGGGCGATTCCGTCGCGCCCGCCTACGCCGAGCTGGTCGCGATGCACGAGTGCCGCAACGTCCGGCAGTTGAGCGCGCTGGTGGCACGGCTGCTGCCGGTGTGATCAGGCGGGAGTCGCTACTCCTGCCTCCCGTACTCCTTCGCCGTCTGGCCCTCGAAGTCGTAGACCACGACCTGCTCGTCGCCCACGACCCAGGCGTCGTGACCGGGTGAGACGACGAAGACGTCGCCGGGTCCGACCTCGGTCTCCCCGCCGTCGTCCATGAGGATGTGCATACGGCCCTGGACCATGCAGCAGTAGTGGTGCATCTGGCAGGTCGCGGTGCCCGCGATCGGGCCCAAGCACTCCGTCCAGCGCCAGCCGGGCTCGAAGGTGGCCACGGCGAAGTCGAGTTCCGTCATGTGCACGGCTTCGAGGTGACCGCGGGGGAAATCACGCCGCTCATCGGGCTTGTCGAGCGTCTTCACTTCCAGCATGACGCGCTCCCTTCCGGCCGCGACGCCCCGCGGCCGGGGCCGGCCCTCCCCGGCGGCCCTGGACACCGCCGTCGGCGACCGGCTGCCTACCACTCAATCGTCCGCCCTGCCACCCGGGCCCGCCATTCGGGGACGGCGCGCTCAGCCACCGCTGCCGCACAGCTCGGCGAAGCGCCCGGTGTCGATGTTGCCGCCGGAGACGATCACGCCGACGCGCGGTGGCAGGGGGCCCGCCCGGCCCGTGAGCAGGGCGGCCAGCGGGGTGGCGCCGCTCGGCTCGACGACGATCTTCAGGCGTTCGAAGGCGAACCGCATGGCGTCGCGGATCTCGTCGTCGGTGACCAGGACGACGTCGTCGAGGAGTCGTTGGTTGACCGAGAAGGTCAGCTCGCCGGGTGTGTGCAGTGCCTGGCCGTCGGCGATGGTGTGCGGGACGGCGATGCTGACGCGCCGGCCGGCCTCCAGCGAGCGCTTGGTGTCGTCCCCGGCCTGCGGCTCGACGCCGATGGTGCGGATGCCGGGGTGCAGGCCCTTGGCCACCGTGGCGCTGCCGGCCATCAGCCCGCCGCCGCCGACCGGCGCCAGCAACGCACCCAGCTCCCCGGTCTCCTCCAGGAGTTCGAGGGCGGCGGTGCCCTGTCCCGCCATCACGTGCGGGTGTTCGTACGGCGGGATGAGGGCGAGGCCGCGCTCGGCGGCGAGAGCCTCGGCGATGGCGACGCGGTCGCCGGTGTAGCGGTCGTAGGTGACGATCTCGGCGCCGTAGCCGGCGGTGGCGGCCCGCTTCGACGGCGGGGCGTCCTGCGGCATCACGATGACCGCGGTGGTGCCCAGCTCACGGGCGGCCAGGGCGACGGCCTGGGCGTGGTTGCCGGAGGAGTAGGCGGCGATCCCGCGGGACAGCTGCTCGGGCGTGAGACGGGAGGCGGCGTGGTAGGCGCCGCGGAACTTGAAGGCGCCCACGCGCTGGAAGTTCTCGCACTTGAGGTGGACTTCGGCGCCGGTGAGGGCGTCGAGGGTGCGGGAGCGCAGCACGGGGGTGCGGTGGGCGACCCCCTCGATGCGGGCGGCGGCGTCGCGGACGTCGTCGAGGGTGACCGGTGGGGTGGTGGTCGTCACGCGGGTCCTCCGGTGGAAGTGTCGTGGGCGGCCCGGGCCCGGGACAGGTAGTTGTAGGCGGAGGCGCGGGAGATGCCGAGCCGGGCGGCGACCTGTTCGACGGCACCGCGCACGGCGAAGACACCGCGGGTGTCCAGGCCGCCGAACAGCTCCAGGCGCTCCGCGCGGTCGAGCTCCGCCCAGCTGCCGCGCTGCTTCGACTGGTGGACGTCGACGAGGGCGTCGACCACGGCGTCGATGTCGTTGCCGAAGGTCGTGGTCGGCAGCTCCGCCGGGGCGGTGCCGAGTCCGGCGAGGGCACCGAGCAGGCTGTGGACCTGGGTGACGGCGCCGACGTCCACGTTGACGCAGAGGGCGCCGAACACGGCTCCGGTGGAGTCCCGCAGCACCATCGTGGAGGACTTCACCAGTGTCCCGCCGCGGGTGCGGGTGACGTAGTTCAGTTCGTCCTCCGCCGCGTCGCCGCGGGCGAGGACGCGCATGCCGATCTCGCTCATCGCGCCACCGACCACGCGCCCGGTCAGTGACCCGGCCACGGCGGCCACCGACTCCTCGGGGGTGCGGTAGTCGTGCAGCACGACCTCGCACACCGGCCCGAAGGTCGCGGCGATTCCCGCCACGACCGGCTTCAGCGCGGCGAGGATCGCGTCCCGCTCGGCATCCGGCCCACCGCTCATCACTCCCCCTCTCGACTCCCCTCACTTTAGACCACAAGTCCAGCTCTTGGATAGACAGTCCAATGGATTCTCAATAGTTGGCAATGGTTTTCACATACCTTGGGCTCGAATCCGCTTCTGACATTCATTCCCACTTAGCGTGATGCCTGCCGATCACCCCCCTGCACGTCCGCCCTGGAGGCACCATGTCCCTGTCCACGCCCCGCCGTATCGCGCTGCTGACCAGCGCGTCACTGGCCCTGCTCGCAGGCTGCGGCAGCTCGTCGGACCCGGCGGACGGCAAGAGCGCGCCCGCCCGCGTGGCGGTGGTCGCCTCCACCGACGTCTACGGCGACATCGCCCGGCGCATCGGCGGCGACCGGGTCGACGTCACGTCGGTCATCAGCGACCCCGGCCAGGACCCGCACTCCTACGAAGCCGACCCCCAGAACCAGCTGGCGCTGTCCAGGGCGAAGGTCGTCATCGAGAACGGCGGCGGCTACGACGACTTCGTCGACCGCATGCTGGCGAGCGGGCACAACGACTCCGCCGATGTGATCAACGCGGTCGACGTGTCCGGCAGAACCGCGCCCGAGGGCGGGGAACTCAACGAGCACGTCTGGTACGACTTCCCCACCGTCGCCAAGGTTGCCGACCGCATCCGCGCCGCACTCGCCAAGGCCGACCCGAGCGGCGCGGGCGCCTTCACGAAGAACACCACCGCCTTCAAGGCGAAGCTCGCACCGCTGCGGGCCGAGGAGGCGCGGATCAAGAAGGCGCACGGCGGCGAGGGAGTCGCCATCACCGAACCGGTACCGCTCTACATGCTCGAGGCGAGCGGCCTGGTGAACGAAACGCCCGCGAAGTTCAGCGAGGCCGTCGAGGAGGGCGACGACGTCCCCCCGCGCGTCCTGGCGGAGAACCTCGCGCTGTTCAGCGGCAAGAAGGTGAAGGCCCTCGTCTACAACGAGCAGACCTCCGGTCCGCAGACCGAGAAGGCCGAGGCGGCGGCCAAGGCCGCCGGCATCCCCGTGGTGCCCGTGACGGAGACCCTGCCCAAGGGCGAGGACTACCTCGGCTGGATGACCGCCAACCTCGACGCGCTCGCGAGCGCGCTGGCCAAGTGACCCCGATATCCGGGCAGGACGGCACGCCTGTCGTCTCACTGCGCGCGGCCGCCCTGTCCTACGGAGACCGCGAGGTGTGGAGCGGTCTCGATCTCGACGTACGGCCCGGCGAGTTCCTCGCCGTGCTGGGCCCGAACGGTGCGGGCAAGACCAGTTTCGTCCGGGCCCTGCTGGGCCGAAGGCCGCTGTCCGGCGGCACCCTGACGGTGCTCGGCGGCCCCGCGCGCGAGGCCGCCCGGCACCTCGGGTACGTCCCGCAGCAGGCGGCGCTGTCCGCGCAGACCATGCTGCGCGCCCGCGACCTCGTCCGGTTCGGCATCGACGGCCACCGCTTCGGGCCGCGGCTGCGCACCGGCGGGATCCGCCGCCGGGTGGACGAGATCCTGGAGTCGGTCGGCGCCTCGGCCTACGCCGACGTGCCGCTCGGAATGCTCTCCGGCGGGGAGCGGCAGCGTGTGCGCATCGGGCAGGCCCTGGCGACCGACCCCCGACTGCTGCTGTGCGACGAGCCGTTGCTCTCGCTGGACCTGCACCACCAGCGGGCGGTCACCGAGCTGATCGACGCCCGGCGCCGCTCGCACGGCACGGCGGTGGTGTTCGTGACGCACGAGATCAACCCGGTGCTGGGCCTGGCCGACCGGGTGCTCTACCTGGCCCGCGGCGGCCACCGGGTCGGCGCCCCCGACGAGGTGCTGACCTCCGAGGCGCTGTCCCGCCTCTACGGCACCCGGGTCGACGTGGTGCGCGTCCGGGGCCGGGTGATCGTCGCGGGAGCGCCCGACGAGACGGCCACCCCACCGCACCACCCCGGGCAGCCCCACGAGCCGGACGGGGTACGCGCATGACACTCGCCGACGGAGTCTGGCACCAGATCTTCGACTTCACCGACTACGGCCAGCTCCTCGTCCTGGTCCGCAACTCGCTCGTCGCCGGTGCCGCACTCGGCCTGGTGGGCGGGCTGGCCGGGGTGTTCGTCCTGATGCGGGACCTGCCGTTCGCGGTGCACGGCATCAGCGAACTGTCCTTCGCCGGGGCCTCGGCGGCGCTGCTGCTGGACGCGAACGTGGTGGCGGGCTCCCTCGCCGGTTCCCTCCTCGCGGCCGGAGCCATCGGTGTCCTCGGGGCACGCGCGCGGGACCGCAACTCGGTGATCGGCATCATCATGCCGTTCGGCCTGGGACTCGGTGTGCTCTTCCTCGCCCTCTACAAGGGCCGGGCGGCCAACAAGTTCGGGCTGCTCACCGGGCAGATCGTGGCCGTGGACACCCCGCAGATGTCGTGGCTGCTCGGCACGTCCGTGGTGGTGCTGGCCGCGCTGGCGGTGATGTGGCGCCCGCTCGCCTTCGCCAGCGCGGATCCGGACGTGGCCGAGGCCCGCGGGGTGCCGGTGCGGGCGCTGTCCTTCGCGTTCATGCTGGTGCTCGGGCTCGCGGTCGCCCTGTCGGTGCAGATCGTCGGCGCGCTGCTGGTGCTCTCCCTGGTCGTCACCCCGGCCGCGGCGGCCGCCCGCGTCACCGCGTCGCCGGTCCTGCTGCCCGTGCTCAGCGTGCTGTTCGCCGTCACCTCCATCGAGGGCGGCATCCTGCTCGCTCTGGGCGGCGCCATCCCCATCAGCCCCTACGTCACGACGATCTCCTTCACGATCTACGCGGTGTGCCGGGGAGTCGGGCGGTTCACCGTTCGAAGACGACCTGCCCGTCGAAGACCGTGAGGTCCACCCGCACCCGGGTGATGTCGTGCGGGTCGAGGTCCAGCAACGGCCGGTCCAGGACGCACAGATCAGCCGCCCGGCCCGGGGCGAGGGTGCCCTTCCAGTCGTCGGCGAAGTCCTGCCAGGCGGCGTTCGCGGTATAGGCCCGCAGCGCGTCGGCGAGGGGCACGCACTGTTCGGGGCCGCTGGGACGGCCGCTGGCCTTGGACTCGCGCAGCATCATGGAAGCCACGCCCTGGCGCCAGTCGGGCTCGGTGATGGGGGCGTCGGAGCTGGCGCAGACCCGCACCCCGGCGTCCAGCGCGGAGCGCACCGGCCACTGGTAGGCGGAGCGTTCGGGGCCGACGACCTCGTCCATCAGGTCGGAGATGGTCCACTTGATGGCCGGGTTCATGTTGACGCCGTAGCCGTGCGCGGCGAGTTTCGCCAGGCTGCCGGGGCTGATGAAGTCGCCGTGGATGACGTAGTGGCGGGCGTCGGGCCGGGGCGCGGCCGTGTTCGCCGCGAGGAAGGCGTCCACCACGAGGTCGATCGCCCGGTCGCCGGTGACGTGCACGCCGAGCTGGTATCCGGCCTCGTGGCCGAGCCTGATCATCTCGCGCAGTTCGTGCACCTGGAGCGCGGGGGTGTCGCCGTGCACGCACAGGGCGCCGTGGCCGCCGTCCGGGTACGGCTCGTTCATCCACGCGGTGCGGTTGGGCGGCACCCCGTCGGCGAAGATCTTGACGCCGATGGCCCGCAGCAGCCGGGGGTCCGCCGACTCGGGGCGGCGCGGCTCGGCCAGACCCTTGCGGACGTCGTCGGCGCAGCCGCCCATCGGCGCGGGCAGGAGCAGGACGCTGACCCGGGCCTGGAGTTCGCCGCTCGCGGCGAGGTCGGCGTAGGCGGTCCAGTTGTCGGTGCTCAGACCGCCGAAGAGGGAACCGGCCCCGCCGGGGCCGAGGCCGGGCTCGGTGTAGCTGGTGATGCCCCGGGAGTGCAGCTCGCGGATCACCCCCTGGATGGCCTGGCGGCGCTGTGCGGGTGTCGGGGCGGGGAGTTCGGCCTGGACGAGCCGGCCGGCGGACTCGCGCAGGATGCCGGTCGGCCGGCCGTCGGGGTCGTGGTCGATGACGCCACCGGGCGGGGCCGGGGTGTCCGCGTCGATGCCGCAGCGGCGCAGGGCCTCGGAGTTGACCCACACCATGTGCGAGGAGAAGTCGGTCAGGCAGACCGGGTGGTCGGGCGCCACCGCGTCCAGGTCCCGCCGGTGCGGGAAGCGCCCCGGGTCGGCCAGGCACTCGGCGAGGTATCCGGCGTCCCAGCCCAGACCGATGATCCACTCCCCCGCGGGTGCCCGGTCCGCCTCCCGGCCGACCGCCGCGGCGATGTCGGCGAGGGACCGCACCGCCGGATGGCCGACGTCGAGGGCGAACGGCGGTTTCGTCATGCCGTAGGCGGCGCCGTGCAGATGCGAGTCGTTGATGCCGGGCAGCACGGTCCGGCCGCCCAGCTCCACGATCCGGGTGCCGGGCCCGGCCAGCGCGCGCATCTCCGCGTCGGTGCCGACGGCCAGGATGTCCCGGCCGCGCACGGCGACGCCCTCGGCGACGGTGAACCCGGCGTCGACGGTGAGGACCTGACCGCCGGTCAGGACGAGGGTGGGAGCGGTGTCGCTCACGGACGACCTCATTTCAGGTGACCTCATTTCAAGGGGAGGGTTCGGTCAGCGCCCGGTGCGCGGGGCGATGTACGCCAGGGCCGCGCCGGCCACCAGCGCGGTGCCCTGGGCCATCTGCTGCCAGAACGTCGGCACGTTCAGCAGCGTCAGGCCGTTCTGCAGGCCGCCGAGGAAGAGCACGCCGAGCAGGACGCCGAGGATGGAGCCGGAACCGCCGGTGAGGGCGACGCCGCCGAGCAGCACCGCGGTGAGCACGGTCAGTTCGAACCCGGCGCCGGAGGTGCCGGCCACCGCGCTGTCCAGTACCGACGCCTTGATGGCTCCGGCCAGGGCGGCGGCCACGCCGGTGGCGACGAACAGCGCGAACGGGGTGCGGCGGACGCGGATGCCGGAGAGGTGAGCGGCCTCCCGGTTGACGCCGATGGCGAAGACGTGCCGGCCGGCCGGGGTGAGCGCGAGGAAGGCGGCGCCCGCGGCCAGCACGAGTGCCGCGATGACGACGGGCGCGGCGATCCCGGCGAGACGGGCCCCGCCGATCCAGGCGAAGCCGGGGCCGAAGCCGCTCAGCGGCAGCGGGAACAGCTGCTGCGCCAGGCCGCGTACGGCGGTCAGCATGCCCAGGGTGACGATGAACGCGGACAGGCCCAAGTAGCAGCACAGGACGCCGTTGACCGCCCCGACCAGCGCCCCGGCGGCGAGCGCCCCGAGCAGGGCGACGGCGGGCGACTGGTGGTGCTGCCCCGCCAGCCAGCCCCCGACCAGCCCGCCGAGGGCGAGCGTGGAGCCGACCGACAGATCGAGGTGGCCGCTGATGACGAGCAGGGCCAGCGGGACGGCGACGATGGCGAGGGTGGCGGCGTCGGTGGCGATGCCACTGAGGTTCGCCGGGGCCAGGAAGCTGCCCGTGGTCAGCTGGAAGACCAGCACCATCGCGACGAGCACGACGAGGAGCGGGTGACGGCGTACGGCGGCGAGCCCGCCCGTGGTGATCGGGCGGGGCCGCGGGAGGGCCGGGTCGGCGGTGGTCATGCTGCTCCTTCGGCGGTCTGGGGGTCGTGAACGGCCGACAGCAGGGCCTGTTCGGTGAGTTCGGCGCCGCGGAGTTCGCCGGTGATCCGGCCCCCGGCGACGATCAGGCAGCGGTCGGCGAGCGCCACGATCTCCTCGGGGTCGCTGGAGGCGAACAGCACGGCGGTGCCGCGTTCCTCGGTGAGGGCGGTCACCACGCGGTAGATCTCCTGCCGGGCTCCGACGTCGACGCCCTGTGTCGGTTCGTCCAGCAGCAGCACGTCCACGTGCCGGGCCTCGTTGATCCACCGTCCGAGGACGAGCTTTTGCTGGTTGCCGCCGGAGAACGCGCCCGCGGGCAGCCGGGGCAGCGCCGGACGCAGCCCGACCGCGTCGGCCAGCGTGCCGAACACCCGCCGCTCGGCGCGCAGCGCCCGCACCCCGAGCCGGGACAGCGGCCGGATGGAGGGAAGCAGGGCGTTGTCCTGCGCGGTCATCGAGGGGAACAGACCCTGGGCCCGCCGGTCCGCCGGTACGAGCGCGATCCCGGCGGCGAGGGCGTCGGCGGGGCGGGCGGGGATGACGGTGCGGTCGCCGACGCGGATCGTGCCTTCGGTGGCGCGGCGCCTGCCGTAGAGGGTCTCCAGGATGCGGGTGCGGCCGGAGCCGATGAGCCCGAACAGACCGACGCGTTCGCCTTCGGCGACGCGGAAGCCGACGGGTCCGAAGCCGGGACCGCGCAGGCCCTCGGCGACGAGCCGGGGCGGAGCGGGAGAGGTGCGGGGGCGGCCGGGCGTGCGCTGCGGTGGGGAGCCGGCGGATGGCGGGGACACCGCCGCAGGCTGCCGCCGACTGGCCGAATCGCCGCCCGGACCGGCGGCGGACCCACGGGCCGGCCGTCCCGCGACCGCCTCCACCAGTTCCCGTCGCGTCTGCCCCGACACGGTGGCGTGGTGGGCCACCCGCCCGTCCCGCAGCACGGTGACCTCGTCGGCGAGCCGTTCCACCTCGCCCAGGAGGTGGGTGACGTAGACGATGGCGAGGCCCTGGGTTCGCAGGTCCTCGACGCGTCGGGCGAGGGCGTCGGTCTCGGCTCCGGACAGGGCTGCGGTCGGTTCGTCGAGGACCAGGACGGCGGCGCTGCGGCTGAGGGCCTTGGCGATCTCCACCAACTGGCGCTGGCCCATGGGCAGATCACCCACCCGGTCGCGTGGGGAGCACGTCGCCGCCACCCGCTCCAGCAGGCCGGCGGTGACCTCCTCCTGGGCGCGCCGGTCGATCCGGCCGTGCCGGGTCCACTCCTGGCCGAGGAAGACGTTCTCCGCCACGGTCAGAGCGTCGACCACGCTGAGCGTCTGGAAGATGATCGCCACGCCGGACGCGATGGACTCACGCGGGGTGAGCCGGGTGTACGACGTCCCGCCGACCTCGATGGTGCCGGCGTCGGGCGGGTAGGCGCCGCCCAGGCACTTGATGAGGGTGGACTTGCCGGCGCCGTTGTGGCCGAGCAGGGCGTGCACCTGTCCGGCGGGCACGGTGAGGTCGACACCGTCGAGGGCCCTGACGCCGCCGAAGGACTTCGTCAGGCCGCTGATGCGCAGGTCGGTGGTGGTCATGGCGCCCGCCCTACGCGTTCTGGGCGAGCAGGGCGTCGATCCGGGCGGTGTCGTCACGCCGGACGAGCGTGATCGGCACCTCGGCGCTCGGGTTGGCCTTTCCGGCGGCGACCGCGCGCGGCACATCGACGATGGCGGCGGCGATGTCCTTCGGCGCGAGGGCGGCGGAGGCGCGGTAGAACGTGCCCTGCTTGACGGCGAGGAGGGATGGCGCGGAGCCGTCCTGGCCGCCGACGAAGGTCTTGGTGTCGTCCTTCGCCCGGCCCGCCTGCTGGAGCGCCTTGAACCCGCCGTACGCGGCGGCGTCCGTGACGCCGAGGACGAGGTTGAGGTCGGGGTGCTTGGCGAGGATCGCCTTGGTTCTCGCCAGGCCCGTGTCCGGGTCGATGGCCTGCTCCCGCGCCACCACGTCGACGCCGGGCGCGGCCTTGGTGAAGGCGTCGATCATGCCCTTGGTGCGTTCGCGGCCCAGCTCGATGGTGCTGTCCGTCAGGAAGGCGATCTTGCCCTTGCCGCCGAGGTGCTCCTGGGCCCACTTCGCCGCCGCCGCGCCGAGCAGGGTGCCGCCCTCGCGGAAGCTGAACCGGATGTCGGCGCTCTCGTGCTCCAGGGTGCCGCCGTAGGTCACCCAGATCAGCCCCGCGTCGAGGGCCGCCCGGGCGAGGGGTTCGGCGGCCTCGAAGACCATGGGGAAGGAGACGATCGCCGGGACCTTGCGGGCGACCCAGGTGGTGAGGTTGGTGGCCTGGGTGTCGGCGACGGCGTTGTCGCTGGTGGTGAGCAGGGAGATGCCGTGCCGCCGCGCCCGGGCGGTGGAGAGCTTGACCAGGGTCGAGTAGAGCGGGAGCTGGGTGAAGGGGTAGTCGAGGCCGATCTTCGTCAGGGGGCTGCCGCCGGACCGCGAGGGCCGGGCCGAGGCGGCCGTGTTCTCCGGCGCCGAGCAACCGGCGGCGGCCAGCGCGGTGGCGGCGGACAGGGCGAGGAAGTGTCTGCGCGAGGCGGTGTGCGGAGCTGGGGTCATGGCGGGGGCTCTCCGAGGGGCGGGCCCGGCTTGGGCGGGCGTCCGGCTGTGGCGAACAGGAAAGACCCGCGGGGGCCCGGCGCACCATCCGTACAAATACCGACCCCGGGTACGGCCGGGCTCGGTGCGTGCCTTGCCGGGCACGGACCGGAGCCCTATCGTTAGACCCCAAACGACCATGCTGCCCGAGCCGTCCGGAGGCTCGTCATGACCAGCCACCACCAGATCGCAGCGGCCGCCCGCATCGGCATGCTCACCCGCGAGCGCGACACCGCCTCGGCCTCCGCGCAGGCCCTGCGCGAACTCGCCCGCGCACTGCCCCTGGACGCGGCGACCCTGCTCACGATCGACCCGTTGTCCGGCTCGCACGTCCAGATCGCGAGCATCGGCTACACGGCCGCGGCCTCGCAGGCCCTGGCCGGGGAGTTCGTCGCCACCCCGTGGTACCGCAACGTCGTGCGGCGGGAGCTGCCGCCGTCCATCTCGGAGGACGCGGAGGACTCCGCGGACGCCGGTCCGCGCTTCCGGCACGGCTGGTTCTACGCCGAGCGGGTCCGGCCGGCCGGGTTCCGGGACGGCGTCACCGGGGCGCTGCGGCACCGGGGCCGGCTGGTGGGCCTGGTCCACCTCTCCACCGAGCGCGCGAACGCCTACGACACCGACGCGCGGCGGCTGCTGGCCTCCGTGATCCCGGCCCTGGCCGCCTTCGCCGACCCGCTGGCGCACGCCGGTGACCTGCACGGCCTGGCGGGCGAGGACGCGGCGTGCCTGGTCACCGGTGACGGCCGCGTCCTGGACCTGCCCGGTCGTGACCGCCCCGGAGTCGTGCGGGAGGAGGGCGGCTTCGGCGCGCTGCTGCAGGCCTTCACCGGCACGGGCGGGCAGCGGCTGCGGCTGCTGTGGCCGGCCGGCGGGGGCTGGCGCCGGGTCGTCCTGCACCGGCATCCGGCCGGTCCCGGCCTGGCGGCGGACGCGGTGCTGGTGCACGAGACGCCCACGGAGCTGCCGTACGGGCTGAGCCCCCGGGAGCTGGAGGTGCTCACCCGGGCGGCGACGGGGCAGACCAACCAGGCCATCGCACAGGCGCTGTTCCTGTCCCCGCGGACCGTGCACAGCCATGTCGAGCATCTGCTGCGCAAGACCGGCTGCGCCTCCCGGGCCGAGGCCACGGCGCTCGCGGTGCGGGACGGGGTGCTGCGGCCGGACCCGGATCATCTCGCCCGGTTCGTCGAGCGCTGATCCGGGCCCGGGCGGTCAGGACGTCAGCGCCTCGACGCGCCGCACGACCTCACGGCAGAACTCCCCGACGCCGTCGGGGTCGTCGATGAACTGGTTCGGCTTGACGCAGAACGTCGTGAAGCCCTGCTCCACCTGCTCGGGGATGACGGACAGCGCCGCGCCCAGGTCCGCCGGTGAGCGGTCGTCGGGAAAGACGGGTTGCGTGCCGCCGATCATCTCCAGGTCGGCGATGTCCCGCCCGGCCGCGGACATCGCCTCCCTGAGCCCTCGCAGGTCCTCGGGCGTGGGCCGGCCGAGCGGGTGGAAGCCGTGGCCGTACTGGACGAGGCGGCGCAGGACGGGGCCGTGCAGGCGCTGGCCGCCGAACCAGAGCCGGGGGCCGCCGGGGCGGTGGGCCTTGGGCTCGAAGTACACGTCCCGGAAGGGGTAGTGCGGCCCGTCGTGGGAGAACGGGGACGGCCCCCAGGCCTTCGCCCAGATCTCCAGGTGCTCGTCGAGGAGCCGTCCGCGCCGGGTGAAGGGCACGCCGAGGGCGTCGTACTCGTCCCGGCTCCAGCTGACCGTCGGCTGCACGACGAGTCGGCCCTCGCTGATCAGGTCGAGGGTGCCGAGCTCGCGGGCGAGCAGCAGGGGGTGGCGCAGCGGGGCGAGGACGGCCGCGGCGGCCAGGCGCAGCCGGGAGGTGACGGAGGCGATGGCGGCGAGCAGCAGCAGGGAGTGGGGCCAGGGGGTGTGCGGGTCCTGGTTGCCGGGGAGGGCGTAGTCGCGGGGGTTGCCCATGATGCCGTCGGCCGCCGCGTCGGGGCCGAGGACGATGTGCTCGCTGACCATGACGGCGTCGAATCCGGCGTCCTCGGCCTCGCGGGCCCAGCGGACGGCGGCGGGCAGATCGGCCCGTCCGCCGGTGAGGGTCCAGTTCTCGCTGAGGACCAGGAGCATGCGGGGAGGGCTGGGCATGACGGGTCTTCCTTTCGACTTCGTACAATTTGAGTCCGAACGATCGGGCGGTGGGGTCGAGCCGTCCGTGTGTGACCAGACGAGGGAGCCAGCCGTGCCGGGGCACCGATCCATCACCGAAGCCGAAAAGCTCGCCGCGGCGAAACTCGGCGGCATCGCGATCCGCCGGGAGCAGATGGCGGCGGTGGCGAACATCTACCGGGCCGCGTCCGCGGTGCGCCAGCACCTGGAGAACTCGGTGCTGCGCGGTTCCGACCTGACCTGGACGGCCTTCGTGGTGCTGTGGGTGGTCTGGGTGTGGGGCGAGTCGGAGACCCGGCACGTGGCGGAGGAGGCGGGGATCTCCAAGGGCACGCTGACGGGTGTGGTGCGCACGCTGGAGTCCCGTGGTCTGCTGCGGCGGGACGGTCATCCGAGCGACGGGCGCCTGGTGCTGCTGAGCCTCTCCCCGCAGGGCGAGGAGTTCATGGCGCGGGTGTTCCCCGCGTTCAACGAGGAGGAGGCCTTCGTCACCGCCGGGCTCAGCGACGCCGAGTGCCGCCGCCTCGCCGAGGGGCTGCGCAGCGTGGTGCTCCAGGTGGAGGAGCACGGCGAGGAGCGGCGGCAGGCCCTCCTGGACGGCGCCGAGCCCGCCCCGCGGCGCAGCGGTCGGCGGCCCCGGGCCTGAGTCCCGCCGCGGCCTCACCGGCTCGCGGCCCGCACCAGCGCGTCGAACAGGCCCTGCTGGGCGGTCTCCTCGTGGGCGGTGTCCTCGGGGTGCCACTGCACGGCCGTGAACCAGCCGGTGGCGCCCGGGAGTTCGAGGGCCTCGACGGTGCCGTCGGCCGCCCGGGCCGTGACCCGCAGGCCCGGGCCGGGACGGTCGACGCGCTGGTGGTGGTAGCAGGAGGCGTCCACCTTCTCGGCGCCGGCGGCCCGGGCGACGAGCGAGCCGGGCTCCAGCGTGACGGGGTGCACGAGGTGCCGGTGCTCGCGCTCGGGTCCGCCCATGTCCTGCTCCAGGGTGCCGCCGAGGGCGACGTTGACGACCTGGAGGCCGCGGCAGACGGCGAGCAGCGGCAGCCCTGAGGCCAGGGCGTGCCGGGCCACGTCGAGGTCGAAGGTGTCCTGGAGGGTGTCGACGTCGTAGACGGTGTCGTGGATGTCGCCGGCGCCGTAGCGGGAGGGGGCGAGGTCGCCGCCGCCGGGGAGCAGGACGCCGTCGAAGCGGGCGAGCCGTGCGGCGGTGCCGGTGTCCGCCGGGTGGATGCCCGCCGGTTCGCCGCCCGCCCGCCAGACGGCCTCGATCAGGGCGCGGGCGTTGACCTCGGCGGCGTACCGCAGGGCGGAGGTCGTGGCCGAGAAGCGGGCGGGGATCGCGATCAGGGGGCGGGTCACAGCTGGATCCAGGTGGTCTTGAGCTCGGTGTACTTCTCCAGGGCGTGGGCGGACTTGTCGCGGCCGTTGCCGGACTGCTTCATGCCTCCGAAGGGCACGGTCAGATCGCCCTCCTCGTAGCAGTTGACCCAGACCGTGCCGGCCTTCAGCGCGCGGGAGACCCGGTGGGCGGTGGACAGGTCGGAGGTCCACAGGCCGGCGGCGAGGCCGTACTCGGTGGCGTTGGCCAGGCGGACCGCCTCGTCGAGGTCATCGAAGGCGAGCACGGACAGGACGGGGCCGAAGATCTCCTCCCGTGCCAGTCGTGAGGCCGGGTCCACACGGTCGAAGACGGTCGGCTCCAGGTAGGTGCCGCCCGTCTCGGCGAGGAGGCGGTCGCCGCCGGTGCGCAGCCGGGCGCCCTCGTCGACGCCGTGGCGGATGTGGTCGCGCACGCGGTCCAGGTGTGCCCGGCCGACCAGTGCGCCCATCTCCGTCTCCGGGTCGAGCGGGTCGCCGACCCGCAGTTCGCGGGCCCGCCGGACCACGGCCTCGGTGACCTGTTCGGCGATCGAGGAGTGCACGAGGAGCCGGGAGGGTGCCGTGCACATCTCGCCCTGGTTGAAGAAGACGCCCCAGGCGGCGGTGGCGGCGGCCCGGTCCAGGTCGGGGGCGTCGGGCAGGACGATGTTGGGCGACTTGCCGCCGAGCTCCAGCCAGACGCGCTTGAGGTTGGAGTCGGCGGCGTGGCGCAGGAAGTGGCGGCCGACGGCGGTGGAGCCGGTGAACGCGAGGACGTCGACGTCCGGGTGGCGGCCGAGGGCGGTGCCCGCCGCCGGGCCGTCGCCGGTGACGACGTTGAGCACGCCGGGCGGCAGGCCCGCCTCGGTGGCCATGCGCCCGAGGAGCAGGGCGGAGAGCGGGGAGTTCTCCGAGGGCTTGAGGACGACCGTGCAGCCGGCCGCGAGGGCCGGGGCGACCTTCCAGCCGGCCAGGGTCAGCGGGAAGTTCCAGGGGACCACCGCCCCGACCACCCCGGCGGGTTCCCTGGTGACCAGGGCGAGGGCGTCCGGGGCGGTGTGCGGGGACTCGTCGGTGAGCTTGTCCGCGAGCTGGCCGTACCAGCGGAAGGTGGTGACGAGCGCGCGCAGTTCGATGCCGTACGCGTCCGTGATCGGTTTGCCCATCTCCAGGCTGACCGTGAGGGCGAGTTCCTCGCGCCGCTCTTCGAAGAGGTCGGCGAGGCGGAGCAGGGCCCGGCCGCGCTCGGCGGGTGCCAGGCGCGGCCACGGGCCGGTGTCGAAGGCACGCCGGGCGGCGGCGACGGCCGCGTCCACCTCGGCGGCGCCGCCGTCCGCGACCTCGGCAACGACCCGGCCGTCGCGCGGGGAGACGACCGGGAACACCGCCCCCGCCCCGGACTCCTCGGCGCCGTCGATGTGATGACCACCGGAGAGCTGGAACGCCTTGGCGCGGCGCAGCCACTCGTCGTGGGGGACGGCGGGCATGAGGGATCCTCCTTTGGTCTCGAACGATGTGGGCGGGGCTGTCCGAGGCGGACGCGCTCGGGATCAGCCGTCGGCGGCCCTGCCCCGCACCCGTGCGGCGACCAGGCCGAGGGCCATGACGACCGGGACGGACAGCGTGAGCCACAGGGCGGTGGTGCGTTCGCCGCCGATGAGGGTGGTGAAGTTGGCCAGGATGAGCCAGATCGCGCCCGCGATGCCGAGCGCGCCCAGGGCTGGTGCGATCAGCGTGTTCCAGAGGCGGGCGTCGAGGCGGGCCCGGCGGAAGAAGACCACGACCGACACCGAGGTCAGCAGGTACAGCAGCATCATCGCCAGCACGGCGACGCCGCTGAACCATGAGAACAGGGTCAGCACCGGGTCCTTGCCGGCCAGGGCGAAGGGCGCCACCAGCAGCACGGCCACGACCGTCTGGACGCAGCCGGCGGTCCAGGGCGCGTGACGGCGGTTGAGCCGGCACAGCCGCAGCGGCAGCAGCCCGTCGCGGCCGAGGGAGAACAGATAGCGGTTGGCCGAGTTGTGGAAGGTGAGGATGCCGGCGAAGAGGGAGGTGGCGAGCAGGACCGGCAGCACGTCGCCGACCCAGCCGCCGAAGTCGGCCGCGATGGGCGCGAAGACGAACCCGGCGCCGTCGCCGCTCTCCAGGGCCTTGCCCGCGGCGGCGGTCGCCTTGGAGGCGCCGTAGGCGGAGATGAGCATCCAGGAGACCAGGGCGAAGAAGCCGGTGACGACGGCGACCGCGAGGTAGGTGGCCCGTGGCACGGTCTTCTTGGGTTCGCGGGCCTCCTCGCCGTAGATGGCGGTGGCCTCGAAGCCGAACATGGAGGCCACGGCGAACATCACGGCCACGCCCGGGGCGCCGTCCAGGGCGGCGGACGGGGAGAAGCTGCTCGCGAAGCCGAGCCCCTCGGGACCGCCGCCCTTGAAGAGGGTGACCATGGCGAAGACGGACAGGATGCTGAACTCCGCGAGGACGAACACGGCGAGGACCTTGGCGCCCATCTCGACCCCGGCCGCGCCGAGCGCCAGCACGACGGCCATGGTGGCCAGCGCCCAGACCCACCACGGCAGGTCGAGGCCGGTGTGGCTCGCGACCAGGCCGCTCACGATGGCGCCGTAGAGGCCGTACATCGCGGCCTGGATGGTGCAGTAGGCGAAGAGTGCGAGGCCCGCGCTGCCGGTGCCGGTGGTACGGCCCAGGCCCTTGCCGATGTAGGTGTAGAAGGCGCCCGCGTCGACCACATGGCGTCCCATGGCGACGAAGCCCACCGAGAACAGCAGGATCACCAGGCCCGCCACCAGGTAGGCGGCGGGGACACCGGGGCCGTTGCCGAGGGCCACGGCGATGGGGGAAGCGCCGGCGATGCCGGTGAGGGGGGCCTGGGCGGACAGGACGAAGAAGAGGATGCCCAGGACGCCGAGGGCGTTGGGCTTGAGCGTGCCTGCGGTGGGCGCGTCCGGTTCCGTCGTATGCCGGGAGACCGTCTGACTGTCCACTCGGATCACCTGCCAGAGGGGAGGAAGGATCGTTTCAGGCCAAACGAGTTGCCTCATCGTGGGGCGGAACTATCCGTTTGGCAAGGGGTGAGGGACGAGGAATCGCGCAGCGGCCGGCCCGTGGGGGGCGCTGGGCTCAGGTCTGGTCGCCGCGACGCTCGGCGAGCAGGCGCAGCACCGAGCGCAGCTCGTCCAGGGCCTCCTCGATGACCTCGCGCTCGCCGAAGACCAGCTGGTGCAGGACGAGGCCCTCCAGGGTGGCGAACACCATCCGGGACAGGCCCCGGTCGACCGGGCCCGGCAGCATCTGGGTGAGCTCGCGCCGGGTCGCGTCGAAGTACTCGTCGTACAGGGACCGCAGGTGGGCCAGTAGCTCGGGGCGGCGCCGTGCCTCCAGCAGCAGCTCGTACTGGAACGCCTGGAGGTCCGGTCCGGCCTCCACCATGTCCGTCAGGCCCACCGAGAAGTCGGCGACCTCGCCCGTGCCCGGTTCGAGGGCGCTGCTGCTCAGAGAGGAGCGGATGGCGTGGGCCACGGCCTCCTCGATCAGCGCGTCGCGCGAGCCGAAGTGGTGCACGACCAGGCCGTGGGTGACCCCTGCCTCCTCGGCGACGGCCCGGTAGGTGAGCCTGCGCAGCCCGCCCCGGGCCACGACCCGCACGGCGGCCTCCAGCAGGGCTTCACGGCCCGTGCCGTAGTTCACGCGCTTGCGGGGGCGGCGCCCGGCGGGCTCGGTCATGCCCGTGACCCTACCGCGGCGCTCGCACTCGGCGACGGGACGGCCGGGCCCCGCGTCAGCGGCGCGGGGGCCGGACGCCACGGAACTCCCAGTCGCCGCCGAGGGCGGTCGAGAGGACCTCCTCCGATTCCGTGGGCTGGGCGCCCACGTCCGTCCGGATCGCCGTCGGGCCGGTGACGATGTGGTTGGTGAGCCGTCCCAGCCCCTCGACCTCCACCTCCACGACGTCGCCCGGCCGGACGGGCCGCGAGTTGGCGGGGGTGCCGGACAGCAGGACGTCCCCGGGGTACAGGGTGATGGTGCGGGCGATGTCGGCGACGAGGTAGTGCATGTCCCAGGTCATCTCGTCGGTCGAGCCGTCCTGCACGACGTCCCCGTTGACGTACGTGCGCAGCCGCTTGCCGTGGAAGTCCCAGTCGGTGACCAGGCCGGGGCCGAGCGGGCACAGGGTGTCGGAGCCCTTCACCCGGAGCATCGAACCGGCGTCGGTGTCACGGAAGTCGTGCAGCCCGTAGTCGTTGGCGACGGTGTACCCGGCGATGTACTCCCCCGCGTCGGCCGGCGCGATGTTGCGCGCGGTCCTGCCGATGACGATGGCGACCTCGCCCTCGTAGTTGAGCCACTTGCAGCCCTCGGGGCGGACGATCGCGCCCCGGTGGGCGTTGAGGGAGGAGGTGGGCTTGTGGAAGTAGGTCGGCGTGCCGGGGAGCCCGATCCGGAACTCCTCGACCCGGCTGCGGTGGTTGAGGTGGACGGCGACGATCTTGGAAGGCACGACCGGGGGCAGGTGCTGGGCCGTCTCGGTCTTGACGCGGCGGCCGTCCCCGGCGACGAGTTCGTCACCGTCGACGGTGACCTGGACGGCGGCGCCGTCGAGGAGGATGCGGCGGTACTCAGGCATGGGTGGACTCCTGCGCGGGGGTGTGGTCTGCGGTCCAGCCGCCGGCGGGGCGCTCGAACCAGAGGTGGGCCTGGCCGGTGCCGACGGAGTTCTCGTACGCGCCGTACTGGCGGGCCCTGGCGGCACAGGCCCGCTCGCCGAGGGCGCCGGCCATCATCAGGTAGTGGAAGAACTTCGCCTCGGGCTTGTACCGCCAGAACTCGTCCATGGTGTCCAGGACCTTGTCGTGGCGGCCCTCCTTGAACCAGGCGATGCGTTCCTGGTCGGCCTCCCGGGCCTCGGGGGTGCGGATGTGCACCGGGTCGCTGGCCTCGTGGTCGCGCAGTTCGCGCAGCGGCCAGAAGGTGTGCGACAGGGCGCCTGAGGCGATGAGCAGCACCCGCCGCCCGGGGGTCGCGGCGATCCCGTCGGCCAGGGCCCGCCCGAGCCGCAGGTGGTCCTCCATGTCTCCGGTCTGGCAGACGCCGATGGTGACCCACCGCTTGTCGGGCAGCCCCTCCCCCAGGTACTTCCAGAGATTGAGGGTGGCGTAGTAGATCGGCAGGTACGCGTCGTCGATCGGTGTGATCCAGGTGCCGTGCTTGTCGGCGAACGAGGCGACGTGGTGAGCGAGTTCGGGGTCGCCGGGAAAGTCGTACGGCATCCTGCACATGCCGCGCGGCAGTTCCTCGGAGGTGAACAGCCCGGCCCTGCGCGACTGGGCGGTGACGACGAACTCGACGGTGGTCGCCCAGTGCGAGTCCAGGACGACGACGGTGTCGTAGTCGTCGCGCTCGAACACCTCCCGGCGCAGTTCGTGGAGCCCGGTGACGAGGGTGATCTCCTTGCCCTCGTTGAGCTCCAGTCGGTCGGCCTCGGGCAGCACGATGGTGGGCACGTGGGCGAGCAGCCCGGCCCCGACGATCTCACCCATGGTCCTGGCTCCATCCGTTCGGGGCGGTGACGGTGTTCTTCAGGTCGCAGTAGAAGTCGAAGCTCCAGGTGCCGCCCTCGCGGCCGACCCCGGAGTGGCGGGAACCGCCGAAGGGGGCCTGGAGGTCGCGGACGAAGAAGCAGTTGACCCAGACCGTGCCGGCGACGAGCTGCGCGGAGACGCGTTCGGCGCGCTCGGGGTCGCCGGTGGCGAGCGTGGCGGCCAGTCCGAAGCGGGTGTCGTTGGCCAGGCGTACGGCCTCGTCCTCGTCGGTGAAGGTCTGCAGGGTCAGGACCGGTCCGAAGACCTCCTCCTGCACGATCTCGGAGTCCTGGGCGACATCCGTGAGGAGCGTCGGCGCGTAGTACTGGCCGTCCCCGGGATGCCCGCCGATGACCGCACGGGCGCCGGCCGCGAGGGCCCGCTGCACGAACCCGTCGATCTTCTCCAGCTGGCGGGGGTGGATGTTGGGCCCGACGTCGGTGGCCTCGTCCCGCGGGTCGCCCTGCTTCAGCTGGGACGCCCTGTCGACAAAGCGCCGTGTGAACTCGTCCGCGACCGACTCCTCGACGAGGAAGCGGGTGGCGGCCAGACACACCTGCCCGGCGTTGTCGTACTGCTCCACCGCGAGGTCGACCGCGAGGTCCAGGTCCGCGTCGGCGAAGACCAACAGGGGGGATTTGCCGCCGAGTTCGAGGCTCAGCGGCGTGAGGTTCGCGGCGGCGGACGCGGCGATCCGCCGGGCCGTCGGCACCGACCCCGTGAAACTGATGCGGCGCACGTCGGGGTGGGAGGTGAGCGCGTCGCCGATCTCGGAGCCGTACCCCTGGACGACGTTGAGGACACCGGCGGGCAGTCCGGCCTCGGCGGCGATGTCGGCCAGCAGGGAGGCGGTCAGCGGCGACCACTCGGCGGGCTTGAGGACGACGGTGTCGCCGGCGGCGAGAGCGGGGGCGACCTTCCAGGTGGCCAGCATCAGGGGCGCGTTCCACGGCGTGATCAGCACGCAGGGCCCGGCCGGGTCCCAGCTGACGTGGTTGGTGTGCCCGCGTGTCTCGAAGTCCTCGTGGTCGAGCCGGAGCAGCCAGTCGGCGAAGAACCGGAAGTTGTGCGCGACGCGGGGCATGACGCCCCGCCGGTGGGAGCGCAGCAGCGCCCCGTTGTCCGTGGTCTCGACGATCGCCAGCTCTTCGATCCGCTTCTCGACCCCGTCGGCGATGGCGTGCAGGATACGGGCGCGTTCGGCCCGGGGGGGCGCCGCCCAGCCGGGAAACGCGTCCCGCGCGGCGGCGACAGCGGCCTCGGCCTCGACGGGCCCGCCGCGGGCGATCTCGCCGAGCGCGGTGCCGTCGATGGGCGAGTGATCGGTGAAAGTACTGGCGGAGGCGACGCGCCGGCCGCCGATCCAGTGCCGGGTATCAACAGAAACACCGGCAACCATGATGTTGTCAGACATAAGTAGGGTTCCGTTCAAGCGAGGGGAACTGCACTCACCAAGGGGCGCGGGGCTGTGCTCATATGCGGCTCCGCCGCGTGGGCGCGACAAGCCACGACAAGCCCGCACCCGCCCACCGGCACTACTCGACAACCACCCCGGACGTCCCACTCTCCAGCAGCCGCCCCCCATCCCAAACCACCCCGACCTGCCGGTAATACGCAGCGATCGGCTCCCGAATCTCCAGCCGCGCCAGCTCCTCCGTAGGCGCCTCGAACAGCTCCAACTCCGCGTCTCCCACCCAAGCCTGACCACCCTCGAAGGACGCCGCCCCGGACTCGATCAGCTCATCGAGAGCAAGCCCCTTGCCCTTCTCGATCGACGGCAGCCACCGGTGGTGCGCCATGGGGTGCGCGTTGACGAACCCGCCGCTCCCGGAGGGTTCCCGCAGCGTCACCACGGCCTGCGCGAGACGCCGGTCCGCCGCCGCCAGCGTCGCCCCGAACCGCGCCCCCGCCTCGATCCGCGGAGCGGGCCCGTAGGGGTGCGGCCGCGTCTGGTGGATGGAGCCGAGCTTCTTCGGGTACCCCTGGTGCAGCCCCCGCGCGATGGCGAAGTCCTTGTCCACCCAGATGTGGACGCACCGCGAGTACGTCCGCCCCCGGAACCGGCACCGCACCACCGCGAAGGCCTCCTTGTACTGCGCCCGCACGGGGTCCAGCAGTTCCTCCCCAGACGCCGAGCACGACTGCCAGTCGGCCCAGATCAGGGCGACCGCACCCGGGTCGTCCTCTGCCAACTCCAGGGGTTCGGGGAGCAGTTCGCGTACCCGCGCGGGGTCGGTCCGGTACTCGACGGTGAGCAGGTCACCGGAGTACCGCCAGGGCGGGGAGGGAATCAGTGACGACGTGCCCGTCGCGGTCTTGGGGTGGAAGTAGCCACGAAGTCCGGTCACGAGAGGGCTCCTTACGAGGTGAGGGCGGGCTGCTTCAGCAGCTCGGCGCGGTACCGGGCGGCGGTCCGGGCCGCCGAAGGTCCCCCGAGGGCGACGACGCCGACCAGCAGCCCGTCGCGGTGGTACCCGACCAGCACGTCCCCCGAGAGGGCGCCGTCGAGGACCCGGACGTCGCCGAGTCCCAGGACGGGCGCCCCGAAGGACTGCAGCCGGAAGTCGTGCTGGTCGCTCCAGAAGGTGGGCAGTGGCGCGAAGGGCCGGCCGGCGTCGCCGCACACCAGCACTCTCGCCGCGTGCCTGGCCGAGTCGGTCGGTAGCGACCAGTGCTCGACCCGCCGGGGGACCCCGTCGTAGCGGGCGTTGGGGAAGCGGGCGACATCGCCCACCGCGACGACGTCGGGGCGGTCACCGACGCGCAGCTGCCCGTCGGTGAGGACGCCGTCGCCCAGGTCGAGTCCGTTGCCCTCCAGCCACTCGGTGTTGGCGACGGATCCCACGGACTCCACCACCACGTCGGACGGCAGGACGGACCCGTCGGCGAGCACGACACCGGTGACCTGGTCCCCGCCCTCGAACCCGGCGACCCCCGTACCGAGCACGAAGCGGACCCCGCGCTCCTCGTGCCGGCGGCGCAGTTCCCGCGCGAGCAGGTCTCCGAGCGGTCCGGCCATCGGCAGCGGCAGCGGATCGACCACGGTCACCTCGGCG
Source organism: Streptomyces sp. NPDC007929 (assembly GCF_042959065.1). Taxonomy (NCBI): domain Bacteria; kingdom Bacillati; phylum Actinomycetota; class Actinomycetes; order Kitasatosporales; family Streptomycetaceae; genus Streptomyces; species Streptomyces sp. NPDC007929. The sequence continues at coordinate 17,264 of NZ_JBIBKD010000014.1, read as the reverse complement.
GCACCGAGGCCGACCGCCGTGGCGGCCACCTCGCAGCCGATGAACCCGGCGCCGACCACGACGACCCGTACCCCGGGCCGGGTCAGCTCGCCGCGCAGCACCTGGGCGTCGTCGATGGTCCGGACCGTGTGGCGGCCGGCGAGCGGCCCAGGGCAGCGCAGCCGGCGGGGCCGCATCCCGGTGGCGACGACCAGGCCCTCGTAGGAGAGCACCGCGCCGTCGTCGAGTTCGACGGTCCGCTCGGCGAGCCGGGCGGAGACGATTCTCCTGCCCAGGCGCCATTCCACCTCCGTGGCGGACGCCTTCGGAGTGAAGGTCAGGGAGTCGAAGGTCGCCTTGCCCGCGAGGACCTCCTTGGACAGCGGGGGCCGGTTGTACGGCGGGTGCGGCTCGTCGCCGATCACCGTGATGCCGCCGGTCCAGCCCGCGGCGCGCAGCTGTTCCGCGGCCCGCAGTCCGCCGAGGGAGGCACCGGCGACGATCATGCGCCCGCGTCCTCGATCCGGATGGCCTGGAGCGGGCAGACGTCCGCGGCCTCCTCGACCTCGTCGCGCAGGGCGTCGTCGGGGTCGGGGACGTAGGCCAGGCGGCCGTCGCCGTCCATCCGGAAGACGTCAGGGGCCGAGAAGACGCACTGGCCGTGGTCCTGGCACTTGTTCATGTCGACGACGACCTTCATGGCCGGTCCTCCTGAATGTGAGGGCGTCGAAAGGGAGGGAAGAGGGGCCCGGCCGGACGGGCCGGGCCCCGGCCAACGGGGTGCGTGAGAAGCGCCCCGAACTCGTTTGGCTTCAAACAAGGTAGGCAGGGGCGGGGGTCTGGTCAAGAGCTATCCGGATGGATAAATTCTTGCCACGGCCCTCTTGCGGGGCCCCTCACGCCGCCCTACCGTTTGGCGTCAAACAAGCACCGGGCGGTCCTGGCACCGCCGCGCCCGGCCGCTCGCTCTCACGCCACCCGCCTCCCCGGCCCCGTGTCCCGGAGGTGTCCCGACGTCCGCCCGAGGAGACAACGGTGAGCGCTCACGATTCCGAAGAAGTCCGCCGCCACATGCACCGGCTCGCCGCCGACGGCATCGACGTGGTCCGGGTGACCTATCCCGACCTGATCGGCACCGACCGGGCGCGTGACGTGCTGCTGGAGGAGCTGCCCCGGGCGTGCGAGCACGGCCTGGCGTTCTGCCGGGCCGTCTACCACACCAGCCCGCAGGGGGACGTCGTCCCGGTCAGCGGCGGGCTGGACGCGGGGCTGCCGGACATCTGCGTCCGCCCGGACCTCGACACGCTGGTGCCGCTGCCCTGGGAGCCGGGGGTGGCCGCCTGTCTGGGCGAGGTCGTCGACCCGGCGACCGGCGCGCCCGCGCCCGAGTCGCCCCGCGATCTGCTGCGCTCCGTCCTCGCCCGGTGCGCCGAGCACGGGCTGCGACCTGTGGTCGGGCCCGAGCTGGAGTACTTCCTGTGCGAGCCGGACGGGTCCGGCGGCTGGCGCCGCTACGCGCCCGACCCCGGGGTCGTCTACACCGCCGGGCTGCGTGCCGACCCCGACAACCACCTGCTGCGCACCCTGCGCCACGTGCGCGATCTGAAGGTCGGGGCGATCAGCGGCAACCACGAGTTCGACGGCGGCCAGATCGAGATCAACCTGCTCCACTCGGACGCCGTGTCGGCCGCCGACCGCTCCTTCCGCTTCAAGGCCGCGATCAAGGAGCTGGCCCGCAAGGAGGGCCGGCTGGCCACCTTCATGGCCAAGCCCTTCAACGACGCGGGCGGTTCGGGCTTCCACCTCCACCTGTCCTGCGACGACGAGGAGGGCCGCAACACCTTCGACGACCCGTCGGGCGCGTACGGACTGTCCGTCACCGCCCGGCACGCCGTCGCCGGTGTCCTCGCGCACGCCCCCGCCCTGGCCGCGCTGCTCAACCCCACGGTCAACTCGTACAAGCGCTTCGGCCCGGACACCCTCGCGCCCTGGCTGATCGACTGGGGGCTGGACAACCGCAGCGCCATGGTGCGCATCCCGCCCGAGCGCGGCACCGGTGCCCGGCTCGAACTGCGCCTCGGCGACGCGAGCGCCAACCCCTATCTGGCGATCGCCGCCACGACGGCCGCCGCCCTGCTGGGCGTGCTGGCCGGCGAGGAGCCGCCCGCCCCGCTGGAGGGCTACGGCTACGACGCCGCACGCTCCGCCGTCCTGCCGCAGACCCTCTCCGCCGCGCTGGACGCTCTGGAGGCGGACACCGCCCTGACCGACCTGCTCGGCAAGGGGTTCACCACGTCCTTCCTCTCCTACAAACGCGACGAGGTCGAGCGCTTCCACCGGCATGTCACGGACTGGGAGTTCACCGAGTACGCCTACCACCTGTGACGCCCCCCGTTACGCCGAGGAGCCCTTCGATGACCACCGAGACCCCGACCGACGCCGTGCGCGAGCCGCTGCCCCTGGCCGATGTGGACCTCGCCGACCTGGACCGCTTCACCGACGGTGTGACGCCGTGGCGGATGTTCCACACCCTGCGCCACGAGGACCCGGTGCACTGGCAGCCCGAGGAGGCGCCCAACTCCGGTTTCTGGTCGCTGACGCGGCACGAGGACATCGTGCGGGTCGACCGTGACGCGGAGACCTTCACGTCGACGCGGTTCGTCAACCTGGAGGAGGTCGACGACGACCAGATCAAGAAGCGCGCCTCGATCCTCGAACTGGACGGGGTGCGGCACCGGGCGCTGCGGAGCCTCATCCAGCGCCAGTTCGGCGCGAACGTGATCAGCGGCTACACCGACTTCCTGCGCGGGCTGACCGCGAGGACCCTCGACGCCGCCCTCGCCAAGGGCCGCTTCGACTTCGTCGAGGACGTCTCGGCCGACTTCCCCATCAACGTGCTCGCCCGGCTGCTGGACGTGCCGCCGGAGGACAACCAGAAGCTCATCGACTGGGGCAACCGCATCATCGGCCACACCGACCCCGACTACGCCGACGTGCTGCTGCACAGCGAGGAGAGCGAGCGCTACCGCGATCTGCCCTTCCGCTCACCCGCCTCACTGGAGGTCTTCGAGTACGGCCGCGAGCTGGCCGGGCGGCGCCGCGGCGGTGACGGCACCGACCTGGTCTCCCGTCTGGTCAACACCACGCCCCGGGACGGCGTACCGCTCTCCGCGCAGGACTTCGACAACTACTTCCTGCTGCTGGTCGTCGCCGGCAACGAGACCACCCGGCACACGATCTCCCACTCGATGCTGGCCCTCATCCAGCACCCCGAGCAGCTGGCCCGCCTCCAGGAGGACCCCTCGCTGATCCCGGTCGCGGTGGAGGAGTTCCTGCGCTGGGCCTCCCCCGTCTACCACTTCCGCCGCACCGCCACGCGCGATGTCGAGCTGCGCGGCAAGCGGGTGCGGGAGGGCGACAAGGTGGTGATGTGGTTCGCCTCCGGCAACCGCGACGAGGAGGTCTTCGGCAATCCCTACGACTTCGACGTCACGCGCCGCGACAACGACCACGTCACCTTCGGCAAGGGCAGCCCCCACCTGTGCCTGGGCAACCTGCTCGCCCGCACCGAGATCCGCATCATGTTCGAGGAACTGATCCCGCGCCTGGCGGACATCCGACTGACCGGTGACGTCCCGCGGGTCCGTTCCAACTTCGTCAACGGCATCAAGAAGCTGCCGGTGGAGGTCACCCCGGCCTGAGGCGAGCGCGCCTCGGTGAACCGGCACACCGAGGCGCCCGCACCTCCGCGTCAGTGGTGGGCGTGGACCACGGCGTGGCCCTTGCCGCGGCCGATCATCCACTTGTTGACCGGGGTCGTGATCAGGAAGGCGACCGCGAAGCCGCCCAGGAGCGCGTACCAGAAGAGCCCCTCCGACAGTTGGGCGTCCATCGCGCCCGGGGTGAGCGCGATGATCAGGTTGTCGACGAGTTCCATCACGGCGATCGAGACCGTGTCCGCGGCGAGGGCGACCCGGATCGCGGCCTTGAGGTCGAGGCCGGCGCGCAGGACCGCGAACAGGGTGAAGGAGTAGCCGAAGAGGAACGCGAGCCCGATCGCCACGATCATGGTGGGCACGTTGCCCCATCCCGCCGCGGTGCCGATCACCATGCCGAGGATCTCGCCGATCGCACACCCGGTCAGACAGTGCAGCGTCGCCTTCACCGCGGTCCCCCAGGACGCGGTGCCGTGCCGGTGCTTCCCGTGTTCATGAGCGGTGTGGTCCATGGGGCCGACTATATACCCCCTAGGGGTATCAGGACGAGCTACCGGCCAGGGCGCGCCGGGCGATTCCACAGGGTGAGCGGCACCGCCCGACGGCCGCCTGGACGATCGACCTAGAGTGGGTCGCCATGACGACCCATCCGATGCCATCGTCCGAGCCGGCACCCCCGCCGTCCCACGCCGCGCGGGACTACCTCTCCGAGCTGTTCTCCCTGGAGGGCCGGGTCGCGGTGGTCACCGGCGGCAGTTCCGGGATCGGCCGCGCCATCGCCGGCGCCCTCGCGGGGGCCGGGGCGAGCGTGGTGGTCATGGCCCGCGGTGAGGCCGGACTGATCGCGACGACCGAGGAACTCACGGCCCGGGGCCGCCGAGCCGCGTGGGTGAGCGCGGACCTGAGCACCCGCGACGGGGTGCGCACGGGCGCCGAACGGGCGGCCGGGGTGTTCGGGGAGCCCGACATCCTCGTCAACAGCGCCGGGATCAACCTGCGTCCCCCGATGGACGAGCTCGGCGAGGACGTCTGGGACGCCACGATGGCGGTGAACCTGGAGGCGCCGTTCCTGCTGGGGCAGCGCTTCGGACCGGGCATGGCGGAGCGCGGGTTCGGGCGGATCATCCACATCAGCTCCCAGCAAGCGCATCGCGCGTTCGTCCAGAGCGGCGCCTACGGCGCCTCCAAGGGCGGTCTGGAGGCCCTCGCGCGGTCCCAGGCCGAGGCGTGGTCGCCGCGCGGGGTCACCTGCAACCTCCTGGTGCCGGGTTTCGTCATGACGGCGCTCAACGCGCGGCTGTCCTCGGACCCGGAGACGGTGGCCGCCCTCGCCGCCCGCACGATGATCGGGCGCAACGGCCTCGCCGAGGACTTCGCGGGCGCGGCCGTCTTCCTGGCGAGCGCCGCGTCCGCGTATGTGACCGGGCAGTCGGTCTTCGTCGACGGCGGGCTGTCCGTCCACTGACACCGCCCCGGCGTGCGCCGGGTTCCCCCGAACGGCGAGCGGCCGACGGGCGACGGGCGGTGCTCGGTGTCACGCTGGGCACACAGGCCCCGCGGAAGGGAAGCATCGCCATGATCACCACGGACTTCGTCCCCGGTTCCCCCTGCTGGCTCGACCTGGGCACTCCGGACGTCCGGGCCGCCGCCGCGTTCTACGGTGCGGTCCTCGGCTGGGACTACGAGTCCATGGGCGAGAGTGAGGACTTCGAGGGCGGGATGTTCAAGAAGGACGGCAAGGTCGTCGCCGGGCTCGGCAAGCTCACCGAGGAGGGCGCGCGCCCGGCCTGGATGCTCTACTACAGCGTCACCGACGCGGACGCCACGACCCAGGCCGTGCAGCAGGCGGGCGGCAGTGTGCGGGTCGCGCCGATGGACCTGGACGACTGGGGCCGGATGGCGCAGTACAGCGACCCGCTGGGCGGTCAGTTCGCGGTCTGGCAGCCGGGCACCAACAAGGGTATGGAGCTGGTGGACCAGCCGGGCTCGCTGTCGTGGACCGAGCTGTACACACCGGACGCCGCGGGCGCGCGGGACTTCTACGGCGGCCTCTTCGGCTGGCAGTTCAGCGACATGCCGCTGCCGGGCGGCGCGGGCGCGTACACCCTGATCACTCCGGCGGGGCTGCCCGAGGACCGGATGCACGGCGGACTCATGCAGCTCGGCAAGGAGGACCTGGCGACGACGGGCGGGCGGCCGTACTGGCACCCGGTCTTCGCGGTGGAGGACTGCGACGCGGCGGTGGCCCAGGTGACCGGGAACGGCGGCAGTGTGCAGATGGGCCCGGTGACCATGGAGGGTGTCGGCCGGCTCGCCGTCTGTCTCGACCCGGCGAACGCGGACTTCGTGGTGCTCGCCCCGTCCGAGAGCTGAGCGCCCACCCCGGCACGCCGACCGCCGCGGCGACCCCCGACCGAGGTGCGAACCCTTCTTGCATATGATGCGCAAATGCGTGACTACAGCATTAGGGCGGCCACCGTGGCCGACATCGACGGGGCCCGGGCGGTGATGCTCGACGCCGTGTACCGCGACTTCGGCACGGGGTACGTGCCGCGATGGCACGCCGACATCATCGATCCGGTGCCGTTCTACGTCACGCCACCCCGGCACACCCTCCTGGTGGCCGTGGACGAGCGGGACGGGGCGATTGCGGCCACGGCGGCACTGGACGCGCGCGGCCCGGAGCACCCGCCGAACCCGCGCTGGCTGGCCGAGCGGTTCCCCTCGGGCGAGACGGCTCAGCTGCGCCGGGTGTACGTGCGCCCCGAGCACCGGCGGCGCGGTCTGGCCCGCCGACTGACCGAGGAACTGCTGGAGTTCGCCCGCCGCGACGGCGGATACCGGTCCGTGTATCTGCACACCTATCCGCACTCCCCCGGCGCGCTGGGCCTGTGGCGGACGCTGGGCAAGATGATCTGCGACGAGCGGGAAGCGCCCGGCCGGGGCAGTGACGTCGCGCACTTCGAGATACCGCTCGCTTAACGAAAATGGTATTCATATACACCATGAGAACTCCCCGCCGGCTCATAGCCGGGCTGTTCGTCCTGCCGTTGCTCTCCGGGTGTTTCGCGTCCTCCGGTGACGACGCGTCGGCCTCCTCCGGCTCCGGCGACGGCGCCCGGCTGCGGGTCGCCCTGCCCTTCGCCCCGACCGAGAACTACTCGCCGTACGGCCAGGACGCGATGCTCCTGTCCCGGCTCGGCGTCATCGAGGGGCTGACCAAGCTGGACGCGAACGGCACGGCGGTCCCCGCGCTGGCCGAGTCGTGGAGCAGCGAGAACGGCGGCAGGAGCTGGCTGTTCACCCTTCGGGACGCGAGGTTCCAGAACGGCCAGGCCGTCACCGCCAAGGCGGTCGCCGCCGCTCTCACCGCCGCCGGTAAGGCCGACCCCGCGCCGTCCGCGCTCGCCGGAGTGAAACTGACCGCCGAGGCCGAGGACGACCAGCGGGTCCGGGTCAGCGCCGGCAAGGCCGACCCCGTCCTGCCGCTGCGGCTGTCCAACCCGTCCCTCTCGGTGTTCGCGCCGAAGGCGTACACGAAGAAGGGCACAGTGAACGTCGTCGGCACCGCCACCGGCCCCTTCGCCCTCACCGGGGTCGACGGTGACACCGCGGCCACGCTGAACCGTTTCGACGACTACTGGGGCGGCCGGGCCCAGGCGTCCGGCGTCACCGCGCGGTTCGTCTCCGACGGCACCGCCCGCGCCAACGCCCTGCGCACCGGCGAGGTCGACATCGCGGAGGCCCTGCCCGTCGCCCAGGTCGCCTCCCTGGACGAGGACGAAGTCCACGAGGTCGACACCGCCCGCAACACCAGCCTGTACCTCAACACCAAGTCCGGGACGTTCACCGACGCGGGGCTGCGGGCCGCCGCGCGCGAGGCGATCGACACCTCGGTCATCGCCAAGGGCGCCTACGAGGGCTACGCCGTGCCCGCGCAGGGCCTGTTCGGCCCGGCTCTGACCTGGGCCGCCGGCAAGCGCGTCGAACCGGCCGGGCGGGCGCGGGCGACCGCCCCCGACGGCGAGCGCGTCACCCTCGCCGCCTACAGCGACCGGCCCGAGCTGCCGGAGACCGCCCAGGTGCTCCAACAGCAGCTGAACAAGGCGGGGTTCGAGGTGAAACTGGACGTGCGCACCTACGCGCGTCTCGAAGGCGACCTGCTGAGCGGCAAGTTCGACGCCGCGGTCTTCTCCCGCAACATGATGCTCGACACCGGCGACCCCGTCACCGTCCTCGCGAGCGACTACACCTGCGACGGCTCCAACAACCTGTCGTTCCTGTGCGACAGGACCGTGGACAAGCTGGTCGCCGCCGCCCAGGCCGAGTCCGGCACCGCGGAGCGGCAGGACGCCGCCATGAAGGCGGAGGCCGCCGTCCTCGGCACCGACTCGGTGATCCCGCTGGTGCACATGCGACTCGTCGAGGGCATCGCGACGTCCGTCAAGGGCGCGCTGCCCGATCCGTACGAGCGCACCCTCATAGGGACGGGGACCCGGCGCTGAACGGCTCGAACACCCCCTGGTCGAAGGCCGCCGTCGCCCGGGTGCGCGCACTCGCGGGCGGCGGCGTCCCGGCCCTGCTGTGGCGGTCCGGGCTCGTGGCCGCCCTGGTGTGCGGTATCGGCCTGCTGCCGTGGCTGTCGCGTACCGACCCGGCGCTGACCGTGCTCCGGGCGCGCTCGGCGGACCGCGACCCCGATCCCGGGACCCTGCACGCCATCCGCGAGCAACTCGGCCTGGACGACGGCCCGTTGGCGCTGCTCGGCCGCTGGCTCGGCGGGCTGCCGCACGGCGACGCCGGCACGTCCTGGGTGTCCGGCAGCGAGGTGCTGCCCGACGTCGTGCGGGCGCTCGGCGTGTCCCTGCTGCTGATGTCCGGGGCCCTGCTGGTCGCCGCGGGCACGGCGGCCGCCGTCTGCGCCCGTACGCTACGGCTGGGTGCGCGGGGCCGGCTCGGGGCGCGCCGCCCCGGCGGGACACCGACGGCGGTCCTGGCCGCACTGCCCGAGTTCCTCGTCGCCGCCGTGCTGGCCTCGGTGATCGGCGTGCAGCTGGGCTGGCTGCCGGCCCTGGGCTGGTACGGGCCGCGGTGGATGGTGCTGCCCTCGCTCGCCCTCGGCCTGCCCGCCGGGGCGGTCCTGGGACGGATGCTCGACGACCTGCTGCCCGGCGCTTTCGGAGAACCCTGGGCGAGGGCCGCCGCGGCGCGCGGGATTCCGTCGAGGTCCGTGGCATGGCAGGCGGTGCACCGCTGCGTGCCCGGACTGCTGCCGAACCTGGCGCTGTTCGTGGTCGGCCTGACCGGCGGAGCGGTAGCCGTCGAGCAGATCTTCGACATCCCGGGCCTGGGCCGGCTGACCCTCCAGGCCGCGCTCGCCCAGGACCTGCCCGTCCTGCAGACCGGCACCCTCGCCCTCGTCCTGCTCGCGGCCGGTGCGGGGCTCCTCGCCCGGCTCGCCGCCCGGCTGCTGATCGGTCCGGCGCTGCGCGACGGCGCCCTGCAGTCCCTGCACGGGCCCCGGCCGCCCGCGCCCCGCGCACTCCCCCTGCTGTACGGAGGGCTGCTGGCCGCCGTCATCGGCTTCGGGCTGCTCCGCGACCCGCTCGCCCTGGACACCCTCGCCCGACTGCGCGCCCCCTCCCCCGAGCACCCGTTCGGCACGGACGCGCTCGGCCGGGACGTGCTCGCCCGCGTCTCCCACGGCGCGCTGACCACTCTCGGCACCGCCCTCGCGGTGAGCGCCGCCGCCCTCGTCGCCGGGCTGCTGCTGGGGCTGCTGCCGAGGGTGTCGGGGCCGCTGGTCGACACCCTGAGCGCCGTACCGCCCGTCCTGGCCGGGCTCCTCGTCACCGGCGTCATGGGCAGCGGGCCCTGGACGCCCGCGTTCGCCGTGGCCGTCGTGGCCTGGTGCCCGCTGGCCGCGCACGCCTCCTCCCTGCTGCGGCAGGAGCGCGCGACCACGCATCTGACGGCCACCCGGGCGCTGGGGGCGGGCCGCTGGCACCTGCTGCGGCACGAGCTGCTGCCCGCCGTCGCGCCCCCGGTCGCCCGGCACGCGCTGCTGCGGCTGCCGGGCATCGCGCTGAGCCTCGCGGCCCTGGGCTTCCTCGGGCTGGGCGCCCAGCCGCCGTCCCCCGACTGGGGCCTGCTGCTGGCCGAGAACCAGCCGTACGCCGAACGCGCCCCGTGGGCCGTCCTCTTCCCCGCCGCCGTCCTCGCCCTGCTCGGGGCGCTCGCGGTGACGGCCGCGAGCGGTGTACGGCTCCCCCGGCCGCGCATCCGGCGGCCCGCGGGTCCTGCCGGACCGCCCGAGGAGGACCGGTTCGTGCCGGTCCCGCGCAGCGAACCGGACCGCCCCGACGCCCTCCTGACGCCCGTGTCCACCGCACAGACAGAAGACCGATGACCGACCCCGCCCCCCTCGCTCCGGCCCGCGAGGCCGCCCGCCCGTCCGACGCCGGTGCCCGCGTCGGCACCTGGCGCCTGTGCAGGCAGCTGTCGCCGCTGCTGCGGCTGCTGATCCTCACCCAGCTCGCCTTCAACATCGGCTTCTACGCCGTCCTGCCGTTCCTCGCCGAGCACCTCGGCGGTGCGATCGGCATGGCGGGCTGGCTGGTCGGGTTCGTCCTCGGGCTGCGCACCTTCAGCCAGCAGGGGCTGTTCGTGGTCGGCGGGTGGCTCGTCGACCGCTTCGGGGTGCGGCCGGTGGTGCTGGCGGGCTGCGTGCTGCGGATCGCCGGTTTCGTGTGGCTGGGGTACGCGCGGGCGCCGGGGGCCGTGATCGGGGCGGTGCTGGTGATCGGGTTCGCCGCCGCGCTGTTCTCCCCGGCCGTGGAGTCCGAGGTGGCCCGCCAGGCGGTCGTCCGGGAGGAGAGCGGGCACGGGCCGCGCACCCGGGTCCTGGCCCTGTTCAGCGTGGCGGGCCAGGTCGGGGCGTTCGCCGGGCCGCTGCTCGGGGCGCTGCTGCTCGCCGTGGACTTCCGCACGGCGTGCCTCGCGGGTGCCGCGGTCTTCGTCCTGGTCCTCGCCGGGCACCTGTGGCTGATGCCGCAGCACATCCCCGGCCGGGTCCGGGTGCGCTCGCGGGGCGGGGCCCGGGCGCTGCTGCGCAACCGGCGTTTCCTCGCGCTGTGCTGTGCCTACGGCTCCTATCTGCTCGCCTACAACCAGCTGTATCTGGCACTGCCTCAGGAGGTGCAGCGCGCCGCGGGCTCCCAGGCGCCGCTGTCCTGGCTGTTCGCCCTGTCCTCGGTGCTGGTGGTGTTCACCCAGCTGCCGGTGACCCGCTGGGCGGGCGACCGGCTCGATCTGCGCCGCTCGATGACCGCGGGACTGCTGCTGATCGCGTCCGGCTTCGCGGTGGTGGCCGCGGCCCGCCCGGCCGGCTGGACCGGCCTCGCCGGGCTGCTGCCGGCCGCGGGCTTCGTGATCTTGCTCACCGTGGGGCAGATGCTGGTGGTGCCCGCCGCGCGCGCCTGGGTGCCCGACCTCGCCGAGGAGGGCCGGCTGGGGCTCTACATGGGCGCGCTGTCGTCCGTCTCCGGCCTGATCGTCCTGGCCGGCAGCGCGGCCACCGGCTCGCTGCTCGACCTGGGGCTGCCGGCGGCCGTGCCGTGGCTGGTCCTCGCGGCCGTCCCGGCCCTGGCGGTGGCCCTGCTGCCGCGCCGCGCGAAGGAGTTGCCGGGCGGTGCGAAGGCGGCGGGCACGGCGGCCTGAGGGGGCGCCCGCGCCCCGGGGCGCCCGGGCGGGCCCGGGCGTCACCCCGGAGGGTGACCTCTTCGCCCGGGATGTACGAGGCGGCGCCCGGTGCGGGCACCGCCGCGGAGTTCGGGGGGCACGCCGCGCCAGTATCCTGGGTCGGCTGCGGCACCCCCCACCAATCCCCGTGCGCGATCGGGGAGTTCGGCCTGCGGCGATGACCCTTCCCACAGTCATGAGACGAGGACGAGTGCTGCTAGCGGGCCGCTACCGGCTGGATGTTGAGATCGGGCGCGGTGGAATGGGAGAGGTCTGGCGCGCGTACGACGAGACGCTGGCCAGAGCGGTGGCCCTCAAGCTGCTGCTCCCCCAGGACACCGATGCCACGGCGACCTCCCGGTTCCGTCTGGAGGCTCAGACCGCCGGGCGCCTCAACCACCCCAACGTGGTCGGTGTCCTGGACTTCGGCGAGTACGACAACCGGCTCTATCTGGTGATGGAGCTGGTCGAGGGCGACAGCCTTGCCGGGGTGCTGGCGGCCTCCGGCGCGCTCCCCGCCGAGCGGGTGGCCGATCTGGCCGCACAGGCGTCCGCCGGGCTCGCCGCCGCGCACGGGCAGGGCATCGTGCACCGGGACGTCAAACCCGCCAACCTGCTGCTGGACACGGGCGGCACGCTGAAGATCGGCGACTTCGGCATCGCGCGGTTCCTCGACGACCCGGGCGCCGCGCTCACCGCCACCGGCCAGATCGTCGGCACCGGCCTCTACCTCGCGCCCGAGCGTGCCCTGGGCAAGCAGGCGGGCCCCGCCTCCGACATGTACTCCCTGGGCTGCGTGCTCTACCAGCTCCTCAGCGGACGCCCGCCGTTCCAGGCCGACACCGCCGTCGCCCTCCTGCACCAGCATCTGGACGCCGTGCCGGTGCCGCCCCGCGAGCTCGGTGTCGCCGGGCTGCCGCCCGCGTTCGAGAACTACCTCCTCGGGCTGCTCGCCAAGCAGCCCGAGGACCGGCCCACCGCCCGGCAGGCCGCCGAGTGGTTCGCCGGGGGCGCCTGGCGCGGTCTGGCCGAGCCGCTGCCGGAGGTCTCACCGCCGCTGCGGCCCGGGACCACGTCCGCCGCGATGCCCGCCGGGCCGGGCCCGTACCCGACGGCCGGGACCGGCAACCCGACCACGTACGCGCTGCCCGCCGCTCCGGGGCACCGCAGCGCGGCCCGGGCGGCCCAGCCGGGGCGTTCGGGCCGCTCCCGAGGGCGCGGTGGCCCGGGCAACCGGACGCGTCTGGCCGCGACGGCCGCCGCCGCGGCGCTCTTCGTCGCCGCGATGCTCATCGGCATGCGCTGGTTCTCGCCCGACACGACCACGGAGGGCACGGAACCCGACGCGTCTCCGACGGCGAGCAGCCCCGCCGCCACGCCCTCCACCGACTCCGCGTCGTCCTCGTCCTCCGGTTCGCAGGGCGGGACCGGGTCCGGTACCGGGGCCGGTTCCGAAGCCGATCCTGCGGCGGGAACGGGACCGGGGACGGGGACGGCCGACGCGCCGGCCGCCGGCACCGTGGCCGATGTCACTCCGTCCGCCCCGGCCGCCTCCCCGACGCCCGCCGCTCCCCCGCCCGGCGCCGCGACCGGGCCAGAGGAAGCCGGTCCCGGCGGGCGGGTGGAGCCGAAGCCGCAGAAGCCCCGCGAGGCCGGGGACGACGGGGCCGGCGACGACGGCGGAGACGACGGGGACGACGACTGACGCCGCCCGGACCTCGTACGGCGGCCGTCCGGCACGAGCACGTGGATCAGCCGGGGGATGCGCCGGTGTGCGAACGGGCGCCCCCTCACGCGCCCCTTGCGTGGCTTGTCATCGCCCTTACCCCGGCCTTATTGTCACCAGGCCTTGGTGAACGGGAAATCCGGTGTGATGCCGGTGCGGCCCTCGCCACTGTGAATCGGGAAGTCCGGCTCCGGCCCTCGCGGGCAGCCACTGGGTCCTTGTGACCCGGGAAGGCGGAGTCCGGGCGGTGGTACCCGTCAGCCAGGAGACCGGCCAAGGCGCGTCAACCATCCACGAGGTGCTGGAGAGGGTCTGCTGAGCCATGCACATAGCCGAGGGTTTCCTTCCTCCGGCGCACGCGGTCGCCTGGGGCGTCGCGTCGGCGCCGTTCGTCGTCCACGGAGTCCGGTCACTCACCCGTGAAGTGCGCGAGCACCCCGAGAGCACCCTGCTCCTCGGTGCGTCCGGCGCCTTCACGTTCGTTCTGTCCGCCCTGAAACTGCCGTCCGTGACCGGCAGTTGCTCACACCCCACCGGCACGGGGCTGGGGGCCATCCTGTTCCGGCCGCCGATCATGGCGGTGCTGGGCACCATCACCCTGCTGTTCCAGGCGCTGTTGCTCGCGCACGGCGGCCTGACCACACTCGGCGCCAACGTCTTCTCCATGGCGATCGTCGGCCCCTGGGCCGGATACGCCGTCTACCAGCTGCTGCGGCGCTCCAACGCGCCGCTGATGGTGGCGGTGTTCTCCGGCGCGTTCGTCGCCGACCTGTCCACCTACTGCGTCACCAGCGTGCAGCTGGCGCTCGCGTTCCCCGACCCGGGCAGCGGATTCCTGGGCGCGCTCGGCAAGTTCGGGTCCATCTTCGCCGTCACCCAGGTGCCGCTCGCGGTGAGCGAGGGACTGCTGACGGTGCTGGTGATGCGGCTGCTGGTGCAGTCCAGCAAGGGCGAACTGACCCGGCTGGGTGTGCTCCTCGCCAAGAAGCAGACCCGGACCGAGACCGAGGCGGTGGCGCGATGAGCAGGAACACGAAGATCAACCTGGTGCTGCTGTTCGTCGTGGCGGCGCTGGCCGTGCTGCCGCTGGCACTCGGTCTCGGCGACCACAAGGAGGAGCCGTTCACGGGCGCCGACGCCGAGGCCGAGACGGCCATCACCGAGCTGAAGCCGGACTACGAGCCGTGGTTCTCACCGCTGTACGAGCCGCCCTCCGGTGAGATCGAGTCGGCGCTGTTCACCCTCCAGGCGGCGCTCGGCGCGGGTGTCCTCGCCTACTACTTCGGTCTGCACCGGGGCCGCAGGCAGGGCGAGCAGCGGGCGCTGGAGCGGGAGTCCGGCTCCACGCTCACCGGCGCCGCCGGGAAGTCCGCCGCGGAACGGGACTGAGCCCGGGTGCTGCCGATCGACGCGGCGGCGCACAGCAGCCGCTGGCGCCGCCGTCATCCCGTGGACAAGGCCGTGCTCGGGCTCGGCCTCACCGTGCTCGCGATCTCGCTGCCGCCCTGGCCGGGCGCGGCCCTGGTGCTGCTGACCGCCCTGGTGGTGCTGCTGGGGCCGGCCGGTGTGCCCGGGCGGCGACTGTGGCGGGCCTACCGGGTGCCGCTGGGCTTCTGCGTGACCGGCGCGGTCACGCTGCTCGTCCAGGTGGGCGGGCCGGGCGGGTTCGTCTCCCTCGCGCAGGACGGGCCGCTGCGGGCCGGGGAGTTGCTGCTGCGCACCTCGGCGGCCTCGCTGGGCGTGCTGCTGTTCGCCTTCACCACGCCCATGTCCGACCTGCTGCCCCGGCTGGTCCGGGCGGGGGTTCCCGCGCCGGTCGTGGACGTCGCGCTCGTGACGTACCGGATGAGCTTCCTGCTGCTGGACTCGATGCGCCGGGTCCGGCAGGCCCAGGCGGCCCGGCTCGGGCACACCGGGCGGGCGGCCGAGTGGCGTTCCCTGGCCGGGCTGGGCGCCACCGCGTTCGTCCGGGCCTTCGACCGGGCGACCCGGCTCCAGTCCGGACTCGCCGGGCGCGGTTACGACGGCACCCTGCGCGTCCTGGTGCCCGAGGCCCGGGTCTCCGCCCGCTTCACGGCGGCCAGTTGCGCGCTGCTCACCGCGCTGGCCGTCCTCACCCTCGTCCTGGAAAGGCCGCTGACATGAGCGAGCCCGCCCTCGTCGCCCTGCGGGGCGCGTCCTTCGCCTACGAGGACGGCCCGGCCGTGCTCAGCGGGCTCGACTTCGACATCCACGAAGGGCGCGCGCTCGCCCTGCTCGGCCGCAACGGCAGCGGCAAGACCACGCTGATGCGGCTGCTCTCCGGCGGGCTGAGGCCGCACGAGGGGCGGTTGACGGTCCAGGGGCGGCCGGTGTCGTACGACCGCAAGGGGCTGACCCGGCTGCGGACCACCGTGCAGCTGGTCGTGCAGGACCCGGACGACCAGTTGTTCGCGGCGTCCGTCGAGCAGGACGTGTCGTTCGGGCCGCTGAACCTCGGGCTCGACGACGCGCAGGTGCGGGCGCGGGTGGCGCAGGCGCTGGCCGCCCTGGACATCACGGACCTGGCCGACCGGCCCACCCATCTGCTCTCGTACGGGCAGCGCAAACGCACCGCCATCGCGGGCGCGGTCGCCATGCGGCCGCGTGTCCTCGTCCTCGACGAGCCGACCGCGGGGCTCGACCCCGACGGTCAGGAGCGGCTCCTGACCACCCTGGACGGTCTGCGGGCCACGGGTACCACGGTGGTGATGGCCACCCATGACGTCGACCTCGCCCTGCGCTGGGCCGACGACGCGGCGCTGCTCACCCCGTCCGGTGTCCGCACCGGTCCCGCGGCCACGGCACTGGCACGCACCGGACTCCTGCGGGAGGCGGGGCTGCGCCTGCCGTGGGGCGCGGCGACCGCGGAACTGCTGCGCGCGCAGGGTCTGCTGGCCGAGGCGGAGCCGGGTCCTCGGACGCCGGAGGAACTCGCCGCCCTGGTGGGCGGACGGCTGGGGGCGCCCGGAGCGTGAAGGGCGCCGGTGCGCTCACGAGCGGTCGCCCGAAACGTGCTTGTCCGGTCTCGCGGCGCCGCACTACGTTGCCGGGGTGGATCTCTTCTCACGCACCTGGACGGCGTTGCGCGCGGCGGTGGCGGATCTGTCCGACGAGGACTTCGGGCGGCCCTCCGGCTGTACGGGCTGGCTGGTCCGGGACCTGGTGTGCCATCTGGTCGTCGACGCCCAGGACGTCCTGATCACGCTGGCCACGCCGTCCGACCGGGAACCGACCCGTGACGCGCTGACGTACTGGGACGTCTCCCGCACTCCCCCGACCGGTGACGACCCGCTCGACGCGCTGACCGTCCGGCTGGCGGCCGCGTACGAGGATCCGGGCCTGCTGAAGTTCCATCTGGACGACGTCGGCTCGGCCGCCGGTCGTGCGGCCCTGCTCGCCGATCCGGCCGGCCGGGTCGGCACCCGTGGCGAGATCCTCACCGTGGGCGACTTCCTCTCCACCTACGTCATGGAGTGGACGCTGCACCACCTCGACCTGATCGCCCACCTCCCGGGCGCGGAGCAGCCGCCCGCGGAGGGGCTCACCCGGTCGCGGGAGATGCTGGAGGAGATCGTGGGGAGCCCGTTCCCGTCCGCCTTCCACGACGTGGACGCGCTGCTGATCGGCACCGGGCGCCGGGCCGCGACCGAGCAGGAGCGGGCCGGGCTCGGCCCGCTCGCCCCGAAGGTGCCGCTCTACCTGGGCTGACGCCGCGGGCGTGCAGGACTGCCGACGGGCCCGGCGTCGAAGAGTTCCGGCCGGGATGCGAGCATGGCCGGATGGACATCCGCCGCAGGAACAATGTCAACGTCCTCGGACCCGACGACGCGCCCGTGCTGCTCCTGGCCCACGGGTTCGGCTGTGACCAGAACATGTGGCGGCTGGTGGTACCGGAGCTCGCGCGGCGCTACCGGGTGGTGCTGTTCGACTACGTCGGTTCCGGGGGTTCGGATCTCGAGGCGTGGGGGGGGGGGGGGGGGGGCCCGCGCCCCCCCCCCCCCCCCCCCCCGGGTGCCGTGAGCGTGGGGCGGGGCGATCGGCGGGGCCGGTTTGGTGGGGGGTATGTGTGAGCCCAGGTGCGG
>NZ_JBIBKD010000013.1:10987-180381 GCF_042959065.1 Streptomyces sp. NPDC007929 | reverse complement strand
GGCTCCGCTAACGCTCCGCCAAGTAACACTCCGCCAAATTCCCGCGCAAGCGCGGGAATTGAATTCCGCAAGCGGAATTCTGGCAGTGTGTCAATTCGCGCTTGCGCGAATTGACAGGAATCCCGCAAGCGGGATTCCAGCTAGCTACAAAAGTCAGGTGGCACCATGTGCAGGCCTGTGCAACCACTGGGGAATCAACCTGTCACCTCCACAACAGAGATGACAGCCTTTCAAAACTGACCGACAGCCGGCCTCACTGACGGGTTCCGCTGCGCTCCACCCGAAGCCCCTCCCCTTCGAAACCGAACTCCTCACGCTGCATCACGACTGCACCCTGTGTAGAGTCTGGGATCAGGTACGGTACCACCATCCTGGTCAGCGTTGATCGCTTCGTCGGGCCGGTCCGGGGTCGATGGCGCGGTGTACTGGCTGTGCGCCGCGGCCCAGGTTTCCTGCCGTGAGACGTCCAGGGCGGCCGCCAAGTCTAGATCGAGAACGGTGACGCCGGGTGATTCCATAGTGTGCCGTGAGCCGTGAGCGGCGCGTGAGCGACGTCGTGTTCTGATCCACATCGTGCCCACTTCGCCGTTGGCGCCCACCGCGAAGGGCGACTGCTCGATAGCGGTCCTTGTGCGGCACCGGGCCGGGTGCTGATCGTTTGCGGGTCATGTTCTCGTCGGCTCGCTTGCTTCAGGTCGCGGGCCGCAGGCCGGTCAGCAGGATGTTCAGTGCCAGGTCCGTGGCTTCGGCGAGCGGCGTGTCGTCCAGCAGGCCGCCGACGGCCAGGACGGCCAGTCCGTGCACGGTGGAGAAGGCGACCTGGGCCAGTCGCACGGGGTCTCCGGGGCGCACCACGTTGGCCGTCTGCGCTTCGGCGAGGAGCCGGGAAGTGATGTCCAGGGCCTGGTGCCCGAGTTCGCGAAGTCCGTCGTCGGGGTGTTCCTCGTGTTTGGCCGTGAACATCAGTGTCAGCAGTGCGTGCCGCTCGACCGCGAAGTCCAGGTAGGCCTTGCCGAGCGCCGCCAGCCGTTCCTCGACGGTGCCCCGGCCTTCCGCCGCCGCCTGGAGTCGCCGGTTGAACTCGGTGAAGCCAGTGATCGCCAGAGCGTCGAGCAGGGCCTGACGGTCCCGGAAGTGGCGCGTGGGTGCGGCGTGGCTGACGCCGAGGTCGCGGGCGAGACCACGCAACGAGAGTCCGGTGGGCCCGGTTTCGGTCAGGACGGCCTCGGCCCGCTCCAGCAGGGCGGTCCTGAGGTTGCCGTGGTGGTAGGAGCCGTCGGTCACGGCGATCCCCTCTCAATGTTGTCGGTTGACTACAATGATGTCAGCTGCCTACATTGATTGTCCCATCGCCCATCGGAGCGGAGCACCACCATGACGCGCATGTCCTACCAAGGAACGACGGCGCTCATCACCGGGGCCAGTGCCGGCCTCGGTGAGGAATTCGCCCGCCAGTGGGCCGAGCGCGGCGCCGACGTGGTGCTCGTGGCCCGGCGCCTGGACCGTCTCAAGGAACTGGCCGGCGCCCTGGAGCGCGAGCACGGCATCACCGCCACGCCCCTGGCCGCCGATCTCGCCCGGCCGGGTGCCGCGGCCGCCCTCAAGGCGCAGCTCGCCCAGCGCGGCATCACGGTGCAGACGCTGATCAACAACGCCGGCTTCGGCAGCCACGGTGCCTTCACCGAGCAGGAGCCCGAGCAGATCACCCGCATGATCCAGGTCAACGTCGGCGCGGTCGCCGAGCTGAGCCGCGTCTTCCTGCCGGAGCTGGTGGCCGACGGCAGGGGCGCGCTGGTGATGGTGGCCAGCACCGCCGCGTATCAGCCGACCCCCGCGATGGCCGTGTACGGCGCGACCAAGGCGTTCGTTCTCAGTCTGACCGAGGCTCTCGCCCATGAGACGCGCCGGTCGCCGCTGCGGGTGCTGGCGGTGTCGCCGGGACCGGTCAGCACCGAGTTCTTCGACGTGGTCGGCACACAGGAAGCCGCGGTCGGGCGGGTGTCCTCCCCGGCGGAGGTGGTGACGGCCGCGCGGCGCGCCCTGGAACGCCGCAGGACGCCGGCGAGCACTGTGGCGGGTATAACGAACCGTCTGTCCGCCCTGGCGCCCCGGTTCGCGCCGCGTCGCCTCGTGCTGGCCACCGCCGGACGCGCACTCAACGCCTGACGTCCACCGGACCAGGGGCTCGTCACTGCCTCGCGGAGAACTTCCACGTGCCCTACTCGACGCGGAAGACCTGATATCCCTCCTCCTCGACGCCGAAGGTGAGCTGCGAGATGCTCCGGGTTCTCCGGTCAGGCCGGGGAGTCGGCCCTCAGTATCTCCTCCAGCCGTTCGACGGCCCTTCTGAGCTCCCGGCGCAGCGCGAGGAGGTCCAGGCCCTCGTCTCCGACGACGGTGAGCAACGCCCGCTCGCCCACGGTCTCGATGATGATGCACCGTCCCGCGCTGCGGGTGATCACTTCCCGCAGCGGCCCGCCTCCGACCTCCTGGGCCAGGCGCAGGGAGAGGCTGTGGGAGGCGGCACAGAGCGCGGCGACGGAGTCGGGGCACACGGTGTCGGCGTCCGCGGCGACGGCGAGGCCGTCCACGGTCGACAGGACCGTCTCGTTCAGTCCCGTCACGTTCTCGCGCAGGCCGGCCAGGACTTCGACGACTGGTGCGTGCGCAGGAAGACTTGACAATGCTGCTCCTCGAGGGGCGGCGGGTCCCTGGCTTGGGGGCCCGTTCACGGCAGGTTCTTCAGGCGGGTCCGGACAGGCAACAGCGGGTTCGCGTCCGGGCGTTCGTCCGGGCCCTAGCGGGTCATCTGTCACTGGTCCGGGTCGGCGCGGTGGCTGCCGGGGTTTCGGCGCGGCAGGGATGCCGACCTGCCGCGGCCGGGTGAGCGCCGGTCCGGTCGGCGGGGCGCTGTGCTCGGCCGCGGCGTGCCGGGGCCGGTGGGGCCACGCAGTAGGCCGAGTTCGCGCATCCTGGCAAGGTCGAGCATGACGGCGTAGGTGCCGCGCCCCAGGGCGAAGGCGATGTCCCGGGGGGTCCGGCGGCCGTTGGCGGCCTGGAGCAGGGCCGCGTACCGGGGAGGGATGCGCTGCGGCGGGTTCGCGGCCGCGAGGACGGGTGTGCGGGCGACCTCGGGGGCCGGCGCGCCCCAGTGCGCGGTGAGCACGTCCAGGCGCCGAGTCGTCTCGGCGGCCAGGCGGCGGGGGGCGAAGGAGGGGCCCGACCAGGGCACGGGGGTGGCCTCCTCGGTCACCTCCCAGCCGTCGGGCACGGTGAGCGCCGTGACGAAGGCCGCGTCGAACACCGCGGATGTGCAGATGACGTCGAAGGTGTGCCGGCTGAGCAGTCCGCGCTCCTCGAGGTGGGCGGCGAGATCGCCGTCCGCCGACTCGGCCGCCGCGCAGAGGGCGGACCAGGCCTCCTCGGTCAGCCGACCGGAACCGCGCAGCAGTGTTTCCACGCCGGGCGATCCGGGTGTCTCGACGGCTTGTACCCGGCCCGCGCGCAGATGAATGCGGCTGCCGGGAGAACCGGAGACGACGACCGTCCCGGTGTGTTCCTGGGTGTGCAGGTCCAGGAGCAGGGCCGGCAGGTTTCTGGGCCGGTTCGCGCGCGGGCTCATCCGGCGGCCTCGTCGCCGTAGCGCTCCAGGCGACGCATCACGAGGGCGAGGTTCGCCTGTTCGCGCTCCAGTGTCACCGTCAGCAGCAGCGGGTCTGTGGGTCCGGGCAGCAGACGCAGGACGACTGTCCGGCGGGCGCTTGTGACGACGATGCTCTCCAGTGCTCCCCGCCCTCCGGCGGCATGGAGGCGGTCCTCCGCCAGTACGGCGATACGGCTGCAGCCCTCGCCGTCCGCCGGGTGGTTCCCGGCCTCGCCGTAGGTCAGTCCGGTCACCGCGTCGGCCAGAACGGCGCCGGCGACCCCCGGTTCGTCGAGAAGAGCATGCAGGTGGTCTTCGACGGACGGCACCAGGAACCCTTTCTCTGGAGACTTCACGATGAACTGGAGACTTCACGATTAACCGGAAAGCACACTAGTTTAAGCCGCAAGCTTCAGAACAGGCCATCCGGAGGCCCTTTTTCTGACATGCCATCAGGCGTGAATTCGTGGAAGGCGGAAGTATGGAGATCGAGACCGCGCTCAAAGAGGCCATGGCCATCGACGGCGCCATCGGAGCGGCGGTGGTCGACTGTGAAAGCGGTATGTCGCTGGGCGCTGCCGGTGGCGGCAGGGGCCTGGATCTGGAGGTCGCGGCGGCCGGTAACACCGAGGTCGTCCGCGCCAAGACGCGCACGCTGAAGGCACTTGGGATGGACGACTCCATCGAGGACATCCTGATCACTCTCGGCGAGCAGTATCACCTGATCCGGCTGCTGCCCGCCAAGAGCGGCGGCCTGTTCGTCTACCTCGCGCTCGACCGCGCGCGCAGCAACCTCGCGCTTGCCCGCCATACGCTCAAGAAGATCGCGACCAGCGTGCATGTCTGACCCAGCGTGAATGTCTGACCCAGTGTGAAGTTCGCCCCACGCCGCGCCGTCGGAGGTTGTCACAGGACGACGCCTTCGACGGCGGAAAGCCTCGCCGTGAATTCCATATCGCTCAGAATCAATGAGCAATGCACCCGCACCCGCACCCGGAATTCGGCGTGAATGCGGGGGCGCGCTAGGGCGTGGGGTGAATGGGAGGCAGGCCGTGGGCCTGCTGCAGGGGGATGGCGGTGTCGCCTCCTGCGAAATTCATCGCCCGGGCCAGGTCACGCTCCAGGCGCTGGGCGTCGCGGCGCACCTGCGCGGGAACGTCGCCGCGCTCGAAGACCAGGCGGTCGAAAATGGGGGTGGCCTCGTGGTTCTTCGGGTGACCGGAGAGAAACGTATAGGACGTGGTCTGCACGCTGTACCCCCCTTGCGAAGGATGACGGAAGGACGCGGGCGCTCGACCGGGGGCCGTCGCCTTCGTCCACCCGCAGTACACCATCCGGATCGGCCCGTTGACGGGGGACGATGAGGCAGAGGGGCTTCCCGTTCGGGCAGCGGCACTTGGTCAGGTTCCGTGGTGCGGGCGCAGCAGGAGCAGGGCGATGTCGTCGTTGCGGGGTGCGGTTCGTTCGGCGTGGTCGATGAGCGCGTCGGCGAGGTCGTCCAGGGAGGTGTGGTCCGCTGTGAGCTGGTGGGCGAGTGCGGTGATGCCGTCGTCGATGTCGGTGCCGGGGCGTTCGACGAGTCCGTCCGTGTAGAGGGCGAGGACGGCGCCGGGCGGGAGGTCGATCTCGGTGGTGGGGTAGTCGGCGTGCTCGTCGATGCCGAGGAGCAGTCCCGGGGGCAGGCGGAGGGTTTCGGTGCGTTTGCCGGGGTGGCGCAGCAGGGGTGGAGGGTGTCCGGCGGTGGCGAGGCGGGCGCGGTGGCGGCCCAGGTCGAGGTGGGCGACGAGGCAGCTGGCGAACAGGCCGGGGTCGATGCCCGTCAGAAGGCGGTTGGTGCGGGTGAGGATGTCACCGGGTGAGGAGCCGGCGGTGGCGTGGGCGCGCACCGCGGTGCGGACCTGCCCCATGAGGGCGGCGGCGGTCGTGTTGTGGCCCTGGACGTCGCCGATCGCCGCGGTGGCGATGCGGGGTGCGGGATCGATGAGGTCGTAGAAGTCGCCGCCGATGTCCATGCCGTGGCTGGCGGGCCGGTATCGGGCGGCCACGTCCAGGCCGGGAACCGCGGGGAGGGTGTGCGGCAGCAGGCTGGTCTGCAGGGTGTGGGCGAGGTCGTTCTTGGCGTCGTAGAGGCGGGCTCGGTCCAGGGCCTGGGCGATCAGGCCGGACAGTGAGCTCAGCAGCGAGCGTTCGGCGGGCGGGAACGGGCGGACGTGGTCGTAGGCGAGGACGAGAGTTCCGACCGGCCGGCCGGTGACGATCAGGGGGAGGAAGGCCCAGGCGGCCATGTCGTCCTGGTGCACCGCCGCGGGGTAGCTCTTCTTGAGGTCGGCGAAGGTGGGGAAGAAGGCGGGTGCGCCGGTGATGATGGCGCGGGCGGCGGGGGTGTCGGCGGTCAGGGGGGCCGCGTCGAAGCGGGCCATCAGTTCGGGGCCGTAGCCGCGGTAGCCGGTGATGCGCAGCCGTCCCTCGTTCACCGTCAGCAGGGCCATGGCGCGGGGGCCGAAGGCGGGCACGGTCTGGTCGGCGGCCAGTTCGACCACGTCGTGGACGCTGGCGGCTTCCGCCAGTGCGGCGGCCAGGTGCGTCAGGTGGTACAGCCCGCCCGCGCCGACCGACGAGACCGGGCCGGCGCGCTGCGGATCCTGCTCGGTGCCGACGGACCGCGGATCCTGCTCGGTGCCGGTGTGCTGCCCGGCGACGGGAGCGATGTGGATGCTGATGCCTCGGTCGTCCGGGTAGAGCTGGAAGCGCAGCCAGACGTCGGCGGGGCTCCGGGCGGTGAAGGTGTGGGGCCGGCGGGAGATCACCGCCGTCCGGTAGGCGTCCTCGAAGACCGGGTCGTGCATCCACAGGAGCACCTCCCAGGGGCGGTTGCCCAGCAGGGCGGCGGCGCCGGCATCCACGAGGTGGGCCCCGGCGGGGTTGATGAAGGTGATCCGGCCGTCGAGGTCGAGGGAGCAGCAGCCCAGCGGCGTGCGGTCGGTGAAGTCCAGGGCCGCCGCGGCCCGGGCCGGGTCGGCCTCGCGGGACGGCGGCGCCATGAGCAGGCGGGGCTCGTCCGACAGGCGCAGCGCGCGGCCGCCCTCGGTGGCCCGGTCCAGGAGGGCTGCCGCACGGTGGCAGCCGGCGGTGATGGCCTTCCGTTCCGCCGCGCTGAGCTGCGGCGCGTGCCAGGCCGGCCACAGCAGCACGATGCCACCCCACACGGCGGCGTCGCTGATGATCGGGGCCGCGGCGAGCATGAAGTCGTACGGCAGGACGATCCCGAGGCGGGGATAGCGGCGCGCGATGTCCTCCTGGCTGCCCAGCCACACCAGGTGCCGCTCCCGCATGGCGTCCACCACCGGGATCGAGGTGTTCACCGGAATACGGGACCACGGGGCCGCGATCTGCCGGGACACGCCCGATGTCATCTCCAGGTGCAGCACCTGCTCCCCCGGCGGCAGCAGATACACCATGCCCACCGAGGCGCCGGTCTCGCGCATCACGTCGGCCAGAACGAAGTCCGGCAGGATCTCGTTGCGGTCGGCACCGGGGCCAGCGGGAGATCGCACGGTCCTCATCCTCGCCGGTCGGCACGAGCTGTGCCGCGCACGCGCCCGAAGCGGCCCCGGGCCGCTTCCGCGCTGATGCCGAGACCGGCGCCGATCTGCTCCCAGCTCGCCCCGGCCCGCCGGTCCGCCAGCACCGCCGCCCGCAGCAGCTGCTCCGCCAGCTCGGGAACGCGCGCGGCGGCAGCGCACTGCCACGGAGCGGGTGACGCGGGCGAGGGGGGCTGCGCGGGCAGCTGGGTGACGCTCATGACGTGCAGCAGGAGGACCTCGCCTGCCTCGGCCACCTTGTCGTGGGCGAGCTTGGCCTCGCGCCAGCGGCGCCGGGCGCGCCAGGCCGCCTGCCGGTGCGCCGGCCGGCAGTACCGGCGCCCGTGTGCGGCCGCTCCCGCCAGTTGCACGGGAGCTCCGCACCAGGCACATCGCGCGTCTCCCATACAGGGACGATACGCCCGGTCCCTGACGACAGCACTTCGGCCGAGGGGTGCCTGCCCATGTGGTGCGCGGCCTCACCCGGAGCAGGTGCGGCCGTCGACGTGGACCTGCGACAGCCAGGCGGCGGGTGGGTAGCCGCCGTTGTCGAACGCGACGACCACACCGATGGTCAAGGTGGCCCCCGCCGGGACCGACTGGTTGTGGGCGCTCGCGGTCACCGTGACGAGGGTGCCCTCCTTGGTGGCCTCACCGTTCCACACCTCGGTCCTGGTGCCCTCCGGTACGCGGAACGTCACCGTCCAGCCTCCGTCGAGCGCTTCCTGCGAGGTGATGCGCAGGTTGCCCTCGACGCCTTCCTTCCAGCTGTTGCGTACGTCCAGCACCGCCGTGCAGGTGGGCTCGGGGCTCTGGCTCGCCCGCTCGCGCAGTGGCTGTTCGTCGGCGGGCGGTGACGGGCTCGGTGACGCCTCGGACGCGGACGGGGCGGGCGAGTCGCGGCCCGGCGCCTGCGCCGAACCGGTCACGGACGGGCTGGGACGGACCTTCCCCGCCCCGGGTCCGGGCCCGGGCTCCGGGTCGGAGGGGCCGGAGGTGATCCCGAGCCCCGGCCGGTCGGGGAAGAGGGGAGGCTGGTCACCTTGATCGCCGTCGATCAGCGTGAGGAGCGCGCAGCCGAGCAGCAGGACGCTCATCGCGATCCCGGCCGTCTTCGCCGCGCGCCGCTTGTCGTGCGGCCGGCGTCGCCGCCCGGCGGGCGTGGAGCCTGGGGGCCGCCGCACCGCGCCGCCGGGGAACTCGGACAGGTGCCGGCGCCGCCGGGCCACATAGCCGGAGCCGTTCCATCCCAGCGCGGCCTCGGCGATGAGGGTGGAGAGCAGGCTGTTGGTCACGCTCAGGCAGTCGAAGGCCTCGGTGCACACGGCGCACTGGCGCAGATGCTCCAGCAGGTCCTCAGGTGTGGCGGCGGCGCTCTGGCGCGCGGTGGCGTCCAGCAGTCCGGCGTAGGAGCGGCAGACGGGGTCCTGGACATGCGTGCGGTGGAGCTGCCAGCTCCGCTCCCGGAACTCCGCCTTCACCCGGGCGACGTCCCCGGACACCTCGTCCTGCGGCCGGCGCAGCCGCCGTGCCACAACCTGGTCGGGAAGCCGTTCGACGCAGCTCCACCAGAACAGTTCCGCGTCGGGTGGTTCCAGTCGGCGCAGGGCGCGCAGCGCGAGGGATCTCCTGGCGGCCGTGCGGGCGGGGCCGCCCGGTGTGTTCTCCTCCAGCCACCGCACGAGCGCCGGGGACAGCAGCCCGGCTCCCCCGGGCGAAGCGGCCAGCTCCCGCGCCGCGTCGAGTACCGCGTTCAGAGCGACGGGCACGGTGGGCAGTCCCTCCGCCCAGGACCGTTCCCCCCGTTGTGCGGTGCCGGGTTCGTCGTCGGCCAGTGCGGCGAGTGCCCGCGCGGCCTCGGCTGTGCCGGTGCACAGCTGCGCGTAGATGCCGACCGGGCCGGGTTCGTCGTCCCACAGACGGCGGTCGGCGGCGGGGCCGCGCTGGGTGCTGTGCATGAGAAACCGATGGGCCGGTGGACGGGGGGCGAGCGAGTTCGACAAAAGTCCTCTCCAGGCCGTGGGGGGGAGCGCGACGACCACCTGAGCGTGGCAGAGGGGGCCGCTGCGCCCCGCGGTCGCCGAGGGCCCGGGCGCTGTCGCGCCGAGCGTGCCACTTGTGGATCAGGGATACAACACCGGTTGAGGGGGCCTGTCCTGCCCGTGCGGGTCCGTGAGGCGGGTGGGCGGTGCGGGGAACACCGCGGGCAGGTGTCGGCCGCCGCGGTCGTCATGTCGTCGGCGGGACATCGGGTGCCGGTCGGTGGCGTGAGGCGTCCGGGCCGCCGCTCGCCGTGCCGGGAGCGCGCCGGTGGGCGCCGCTGTCCTCGTTCGGGCACGTCGGCCGCCTCCGGCCCGGGAACATCGGCCGCTGCGTCCCCGCCGTTCCGGTGGTGGCCGCGGGGTGCGGGTGGGGCCGTCCGGGGCGCGGCGCTCGCCGGGCGGAGTGTGTTCCCGCCGGTTCCGGGGGCCGGGCGGCCCTGGCCGGCAGGGGGGCGCGGTCCGGTTCCGGGCCATGGCGGCGGGCGGACAGTGCTCGGATTTTCTGATCGGTTCGGTGTCCTGAAACGGCCCTTGGACCCGCGCGGGCGTCGGCTCCGCCCCGCACCGGATGCGCGGGATCCGACGCTCAGGTTCGGTGCGCATTGCCGCTTCGGACCCCGCGTGCCGACACCGCCCGCGCCGGGCGCCGGACGGTGCGGGCGGGGCGCTGCCCACTCCTGCTGTGGGCAGGGCATATGGGGGGGTTCCGCGCGGGCGGCCCAGGGAGATGGCACCGTCCGTGGTGCATCCGCGGCATGCCGGTGCCGCCCGAGACCCGTGCCCGGCCTGGCGGATTCCTTCGCACGGCGGTGGAAACGGCCCGGCAGACGGGTAAGTTGGCGCCCGCCGTCGAGCGATCGCCGATACCTCTGGCTCGTTCACGCGGCGGCCCACACGGCCTGCACGCGCGGATCCGACCGGGGGTCGGAGGCCGCCCTTCATCGACGCGTCGCCCTTCCCGCCCGCGGGCCGGCTCAGGTCATCTGCCGGCCGGGGCGGGCAAGTCTCCACCCGTCACGCACATCCGCCTTTCCGGCGGCCGAGGAACAGCCATGACAATGCATCGTCGCAACAAGCGTGCAGGGCTGACGGCGGTCACCGCCGTCGTCGCGGCAGCTGCCGCCGCCGCGCTCATCCCCTTCTACGGTTCCGCCTCCACTCCGAAGCCGAAGACCGAGTCGATCGTCTACGACCCGGGCCCCAAGCAGCGCTGCTACAGCGTCTCCGACGAGGCGGGCGGCAAGAACTACGGCAACCGGTCGACCGACTGCAAGAACATCGACAACGCCAACCGGGTCAACAGCAGGTGCACCTGGTTCGGTTACACCTCCCGGCGCGGGGTGGAGTGCCCGGCCTGGCGCTTCGTCACCTACAACTGGGACGAGAGCAAGCTGCGCAAGTACCCCGGCTTCGACCACCAGGTGCAGGGCCCGTCCGGATCGCCGCTCAAGCTCGTGCTCCAGAACAACTCAAGGAACCTCAAGACGGCGCAGAACAAGCAGAACTGCGAACTCAAGGAGGTGACCTTCTCCTACGAATACATAGGCAGTTCCCTCAAGCGGCCCGCGGGCGGGGGCGTGTACCAGTTCTCCGACGGCCGTGTGAACGTCGCCTACGACGCCCTCGTCAAGCAGAGCGGCGGTTTCAGCTGCTCGGAGAAGCGGGCCATCCTGACCACCGACTTCATCTACAAGACCGCCCGTGGCACCAACGTCATCTCCGTGGTCCACTTCGACCCCGGCTCCTTCATGAAGCCGAACGCGGACGGGGTGCTGTGGACCAACAAGTGCCGGACGGGTGCCGGTAAGCCGGACGGCTGCCGGGTGACCATCCACGGCCAGAGGCTGCAGCCGGGCAAGAAGAGCCGTATCAGCCTGGACTTCACGGCCATCGCCAAGAAGTACGCGAAGTACCTGGGCAACGACCCCATTCCGAAGAAGTCCCAGATCGAGTCGGTGCAGATCGTGAACAGCGCGAAGGGCGCCGATCTCAAGGCCGAGGTCTCCAGGGCGGACGTGACCCTCACGAAGTGAGCACCGCCGGGAGGGTCAGCCCTGCGCCGCGGGCCCCCCGGCGCTCCTGCCGAAGGGCCGGGGGTGGGAGCGCAGATGCTCCCGCAGCCACTGCTCGGTGTTGCTGACGTGCAGCAGGGCGGCGGCATGGCCGAGGTGCGGGTCCCGGTTGGACAGGGCCGTGAAGATCGCCTCGTGTTCGGCCACCGTCCGGCCGGCGGCCTGGTCGTCGACGAGACCGCGCCACATCCGGGCGCGCAGGGTGCGCCCGGACACGCCTTCGAGCAGGGTGATCAGCGACTCGTTGCCCGTGGCCATCACGACGGCCCGGTGGAAGGCGGCGTCGTGCGCGTTCAGCCGCTCGACGTCCTCGCGGGCCTCGCGCATGGCGTCCAGATGCTTCTTCACCTCGGCCAGCTGGGCGTCGGAGACACGGGTGGCGGCCAGCGCGGTGGCCGCCGGTTCCAGGAGCCTGCGTACTTCCATCAGGTCCTGCAGGGCGCCCGAGTCGCCCTGCAGGAGCTCCACGGCGCCACCGAGTCCTTCGAGCAGCAGGCTCGGCTGGAGACTCGTCACATACGTCCCGTCGCCCCGCCGGACCTCCAGGACACGGGCCACGGCAAGGGCCTTGACCGCTTCCCGGGCGAGGTTGCGGGACAGCCCGAGCTGGGCCGCCAGATCCGGCTCGGGGGGAAGCTTCGAGCCGGGCGGCAGCTCGCCGGTGCGGATCAGCTCGCGGATCTGCTCTATGGCTCTGTCGGTCAGGGACAATGCGTACTCCTCGTGCGCAGACCGTCCGTCGGCACGTCCTCTCTGATGAGGCCTTCGGCACGCAGATCCTGCCAGAGGCCGGCCGGGATGTGCCGACGGTGCAGCTCCACGTTCCGCGTGACCTGCGCCGCGCTGCGCATGCCGAGCGTGACGTTGACGACGGCGGGGTGGGTGTACGCGAAGGCGATCGCCGCCGCGGGCAGGCTCGTGCCGTGGGCTTCGCAGACCTCGGCGATGGCCCGGGCGCGGGCCACCAGTTCGGGCGGGGCGTCCCGGTAGTCGTACTTCATCCCTTCGGCCGGCCGGTCGCCGGAGAGCAGCCCGGAGTTGAACACACCGACCGCCACCACGCTCTTGCCGTGTTCCCGCGCGGCCGGCAGGACGTCGTCGAGGGCGGACTGGTCGAGGAGGGTGTAGCGGCCGGCCAGCATCACCACGTCGGCCGCGCTCTCGCGCAGGAAGCGGGCGAGCATGGCCGACTGGTTCATGCCGACCCCGATGGCGCCGACCACCCCCTGGTCGCGCAGCTCCGCCAGGGCGGGCATGGCCTCGTCGAACGCCTGCCTCTCGTGGTCGTCCGGGTCGTGCAGGTACATCACGTCCAGACGGTCCAGGCCCGTTCTGGACAGGGTTTCGTCGAGGGAGCGGAGCACGCCGTCGCGGCTGAAGTCCCACTGTCTGCGCAGGTCGTCCCGTACGACGAAGCCCTCGTCGTCGACGCCTCGGGGGTGCTCGTTGGGCACGAGGAGGCGTCCGGCTTTGGACGAGACGACGTACTCGTCGCGGGGCCGGTCGCGCAGGGCGGCTCCCAGGCGCCGTTCGGACAGGCCCAGCCCGTAGTGCGGTGCGGTGTCGAAGTAGCGGATGCCGGCCGCCCAGGCCGCCTCGACGGCGGCCTGGGCGTCCTGGGGCGAGGTGACGCGGTAGAGGTTGCCGAGGGCGGCGGCCCCGAAACCGAGTTCCGTGACCTTCACCGGTGTGTTCCTGATCGTCCGGTGGCCGATCGTCTCCTGATTCATCCCTGCCCCCTGCCCGTGCGCGGTGCGGCTCCTGTGGTGGTCATCGGCCCAGCCACCCCCCGTCCACGGGGACGACCGCGCCGTGCACATAGGCGGCGGCGTCCGAGGCCAGGAACACGGTGACGCCCGCGAGGTCGTCCGCGCTGCCCCAGCGGCCTGCCGGGATACGGTCCAGGATCGCCCGGCTGCGCTCGGGGTCCTCGCGCAGGGCCTGGGTGTTGTCGGTGGCGATGTAGCCCGGGGCGACGGCGTTGACGTTCACCCCGTGGGGGGCCCACTCGTTGGCCAGGGCCTTGGTGAGCCCGGCGATGCCGTGCTTGGCGGCGGTGTAGCCGGGCACGGTGATCCCGCCCTGGAAGCTGAGCAGCGACGCGGTGAAGACGACTTTGCCCCGGCCCCGGGCCACCATCGACGCGCCGACCGCGCGGGTCAGGGAGAACTGGGCGCTGAGGTTGACCTGGAGGACCGTGTCCCAGTCGGCGTCGGAGTGTTCGGCCGCCGGGGCACGGCGGATGGTGCCGGCGTTGTTCACCAGGATGTCCACCGGCCGTGCCCGCCCGGCGAGTTCGGCTCCGAGGGCGCGTACGGCCTGAGGGTCGGCGAAGTCGGCGCGGACGGCTTCGAAGGTGCGGCCGGCGGCGAGCACGTCCTCCTCCACCGCGCTGCCCCGTTCCTCCAGTTCGGCGCTCACGCCGATGATGTCCGCCCCGGCGCCGGCGAGGGCGCGGGCCATGGCACGTCCGATGCCGCGCCGCGCGCCGGTGACGACGGCGAGCCTGCCGGTGAGGTCGAAGGGGTTCACGTGGCGGCTCCCGGTGTGACGGCGGTGCAGTCGAGGAGGATCTTCATCACGTCTCCGCCGCCTTCGAGGGCGGTGAACGCCGCGGCCGCCTCGGTGAGCGGCACGACCTTGCTGATCAGCCGTTCGCAGGGCAGGGTGCCGTCGGCCACCAGGCCCACCGCGCGCTCGAAGTCGTCGCGGGTGTAGAGCCGGGCGCCGACGAGGGTGAGCTCGCGCCAGAAGAAGCGGTGCAGGTCGATCTCGCGGGGCCGGGGGTGGATGGCGACCAGGCACAGCCTGCCGCGCACCCCGAGCACCTCCACCGCGGTGGTCACGCCCGCCGCGGCGCCGGAGACCTCGAAGGCGACGTCCGCGCCCGCGTCGCCGGTCCACTCCCCCACCGCCGTGGGCACGTCCACGCCGGCCGGGTCCCAGGCGGTCAGGCCCAGGTCCTGCGCCACCCGGCGCCGGTGCTCTCCCGGCTCGACCACCCGGACGTCGGCGCCCGCGGCGCGTGCGACCAGGGCGATGAGCACGCCGACGGGTCCGCCGCCGACCACCACGACCCGCTCGCCGGGCCGGACCCCGGCCCGGCCGACGTCGTGCACGGCGACCGCGGTGGGTTCGACCAGTGCGGCCCGCTCCAGGTCGAGGGTCTCGGGGAGCCTGACGAGGGTGCCGGCGGGGACGGTCCAGCGCTGCTGCATGGCGCCCGGGGAGTCGATGCCGATGAAGTCCAGGTGCCGGCAGATGTGCTGATGGCCCGCCCGGCAGGCGGGGCACGTACCGTCCCAGCGCAGGGGCATCACGGTGACCGCGTCGCCGGGGTGCCATTGGGTCACGTCCGGACCGACGCGCACGACCCGCCCGGACATCTCGTGTCCGACGACGGTGGGCGCGTCGACCCGTGCGTCCATGTCGCCGTGGAAGATGTGCAGGTCGGTGCCGCAGATACCGACGTAGGCGGGGGCGACTTCCACTTCGCCGGGGCCGGGGGGCGAGGGGTCGGCGCGTGTCGTGTCCAGGGTGCGGGCGGCGAGGTAGCGGACGGCGAGTGTCATGGGGTCGGGGTCCTTTCCGTGGTGGGCAGTCGGGTGTCGGGGCCGGCTCAGGGCTCGGCGTCTTCACCTCCTCCCCGGGGCGCCGGCCGGTAGAAGCCGGTCGCGGTGCCGGCGAGGATCGCCGAGGTCTCCGCGGCGGAACAGCCTTCGAGGAGTTCCTCCACGGTGGCGGCCCACCGGTTCCAGCCGCCCGCGAGCACGCAGACGGGCCAGTCCGAGCCGAACATCAGCCGGTCGGGGCCGAAGGCGTCCAGCAGCACGTCCCACACCGGGCGGATGTCGTCGACGGTCCAGTTGTCGTGGTCGGCCTCGGTGACCAGGCCGGACACCTTGCACATCACCTGGGGATGCTCGGCGAGCCGCCGTATCCCACGGGCCCAGGCGGTCAGCGTGCCCGAGGCCAGGGGCGGCTTGCCCGCGTGGTCGAGGACCAGCGGCAGCTGCGGCAGGCGCTGCGC
Organism: Streptomyces sp. NPDC007929; assembly: GCF_042959065.1. Taxonomy (NCBI): domain Bacteria; kingdom Bacillati; phylum Actinomycetota; class Actinomycetes; order Kitasatosporales; family Streptomycetaceae; genus Streptomyces; species Streptomyces sp. NPDC007929. Next base: position 165,013 of record NZ_JBIBKD010000013.1, on the reverse strand, counting down.
CAGCCGGACGGCCTGGGTGAACTGGTGGCTGCGGATGAGCAGGTCGTAGGCGAGCCCGCGGTCACCGAGTGCCGCCAGTCCCCGTTCCACCGCCGGGCGTTGCAGCCACGCGGGGTCGGCCTCGTCCTGGACGAGGTGCCGCAGGGACCGCAGGAACCGGCCCCCGGGCGCCTCCACCAGTGCGTCGAGTCTGTCCTCGATCGCCGGGCAGGCGAGGTCCGCCCAGCCGACGACGGCGCCGATCAGGGGGTTTTCGGCGGCCAGGGCGAGGAGGTCACGGGTCTCCTCCTCGGACGCCACGCACTGGACGGCCACCGTGCTCGTCAGCCGCCGGCCGGCGAGGGTGCGCCTCGCGGCGGCCCGCAGGTCGTGCACGCCGAAGTCGCGCCGGATCCGCTCGTGCCCGGGCGCGTCCAGCCAGGGCTGCGGGCGCCGGCCGAGATCCCACAGGTGGTGGTGGGCGTCGACCAGCGGCCCCGTGTCAGGCACGGCCGGACCAGACGGGGCCGTCGGGGTACCGGTAGGTGTCGAGCGACTCCTGGTGCATCTGCGCGCCCAGCCCCGGCAGGGCGGGGGCGAGGTAGTGGCCCTCGGCGATGCGCACCGGCTCGACGAAGTGCTCGTGGAGGTGGTCGACGTACTCGATGACGCGGTCCTCGACCGTGCCGGACACGGCGACGTAGTCGAACAGGGAGAGGTGCTGCACCATCTCGCACAGGCCCACCCCACCGGCGTGCGGGCAGACCGGCACCCCGAACTTCGCGGCGAGCAGCAGGATCGCGATGTTCTCGTTGATGCCGCCCACGCGGGCGGAGTCGATCTGCACGATGTCCACCGCACCGGCCTGCAACAGCTGCTTGAAGACGACCCGGTTGGCGACGTGCTCACCGGTGGCGACCTTGATGGGGGCCACGGCCCGGCGGACGGCGGCGTGGCCGAGGATGTCGTCGGGCGAGGTGGGTTCCTCGATCCAGTAGGGGTCGTAGGGGGCCAGCGCCCGCATCCAGTCGATGGCGGGCTGGACGTCCCATCTCTGGTTGGCGTCGACGGCGATGCGCACCTCGTCGCCGACCGCCTCGCGGGCGGTGCGCATCCGGCGCACGTCGTCCTCCAGGGACGCGCCGACCTTCAGCTTGATGAGGGTGAAGCCGTCGGCGACCGCCTCGCGGGCCAGGCGTGCCAGCTTCTCGTCCGAGTAGCCGAGCCAGCCGGGTGTGGTGGTGTAGGCGGGGTAACCCCGTTCCAGGAGGCGGGCGATGCGTTCCTCGCGGCCGGGTTCGGCCTGCCGCAGGATCTCCAGGGCCTCCTTCTCGGTGAGGGCGTCGCTCAGCCAGCGGAAGTCGACCTGGGCGACCAGGTCCTCGGGCGGCATCTCGCCGAGGAAGCGCCAGACGGGCTTGCCCGCGCGCTTGGCCGCGAGGTCCCAGGCGGCGTTCACGACGGCGCCGGTGGCCATGTGGATGACGCCCTTCTCGGGCCCCAGCCAGCGCAGTTGCGCGTCATGGACCAGGGAACGGGAGAAGCCTCCCAGGTCGTCGCAGATCTCGTCGACGGTGCGGCCGACCACGTAGGGGGCCAGGGCCGCGATGGCGGCGGCCTGGACATCGTTGCCGCGGCCGGTGGTGAAGGCCAGGGCGTGGCCCTCCAGGCCGTCACCGGCGTCGGTGCGCAGGACGGCGTAGGCGGCCGAGTAGTCGGGTTCGGGATTCATCGCGTCCGACCCGTCCAGGTGCTCGGACGTGGGGAACCGTACGTCCACGACGTGCAGCGCGGTGATGCGGGCCGGCGGGGGTGAGGCGGAGGACATGGTGACTCCTGGGGCGGGCAGGGGCTGTGCCCCTGCGACGGGAAGGGGAGCGAAGGGCGGGGTCGGGCGAAACGTTTCTCCGCCCGGTTCAGTCCTGGACCTTGCCGCCGGTGATGCGCGAGATGGCCAGGGCGACCAGGATGATCAGGCCGTTGAGCGCGCCGATCCACTGCGCCGGGACACCGGCGAGGGTGAGCACGTTCTGGATCATGAAGAGCAGCAGGATTCCGCAGAAGGCGCCGAACATGGTGCCCTTGCCGCCGTTGAGGCTGATCCCGCCGATGACGGCGGCGGCGAAGACGGTGAAGATGTAACCGTCACCCTGCGCCGAGGCCACGGAGGCGAGTCGCCCGGACAGCAGGAGCCCGGCCAGGGCGGCCAGCACGCTGCCGGTGACGATGACGATCCACAGCACCCGGTCGGTGCGGATGCCGGCGGCCTTCGCGGCGTCGACATTGCCGCCGATCGCGTACAGCGAGCGTCCGAAGCTGGTCCAGCCGAGGACGACGATGGCGACGGCGAAGAGGATGAGGCAGAGCCAGATGGAGGCGGGTACACCGAACCACTGGGTGGTGCCCAGGTAGAGCATCGACTTCGGCAGCTGGAAGAACGTCTGGCCGCCGGAGATTCCGGTGAGGACGCCGCGCAGGACGATCAGCATGCCGAGGGTGACGATGAAGCCGTTCAGCCCGAAGCGGATGATCAGCAGGCCGTTGATCACGCCGATGACGGCGCCGACGGCGAGGGTGAGGGGGATGGACCAGCCTCCGGGGAGCAGTCCGAGTCCGTGTCCGCCCGTGGACACCACCAGCCAGGCCGCGATGCCCGGGGCGAGACCCATGGTCGACTCGAGTGAGAGGTCCATCTTCTTGACGATGAGGACCATCGTCTGGGCCAGGACGAGCAGGGCTATCTCGGACATGGTCTGCAGGACGTTGATGAGGTTGTCCGACTGCAGGAACACCGGGTTGATGAACTGGCCGACGACCGCGATGGCCACGATCGCGGGGACGAGCGCGAGATCGCGCAACCGGGCCAGCGGCACCCGGCCGCCGAGCAGCGCGCGCCGCCCGCCGGGGCCGGGCGCGGTGTCCTTCGAGGGCGCCTCGGTGAGGACGTTTTCAGGCATCGAGGTCCACTCCTTCCATGGCGGCGACCAGTTCGTGGTCGTTCCAGCCGCGGGTGATTTCGGCGGTCACACGGCCCTGGAACATCACCAGGACCCGGTCGCACATGCGCAGGTCGTCGAGTTCGTCGGAAGCGATGAGCACCCCCGTGCCGGAGCCGGCGGTCTCCTCGACCTTGCCGAGGAGGAACTCCTTGGAGCGCACGTCCACGCCTGCGGTCGGGCTGATCAGGATCAGGAGCCGGGGGTCGTCGGCCAGGGCACGGGCCATGACGACCTTCTGCTGGTTGCCTCCGGACAGGGCGGAGACGGGCAGTTCGGGGCCCGGGGTCTTGATCGCCAGATACTCGATCATGCCCTCGGCCAGCCGGTCGCGGCGCGAGCGGCTGAGGAGCCCGTGGCGGCCCAGGCGCCGGGGCACGGACAGGGTGGCGTTGTCGGCGATCGACATGTCCGGCACCAGGCCCTGGTAGTGACGGTCCTGCGGGACGAAGCCGGCACCGGCGGCGAGGGCCGCGGGTACGCTGCCCGGCCGGGGGCGGTGCCCGGCGATCTGGATGCCGCCCGCCTGGGGGGACCTGAGTCCCACGACGGTTTCGGCGACTTCCGTGCGCCCGCTGCCGGCGGCTCCCGCCAGCCCGACGATCTCCCCGGCCCCCACCTGGAGGGTGATGTCGTCGAAGGCGTCGCCGCTCAGGTCCCGCACGTTCAGCGCGGGGGTGGCCTTCGCGTCGAGGGTGCTGGCCCGCTGTTCCCGCTGTGCGGCGGCCGCCTCGCCGGTCATGGCGGCCACCAGGTCGGGGCGTGAGACCTCGGCGACCGGAGCGGTGAGGATGTGGCCGGCGTCCCTGAACACCGTCACCATGTCGCAGATCTCGTAGATCTCCTGGAGATGGTGGCTGATGAACAGGAAGGTCACGCCTTGCTGCTGGAGGTCGCGGATGCGGTCGAAGAGCCGGTTGATCGCCGCCGCGTCGAGCTGGGCGGTCGGCTCGTCGAGGATGATGAACCGGGCGCCGAACGACAGGGCGCGGGCGATCTCCACGAACTGCCGCTGCTCGACGTCCAGGTCCCCGGCGGGGGTCTGCGGGTCGACGTCCACCGACCAGGTCGTCAGCACCTCCTGCGCCCGCCTGCGTACGCTGGGCCAGCTGATCAGGCGGCCGGGGCCGTGGTCGTGCCGGTTGAGAAAGAGGTTCTCGGCGACGGTCAGGGTGGGGATGATCGTCGACTTCTGGTAGACGCACGCCACTTTGCGGCGCCAGGCGTCGCGGTCCGCGAGCCGGGGCGCGGGGCTGCCGTCGAAGGTCACCGTCCCCTCGTCCGGTGCCTGGAGGCCGGTGAGGAGGGACACCAGGGTCGATTTGCCGGCTCCGTTGCGGCCGACGAGGGCATGTGTCTCGCCGGGCCTCACCGTGATCCGGGCTTTGTTCAGGGCCACCGTGGGCCCGAACCGCTTGACTATGCCCGTCGCTTCGGCGACCGGCCGGGTCCGATCCTCTCGGATCCGGCCGTCGTCCGGGGCGGGCGCTGGGGTGGCTGCTCGCTCCCCGTCACTCATCTACATCACCTTGTCCGTGCAGCTGTCGGTGTGCCGTCGGCCGCGTCAGCCCTTGTCGTTGCCCCACAGGGACGTGTCGTCGCTCTTGACGCTGGGCACGCCGTCGTAGGTCTCGCCGTCGGCGGTGACCAGGGGAGCCGCGAGCTGGTCCTCCAGCAGGCCCTCGCGCACCTGCACGATGGTGCTGTCGTGGTCGGTCTTGCCGGGCTTGAACTTCTTTCCTTCGAGCGCGGCCTTCAGGTAGTACAGGGCGTACTTGGCGTAGAGGTCGGCCGGCTGGGAGACGGTGGCGTCGATCTTGCCCTCGGCGATCAGCTTGAGCTCCTCGGGGATGCCGTCGTTGGAGACCACGAAGACGTGCTTCTCGTTCTCGGGTCCGACCAGCAGGCCCCGCTGCTTGAGGACCTGGAGGGTCCCCGCCAGGGCGAAGCTGGACTGCATGTAGACGCCCTTGATGTCGGGGTGGGCGGTCAGCCTGGTCTGGAGCTTCTGCGCGGCGACGGCGCCGTCCCAGTTGGTGGCTTCGCCGAACACGCGGATCTTCGGGTAGTTGGCCTTCATGCACTCGTTGAAGGCTTCGGTGCGGTCACGGCCGTTGATGGAGTTCAGGTCGCCCTGCAGCATCACGACCTTGCCCTTGCCGCCGAGTTTCGTCCCGAGGTACCTGCAGGACTTCTCCCCGTAGGCCCGGTTGTCGGCGCGTACCACCATGGCGACCTTGCCGCTGTCGGGGCGGGTGTCGACCGTGACGACGGGGATGCCCTTCGCCTCCATCTGAGCCAGGGTCGGGGCGATGGCGGCGGTGTCCTGCGGGGCCATGGCCAGGCCCTTGACGCCCTGGCTGACCAGCGTCTGGATGTTGGAGGTCAGCTTGGCGACGTCGTTCTGGGAGTTGGTGGTCTTCAGCTTCAGGCCGAGCTCCTTGGCCTGGAGCGGGGTGTACTTGATGTAGGAGTTCCAGAAGTCGGTGTCCGAGCGCGGGTAGTCGACGCCCACGAGTGGGTCGCCGGAGGCGGCCTTACCGGATCCGCCGGACCCGCCGGACCCACCGCCGCAGGCGGCGAGCAGCGCCAGAGCCGATACGGCGGAGGCGATCGAACAGGCAACGCTCTTGAGTCTCATGGGTACTCCTGGCACTGGTTCGGTGACTGGGGTGCTCGATGTGGCGGCAACCCGCAGCCGCCCTCCTCGAAGACATGGGATGTATGTATAGGTGGCTCGCGAGATGGCCGTCCAGATATCGCAAGAGCGCAGCAAGATCCCATGTGATCGATCCCGTCACGGCGCGACGGGTCTTCGAGGGGGCTCTTTCATCCCATTAATCCGGGGCGCGAGTGAGTGGACCACGCCATCGTCCGGAGGCGCTCCCTCACGGCCGTCCCTTGCATTGACGACCGTACCTTCCACATGAGGCACCGATCGTTCGGCCGATATGCCCTTGGGATCATGGCATCCAAGGTGGGCGCTGCGGGGAGTGACGAGCGCAAACGCGTCCGGGAGACGGCTGGGGACGCCGTCGTGCGGGCGGGCCGCGCGGGTGCCGCACTGCGCAAACCGGGCGGGATCGAGCCCCAGGGGGAGGGTGGATCGCTCATCCGCCGTGCGCGGTGGGGCACCGGCCCGGCACCGAAGCGGTGCTGTGGCCTGCTCCAGGCCGAGCCATCTGACGAGCAGCCGGCAGCCACCGCAACTGGGCACACCGGGTGAGCAGTTGTAGGGGGATCGAGCGGCACAGTGCTGTCCCCGGCAAGAGGCCTGACGGCTAGAAGTACCTGTTCAGGGACGGGGTGGGGGGCGGCAGGGACGGATCGTCTGCCGAAGCGGCCGTTGACGACGGTGTCAGTGGTGGCGGGTTACATGGGCGGCATGGACGAGACAGAGCTCAGCGACGGGATCAGTGTTCACAGGGCCGCGGCCAGGCTGCCGGACGTACCGGTGTTGCAGGAGCGGGCGAGGGCGCTGGCCGTGATCTCGGCGATCAGCGCTGAGGCGCCGCCGGGCGCCTCCGACTGCGGTTATACGTACCGTCCTTCACGCTGTCCCAGTGCGGACGGCTGGCTGCTTCATGTGCCGAATGAGGGCGAGCGGACGGTGAGCGTTCATTTTCACGGCGACGTCGGCACCGTTGTCTTCTTGTGGGACACCGATGCCGACTTCCATCCCGGACGGCTCAGCCCGGAATTGCCCGAGGTATGGGAAGAAATCATCGCGCAGGTTCCCGAATCTCTGCGTCACTGTCTCTGGCACGGCGACAATGAACCCGAAGACCATTCGTACTGTGATGAAATGCCCCTCGTCACAGCGGTTATGTGGCGGCTTCCGGGAGACGTGGAGTGGAGGACGGCCGAGTTCAGCCCCGCCGACGAAGAAGGGCACTTGGTTACGGATTGCGCGGATGAGGTATTGGCCGATCTCATCGCACCAGGGCCAGGGACGATCATGCTGGCGGAGGGGCTGGGTGTGGAACAGGCCTCATCAGCGCGAACGGCGGCGATTCAGCACATCCTGGCTGGGCAGCCTCTCACCGAGGAGGTCGTCCGCTCTCTGAACCCTGAGCGGTCCTTGGCCGACGTCGCCGACGCGGTCGCGGCCATCGGCTGGCATAGCACCGGCCCCGACACCGCACCGCCGGTGAGCCGGACGGCAGGAGAAGGCGCCGCTCTCGTCGTAGCGGACTTCCCCGAACCCTGGACGCTGGGGCATTTCCTTCTGGAACCGGACGGAGAAGGGTACCACCGTATTCTGGTTCACCATTCGAGCATGGCGCTCGAGGCCGGCGGAACAGCTGCCGGAGCCGCCGTGGTACAGAGCGGATGGCACGAGGGTGACAGCCAGAAGTGGCTGCTTCAGAAATTCCAGGACGGTGAGTTCCGGGACTGTGCCCAGGTGTCAGGATTCGCCCCTGACGAGACGGATCCGGGGTCAGAAGACGGTGCCGAATACCGGATCATCGCCAAGCAGTCAGGGCTCGCTCTTCAAGCCGGCACCAGTCCAGGTGAACAGCCCGTCGTACTGGCCCGGCCCCACGACGGGGACGAGCAGATATTCTGTCGTTCCAGCTTGTACGGCTACGGATATTGGGCTTTCCTCACCGTCCGGGGAACCGAGCGCTACGCCATGATCAAGTATTGATCACGTCCCTCTGAACAGGGCCGCTCTCCAGCGCGCGGCACGGACGCCGGGGGGACACAATGACGGGACGGCAACGCTGATTCCGGCCGGCACCGAGGAGCCAGTCATGACGGTCCCCGACGACTTCGTACCGGCGCAGGACCTGTCCGGGATCGTGGGCCACCGCCTGAAGTACACCTACGCCAACGGGTGGCGGTACGAGATGTACCTGAAGAACGCCGTCACCCTCGACTACCGGGTGCACAGCGGGATGGTGGCCGGACGGTGGGTGAAGGACCAGGAGATCGACCTGGTGCGGCTGGCCGACGGCGTCTACAAGGTGTCATGGCACGAGCCGACGGGCACGTCGGTGGTGGTCAACCTGCTGCCGGAGGCGCGCCTGGCGCACGGCACGATCTTCTTCCCGCGCTGGATCCAGCTCGACGGCACCCGGACCGCCCTGTTCCAGAACGAGCACCTGGAGGAGATGCGCGCCCTCCGGGACACCGGTCCGACCTATCCCGTCCAGGTCCTCGCGAACTTCGCGAAGATCATGTCGATCGAGTACGTCGGCGAGGACAACGAGGAGGTCATCGCCGTCTGACGGGCAGGCTCGGCTCATGGCGGATGACGTCGTGGGAAGCCGTACTAGGACTTCTCCCTGACGGTGTGCGGCTGCTTCGGGGTGAGCATGGGTGGGCCGGGGCCGTGGGTTGCCGGGGGCTGGGCCGAGGTGCTCCCGATGAGACTGTGACGACCGTCACTGGGAAACCCTGCTCCGGGTGTCGACCGAACGACCCCTCCCCGGCGTATGCGCCATGAAGCTGAAATCGGGGAGTGCCCATTGACCGTCGAGGAGTTCGAGTCGTTCTACGTACAGACGGTCGCGCGGCTCACCGGGCAGCTGTACGTGATGCTCGGCGATCTTCAAGAAGCGCAGGACGTCGTGCAGGAGGCGTTCGTCAAGGGATGGAGCCGGCGCCTCCAGCTCGACCGGGACGGGCAGCCCGAGGCGTGGATCCGCACCGTCGCCTGGCGGCTGGCCGTGAGCCGGTGGCGTTTTCGCCGCCGGTCCTCGGACGCGTGGCGCAGCAGTACGCCCCCGTCCCATGTGGAAGGGCCTGGTCCTGAGCAGATCGTGCTGGTCGAGGCGCTGCGCGAACTGCCCGCCCAGCAGCGGCGTTCGCTGACCCTGCACTACCTGTGCGACCTCACCGTCGAGCAGATCGCCCGGGAGACGGGCATGTCCGCCAGCACGGTGAAGACGCATCTGAGCCGCGGCCGTATCGCCCTGGCCCATCGGCTTCAGGACCCGCGCTTTGAGGAGGCCCCCGATGCCTGAGTCTCACGACCCGCTGCGCTCACTGTTCGAGCAGGCCGCGGAGGCCGGACGCCGGCGGGCGGTCATCGCGCCGGTGTCGGAGATCAACGCGCGCGGGCTGCGGACCCGGCGACGCCATGTCCTGATGGCCGTGGCCGGTCTGACCCTGGCCGGTGCGGGCGCGGCCACCGCGGTGATGCTGCCCCGGGATCCGGCTCCCGCCGTCCCGGCCACTCCACCCTCCTTCCACCAGCCCTCCGAGCCGCCGACGACCACGTCCACGTCCTCCGCCACCACGACCTGGCCGCCGCCGGACGAGCACACCACGTTCCCGCCGCCGACCACCACGCTGCCCGGCGGTGCGACGACGACACATCAGCGTTCCGGGCAGCCGTGAGGAGCCCGGTGCCCGTCCTGCAGCGAAGACGAGCGGAGCCGGAGTCTCCGGCCCGGCCCCGCCCCGGGTCCGGCCGGCGCAAGAGGCCCTGGTGGGAGTCGTGGGCCGGGCGGCTGCGGCCCATGGACCGTCAGGTGCTGTGGCTGTACCTGCTGACGCGGATCGGTGTGTGGGTCACGGCCTGCTCCACACGCTGGTTGTTCCCCTCCGACGAGGACACCCGCGACCCCGGGCCGCTCCTCGCGCCGTTCGAGCAGTGGGACTGGCATCACTACGCGCGCATAGCCCAGGACGGCTACTTCCCCGGCCTTGACGGGCCCTGGCAGAAGGACTGGGACAACCGTGAGGCCTTCTTCCCCGGCTTTCCGCTGCTGCTGCGCGGGGTCCACCTGGTCGTTGCGCACTGGACGTCGGCCGGTCTGCTGATCTCTCTGGTCGCGGGTGCCGTGGCCGTCGTGTCCCTGGCCCGGATCGCGCAGAGGTCTCTGCCCGGCCAGGACGCCGGCCGCCGTACCGTCATGCTTCTGCTGCTCTCGCCGTGTGCGATCTTCCTGGCCGTCGGCTACACCGAGGCGGTGTTCCTGGCTCTCGCCCTGCCGGCCTGGCTCGCCGCCGAGCGCCGCAACTGGGCCCTCGCCGCGCTCCTGACCACCCTGGCCACCTCCGTACGCATCAGCGGGCTGTTCCTCGCCGCCGCGATCGCCGTGCAGTTCCTGCTGACCGCACGGCGGCGCGGGGACTGGGCGTCGGCGCCCTGGCTGGTGCTGCCCGCCCTGCCGGTCCTCGTCTTCAGCTGGTTCCTCGAAGCGCACACGGGCGACTGGATGGCCTGGCAGAAGGCCCAGGCGCGGGGCTGGTACCGCGACTTCCACACCCCCTGGGACGCGTGGGGCAACACCTGGAACGGGGCCTTCGACCACACCTACGGCACCGGATACGCCTTCATGCTCCAGGCGGAACTCGTCGCGATGCTGGTGGGCCTGTTCCTGGTGGGGCTGCTGATCCGGCGGCGCCGCTGGGCGGAAGCGGTGTACGTCGGCCTGAGCCTGTGGGCGCTGGGCACCTCCTACTGGTACATGTCCGTCCCCAGGGCCACGCTGCTGTGGTGGCCCTTGTGGATCGCCGTGGCCGCCGCGAGTCTGCGCCGTCCGCAGATCTGCACCCTGTGCCTGTGCGTCGTGGCTCCGCTGAGCACCGTCTTCGCCGTCACGTTCTTCTCCGGGAGGTGGGCCGGCTGACCGTCGGACCGCACCGGGCGGTGAAGGGCGCCCGCGCGCCGGGGCGCGGGCGCCTTCAGCTGTCAGACGGTGACCTTGGCGTCCGCCCATGAGGTGTGGTCGTAGGAGCCGTTGCTGTTGGCGTCCTCCACGAGCAGCCGCAGGGCGTGTACGCCGGTGACGTCCACGTCGACCTGCTTCGGGCCGCTCGCGGGGTTCAGCGGGCGGCTGTCGAAGAGGGGCACGCCGTCCCCGAAGACCCGGGCGCGGACCCCGCCGGCGCCGGAGACGCGGACCGAGAAGTCGTCCAGGCCGACCAGGGCGGTGAACCGGTCGGCCACACCGCCCAGATGGAAGATGATCTCGGACCTGGCGTGCACGCCGAGACCCTTGGCGTAGGTCTTGCCGGCCAGGCTGATGGGGGGTCCGTCGCCCGCGGCCTGCTTGCCGTTGGACATGTCCCGCTCCGCCGGGCCCCACGCGTTGACCATCCACGCCCAGTCCAGATCACTCAGGTACGCCGTCGCCGTGGGCGGGGCGGGCAGGGACGCGACCGTGGTGAGCACCCTGTCGCCGGTGAACGTCAGGGAGTTGGCGTCGAGCGTCGCCGTGGCCTTCGCGCGCAGCCGGAACCGCGCGCCCTTGGCGGCCCCGGCGGGCGCCGTCACCTTCCAGGTCGTCGTACGGGACTGCCCCGCGGCCACGGACTGCGCCGTCGGCTCCGTGACCGCCTGGGCCGTCCAGCCGTCGGGGACGGTGAGCGACATCGCGGTGCTGGTCCAGGCGGTGTCCGAGGTGTTGGCGAGCGTGGTGGTGACGGTGAAGGCCTGCCCGGGAACGGCGATGGTGGTCCCGCCGATCGTCACCCCGTAGGGCGTGCGCTCGGCGTGCGCCCGCTGGGAGGTGCGCATCAGCGCCGTCAGTTCGGTGAGGGCCGCCTGGTGCTCCGGCCGGGCGGCGAGGTCCGTCGCCTCCGACGGGTCCGCCGCGAGGTTGTACAGCTGCACCACCCACTGGCTGTCCGGGGCCTTCGGATCGCGCGCGGGGGCGAAGCGGACGGCTTTCAGATCGCCCTTGCGCACGGCCTCCGCCCATCTGTTGCCCCGGCCGCCGTCCGCCTGGTTGGACTTGGTGCCCTGGTAGGGGTCGTTGCGCAGCCAGAACAGATGCGGGTGCGGGGCGGCGGTGCCGGCGGCGAGCAGGGGGGCGATCGACATGCCGTCGATGTCGCCGGGCGCGGGAGCCGCGGCCAGTTCGGCGAAGGTGGGCAGCAGGTCGAGCTGCGGGGTGGGGCGGTGGGTGGTGCCCGGCACGATCGTGCCGGGCTGCGAGACGATCAGCGGGATGCGGATGCCGCCCTCGTACAGATTGCGCTTGTAGCCGCGCAGGGGGCCGTTCGCGTCGTACTTGTCCGGGTCGACCGCCGGACTGCCCTCCTCGTGCGGGCCGTTGTCGCTGGTGAACACGATCAGGGTGTCCTCGCGGATGCCGCGCTGGGCGAGCCGGTCGACGACCGCGCCGACGACGGTGTCGAGGCGGGCCACCTGTGAGGCGTGCGCCTTCTCCGGGGCACCCCACCCTTCCTTCGTGTAGCCGACCATGTCCTCGGCGGGGACGACGTTGGGGAAGTGCGGGAGGGTCGGTGCGAGGAACAGCAGGAACGGATCCGGCCCGGCGGCGTGTGTGTCGATGAAGTCCAGGGCCCGCTCTTCGAAGAGGTCGGCCGCGAACGCGCCCTGCGCGGTGCCCGCGTTCTGCGGAAGGGGGGACTTCTCGCCGTTGTGCCAGAGGTAGTCCGGGTAGTAGTCGTGGGCGTGCCCGTGGTCGATGTAGCCGTAGAACTCCTCGAAGCCGCGGGCCTGGGGATGGCTGGGCTGGTCGGCGAGTTCCGGTCCGAAGCCCCACTTGCCGATGCACGCGGTGCGGTAGCCGCGCGAGCGCAGGACCTCGGCGAACGTGGTGTCGCCGGCGCGCAGGCTCCCCTGGCCCGGGTCGCCCGGAAAGGGGTTCTGCCGCACGGCCGAGTGACCGGTGTGCAGGCTCGTCAGGAGGGAGCAGCGCGAGGGTGCGCACACCGGGGAGGACGAGTAGGCCTCGGTGAAGCGCAGGCCCTCGGCGGCGAGCGCGTCGATCCTCGGTGTGCGGATGGTCTGCTGGCCGTAGCAGCCGAGCTCGCCGTAACCGAGGTCGTCGGCGAGGATCAGCACGATGTTGGGGGCCCGGCCGGCGGCGTGGGGCGCTGCCACGGCCGGTGTCCGCGGCAGCGCCGCGAGGGAGAGGGCCGCGGCGGATCCGGCCAGGAACTGGCGGCGGTTGGGCATGACGCCTCCGAACTACGTGGTGTCGCGGTGGACTTGGGGATGGCCTGCGGACCGGGACGACGAGCCGCTCACGCACTCGCCTTCTCACTCGCCTTCTCACTTGCGTACGCACTTGCTTACGCACTTGCTTACGCACTTGCTTACGCACTTGCTTACGCACTGCGTGAGAATCTTTTTCTCTGAGTAAGCCATTTGGCAAGTGTCGTGCTAACTATTTTCACCGCACGGGGTTCCAGGGCGATCGGTGAAGGGGTGCGAGGGACCGTAGGGAGCGGAGAGACCGGAAGTGGGTCAGGTGCTGAGGGCGTTGTGCTGCTGCACCAGGTTGCGCAGTTCCCGGCGGCCCGCCAGGGAGAACTTCTGGTAGATGTGGCTCAGGTGGTACTCGACCGTTTTGCTGCTGACGAACAGCCTCGCGGCGATCTCCCTGTTGGTCAGCCCCCGCCCGATGAGCTGGGAGATGTCGCGCTCGCGGTCGGTCAGTTCGGCGAGCGGGAGCCTGGCAGCCGCCGGGCCGGGCGAGGGGGGCCGGTGGGTGACGTCGTCCGGGAAGCGGGTGCAAAACGGCTCCGCCCCCAGGGCCGTCAGCAGCTCGCGGGCCTCGGTGAAGGACGCGGCCGCACGCAGCCGGTCCCCCGCCGCGGCCAGCAGCCGGCCGTGGCTGTGCGCGAGCATCGCCCGGTGCAGGGGCGGATCGTCGGCGCCGACCGGACCCTCGAGGCCTTCGGTGTACAGGTCCCGGGCCCGCTTGGTGTCGCCGCGTTCCTGGGCGAGAAGCCCGGAGAGCCAGGCCACGGCGAGCCGCAGTGAGGGGGCCTGGTCGCTCAGCGCCACCAGGTCGGCGAGGGCCGGACCGGCGGCGTCCAGGTCGCCGGTGCCGATGAGCGCCTCCACGTGCAGGGGGCGCCACCAGGTCTGGAACGCCAGCGGTCCCGAGTCGGGACGGGCGTCCAGAACGGCGCGCAGGGCGGTCAGCACGGCGCGATGGTCGCCCCGGGCCTGCGCCAGGACGGCCTCCGCGAGAGCGACGTGGTGCGCTCCGTAGACCGGCATGGTCCGCGTCCACTGCTGCGACTGCTGGGCGAACCGGCGGGCCCGCTGCCACTGGCCGCGCCCCGCGGGCACGAAGGAGGCCACACAGTAGGCGTAGGAGAACGCCCAGGGTTTGTTCTCGGCGTCCGCGATGGCGAGGGCGAGATCGGCGTTGATGACGGCCTCGTCCCAGTCGCCGAGGAAGTACTGCGCGGCCGCGAGGTTGGCGTAGGTGAACTCCGCCGTCGCCGCGCAGCCCTGGGCGCGGGCCATGTCCAGAGCGGCGGTGAGCTCGTGCCGGGCGTCGGCGAGGTCACCGGCCCACATCTGGAGCATGCCCCGGTAGGCACGCTCGATGGTCCGGTCCGCGGCGGAGTGGGCGCCGGTGGTGCGGGAGAGGGCGTCGTACTCGGACAGGGCGGCGCGGGCCCCGGCGGCGTAACTGCGGGCCAGGCCCCAGCTGCCGAGGACCCAGGGCGCGAGCTGCGGTTCGAGGGGGTCGGTCGCCAGCACGTCGCGCAGCAGGGGCTCCGCCTGTGCGGCGCTGCCGTCCAGGACGCGGTTGATGCCCAGCCAGGTGCCGGCCATGGCCGTCACGAACGCGGCGTCGGGGCCGTCCGGGCCGGTGTGCAGCGCCTCGATGAGCAGGCCGGCCGCTTCGGGGGCCCGGCGGGTCGTGGCGTAGCCGCCCAATACCAGGCTGCGCAGGGGGCCGGGCTCGGCGGTCTCGATCCGGCTCAGCAGGGGCTCGACGCGGGTGTACTGCTGCGCCCACAGCAGCCGGGCGGCGGCGACGAGCAGCAGACGGTCCCGCTCGGCGCGGGTGGCGGCCACTTCCGACGCCCACAGCAGCAGGGTCGCGGCCCTGTCGTCCTCGCCGCCGGTGCGGCTGTCGGTCGCGGCCCGCTCCAGTTCGCGGGCGAGTGTCGCGTCGCTGCCGTGGGTGGCCGCGACCCGGTGCGACCAGCTGGCGGGGCGGTCCACGAGGGCGGCGGCGGCCGCGTGCAGCTCCCGCAGCCGGCGGGGTGCGACGGCGTCCAGAATCGCGTCGCGTTGCAGCGCGTGATCGATCGCGACCGGGGTCGTGGGACGGCTGGGCCACCAGCGCACCATGCCGTTCGCCAGCAGGGGTTCGAGCGCGGAGTCGGGCTCGGGGACGGAGGCGACCTGGGCGGCGGTGGCCAGGGGGGCCGGGCCGCCGAGCACGGCGATGCCCTCGACCAGGCCGCGCGCCGGGCCGGGCAGGGCGTCCAGCTGGCGGCGCAGGGCCTGCGCGAGGGAGGTGGGCACCGGCAGGGAGGCCTCCTGGCGGGACACCCGCTCCAGCGGTACCTCCGCGAGCAGCGTCTGGAGGTACAGGGCATGCCCCGCGGTGTGCTCCCGCAGCCGTTCGACGGTCGCGGTGCCGACGGCGCGGCCGTACACCCGCGCGGCCAGTTCGGCCACGTCGGTGGTGTCCAGTCCGGTCAGGGTCAGGTCGTAGCTGTGCGGCATGCCGGCGATCAGGTGGGGCAGGTCCAGCCCGCCGGCCCGGCCGGGTTCGGTGCTGCTGCGGGCGATCAGCACGGTCATGACGGCGTCGGCCTCCAGACGGCGCAGGACGAAGCCGAGTGCCTGGGCGGAGGGGCGGTCGGCCCACTGGACGTCGTCGACGACGATGAGCACCGGGCCGTCGCTCTGCAACTCGCCGATCAGTTCCAGCAGTTCGGCACCCACGTGGAAGGGCTCGGCGGTCGGGGTGACGCCGGTGAGCAGTGCGAAGCGGCCGAGGAGGGGGGCCGGGACGCGGGAGGTGAGCTGCCGGATCATGCCGTAGGCCAGGTCCTCCTCCGCCGGGTCGCAGGCGGCGCGCAGGACGGGGTGCCGCTGCGGGGTGAGGCGCGCGAGCCAGTGGCGTACGAGGGCGGTCTTGCCGATGCCGGCCGGGCCCTGGACGAGCACGCTGGAGGCCTTGCCGGACCAGGCCTGGCGCAGGCATTGGGACATGTGTTCCAGCTCGGTGGCGCGTCCCACGAAGGTGACGTCCCCGTGCGCATCGGCCACGCCACGCCGCTCCCGCCCGCCGGAGGCACCCGGTCCGGCGTCCGCCGGGCCCGGCGTATCGGAGGCGCCGGGGGTGTGTGGGTCCGGGGCGCCGGGGGGCTGCGGCGTCACGGCGGAACCTCCCTTGTCGTCCCGGGGCCGGGTGGGCCGCCGTGCGCCGGGTGACGCACGCAGTGGCCGGTGCCGGTCACGGCCGGGGCCGGGTGGGGCCCCGTCTTCGTTCCCTGGCGGAAAATGTTAGTCACTCCCGGGGCACATCGCGCCCAGCCGCCGGACCCCCTCACTGCTACCCACGGTAACTGGCAGTTCCTGCCAGTGCGTCGCCGTCCGGCGTGACCAGCATGGAGAGAACCATGCTGAATCGTTCTGTCACACCCGTGCTCACCCCACGGTCCCCCGTTCCCGCGACGCCCTCCCCTCCCGGCCCGCCGGATCCGGACGAGGACACCCTGCGCACCTGGCTGGGCGGTGTCGGCGCACAGCGGGTCGTCTCCCGGCCCGGGCCGCTGCACGGACTGCACGATCTCGCCGCCGGCTGGAGCCTGGAGTACCCCACCGGGCTGCCCGACCACCTCGTCCAGTTCGTCGCCGCGGGGGCCTGCACCGTGTCGGCGCACGGGGAGCACCGGCCGCTCACCGCGGGCAGCGTGCTGTGGATCCGCCCCGGCACGCCCTTCGTGCTGCGCGGCGCCGGACTCCGGCCCACCACCGTCCACCGCTTCCGCCTGACCGGCGACCCGGCCACCGACGCCCCGCTCGGCCCCGCCCTGTGTCTGGAGGACGCCTGGGACCTGCGGGCCGGGTTCGACGCGCTGACGGCGGAGCTGCCGTCCACGCAGCCCTACCGGGACGAACTCGTACGCGGTCTGCTGCTCGTGCTGTTCTCCGCGCTGTTCCGGCGGGCGAGCTGGCGGCCGGACGGTGTGCTGCTCAGCGCCTCGGCGCGGTACGCCGTCGAGGACTACGTGGACAGCACCCTCGCCCAGCGGCCCCGGGTCTCCGATCTGGCGCGGATCGCCGGGCTGTCCCCCGACTACTTCTCGCGGGTCTTCCGCCGCACCTTCGGCATGCCGCCCCGGGAGTGGATCGTCGCCCGGCGCGTCCAGCGGGCCGCCGTGCTGCTCCAGCGGCACGACCGGTCGGTCGCGCAGGTGGCCGCGGAGCTGGGATACACCGACTCCTTCCTGTTCAGCAGGCAGTTCAAGGCCGTCACGGGGCTCGCGCCGCTGAACTACCGCAGCCGGACGGGGCGTTCGGACGCCCGCGCGGTCGGCGGATGAGGAAATTGGCCGGCTGACCGGGAACACCGTCAGCCGATCAGGACCGTGGCGGAGGCGACCACGCGCGAGGTGTGCTGGAGCGCGGGATCGTTGCAGGTCGTGGCGGGGTCCTGGGCGCGGGCCGCCGGCCGGCCGCCGATGAACACCGTGGCGCTGCCGCGCGAGACCGTGCCCCTGTTGTCGGGCGGGGTACGGAAGACCCCCGCCGGCGGTACGTGCGGCGGGGAGTTGAGCGCGACACTGCCCTCGGTCGCGGCCGGCCTGCCCGCGATCAGCACGCTGGGACAGCAGCCCTGCACCAGGGGGCCGGTGAACGGCAGCGCCACGGGGGTGGGGACCGGGCCTCCGGCCGAGGGCACCATCACGATGTGCGTGTCCGTGCCGACGATGCGGTCGCCGAAGGCCGCCGCGGGTGATCCGGGCATGTCGTCCTCGTTCCTCTCTTCTCGACCGGCCTGCCGGGCGCGGCCGTGTCATGACGTGGTGACCAGGCGGCCGGAGAAGTAGGCGGCCGGGGTGCAGCTCTTCGCGCCGGCGGGCTCGACGAGCGTGCCGGGCGTGCGGCAGCTGACGGCGAGGACGACCTCCTCGCCGGGTCCGAAGCGGATGGGCTCGTCGTAGTGCTCCTCCTCGTTGCTGAAGGTGTCGAGGGCGAGCCGGCGCAGCACCGTGTCCCCGCGCTGGAGCCTGATGACGCCCTTGTCCGCGGCGACGTTCTCGAAGACGACGTCGCTGACGAAGAGCGTGGCGTCCTCGGGCACGGTGTAGCGGGCCCGGGTGTCGAACGCGGCCGAGGGCGTCACGTCCGCCTCGATGCGCTGGTCGAAGGCCCGGCCGTCCCTGCCGTCCGGGCCCTCCCGGTCCGCGCCGTCGCCCGCGCCGGAGGGCTGCCCGGCCCCGCCCTGGCCGCCGCTGCCGACGGGCGGGGGCGGCGCGGGGGGCGGGTCCGCTCCCCCGGGCGACGGCGACGGCCCCGAGGGGGACGGCCCCGGGCTGGTGCCGTTCGAGGGCGACGGGGACCCCGAGGCACCGTCAGCCGGGTCGGCCACCGGGGGCAGTTGCTTGCGGGCCTCGGACTCGACACTGGGTTTGAGGACGAACAGCCACAGCGCGATCAGGGCCAGCACGGCGGCTGTCACCGCCATCACGAACTTCACCACCGCGTCGGAGAGCAGGGGCGCCTGGACGACCGCGGCGTCCGCGGTCCGCTCCTGCACCGCGTCATCGCCGTGGTGCACCACCAGCACCTGGAACGGCAGCGCCAGATCGGCCCCCCGCCACCGCCGGGTCAGGGGCGTGGCCTTGACCGGGACGAGCGCGCCCTTGCCGTGGGCGACCTCCGTCTCGGGGTAGACGAAGGTGAAGCGCAGG
The DNA here is from genome assembly GCF_042959065.1 of Streptomyces sp. NPDC007929. Taxonomy (NCBI): domain Bacteria; kingdom Bacillati; phylum Actinomycetota; class Actinomycetes; order Kitasatosporales; family Streptomycetaceae; genus Streptomyces; species Streptomyces sp. NPDC007929. The sequence continues at coordinate 146,426 of NZ_JBIBKD010000013.1, read as the reverse complement.
GCCGAATCCCGGTCGGAGGCATACATCCGCACCCGCAGCGGGGCGTTGCCCCGGTTGTCGACGACCGCGTGGAAGCGCGCCCCGAACCGGGCCCTCCTGGTCGTGGGGGTCAGGCGCACGTCGAAGTCGGTGAAGGCACCGACGCTCACGCTGGTCTCCTCGACCACCGAGCCCTCGATGTCCTCGTGCGACATCACCCGCAGCGCGAACGGCACCTTCCCGGCCGGGAGATCGGCCGACCGGGGCGGAGTGAACACCAGCTCCACACCGACGGACTGGTCGGGGAAGACGTTGACCTCCGACGGTTCGACGCGGATCCAGTCCTTGGCGTCGCCGACGATGTCCAGCTCGAACCGGTCCACCACGGAACCGGAGTTGCAGATCTGCGCCGCCCGCCGGGTCTCCTCTCCGGGAACGGCCGACTCGTCGTCGTCCAGCAGCAATACGATGGCGCCCACCCGGTCAGCTTTCACTGCCCCGGCGTGAGGGACGTAGCGACGGCGGGGCGTCGATAAGGGCCCGGTGATCTGCACGAAGGGGCCGGACCGCCGGTCACGGCCGGTGTCCCGCGCCCATGACGGCCCGGGCGGCGGACACCGGCCTTGCCGCTGCCCGTTCGGGCACCGGGCCCTGCCCCGTCGCCCTCCCCGCCGGGTCACGCACGGGCCACCGCGGATTGCGAGCATGACGAGGCAGGGTGCGCCGCGGCACGGGCCGCGGGCACCGGGCCGGGAGCCGGCCGTCGCCGACGGACGCGCCGCCCGGCGGTCGACCGCGGGGGACATGACGGATGGCGGAGGCGATTCAGCGCGCCACACAGGGCTTCGCCGCGGTCGCGGTGGCGGCCACGCTGGTGACGGTCGGCGCGACGGTGTACGAGCGCCGCGCCCCGGACCCGCCGGTCGACACCACGGGCAGCGGTGTCCAGTCCCTGCCCCGGCCCTTCGACACGGCCGCGCCTCCCGCGCCGGGGCCCTCCCCCGCCCCCTCGCCCGCCCCTTCCCCTTCCGCGGATTCCTCCCGCACGGTGACCGCCACGGGCGCCGTCCTGCCCACCACCGTCTACCGGGCCTATGCGGAGGCCGAGAGCCGCGTCGGCCGGTCCCAGCCGTCGTGCCGGCTGCGGTGGCAGGTGCTGGCCGGCATCGGCCAGGTCGAGTCCGGCCAGGCGCGCGGCGGCGCGCTCACCGCGGGCGGTGACACCGTCGAGCCCGTCCTCGGGCCCGTCCTCGACGGCGACGGGGTCGGCGCGGTCGAGGACACCGACGACGGGCGGCTGGACGGGGACACCCGGTGGGACCGGGCGGTCGGGCCCATGCAGTTCATCCCCGGCACCTGGGCGGTGTGGGGCACGGACGGCAACGACGACGGGACGGCGAACCCGCACAACATGTACGACGCGGCGCTGAGCGCCGGGCGCTATCTGTGCGCCGCGAGCCCGGACCTGTCCGACCGGCGGCAGCTGCGCACGGCGATCCTCACCTACAACAGGTCGGGCCGTTATGCCGACACCGTGCTGGCCTGGATCGACCACTTCTCCGGCACGCCCGCGCCCGAGACCGTCCCCGGGCCGAGCGGCAGCCGCTCCGGCGGCCCCTCGCCGTCGGCCTCGGACACCGGGCCGTCGCCGTCGCCCTCACCCAGCGGCTCCGGCGAGGTGTCTCCCGCGGCGAGCCGGTCGTCCTCCGTCCCTCCCCCGGACGGGCCCGATCCCTCCGGCACCTCCTCGCCCCCGCCCAGCGGGACGGGAGAGGCCGGTGAGGAGGAGCGGTGAGGGAAGAAGGGCGGGTGCCGGGTCAGCCGGCCTCCTCCGCGGCCGCGACCTGACAGCCGCTCAGCGCCCTGCCGACGCGCCGGGTGCGCGGGGAGTCCGACAGCACCGCGCCCAGCAGCTTCTGGGTGTAGGGGTGCTGGGCGTCGTCGATGACCGTCAGGGCGGGTCCGTGTTCCACGACCGAGCCCCGGTAGAGGACGTGGACCTCGTCACTGATGCGCCGGACCACGTCGAGGTCGTGGGTGATGAAGAGGTAGGCCAGCCCGTGCTCCTGTTGCAGGCGCAGCAGCAGGTTGAGGATCTGCGCCTGTACGGAGACGTCCAGCGCCGAGGTCGGTTCGTCGCAGACCAGCAGGTCGGGGCCGGTGGCCAGGGCGCGGGCGATGCAGACGCGCTGGCGCTGGCCGCCGGAGAGCTTGTGCGGGTAGGAGTCCGGGTCGACGGAGCCCATGCCGACGGACTCCAGCAGTTCGCGCACCCGCTGTCTGCCGTTCTTGCCGTACATGCCGTGGGCGCGCAGCGGTTCGGCCACGACGTCGCCGAGGGTGAAGCGCGGGTCGATGGACTCGTAGGGGTCCTGGAAGACCATGCCGACGCTGCGGCGGAACTCCCGCCGGGCCTTGCGGCCCCGCACGGGCGCGCCGCGGTAGTGCACCCGGCCGGAGTCGACGGACTCCAGTCCCACGATGACCCGGGCCAGGGTGGACTTGCCCGAGCCGGACTCGCCGACCAGGCTCGCGGTGGTGCCCGGACTCAGGTCGAGGCTGACGTCGTCGAGGGCGGTGAAGGAACCGAACTTCTTGGTGACGCCCCGCACGCTGAGCAGCGGCGGCTGTTCCCCGGTCGTCATGAGGGAAGCTCCAGATGGTGACAGGCCGCCTGGCGGTCCGCGCCGAGCAGGCGGGGTTCGGGCAGGACGGTCCGGCAGCGGTCGCCGTCCGCCTTGGGGCAGCGGGGATGGAAGGGGCAGCCGCCGGGAACTCCCCCGGTCGGCGGTGAGCCGGTGATGGTGGTGAAGATCTGCTTGGGCCGCGCGGTGCGCCCCTCCTGGAAGCAGCGCAGCAGGGCCTGGGTGTACGGGTGGCGGGCGTCCTCGAACAGCGAGACCACATCGCCCTGTTCGACGATCCGCCCGCCGTACATCACGGCGACGTGATCGGCGATCTCGGCGACCACGGACATGTCGTGGGTGATCCACAGGACGGTCAGTCCGCACTGCTGCTGGAGGCGGCCCACCAGGGCGAGGATCTCCGCCTGGACGGTGACGTCGAGGGCGGTGGTCGGCTCGTCGGCGATGAGCAGCCGGGGGCGGAAGGCCAGCGCGATGGCGATGACGGTCCGCTGGCGCATGCCGCCCGACAGTTCGTGCGGGTAGCAGCGCGCGACGCGCGCGGGGTCGGGGATGCCGACGTCGGCGAGGTTGCGCACGGCGAGTTCGGCGGCCTCGCGGCGGCCGGCGCCGTGCCGGACCCGGTGCACCTCGGCGATCTGCGCGCCCACGCGCACCACGGGGTTGAGGGCGACGGACGCGTCCTGGGCGAGGTAGGCCGCCACACTCCCCCGGGCCTCGCGCAGCGACCGGCCGCGCAGCGCGGCGAGGTCGGTGTCGCCGACGTGCACCGATCCGGCGGTGATGCGCGCGTCCTGCGGGAGCAGCCGGCTCGCCGCGAGGGCGAGCGTGGACTTGCCCGAGCCGGACTCGCCGACCAGGGCGGTGGTGGTGCCGGCGGGGATGTTCAGATGCGCGTCGCGCAGCGCGGGGGTGGTGCCGTAGGCGACGGTGAGCCCGTCGATGCGCACATCGTCGCCCAGCGCGACCGGGGCGGAGTCCAGTACGGTCACAGCGCCTCCGTCTTGACGCGCGGGTCGATGAACATGCGGGTGATGTCGGCGGTCAGGTTGCCGAGGACGACGATGACGGCGACCACGACCACCGTGCCGGTGAGCAGCGGACGGTCCAGGTTGGCGAACGCCTCGGTCTGCAGCAGGCCGACGCCCGGCCAGGCGAAGATCTTCTCGACGAAGACGACGCTGGAGAAGAAGATCGCCACGTCCATGCCGAGCATGGTCACCACCGGGGAGGCGGTGTTGCGGGTGACGTGCCGCAGCAGGATCCGCCGCCGGCGCAGCCCCTTGCCGACCGCGGTGCGCACGTAGGGCGAGGCGAGCGTGTCGCGCATGCTGTCGCGTACGACGTTGGCGTAGAAGGGGGCGCCCAGGACGCCGAGGGTGATGGCGGGCAGCACGATCTTGGCCAGGCCGGTGCCGCCGTCGATGGGGAACAGCGGGATCTCGTAGGCGAACAGCAGCAGCAGGGCGAAGCCGAGGGAGAACGCGGGCACGGACAGCAGGCCGACGTGGAAGGTGGCCAGCAGCCAGCTGCGCTTGGGCCGCAGCGCCTCCCAGGTGCCCCACAGGGTGCCGAGGACGAGTTCGATGGCCAGCGCGGCGGCGGCCAGCATGGCGGTCGCGGGGATGCGGTCGAGGATCAGGGACAGCACGGGGGCGTCCTTGGCGTACGAGGTGCCGAGGTCGCCGGTGGCCGCCCCGGCCAGGTAGTGACCCAGCTGGCTGAGCAGCGGGTCGTTCAGGTGCAGCTGCTCCCGGATCTGTGCCAGCACCTCGGCGCTCGCCTTGGGACCGGCGATGGAGCGGGCCGGGTCGCCGGGCAGCACGTACTGGAGCACGAAGGTCAGCAGCAGCACCGCGAAGACGGTGAGCAGACCCAGGAGGATGCGGATGCCTATGCGTCGAGCCATGAGTGTCTCTTCGAGAGAGGGTTGCGCCGGTTGAGCCCTTCGGCGATGAGTACGAAGGCCAGGACCGTCGCGATGACGAGGACGAGTGGGACGACCAGGGTGTGCGGGGCGTACATCATGCTGTTGGAGCCGTCGGCGAGGAGGTTGCCGAGCTCGGGGGTGGGCGGCTGGATGCCGGCGCCGAGGAAGGACAGTCCGGCGCCGACGACCACGACGGAGGCGCCGTTGAGGGCGGCGACGTTCAGCAGGATCGTCGACAGGTGGGGCAGGACGTGCCGGCGCAGCACGGTCCGCGGCGGTACGCCGTGCGCGAGGGCGGCCTCGACGTAGCCGCGCGAGCGCAGCCGGGTCACCTCGCCGTGCACGAGACGGGCCGTCCAGGCCCAGTACAGGGCGGTGATGACGACGATGGCGCCGGTGCGGCCGCGTCCCACGATGCTCGCGAGCGCGAGGCCGGACAGCACGGTGGGCACGGACAGGAAGACGTCGACGAGCCGCATCAGCACCTGGTCGATCCAGCCCCGGTAGAAGCCGGCGACCAGGCCGACGACGGTGCCGAGGCCCACGGAGGCCAGGTTGGCGAGGGCGGCGATGATCAGGGTGGAGCGCAGCCCGTAGGCGGCCCGGGCGAGCATGTCCCGGCCGATGGCGTCCGTCCCGAGCAGGTGCCCGGCCGTCCCCAGTCCGCCGGGCAGTCCCTGCTGGGTCAGCGACGAGGTGTGGATGCGGTAGGGCGAGCCGGTCAGCGGCGCGAGGAGGGCGAGCAGGGCCAGGGCCGACAGCAGCAGCACACCGGTGAGCCACAGCCGGCGGCCGGCGGGGGCCGTCGCGGTACCGACCGCCTCGGGGGCGGCCTTGGCGGCGACGGGCGAGGTGACAGTCAGGCCGCTCATCGCCACTCCGTACGCAGAGGTCCGGCGCCGGGGCGGACCGGGCCGCCCGGCACACGGCCGTCGACGGTGCCGACGGCCGCGGCGGTGGCCCGGACATCCGTGGCCCTGGCGTTCGTGGCCCTGGCGTTCGTGGTCGGGGCCGGGGGTGGGTCCGTCGGGCGGTGGTGGCTTTCGCGACGGGGGTGCCGCCGTATCCCCGGCCGGCGGCAGGACCTGCCGCCGGCCACATCGTCGTGGTGCATAACCTCTGGTCCTCTCCTGGCTCCGCCGCGGCGCCGGACGGCGCGTGCCGGCGCCGGGCCGGGGGTCGGGAGCGGGCGGTGGCCGAACGACGGCCGTCCGCCCTCACGTGGATGGTGGTGTACTCGAGGTGGCCGGCCGCTGCGGGAGGCAGGGGGCCCGGGTCGCGGTACGAGTCCGGTGCGCGGGATCCGCGGCTCGCGAACGCGGTGGTCACGGAGCGGGAGACGAAGGTCCGGGGCTAGCGAGCGGTCGGCTCGCCCGCGACGGACGGCGGGATGGTCGCTGACGGCGGGGTGGTCGCCGGTAAGCGGCGGACGGTGATGAAGGCCTGTTCCCTCACGATCGCTCTCCTGTCGTGTGGGCCCGGTTGCGCGGGCCCGGTGCGACTACGCTCGGGCGGAAAGCTCTGGCAGACACCGCGACAGTAGAGAGAGCCTCCGGGCCCGTCAAGAGTTCCGCAGCCCGTCTTCTGCCTGTTGCCTGACTGACCCATAAGTCAGCTCAGAGACTGAGAACCCCACCCGGACCCCACCCCGACCGCCTCGTTCAGGGTTATCATCCCAGTCCAGCCCTGCTTCGACGGGGAGAGCCAGACAGCGGAGACGCCACCGGAGCATCGCCCGGCCACTGACGGATTCGATCGCTACAAGACGTACCTTGCTGACTGACGTGTCAATCATTCTGCCTCGGCGAAAGGCTCATTCTCGATGAGCGATATGGTGACCGGCGTGGTCCGTAAAAAAGTTGTCCTGCGGCGCGAGGAGATCCTCGACGCGACGGTGGAGCAGATCAAGCAGCGCGGTATAGCGGCGACCCGCATCACGGATGTGGCGGGCGCCCTCGGCGTGAGCAGCGGCTTGATCTACTACCACTTCGAGACCAAGGAGCAGTTGATCGAGGCGACGTTCGCGCACGCCGCGCGCAACGAGCTGGACGCGGCCCGGGCCGTGCTCTCGCGTCCCGCCCCGGTCGTGACCCGGCTGAAGGCGCTGCTGCGGGTCTACAGCCCCGCCGCCAAGGCGGTGCCGGGCTGGCGGCTGTGGATCGACGGCTACTCCGCCGGGCTGCGCGACCGTGGCCTGATGGAGGTCATGCAGGACCTGGACGGCGAATGGAAGAAGATCTTCACCTCGCTGATCGAGGAGGGCATGGCCAGCGGCGACTTCCACTGCGCGGACGCCCGGGCGGCGACCTGGCGGATCACGCTGTTCCTCGACGGCCTCGCCGTGCAGATGGTCGCGCGGCGAGGAGCCCTGAAGCGCGACGAGGCCATGCAGTGGATGCGTGAGCGCACCGCCGCGGAACTCGGCATCGACCCGGAGGCGCTGGGCCCGCGGCGGTGAGCGAAGGGGGGACCCGGCAGGTTGCTAGTGGCCCCGCCGGATCCAGTCCTGGAGGTGGGGGGCCTCGGCGCCGATGGTGGTGGGCTCCCCGTGCCCGGTGCGGACCTCCGTGCCCGCGGGGAGGTTCAGCAGCCGCTCCCGGATGGACTCGATGATGAGCGGGAAGCTGGAGTACAGCCGTCCCGTCGCCCCGGGGCCGCCCTGGAAGAGCGTGTCGCCGGTGAAGACCGTAGACAGCGCGGGGGCGTGGAGGCACACCGCTCCCGGCGCGTGACCCGGGGTGTGGAGCACCGTGAGGTCGGTGCCCGCCACGCTCAGCGTCTGTCCGTCGTGCAGCTCCCCGTCGGGCAGCCGGTCGGGGTGGGTGAGCTCCCACAGCGGCAGATCGTCGGGGTGCAGCAGCACCGGGGCGCCGGTCGCGGCGGCCAGAGCGGGGGCGGCGGCGATGTGGTCGTTGTGCGCGTGGGTGCACACCACGGCCCGCAGGGCGCGTCCGCCGAGCAGGCCGAGCACGGCCCCGGCGTCGTGGGCGGGGTCGATGACGATCGCCTCGGTGTCGTCCCCGACGACCCAGATGTTGTTCTCGACCTGCCAGGAGCCGCCGTCCAGGGTGAACTCCCCCGCGGTGACCAGCCGTTCGATGCGCACGCCGCTCACAGCACGACCACCGAGCGCAGGACGTCGCCGTCCTTCATCCGCGCGAAGGCGTCCTCCACCCCGTCCAGGCCGATGGTCTCGGTGACGAACGCCCCGAGGTCGATCCGCCCCTGCCGGTGCAGGTCGACCAGCATCGGGAAGTCGCGCGAGGGCAGGCAGTCGCCGTACCAGGACGACTTCAGGGAGCCGCCGCGGCCGAACACGTCCAGCAGCGGCAGTTCCAGCTGCAGCTCGGGCGTGGGCACACCGACGAGGACGACCGTGCCCGCGAGGTCACGGGCGTAGAAGGCCTGCCGGTAGGTCTCGGGGCGGCCGACGGCGTCGATGACGACGTCAGCGCCGAAACCGCCGGTCAGGTCACGGATGGCGCCGACCGGCTCGGTGTCGCGGGAGTTGACGGTGTGGGTGGCGCCCATGGACCGGGCGGTCTCGAGCTTGCGGTCGTCGATGTCCACGGCGATGATCCGGGCTGCGCCGGCCAGCCGGGCCCCGACGATCGCGGCGTCACCGACACCGCCGCAGCCGATGACGGCGACACTGTCGCCCCGGCCGACGCTGCCGGTGTTGATCGCGGCGCCGATGCCCGCCATGACGCCGCAGCCGAGCAGACCGGCCACGGCCGGCGCGACCTCCGGGTCGACCTTGGTGCACTGTCCGGCGGCCACCAGTGTCTTCTCGGCGAACGCGCCGATCCCCAGCGCCGCAGAGAGCTCGCGCCCGTCCTCCAGGGTCATCCGCTGCCGGGCGTTGTGGGTGTCGAAGCAGTACCAGGGCCGGCCGCGCAGGCAGGCCCGGCAGCGCCCGCAGACGGCACGCCAGTTGAGGATCACGAAGTCACCGGGCTCGACCTCGGTGACGCCGGGGCCCACCTGCTCCACGACTCCGGCGGCCTCGTGGCCGAGCAGGAACGGGAAGTCGTCGCCGATCCCGCCCTGCCGGTAGTGCAGGTCGGTGTGGCACACCCCGCAGGCCTGGACGCGCACCACCGCCTCGCCCGGACCCGCGTCCGGCACCAGGACCGTCTCCACCCGTACCGGGCCGTCCTTCTCCAGGGCCACGACCCCCTGTACCCGCTGCGTCATGTCGTCTTCCTTCCGTCCGTGCGTGATCAGGGCGCCGGGCCCGTGCACCGGCGAGCACGCCGACGGGTGGGCGGACCCCGTGGGGACCGTATGGCGGTACTGATTCATGAGTCAATATTCGGTGCGGTGATCCACCGCGCTCCCGATGCCCTCTTGCCCCTTGTTTACCTGCTTGACAGCGCATATACGGCATCTGTTGACTGATTCATAGGTCAGTATCATCACCCGGCACCCTGCCTCTGGAGACCCTCATGACCATCACCCGGGCGCAGGCCCTGTTCGCGGGACGCTGGGAGTACCGCGTCGCGCTCGTCGGCCTCGCCTGCGCGAGCGCGGTGTGGGGATGGTCGTACATCGCGGTGGTGTGGCTGCTGCCGGAGATGGGGGCCGCCAGCATGGTGGCCGTCCGGTTCCTCGCGGCGGGCGCGATCCTGGTCCTGCTGCGCCCCCGGGCGGTGTTCTCCCTCGGGCGGCGTGCCGCCCTCGCGGGGGCGGCGCCCGGCCTCTGCCTGGGGCTGGCCACCCTGCTCCAGACCGAAGGGCAGCGCTACCTGTCCGCGTCCCAGTCGGGCTTTCTGGCCTCGCTGTTCGTCGTCCTGACACCGCTGGTGGCGTGGGCGGCGTTCCGGGTCCGGGTGACGCCCGCCGTGGGGGCCGCGGTGATCGTGGCGACCGCGGGCCTCGCGGTCATCTCCTTCAACGGGGTCAGCGTGGGCATCGGCAGCTGGCTGACCCTGGCCGGTGCCCTCGGGTACGCCGTCCAGATGGTGCTGCTGTCCCAGTTCGGGGACCGCCGGGCGGTGTACGGCATGACGGCGGTGCAGTTGCTGGCGGCGGGGCTGATCGCGTCGGTGGACCTGCTGCGCTCGGGCCCGGACCTGCCGGAGAGCGCATCCGGCTGGGCGTGGCTCGGCTATCTGACCGTCATGGCGACCCTGTTCATGTACGGGGTGCAGACGTGGGCGCAGGCCCGGGTGCCGGCCGCCGCCACCGCCGTCGTCATGGCCTGCGAGCCGCTGTTCGTCTCGCTGTTCAGTTTCCTGATCGGCTCGCCGCCGGGGACGCGCACCCTCGTCGGTGGAGCGTTCATCGTGGCCGCCATGTACCTCGTGCTGCGCCCGGCGAAGACACCGGTACCGGCTGCCGCGGCGACGCCGTGAGGCACGAGTCCGTCCGCCGCCTCCCGCGCACCTGACCGTCGCCCCTGACACGTCACGCCTGCCCGGGGCGTCCGGTCGTGGTCAGGGGCGGTCACGGTGACGACATCGCCCGTTGGTGTGGACTTCCCGCCCCTCCCCCAGTGCCGGTCCGGTCGCGACGGTGGGGTCGCGACGGTGGGGTCGCCCCGGAGGAACGGCGGTCTGGGCGGGGGCAGTAGCGGGCGGCTCCGACCGGGCGGGCTCACCTGGGGCTCTGAACGGCCCTGTGGCGGGCCGGGAGTTGGCCGGGGACTCCGGGGCCCCACGTCGGCCTCTCGGGCTCCTGAGCGGGCCGTCTGGGCCCGTCTGGGGCGCAGGGACTTGGGCACTCAGGGACTGGATGGAGGGCGCCGCGGCGGGCCATTTCCCCGAACGCACGATTTCCCGATCTTAGCTACCCACGGGTAAGAACCGGCCGACTTCAGGGAAATGCTCATCTCCGGTGAGCGATCGCGTACTTCGCTCAGCTCCCGTACCTCCGCCGTTTCGGCCAGATCGGCGGCGAGGGAGAGCGGTTTCCCCTGGAAGGGACCTTTCGCGTTGCCCGGAATTCGCCAATCCTTCCGCTTGAAGAAACGGTTTGGCCATGAAGGCTCAGACGGGAGAGCCGGTTGCTTTCGCCCCCTCTCCCCCGGCCTCCGCATTTCGTGGGCGGGGGCGCGAAGCCTGCGGGGCGGGGACGGGGTGCCGGGCCGGGGTCGTCGCCCGTCCACCGGACGGCGGGAGTGACCGAGGGACGGAGAGCCGAGACCGCGGGGACTCGGACCCTTTCAGTCCCTGCCCATGAAACTGCAGGTCAGAGCGATTCAAGGCCCTCCAGCAGGGACTGAAGGGACTCAACTTCCCCCTTATCAGCGGAGAATACACATGGGTATGTATATATGACTTACATGTACGTGTACGCGCGCACACACATACGAGAACTCACCCCCGAAACACGTGAAGCGCTGATAAGGGGGAAGTTCAGTCCCTTCAGTCCCTGTTTCAGGGTCGAAAACCCCGCTGACCGGCAAAAACGTGTCAGGGACCGAAGGCGATCCGGTCCCCTGGGCTTCAGACCCTGCCGGGGGAACATCTCATCCCCGTGGGAACAGACGATCGGATTACTGTGCTTGTGTGGGGTCGGGAGTTCAGCGGCGCACGGACCCGGGCGACCTCGTACCCGGCTGTCGGGCACGAGGGACTCAAGGGACCGGAGTACTGATAGAACGTGCTGCGGAGCCCCGTGCTTCACTCGCCTTCGCTCACAACTCCTGCGAGAAGAACAGTCCCTACCGTCCAGGACGACCACGTGCCTTCGACTGCGAACCACTTCCCCGCGACACTGGTGACCGCGGCGCGCCGGTGTGCCGCGCACGGAGCATCGGTCCGTCCACCGGTGGGACTCGCGACGCCCGCGTCGGGCGACGGCATGAGCAGCACGGGCCGCCCCCGCCCGCAGGCTCGTCCGTACCGGTACCCGGCTCAGGGGAGCGCGTGAGCGGCGGCCGCAGCATGCGCTTCGACGCGGTGGCCGCAGCACAGCAGATGCTCGACTTCGAAGCCCTGGAAAGCGTCCTCCCGGAGCCTGGAGAGGCCGCTGAGGACGCGGGGGCCCCCGGGGCCGCCCAGGGCGGCGCAGCGCCTGTGGAGGGCCTTCCCGCGGCTCTGCCCGAGTCCCTGACGGACCGTGGCAACGCCAAGCTCTTCGTGGAACGGTTCAGCCGCCAGTTCCGCCACGTGGACGGCCTGGGCTGGTTCTCCTGGGACGGCTACCGCTGGCAGCGCACCGGCGGCGAGAAGGCCGCTCTGTGGGCCGCTGGCGAGATGGCCGAGGCCATGCCCGACAGAGACCCGCGAGGGCGCTTCACCGAGCGCGAGTTGTACATGCACCGCAGGCGGACCCTGTCGACGGCGGGGATGAAGGCGCTGCTGACCCAGGCGAAGGCGTCACCGAGGCTGTCCGTCGAGCCCGACAGCCTCGACGGCGACCCGTACGCCCTGTGCACCCCCGCCGGGGTCATCGACCTGCACACGGGCCTGCTGGACCCCCCGGACCCCGAGCGCGGCTGCCACTCGCGCGCCACCAGCGTCTCCGCGCAGGCCATGCCGATACCGCGCTGGCGGCGTTTCCTCGAGGACACCTTCGGCGACGACGACGAGGGGCGGGAGATGATCGACTTCCTGCACCTCATGCTCGGCTACTCCGTCACCGGCGACGTCGGCGCCCAGGTGCTGCCGTTCCTGCACGGCGAGGGGAAGAACGGCAAGTCGGTGCTGCTGGACGTGATGATCCAGATCCTGGGCGACTACGCGGACGCCGCTCCCCCGGGGTTCCTCATGGACCGTGGCTCGTTCTCCGAGCACTCCACCGAGCTGACGGAACTGCACGGGCGGCGCCTGGTGGTGTGCAGCGAGCTGAAGCCCAACGACAAGTTCGACGAGGCCCGGGTGCGGCTGCTGACCGGCGGCGACAAGATCAAGGCCCGGCGGATGCGGCAGGACTTCTTCTCCTTCACGCCGACGCACCATCTGTGGCTGCTGGGCAATCACCGGCCCGAAGTCTCCACCGGCGGCTTCGCGTTCTGGCGCCGGATCCGGCTGATCCCCTTCGAGCGCGTCGTGCCCGACGAACGCAAGATCGACAACCTCGCCTTCGAACTCGTCCGGGACGAGGGCCCCGGCATCCTGCAGTGGCTGGTGGAGGGCGCGAAGAGGTACCTCGGCACCCGGGATCCGCTCACCGGGCCCGACCGGGTGCGCATCGCCACCCACGCCTACGCCACGACCGAGGACCACATCGGGCGCTTCCTCGCCGAGTGCTGCACCTGGGACGCGGAGCCCAGTGCCGAACTCCGCGTCGAGCAGGGCCTGCTGTACGCCGCCTACAGTGCCTGGTGCCAGGCCGGGGAGGGGATCCGTCCCGCCAGCACACGGACGTTCGCCCTCCGCGTCCGGCAGGAGGTGGGGCTGTCCAGCCCGGCCGAGATGATCAAATCCAATGGCAGGAAGTACTATCCCGGCATCGGACTGGTGGTGGACTAGGTGTCGCGAAATGATCGGGCGCGCTGCCCGGGACAGGTGAAACGCTTCGCGGCTCCTGCGGGCGGCTCATACGATGGCGGCGGGCCGCACACCGAAGTCGGCGCCGGGCGCGTCGCTCCGGCCACGGTCGGCGCGGTCCGCCGCGGGGCGTCGCGCCCGGCGGGCCGGAACGAGGAGGGATCGAGGTCATGAGTTCGCTACTGAGCGACAGCGATCTCACCTACGAGGCCCAGGTGGTGTGGCTGGAGAACGTGGGCAGCCTCGACTACGTGCGCCAGGCCCTCGACAAGACACCGCGCCGCCGCAACAAGCCGCGGTACGCGCGCGACGGGCGCATGGTCGGATACACGGAGCTCGACGACTCGGCCCCCGCCGATCCCGACAGCGGGCTGTACCGGCGGCGCGTGTTCTTCCTGCTGCCGCACGACCGTGACAACCAGCCCGACGGGATCTACCAGGAGGGGGCGCCGGGCGAGGCGGTGGACCCGCGGACCATCCGTCCGCGCAAGGTCGGCGAGAAGACGCCTCGCTCCCAGCGCGGGCCGGCGGCCATGACGAGCTGACCGGACCGGTCGGCAGAGCTCCGGGCGCGGGGCGCACCGGGCGCCCGGGGTCCTACGGTCACGCGACGGCGGAGGGCTGCACCGAGGCCACTCCCCCGGCGCTGAGCCGGACCGCTGCCGCTCCCCGGCCGGAGGTCACAGGGGCAGAGTTATGCCGAGCTTGCGCATGGCGGACGAGGGCGGGCCGCCCTCGGAGCGCTCCGTCTTGTAGCCCTTCACCCGGGCCTGGAGCGTGCGCGGGTCGACCGCCTCGGCGGGGGCGCTCTTGGCGTACAGGCCCTCCGGTTCGCTGTCCCGGTCGTGGGGCAGCAGCCAGAAGACGCGACGGCGGAAGGTGCCGGAGGCCCGGGAGGCCTTGGCCGTGGGTCCCAGCAGGGCGTAGCCGACCATGCGGCCGTCGCGGTGGTAGGCGGGCTTGCCCTTGCGCGTGGGCAGGCGGTCCAGGCTCTGGCGGACGTAGTCGAGGTCCTCGACGTCCTCCAGCCAGACGAGCGAGGTCTCGTGGCTGATCTCGTCCTCGGTGATCAGGGAGCTCATGCGCCTGCGTCCTCCTGGTCGGTGAGCAGTCCGATACCCGGGTAGTGCTTACGCTGGTTGGACAGGACCATCTCCTTGGGCGAGGCGATTCCTACGAGTTCCCGAGTGCGGGCGGCGAATGCCCTCGAGGACATCAGTGGTGCCCCCTCATTCTGGCACCAGGTCTTGTACGCGGCGTAGAGGGCCGTCTGCTCGGCCCTCAGATCCGGCCCCAGGACGCAGGCCTCGTCGTAGAAGCGGCCGGTGTGGTCCTCGGTCTCGGCGTAGGCGGTCGTGGCGATGCGGACGCGCTCGGGGCCGGTGAGGTCGCGGTCGCCGGCGAGGTAGCGGCGGGCGCCGTCGATGAGCCAGCCGAGGATGCCCGGCCCTTCCTCGGTGACGAGGATGTCGGCCAGGTTGTCGATCTTGCGGTGGTCGGGCACGACGTGCTCGAAGGGGATCAGCCGCATGCGGCGCCAGAACGCGAAGCCGCCGGTGCCGACTTCGGGACGGTGGTTGCCCAGCAGCCAGAGCTTGTGGGTCGGGGTGAAGGAGAAGAAGTCCTGGCGCATCCGGCGGGCCTTGATGCGGTCGCCGCCGGTCAGCAGCTTCACCCGGGCCTCGTCGAACTTGTCGCCGGGCTTGACCTCCGAGCAGACGATGACGCGGCGGCCGTGCAGTTCGGCCAGGTCCGTGGGGTGCCCCTCGTACGGGCGGGCCATCAGGAAGCCGGGCGGCGCCGCGTCCGCGTAGTCCCCCAGGAGCTTCATCAGGACGTCGAGCAGGACCGACTTGCCGTTCTTGCCGGAGCCGAAGAGGAAGGGCAGGATCTGCGCGCCCACGTCGCCGGTCAGGGAGTACCCGAGGAGCAGCTGGAGATAGTCGATCATCTCGCTGTCCTCGGCGGCCTCGCCGAAGGTGTCGGTGAGGAACCGCGCCCAGCGGGGCGTGGGGCCGTGCTGTGGGCCGACCGTGGTGGACCGGGAGTGGAAGTCCTTGTTGGGGTCGGGGTTCTGCACGAGCCCGGTGCGCAGGTCGACGATGCCGTCGGGGGTGCACAGGGCGTAGGGGTCGGCGTCCAGCCGGGAGGCGTTCAGGACCATGCCGGGAGCGGATTTGGCCTGGGCCAGCATGGCGTTGATGCCGGTGGTGGACAGGGCCCGGCGGCGGTGCTGTTGCAGGGCGGTGGTCGTGAAGACGCCGCGCGGATCGTGGGCGGCGATGCTTTCGGCCAAGTCTCCCGCCGCCCACAGGACGGTGTCGTCCTCGTCGATCTGCCAGCGGGTGGTGTCCCAGCGGTACCAGCCGATGCCGGGGACGTGCCGGTAGTCGTTGGCGTACAGCTTCACGAACAGCTTGGCGTTGCCGCGGTCGGTCAGGGTGTCCGGCAGCAGCCCGTCGGCCGTCGCCGCGCCCGTCGGGGCACGGTCGCTGCCGGGCTGCGCCGGGCGCGGGACGGTGGTCGCGCCCTGAGCACGGATCTGAGCGGCGACGGCTTCGGGGTTGAACTCGAAGAGTGCTTCCGGCTTGGGTGACGTCACGAACGCCTCCCTCCTCCGTGCAGGGGCTTTTCCTGGCCCGCGGTCAGACCGCTGCGGATGATCTGCTCGATGCGTCGCGTCTGCCCCGGACGGGCCGCCACAGCGGCTTCTCGCAGCGCCTGTTGGGCCTCCTCCCGGCCGAGGCGTCCCGCCGCGACCAGTCCGCCGAGGGTGAAGGCCGCCCGGTTGAGGGCGTCGGAGAACCCGGCGCCCTCGGCGACCTGCCCGCAGGCCTCCACGGGGGCCAGCACGGTGGCGAGGACGTACCGGGCACGGTCCTTGCCGCCGCCCGCGGCGAGGACGGCCTGCCGGGCGCGGGGTGGGACGGGTCTGGGGGCGGGGATGTGCGGGGCGGGCAGATGCCCGGTGCGTTCCAGCTCCTGGGCGAGCCAGAGGGGCAGGGCGGCCGGCTGGCGGGGCTGGCCCACGGGGGTGTAGGTGCCGTGCCGTGTGGTGGTGCCGGGCGCGACGATGTAGCTGCCGTGGGCGCGGATGTCGACCTGCCAGGCCAGGGCGCGGCCCCGGCCGGATCCGACGGAGGACTGCCAGCGGCGGCTGTCCCTGGCCCGGTACCAGACGTGCATGCCGCCCGAGGGGGTGCGCACGCGCAGGGTGGTCTCGTCGTCGGCGGGGCTCGGCCTGCCCCTGAGCGCGGCGAGCAGGGCGAGGGTGTGGAAGCCGTTGGCCAGCCCGGTGAGGTCGACGTGGTCGGCGATGGGGATGCCCGGCAGGATGCGGTCGCGGGTGGGGGGTTCGGCGTGGTGGGCGTCGATGTCGACGACGACCAGCCCGGCCGGGCCGCAGGAGACGCCGATGCCGTACTCGGGGTGCCTGCCCCACCAGTCGCCGATGCGGTTCTGGTCGAGGGTGGCGGCGTGGAAGCCGTGGCACCAGCGACCGGCGGGGATGCAGGGGCAGGCGGCGGGCGGGTGCGGGTGGGTGCGGCACTCGCGGCAGTTGGCGGCCGGGGTCTTGAGGCCCGCGGACAGGGGGTGGACGGGCCATCCCCGGCGGGCACACCAGCGGGCGATCGCCAACGACTGCTCAGCGACTGCCGGACGCTCGTCGCGCACCCGTGAGTCGCTGAAGGGAAACCGCAGTTCAGCAGACATCCGCACCCCCTGACAGCGACCGAAGCGACTCAACGACGGACACACACTAGCGAACGTGGTGCGAGGGAACGTGGAGCACATGCGTAACGAAGGACCTCTGTGTCGATGATGCGACCGTCGGAGGGGTGCCCAGCGACTGAACGGGCGGGGCAGCTACTGAGGAGGTTTCGGTAGCTACTCAAACGGGCGAGATAAAAGCCCAGTTCAGAGGGGGTGTGCACAACGAAACAGCGACTGAAGCGACTGAAGGTCCCTATATATCACGCACACGCGCACACAGGAGTCCTTCATATATGCGGAACTTCAGTCGCTTCAGTCGCTGTCTTGGCGAGTGTAGGGCGTCTGACCTGCGGTTTTACCCCTCGACTGAAGCAGCGACTGAACAGTCGCTGAGTAGCTGGGCTTCAGTCGCTGCTGGGTGAGGGGCGAAAGGGGGCAGCGACTGAAGCGACCGGCCATCACTCCCCCGCCCAGCAGGCTGAGCAGTGAGGTGCGCGATGTGCTCACTCGCGGTGCGAAGTTGCTTCTGCTCAGCGGAGTGACGGTGTTCTCCTGGCAGGGGGCCCCACCGGGTGATTACGGCGTAATCACCCCTGCGTATCGGACATATCGAACCCTCGACTGGCGGGACGTCAGCAAAACTAACGTGTCACTACTTCAAAGGATCTTGAGCGTTAGTATGGTGTCCCCCATGAGTGCGCCAACCTCCCCCAGCGACCGCGAGAAGGTCGTCTCCAAGCTGCCGACATGGCTTCGGCAGAACCTCAAAGTCAGAGCCGCGCAGCACGGCGTGGAGATTCAGACCGCGGTGGAACAGGGCATCAGCGCGTGGTGTGACCTCGCCTCCGCCACGGCCTCCGTGGACACGGCCGGTGCCGACTCCTTCTCCACCTTCCTGCCGGAAGGCCAGTGGGAGCAGTTCCGGGAGATCAGCTCCGACCGGAAGGTGTCCCTCATTCAGGGACTCGCCCAGTCCGTGCAGTTGTGGCTCGACACCAATCCGGCCCCGGACGTGGAGCGTCCCGAGGTCACCCGCCGCATCGTCGTCTGCAACCAGAAGGGCGGTGTCGGCAAGACGGCCATCACGGCCGGACTCGGCGAAGCTCTGGCGGAGGACGCAGACACCCTCCACCCGGTCCGGGTCTCCAAGGCCCTCACCAAGGCACTCAAGGCCAGCGAAACGCAGGGTGCCGACGCCGACGTGGACGACATGTCGCTTGAGGTCGAGAGTCTGCCCGGCCCTGGACAGCGGGTCCTCCTGGTCGACTTCGACCCCCAGTGCCACCTCACCAACCAGCTCGGTGCCGAGCCGCTGCCGATGAACGGCGACAGCCTCACCAACCACATGGCGGGCGACCCCAAGGGCGATCTGCGTGACCTCATCGTCTCCGTGGACGACGAGGCGTTCGACGGACGGCTGCACCTGCTGCCCGCGTGCAACGACGCCTTCCTGCTGGATGTGCGGCTGTCCGCGGTGCGGGCGCGCGAATCGGCACTGGAGCGGGCCCTCGCCCCGCTGGAAAGTGATTACGACGTAATCATCGTCGACTGCCCGCCGAGCCTCGGGCTCAGCATGGACGCCGCCGCGTACTACGGCCGTCGCCGCGAAGGCGAGAAGCCCGGGCAGTCGGGTGCGCTGATCGTGGTCCAGGCCGAGGACAGTTCCGCGGACGCCTATGAGCTGCTGACCACCCAGATCGACGATCTGCGTGGTGACCTCCAGGTCGACATCGACTATCTCGGCATCGTCGTCAACCTCTACGACTCCCGCCGTGGATACATCGCGACCTCGTCGCTCCAGGGCTGGGTCGACATAAAGGATCCGAGGGTCGTCGGGCTCATCGGTGATCTCAAGGAGCAGAAGGAGGCCGTCCGCGTGAAGAAGCCCCTGCTGTCGTATGCGCCCCGCTCCCAGCAGGCCGTCGGCATGCGTGCGCTTGCCAGGGAGGTGCTGTGAGCAAGGCCAGTCAGCTGGGAACCGGGCGGTTCGGCGGCGGAGGCCGTCCCGTCAGCGCCCGTCGTCAAGCGGTCGCCGCGGCGACCGGAGTACCGACGGACGGGGTGGCACCACCGACCGAACTCCCCCCGCACCGCATCAGCCTGAACCCGGACAACCCCCGTTCGGACCTCGGCGACCTGACGGACCTCGCCGGCAGCCTGCGGACGCACGGGCAGAAGCAGGCCATCACGGTCATGAACCGCGACGTCTACATCAAGGTGAATCCGGAGCGCGAAAGCGACCTGGAACCGGACACCACGTATGTGGTCATCGACGGCAGCAGCCGGCTCGCCGCCGCCCGCGAAGCCGACCTCCCCACCATCAAGGTGATGGTGAGCGACGACCAGGGATCCACATCCGAGGAACTCCTGGAGTCCGCGCTGGTCGCCAATATCCACCGGCAGGACCTCGACGAGCTCGACGAAGCCCGCGCCCTGGAGCGGCTGCTGGCCATCCACGGCAGCCAGCGCGCTCTCGCCAAGCGGCTGCACCGCTCCCAGGGCTGGGTCTCTCAGCGGCTCGCCCTGCGGAATCTGACTCCCGCGCTCCAGGCACGTATCGGAGAGGAGCCGATCGATCTTCTGAGGGCGGTCGGCAACCGGCCCCCGGAGGAGCAGGAAGCGGCGCTGGAGGAACTGAAGACGCAACGAGCCGAGGCCCAGGCAGCGAAGGCAGCCCAGGCAGCTCCGACAGCTCCGACGGTGAAGGCGGCGCCGCCTCTTCGGGCGGCCGAAGACAACCCGCCCGCGGCGGCGCCCGCGGGTCCGAGTGATTACGACGTAATCACCGACGGCGGCACAGAGGAGCGCGGCGGCGGAGACCTCCCCGGCCGGGCCGGTGATTACGACGTAATCACCTCTGGGAGCGCCGGAGCCGGCGGAAGCGTCGTGAACGGCAACGGCGGTGGGGGAGTGGCTTCCCTCGGCGGAAGTGATTACGACGTAATCACCGAGGACTCCCGACAGGGTGCCCCCCTGGGTGGCACGGACGGCGAGCGGCCGACGGCACCTGCCGTCCTCCGGCAGCCCACCTCGGCCCCGGCGACGTCCCCGCAATCCGTTCCGAAGCCCCGCGAGCTGACGAGGATCCCCTACGACGACGGGATCTTCGTCGCGATGCATCTGATCAAGAAGATGAGCGACACCGAGTTCGACAAGATGCTGGTCCTTCTCAATCAGCACCAGCAGCGAAGGGAGAAGCCCGCTCCTGCTCCTGAGTGAGGATGCCGCGCTGCACCTGGTCCCGCAGTGCGCGGCGGTTGCTGATGCCCAGCTTCTCGTAGACGCGGCTGAGGTGATACTCGATCTTCCCGTTCCCTGGCGCTGAGTTCGATCACGACGGAAGTTCCCCGGCCCCCGTGGCGGGCTGCGCGGGCCGGGACATGTCCTGGGCGCAGCGTTCGAGGAAGGGCGGGGCCTGGAGCTTGCGAAGCCGCTGCTGTGCCTCGTCGCACCACTTGTCGGTGAGCGCCGTATGCCCCGAGCGCCGCAGGACCAGGCCGTAGTCGTGCTCCAGCAGCGCGGTGTGCAGCAGGGGCGCGTCCGCCCCGTGCAGGGCCGCCGGGCCGTGCACGAATGTGGTGCGGCCCCCCAGGGACATCACGAGCTGTGCCGGTCCGCTACGACAGGTGGCGGCGTACCGGGGGCTTCCGTCTGCCGGGGCAGCATCGCGCCAACAGGTGGTGTCCTGCCAGATGTTCACCCGCCCTGTCGACAACCGCTCGACTCGTTTGGGGACTTGTCCTCTTCGCGCCGTAAGCAGCCGCATGGCGGCGGCACTTCGCCCCGCGCACGTTCGGTGCGCAGTGTCGCGCCGGATCCCCGGAGCCTGGCCTTCGCTACCTAACGGTTATGTAGGGTGCGGTCGCGGTGTCCCGGTCCGGGCCTGCTTCCCCCACCCAAGAGATCTCCCATGAAACGCGTCAAGGGCACAGGTCTGTGCTCACTGGTCTGCACCGCCGCGCTGTTCGTCACGGGATGTGCGGACACGGCCCCCGAACCGGCCGGAGCCGCGTCGCGGGCGGAGGCTTCCGCCCCCGGCCCGGCGGGGGAGCGGTCCGGGGAACCCGGCCGCAGCTCCTCCCGCGACGGCTCCTCCGCCCCAGCCTCCTCCGCCGCCTCCGGCGGCACCGAGCGGCCCGGGAGACTCCCGGTCACCTCCGGTGGAAGCGGCAAGGACGGCACGGCCACCGTCACCCGCCCCTCCGGCGGAGCGTCCGGCGGGGACCCGGCAGCCCGGGTCACCCTCGTCTCCTACGACGCCTCCTCCCGCAAGGCCGTCGTGCGCCCCGGCACCCGGGGCCCGGCTGCTTCCCTGCGTAAGGGCGACGTCGTGGCCAGTGCGCCGACCGAAACCTCCCCCGAGGGCGCCCTGTTCAAGGTGACGGGGGTGGGGGCCGGGACCGGCGGGACGACCGAACTCACCACCGCCCCCGCGAGCCTGGCGGACGTACTGGGCTCCCGCAGCGCCGGCGGGACGGTTCCCGTGGCGCCGTCGGCCTGGACGGTGGAACCGCTCCTCAAGGGGCTGGACGTGGTGCGCGGTCTGGCCGGGGGCGGCACGGCGAAGGGGTCGGCGGGTGCGCACCGGCCCCTGCGTCTCGACTTCGACGCCCACGTCCCCATGCTCGGTGGCAAGCCCTGGCTGGAGCGCGAGACGCAGATCGGCGGGTTCTTCGAGATGACGCCCGAGGTCTCCTTCTCCTACGACGGCCGGGGCACCGCCGATCCCTCCGACGCCACCGCCTCCTTGAAGGTGAGCGGGCCCTACCGGGCGGGCTGGCGCCTCAAGGGTCCGGTCAGGGCGCCGAGGATCGCGCCCCGCATTCCCCTCGCGATGCTCGCCGCCTACCCGGTCGTCATGGTCGGCACCGTGCCCGTGGTGGTGTCGCTCAAGCTGAAGCTGGTCCTTCAGGTGCGGGTCGACGGCTCGTTGAAGGTGGACGTCGAGCAGACGACCGGCGGCACCATGCGGATCGGTACCGGGTACACCGGGGATTCGGGCTGGAAGGGCGACGCGCACGCCGACGGCAAGCCGGTGGGCCAGGGCACCGCCGAGGTGTCCGGCGACGGTGACCTGCGGATGCTGCTGGGCCCCGAGGCGAGCATCGGCCTGTACGACGCGGTCGGCATCGACGCGCTCCTCGGGCCGTACCTGCGGGTGAAGGCCGACCGGCCCGGGCTGGTGAGCGCGTCGGGGGACCGGCGCCCGGGGACGTGGAGGGTGAACGGCGGGGTGACCCTGGAGGGTTCTCTCTTCACCCCGATGCCGTTCACCCTTCTCGGTATCCGCCCCACGCCACGCCTGCTCTTCCCGCTCGTCACCGAGGAGTGGCCCCTCGCGCGGGGCAGTCAGCCGCCTCTGCCGTGAGGCGGTGGCGCGGCCCGTCCTGGTGGGCGGGCCGCCTGGCCGCCGTGGTTCAGGAGGATCCGCCGAGACCGGAACCCGCCGAACCCCACATGGCCTCCTCGGCCTTGGCCGCGTCGTACGTCTGCGCGGCCGGGGGAGTGGCCGGGGGAGTGAACGGCTTGCCGAAGTCGGACAGCAGCATCTCCAAGGTCTTGCCGTCCTTCGGGTTGGACGCCTTCAGGATGTACGGCTCTCCTTCGGTGGCGATGTGCAGGGTGATGACGTCCTTGTCCGACTTCACCTTCACGGACACGGTGTCGTGTCCGTCGACCGTCGTCTTGCCCGCCAGCTGGGCCGAGTCGGACTTGACGCTCTTCCTGAAGTTGCTGAACTCGCAGTAGCCCGAGAGCAGGCGCAGGGAGAGCGACTTGTTCGCGGAGCCGTGCATGTACTTGCCCTTGGCGCCGGGCACCGCCTTGAGGAGCGCCTTCCCCTCCTCACCGGCGTAGTAGGCGGCCTCGTCCTTCGGCTTGACCCACACCTCGTTGTTCTTGCGCAGGAGTTCCTGCGGGGCGTCGGCGCTGATGGCGACCGTGCCGGCGCAGTTGCCCTTGCGGTCCATGGTCAGATCGATGACGTCGGGCATCACCAGACGCAGGGTGGGTGCCGCCTCGGTGGCGGCCACCGCCTTGTCGACGATCGCCTTCGCGGAGAGCTTCTCGACCCCGTTCGGCTTCTTCTGTGCGGAGTCCTCGGCGCCGCCACCCGAGTCGCCGCCCGAGCCACTGCCCGCGTCCGCACTGCTGCCGGAGCCGCCCTTGTCCTTGTCCTTGGCCGGTTTGTCGCTGCCGGAGTCGCTCGAGCACCCCGCGGCACCGAGCACGGCGACCGCGCAGACGGCGGCGGCCAGCGCCTGGTACGTCCTTGCCATGACTGATCCCATCCTTGAACTCGATTCGGTGTTCACCGGCGGACCCGCCGCCGGTGCCGAACGCGGGACCATGTGAGCACGGGGCACTGACACCGAACGGGTAGGTGAAACCACCCCGGAGGCTCCTGCTCCGGATGACCGAAAGTACGAATTCGGCGGTAGGGGCGGATTGTTCACTGAGTGAATCGGATGCAAAGGGGAGGAACAGGACTAGCAGGTGTCATGGCCGGTGCAGTTGAACCGCTCAATTCCCGTGAGCAAAGGGACTTGAGGTGCCCGCCCCGTGAAGCGTGCATTTCCGATGAGCACTGCGTGTTCCGGTAAACCATCGCGACATGCGGGTCGAAAACGTACGGCTACCGTGTGTGAATGAGCGAGAAGATCTGGACCGCATTGCAGCGGACTTCTTCGGCGGATCTGAAACGGCGTGTGACCGTGGTCCACGCGCTACTGACGGACACGCCGAGAGCCACCGTCGCGGGTGCGGAGCGCTTCGCTCACCACAACGGCCACGGGGATTCGGCAGTCTGGTACTTCACCGCCGACGGCCGGATCCTGCTGATCACCCAGTGGCACAAGTCGGAACTGAACACCTACGGCGACCACGACGAAGCGGACGAGGACTTCGCCGTGCAGGAGTCCTACTTCGACGGCGTACCGGCGGACCTGGTCGCCCTGGTGCGCAACCAGCCCGAGACGACGGAGTCGTTCAACATCAGCACACGCCTGGACGGCAGCATCCACAGCGCCACAGGCGTCTTCTGGTTCGACCGTGTCCGCTGGCGGGTGGCCGACGGGCTCGTCGAGCACTGCCGCCGGAAGAACGTCGACCTGTACGCGGAATCGGGACTGTGCTGCATCGGTTCCTGCCTGCTCGGTGAGGAGTTCACCCCGGAGCGGTACTTCGCCCACCACCGGTGCGCCGACGACCTCGACGGCGTGGAGGGCCGCGGGGCGATGGACGCGATTCGAGCGGCCTTTGCCTCGGTCGCTCCACACGCCGGACCGATCCGCAGGTCAGAGCGGTGCGAAGAGGTGCTCAGCGACTGAAGCGACTGTCGTTCGAACATGCCGGGATGCCGGGATCCGGGAAATGATCAGGATTCTGAGCGGGGGATTGCGGGCGGCCGAGCCACCCGTGCGAGGCTGCCGAGGTGACGACCGAGAAGGACAGGACCCGGGACACGGGTGAGGAACGGCTGCTGTACGGGTGCATGGGTCTCGGCGGGGGCTGGGACACCACCCCGTACGGCGCGGCGGAGATCGACCAGGCCGAGGCGGCGATCCAGGCGGCGCTCGGCATCGGCATCACCGTGTTCGACCACGCCGACATCTACCGGCACGGCAAGTCCGAGGCGGTGTTCGGCGAGGTCCTCGCCCGCACGCCGCCTGCGCGAACGCATCGTGCTCCAGACCAAGTGCGGAATCCGGCTGGCCGGGGACGACCTGCCCGGCATGTACGACCTGCGCGGCGAGCACATCCTCCGCCAGGTAGAGGCCAGCCTCGAAAGGCTGCGCACGGACGTCATCGACGTCCTGCTGCTGCACCGGCCGGACCCGCTGGCCGACCCCGAGGACATCGCCCGCGCGCTGGGCTCGCTGCACCGGCAAAGGCTCGTGCGCGGCTTCGGCGTGTCCAACATGAGCGCCGCCCAGATCTCCCTGCTCCAGGCCCACCTGGACGTCCCGCTGGTCGCCGACCAGCTGGAGTTGAGCCTGGCCCGCAGGGACTGGCTGGAGGCCGGCGTGCTGGTCAACACCGCCGAGGCGGCCTCCGTCGGCTTCCCGGAAGGCACCCTGGAGCACTGCCGGGCGCACGGCATCCAGATCCAGGCGTGGGGCGCGCTCGCGCGGGGCCGCTACACGGGCCTGGAGGAGACGCCCGAGGAGCGGGCGACGGCCGCGTACGTCACGGCGCTCGCCGAGGCGAAGGGCACGACCCCGGAGACGATCCTGCTGTGGTGGCTGCAACGGCACCCGGCGCGGATCGCCCCGGTGGTGGGCAGCGCCCGCCCGGACCGCATCCGCGCCTGCGCCGACGCGGCCGTACGGGAGCCGGAGCTCAGCCACGAGGAGTGGTACCGCCTCTGGATCACGGCCCGCGGCACCGCACTGCCGTAGCCGGGGCTCGGGCCCGGGCCCCCGGGGGCTCAGTGGGGTGCGGTGCCTTCGGGCAGGTCGTTGCGGACGATCTGCCCGCCCTTCATGACGAAGGGGATGTCGTGGTAGGCGGAGGGGTCCTCGGGGTCGCCGGTGACGGCGATGAGGTCGGCGTACTTGCCGGGGGTGACGGAGCCGACGCGGTCCTGCCAGCCCATGCACTCGGCGCTGGTGAGGGTCGCGGCTCGCAGGGCCTGGAGGGGTGTCATGCCCCAGGCGCACATGGTGGCGAGCTGGCGGGTCTGCATGCCGTGCGGGAAGCAGCCGGCGTCGGTGCCGAAGCCGATGCGCACCCCGGCCTGAACCGCCTTGCGGAAGCTGAGGCGTTGCTGCTCGGTGGCCGCGTCGTTCTTGGCGCGCTGTTCGTCGTCGAAGTGGTCGGTGTGGTCGTTGAGCCAGTCGCTCCACCAGATGTCGGCGGACAGGTAGGTGCCGTGCTCCAGCATCAGCTCGATGCTCTCGTCGTCGAGGTGGGTGCCGTGTTCGATGGAGCGCACCCCCGCGCGGACGGCCCGCTTGATGCCCTCGGTGCCGTGTGCGTGGGCGGCGACATGGGCGCCGTACCAGTGTGCCTCCTCCACCGCGGCCCGGATCTGCTCCTCGGTCAGTTCCGGTGCGCCGGGGACGGTGCCGGGGGTCAGTACGGCGCCGGTGGCGATGAGTTTGATGACGTCGGCGCCGCCGGTGAGCAGTTCCCGCACCCGTTCGCGGACGTCGGGCACGTCGCGCACCGAGCCGAAGCGGTACTCGCGGGGCAGTTCGATCCCGGGGGCCAGGCCGGTGACCATGCCACCGCCGGTGGAGACGGTGATGTAGGCGCCCGCGACCGCCATGCGCGGTCCGGGCACGATGCCCTCCTCGATGGCGTCGCGCAGGGCCACGTCCACGAAGGCGTGGACGGCGCCGACGTCGCGGACGGTGGTGAACCCGGCGTGCAGGGTGTCGCGGGCGTGCGCCACCCCGTCCAGGGCCTGCCGGGCCCCGGACTGCCGCAGCTCCTCCAGGGGATCGCCGCAGGCCGCCGGGCCGACGAGATGCGTGTGCAGATCGATGAGCCCCGGAGCGAGCGCGACCGCACCGAGGTCGATCAACCGCAGCCCCTCCGGGACCGGTTCACCGGCCGGCCGCACCGCGGTGATCCGCTCACCCTCCACCACCACGACGTGATCGGGCAGCACCTTGCCCGCCTCGACATCCACCAGACGGGCACAACGCAGCGCGACAGCCATCCGCTTCCCTCTCTCCTTCTCTCCGGCGCACGGGGCGCCGTGGTCAGCGGCCGATCCACAGCCGGTCGTAGTAGGTGCCCGTCTCGCCGCGCATCTGGTAGTTGTGGATCTCCGGCCGCCGGGCGCCGAGGAAGTTCATGTTGGCGAGGAACACCGCGGGCGCGTCCCGGACGAGTTCCTCCTCGACCTGCGCCAGCAACGAGTTGGCCGTCTCGACGGTGCGGCTCCCGCGGGCCTTGGCGGTGAGCTCGTCCACCCGCTGGTTCTTGTAGCCGGTGTAGTTGTACGAGGCGTCCGAGGTGTAGTTGGACGACACCATCTCCAGGGCGCTGTTCAGTGTGACGTAGAGGCGGCTGCCGTACATGTCGCCCTCGCCCTTCGCGGTGATCTGGTCGAAGGCGGACTGGCCCATGGGCCGCAGGTCGATGTCCACACCGACCTCGGCCAGTTGCTGCTGGAGCACCTGGGAGAGCAGGGGCCACGGTTCCTGGGTGCCGAGGGGGAAGTCGAGCCTGAGGCGCCGGACACCGGCCTCGCGCAGCAGAGCGCGGGCCCGGTCCGGGTCGTGGGTGTAGGGCTCGGCCGTGCGCCGGTAGCGGTCGAGGTGCTTGGGGAAGGGGGAGCCCCACGGGTCGGACAGTCCGAAGGTGACGCGCGTGAGCTGTTCGCGGTCCACCGCCCAGTTCAGGGCCTGGCGCACCCGCCGGTCGCGCAGTTCCGGGCGCTTGAGGTTGAGCGAGAGCCACTGGTTGCCGCGGATCGGCACGGGGTGGACGAACTTCTCGCGGATGCCGGGGTCCGCGGTGAACCGGGCCGCCTGGCTGGAGACCAGTCCCTCGCCCAGGACGTCGACGCTGCCGCCGCTCAGCTGGAGCGACTGCATCGCGTAGTCGATGCCCCAGCGGTACTCGACGGTGTCGATGAGGGGGGTGCCTGGCCAGAAGTACTTCTCGAAGCGCCGGAAGGTGGCCCGCTGGCCCTTGCCGTCGTAACGCGTGATGCGGAAGGGGCCCGTGCCGACGGGCGTACGGCCGAAGGAAGTGCCCAGGCGGCGGATCTCCTCGGCGGGCAGGGCGGCGGTGTAGGGCTGGCACAGCAGCGCCGGCATGAGGACGTCCGGTTCGGTCAGCCGGATGCGCAGGGTGTGGGAGTCGAGGGCCTTCAGCCCGCTGACCCTCCTGGCCTTCTGCTCGTAGAACGCCTGCGCGCCCTCGATCCCGAAGAGGTAGCCGGACGCCCAGGAGGCGACGTCCGGGTCCAGGACGCGGGTCCAGCTGTCCACGTAGTCCTGCGCGGTGACCGGGCGGCCGTGGTGGAACCGTACGCCGCGGCGCAGCGGGATCGTGTAGGTCCGGCCGTCCCGGGACACGGTCGGCGGGGCCGCGGCGGCCAGGGGGGCGGGCCCGCCGTTCTGCCCGGCGTAGCTGTAGAGCGGGGAGTGCAGGAGCGTCGAGACGGCCTCCCAGCTGTGCACGTCCCAGCCGATCGCGGGGTCGTAGGACTGCGCCTGGGCCGCCCAGGCCGTGACGACCTTGCCCCCTCGGCGGGCGCCGGCCGGGTCGCCGGGGCCGGGGCCCCAACCGGTGACCTGGGCGGCGGGGCCGAGCCGCACCGGCCGCGGGTCGTCCCCGGTGCAGCCGCTCAGCAGCACACCGGCACCCGCGGCCGTGCCGGTGGCCAGGACCTGTCGTCGGGTCGGGGTGTGCAGCGGTCCAGCCATGGCTGTCCTCTCGTGAGACCGCCGGGCGGCGGCTGAGGGGGGCGGCGGCGTGCGGGGCGTTGTCGGTCGCGGCCGTCCGGCGTGCGGGGCGGGGGCCCGGACGTCCGGGGCGCCGCGAGGGGAGGGGGGTGGCACCGTCCCTCGCGGGTCGTCGAGTTGCAGGGAACGTAGCCCCGCCCGTTCGGTCATGTCAACGATTCACACCACCTTTATTGACCGATGCGTCAGTCGAAAACCGAGGGTGCGCAGGGCTCGGAACAAGGGGGTGCCGGATGCTGAACAGCAGGTGAGAGGGGTGGCGGTGATCATCGCACCCGTTCCATCAGGACGTAACCACTCGCTTCGGGGATGCGCGCCAGGAGCTTCCCGGCCGCGACCGCCCGCGGGGGCCTGCGGTAGGCGCAGGACTCGGTGAGCGCCGCCAGGGGACTCGGCGAGCGGCAGGACGCCGGATCCACGCACGGGTGGGCTCCTCGGTGGGGCGGGCGCCGATCCTCCCTGCGTACGGCGGTAAATCCGCAGGTCGCAGGGCATTGCATGGGGTTCGGAGGGCGACGCGGCGGCGTCTTCCCGCGCGTTCGCACCGGTGAAGTGCTCAATGCCGGTGAGCGGACGGCGGGGGGCGCCGGTCAGCCGCCGCCGGGCGGTGCGGTGCGGGCGGGCCCGGAGGTGGTCGTCACGGACGTCACGACCCGCACCTGGTCCCCCTCGCGGGCACCGGAGTAGTACCAGCGGGCGTCCGCGCCGGTCAGGCCCACCCAGTCGGGGGCCGTGCGCGCGTTCGCCGGGAGGGCTCCGACGTAGAGCCGTGACCCGTCGGCGGCACGCAGCTCGACCACGTACGGGATCCGGGCGTCGGGACCGTCCGTCCGGGCCGCGGAGGCGGACCGCGGCAGCACGTCGTACTTGGCGGTCACCGTCAGCTCGCGGCCCGCCGCGAGGGCGGTGGCGGACTGACGGCTGACGCGCATGACCCGGCCGCCCGCCGTCAGGGTGCGATGGTCCATGTCGAGCAGGCCGGCGCTCCCGGGGCTGGACAGGGGGACGGGAGTGGGCGTGCCGTGCGGTGCCGCGCTCGGGGCGCCGGCCGGAGTCCGGGGGAGGGCGCCGGTGTCCCCGGCGGTCGGGGTGAGCGCGGCGGCCACCGTCAGCGCGCAGGCCGCCAGAGTCGTGCCACCGAGCACCAGGGCCGCCCTGCGGCGGTGTCCGCGGCGCTGGGCGCGGGCACGGATCCCGGCCGGTCCCACAGTGGGAGCGGCCCGGTGCTGTCGCGCCAACTCGCGCAGGGCGCGGGCGAGTTCATCCGACACGGCCGCGCTCCCTCCTGGCGGGCCCGGCGGGCTCGTCGACGGCGAGATGCCGGGCCAGTGCCGCCCGCCCCCGGGCGAGCCGGGTCTTGACCGTCCCCACGGGCGCGCCGGTCTGGGAGGCTACCTGCTCGACGGTGAGGTCGCACAGATGGTGGAGCACCACGGCCAGACGCTGTGCCTCGGGCAGCCGGCGCAGCGCCGTGACCAGGGCGGCGCGTTCCGGGCCGGGACCGGGGACGGTCGCCGAGGGCGGGGTGCTGCGCATCAGTTCCAGCCGGCGCCGGGCGCGCCGCCAGCGGCTCACCGCCAGCCGCATGGCCACCGTCCGCACCCATGCCTCGGGCGCCGCGTCGGCCAGGAGGCTCCGGCGCCGGTCCCAGGCCCGGACGAACGCCTCCTGCACCACGTCCTGGGCCTCGCCCAGGTCCCCGGTGAAGGCGTAGAGCTGCCCGGTGAGCCGGGGGAAGGCGGCGGCGTACAAAGCGTCGAACTCGTCCTCGGTCATGCCCTCCACCGGATCCATGGGTCCCCCCCGCGTCTCGCGCGTCTCCGGCCCCCCACCGGCCTGCCGGGTCGCGCCCATCGGAGCACACCCGTCTGGGAAGACGATGAGGACGGCCGCGGGGATGCCCGGACGGTGCGACGAGCCGTCGCGCCGCAGGGACCGCAGGGACCGCAGGGACCCAAGGGACCGGGTTTCAACTACTTGCCACGTCCGGCCCGCTCGACCGCAGGCTGCGCCCGGTCGGCGCGCATGGTCTCACCGCCGTGGACGAAGGGGTCCAGCGAGAGGACGAGAGCGGTGAGCAGCAGCATGAACACGGGGGCCGTGAGCAGGGGCAGCAGCGTCGGTATCGAGGGGTGGCTGTGCGCGTCCCCGGCCGCGCTCGCGGGGCGGTAGGACAGCGCGTACATGGCCGTGTAGTGGGTCCCGGTGACCGCGGCCGCCAGGAGGGGACCGGCGACCAGCGACGACCTGGCCGTCCGTGGCCCCGTCGCCGCCCGGAGCGCGGCGGTGGCGGCGACGACCGCGACGACGCAGGACAGGACGACCATGGCACGGTCGGGTAAGAGGCGGCCGCTCGTGCGTACGGCGGTCATGCCGGTGAAGTGCACGGCCGCCACGCCCGCACCGGTGATCACCCCTGCCACGCCCAGCCCCGCCGGGCTCCTGCCGAAGTACCCGGCGACGAACAGGCCCACGCCCACCACGGCGATCGTGACGCCGAGGCCCAGGAACGACCGGTCCGCGTCGTACGTCAGATGCGTGCCGCCGATGGAGAAGCCCATCATGGCGACGGAGTGCGAGATCCACATGCCGCAGCCGGTCGCCGCCGCACCCAGCGTGAGCCAGCCCGGTCTGAACGCGGACCGGGGGTGCAGCGCCCGGGTCAGACAGCGCATCCCCAGGGACGAACCCAGCGCCGCCATCACAAAGGCGGCTGTCGGCGTCACCGCTCCGTACGTGAATCCGTCTATGTCGCCGGACATGCATCCCACTTCCAACTCGCTTACGAAGAAGGAGACTTTCGCGCGGGCGGGACTGGATCAAGCTGGGAGAGGCGTATGCGTAGCACTGATCAGTCTTTTGAGTAGTCGGTTCGCCGCACCGGTGGTCACGGCGCCACCGCGCTGGCCCTGCTGCTGGCCTCGGGCGCGGTCGCCTGCGGCGGCGAGGACGAGCCCGCCGCCGGTGGCAAGGCCGGTGAGCGGCCCGCCACGAGCCAGAACACGGCCGAGGACGACAGCAGTTCGGGCCCGGACGACACCGGCGGCTCGCCGGGGGACGACGACGGCGTCGCCTACGCCGCGTGCCTGCGCGAGACGGCTGTACGGCGCCCGATTCCAAGACCGCCGCGCAACCCAAGACGCCGGGCGAGGACTCCGTTCTCGACCGGGCGACGGCGGCGTGCGAGAAGACCGGCGACGCGCTCACCGAATACCTCAAGAAGGTCGCCATCGGTATCGCCGCGATGATCGCTGTCCTCGGCATCTCCGCGTCGAGCAGGGCCCATCTCGACGCGGCAC
This sequence comes from Streptomyces sp. NPDC007929, assembly GCF_042959065.1. Lineage (NCBI taxonomy): Bacteria > Bacillati > Actinomycetota > Actinomycetes > Kitasatosporales > Streptomycetaceae > Streptomyces > Streptomyces sp. NPDC007929. The sequence continues at coordinate 114,995 of NZ_JBIBKD010000013.1, read as the reverse complement.
CGGGAAGCTGGAGGGCGTCAACGCGTACCGCAACGCGCGCGTCGACGTGGCCGAGTCGAACGCCCTGACCGTGCCGGCGGCCGACGCGCACCTGCCGCGGACCCTGGAGGCCTCCTTCAGCCGGGGAGGCTGGCTCGACCGCGCCCCGGCCGGTACCCCACCACGGTGCTCGGCGAACGCGCGGCGAGCCGGCTGGGCGTCACGGCCCCCGGCGAACGCATCTGGATCAAAGACCGGTACTTCACGGTCCTCGGCGTCCTCGAACCGATGCCGCTCGTTCCCGAACTCGACACGGCCGTCTTCGTCTCCAGCGCGGCCGCGAAGCGCTACCTCGGCTACGACGGCCACCCCACCACGGTGTACGAGCGCTCCGCCGACGCGCGCGTGGAGAGCGTACGGCGACTGCTGCCGCGCGCCGCCAACCCGCAGGACTCGCGGTACGTCACCGTCAGTCGGCCCTCCGACGCGCTGAAGGCCCGGCAGGCGGCGGAGGCGTCCTTCACCGGACTGCTGGTCGGACTGGGCCCGGTCGCCCTGCTCGTCGGGGGGATCGGCGTGGCCAACACGATGGTCATCGCCGTCATGGAACGACGCGGCGAGATCGGTCTGCGCCGCGCGCTCGGCGCCGCCCGAGGGCACATTTCGCGGCAATTTCTCATAGAAGTTCGATTTCCCCGAGCTGGTGGCCCGGCCGCACGGCCCGCACCGCAGGTCGGGCACGCCGCCGCCCGTGCTGGAGTGGGCCGGCCTGCGGCTGGCCCCCTTCCGCCGGGAGGCCTACCGCGGACGGCCGCTCCCTGCGGCTGACGCCCGGCTGACGCGCAAGGAGTTCGCCGTACTGCACGTCCTGATGAGCGCGCAAGGCGGTGTGGTCGTGAGAGCAAATTTTCTGAACCGGAGTCGGCCGCGCACTGATCATCGGAAGTTGGGGTCATCAATAGATCGACTGGTTTGGCTGACTGGGAGGGCACATGGTTCGGGGGCGTTTGCCGCGATTAAGGGCTGCTGGGTTGGTGTGTGTTCTCGCTGCTGGGGCTGGGTGCTCGGGGGAGGAGGCATCGACTCCGGGGGCGGCAATGTCTGACAAGGCCCGGTCCTACCTGGTCACCACGTTGGACCTCATGGAGGACAAGGCACTTCGCCGCCACGATGTCGACTGGGATGAGATACGGCGAAAAGCCTTCACCGAAGCTGGCAGCGCGCAGCGTCCTGGCGATACCTATCGGGCCATCGAGGCGGCTCTGGACAGTTTGGGGGACGGGCACAGCGGCTTCAGCGACCCGAAGAGGGCGAAAGAGCTGCACGGGGACGAGCAGATCCGCAACCCTGTGGAAGGGCGGGCGTTGGCCGGCCGCATGGGGTATCTGTCGCTCCCCGGCGTCCTGGGATCTGAGAAGGTCTATCAGCAGTACGTGCGGGAGGGGCGAGATGCCGTGGCGAAGGCTGATCGTCCGAACGCTTGCGGTTGGGTCATAGACCTGCGCCGCAACCGCGGTGGCAATATGTGGCCGATGCTTGCCGTCGTGGGACCGATCCTCGGTGACGGTGACGTCGGGTCGTTCGTCGATGCGGATGGCAAGAAGACGGTGTGGTCCATCGAGAAGGGCAGCCCTCGTCTGGACGGTGATTCCACCGGATGGGGAACAAGTCCTCCCGTAGGCGGCGGATCAGCCCCTGTTGCGGTACTCACCAGCCGTTCCACTGCCAGTTCCGGGGAGGCGGTGACTGTGGCCTTCCGCGGGCGCCCTGTTACGCGATCCTTCGGCGAGGACACCACAGGCGTCCCCACCGGCAACGTAAGTCACCGACTGTCCGACGGGGCCATTCTCAACCTGACAGAGGTGATGGATGCCGACCGCACGGGGCGTGCATACGACAGCCCCATTCCGCCTGACCAGCCAGTCGTCGACAATCTCGGGCGCGGGGGAAGCAAGGATCCCGTCCTGGACGCTGCAACGAAATGGTTGTCCGCGCAGCCTGGCTGCGCGTAGGCGGGCTGGGTGATCAGCTGGCCGGCGCCGGTTTCCTTGGCCGGCTGGGGGTGGCGGCTTTCCGGGCGAGGCGCCTGGTCATGAGGGTGATGGCGGCCCAGGTGATCAGGGTCTCGGAGTGCTGGATGTGCCGTTCGTAGTCCCTGCGTAGGCGGAGTCGGCCCACACCATTGTGATCTCGGGGTGCATCAGGCGGAGGCGGAAGGGGACTTCCTTCGCGGCTGAGGCGTCGTGCAGGTCGGCGGGGGTGACCATGACCATGAGGGGCAGGCCGCGGGTGTCCACGACCAGGTGCCGTTTGCGGCCGTTGATCTTCTTGCCTGCGTCGTAGCCGCGGGTGGCCTTGGATACGGTTTCGGCGGCCTTGACGCTCTGAGAGTCGATCACGGTGGCGACCGCACGGGGGCCTTTGCCCATCGCGCGTGGGAAGTCGGCGAGCAGGGCCCGCCATTTGCAGCCGGTGTCGACCACGTAGCGGATGGCGTCGACGATCTCTCGCCGGGGTGTTTCTCGGGCCGGCCGCCGCGGCTGGTCTCGCAGGCCGGCTCCGGCAAAAGCGGTTCGAGCAGAGCCCGTTCCGCGTTCGTGGTATCGGAGGGATAGCGACGCTGACGCATGGCTGTGGCTTCCCTCCGGATCGCGGAACCCGGTCAGCTTCTCGGTGAGCACGGCCCGTTCGTATGCCTCCAGCGCGGCGCGCTCCGCGCCGAGCTGGTAGCCGTCGACTCTGGTCCAGATCAGCGGTGGCCAGCTGTTTTCGGCGATGATGTCGCGCAGGGCGGCCAGCCCCGACCTGACCTGGCTGGGAGACAGCCCGCTGGCACGGGTCAGCTGGGGGAACAGCAGTCCCGCTGGCCTGGCCTCGAACAGCACGAACCGCAGGGTGTCCGCGTGCCGTTGGGCGGCCCTCGCCCCGGCGCCGCGATGCGCGGGGCACGATTCCATCGTCCGCGCCCACGACGGCACGCTGCTGGCGACCCCGCTGCGGCCGGGTGGCCTGGAGGTGGCGGTGGGACTGCCGGGCGCGGCGCGGGCCGGGGGCGTGGTGGAGCGACGTCGAACTGCTCAGGAGAAGTGAGCGGTGTGGTGGCCCGTCGCGGGGCCGGCGGACCACCACTGTCCCCGTTGCCGTTGCCCGATACCTGCACACGGAGTACGGGACGAGGCGGGAGGACCGACGACCCTGGCAGCCGTGACCGCGGCCGTCAGGGCGCCCGACCGCGCACCGGTCCGCGGGACGCGGAAGAACCGGTGCGCGGTGCCCGTGCCGATCCTGCCAGCGAGCAGGGGCGCGGCACCCTGGGGTTTTTGCCTAGGGCGACACTGCTCAGACGTCGTCGCCCCTGGAAAGGACACCCGCCGCCCATCCGGTACCGCGCTGTCTGTCGGCGCGGGCGATGGCGCGGGCGAACTCCTCGCAGAACAGGGGGAACCAGTCGTGGAAGAGGTCCTCGACCGCGGTGCGGTAGTCCTCCGCGCCGGTGTGCTCCGGCTTGAGCAGCGAGCCGTCGAAGGAGACGCACTCGCCGAAGTACCAGGACAGGCAGTCGAGAAACCCGTCCTCGAACGGATCGGGGGAGACGGACAGGGAGAATCCGCGGGCGAGGCGGAAGCGGCGCCAGTACTCCCCGAAGTGGCAGACCTGGGACAGCTCCTCGCGCCATGGTTTCGCGAGGAGTTCCCACGCGACCCGAGACTGCATCGAACTCCTCCGGACGGAACGGGCGTTGACTGCGGATCGCCGGCGCGACCGGTGCTCACGACAGCAGTGAGAAGAACTCCAGCTCGCAGACGGTGACGTCCTTGCCCTTGTCGGAGGGATACACGTCGGTGATCTCGATGCGTACGGTCTTGATGGCCGTGGCGTTCTTCAGCGGGAACTTCTGCGGTTTGGCCGTGTCCTTGAGCTGGAGGCGCATCTGCTTCTCGTTGGTGAAGGTGAGCAGCATCTGACGCGGCCGGCCGTGATCGGTGAACGCGTCGGCGGCACCGGCGGTGACGATGAGCTGGTCGAGTGCCACGACGCGGTCGAACTCCACCACCAGGACGGCCTTGCGGGCGCCGTCGGGGGAGCGGGAGTCGAACGGAGCGGCCCAGTACGTCGCGGTGTTGAGGTCCACGAGGTGCTTCGGATCGCTGCCCTTGACGGAGTCCATCGTACGGACGCCGGAGGGGCGGACCGGGTCGTACTGGGATTCCAGGAAGCCGGTGGCGGTCCTGCGCAGCGAGGCCGCCTGGTCGTTGACCGTGTTGCGGAACGGCGCGTAGGTGGCGTACAGCATGCACGACAGGCAGATGACGACGCCCGCGACGACCTTCGCCCTGGCCCACAGCGCGGCGAGGCCGCCCCCGGGGGCGGGGGCGGGCTGGGCCGGCTCGCCGGTGACGCTGTCCAGCGGTACGACCCGCGGGCCGCGCCGCCGCCGCAGCCGGTGCCACCAGGGTGTGCGGGCGACCTGGGCCTCCCGCAGCTCGTGCCCGCAGCGGGCGCAGAACCGGCGGGTGGGGGTGTTGCCCTGTCCGCAGTCACCGCAGATCAGATCGCCCGGGCGGATCGTGTTGCTGCGGGGCGTGGGCCGGTGGCGCCGGGCCGGGCGGGGCTGCTGGGCCTGCGGGAGGACCACGTCCGGTTCGCTGTCGAGCAGCTCCTCGTCGTCGGCCGACACGGAAGGGGGCAGCGGCACGATCAGGGCGGCGTCCCGGTCCCGTGCGGCGGCCTCCGGCACGGTCGGCAGAGGGACGGTGTCCTCGTGCCGCGGAGCGCCACCGGGCGCCCCCGACGGGGCCGTGCGGGACGGGCGCGGGAGAGCCCCCACGCCGGGCGGGCGGGGAGGCCCTTCCCGGCCCGGGGGGCGTGGGGGTACGCCTGCGCCGGGTGGGGTGGTCAGGCCGGGGGGAGGGGGAGTCCCGCCTGCGCCGGGTGGGGTGGTCAGGCCGGGGGAAGGACGTGTCCCGCCTGCGCCGGGTGGGTCGTCGGGGCCGGGCGGGTGTGACGGGACGCCGCCCGGGCCGGATGGGCGCGGGGGTCTTCCCAACCCCGGGGGGTGTGGCGGCGTGGCTGCTCCGGACGGGGTGGTGAGGCCGGGAGGGCGTGGCGGGGCGCCCGTGCCGGGTGGCTGCGGCGCGGTGCCTGGGCTGGGTGGGCTGCTGCCCGGACCGGGTGGGCGGGGAGGGCCTCCCGACCCCGGTGGGGTGTTGAGGCCCGGTGGGCGTGCTGGGGTGCCCGTGCTGGGTGGGTCGTTGAGGCCGGGTGGGCGTGGGGGAGGAGTGCCCGGCCCCGGTGGGCTGCCGAGGCCCGGTGAGCGCGGAGGCATGCCTGCGCCGGGCGGGGTGCCAAGCCCCGGTGGGCGCGGTGGGGTGCCCGTGCCGGGTGAGTTGTTGAGGCCGGGTGGAGGTGAAGGAGTGCCCGCCCCCGGTAGGCGTGGAGGCATGGCCGCGCCGGGCGGGGTGCCGTGGCCGGGTGGGCGTGATGGGGTGCCCGTCCTGGGTGGGTTGTTGAGGCCGGGTGGGCGTGGGGGAGTGCCCGCGCCGGGCGGGGTACCGGGGCTCGGTGGGCGTGGTGGGGTGCCCGTGCCGGGTGGGTTGTTGAGGCCGGGTGGGCGTGGGGGAGTGTCCGGCCCCGGTGGGCTGCCGAGTCCCGGTGGGCGTGGTGGGGAGCCCGTGCCGGGTGGGGTGCTGAGACCCGGTGGGCGTGGGGCAACGCCCGGGGGCGGGGGGCCGCCGAGGCCTGGGCCGCCCAAGCCTGGCGGGCGGGGAGGGCCGCCCAAGCCTGGCGGGCGCGGGGGGCCGCCCTGGGGCGGGGGCCCGCCGAGGCCCGGGCCGCCGAAGCCGGGCGGGCGGGGAGGGCCGCCCGGGCCAGGGGGGCCGCCCGGGCCCGGGGGGCGGGGGAAGGCGCTCGGTGGGGGGACTGCTACCGGGGTGCCTGTTGCCGGTGGGTTGAGGAGGCGGGCCGTGCCCTGTACCACCCGGCGGAGCAGGGGGACGGGCGGGGCGGTGGCCGTCTGTTCGGCCTCCTCCTTCACCTCCGGGGAGATCTCCGGCGCCGTGCGCGTACCCGACCACTCCAGGAACGCGCCGCAGGACCCGCAGAAGTCGTCGGCGTCATGGTTGCGTCCCCCGCAGCGGCGACAGACGATCATCGGCGTACCACCTCCGTGCGATACGGGACATGGGCCGGCATGCACTGCCGCGTCAGCGACTCCAGGTCGAGGGCGCCGGGCTCCTCGTCCCCCGTCGCCACCGTCACCCGCAGCACCGCCGTCTCCGGCAGATCCGCGGGGAACGGCCTGCCGGGCGTCTGCGAGGTGAACACCCCACCGGAGTCGAGCAGTTCCACCGCACCCCCGGTCGCCAGCGCCAGCTGCTCGCACACACCGCCGACCGTGCCGCGGCTGCGGTGCGCGGCCAGCGCCTCCCGCGTCGCCGCCCGCTGCCGCGCCACGGGCCACTTCTCGTCCAGCCGCGTGCCCAGCCGTTCCGCCAGCCACGCGAGGACGTCCGGCGGGGTGAGCCGCGGATCCAGATACGCCTCCAGACAGTCGAGCGTGCTGATCACCGGGGCGATCACCTCGTCCCAGCCCGCCGTCAGCCGCACCGTGAAGGGGTCCTCGCGGAACACCCCGGGCAGCAGATCGGCCAGCGAGTACGGGCTGCCCAGCCCCTCGACCGCCGCCCTCACCGCCGCTCCTCCACCCGGATGTGATGGTCGTAGGAGACCACCAGGCTGTTCGGCGGCAGATCGATGCGCCGGCTCTCCTGCCCCCGCTCGCCCGTCACCGGGTTCGCGGCGAACAGCCGTACGTCGTCGACCAGATCGACCCCCGGCACCCGCTGGAGCAGCGCGAAGATCTCACCCACCTGCACCGGCCGCCCGAACGGCCAGCCGGTGCCGGCCGGCCCGCCGCCCGGCAGCGGATCCAGGAACCGGTACAGCGCCTCCTCGGCGTCCTTGCGCACCCGGTCCCCGGTGGCCCGGTGATGGGCGGTCATCCGTGCCACCACGGTCACGCCCCGGTACAACGGCGGCTCGATCATGACCAGGGTCCCCACCAGCCGTGCCCGCTCCAGCCGTTCGGCGACCCGGTCGAGGGTCTTGCGCGCCGGCACCAGATGCTCCAGGCGTACGCGTTCACCGGCCGGCGCGGCCGGCACCACCAGCAGCCGGACCGCCCCGGGCCGCTCGTCGGGCAGCAGCCGCACCCGCGCCAGCTCCGGCGCGGCCTGCTGCGCCAGGGACTCGAAGTCGTCCGCCGTCACCGCCCGGCTGCTGCTGCGCAGCACCAGCGGCGCGCGGGACACCGCCTCGGCCAGCGTCTCCCCGTCGGCCCCGCCCCGGGCGGGCGCGCGGTTCTCCACCCCGGCGACGAACGGCAGCGACGACAGCAGCGAACGCACCGCGCCCGCGGGCACGTTGCCACGGGCCCCGCCGCCGACCGCGAAGCGGCGCAGCCGCACCGTGGCACCGTCCACCGGCACCGCCCCGTAGCGGCGCAGACTCCCGTCCGGTTCCCGCACGGCCGGCCCGAGCAGCACCTCGCCGGCCATCGCGTCCAGCACGAAGTGCCGGTCCTCGGGCCCGCTGCCGGAGAAGTCGTCGACGCGGGCCCAGGTCTCCCACACGGGGTCGTCCCCGCGCGGGGCGATCTCCAGGACGGGATCGCCGTACGGAGCGAGAACCGGCCCCCGGGGCACGGCGAAACGCTGCCCCGGGACCCCTTCCGCGTCGTCGAGGTACTCCCGGTCGACGACCTCGACGTTGGTGGCCCAGGCCGTCACCCCGACCGTCACCGTGCTCAGCGCGTGCACCACGGGACTGGAGGTGTAGCCGGGCAGGCCGGCCGGCGGCTCCACCACCCGCGCCCGCAGCCAGGCCGCGGTCCGGCCGCCCAGCACGGCGGTGTCGTGCCCCTCGGGCACATGCACCACGATGTCCCCGGCCCGGTTCAGGCCGCCGGTGCCGTCCTCGGACACCTCGCACGGCGTCCACACCGAACCGTCCCACGCCTCCCACACCAGCGGCGGCGCCTCGGGGTCGACGCCCACGCCGTCGATACGGCCCTCGAACCCGACGCGCACCGCGCAGCCCGGCACGGCCCGCTCCAGACCGAGCAGCAGGGCGTCCCCGGTGCGCGGCGGCGCGCCGAACGCGGCGAAGGGCACCCGCACGCCCTGCGCGCCGAACTCCCGGTCCTGCGGGCCGTCGTCACTCTCCGCCTGGGTCAGCACCTGCGTCAGCCGGCCCGGCACCATCGTCGCGTCGTGGTCGGTGCGGAAGGAGACGGCCTCCTCGGTCTCGGTGCGCACCGTCGCCACACGGGTGCCGCCGCGCACCACCAGCGGCGCCTCGGTGACCGGGGACGTCGACCAGAAGGTGACCGGCGTGCGGGCCGCGGCGGGCGGCAGCATCCGCAGCCCGATCAGATCGAGGAACTTCACATACAGCCGGTCGGGCACCTGGTTGAGCCGGTGGATGATCTGGTCCGCCATCATGGCGAACGTCTCCACCAGTGTGCTGCCGGGTTCGGAGGGGTTGTGGTCGGTCCACTCCGGGCAGCGCCGCGCGATCAGCCGCCGCGCCTCGTCCATGAGGTCGGTGAAGCGCCGGTCGTCCAGGTCGGGGGTGGGCAGCACGCTCTACCGCCCTTCCGTGTCGGACCCGGCGGGCAGGTCGTCGTCCGGCAGCGCGTAGAACGGGAAGACCATGTTGCGCGGGTCGCCGGAGTCCCGGGGCGTGTAGGTGATCTCGATGTTCACCAGGGTGGGGTGGTCCGCGTCGGGCCGTGCCCGTACGGCGTCGACGCCGACCCGCGGTTCACAGGCGGCCAGCGACGAGGCGACCTCGCGGGCCAGGGCGTCGAGGGTGTCCGGGTCGGTGCCGGCGAACACGTAGTCGCGCAGCCGGGATCCGAACGCGGGGAGCATCGGGCGCTCGCCCGGGTAGGTGGTCAGGATGAGTTTCATGGACTGCTCCAGCAGCGCCGCTCCGCTCACCGTGCGGATGCCGCCGCCGGTGCCCGCGCCCAGCGGGAAGGCACAGCCCGTGCCGATGTGGTCGTTGTTCACCGCAGCCGTCCTCCCGGACGTCAATTGAGTTCGATCTTCGAGCCCTTGATGGCGACGGTGCCGAAGCTCTCGATGCTGATGGATGTCCGGGCGCGCAGGCTGAGCGAGGCGCCGCCGTCGATGGTGACCTGACCGCCCGTACCGGCCGAGATGTCGACCGCGCCGCCGTCGCCGCAGTCGATGTGGATCCGCCCGGTGGCCGCGCCGCTGCCCGGGGGAGCGGGCCGGCAGGTCAGCGTCACCGTCCCCGCGGCCTGGTCGACGGCCAGCCCCAGCGAGCCGTCGCCGGTCCCCAGCACCACCGTCGAGACGTCCGCCGGCCCGCCCCGCCCGGCCGGCACCTTGTCGTGGAAGGCGAGCATGTTCCCGGTCGGCGAGACGATCCCGCGCCGTACGACGTCGGCGGTCCGGCCCGTGGCCTCCACCGCCGGCCCGCCGGGCGCGTACGCACTGGCCTCGCCGAGCACCCCGCCGACCACGTACGGCCGCCGCGGGTCGCCGAGTTCGAAGCCCAGCAGGACCTGGTCACCCACCTCGGGCAGCAGCAGCGCCCCGGCCCGCCGGCCGCCCCCGGCCTGGACGACCGGCGCCCAGTCCGTCTCGTGGTCGGGGGCCAGCCACGGCAGGACCACCCGCACCCGGCCCTTGCCCACGGGGTCGTTGACGTCCGTCACCACACCGCACACCAGGCCGGGCACCCGGGGCGCCTCGTGGGCCGCACCGGACGGCGCGGTCAGCGCGAGCAGGGTGCGGTCCGCCGGGGTGCCCAGCTCCAGATGGGTGCGGTAGCCGCCCTCCAGCTGGTCGAACACATGCCGGGCCGCGTTGACCGCCCACGTCCCGGCGAAGGGCCGGGGCGGGCCGCTCACCCGCACCGTCGTGCCCGCCCGCAGCCGCGGATCGCCCCAGACCGTCGCCTGCGCCTCGGCCAGGCTGCCCGCCAGCCGCTGCGCCGGCCCGTGCAGGGCCTCCCCGGACGCGGCGGTGATCGCGCCGCCCGTCGCCGGGGCCGTGCCGGTCACGATGTGCCCGCCGACGGTGGGAGCCGGGCCGAGCTCCGACGCCGCGGGGGCCGGTGACGCGGGTGCGCTGCGGCCCCGCACCGCGGCGAGTGTCTCCGCCACGTCCACGCCGGTCAGTTCCACACCGGTCAGCCCCACACCTGCCGGTGTCGCACCGGCCGCCCCGGCCGGGCCGGTGGTGTCCGCCTGGGTGGACACCGCCCGTGCCCGCAGCGGATCCCACACCCGCATCTCCGCCTCGGGAACCAGCGCGGCCCCCGTCACCCGGGGCCGGAACGCCCTGAGGTTGTGCTGGAGTTCGAGGGCGACCGGCGTGCCACCGGCCCGGCCCGGACCCGGCCGGAAGAAGAACCCGTCCTCGTCGACCCCGAACTCGTAGCCGATCTCCCGGCAGCGCCAGGCGAGGAACTCCCAGTCGGTCTGGTTCATCTGCCCCAGGTGCGTGTGGGAGGTGCGGGTCGGTTCGATCCGCCCCACGGGCAGTCCGGCCTCCCGCGCGATGCTGCCGGCGATGTCGGCGTCGGTCATGTTCACGAACGTCCGCACGCGTGAGCCGCGTTGCAACCGGTGGCCGCGGTCGTAGGCGCGCACGGTGGTGATGACGGACAGGTCCACGCAGTCCGCCTCGACGGCGGTGACCTCGCCCGTTCCGACCAGCACCGGCTCGGCCGCGCCGGTGGGCAGGCACCACACCTCGATCCGGCCGCCGAAGGCGATGCCCGCCCGGTCCAGCACATCGGCCTTGTCGTCGCGGAAGGCGACCTCGATCATGGTCGGGGCGTTGCGCCGGCTGTCCACCACCGCGCGCAGCACCAGGCCCTCCAGATCGTCGGCGAGGGGACGGGCGGTGGTGCCGCCCGCGCGGATCTGCGCCGAGGGCGCGGGAGGTGCCGGCGGCGCGCTCACCCCCGGCCCCCCAGCTTGGCGGCCATGTCACGCGTGGGGTCCTGGCGCGGGCCCGGCGCGCTGCCGGGGGAGAACCCGGCGGGGACGCCCGGGGTGACGGCCGCCGGTTTCGTCCCCACCGTCCCGGCGGCGGCCGCCGGTGCCGCGTCGGCCCTGCCCAGGACGTGCAGGGTGAGATTGCGGATCTCCGCGCGGATGGGCAGACCGTCGCGGGTGAAGCGGGTGTAGGTGCAGTCGAAGCGCATCAGTTCCACCGTGTAGTCCAGACCGGTGCCCGCGGTGCCCCACCGGAAGGTGAGACGCTCGCGCTCGCCGGGCACCGCCGTGCCCTCCGGACGCTGCTGCGTCCGCTCCACCACCCACTCCAGCAGCAGCTCGACCCTGCTCCCGATGTCCGTGCCGGTGAGGACGAGCGTCGACATGATGAGCCGGGTCGAGCCCCGGGTGACCATCGCCGCCACGAGGCTGTGGTCGCGCTTGCTGTCCTGCCCGACCGGGTCGGTCAGCCCCTCGGCGTTGTGGGACAGGCTGATCTCGGCCGGGTTGTACTCGAAGGTGAAGTCCCTGCCCTTCCCGTCCTGCAACACGCCTTTGGCGACGTTGCGTTGCAGGGAACTCCCGGATGGTACGACCGTCACCGCGCCACCCCCGGAAGGTCGCCGGCGTGCGCGAGGAACCCGCTGTGGTCGAACGACAGCCGCTCGATCGCGACGGAGTTGCTGCGGGCGTCCAGATCGGGCCCCACCCACTCCGTCGGCACGGCCCGCTGGAGCACCCAGCCGGTGACGAGCGCCCCCTGGTAGTCGAACAGCCGGATCGTCACGTCCTGCCCCTGGTACTCACCGGCCCGGCCGCCGTCGTACTCGTAGCCGGTCCACCGCGCCGCCACACCGGCCAGCCATGTCTGGAGCCGGGGCGAGTCGGCCTGCGTCATCATCCGTTCGAGCGTGACCGTGCTGTAGGTGAGGCGTTCGGGCAGCAGCGTGCGGTCGCAGTACTGGCCGCCCTCGACGATCTCCTTCGAGCCGAACGAGACCTGGAGCCCGCGGCACGACGACCACAGGCCGAGGTCGATGTCCCGCTCGTCCAGCGTCACGTGGAAGCGCATCGCGAGACCCGGGCGCAGCCGGTCGCCGGCGGACGGGGACGGGCCCGGGCGGCCGGGGAACGCCCCCGGCCCGGGGCTCTGGAGGGGGCCGGGAGCCGGGGCGCTGGTGCCGGGTCGCGGTGGTGCGGTGGTCATGGGGAACCTCGACGGGGTCAGTACGCGGGGGAGGGGGTGAGAGGTGACGGGCCGGGGCTGGCCGGGGCGAAGTCGTCGTCCAGGAAGCCACTGTGCGCGAGTTCGAGGGTCTCCATCGCGACGCCTCCCCCCGCCGAGTCGAAGCCGTCGATGCTCCAGGCCGCCGGGAAGAACTCCTTGAGCTGCCAGGTGACGGTGGGCCTGCCCTCCCAGTTGGTCAGGGCGATGGCCCCGGTCAGCGGGGTGCTGCGGCGTGAGGTCTCGGTCAGCCACTCCTGCACGGTCTGCGACTCCCGGCAGGCGGCCCGGGTGAGCCTGATGTGCTCGTACTGCGGCACGCCCGGGAAGACGAACGGCTGGTTCCAGCGGTCGCCCGAGCGGTACTCGGCCACCTGCCAGGTGACATGGAGGCCCGAGGCCGTGGCCCAGGTGCCCAGTTGGTAGCGGGAATGGTCGATGGCGACGGCGAAGCGGTGGGCCATGTTGACCGACCCGAAGAACGTGTCGTCGTCCATGGCGAGGCCGCCCGCGGCAGGACGCTCAGGCATCGCCTGCTCCCTTCTGTCGTGTCATGTGCTGCGGCATGTCATGTCCTGCCTCGTGTCATGTCCTGCGTCGTGCCATGTCTGTCTCGTGTCATGTGCGGGGGACCAGCAGGCCGTTGCGTTCGCGGTCCACGACCAGTTCCCGGCGGATCCGCGCGAGCACCCGGTCGTGCAGCCGCCCGGCCAGGGCGTCCAGGAACGCCGGGTCGTCCATGTGCCCGAAGGGGCGCTGCCGCCGGTGCGAGGCCAGCAGGTCCATCAGGGCGGCCCACTCGGGGGTCCGGTCGAGCGGGACGCCCGGGGCGGCCGGGCCGGACCCGCCGCCCGATCCCGCCCCGGACCGCGGTGGGCCGGCCCACTCGCCCGAGGGCTCGGGCGGGAATGCGGCCGGTGGTACGCCGGTGAACGGGCCCGGGGGGAGCGTGCCGGAGGGGACGGACCCGAGCGGGCCGTCGCCATCGCCGCCCGGCGCGCTCCACGAGGCGAGGGGCGCCGGTGGGGAGGCGGGGGAGGGCCGCGCGTCCCGGGCGGGCGGTGCTCCGAACCACAGCTGTGCCGCGCGCGTACGGGCGCTGCCGGACCGGCCGATGACGATCTCCTCCGGGGGCGGCAGCATGCCTCCGACCGCGATCAACGCCGGGTACGGCACCGGTACCTCGGGCCTGGCCACGGCAGAAGGCTCGGCCCTCGTGACGACCTCCGGCTCCGGCGCCACCGTGCCCTGCTCCGGCCGACGGACCGCGGGAACGGACGGCGGGACCGTCGGCAGGGGCCGGTGCGGCGGGGCGTACGACAGGGCGGCCGGGGGCGCGTCCACCGATCGCCGGCCGGATGACGGGGCAGGATCCGGCGTCAGGTCCTCGAGGGGCCCGGTGACATGCCGTGCCTCTCCGGGACGGGAGCGGTCGTCCGGCGTCCGGGGGAGCGCGCCGGGGCCCGGCGAGTGCGCGGACGGGGGTTCAGGGGCGGGCCACTCGTGCGCGGCGAGGGAGGGGGAGTCGCCTTCCGGGGGTGGCGCGAGGTCGGCAGGGTCCTCCTCCGAAGAGGGATCGTCGCCGGTCGTCGCCGAGCTGCGGCGCGGCCTCCGGCCAGGGGCACGGGAGGCCAGCCGCAGACTCCAGGCGGTCTCCCACCCGGGTGTGCTCGGGCGGATGTCGTCGGGGGTCTCGGGGGTGCCCGACGCCGTCGCGGGGGTGACTCCGGCCTCGCCGGGTGCCGGTGTCGCTGGGCCGACGGCTTCCGGAAGGGGTGAGGCCGGCAGGGGTGGAGGCATCGGTGCGGTCGTCCCGGGTGCGGTGGGCGGGGCCGTTGCCGTTGCCGGTGCCGGTGCCGGTGCCGGGGGAGCCTCCGGGACCCCCGGCGCCCGGGCGCGTCCGTAGTCCTGAGGGTGCCGGCGGGGTCGTCGGGGCATGGGGGTGCCCGCAGACGCCGATGCTCGGTGCCGGGGGGCCGGGCCAGGCTCAGTGCGCGGAGCCGGAGCCGGAGCCGGAGCCGGAGCCGGAGCCGGAGTTGGGGTTGGGGCCGGGGACTGCGGCGTGGGGGCGGTCCCTCCGCTCACATGTGGCGGCGGCGCCGTGTCCTTCGCCACGCGTGCCTGGACGAAGGACGGGAGGTCGTTCTCCGTGGCGAGCCGTTCGAGCAGCCAGGCAGGACGGAACGCGTCCAGCTTGCGGTCGAACTCCGAGCGGGATCGCACCGGCGGCGGTGTCACGGGCCGGGGCGGGCCGACGCGGTCGTCCGTCGCACGCGTCAGGGGCGAGTGCTCCTGGAGCACGGCGTCGGGCAGCACGGCCACCCGCCGGGCGGCCATGACCGGCAGCTCCGAACCACCGCCTCCGGGAACATGCGCCCCCGTGCCCGACCACGCACGGCCCACCACGTCCGCGTCAGAGCCACTGGCCCTGCCCGCCGCCACCTGGTCCTCGAAGCCCGCACCCGAGTGGACGGCCGGGGCCAGGCCGGTGCCGTGCGCCCGGCCTGTCCGGTCTTCGAAGCCCGTGCCGGAGTCGACGCCCCGGTCCGGCTCGGTCCCGTCGGCCCGGCCCGAGTGCACCGGGTTCCCAGAGCCCGCACCGGAGTTGGCGGCCGGGGATTGGCCGGTGCCGTGCGCCCTGCCCGTCCGGTCTTCGGAGCCCGTGCCCGAGTCCACGGCCCGGTCCGGCTCGGTCCCGTCGGCCCGGCCCGAGCCCACCCTGTTCCCACAGCCCGCACCGGAGTTGGCGGCCCGGGCCAGGCCGGTGCCGTGCGCCCGGCCCGTCCGGTCATCGACGCCCATACCCGAGTCCACCGCCCGGTCCGAGCTGGGCCTGTCCTCGGAGTCGCCACCCGAGTTGGCGGCCCGGGCCATGTCGGTGCCGTTCGGCTCCCTCGGATCCGAGTCGACGCCCCGGTCCGGCTCGGTCCCGTGGGCACCGCCCGTGTCCGTCCTGTTCCCGAAGCCCGCACCGGAGTTGACGACGCCGGCCAGGCCGGTGCCGCGCGCCCTACCCGACCCCACCTGGTCTTCGAAGCTCGTACCCGCCTCCACGACCCGGTCCGACTCGGTCCCGCCCGAGTCCACCCTGTTCCCAGAACCCGTACCCGGGTCGACGGCCCGGGCCAGGCCGGTGCCGTTCGCCCTGTCCGTCCAGTCGCCGAAGACCCTCCCCGAGTCGGCGACCCGGCCCGGCTCGGTCCCGCTCGGTTCCCTCGTACCCGCCTCAGCGACCCCGGCGACACCCGCAGCCGTCGTCCGAGCCGTGCTCAAGCGGCCCGGCCGGGCACGGGCCGATTCCGTCACCGGGCCCCTACCCGTTCCGGTGCCCCCGGCGCTCGGGTTCCTCGTCCCGCCGGGGTCGCCGGTGCTCGGGTTCCTCGTCCCGCCGGGGTCGCCGGTGCTCGGGTTCCTCGTCCGGCCGGGGTCGCCGGTGCTCGGGTTCCTCGTCCGGCCCGGGGCCCCGGTGCTCGGTGTGCCCGGGCCCGGGTCCTCGATGGCCGCCGTTCCTCCCGGGCGGCCCACACCCCCGTGACCCGTCCTGGCCCGCGCCCCGGGCGACCACCACCGGCGGTCTTCCCGCCCCGGCGGCACCGCCACCGGGACCACCAGCGCGTCCACCCGGCCCGTCGGGGCGGCGGTGGCGTCCGAGGGGCCGCCGCCACCGAGGGGCACCCGGCCCCGACCGGAACGGCCCGCCGGCAGCGCATGGATCAGCGGACGCGTGCCCGCGCGGGCGACCGATCCGGTGCCCAGGGCGGACACCGTCCACGGCACCGGCGCGAGCGTCGGACGAAGGCCGGGCCCCCGCATCCACGCGGGGACGCCGCCGGGGTCCGCCGGACGGCGGGGCGAACGCCAGGTGCGCCACCGGGCGAGCACCTGCCTGAACGACCACGGCACGGGCCGCCTCCTTTCCAAGGGCCGGACACGGACGCGTCTCAGACGTCCGGATCGTCGTCGGGTGCGGAGATCCGCTGGTTGATCCGACCGATCTCCTCGATCACCCGCTGTCGTGCCGGGTGCTCCAGGCCGAGGACCGAGTCGGCGGACCAGTGAAGGTAGTAGGCGACGTAGACGACCTCCTCCCAGAGCCGGTCGGCCGTGTACGTCAGGATTCCCCCGGCGCCTCACCCGCCACGTCGACGAGGAAGCGGTGCTCGCAGGACGGGCAGTGCACCTCGGCCTCGGTGCGCCCGTCCTGGTTGATCCGCCGGTAGAGGTCCTGGAGGAACGCCAGATCGGACGCGAAGAGGTTCTCCACGGTGTCGGCGGACACGTCCGTCACGGAGCCGAGCCGGGTGACGGTCCGGCTCAGCAGCAGCACCGTCAGATAGGCGGGATTGCGCTGCACCTTGGGGTCCGTCTGGGGCGCGATCTCGTCGCGGGCCGTGGCGAGCCGCATCAGGCCCTCCCGGTGCACCCGGCCCTGCGGGTCGACATAGCCGCGGGGCAGCACGAACGGGTACTCCGTCCGCATGGTCTGCCCCGTCACCGCCTCGCCCGGGCTCACAGCGGGAGAACCTCCTCGCAGGTGAACGTGACGGTCTCCAGGACGATCTCGGACGCCCCGGCCTTCATGTTCCCGATCTCGATCTTGCTGGGCCAGGCGTTGATCAGCCGGTAGGTGGCCTGCGGCTGACCACTGGCGTTCTGCAGCTCCAGCGTTCCCGTCATCCGGGCCCCGGGGTTGCCGGAGCGGACCATCCCGTGCCAGGCCATCAGATGACCGGTCCCGTCGACACCGCGCTTGAGGGTGACCGTGGGCGGCTTGGTCTTGCCGAACTGCTTGGTGTGCACGATCGCCCCGGTCCGGGCGTCGGCGGCGATGTACTCGGTGGGCTCCACCTCGCTGGTGATACCGCTCAGTTCGGAGAAGTACGACGGAGCCGTCCCGTCGAAGCTCACCACGAACCGGGCCGCCGAGATGGCCTGGGGTACGCCCGAAACGCCGGTAGGCATGGTCATGGTCTGCTGCCCTTCTACTCGTTGCTCTCAGCGCCGGGGGTGTACTGCGAGAGCCGGAACACCACGAACTCGGCCGGTTTGACGGGGGCGATGCCGATGTCGATGGTCAGCAGGCCCGCGTCCCGGTTCTCCGGAGGGTTGTTCTCCTCGTCGCAGCGGACGAAGAACGCCTCGGCCGGACTGCGGCCGAACAGCGCCCCGCTGCGCCACACCCGGGTGAGGAAGGCGGTGACGGTGCGGCTGACGCCTTCCCACAGGTAACGGTCGTTGGGTTCGAAGACGACCCAGTTCGTGCCGTCGAGGATCGACTTCTCGATGTAGTTGAACAGCCGGCGCACATTCAGGTACCGCCACTCGGGGTCGCTGGAGAGCGTGCGGGCGCCCCAGACGCGCACCCCCTGACCGGGGAAGCCGCGCAGGCAGTTCACCCCGATCGGGTTGAGGATGCTCTGCTCGCCCTTGGTCACGGCGACGGCCGGGGACAGCACTCCGCGCAGCACCTCGTTCGCCGGTGCCTTGTGCACACCGCGGGTGGCGTCGTTGCGGGCCCACACGCCGGCCACGTGCCCGCTGGGCGGGATCGTCGTGGCCCGCTTCTCCACCGGGTCCATGACCTTCACCCAGGGCCAGTACAGGGCGGCGTACTTGGAGTCGAACCCCGAGTACTCCGCGCGCCAGTCGCGGGCCTGCTGGGCGCCGAGGTCGGGCAGCGGGTCGAGGATCGCGACCCGGTCGCCCATGGTCTCGCAGTGGCCGATCAGGGCGAGCTGCACGGCCTTGACGGCCTCGGCGTCGAGCGCGCCCCTGCCGTAGGCCGACATCAGGTCCGGGACGGCGACCATGGTGATGTCGTCGATGGCCTCAAGCCCGGCCAGGCCCGAGCGGGCGGCGGTGTCGCCGATGTAGCGGCCGGCGTCCAGTTCCCGCACCCGCGCCGGCTCGCTGCCGCCCCGGCGAGCCACCGCGGACGCGGCGGCCGGCACGGCGGGGGCGAGCGACACCTTCGTGCCCTTGGCGGGGCGGGCGGGCGCTGTGCCCTTGACGTCCTCCAGCGTGATCAGGGCGGACTTCTTCAGGGCGGTGCCCACGAAGGACGGCCCGCGCTTGGCGGAGACGTTGTCGTACTCCTCGACCACCTTGCCGTCGCGGCGCACCACCAGCTTGAAGGTCTCGTCGTCGCCGTCGGCGCCGGTGGCGTCCTCCACCTCGACGACGACCGGCCCGCCGGAGGGGTTGTCGGCCGCGGCGGCCAAGCCGACGGTCAGGGCGGGCCGGCCGCTCGCGCCGGCCAGTTCGCCACGAGGCGGCGGGGCCTGCGTGACCGGGGACGCCGGTGCGCCGGTGGCGGCGGGGACGGCGGCCGGGCCGGACTCCTCCGCGCCGGTGCCCAGGCTGATGACGTACGCGTTGCCACCGCCGTTGAGGAAGTAGCCGTACACGCTCTGCGGGAGGTACGCGCCGGCGGTGAACTCGCCGAAGACGTTCGTGTACTGGGTCCAGCTCGTGACCAGGACGGCCTCGTCGACGGGACCCTTCTCGGTGAAGCCGATGAACGCTGCGGTCGCGGTTCCGACACCCTGGATCGGCTTGATGCCCGAGGACGTCTCCTCCACGAAGACGCCCGGAGTCAGATAGTTCGGCACACGCTCCTCACTTTCCTGTGGGACGACTCACGGTTTCACCCGCCCGGTACCGGGCGAGAGAGCGATCAGCCACGCGCGAGGACACCTCCGGCTGCCCCATCGGGAAGCCCTTCGGGCGTGGCCGGACGCCGGGGCCGCGGCCACGATGGCGTGATGATGGAGGCGGTGACCCTCTCACTCGGGGCCTGGCTGAGGCGTTGTGCCCCGGACGCCGGCCTGTCCTTCGAGGACCCGGTGCCCGAACCGGCGGACGCGGGCGGCCCGGTCGTCGTACGCGTCTGCCTCTACGACGTGCGCGAGGACAGCCGGGGCCGCGGCGGCGGCATGTATCTGCGGGACGGCGCGGACCGCCCGGTCAGCGCCCGGATGCAGCCGCTGCGCGTCCTGAGGTACTCCTACCGGCTGACCGCGCACGGCGGTGACTGGCAGGCGCGGCAGCGGGTGCTCGGGGACGTCGTGGTGGCGGGGGCCGCCGCCCCGTGCCTTCCGGACGACCTGGTGCACGCCGCGTTCTCCGCCTTCGGCGCCGGGGCGCTGCCGCTCCTCGTGGCCCCGGCCGAACCGGTGCCCGCGCCGCCCGGGCCGCCGCCTCCCGCACCGCCCCTGCACCTCGTGGTGCTGGCCCCGCTCCAGCCGCCCGCCGACCCCGCCGTCGACCGCGCCCCCAGCCGGATCGACCTCGGAGCCCGCCGCACCGACACCCCGGACACCCCGGACACCCCGGGCTCCGGGCGCCGCCGGTCGGTGCCGGGGCAGCGGCCCCGCATCGAGGAGCAGGCGAGGTGACGGCGATATGAGCGCCGGAGTGAGCCACGGGTGGCGGTGCGTCAGATGAGGCCCTCGCGGATGGCGTAGGCCACGGCGTGCGACCGGTTGCGCAGCTGGAAGCGGTGGGTGACGTCGTGCAGGACGTTCTTGACGGTCCGTTCCGAGTACGACAGCTTCTGCGCGATCTCCCGGGTGTCGAGCCCGGCGGCGACGAGGCGCAGGACGTCGCCCTCGCGGTCCGTGAGCCCGTTGAAGCGCAGCCCGCGCGGGGCCAGCACGTGCTGCTGCACCTGCGACACCTGCTTGAGGAGCCGCCCCAGTAAGTCCGGCGGCACCACACCGGCGCCGCGGTGCACGGAGGTGATGACCTGCACCAGACGGTCCGCCGTCGCCTCGCGCCGCCGCACCAGACCGGCCACTCCGGACTCCACGGCGAGCATCAGACCGGCGTCGTCCAGTTCCGAGACCACCGCGATGACCTCCTGCATGCCCTTGCCCCGCACGGTCCGCAGCAGATGCAGCGCCTCCTCGTTCATCTCGTCGGTGACGATGAGCGCGACCGTGTCCGCGTTCGCCTGGGCGCCGTCCGCGATCCAGATCTCCGCCCGTGACTTCAGGGCCGCGACGATCCCCGCCTCCGATATCGGGTCCGACGTCCTCACATGGACGAAGATGCGGTCGGTCGTCATGGTGGGCTCCTCGTGCGTCGAGCCTGCGGGCAACGGTGCTGCCCGGGGCCGTTGCTCCTGGTTGCCCGATCAGCCTCCCTCGCGGACGGTGGCGTGACCATGACCGTGGTCGGCTGTTTCCTGGACCGAACCGGTGTTACCGGCTCGTACGCGAGGTGCGCCGGGACGAGAGAGGCCCGCACCCGGCGCCGGACCGGGGCCTAGGGGCCCGAACGGGCAGCCGGAAGGCCGCACCACCGCCCCGCCCTCGCCGCGCGTTCGCCCTCCCGCCCGTCCTGGCGGAAGGGCACGAGGCGGACGCACCGTCGAGCGTGAGAGCCGAGGAGGGGAGGCGACCGGGCATGCCGAGCGCACAGGACGCCGTGCACGACGCGGTACTGCGGGCCGTCGGGGCCGCTGTCGAACGGGCCTGGGACACGGACCGGTTCGCCCTGGCCGGAGGCCTGCGCGCCGCCCTGGCCGAGGAGACCGGGCTGCCCGCGTGCGACGCGGTCCGGCAGGTGTTCCAGCGGTACGGCCCGGTGCTGACCGACCTCGTCCTGCGGTACGCCGGACCCGGGCCGGGCGGCGTTCCGGCACCGCACAGGCGCCAGGAAGCCCATGCCGCGCTGCACGAGACGGTGGCCGCGCTGGTCGCGGACCTCATCGCGGCCGGCATGATCGCGCCGGCGGGTGCGGCGCCCGCCGCCGACGAGCCGTACGAGTCCCCGTCGGTGCACGAGGCGGTGCACGAGGTCCCGCATGTCGTGGCGGCGTCCGCCCTGCGCGCCCCCGGATCCTTCCCGGACGCGGGAGAGCACCCGTCCGACGGCCGGGACCGGTCACCGGGCGCCTCGGCCCGCCGCCGGGCCCAGCGGGCCGAACTCGCCCTCCGGCAGGCGCGGCGGACGATCGGCGGCGTCGACTGGGACGCGGCCGGGGAGGCGAACCGGGCCCTGCTCGCCGCGCTGAGGCCCCATCAGCGACTGGCCGTGCTGTGGGCCGCGGACCCCGGCCGGCTCGTCGTCGGCAGCGCCAACCCCGCCTACCCGCCCCTGGCCGCACTGACCGGCGTGCCGGGTGCGGGGGTCTTCGCCGGGTCGGTGCAGCGGGGCGCCAACGCGGGCGCGTTGCGCCGGACCCCCACGGGCCTGGTGACCGGACTGCCCGGGGAGGCGGGCCAGGCGGTCACCGCCGCGTTCGCCGCGCACGGCTTCCGGGTGGTGCTGCGGCCCCCGTCCCGCTGGGACCCGTGAGAGGGCTCACCCATAGGGGCAGCGGAAGGGGTCCGCCCGGGTGCCCGCCCGGCCTGGTGACGGTCGCCGGCCGTCCAGCACAGTGACGGCAACGGCCGGCCCACGACGCCCGCCGCTGCGCCCGCCCCCGTAGAGGAGCCGCACGTGTCCGAGGCATCACCGCTCTACGACGACGTCCTGTACCGGTGGAATCAACTTCCCGCGGGTACCGAGTGGCTGGCCTTCGCCCAGCTCGTCCAGGCGTCCGACCTGGCACCTTACGCGTACTACTTCCTGGAGTTCGACAACGTCCTGGCGCAACTGCCCGCCGACCGTGAGGACGAGACGCTGTACCGGCAGGACGTCGTGACCCGCTTCGCCTACTGGCTGGCGGGCGAGTTCGGCATCTACGGAGACTGGCCCCCGGTCGAGCAGTACGAGCAGTCCGCGCAATACGCGCAGTACGCAGAGCAGGGACAGGCGGACCAGTACGCGCAGGCGGACCCGTACGGCCAGTACGCCGCGTACGACCAGTCCGCGTACACCGCGTACGACCAGTCCGCGTACGACCAGTCCGCGCAGTACGCCGAACAACCCGCCGCCCACGACCCGTACGCGCAGCCGGCCGACCACGACCCGTACGCCGGCTACGACCAGGAGTACGCGCCCGAAGCCGAGGCGGAGCCCGCCCCGGCCGATCCCGCCCCGGTCGATCCCGCCGTGCTCGGGGATCTGGTCGAGGCCGTGCTGGCGGCCACGAGCGACAGCGAGGCCGAGGGCATGCTCACCGAGGACCAGATCCAGCTGATCCAGGAGCACGGTCTGTCCCTGGAGGTCGACATCGACGAACTGCCGCCCCTCGACGGCGCGGACGCGGCCTGACGGCACATTCCGGCACCCGCGGCCATCCCACCCCCCGACCGGAAGGACGACGATGACCGTCAACCCCGCTCTCGCCGCGATGGGCCCGATGGGCCTCGTGGCCACGTCGACGGCGAGCCTGGCCTACTCGATCGTCAAGGACCTGAACAGCAGCCTGTCGTTCGAGGCGACCTCGGCCACTCCGCTGGACGCGGTGCCCGAGGTCCTCAAGGACGCCCTCGTCGACGAGGACCTCGGGGAGCACGCCGTCTCCGGCCTGTTCTACACACACAGCCGCTTCCAGCCGATCGTGCGTCAGGTCAAGCGCTTCACCGGGCTTGTGCACCGCCACCGCGACGACGTGCCCGAGGCGGTCAACCACAGCCACAGCATCTTCATGGTCCTGCCGCTGCGCATGTCGTACACCGCCGTCCGCCTCAGCACCCGCCAGGCACAGGTGCAGCTCATGAACAAGGCGAACGAGTCCGGCAACGCGGCGGACGCAGTCGACCTGGACGAGATCATGCGGGCCGAGGAGCGGGTTGCCCAGCTCCAGGAGCTGCTGGAAGGCCACCGCTACGCCGACAATCCGGCCGCTCGCAAGACCTTCAAGCGTGAACTGGAGCAGCGTCAGCGCAAGATCGAGACGTTCAAGGCGAACCGCAAGGCGGCGGACCGGCTCCGCCTGGAGGCGGGCAAGGTGCGCCAGGCGAAGAACCGCGTCTACATGAAGAACTTCAAGATCCGCCCGCTGGAGCAGGTGGGGGGTGTGAAGGGCCGCAGCGCGGCCGGTCTGCGCGGCAACGGGACCATGGTCGTCACCCCCCGGCAGATGCCCTCGCCGGACGGCGGGCTGCCCCGGCACTTCGTCTCCGTGCAGTTCGACTGGCACGAGGACAACCTCTTCGGCCACTCCTACGACTGGCACGGTCGGATCGACCTGGGGTGCGACGACCAGGGCATCCCTCAGCTCGTCGGCGGCGACGGCAAGTTCCTCGAGAGGTTCCGGCAGACCTCGATCGTGTCCTGACCCCTGACGCTGACTGCCAACTCAATCAGCAAGAGAAAAGAATCACGAAGCCGGAAGGAAGGTGGAGCGGGCTTCTCGCGAAGGCTATGAGGCGTATCTGACCTGGGTTTATTCTCATCAGAGGTGGACGTTCAGCCCTGCTGAGGGTACTGATTCGCAACTCAGTAAAACATCGAGACGGGCGACAATCTCTTGTGGTTGTGGTCCGAGGCGTGTTAGCAAGAGGCATGCCTCGGAATGCCTCGTTCTCGCAGGACGTCTACGACGTCGTCATCGTCGGTGGTGGCCACAACGGCCTCGTCGCCGCTTCCTACCTGGCCCGGGCGGGGCGCTCCGTGCTCCTGCTCGAACGGCTCGACACCACGGGCGGCGCCGCCGTGTCCACCCGTGCCTTCTCCGGAGTGGACGCCCGGCTGTCGCGCTACTCCTACCTCGTCTCCCTGCTCCCGCCGAAGATCGTGAAGGAGCTCGGGCTGCGCTTCCAGGTGCGCAAGAGGTCCATCTCGTCCTACACGCCGGCCGAGCGCGGCGGCCGTGCCACCGGCCTGCTGGTCGGCGGGGGAGAGGAGCGGACCCGGGCGGCGTTCCGCAACTTCACCGGCTCCGACGCCGAGTACACCGCCTGGCGCGAGTTCTACGGAACGACCGAGCGGGTCGCCAAGCGGGTGTTCTCCACCCTCACCGAGCCGCTGCCGAGCCGGGAGGACCTGCGGGCCCGGATCGATGACGACGACGCCTGGCGGATGCTGTTCGAGGAGCCCCTCGGTGTCACCATCGAGGACCGCTTCAAGGACGACGTCGTGCGCGGCGTGGTCCTCACCGACGGTCTGATCGGCACGTTCACCGACGCCCACGACCCCGCTCTGGCCCAGAACATCTGCTTCCTCTACCACGTGATCGGCGGGGAGACCGGCGACTGGGACGTGCCGGTCGGCGGCATGGGCGCCCTCACCGGCGAGCTGGCCCGGGTGGCCCGGGAGGCCGGAGCCGAGATCGTCACCGGTCACGAGGTCACCCACATCGAGCCCGACGAGCGTCTCTCCGTGGTCACTTACGACGACGGCTCCGGCGAGTCGACCGTGGGGGCGCGCAAGGTCCTGGTCAACGCCTCGCCCGAGGCGCTGGCCGGGATGCTCGGCGACACGGTCGACGACCCGGCGGAGGGCGCGCAGCTCAAGGTCAACATGCTGCTGCGCCGGCTGCCGCGGCTGCGGGACACCTCAGTCGACCCCAAGGAGGCGTTCGCGGGCACCTTCCACATCTCGGAGGGCTACGACCAACTGGCGCGCGCCTACCGGGAGGCCGCCGACGGACGGCTCCCCTCGGCCCCGCCGTCGGAGATCTACTGCCACTCGCTGACCGACCCGTCCATCCTCGGACCCGAGCTGGCGGCCCAGGGCTACCAGACGCTGACGATGTTCGGACTGCACGTCCCCGCCCGGCTGTTCGTCGAGGACAACGAAGCAGCCCGGGAGACCCTGACCAAGGCCGCGCTCGCCGAGCTCGACTCGGTGCTGGACGAGCCGATCGCCGACTGTCTCGCCCTGGACGAGGACGGCCGCCCCTGCATCGAGGCGAAGACGCCCCTCGACCTGGAGGACGAACTGCGGCTGCCGGGAGGCAATATCTTCCACCGCTCGCTGGCCTTCCCGCACGCGACGGAGGCGACGGGCCGCTGGGGCGTGGAGACGCCCTACCCCAATGTGCTGCTGTGCGGCGCCGGCGCGGTCCGCGGCGGTGGTGTGAGCGGCATCCCCGGTCACAACGCCGCGATGGCCGTACTCGGCGAATGAGTTCACTTGCCGTGAGGTGACGTGCTGCCTCCACATCACCTCCGGCAGGACCGGCGTCGGCTCACGCCCACACTGCTCGGGAGCCCTGCGCGATCCTAGGGACTTTCCCTGTTCCCCCAGGAAGGAGAGGTGGGCGAGTCTGGGGAACAGGTCGGGTCGAGCCGAATCGGCGGCGTACCCGGCCCTCCAAACGCTCATGCGCTTTGATCACTTCGGGGAGTAGCCGTAACGGTGTGATTATCCCTCGATATAGTGTTCAAATCCTCGCCTTCCGCGTTACGCCCGCGCAATGCGAGAGCGCAAAGTACTGGGCGATCGGAGGAACAGGAGCTGAATGTGGCGCCCTGTCGCCACAACCGCGATGCCCTCACCGGCGCATGCGGTCGGCCCTGTCATGTAAACCGCCGGGTGAGGTCACACGGAACATTCCATGACATTGCACAGCCAATATTCGGTTCTCGGCCATTCGATGAAACACGACGCGAGAAAGTGGGTCGCGCGATGTGCCGGCGGAACCTTCCGGACATCTGTCTCGACGGCACCACGGAGCCGACGATGACCGACCGGACACGCGATACGCGGATCTCGACCGTCCTGGCGCTCCTGTCACAGCGCGGGGAGCTCCAGGTGCGGTTCCTGCCGACGATCCTCGGGGTCTCGGGCGCCACCGTGCGCCGGGACCTGGCGGTGATGGAGGAGAAGGGACTGATCCGCCGCTCCTACGGCAAGATCGCCGCCGCCCGGCGCGGCGCGGAACTGCCCGTCAGCCTGCGCCGCTCACAGAACACCGAGGCCAAGCGCCGGATCGGTGCGCTGGCCTCCTCCCTGATACCGTCCCGGCCGCTCACCATGGCGCTGAGCGGGGGCAGCACGGTCGGCTTCGTCGCCAGCAGTCTGGCCGGCCGCCCGGATCTGACGGTCGTCACCAACGGCCTCGACACGGCGACGTCCCTCATGGCGCGCCAGGTGGTCAGTGTCGTGGTCACCGGGGGCACCGCGCGCCCCCTGTCCAACGACCTCGTCGGCCGGGCCGCGGAGAAGACCTTGCGTTCGTACCAATTCGATTTCGCGATCGTCGGCGTGGACGGCATCAGTCCTGAAGTCGGTTTCACCCGGCACAGCGCGCGCGGTGCGGAGATCGACCGCATCATGCTGGAGCAGGCCCAGCACAAAATCGTCGTCGCGGACAGTTCGAAACTCGGGCGGGTGCATCAGGCGAAAATCGCGGACGTCGGCTCCATCAACACCCTGGTGACCGACTCGCATGCCAACGCGGAGATAGTCGCCGCGCTCAGGAAGAGCGGGGTGAACACCACGCTGGTCGTCATTCCCGCCACGGTGAAGAGCAATCGAATTCGTTTTCCCTGATGCTCGGGCTCCCGTGAGCGCGATTCATGCTCTTATCATGCAATCCCGAAATCCGCGGACGTCGCGGGCTCGGTGGGCGAGGGGAGGACGTCTGCGTCATGGCGCTGACCGCCATAGCGTCGCGTACCAGGACGGAGAGCCGGGGGGACGCCGAACTGCTTCGGGCCGTCCGCGCCGGACAAGGCCCGCTGTTCGAGGTGATCCACCGGCGCCACGGGGACGCCGCCCTCGCCTACGCGCTGACCTGCACGCCGTCCGTCCCGGTGGCGAAGGATCTGGTCGCGTCCGCCTTCGGCTATCTCCGCGACCAGATCGTCTCCCCCGTCCCGCTGGAGCACGGCCGTCACTCGGGCTGCGTCCGGCTCCGGTTGCTGGAGTCGGTCCGCCTGGCCGCGGTGACCCGGGCCCTGCGATCCCCCCACTCCTTCCTGCCGGAGTTCACCAGGTGGATCCGCGGCGGTTCCATGTGGCCGATGCTGGACGACGGTCAGCTCGCCCTCGCCTACGAGCAGTTGCCGCCCATGGCCCAGTGCCTGCTGTGGCACGGCCTGGCCGAGGGCGACGACGACTCGGACATCGCGGCGATCAGCGGGCTGTACGGCGACGAGCTGGCCCGTGGTCTGCAACGCGCGAACCTGACGCTGCGGCAGGTCCGCATAGACCTGTACTGCGAGCGGATGGAGAACGCCGACTGCCTGCAGTACCTCCAGTCCGTCACCGACTTCCCCGGGGCGCCCCTGGACCCCGCCGTCGCCGACCACCTGGGCAACTGCCCGCGCTGTTTCGCGCTGTACGAAGACCTCGTCGACCTGGACGCCCGCGCCTCGCGGCATCTGCCGCTGCGGCTGCTGGGGTGGTGGCCGGTGCACGAGTACCAGGCCAACAAGCGGCAACTGCGCGGCCCTTCGTTCACCCTCCCCAAGCGCCCGCGCCGTCGTGCCGCGTCCACCGCGGGCACCTCGCCCGCGGGCGCCCCGGCGGCGCGCTCGGGGGGTGCGGGTCCCCCGGCGGCGGGACGGGCGCGTCACCGCAAGCCGTCGGCGTACCGCAGACTCATGGCGCCGGCGAAGCGACGCCGGGCCGTGGCCCTCGCGGTCGCGTCGGGGGTGCTGGCCGGCACGGCGCTGACCGTGTACTGGGTGACCGGCACGAACACCGACCCCGACCCGGGGCCCGCCTCGCCGGGACCGTCCGCGCCGGACGGCACCCCGCCCCCGGCCGAGGGAGAGGTCCGCGCCGACGCGTTCGCCTACTCACAGGGCCCGGTCACACCGGCCCCGCAGGGCGGGCCGCACGCCCTGCGGCTCACCGACGGAGCACAAGTGGGCTACGAGGGCGTGCGGTTCGGCACCGCGCGCTACGACCGGCTCGGCGTGCGCGTCTCCGAACTCGCCGAGCGGGCGCAACGGCTGGAGTTCTACACGGGCAAGGGCAAGGGCAAGCTGTGGGCGTCCGTCGACCTGATGTCGACGGGCGCCGACGGGGAACCGCTAGAGGTCCGCGTCGAGCCGCTGCCCGGACGGCAGAATCTGCGCGTCGTGGCCCGGTGCGAGGGTGAGCGCCCCTGCGTCACCCTGCAGTCCTTCCGCCTCCTGCGCTCGGACTCCCGGCCGGAGCGCCCGGGACGTGCGGGGGTCAGGTGAACGCGGCATCGATGGCGGTGAGGTTGTGCTCCACGACGGCCTGAGCGGCCTGTCGCGGGGTGACACCCCCCGCGTCGGCGCTGTCGAGCATGTTCGAGGTGAGCCGGCGCATGGCCGCGCGGACCATGGCATGGGCCTCGCCGGAGTCGGCGCCGATGTCACCGAACAGGGTCCACCACCACCAGGCGTTGGTGGCGGAGTTGACCACGAAGTCCGGCAGCACCGTCACCCCGCGGGCGTGCAGCGCCGCCTCGGCCTCGGGCAGCACCGGCATGTTCGCCGCCTCGGCGATCACCCGCGCCGTGATCCGGTGCTGGTCGGCCGGTGTGACGCAGTAGGAGACCGCCGCGGGCACCAGCACCTCGCACTCGATGTCGAGCCAGGTGCCGCCGTCCGCCTCGGTGTCCTGCGGGCGCAGCTGCGCGCGGTCGACCGCGCCGAAGGCGTCCCGGGTGAGCAGCAGCCGTTCCACGTCGAGACCTTCGGGGTTGGCGACGACACCGTGCGCGTCGGCGACGGCCACCACCTTCACACCCGCCCGGGCGAGATAGCGGGCGGTGGCGCCGCCCATCGACCCGAAGCCCTGCACGACCGCCCGGGCCGCGCCGTACTCCAGGCCGATGCGGTCCAGGGCCGTCAGAGCGGACTCCGCGACCCCCAGTCCGCCGACGAGTTCGGGCAGGGGCACCCCGTCGACGGTGACCGCGAACGCGTCCGCGAGCCGCAGCCGGGCCGTCACCGGATCGTCCAGCAGCGGGTAGATCGCCTCGATGGTGCTGTCCAGGCCGATCTTCGCCGCGGCCTCGTCGACGCTGTCCTGCCGCACCCCCAGGTCCTCGCCCGTGGTCCAGTAGTCGCGCAGCAGCGGCTTGATCCCCTGGAGGAACCGGCCGAGCACCGCCGGGCTCCCGGGGTCGCGCGGGTCGAAGTCGATGCCGCCCTTCGCGCCGCCGAGCGGTATGTAGCGCCGGGCCGGGTCGTAGTGCAGCGCCTCCTTGCGGGTCATGCCGGCGGCGAGCCCGCGCACTTCCTCCAGGGTGCAGCCGTCCCGCATCCGCAGCCCGCCGCTGGCCACGCCGCGGACGAGCCGGTCGATGACCACGAAGCCCTGACGGCCGGTGACCGGATCGGTCCAGACGACCTCCAGATACGGACTGCGGGTGGTCGTGGCGCCGGAGGTGGTGATGGTGGCAGTCATGCGTCGTCCGTCCCTTTGCCCGGTGCGGGGCGATGTCGAGGCAGGAAGGTGGTGCGGGCCGGCGGCCGGTCAGGTCATCCAGTTGACCGGGTGGTCCGGGTCGGTGAGGGCCGGCCGGTCCAGCCGGAAGGGTGTGTACGGCTCGGTGGCGCCGAGCGCCGGATCACCGGCGAGTTCGGCCAGCATCCGGCCCAGGGTCGGGGCGAACTTGTAGGCGTGCCCCGCGCCGAGACCGACCAGGATCCGCTCCGCCCCGGGTACGGCGCCGAGCACGAAGTCACGGTCGGGGGTGAGCGTGTACAGACAGCGCTTGGAGCGCACGGGGGCGCCGCTGCCCGGGAAGGTCGCCGCCATGAACGACGACAGGCGTTCCAGCATGACCGGGTCGGTGGTGCCGGTGCGGGTCTCCGGGGTGACCTCGGGCCCGCCGCAGTCCTCACCGGCCTTGATCGTGGCCTCGCCGTAGCAGGGGAAGCCGAAGAAGCTCGGGTCGTCGAGCCAGATCCACACCGGGAACACCTCGGGGGCGTACCGGGCCGGGTCGGCCGGCTCGAAGTAGGTGATCTGCTGGTCGAGGACCGTGAGCGGGATGGCGGCGCCCAGCGGCTCCAGCAGCCGGTTGGTCCACGCGTCGCCGCACAGCACCACCTTCTCGGCGCAGAAGCGCCCGGCGGGCGTCACCACCTCGACGCCGTTCGCCCCGTGGTGCACCTGAGTGACCGGGGTGCGGTCCATCAGCACGGCGCCGGACTGCACCGCCAGGCGCTGCATCGCGGCCACCGACTGCGCCGCCGGCACGATGGAGGTGCGCTCCTGGTAGAGGGTGGAGGTGCCGTCCGGGAGCCTGACCTGCGGCCAGCGGGCGCGGACCTCCTCGACGTCGAGCACCTCGTAGGGGATCCGCTCGGTGTCCAGGCTCTTGGTGTAGTCGTCCAGGGGGAGCGCCGAGCCCTCGGGGCACAGGTCGATCCCGCCGGTGGTGGTCACCAGCTTCTGACCGGAGGCCTCCTCCAGCGTGGCCCAGTCCGCGTAGGCGTGGTGGGTGAGCCGGACGTAGTCGGGCCGGTGGTAGCTGTGCCTGAGGATCCGTGAGGTGTCGTGGGAGGCCCCGCGGTCGTGCCCGAACGCGAACTGCTCGAGTCCGAGGACGCGGCGTCCGGAGCGGGCGAGATGCCAGGCCGCGGCTGATCCCAGTCCGCCCAGGCCGATGACGACGACATCGAAGGTCCGGGTAGCTGCGTGAGCGCTCATGGAGGTCCTTTTCGCTGCGCAGAAGCGGTGCCGCCCGGTTGGGGTCCCGGCGCGTCGGCCGGGTGGGGCCCCCGCGGGTGGCGGCTGTGCTTCGACGATGGCGGACCGCCCTGGGGATGTCAATAGATTCTGATTCTGTTGCTGACTCGCAAGTCAGTGACTTTCCCTTTGGCATGCTGCTGGTGAGAGCCATTGACATCTCGGCAGAAGACACCTCACGATCCGTCTTACTGACTGTAGCGCCAGTCAGTAACGACCTTCCGGTCCGCCGGTTCCCTCCGGTCCTCCGGTCTTCTGCGAACGAGGAGTCGAGACTCATGACCGACCCGCCCGCGGCCGGCCCCCCGCGTTCCTCACTCGCCGTGTTCCGCGACCCGGCGTCGGTGGCCGTCGTCGGGGCCTCCTCGAACCCCGCCAAGTGGGGCCACTGGCTGGCGCGCGGCGCCCTCGCCGGCCGCGACCGGCGATCGGTACACCTCGTCTCACACGGCGGCAGCGACATCCTGGGCGCGCCGACGGCGCCCACGCTCACGGCGCTGCCCGAGGTGCCGGACCTCGTCGCCGTGTGCGTCCCCGCCCCCCATGTCGCCCCCGTCATCGACGAGGCACTCGGCCTCGGCGTGCGCGGCTTCCTCGGCATCACCGCCGGGGTGCCCGACGCGGCGGGCCTGGCCGCGCGCATCACCGCCGCCGGGGCCAGGATCATCGGCCCCAGCAGCCTCGGCCTGTACGACGCCGAGACCGAACTGCACATCGCCTGGGGGGACTTCCAGCCCGGGCGGCTGGCCATCGTCTCCCAGAGCGGACAGGTCGGCAGCGAACTCGCCCAGCTGGCCCGCGGCGCCGGGCTCGGCATCTCCCGCTTCGTCTCGGTCGGCGGCCAGGTGGACGTCACCATGGCGGAGCTGCTCGACGACCTCGCCGATCACGCCTCCACCGCCGTCGTCGCCCTGTACGCCGAGAGCTTCGGTGACGGGGAGCGCGTCTTCGCCGCCGTACGGCGGCTGCGCCGGGCGGGCAAGCCGGTGCTCGTGCTGAGCGCCGGGGACAGCGAGGCCGGGGCCCGCGCCGCCCGCTCCCACACCAGCGCCCTCACCTCCCCCGCGGAGCTGGTCGACGCGGCCTGCCGCGCCGCCGGAGCCCTGCGCGTGCCCACCCCCGCCGCGCTGGTCGACGTGGCCGCCTGCGTCGCCGCGGGCACCCCGCCCCGGGGCCGGCGCATCGCCGTCCTCAGCGACAGCGGCGGACAGGGCGCGCTGGCCGCCGACTGCGCCCACCGCGACGGCCTCACCGTCCCCCGGCTGAGTGCCCCGCTCGCCGGCGAGATCGCCGCCCTGCTGCCGGAGACCGCCGCCACCGACAACCCCGTCGACCTCGCCGGCGCGGGGGAGCAGGACCTGTCCAGCTACACCGCGGTCGCCCGCGCCCTGCTGCGCTCCGGCGAGGTCGACAGCGTCCTGATGTCGGGCTACTTCGGCCGCTACGGGCTGGACAGCACCGCCCTCGCCGGAGCCGAGCAGGACGAGGCCGCCGCCCTGGCCGCGCTGCCGGTCACCTACGGACGGGCCCTCGTGCTGCACTCCATGGGCGCCGACGGCGAGGCAGCCGACCTGCTGCGCGCCCTCGGCGTCCCGGTGTTCCCCACCGTCGGCGCCGCCTCGCGGGCCCTGTCCGGCGCCGTCGAACTGGACGCCCGGCCGGTGCGGGAGCCCGCTCCCGGCGCCCCCGACACCCGCGCCCCCGCCGGATTCTGGGAGACCCGGGCCGATCTGCTCGGCGCCGGGATCGTCTTCCCCGAGGCGCGCCGGGTGCCCGACCGGGCCCGACTGCTCGCCGCGTTCGCCGAGTTGAGGCCGCCCTTCGTGCTGAAGGCGCCCTGGCTGGAGCACAAGACCGAGGCGGGCGGGGTGCGGATCGGCCTCGCCGACGCCACCGCGGCCACCGCGGCCTTCGACGAGATGCGCGGACGCCTGGGCGAGGGCCCCTACCTGCTGGAGGAGCAGGACGTCCGCTCCGATGTCACCGAGCTGATCGTCGGCGCCCGCCGCGCGCCCGGCATCGGCCCGGTCGTCACCGTCGGCGCGGGCGGCACCCGGGCCGAGGTGCACCGCGACACCGTCACCGAATGCGCGCCCGTCTCCCCCGAACAGGCCCGCGCGATGATCCTCCGGCTGCGCTGCGCCCCCCTGCTCACCGGCTGGCGCGGAGCGCCCCCGGCCGATCTCGACGCCCTGGTGCACGCCGTGGTGGCGGTCTCCCGCCTCATCACCCGGTACCGGGGCGAGCGGATCGAACTGGAGATCAACCCGCTGCGGGTCGGTCCCGACGGAGCCGTCGCCGTCGACGCGCTGCTGCTCGCCCCGGCCGACGGCCCGGGCCACGACACACAGGGAGAGACATGAACGACGGGACACCATCGCGGGAGTTCGCCGGACGGGTGGCGCTGGTCACCGGTGGCGGCTCCGGCATCGGCCGGGCCGTCGCCCGGCGTTGGGCCGCGGGCGGCGGGCACGTCACCGTGCTGGGCCGCCGCGAGGACGCGCTGAACGAGACCGTGAAACTGATCGAGGCCGCGGGCGGCAGCGCCGACGCCGTCACCTGCGACGTCCGTGACGCCGCCGCCGTCGAGACGGCCGTGGACGCGGTCGCACAGCGGCACGGCCGGCTCGACGCCCTGGTCAACAACGCCGCCGGCAACTTCGTCGTGCCCGGCGAGAAGCTCTCCCCGGGCGGCTGGAAGGCCGTCATCGACATCGTGCTCAACGGCACCTTCCACTGCACCCGGGCCGCCGCCCGCCACATGCTCGACCAGGGCGGCGGCGCCGTCCTCAACGTCATCGCCAGCTACGCCTGGCACGGCCACCCCGGCACCGTGCACAGCGCCGCGGCCAAGGCCGGCGTGCTCGCCATGACACGCACCCTGGCCGTGGAATGGGCCCCGCGCGGCGTCCGGCTGAACTGCCTGGCCCCCGGCCCGACGGAGACCGAGGGCGCCTCGGCCGCGCTGTGGCCGACCGAGGACGCCCGCGCCCGCGTCCTCGCCAGCGTGCCCGCCGCCCGCTTCACCACCCCCGAGGAAGTGGCCCGGACCGCCGCGTTCCTGCTCGGCGACGGCGCCGCCTACATCACCGGCGAGGTGCTCACCGTCGACGGCGGCCAGTGGCTCGGCAAGCCCGTCTACACCGACCCGGGGGCCGCGTCATGAGCGAGAAGCTCACCGGCGGCGAGGCGCTCGTCGCGGCCCTGCGCGCCCATGGCACCGACACCGTCTTCGGCATCCCTGGCACCCACAACCTGCCCGTCTACGCGGCCCTTTCCCGCTACGGCGTACGCGACGTCACCCCCCGGCACGAGCAGGGCGCCGGATTCGCCGCCGACGGCTGGGCCCGCGCCTCGGGACGGCCCGGGGTCTGCCTGACCACCACCGGCCCGGCCCTGCTCAACGCCGCCACCGCCGCGGCCCAGGCCTACTCCGACTCCGTGCCCGTGCTGTTCCTCTCGCCCGGCCTGCCGCTGCGCCACCCCGGGCGGGGCAACGGCTATCTGCACGAGGTGAAGGACCAGCGGGCCGCGCTGGACGCCGTCGTCGCCTACAGCCACCGCGTCACCGCCGTCGAGGAGATCCCGGTCGCGGTGGCCCGCGCGTTCGCCGCGATGACCGGCGGGCGGCCCCGCCCCGTGCATCTGGAGATCCCCCTCGACCTGCTCGACGAGCGGGCCGAGGTCACGATCGCCGAACCGGTCACGGTCCCGCGCCTCGCCCCGTCCCTGCCGAAGGTCAGGGCCGCCGCCCGGATCCTCGCCGACGCGGTGCGGCCGGTCCTCGTCGCGGGCGGCGGCGGCAACGGCGCCGCCGTACAACTGCGCGCCCTGGCCGAACGGCTGGGCGCGCCCGTCGTCACCACCGCCAACGGCAAGGGCGTCCTGCCCGACGACCACCCCCTGGCCGTCGGTGCCGGACTGCACCACCAGGCCGTGCGCGACCTGGTGCGCGACAGCGACGCCGTGATCGCGGTGGGCACCGAACTCGCCCCCAGCGACCTGTGGTTCGGGCCGCTCGACATCCCCGGCCCGCTGATCCGGATCGACGCCGACGCCGAGGCCGTCACCGCCAACGCCCTGCCCGACGTCGCACTCGTCGCCGACGCGGCCCTCGCCCTCGGCTCGCTCCTGGAGCACCTGATCCGCCCCGGCGCGGCGGCCCAGGGCGCCGAACGCGCCGCGCGCGCCCGCGCGCACCACCGGGAGCAGGCCCGCGCCGAAGGCGCCGCCCACCTGGGGCTGACCCGGGCCCTGGCGACGGCCCTGGGACGCGAGGGGGTCCTGGCCGGCGACTCCACGATGGCCTGCTACTACGGCGCCCTGTCCAACCTGCCCGGCCACACGCCCCGTTCGTTCCTGTACCCGACGGGCCTGGGCACCCTCGGCTACGGGCTGCCCGCCGCCATCGGGGCCAAGCTGGCCCGCCCCGAGGTGCCCGTGATCGCCCTGCACGGCGACGGCGGGGTGATGTTCACCGTGCAGGAACTGGCCACCGCCGCGCAGCTGGGGCTGGCGCTGCCCGTGGTCGTCGTCGACAACGGCGGCTACGGCGAGATACGCGACGAGATGGCCGCCCGGGACGAGCCCGTCCACGCCGTGGACCTGCCCCCGGTCGACTTCGCCCTCGTGGCCCGCGCCATGGGCTGCCACGGCGTGCGCGCCGACGACGAGGAACAGCTGGTCCGCGCGCTCGGCGTGGCCCTGGAGGCCGACCGGCCCACCCTGATCCACCTGATGGAACGGCCCCCGGCTGAGATTGGAGCAGCATGAACGACCTGAGGGAACCCTGGCCGCTGACCGACGAGCAGCGCGCCGTCGTGGACCTGTGCCGGGACTTCGCACGCAACGAGATCCGGCCGCGCGGCCGCGAGGTGGACGAGGCGGACGTCCAGACGCCCGTCGACCTGTGGCGCGAGGCAGCGAAGATCGGCATCACCGACTTCATGCTGCCCGAGGACCTGGGCGGCGGCGGTTTCACCGACGTCTTCACCCAGTGCCTGGTGCAGGAGGAGCTCTGCTTCGGCGACCCCGGCATCGGCAACCTGCTCTGCTCGAACGGGTTCTTCGCCGACCCGCTGCTGGCCCTCGGCACCGAGGAGCAGCAGCGGCGCTGGCTGGGACCCCTGGTCGGCCCGGACGCGCCCATGACGTCACTGGCCACCACCGAACCGGGCTCCGGGTCCGACGCCGCCTCCATCACCACCACCGCGAAGAAGGTCGACGGCGGCTATCTCCTGAACGGGCAGAAGGCGTGGATCTCCAACGCCGGAGCGGCCCGCTTCTACGTCGTCTTCGCCAAGACCGACCCCGCCCTGCGGTCCCGGGGCGTCAGCGCCTTCCTGCTGCGCGCCGGCACCGACGGGCTGACCTTCGGCGAGCCCATGCGGAAGATGGGCCAGCGCGCCATCGTCTGCCGCGAGGTGTTCCTCAGCGACGTCCTCGTCCCCGAGGAGGACCGGCTCGGCGCGGAGGGTGAGGGCTTCGTCGGGCTGATGCGCACCTTCGACATCTCCCGGATCGTGCTGGGCGCCGCGGCCGTCGGCGCGGCCCGCGCCGCCTACGAGTACGCCCGTGACTACGCCCGCACCCGCGAGCAGTTCGGCAAGCCGATCATCGAGCACCAGGCCGTCGCCTTCCGCCTGGCCGACATGGCCAACCGCATCCACGTCGCGCGGTTGCAGGTCCTGCACGCCGCGCGGGTCGTCGACGCGGGCGGGGACGTCACCGGACTGGCCGCGATGGCCAAGCTGACGGCGTCGGAGACGGCCATGTTCTGCACCTGGGCCGGACTGCAGACGATGGGCGGCTGGGGCTACTCGCGCGAGTACCCCATGGAGCAGTGGATGCGGGACGCGAAGCTGGAGGAGATCGAGGAGGGCACTTCCGACATCATGCGGCTCGTCATCTCCCGCAACCTGCCCTGATCCGAGGGCAACCGCTCGGCCACACTGAGCAGTTGACGCCGGGTGCCCTTCCCGCTGATCAGACACGTCACCGCCCGCGTACTGGGCGGTGACGCGTTGTCCGAGCAGAGGAGGGACCCGTATGCGTGCGGACACCACACCGGCGCCCCCGGGGCCCCGGTGTGACGAACCGCCGGGGTCCGCGGGGTCGCGCACGGCGTCCTCGGACGACAGCTCCGTCCCGGCCGTCGAAGCCGCCCTCCTGCTCCTGAAGGACGGGCACGTCGCGTCGTGGACGGACACGGACCCCTCGGTACCGGGGCGGCCGGTACCGAGGGGTCTTGACCTGGTGCTGCGCACGGCCCCGTACCGCCCCGCGCCGGGCCCGCGACCGGCGCCCGCGCCGGGGTCAGGACGTCGATTCGGGCCCGGGGCATCCGCCGGGGCCGGGACCGGGGTCCGGCCCGGGCCTGCCGCGGGGTGCGGAGCGGCCGCGGGGTGCGGAACCGCCGCCGGGCCCGGGCACGCTCTCTTGCCGGGCGCCGGGGCCGAATCCGGTGTCGGGCCCGAACCCGGCCGCGGTCCCGCGACCGGTGCCGGACCTGGATCGGGTCCCGCGACCGGTGCCGGACTCGAACCCCGCGTCCGGCCCGGCCTCCGGGGCGGGCAGGCCGTGCGGTTGCCCCGGGCCTACCGGCGGCTCGTGCAGTGTCTGGCCGTGCTCGGCGAGGAGGTCCCGCTCCAGCGGCTCGGTGAACTCGTCGAGCACACACAGGAGGTGGCGCCGATCGTCGAGGCCGCCGCGGAGGCCGGACTGGTCCTCTGGCACCCCGGCGAGGGCCGGGTGTCGGTGGCCGGGCCGATGCGGACCCTGGTCATCGCCACGATGAGCGCCCCGGAGACCTGCTTCGCCCACGGCTGGGCCGCCCGGCACGCCCAGGGCGCCGCCGCCCTGCTGCACCGCGCGGCGGCCGCCCGCGGACCCGACGAGGACCTGGCCCGGCAACTGGACGCCCAGGCCAGACGACTGGCGGCGCGCGGACGCCCGGCGCGGGCCGCCGAACTCGCCCGGCGCGCGGCGGATGTGTCGGCCGGTGCCGGCCGGGCAGCCCGCAGGACGGCCGACGCGGCCGAGTTCGCGCTGCGGGCCCACGACCTGGAGCACGCCCGCCGAGCGCTCGCGCGGGTGGAGGCGGACACCGCCTCCGCCCGGCACCGCGCGCTGGCCGGCCGGCTCGCGGTGCTGGAGGGCCGGTTCGCCGAAGGCGCGCTACGGCTCGGCGAGGCCTGCCGGGAACTGCGGCTGGCGGGCGAGGACGGGGGACTGGAGGCAGCGGTCGTCTGGGCCGTCGAGGCCCGGTGGCTCACCGGAACGCCCGCGGCCGAACTGCGCGAACACCTCGCCCGCTGGGCTCCCGCGCACGCCGGCGACCCGTACTGGGAGGGCGCCCGGCGCTGCTTGAACGCCGTGCTGACCGCCTCCGCCGAAGGCCCGGTCAAGGCCCTGAGCGTACTGACCGCCGCGCCGCGCGCCTCGATGGAGGCACGCGACCGGGCGGCGGTCACCGAGGCGTGGCTGCGTCTGGAGGCCGGGGACGCCGAGGGGTGCGAGGCGGCGGTGCGTACCGTCCTCGGCGGAAACCACGTCCGGGAGGCGGCCCTGGTTGTCCGGGGCCATGCCCAGTGGCTGCGCGGCGCGTGGGGCCCGGCGGAGGCGACCGGCAGGGTCGCCCTGAGGTCGTCGAGCCCCCTGTGGCGGGCGCGCGGGCAGGAACTGCTGGACCTGATCGCGGCAGCCCGCGGCAGCGGCACACCGCAGCCGACGGACGCCGAGGGACATCCGGGGCAAGCCCCGCCGGACACCGACGCGCGACCGGTGGAGGCCTTCGTGCCGGACGTCGACGCGCGACCGACGGGTGCCCCCGAGCCGGACACCGACGCGCGGCGGACGGGTGCCTCCGTGTGGGACGCCGACGTGCGACCGACGGGTGCCTCCGAACCGGGCGTCGACGTGCAGCCGACGGGAACCTCCGTGCCGGACGCCGATGCGCGGCCGGCAGGAGTCTCCGTATGGGACGTCGACGCGCAACCGACGGGAATCTCCGAACCGGGCGTCGAGACGCAACCGGTGGAGACCTCCGTGCCGGAGGCCGTGGCGCGGTTGTTCCGGGCGCTCGTCGCCGACGCCGACGGGACGCAGGCCGCCGCCTGCCTCACGGCCCCCGAACACCGCCTGGCCCTGGACGTGTTCTCGGGCCCCCTGCTGCCGTGGCGCAAGGCCGAACTCGCGCGCGCCGCGGTCACCGCCGGGGACACGGCACTGGCCGCCTCCCTCCTCGGCTCCCTGCGGCGCGCACAGTCGGCCGGGCTGCCGCCGTGGGTGCGCGCCTGCGCGTCCGGGGTGGAGGCCCGTGCCATGGCGCTCACCGGCTCCCGCGAGGCCACCGCCCGGCTCTACGCCGAGGCCGACGCCGCCGCCGGGCCCTTCGAGTCGGCGGCCCCCTGGTACTACGCCCGCTACCAGGCGGACCACGCCGAGTTCCTCGCGGCGACGGGCCGCCGCCGCGACGCGGTCGACCGCTACCGTGCGGCCTGGACGATCGCCGCGCGGCTGGGAGCGGAACCCCTGCGCGCGAGGTGCGCGGCCGGGCTGCGCGCCCTGCGCATGCCCGGCCGGACCGAGCCGTTCGCGCTGACCGCCCGGGAGACGGAGGTGGCCCGGCTCGTCAGCAGCGGTATGAGCAACCGTGAGGTGGCGGCCCGGCTGTTCGTCACCCCCGCTTCGGTCGGCTTCCACCTCGGCAACATCTACGGCAAGCTCGGCATCCGCTCCCGCTACGAACTCCGCCGTTGGTGGGCCGGCCGGGACGAGGGGTGATCAGCCGCGCGTGACGAACTCCCACTCGACCTCGGCGGTGGAGCCGACCGAGGACCTTCACCGACAGCCGGAGCCTGCCTCGTGCCCGGTGGGCATCGTGCAGGGTGGGTGAGCAGTTCGGCGTGGATTCGGGGGCGGTGTTCCGGCAGTCGCCGTACCGGCCGGAAACGGCTTGCGTCCCTCCGCCGTGATCCGTTTGCATGGCCGGGCCCCTGTCCGCACGTCGGAGAGGGAACGCGCGGTGGCGCCGGACCGGACCCGCCCCGCACACCGGCCCGGCGCCACGTGACGCCGCCCCGCCGGGGGTTCGACGCCGCACCCCCGACGCCGTACGCATCTCGCCCGTACCTCCCCCCGAGGAGCCCCATGCCGCAGACCCGCCAGGCCGACGGACGCGCGGACCGCACCGCCCGTACGGTGCTGCCCGCGCCCCGGACTCCCTCCCCGCGCGACGCGCCGGTCCTCAACTGGGGTGTGATCGCCCCGGGCGGTATCGCCGCGTCGTTCGCCGGGGCGCTGCGCGCGCACACCGAGCAGCGCATCGTGGCGGTCGGCTCACGCGACGCCGGGCGGGCCCGCGCCTTCGCCGACCGGTTCGGCACAACGGCCGCCCACGGCGGCTACGCCGAGGTCGTCGACGACGCGCGGGTCGACGTCGTGTACATCGCCTCACCGCACTCCGAGCACTTCGCCCAGGCCCTCCAGGCGGTCGAGGCCGGCAAGCACGTCCTGGTGGAGAAGGCCTTCACCCGCAACGCGCGGGAGGCCGAGCAGCTCATCGAAGCCGCCCGCGCCAAGGGCGTGTTCTGCATGGAGGCGATGTGGACGCGCTTCCTGCCGCACATGGACATCGTCCGCCAGGTGCTCGACCTCGGGCTGCTGGGCGAGGTGCGCACGGTGACCGCGGACCACGGCCAGTTCATGGACCCGGCCACCGCCCACCGGCTGTTCGCCCCCGAACTGGCCGGCGGGGCCCTGCTGGACCTGGGCGTCTACCCGGTGTCCTTCGCGTCCATGGTGCTGGGGCCGTTCGCCTCGCTCACCACCGTCGGGGCCACCACCCACACCGGCGTCGACGGCCAGGCGTCGGTCGTCGTCACCAACGACGCCGGTGCGCACGGCGTGCTCAACACCACCCTCCACGCCCGCACCCCCACCACCGCGTCGATCTCGGGCACCCGGGCCCGGCTGGAGATCGAGGGCCCCTTCTACGCACCGGCGACGGTCCGGCTGATCGGGCGGTCCGACGAACTGCTCGGCCATCACGTCCCCGCCCTGCGCGAGGGAGGCCTGTGCTTCGAGGCCGCCGAGGTGGCCCGGTGCGTGGCCGCGGGCAGGACGGAGTCGGACCTCATGCCGCTCGACGAGACGCTGCGCGTCATGCGGGCCCTCGACCGGATCCGCGCCGACCTGGGCGTGACGTTCCCCGGCGAGTGACCCGGCACCCCCCGGCTGCACGGCGAGCCACCGTCCCCCCACCCCCGAGGAGCGGCACCCCTCATGACCACCCACCACATCAAGGGCCGGAGCGTCCTGTTCATCGGCGGCACCGGAGTGATCAGCTCGGCCTGCGCCGCGCGCGCCGCCGAACTCGGCGCCGATGTGCACCTGCTCAACCGCAGCGTCTCCGCCGCACGACCCGCGCCCGAGGGCGCCACCGTGATCACCGCCGACGTCCGTGACGGCGACGGGGTGCGCGCGGCCCTGGGCGGCCGGGAGTTCGACGTCGTCGTCGACTTCCTGGGCTTCACGACCGAGCAGGTCGCCCTGTCCGTCGACCTGTTCGCCGGGCGCACCGGCCAGTACGTGTTCATCGCCACCGCCGCCGCCTACCAGAGGCCCCCCGCCCGGGTGCCGGTCCCCGAGACGGCGCGGCTGCACAACCCGAACTCCGCCTACGCCCGGAACAAGATCGCCTGCGAGGAACTGCTCGCCCGGGCCCACCGCGAGCGGGGCCTGCCCGTCACCGTCGTACGGCCCTCCCACACCTACGACCGCACCGCCGTGCCCTTCGACGGCGGCTGGACCGCGGTGGAGCGGATGCGGCAGGGCAAGGAGGTGATGGTCCACGGCGACGGCACCTCACTGTGGACGCTGACGCACCACACCGACTTCGCGCTGGGCTTCACCGGGCTCCTGGGCCACCCCGGGGCGCTGGGGGAGACCTTCCACATCACCGGTGACGAGGTGCTGAGCTGGGACGAGATCTACCGGATCATGGCCGGTGCCGCCGGGGTTGACGAGCCGCGGCTGGTCCATGTGCCCTCCGACGCGATCGCCGCCGCCGACCCGGCCTGGGGTGAGGACCTCCTGGGCGACAAGGCCCACTCGATGGTCTTCGACAACACCAAGGTGCGGCGGCTGGTGCCCGAGTTCACGGCTTCCGTTCCGTTCACGCAGGGGGCCCGGGAGATCGTCGCCTGGTACGACGAGGATCCCGCCCGGCGTGTCGTGGACACCCGGCGCGAGGCGATCATGGAGCGGCTGATCGAGGCACACCGGCCGCGCTAGCGGCACCTGTGTGCGCCCGCGTGCCGGGCCGGGGACGTCCGGGCCGGTCACACCCGGACGTCCCCACCCTCAGCGGGTCGTGAGGACGAGCGCGCCGGAGCCGTCGGGCCGTCCCGCGAACGCCGTACCGGCCGCGCTCCGGTCCGGTGCGGCCCGAGGCCCGCCCGCGGGCTCCCGGGGAGCCCGGTGGGCGGGCGGCGCGGCACGTCGGACCCGGTCGGGCAGGACCGCAGGGCCCGGCGGGAGAGCTCCCGCCGCACTCGCGAACCGCTCAGGAGGGACGAGCAGTTCGCGGGGCCCGGCGACGGCACTGCCCGCGCCGCACGGCCCCTGACCGTGCGGAAACCGTCCGACCGGTCTTTCCGCCGTACGGAAGGCACCTCCACCGCGTCCGGCCGCCACTGGGCTGCGATCTCCGGGTGTGGCACGGTGGGCCGGGACTTCGCCGTGATCCCCCCGCACGGCGAAGTCCCGTGCCCACGGTGCCTCTTGCCGCCGACCGCGTGCGTCGGGGCGGCAGCCGGGACGTCGTGCGGCGGCGGGGTGACAGGAACGCGCGCGCGAGACCGGGGGCCCTCCTCGACGAGCGACCACATTCCTCAGGAGAAACGACGTGCCCCAGTTCGGGTGCCGGCTCCCCCACACCGCCGGCGCTGCCACCCCGCCCCTCGCCCTCCCGCTGGACGGGCCGGTGCCCGACGACCGCGAGCTGGTGCGCGCGGCGCTCGTGCAGCCCGCCACCGACGACCCGCTCGCCCAGGAGAAGGCCGCCGGGGAACTGGCCGACCGCCACGACACCGCG
This sequence comes from Streptomyces sp. NPDC007929, assembly GCF_042959065.1. Classification (NCBI taxonomy): domain Bacteria; kingdom Bacillati; phylum Actinomycetota; class Actinomycetes; order Kitasatosporales; family Streptomycetaceae; genus Streptomyces; species Streptomyces sp. NPDC007929. Next base: position 72,191 of record NZ_JBIBKD010000013.1, on the reverse strand, counting down.
GTGGGCGCCTACGCCGCCCGGTGCACCACCACCCCGGCCGCCGCCGAACTGCTGCGCACCTCCGCACAGCGCACGGCGGCCCAGACGTTCCTCCACGACGGCGACCTCGCATGGCGGCCCCACCTGCTGAACACGGTCCTGCACACCGCCGCCGCGTGGAGCGGGACCGACGCCCGCCGCCACCTCGTGCCCGGCCTCCTCACCTGGCTGGAAGGATCCCGCGGGGAGATACCCGCCCCGGTGCCGGCGGACCACGCCACGGGCGAGGTGCCGCTGCTCGTCGCGGCGTTCCGCGGGCTGCCCGGCCGGCTCCAGACCGTGCTCTGGCATGTCTTCGTCGAGGGCGAGGACCTCACCCTCGCCGCGCGCTGCACCGGCAGCTCCACCGCCGTCGTACGGCGGTGGAGCGAGACCGTGGAGGACGAGTTCCGCGCCGTGTACGGGCGGTTGTACGAGGAGTCCGTGTCACCCCCGTGCCGGCCCTACAGCCGTCTGGTGCTGACGACGGCCCGCACGGGCCTCGACCGCCCGGTGCGCGGCGGCGGCGAACTGGCGGGACATGTGCAGGGCTGCGAGGGCTGCGCACGGGCGTTCCGTGAGGTGTCGCGGCTCCACACGGGGCAGTGGGCGCCTTTGCTGGCCCAGGAACTGCTGCCCTGGGAGGGACGGCACTACCGGCAGGAGCGGGCGGGAGCGCGGCTGCTGCCCGAGGTGCGTGCCGTCGCCTCCGCGCACGAGCCCGCCCCGTGGCGCGGTGAGCGTCGCCTGTGGTGGGCCGCCGTGGCCGTCGCCGCGGTCCTGGCCGTGTCCGGGGCGGCTCTGATGACCGGCGGCGCCCCCGACCCGGCGCCCGAGACCCGTACGGCAAACGCGGTGCAGCACGGGGACAAGTGGAACCACTGGACCAGCTCCTCGCCCCCGCGGCCGGGCGGCCTCACCGACATCCCGGCCAGCGCCCCGCCGCCGAAGCCCGGGCCGGCCCGGTCCTCCGGCGCGGGCAAGCCGTCCCCGTCCCCCGAGCCCGCCCCGCCTGCCCGCCTCGGCCACGCGCAGGCCGCCCTGCGCTGGGACTTCCGCACCTGGGGGGCCCGCCCGAAGGACACCTCCTCCTTCGGCCGGCCGGGCGAGTACCACGGCTATGTCGACTGGCGGCCGGACCGGGAGGGCTCCGTCTTCTTCGACGGCAAGAGCCATGTCCAAACCACGCAGGCCGTGCTGGACACCTCCCGCAGCTTCACCGTCGCGCTCTGGGCACGGCCCCGACCCGGGGGCGGGGACTACACGCTCGCCGCACAGGACGGTGCGAACGTCAGCGGCTTCCTCCTGCGCTACAGCGCCGCCGACGACCGCTGGCACATGACCATGGGCGGCGCGGACTCCGCGGACGCGCCCCGGGACGACGCCCGCTCCTCGGCCCCGGCCGCCCCGGACGGGTGGCAGCACCTCACCGGGGTGTACGACGCCGGGAAGCGGCAGCTGCGGCTGTACGTCAACGGCACCCTCCAGGGCACCGCGAGCCACACCTCCGCATGGCGGGCGAACGGCCCCTTCACGGTGGGGCGCGGCCAGCGCGGCGGTACCGGGGCCGATCTGTTCCGGGGCTACCTGGACGACGTACGGGTCTTCCAGGACGCCCTCACGCCCTCGCGGATCACCGGCCTCGCCTCCGCCGCACACAACCACTGACCCGGCACGGCGGCGCCAGACGCCCTCACCGGGACATGGCCTCCATGTACGAGGTCCAGATCCGTCCCGGCAGCCGCTGTGCGCTCGCCGGCCCCGGGCCGCCGGTACCGGCGAGCGGCAGCAGCGCCTTTCCGGGCTCGGCGCGGAACAGCGTGACCGCCGTGGCCAGGTCGTCCCCGTAACCGGCGAACCAGGCGACCCGCTGCGTCTCCCGGCCACCCGTGGACATGCCGGCGTAGCGACCGCCCGGGCCCGTGGTGCTCCTGGCCGCGTCGCGCAGCACCGACGTCATCTGCCGAGCGACGAACTCCGCCATCGCCCGGCTGCCGCGCGGCCGGGAGAACCCCGCGATCCGTTCCCCCTTGCGCAGCACCTTGGTCACCGAGTACGGCTCGTGCCGCGTCCCGCCGTCGGCGAACGTCGCGTAGGCGGTGGCGACCCGGATGGCGCTGGGCGAGGACGTGCCGAGCGGGAACTCCTCGTTCAGCGGCGCCATGGTCGCGCGCAGCATCCCCGCGTCGACGGCCAGTCTCCGTACCTGTTTCAGGCCCGTGTCGGCGCCCAGCCGACGGAAGGTGAGATGGGCGGACGCGACCAGCGCGTCGCGCAGCGTCGGGACGTCTGAGGACAGTGACGGCACCGCTCCCCGGCCATCCGCGGCTCCCGGGACGCCGCCCAGGTGGAACCCGCCGGTGGCGTCGTAGTAGCTCTCGGGGAGGAAGCGCAAGACCCTCCCGCCGTCATGGGTGCGCACCCCGTACTGCATCGCGGCGGCCAGCACGAACGGCTTGAACACCCCTCCGGCCGGGACACCGGCCGTGTCGGCGTTGTTGCTGAACTGCTTCAGCGCGTCGGCACCGCCGTGGACCGCGAGGATCGCACCGTCACCCGGCCGCACGGACGCCGCCCCCACCTGCACATGCCGGTCCTTCGCGCGCCGGGAGGAACGGATGTCGCGCAGGGCGTCCTCGACGGAGCGCCCCAGCCGCCGCATCGCGTCCTTCTCGAACGTGGTGTGGATCTGGTAGCCGCCCCGGTCCAGCTCGGCGTCGGTGAGACCGGTCCGCTTCTTCACGTAACGCTTGGCGAGGTCGACCAGATAGCCGTTCTGGCCGCCCAGACTGGTGGCCAGGGTCTGTCTGCGGGGTGTGGGGAACTCGGTGTACCGCGCGCGTTCCGAGCGATCCATCATGCCCCGCTCGACCTCGCGGTCCAGGATCCACGCCCAGCGCTTCTCGGCCCGGTGCCGCTGCGCCTCGCCTCGGAAGGGGTCGAACTCGTTGCCGCCCTTGAGCAGCGCGGCGAGGAACGCGCCCTGGGAGGGGTTCAGCCTGCTGACGTCCACGCCGTAGTACGCGTACGACGCCGCCTGGATGCCGTAGGCTCCGCGCCCGAACCAGCTCGTGTTGAGGTACCCCTGGAGGATGTCGTCCTTGGACATGCGGCGGTCCAGCTTCAGGGCGATGGCGAGTTCCTGCACCTTTCTCGTCAGGGTCTGATCCTGGGTCAGGTACGTGTTCTTCACGTACTGCTGGGTGATGGTGGAACCGCCCTGGGTCTCCTGCCCCCGGACCATGTTGACGGCCGCGCGGGCCATGCCGCCGACCGAGACGCCGGAGTCGCTGTAGAAGTCGGCGTTCTCCGCGGCGAGCACCGCGTCGCGGACCGGGCCGGGTACCCGGGACAGGGGCACGTTGCGCCGGTGCACCGAGCCGACGCTGACCATGGAGCTGCCGTCGGCCCAGTAGTAGACGTTGGCCTCCTGCCGCACCTCGGCGTTCTGGTCGGGGACGTCGACGTAGAGGTACACGCCGACGCAGAGCGCCGCCATCACGGCCAGGCAGGCCGCCAGCGTCCCGGACACCAGCCGCCAGGACGGCAGCCAGCGGCGCGGGCCGGACCGGCCGTGACGCGGGTAGTCGATCCACCGCCGTCTCCCGCGGCGGCCGCCGCTCCCGATGCCGCGGGGCGGTCGGCCCGCGGACCTGTGCCTGGACCGGTACGGGCGTGACTGTGCGGTCAAAGCGGTCTGCTCCCTCGGTCGTTCTCACGGCCCCGTCGCGCGTCCCAAGGGCCTGCCGGAGAGGACGGACGGCGCACACCGGTTGTCGTCGGCGACAGCCGTGAAGGACGTCACGCAACGGCGGGCGCCCCCGCGGCGTCCGCACCTGCCGCCGGGCGGCAGACGGCGGCCGGGCCGTACGAGGCAAGGGATCCGGCTCCCGCCCTGACCGCCCGGCGCGACCGGGAGCCGCGGGACAGGGCGCGGCGCCCCGGGGGATCGCTCACCGCAGGTGAGCAGTCGGCGCGGGGCACGGCGGCGACACGGGGTTGCTCCGTTCAGCGGGCACCGGCATGCGGGCCCGGCAGGGCATGCGTACCATCCACGCTCATGGCGGCGCAGTCAGGGATCGTGGGGCGTGGCGACGAACTGAGGTTCCTGCTCGGCACCGCCGAACGGGCCCGCCGCCGGGAGGCGCAGGTCGTCTTCCTCTCCGGGCCCGCCGGCATCGGCAAGACCGCGCTCACCGAGGCCTTCTGCCGCGAGCTGCCGGACTTCCGGATCCTGAGCGTGGCGGGCGTGCCGACCGAACGCCTCATCAAGTACGCGGCCGTCAACCGGATGATCCAGAACGCGCGCGGTGGACTGCCCCTGGCGCAGCGCCGCGTGAACCTGGTCCCGGAGACCGCCAGTGTCATGGCCGCGGGCGGTGCGCTCATCGACGTACTCGACGACTTCCGGGGGGACGCTCCCGCGGCGCTGGTGATCGAGGACGCCCACTGGGCCGACGCGAGCTCGCTCCAGGCGATCGCCTTCGCGGTGCTGCGCATGACCCACGACGACCTCCTCTGCCTGGTCGTCACCGAGCAGGTCCGCCGCACCAAGAGCGACATGGGGTTCACCGGAAGCGTCAGGGGCGTCTCCCAGCTCGATCTCGGGGGGCTTTCCGCGCAGGGTGTCCGGGAGTACCTGGCCGCGCGGGGACTCCCGGCCGTGCCCGAGTCCCAGCTGCTGCGCATCAGCCGGTGGAGCGACGGCAACCCGCTGTACCTCACGGCGCTGCTCGCCGCGCCGGAGGGGGGCTCGCTGCCCGACCGGCCCTCGCCGGCCGAGGTGCCGCCGTCGCTGGCGGAGGCGGTGCGGGAATGGTCCCGTTCCTTCCCTCCGGCCGGACGGCTGCTGCTCGACGTGCTGGCCGTGCTCGACATCCCCGCGACCGTCCCGCTGCTGCAGCGGATGACGGGCGACGAGGACGTCCTCGGGCACATCGACGACCTGGTGGCGGCGGGCGCCGTCACCTGGCGCGAAGAGGCCGGGGAGCCGAGCCTGCACCTCATCCACTCCGGCCAGCGCGACGCGCTGTACTCCTCGCTGCCCCTGCCCGAGCGCAGGCGCCTGCACCGGACGGCCGCCGAGCACGTCGACCCGCCGCGGCGCTGGCGCCACCGGGTCGCCGCCCTCTCCTCCTACGACGCGGAACTCGCGGCCGAGCTGGACCGGGCCGCGCAGCGTGAGGCGGCCGGGGGAGACCTGTCACTCGCCGCCCAGTACCTCCTGGCGGTGTCGGCCGTCTCCCCCGACCCGGACACCCGCGACGCCACCCTGCTCCAGGCCGTGCGGCTGCTCGTCGTCAGCGGACAGTACGCCGCCGCCCTGGCGTACGCCTCCCGCGTCGAAGCCCACCCGCCGTCACCGCGCAGGCAGGAAGCCCTCGGTTTCCTGGAGTACGCCCGGGGACGCGACGTCAGCGCGGCCGAGCACCTGCGCCAGGCCTGGGAGGGTTTCGACGGCGCCGACGAGGAGGCCGCCGCCCGCGCCGCCGGAGACCTGGCGACCCTGCAACGCTCCCTCGGCCTGGGCGAGCAGTCGGCCCGCTTCGCCCGCTACGCACTGGCCCGGACCTCCGACCCGGTGGTCATCGGCGAGGCCCGCGCCAACCTCGCCTACGGCGCCGCCCTGTCGCACGGCCCGGCGGAAGGGCTGCGGATGCTGACCCATCTGCGGCCCAACCCGGCGGACGTCGCACCGGCGGACCTGGACGCGCTCGTGTGCCGGGGCACGCTGCGCGGACTGTCCGGGCAACTGGTCCAAGCCCTGTCGGACCTGCGCGCGATGGCCCGCACGAGCGCCCCGGGGCTCACCCGGCGCACCGACTTCGCCGCCCGGGTGCACGCCGCCTCGTGTCACCTCCAGCTGGGGGAGTGGGAGGAGGCCCGGCGCACCGTGTCGCTGGCGTTCGACGAGGCACAGGTCTCGGGACGCGACGTGGACTTCGCGGTGCTGCACGCCGCGAGTGCCACCCAGCACGCGTGCGCGGGACGCTGGGAGGAGATGGCGGCGGACCTGAACGCGGCCCAGGAGATCGCCCGCACCACGGACTTCTCCGCACCTGGTTTCCATGTGCTGCAGGCCGGGGCCATCGCCGCGTTCGTGCGGCAGGACTGGCCGGAGGTGATGACACGGCTGCGGCGGGCGCGGGAGGACTCCGCCAACGCGGGCCGGGTCCGCCTCTACGGGACGTGGTTCCTGCCCCTCCTGGGCGTCGCCGCCGCCCGCGCCGGGCAACTGCCGTCGGCCGAGGAGGCGTTGACGGCGCTGGAGGAGATCGAACCGACGGGTGCCATGTTGGTCGTCGCGCGGCTGTGGCTGCGGGGCGCCGTCCTGCACGCCCGGGGCGAGACGCGGGAGGCGGTCCGGGCCTACCGCGACGGCCTCACCGAACCGCCCGCCGGAGGTGAGCCGGTGCTGCACCGCAACCTGCTGCGCTGCGACCTGGGGCGCGCGCTCATCGAGCTGGGCGCGACGGAGGAGGCCCAGTCGCATCTGGCGGACGCGGAGCGGGCGTTCCGCGGGCTCCAGGCCCGGCCCTGGCTCGAGCAGTGCCTCGCCCTGCGGGACGAAGGCGCCGGACCGGGCCGGGCGGCGCAGGCGGAGAGGTTCTGGAGCGAGCTGACCGACCGGGAGAAGGACACGGCCCGGCTGGTGGCACGCGGCTGGACGAACCGGGAGATCGCGGGGGAGCTGTACCTCAGCACCAAGACGGTGGAGTACTACCTGGGCCGGATGTACGCCAAGGGGGAGCTGCGCAATCGGCGGCAACTGCGCGACCTGGTCCAGGCGTTGACCGCGTGACCGGGGTGACCGGGGTGACCGGGGTGACCGGGTGACCGCGTGACCGGGTAGCCGCCGGGGTGTGGCAATCGGTCACCGTGCCTGAGCAATTGTCGTGACCGCGCCACGTCCGGCGAGGGGGAGGCGCGGGGCGGCGGAAGCCCGCGGGTGGCCGTCTGCCTGTGCCGCAGGCCCCGGCGGTCGCCGGCACCGTCGCCGGGCAGGTCAATCCCCTGTTCGCCCGGGCCCTCGTCCGCTCTGGACAGCACCTCACCGGGACTGAATGCTCGCGTCGGCCCGAACCGGGCCGCACCCCGTGCTTCAGGAGGTTGCCTTGCCGTCCGGACGATTACGCGACTCGACGCGAAGACTCCACCGCTCCCACTGGCTCGTCGTCTTCGCCCTCGGTTCCCTGCTGGTGGGCCTGACACCGATGCTCGGCGTGGCGGAGCCGGCCGCCGCCGGGCACGCACCGGGGCACCTGGACGTGCCCTTCGGTCAGAGGACGGCGATGTCCTCCCCGCACCACCCCGTCGTCCCGGCGAACGCCAAGGAGGCGGCGGCACCCGTGCTGGACCGGGACGGCTGGACGGCCACGGCGAGCAGCGAGGAGACCGCCCGCGAGAACGGCCGCGCCGCCAACGTCCTCGACGGCGACGCCCGCACCATCTGGCACACCCGGTGGAGCGGCACCGCCACGCCCCCGCCGCACACCCTCACCGTCGACATGCACCGCACGGCGGTGGTGTCCGGGCTCGTCTACCGGCCCCGCGCCGACAACCCCAACGGGCGCGTCGGCGAGTACAGCATCAGCGTCAGCGAGGACGGGCAGGACTGGGCTGACCCGGTCGGCACCGGCACCCTCGCCGACGACAGCAGCGCCAAAACCCTGAGCTTCGCCCCGCAGGGAGCCCGCTACGTCCGGCTCACCGTGCTCGGCGAGGCGGGCGAACGCGGGCCCTGGGCCGCCGCCGCCGAGATCGACCTGCTGGGCGACCCCGGCGCCCCGTCCGCCACCGTCGACCTGTCCCGCACCGGCTGGACGGCCACGGCGAGCAGCGAGGAGAGCGCCGGTGAGGACGGCCGTGCCGGCAACGTCCTCGACGGTGACGCCGGCACCTTCTGGCACAGCAGATGGAGCGGCGGCACCCCCGCGCCCCTGCCGCACAGCATCACCGTCGACATGCATCGCACGTCCGCTGTCTCGGCGCTGAGCTACGAACCCCGGCCGGGCAAGGCCAACGGCCGCGCCGGCGCCTACACGGTCACCACCAGCACCGACGGGACCACCTTCGGGGAGCCGGTCGCCCGGGGCACCTGGCGCGACGACGACACCGTCAAGACCGCCACCTTCACCCGGGCCGCGCGGGCCCGTTACGTACGTCTGACCGTCACCTCGGAGGCCGGCGGGCGCGGTCCGTGGGCGGCGGCGGGGGAGATCCGCCTGAGCGGCCCGGCCGACCCGTCCGCGCACGGCTCCTGGGGCCGGCTCATCGGCTTCCCGCTGGTGCCGGTGGCCACCGCCGTCCTGCCGGGCGGCAAGATGCTCGCCTGGTCCGCCTACGCCACCGACCGCTTCGGCGGCAGCAACGGCTACACGCAGACGGCCGTTCTGGACCTGAAGACCAACCAGGTCACCCAGCGCCGTATCGACAACACCGGCCACGACATGTTCTGTCCCGGCATCGCGATGCTCGCCGACGGCCGGGTGCTGGTCACCGGCGGCAGCAACGCGGACAAGGCCAGCATCTACGACCCGGCGACCGACACGTGGTCGAAGACGTCGGAGATGAACATCGCCCGCGGCTACCAGGCGATGACCCTGCTCTCCACGGGAGACGCGTTCGTGCTGGGCGGATCCTGGAGCGGCGGCCGGGGCGGCAAGGACGGCGAGGTGTGGTCGCCGGACACCGGCAAGTGGCGCAAGCTGCCCGGTGTTCCCGTAGGCCCCACGATGACCGACGACCCGGACTCGCCCTACCGCGCCGACAACCACATGTGGCTGCACGCCCTGCCCGGCGGCAAGGTGCTCCACCTGGGCCCGAGCAGGAAGATGCACTGGATCACGACCACCGGCGACGGCAGCCTCACCGACGCCGGCACCCGCGCCGACAGCGGCGACGCGATGAACGGCAACGCGGTGCCCTACGACATCGGCAAACTGCTCACCCTGGGCGGCGGGCCCGCCTACGAGAGGAAGTCCGCGACCCGCCGCGCCTACACGGTGACCGCCTCCGGCGACCGGGCCGGGGCCGCCCGCACCGGGGACATGGACCACGCGCGCGCCTTCAGCAACAGTGTCGTCCTGCCCGACGGCAAGGTCGCCGTGTTCGGCGGGCAGTCCATGCCGGTGCCCTTCAGCGACGCGACCTCGGCCATGACACCGGAGCTGTGGGACCCGGCCACCGGGAAGTTCACCCCGCTGGCCACCATGTCCGTCCCGCGCAACTACCACAGCGTCGCCAACCTGCTGCCGGACGGGCGGGTCTTCTCCGGTGGCGGCGGACTCTGCGCCGACCAGGGCTGCGCCACCAACCACCCCGACGGGTCCGTCTTCACACCGCCCTACCTGCTCGACGCGGACGGATCGCTCAAGCCGCGTCCGTCGATCACCGGCGGGGTGCCTCCCCGGGCCGCGCTCGGCACGGCGCTCACCGTGCGGACGGACAAGGAGGTGAAGTCCTTCGTCCTCATGCGGGCGGCGGCGGCCACCCACTCCACCGACAACGACCAGCGGCGCGTCCCGCTGACCTCCACCCGGACGGCCACCGGCACCTACCGGGTGTCCCTCCCCGAGGACCCGGGCGTGGCCCTGCCCGGCACGTACATGCTGTTCGCCCTCGACGCGGCGGGCGTGCCCAGCACGGCGAAGTTCATGACCGTCTCCTGACGGAACGTCAGACATGTGGCCCGCACCGGGGGATGGCGGGTGCGGGCCACCCGAACGCGCACCAGGGGTGAGCACTTGCGCACCCCGTCCGACCAGCCGCTTCGCCGTCATGACGGGGTGTTGCGCCCCTCCTGGGCGTGCCTTCCGCTCGCCGGGGCGCTCCACCGCCCGGACGCTGACAGTTCCTCCGGTTACGGTCCTGGGCAACATCGACCGCGGCGGCATGGAGGAACGGTGCGGCACTGGCAGCACGACGGGGACGACGGTGCGCGGCACGGGGGCCGTGCGGACGAGGACGCCTTCGCCCTCCCGGCGGCCTGGCGCCGGCAGGTGCACCCGCGCAGGGGCGGTGTCCGCCGCCCGCCCGCGGCCCCCGGCCAGGCAGTGCACGCGCGGGCCGTGGAGCTGCTGCACGACCGTGAGCACTGGACCCCGGCGACCTTCAGCGAACGGACCGACCCCGCGCTGGTCGGCGCCGCGCTGGCCCATCTGGAGCGGGTGCCCGACCCGTACGGCGCCGCCGTCATCGGCACCATGGCGACCACCGTCGACATCGACCGCAGGGCCGTCGTCGACGCCTGGGTCGCCCTGTACGGCCTGCCGTTCGCGGCCTGCGCGGTCCTGGACCTGCTGCGGCTGCGGGTGGACTGGGTGCACGAGAAGGACCCGCGGCTGGACCGCCTGGCCCGCAGCCTGTGGAACCGTTCGATGGCGCTGTTCCGGGGCGCCCACTCCCCTCCCGAGTGCGGGGAACTCAGGGAGCGGGGGAACGTCGTCTCCGGCATGACCGGACCGATCCATCCGTCGGTCGGGGCCGTCACCGACTCCCCGCCGCCGCTCCAGCACGGACGCCGGGAGGCGCTCGACCGGGTCCGTGAACTCCTCGCGGACTGCGACGAGGAGACCTACCGGGAGACCCTCGCCCGGCTGGCCGGGCGCCGCGACGGCTTCACCCGCAAGGTCGCGGCCGCCTACCTCGCCCCGACCGAGACCGACTGGGTCGCCGACTGCTTCGCCGACACCGCCGGTGTGGCCGAGGCCCGGGGCGGCCTGCGCGCGCTGCTGCGCTGCCTGCCCCGCACCGCCGACCAGATCGCGGCGTTGACCGAGCACGACCGTGAACCGGCGACCCCGGCGGAGTGCGCGACGGTCGCCGAGGGCGCGGGCACGGCCGTCGAGGAGCTGATCCTGCACGGCCTCTCGCTCTGGAAGGGCTTCCGGCACGACAAGCCCACCCAGCTGCGCCGCGCGCTGCTCGAGATCCCCACCGACCGGGCGTTCTCCTGGTTCCTGGAGCGCGTCGGCGACAAGGACATACGGCCGTACACCGTCCAGGCCATCGAGCGCTACCCGGTACGGGCCCTGCGCCTGCTGGCCCGCGCGGCGGCCGCCGACGGCCCGGACTGCGCCGCCCACACCCTGCTCGTCTCCCACATCGGCAGCCACCCGGACCTGGCCGGCGAACACCTTCCCGCGCTGGGTGCCCGGGCCGCCGCGACCGTACGGGAGATCCTCGGCGCCTGCGCCCGGCTGCCCGACGCCACCGACCTGCCGCAGCTGCTCGTCGACCCGCCATGGAACAGGCCGCGCAAGGCCGTACGGCCGCGCGCGGTCCCCGGCCTCGTCCCCGACGCGCGACCGCGGGAGGCATGGCTGCCCGGGGAGCGCGCGGAATGGGCGGCCACCCCCAGCCCGTACGTGCCCTGGCCGTGGCCGGATTCCATGCAGTATGACGAGGGGCTGCTGCACGCGGGCATGCTGTCCAACGAGGTGCACCGGGCGGGCTGGTACATGGAGCTCCCCGAGGAGCGGATCCTGCCGCTGCTCAACGACTGGGCGCCGGAGTACTTCCACGGGCACGAGGTCCTCAGGCCGTTCCTGGCCAGGTTCGGCCTGGACGTCCACCCCTTCCTCGTCCGGCTGGCCACCCGCGAACCGCAGATCACCGGGCCGCTGCTGATGCCGTTCGTCAGCCTGGACATCGCCCGGCTGACGGCCGACTGGCTGGTGCGGCTCAAGGCGTCTGCCACCGCGGCACGCGCCTGGCTCGACCGGAACGGGCCCGAGGCCGCGCGGCTGCTCGTCCCCGACGCGGTCGGCAAGGCGGGACCCGCGCGGCGTGCCACCGAGGCCGCGCTCAAGCACATCGCGGCCCGCCACGGAGACGCGGTGGTGCGTGAGGCCGCCGCCGGGTACGGGGCGCAGGCCGCGGCAGCCGTCGGCCAACTGCTGGACACCGCCGATCCGTTGCTGGACGCGCTGCCCCGCACCATGCCCAGGCTGCCGGACTGGGCCGATCCCGGGCTGCTGCCGCAGATCGAGGTCCGCGGCGCAGGCGCGCTGCCCGTCGAGGCGACCCGGCACGTCGTGACCATGTGCGCCCTGTCGAAGCCGGGCCTGCCCTACCCGGGTCTGGACGCGGTCGAGGAGGCCTGTGTCCCCGCCTCCCTCGCCGAGTTCGCGTGGAGCCTGTTCCAGCGCTGGCGGCAGGCGCACATGCCCGCCAAGGACAGCTGGGCGCTGTCGGTGCTGGGCCGGCTCGGCGACGACGAGACCGTACGGCGGCTCACCCCCGTCATCCGTGCCTGGCCGGGCGAATCGGCGCACCGCCGCGCCGTGGACGGCCTGGACGTCCTGGCCGAGATCGGCACGGACGTGGCCCTGACGCACCTGCACGCCATCGCCCAGCGGGTGAGGTTCACCGGCCTCAAGCAGCGGGCCGAGGAGAAGATCGGGGAGGTGGCCGGGGAACTGGGGCTGACCCGGGACCAGCTCGCCGACCGGCTCGTGCCCGACCTCGGTCTCGGGCCCGACGGCACCACCGTCATCGACTACGGGCCGCGCCGCTTCACCGTCGGCTTCGACGAGGCCCTGCGCCCGTACGTCCTGGACGGGGACGGCACCCGCCGCGACGACCTGCCCAGGCCCGCCGCCGCGGACGACACCGGCCTGGCGAGCGCCGAGCACAAACGGTTCAGCACTCTGAAGAAGGACGTGCGGACCGTCGCCGCCGACCGGATCAAGCGGCTGGAGACGGCCATGGTGCGCGGCGGCACCTGGACAGCGGCCGAGCTCCATGACCTGTTCGCGCGCCATCCGCTGATGCGGCACCTGGCCCGCCGCCTGGTGTGGCTGAGTGCGCACGCCTCGGGCGAGGTGACCTTCCGGGTCGCCGGGGACGGGACGTTCGCCGACCGGCACGGCGACGCGTTCGACCTGCCGGAGGAGGCGAGCGTGCGCGTCCCGCACCCGATGCATCTGACCGGCGAGGCGCTGACGGCGTGGCAGGAGGTCCTCGCCGGGCACGGGATCGTCCAGCCCTTCCCCCAACTCGGCCGCCCGGTCCTCGCGTTCACCCCCGAGGAGGCCGAGGCGTGGCAGCTCACGCGGTTCGCCGGGCGGAAGGTCGTCGTCGGCGCCCTGCTGGGCCTGTCCGGGCGCGGCTGGCGGCGCATGGGCATCATGGACGCCGGTGGCTTCGAAGGTGTCTGCAAGGAGCTCGCCCCCGGCCGGTTCGTGATGGCGTGCCCCGTGGACGGCCTCAACATCAATGACGTCGCCTACGCGGCCACGGTCGAACTGGCCGGGGTCTGGATCAACAGCCACGAGGACGGCTTCGTCCGGGAGGGCGACGTCCGCTTCGGCGACGTCGACCCGCTCATCGCCTCGGAACTGCTTCTCGACCTCACGTTCCTCACCCAGGACGCGGACTGACCGACCGGACCGTCCCCCGGACCGTCGCCCGGACCGTCCCAGGAGGAGTTATCGCCCTTTATGCGGTTATAGGGACTTTCCCTAACGGGTTCAGGGCCTCGGCACGGCAGGGTGGAGGACGAACGCCCATGTCACAAGCCCTGCCGACCGTGGAAGGAAGCGAGGCCGGCCCGTGATCACACATCTTCGGTTCGAAAGCAGCCCCCAGGCGGCGCGCTCCGCTCGTCACGCCCTGTCCGAGTACCTCAGCAGCCATGGTGCGCTGTGCGGCCCCGACGGGGAGAGGAGCGAACCCTCCGAGAACGCCCTGCTCGCGGTCTCCGAGCTGGTGACACATGTATGCCGCTCCCCGCACGCCTCGTACCGGCTGGGCATGCTCCTCGAACCGGGGCGGCTCCATCTCGAAGTGGCCGGGCACCAAGACGGTGCCGGCTCTTCGGGACCCCGCGCGAAAGTCGGGTTCGGGCCCATCGGGGGCCTGGCCGGTGACTGGTACATGGCGACCAGCAGCCAGGGCACGACGATCCGCGTGACGCTTCCGCTCTGAGGGCGCCGGGCGCCGGGGATCCGGCCCGCCGGGCCCCTCGGTCCCTGGCCCGCGTCCTTCGCCTTTGCGCAGATGAGAGGCTCGCGCGTCAGAGGAGCAGGGACTGAAGGGACCGGACCTCCGATATAGGTGCCCGGTAAGGAAGGGTTCCGGAGCCTCAGCCGCCCGCCTCGCCGGGGCCCGGCCACCGCCACGAGACGCCGTATATCCCGGCCGGGCAGCGGCCCGGCGCGCAGTGCACGCTGTGCGAGACGTCCGGCGACAGCCGGTGGTGGTACGCGGGCCGCGCCGAGCTGTGCTCGCGGTAGTAGCGATGGCAGGCCACTGGCAGGGCCGCCGGGTGGAAGTACACCTGGAGCAGATAGTCCCGCAGCCGGGTCCGGGTGCGCCGCTCGTAGTGGTCGTCCGTCCCGTCGCCCGGCTCGACCCGCACCGTGTAGTCGACGACGGCGGTCTCGTTGCGGGCGAGGACCCGTCCGAACCGCAGCTCCGCGACGGCCGTGCTGAGCTCCGGCAGGATCCGCAAGGGCCCCGGCAGCCCGCAGCGCACGTGCGCCCGCGCCCCGCGCAGCCCGCTGTCGAAGGTGTGCACGGCGGTCAGGCGGTCGGCGCCGTCGCCGGTGGCCCGCACCAGCTGCTGGATGGACAGGGAGGAGATCCGCCGCCGCGCGTCGAGGGTGATCACCTCCCGGATGCCGAGCGTGCGCAGGGCCTCGTTGAGCCGGTCGAAACCGGCGCCCAGAGCCCGTTCCTCCAGGGAGTCCTCGCCGAGCACCCGGTGCGTGGCCGAGAGGTCGTGTCCCGGGGCGGTCATCCGCCCGCGCGGCCGGTAGGGCCGCAGCAGGGAACGCAGCGCGCCGGGCGGCAACGCGAGGATGAGCTCCAGCGCGTCCACCGCGCGCAGCGAGTCGGCGCGCTCCGGCTCGCTCCTGCCCCGCTGCCAGTAACTGAGGGTCGTCAGACTGATACGGATCCCCTGGGCGGCGAGCCGGTGCCGCACCCGCTCCAGGGACAGTCCGCTGCGCCGGACGGCCTGCTGGAGCGCCTCGGCGAAGGACGGCGCGGCCGGCGGCGGGGCACCGCCGGGATCGGGCCACGCGGACCGTGCCGCGGGATCGGCCTGCTGCAAGGGCGTTCTCCCGGTGTCGGCGGGCATCGGACGACCGGCACCAGGGCCGGTACGGCAAGGGCCGCCCACCGTAACCGGTGGACGGCCCCGCGCCAGGTGTCTCAGATCAACTGCTCACTGGCGTGATTCATGTGTTGAGGGTGAGGCCGTAGTGGGCCAGCGCGTCGTCCAGCGGCTGGAAGTACGACGAACCCGGCGCGTTCACACCGCCGTCGCACGACTGGCTGGACGGCCCGCCCGAGGTCATGCCCTGGGCCTGGGTGCCGGAGATGTAGGCGCCGCCGCTGTCGCCGCCCTCGGTGCACACCGAGGAGCTGCCCAGACCGGTGACGACCGTCTCGGGGCCGCCGTTGGGGTCGGTGTAGGTGACGGACACGTCGTAGGACTCGACCTTGCCGCAGGTCCACTGCGTGGTGCGGCCCGACTTGCAGATGTCGGCGCCCACGGGTGCCCGCTCGCTGCCCTCGACGGCGATCTTCCCGGCGTGGCCCCAGGTGCCGACCTCGGTGGCTATGGAGCTCCCCTCGTCGAGGGTGGCGACGCCCATGTCCACGCTGTCGGACCCGAGGGCGAACCGGGTGTCCGTGCCCTGGGCGAAGCGCTGCCCCTCGTACTCCAGCACGGGCAGGTTCTCGATGCAGTGGCCGGCGGTGACCATGACCTGCTTGCCGGAGGAGTCCCGGGCGCCGTAGCCCACGGAGCACAGGAAGCCGTCGAAGGTCATCTCGTCGCCCGGGGTGACGACGGCCTGGGTGCTCAGCTCCGGGGCGTCCCGCACCACGCGGACGGCGTCACCGTGGGACCGCGCGGCCTCGATGAAGGCCTCGGCCGGGGCCCCGGCGGCGTCGTGCACCGTGACGACGACCTGGTCCAAGGCGAGGTCCACCGACCAGGAGGTGACACCCTCGGGTGTCTTCTTCAGCGCCAGGCCGTCCAGTTCGGTCTTGACGCGTTCCAGCGCGGCTCTGCCGTGCTCGGCCGAACGCGCCGTCAGACCGGCCTTCTCGATGCGCTGTTGGGCCTTCGCGTCGGCCGCGTTCACCACGAGCCGGCCCGACGCGTCGAAGAAGGCCCCGTCGGTCTTCGCGCCCTGCCGCTGGAGTCCGGCCAGTGCGTCCTGCTGCTCCGCCTGCCGGTCCAGCCGGCCGGCCGCCGCGTCCTCGCTCACACCGAGCGAGGCGGCCAGGGCCTTGAGCATGGCCCGGTCGTAACCGGTCGCGGAGTCCTGGGCCGCCTGGGCGGTGGGGAGGGCGGTGAGGGACAGCAGGGTCCCCGCGGCCGCCGCCACGAGAGCGTTCCGGATGAATGCCAAGGTCGTTCCTTCCGATGGCGGAACGCACGGCGGGCAAGGTGGGGGGTTGCGCGTCCGTCCGGCGAGGACGGGCTGTGGGGAGCCGTGCGCCCGGCGGCGTGGTGGGGGTGATCGGCCGCGGTTCGAAACTTTGACGCATTCATGCCCATGCGATCAAGGGAGCCGACGGGCCCGGAATTCCACAGAGTTGCGCCGCCGTGTTGAACCGGCGGCACGTCAAGTCGGCTCCGGGGCTCGGGAGTTGGGCCGGGCCTTCGCCGGCGCCGCGACGCCGGTCGCGCCGAGGGCACGGTGGTGGACACGTACGTCGTCGATGCCGCCGTGGAAGTGGTCCGCCGGCTCGCCCTGCCACAGCCCGCGGCCCACGGTGAACGCTTACCGGCCCGGCCTCACAGGAGCCGCCCGTTGTAGTCCGGGAGCTTGAAGGCGCGTTCGGCGTGACCGCCGGCGAGGTCGCCCGGGGTGTTCCCAATGTTGGCGATGATCGTGTACCCCTTCGCCTCGATCTCCGCCCGCTTCCCGGTCTTGTACTCGGTCACCGCGAAGAGGTCGAGGAGCCCGGTGAGGTAGAGCCCGTCGACGGGGTAGCCCGCCTTCTTCAGGTTCCATTCCGTGAGGTCCTCCACGAAGCCGGGCCGGGCGGTGACGAAGAAGACGTCCACGCCCCGGGAGTCCGCGTGCCGGACCAGGTCCCGCACGGCGGCGACAGCGGGCGTGGGCTGCTTCCACAGGGGGTGGAACTGCGTCTCCAGCGCGGTGTTGTCGATGTCGAGGACGATCGCCTGCTTCTCGGTCCCGGCCTCGGCGCTGCGGGCCTCGATCCAGGGGCGCGCCTCGGCGACGACGGCCGCGACGTCCCGCTTCCAGGTGCCGTAGTCGACGCCGAAGGCGGAGGAGTCCTTGGTGAGGGTGGGCGCGGGGGCCGGGGCCGTCTGCGCGGCGGTGGCCGCCGTGGCCGGGACGGCGGTGAGGGCGAGGGTGGCGGTGAGGACCGCGGCTCGGCGGGCGGTGGTGGCACGGACATCCATGGGGGGTCTCCCGGAGAGGTGGAAGCTGCCGACGGGGCGGTGATGCCGCCCTGATGATGGAGCGCCCGGCGGCACGTGTGCTACCGGCCGGTAGCGTCCGTACGCCGCACCGGCCGCCGCCCACGGGCCCCTCCGCCGTGGCACCGGACGACGGCCCGGACACGTCACCCCGTGGTCACCGCGCCCGCGCGGCGGGAACCCGTCACCCGCCGGGCACCGCCCCCGCGGGCCGCAGCACCCCTCGAACTGCTCACCCGGGGTGAGCGTTTCCCAACTCCCTTTCCAAACCGCCCCGTTGGGGAGGCAGACGGCAGCAGCGCGGGGCGCGGTGGACCGCCCCGGGCTACATTGACTGGCCCGAGTGGACCCCGCATCTCGCGCACGACCGGCAAAGGGAGAGCCTGCCGCTGGTGTCCGCGTCCATCCGAGATGTGGAGTGGCGTCGGACGTGATCGGACACCTGACTGTCACGGAGTACGGCCAGTCCTGACCGCTGCGTCCGCGGCGGGTTGTGCCGGTGCCTGTTCTCGTGCTTCCGCCCGTGCCGTGCCGATCAGCAGGTCGATGAGCGCGATGAGCACGTCCCGGCACGATCCGCGATCCCGGGCGTCGCACAGCAGGACGGGCACCTCCTCCGGCACGGCGAGGGACTCCCGTACGGCCGCGACCGGGTAGGGATGATCCCCGTGGAACCCGTTGACGGCGACGACGAAGGGAATGCCGCGGTGCTCGAAGAAGTCGATCGCCGCGAAACTGGAACGCGGCCGGCGCACGTCGACCAGCACGACGGCACCCAGCGCGCCGAGTGCCAGGTCGTTCCACATGAACCAGAAGCGCTGCTGTCCCGGTGTGCCGAAGAGATACAGCACGAGGTCGTCGGACACGGTGATGCGCCCGAAGTCCAGTGCCACGGTGGTGGCACGTTTCTCCTCGATGCCGGTCAGGTCGTCGACCTCCAGGCTCGCCGCGCTCAGCGCTTCCTCGGTGCGCAGGGGAGCGATCTCGCTCACCGAGCCGACCAGGGTGGTCTTGCCCACGCCGAAGCCCCCGGCGATGAGGATCTTGACCGCGTCGGGGCACGGCCGCCCGGTCACCGGAGCAGTTGTCTCAGAGCCGGTCAAGGCCTTCCCTCACTTTCTGCAGCAGTTGAAGACTGGGGTTCGCGCGGGTGACGGGGTGCGGCGGGTGCACGCTGATGCGGCCCGCTTCCAGCAGGTCGCTGAGCAGGATGACGGTCACGCTCACCGGCAGGTCCAGCCGGGCCGCGAGCTCCACGACCGCGACCGGGGAGACGCACAGGCGGAGGATCCGCCCGTACTCGGGCTGCGGCCGTACCGCCCCGGCCGGCTGCGGAGCGACCGCCGTCACCGTCGTGATCAGCGTGAACTCGCCGCGGCCGGGCCGGGTCCGGCCACCGGTCAGGGTGAACGGGCGTACGAGCCGGCCCTCCTTGTCGTCTGTGCCCACTTCAGACCGCTGGCTCGTTCGGGCGCGGCGCCGCGCTGAGGTGCTCCCCGATCTTCTTCACCAGCATGTTCATCTGGTAGGCGACCACGCCGACGTCGGCACCGGCGCCGCTGAGGACCACGAGGTGCGCGCCGGGTCCGGCCGAGGTGAGGATCAGATATCCGTGCGCCATCTCCACGAGCGCCTGGCGCACCGGGCCGCCGCGGACGCCGGTGCTGATGCCCTTGCTGAGGCTCATCAGCCCGGCCGCGGTCGCCGCGACCCGCTCCGCCTCGTCGCGCGGGAAGGCGAGGGATCTGCTGATGACCAGTCCGTCCTCGGAGAGCACCACGGCGTGCTGCACATCGGCGACCCGCTCCACGAGTCCGGTCAGCAGCTGGTCCAGCTGGGTGTGGGTGGCGGGGCTGGGCTGGGTCATGATGGTGTTCCTTGTCGGCGATCGTCGTAAGGGATCGGGGTGGCCCTACTGCTGCGCGGCGCTGTCCCGGGCCCGGAGCGTGCCGCGCTGGAAACCGGCCAGAGAGGCGCTCGCGTCCTCCGCGCTGAACTCCGCCGTGCCGTCGCCGGCTTCCGCGCCGGGCTCCCCTGCCGTGTCGGCGGCGGCCGCTCCGACGCGCAGTTCGGCGGCCAGGCTGGTCTGCGGCACCCGGCGGGGCAGCGGGGCGGGGCCGCCCTCCCAGAGCCGAGGCCGCGCCACGGCGCCCGGCACGGAGGCGGGGGCTGCCGCGTCGGCCGGTACGGAGTCCGGCCGGGCGACGGCGGCCGCGGGGGCGTCGGTTGCGGGGGTGTCGGTTGCGGGCGCGGGGCCGGTTGCTGCCGCGCGGCCGTCGGCAGCGGGCGCGGAGCCGTCAGCTGCGGGCGGTGGAGCGGAGGCGGCGGGGGAGTCGGCGGGGGAGTCGGCGGAGGGGGCCGCGTCGGACTCGGTGCGTCCGGGGCGCCCGGCGCCGGCCGTGGCGGGCCCGGCCGTCGTGGTCCCCGGCGCCGGGGTGTCCCGCACCACGATGCCGTGCGGGATCAGCACGACGGACGTGGTCCCGCCGTAGGGCGAGCGGCGCAGGGTGACGGTGATGCCGTGGCGGTGGGCGAGGTGGGAGATCACGAACATGCCGAGTCTGAGGTCCTCGGCGAGCCCCACGACGTCGAACTTCACGGGGTGGGCCAACTGCGTGTTGAGGGCGGCGTAGTCGTCCTCGGACAGCCCGAGGCCCTGGTCCTCGATCTCCAGGGCCAGACCTCTGGCCACCAGGGCCGCCCGCACCGTGACGGGGCTCGGGGCGGGTGAGTACGCGGTGGCGTTGTCGATCAGCTCGGCCAGCAGATGGATCACGTCGGCCACGGCGGGCGGCGCCAGCGCGACGTCCTCCTCGGTGTGCGTCCGGACCCGCTGGTACTCGGAGACCTCACCGATGGCGCTGTGCACGATGTCCGTCACCGCGACGGGCCGGCTCCAGGACCGGCCGGGCCGCTCGCCGCTGACCACCACGAGGTTCTCCTCGTAGCGGCGCAACTGGCTGGCGATGGAGTCGAGTTCGTACAGCTCGGCGAGCAGCTCCGGGTCGCTGTGCCGGCGCTCCAGGGCGTCGAGCCGGCCGAGCTGGCGGTTGACCAGGTTCTGGCTCTGCCGCGCGATACCGAGGATGACCTTCTGGAAGCCGCTGCGGGTCTGGGCGAGTTCGACCGCCGTCCGCACCGCGGTGCGCTGGGCGGTGTTGAACGCCTGCGCGACCTGGCCCAGTTCGTCGTCGCCGTGGTCCAGCGGGGTGACGGCCGCCTCCGTGTCGACCTTCTCGCCCCGCTCCAGCCGGGCCACCACCTCGGGCAGCCGGTGCTCGGCCAGGTTCAGGGTGGCCATCCGCAGACCGTGCAGCCGCCGGGACAGCGAGCGGGTGATCCGCCAGGACAGGCCGACGCACAGCAGTACGGCGATCAGGCCGCCGATGCTCAGCGCCGCGGCGGTCAGCAGCAGCTCGCGGGCCCGTTCGGCGCTGCTGTCCAGCAGTGCGGTGGTGTGCTTCTGGATCGCCACCTGGTACTGCCCGGAGATCTCGGCCACAGCCGCGTTCCAGCGCTTCTGCCCGCGCGGCAGCGCGACGCGCCCGCCGTCGTCCGGGGTATGGGCCGCGAGCACCTGGTCCTCGATCGTGCGCAGGGTGCGCCACGGCGTGCTCTTCAGACCCTGCTCGGTTTCGAGGCCGCGCACACGGCCGCCGGCCATCAGCGGCACGAGCTGGTCCTCCAGCAGCCACCGGCGGGTGTGGGTGAACTTCGCGAAGTCCTGCCAGGCCGACTCCTGGAAGTGTCCGGACGGCCAGGCCAGGGTGAGCCGCGCGTCCTCCCGGGCGAGCAGCTCCGCCGCCTGCTCCAGAGGGAAGAGGGGGGAGGCCTGAGCTGTCAGCTCCCCGTCGTCGACCTGGGAGAGATTCTGGAACGCCTGGATCTGCGCGTCGACCATCCTGTCGTAGCCCGTGAGGATGTCCTCGCGGGCGCCGCTGCCCGGATCGTCGACCCGGTCGCGGGTGGCCTGCAGGTCCCCCAGCGCATTGAGGAACGTCAGAAGGGAGACGGCGGTGCGCTCCGGGGCGTCCGCGACCAGGTCCGACCGGGCGGTCAGCTTCGCCACCGCCACGTCGGTGGCCTCGCGCTGCTCGTCGAGCGCAGCGGTGGACGTGCGCGGCGAGGCCAGCTTGAGGGCGGACAGCTTGCGTTCGCGTTGCAGGGCGAGCATCGCCTCGGTGCCGAGTGCGCCGGTGGACCGGCTCAGTTCCGTCTGGGAGCGCAGCCGCAGCCCCTCGGAGAGGATCTGCACCGTCGTCATGCCCCAGACGGACGCGAGGGTGATGCCGGGCACCAGTGCCAGGAGGATCAGCGAGAGGCGTATGGAACCGAGTCGGCGCCGGGCGCCTGCCCATCGAGACATCGTGGTCCTAAGACGGATAGGTCGGAAGGGACGGTGGTGGAGGGGCAGGGAGCGGACGCGGGGATGGGCGTCGACCGGTGCCGTCACAGGGGGTGGCCAGATGGTAACCACACATCCGGGTCGTGAGAGGCCGGCCGACGGGAACCGGGAGGGCCCCGCGAGCACCCGCCGACGGGGGCCGGCCGCACGGCGGCGGAGCCGCGGCGCGGCCATGACCTCGGGATCCGCCGGGCCCGGGCCGTCCGCCAAGACGGCCGATCGGCGCAGGACACGGGGCCTGTGACCGGTGCGCCCGGCTCCCCCGAAGGGCCGGTCGCGGGCGCGGCCAAGACCCGTACAAGCCAGAACGAGCACCACCCGGCACGCGACTGACACCGTGTCGGCGGCCGGCGGGAGGGGCGCTAACCGCGCGCCCATCCTGAACACTTCGATCGATGTCTCACGCCCGGCCGCGCATGATGTGCCTGATGGACGGGGGCCGTCGGGAGGCGATCCGGCTGGGGGCCTGCGGCAACATCGCCGAGCCGTACCCGAGCCTGTGGACGCCCCGCTACGACCGTCAGTACAACTACACGAGCGTGTGGGGCTGATGCACACGAGCGTGTGGGGGCTGATGGCACCGGGTGTCCCGGGGCCCGCACGGACCGATGAGCCAGGCGCGGCGGGCACAGGGGGACCCGCCGCGCCGACCCGTGAGGTGCCCCGCGCACCTTGCGCCGGCGTGAGGATTCCCGGACCGCCCGGCTTGCGGCGCGGGCCCGCCAGGCCTCCTGGCAAGGTGCCCGGCGGATTCCGGCAGCCCCGAAGGCCCCGCGCAGCGCGCACCGGGAGTGAGCGATCCGGCGTGCGCGGACACCGCTTCCCACCTCAACGCGAGCCGTACAGCTGCCCGTTCACCCGCAGACCCGGCCACCGCGCCCACCCCTTCCTCAAACGGTTTGCGGAAGGCTCGTCGAAACTCTGGACGAGCCCCCGGGCGGCAGCCGATGCTTCCCGGCAGCCGAACGGGACCGGGCTGCCGCACGAACGGAGAAGCACATGATCGGACGAAGAACCCTCCTGGCCGCCACCGGGGCGGGACTCGTCAGCGCGACGCTGGCGACCGGCACGGCACGCGCCGACGCCACGGTCGCCGTCGATCCGGCGACGGACCACGGCGTCTGGGAAGGCTGGGGCACCTCGCTGTCCTGGTGGGCACGGGCCCTCGGCGACCAGGACGTCTTCGCCGACCTGTTCTTCACGACGAACCAGGTCACGTACAAGGGCCAGTCCCTGCCCGGCCTCGGCTTCAGCATCGCCCGCTACAACGCCGGCGCGTGCAGCTGGAACCAGACGGCCGGCGGCGACCGGATGGTCGTCTCCGACAACATCCAGCCCTGGAAGCGCATCGAGGGGTTCTGGCAGGACTGGACCAGCGAGGACCCCGCCTCCTCCGCCTGGAACTGGGACGCCGACGCCAACCAGCGCGCCATGCTGCTGAAGGCGACCCAGCGCGGGGCGAAGAGCGAACTGTTCGCGAAGTCCCCCATGTGGTGGATGTGCAAGAACCACAACCCCTCGGGCGCGGCCCAGGTCCACCAGGACAACCTCCAGTCCTGGAACTACCGCAGCCACGCCTCCTACCTGGCCACCGTCGCCTGGCGAGCGAAGACGCAGTGGGGCGTGGACTTCGTCTCGGTGGAGCCCTTCAACGAGCCGTCCGCCGAGTACTGGTACGCCCAGAACAAGCAGGAGGGCTGCTACATGAGCCGCGGTGTGCAGAAGGCGGTCCTTCCCCATCTGCGCGCCGAACTGGACAAGCGCGGCCTGACCGACACCATGATCGCGGCCTCCGACGAGACCAGCATCACGGCCGCCCTCACCACCTGGAACGCCTTCGACGCGTCCACCCGCGCCCTGGTGGACCGCGTGAACGTCCACGGCTACGAGACGGGCACCCCGCCCCGCGCGCAGCTGTACGACGAGGTCGTCACCCGGTCCGGCAAGGGCCTGTGGGTGTCCGAGGTCGGCAACGGGGACGGCGGCGGCTTCTCGATGGCCCTCGGCATCCTCGCCGACCTGCGTCAACTGCGGCCCACCGCCTGGGTCTACTGGCAGGCGATGGACAACAACGTGAACTGGGGGCTCCTCGACTACACGCCGGGCACCGGTTACGGCGTCCTGCCCGACACCCCCGCGCAGCCCGGCTCGGTGCGCGCCAAGTACCACCTGATGGCGCAGTTCAGCCGGCACATCCGGCCCGGCATGAAGATGCTCTCCACCGGCGACCCGATGGCGGTCGCGGCGCTGGACGAGCAGAGCGGCAAGCTGGTCATCGTGGTCGCCAACAACGGCAGCACCCTGCGGAACATCACCTTCGACCTGTCCCGCTTCTCCGCGGTCGCCGGCCGCCCCGACGGCGTGGTGCGCCGCTGGAACACCGGCGCCGGCGACACCTACCGGGAGCGGACCGCGACCCTGGACGGCAAGTCCGTCACCGTCCCGGTGAACGCGAAGTGCCTGCAGACGGTGGAGGTGGAAGGCGTCATCGCCTAGGGAGTCATGGCATCCAGCAGGCGGCGCGCGCTCTTCAGGACGAGGGAGGAGCCCCGCCGGGCCGCCAGCTCGGCGAGGCCCTCGACGGGTGGCGGTCGACGGCGGCTGCGCTCGGCGCACTCGGCGGCCAGGGTGAGCAGCTTGCCCAGGCCGGCCGCCGGCACCGTGCCGTCGGTGAGCCGGCCGCTGAGCAGACCGGCCGGCACGATCGCCACGTCGGGGTGCGCCCCGCCCTGCGCGGCCGTGGCGAGGGACTCCACGACCCGGGAAACCTTCAGACAGCCGAGGCCGGTCAGGAGTGCGGCGAGGTCCCGGCCGAACTGCTCCTCGTCGAGGTCCTGACGCGCGGCGAGCATGAGGAAGGCGTCGGCGGCGGCGACCCGTTCGGCGGGCCGAGGCACACGCCCGGTTCTTCGCGGGCTTCCTCACCTCCCCCCAGGCGGCGGCGCGCGGTCTGCTCGCCGTGGCGGACGTGGCCGCCGCCCGCTACTACCAGGCCACCCGGCCCGGACTCCTCGACCCGGTGGTGACCGGCAACGGGGACCGGCTGCGGTTCGAGTCCTTCTCCGGCTGCTGCGGGGTCTACGCCCGCCTCGATGTCCTGCGGGACGGACTCGACGGCGCCGAGACAGGTCATGGCACGACCGACGTCGACGTCAACGCCCCACTGCGACAGGCCCTTTCCCGCTCACGGTGGCCCGGGTGAGGCCGCCCTGACCCGGCTCGCCACCTCGGGCAGGATCGGCTACGACATCGCCGACGCCTGCTACTTCCACCGTGAGATGCCCTGCGACACCGCCCGCGCCGAACGGCACAACCCGCGGCTGGTCGCGGCGCGGGAGCTGGTGTCCTCGGGCGCGGTACGGCTGGACGGGGCGCTCGCGGCCGTCGCCTCCGGGGACGTCACCCACCAGGTGCGCGAGCACGGCGGCGCGCTGAGCTGCACCTGCCGGTGGTGGGCCGACCACCGTGGCCGGCGCGGGCCGTGCAAGCACGCCCTCGCGGTAGGCATCGTCCGGCGGGCGGCGGCCGGCGGCACCCGCTGACCAGGTCCCGCCCCTCGGGTTCACAAGGCCGGGGCACGTAATAAATCAGGACCTGTCGGGCATCGCGTGAGGATGCCCACGGCATTCACAACAACCCTTGTTCGACCGGTTGTTGTCATGACGGCACATGCCACGATGACGACCCGCCGGAGGAAACCGTGCGGTGGCCGGGCCCCGGCCACCGCACGCGAAGGGGAGGACGCGCATGGGGAAGAGGAAACGCCGCAACACGAAGGCGGTGATCACGGGTGCGGGAATCCTGGGAGTCGTCTGCGCGGCGGCTTTCACCATCGGCTCGGCCGGGGCCGCGCCCGACGAGTCCCGCAAGCACTGCGCCGTCAACGTCGGCAACGAGGAGGAGCAGTGCTTCGGTACCGCGCAGGAGGCCAAGGAGTACGCCGAGGTCAGGATCAAGGACGACGCGCTCGGCGCCCAGACGGGCGTGGAGCAGCCCACTGACGTTGTAATAGGCACCCTTTTCAAGAACCGGCGGTACGGAGGGGAGTCCATCACCCTGTGGGGGAGCCGCCCGTGCGGCAAGGAGCGCGAGACCGGCTTCTACTTCAACCTTCCCGACGACTGGAAGGGCAAGGTCTCCTCCGTGCAGGGCTGGGCGGAGTGCGAGGTCACCCTGTACTCACAGCCCTATCTCGGCGGCGTCGCCTCACCCCGGTTCCCGGACCTGACACCGGCACTGGAGGAGCAGTGGAACGACTACGCCGAATCCATCGAGTTCCGGTGACGCCGATGAAGCCGCACCGCCGCGCCCGCTGGGCGGGCGCCCTCGCCGTGCTGTTGGCGGGCAGCAGTCTGCTGACCGCCCCCGCCGCCCAGGCCGAGGAGCCCCGCCCCACCGACGCCGAACTGCTGGCCAAGTGCGAGAACGGCACCAAGAAGTGCGTGTTCCACCCCAGCGGCCCGCTCGTCGAGACGGCCGGAAAGCGCCGCAAGGTGGGGGACGAGGCCTACAACTGCACGCCACGCCTGCAGCGTTCGGGCATCACCTGGTCGGACACCGTGGAGGAGACCAACAGCGTCGGCACCTCCGCGACCATCGGCACCGGCTTCGGAGGCCCGCTCTCCCTCAGCGTCTCCACGTCCTTCGAGAGGACATGGAACAAGTCCAGGACCGAGAGCGCCACCACGTTCGTCGACGTGCGGCCGTACCAGGTGGGCTGGCTGGAGCGGACCCCCGATCTGCAGAAGGTCAAAGGCACCTACGAGCTGATCTTCAAGGACCGCTTCGAGGGCAAGCGCTACTGGTACGTCCCCTTCGAGGCCACCGCCCCGCTGGAGACCAGCAGCATGGTGCAGCGGACCCGGCCCATGACCAAGGACGAGAAGGCGAACCACTGTTGAGGACACACACGCGCAGGAAGGAGACCCGCACCGTGACGCGCTCACGCAACCGCGCCCTGGGGGCCGGCGTGCTGACCCTGCTGTTCGCCGGTGGCAGCCTGGTGTCCGTCCCCGCCGCGCAGGCCGAGGAACGGCGGCCCACCGCCAAGGAACTGCTCGCGAAGTGCGACAACGGCACCAAGAAGTGCGTCTTCCACCCCGAGGGCGCTCTCACGATCAGCCCGGGCAAGGACCACCGGGTCGGCGACTTCGCCTACAACTGCACCCAGGACGACCAGACCTCCTCACGGGCGTGGGAGGACACCACCGGGGAGACCAACAGCCTGAGGGTGGCGCTGAAGGAGGACGTGGAGGCCAACTTCCTCGGATTCATCAAGGTGTTCAAGGCGTCCTTCGAGCAGTCCTACACCCGCACCTGGTCCTCCTCTCACACCGAGACCCAGACGACGTTCATCAACGTCCCCGCGCAGCACGTCGGATGGGTGACCCGGGCGCCCAAGATGCAGAAGGTCAAGGGCACCGTCGAGCTGATCTTCAAGGACCGCTTCGAGGGCAAGCGCTACTGGTACGTCCCCTTCGAGGCCACCGGCCCCGCCGAGGGCGAACCCAGCGTCAAGACCCAGCGCACCCGGCCGATGGCGGCGAAGGAACGCTCCACGTACTGCTCGTAGGGCGGCATATGACTGCTCGTGGCGCGGCACATGACTGCTCGTGGCGCTCACGCGCCGAGATCGGCCCGGGGGTGCCCGGCCGCGGTCGTGAGGGCCGCGAGCAGCTGGGGCAGGCCGGGCGGTGTGGCCAGCATGCTCCACACCGCCGAGAAGCGCCCGAGCGGTGCCCGCTCCAGCTCCAGCGGCACCAGACCCTGCGGGAGATGCGCCGTGACGGACTCGGGCTGGAGCATCACCGCCCTGGTGGTGGTGAGACGGGCGTGGGCGAGGCTCAGCCAGGTCTGAGTGACATCCGGGGCCGCACCCGCGGCCGCGGCGATCCGGTGGACCGCCCGCCAGTACCCCGGGTGACTGGAACGCGGCCAGCTCAGCCACTCGTATGCCGCCAGCTCCGCGAGGTCCACCCGGCCCCGCTCCGCCAGCGGATGCCGCGCCCCGACCACGGCGCACCACGGTTCGCGCCCCAGCTCCTGACTGGCCGTCCGGCTGCCGCCGAAGGTGAGCTCCAGCCCGACGCCCAGGTGCACCCGCCCCTCGGCCACGGCCGCGCGCAGATCGAGCTCGGAGTACTGCTCGCTGCGCAACTGGACGTCCGGCGCGCTGCGGGCCAGCAGCCCGGCGGCCCGGGGGAGCAGCCGGGGCGCAGCGGCCGCGGTGTGCCCCACGACCAGGACCGTCCCGCCCCGCTCCGCCACCTCGCGGGCGTCGACGATCGCCTCGTCCAGGGCCTCCAGAAGCGGCTGCACCCGCTCCTGGAGCAGCCTGCCGGAGCGGGTGAGACGGACGCTGCGCGTGGTCCGCCGGAACAGCTGCACGCTGAGGCTGGCCTCCAGCCCGCGCACCTGCGACGACACCGCCTGCTGGGTGAGGTAGAGCCGGGCGCCGGCCCGGGTGAAGCTCAGTTCCTGCGCGACCGTCATGAAGGTCCTGAGCAGACGGATGTCCAGGTCGGCGTCGGGTCCCGAGTTCCCCATGTGCGCTCCTTCGGCCGGCCCCGTGCGCGCCGCGCCACCGGCGCGCCCTTCTGTACGGAGCCGTACGAGCGTGCGCTCCGGCGGGCTCACGACCCGCGCGCGCTCCCCGGTCACCGGCCCCGTGACCTGCGGCGATGCCGGAGAACGCGCAGGGCCGGTGCACATTGAGCCATGGGTACCGCGTCTGCTACCACCCTGCTACCATGTGGCGATGACCTCCGCGAAGAAGCAGACGCAGGTGCGGCTCGAAGAGGATGTGCTCGCGGCCGGCAAGGCCGCCGCGGCCGCCCGCAGCCTGGACTTCAACCGGTACGTGGAGCGGCTCATCATCGAGGACACCACCGGCGCCCGCGCGGCCGGCATGGCGGCGGCCCAGCGGCTCATCGACGAGCACGGCACCTTCCTCGACGATCTGGAGCGGCAGCTCGACGCGCCGTACGGTGACGCGCAGCGCGGCGCCGCCGCGTGATCCTGCACGTCGACGAATCCTGGATCCTCGAAGTCGCCGAACGGGCCGGGCGGCGCGACCCGGCCGCCGACGACTACGGCGTGCCCATCGCCGCCGTGGCCCGCCACCGCGGCGAACTCCTCGACACCCCCGTCTACGACGGCGCCTACGCCCGGGCCGCCGCCCTCGTGCACAACCTCGGCCGCTGCCGCTGGCTGGAGCGCTCCAACCTCACCGTGGCCTGCGCCGTCGCCGTCATGTACCTCGAGGCCAGCAACATCCCCGTCAACCCCACCCGCGAACAACTCACCGCCCTCGCGCACGAGTTGAACAACCCGCGCTGCACCGCCGCCCGTATCGCCGCCTTCTTGCGCACCTGGAAGCCCTGAAGCCCCGGGAACCCGACCCCGAACGGGTTAAATGGGCAGGTTAAAGGTGAGGGTAAGGGGCTGCTAGTGTCCGGTGCGGAGGTACGGACATGGCATCCGAGGAAGAGCTGTTCGCCAACGTGGACGAGCTGCTGGAGGAAGAGCCGCAGCTCCCGCGCCCCGCGGAGCGCGCCCGGCTGCGCGAGGCCGCCGGCATCACCCAGGCCCGCCTCGCGAACGCCCTGAAGACATCGACCCAGACGGTCAAGAACTGGGAGAACGGCAGGTCCGAGCCCAAGGAGCCACGCCTGTCGGCCTATCAGCGGCTGCTGAAGGGCTGGGCGGCGAAGTACCCGCCCCACATCGCCCCGCCCCACATCGCCCCGTCCCCCATCGCCGCGCCCCACACCGCCCCGTCCCCGACACCCGCGATCCGGGCCACCGCGCCCGCCCCCGCCACGGCCGACGGCTCCGCCACCGTTCACGGGACAACCGCGACCGGCACCGCCCCCCGGACCGAACCGGGCACGGACCCCGAACCCCACCCCGCAGCACCAGAACCCCACCCCGCAGCACCCGAGTCCCACCCCGCAGCACCCGAACCCCACCCCGACGCGCCGGTGGGCACCCCGGCCGCGCCCGCCCCCTCCCCCCGTCCACGGCGTCCCGCCGCCCCCCGCGCGGCACTGCCCGCCTCCCGCCGCCCGGCCCCCCGGGGGCCCGCCGCGCCCGCCGCCGATCCGCGCTTCCCGCACGGCCCGCTCGCCGTACTCGACGGCGACGGATCGGCGTACGGCGTCGACGGCCTCGTGCTCGACTGCCCCGCCACCACGATTCCCGAGCTGGTGGAGTGGACCCTGCGCGAGTCCGGCCTCGGGGCGCCGCGCCTGCACCGGCACGGCAAGGACTCCGACCCGCTGATCGTGCTCACCGCCGACGCCGCCGTGAAACTGGGGCTGCCGGAACGCCTGGAGGGCCACGAGCAGCGCCGCTCGCTGCGCCTGCCCGACGACCACCCCGTCGTCAAGGAGGTCAAGAGGGCCAAGTGGCAGCTGACGCAGCGCGGGTTCGGCCCGTGGGCGCGCGTCTTCCGTACGGCGCAGGGCACCCGGCGGCAGTGCGTACAGCTGGCGAT
The DNA here is from genome assembly GCF_042959065.1 of Streptomyces sp. NPDC007929. Lineage (NCBI taxonomy): Bacteria > Bacillati > Actinomycetota > Actinomycetes > Kitasatosporales > Streptomycetaceae > Streptomyces > Streptomyces sp. NPDC007929. The sequence goes on along the minus strand of NZ_JBIBKD010000013.1, from coordinate 41,852 downwards.
CCTGTCGTGGGACGCCCTCGACGAGCGGTCCTGGCCCGGGGTCACGGACATGGAACCGGCCGAGGTCGCCCGCGTCCTCGGCGTCTACGCCCAGCGCGTCATCACCCCGCGCGGCAGCACCGCCGTCTCCGGGCTGGAGCTGATGACGGCGCTGCGCCCGCCCACCCGCGCGGTGCGGGACGAGGCGAGCGGGAACTGGGTGCCGGGCCACAACCCCGGCTCGCTCGGGACACAGCCGATGGACCCGGCGCCCCCGGAGGCCACCCAGGAGCACCCGGTCGTGGCCGGCTCGGGCTGGAGCGGCGGCTTCCTGAACGAGGAGGCCTACCAGTGGGTCCGCGACGTCGACCTGCTGAGCGACGAGGAGTGCCATCTGCCCTGGGCGGTCGGCCTGGACCTCAACACGGCGTTCCTCGCCGCCGCCTCCCGCCTGGTCGTGGGCCTGTCCGCCCCCGACCACTTCCGCGCCCCGACGTTCAACCCGAAGATCCCCGGCTCCTGGCTGGTCGACCTCTCCCATGTCGAGGTCGACCCCCGGCTCCCCTCGCCGTTCACCCCGAGCGGTGAACGCCCGACCGGCCCGGCCTGGTACCAGACGCACACGGTCGCCTACGCCCAGGAACTCGGCTACAACGTCCAGCCCCTGGAGGCGTATCTGCGCCGGGAGACCGGCGCCTACCTGGACCCGTGGCACGACCGGCTCAAGACCGCCTACCTCGACACCCTCGCCGACCTCGGGGTCACCAAGGACCTGGACGACCGGGGGTTCCTCGCGGCGATGGAGCGGCACAAGGACGAGGACCCCGCCCTGGCCGCCGTCCTCGCGGCCGTCAAGGCCACCGTCAAGGGCGGCGTCGGCAAGCTGCGCGAGCGACCGCAGGGCCGCCGCTACCGGGACGGCGAGCGCTGGCCCGCCCTCGAACGCCCGACCTGGCGCCCCGACATCCGCGCCGCCGTCATCTCCAAGGCCCGCGTCAACATGCACCGCAAGCTGCTGAACATGGCCACCATGACCGGCCTGTACCCGCTCGCCGTGCTGTCCGACTGCGTCGTCTACCCCAGCCCCGGCCGCTCCCCGCTGGACTTCCTGCCCTACGCGGCCTCCGGCAAGCCCCAGCCCGGCGGCTTCCGCCTCGGACCCAGCCCCGGCATGGCCAAACCGGAGGGCGTGCAGGAGATGCTGTGGGCCGTGGACCTGATGGAGAAGGGCTTCAACCCGGCACGGCACATCAAGGGCGGCGACGCCGTCCTGGACGAAGGCGAGTAGGGCTGTGGCAGAGATCGAGGACGCCATCGAGCGCGCCGACCGCGAGGCGTTCACCCGGGAGCCGCCCAAGACGCTGAAGGGCCAGATCAACTTCCTGATGCGGCAGTTGAAGACCACGAAGGCCGTCGCGGCCGAGCTGGGGGTCTCCCGGCGCTCGGTGGAGCGCTACCGCACCGGCGAGCGCAAGCGCCCCCCGCAGGACATCCAGCAGCGCATCGACGACGCCGTACGCTCCCGCTGGCAGCCCCGGGTGCGCGAACGCCGCCGCAGGCAGGCCGCCACCGCCACCGGCATCACGGTGGAGACCCGCGCCCGGTTCGGCTACACCGCCCCCATCGGCACGACCGACGACGGCCGCTTCCGCCGCCTCACCGTGCACCTCCCCCCGGACTACGCCCGCCGCCTGTTCGACGCGCGCGAGGCGGGCGCCGGCGACCAGCGGATGCGCCAGATCATCGCCGACGGCTTCCGGGAGATCTACTTCCAGGACGGCGGAGCCCGCGCCCTGGACCTGTCCGACGTCGCCATCAACGACATCGACTACCTGGACCTCGACTTCTGATCCGACGCGGACGCGTTCGTCTGCGCACCGCCCGACGGCTACGGCACCCCGCTCGACCCCGCGATCGCGGGCCGGCAGGTCACCGGGCCCGCCCGTACGGATCACGGACCGGCCGTCGCCCCCTTCCCGTCCGGCCCCGACACGCCGGATCACCTCGCCGAATCCGCCGGTCACCGCACGTTCCCCGCCTGCCGGACAGGGGTGGCCGGCACAGCGCTCACCGGGCCCGCGCACTTCGCCACCCCGCCGGCCGACCGCCGATACCGACTGACGCATCGGTCAATAAAAGCCGTGTGCGGCGTTGACAGGGCGCTCCGGCGCGTGCAGGCTTTCGGCCAATCGAGGGCCGTTTCGGCCGGTTCCGGCGAGGTGCCTCGCTTCCTTCCCCTTCGGCAGTTGCACGAGAGGACGGCCATGGCCGGACCGTTGCACATCCCGACCAGACGACTCGTCCTGGCCACCGGCGCGGCCGGTGCGGCAGGCGCGTTCCTCAGCGGCTGCACGGGGGAGGCGCGTCCGGTCCGGTCCGGCCCGCCCGCCGACGTCCCGGAGTGGGCCCCCGGGCCGGGCGCCGATCCCCCCGGCGCCCGCCGCAGGGGAAAGGTGATCACGGCCTGGGCGACGGAGGCCCAGTCCTACGACCCCGCGATCGGCTGGGACCTGCACAGCTGGGAAGCCATCTCGACGGTCCTGCACTCCCCGCTCTACCACTACGCGGGCCAGTACGACGGTCCCGCCCCGCACGCCGCGGCCGCCATGCCGACGGTGTCCCGGGACGGCCGCGTGTACACCGTCCCGCTCCGCCGCGACGTGCGCTTCCACAACGGCCGGGCGGTCACCGCGCAGGACTACGTGGACAGCTGGACCCGCATCCTCGACCCCGAACTCGGCTCCTGGGCCGCGAGCTTCCTGTTCACGATCGAGGGAGCGGAGGCGGTCTACGAGAAGAAGGCCGAGAAGGTCCGCGGTCTGAAGGCACTCGACTCCCACACCCTGCGGATCCGGCTGACCGAACCGGACGTCCTGCTGCTCCCCCTGCTGTGCCAGCCCTACACCGCCGCCCTGCCCGCCGAGGAGATCCGCCGCCTCGGCAGCTCCTTCGGCCGCACCCCGGTCGGCACCGGCCCCTACCGGATCCTCCGCTACGACAGCAAACGCCAGCGGGCCACGTTCCGCCGCTTCGACCAGTACTTCTGGGACGGCACCCCGCTCGTCGACACCGTCGAGTTCCGCTGGGGCATCGACTATTCGATGCAGTCGCTCCAGCTCAACGCCGGCAGCATCGACATCCTCGGCGAAGGGCTGGTGGCCAGCCAGGCACCCAAGTTCACCGCCGACCAGGACACCCGCGAGCGGTTCGTCCACCCCGTGCCCGTCCGGGGCAGCCAGTGGCTCAACATCAATCTCAAACGCCCGGAACTGCGCGACCGGCGCGTACGGCAGGCCCTCAACTGGGCGGTGGACCGCGACCAGCTGATGCGCGTCACCTTCGGACTGTCCGACCCCTGGGGCTGCCCCTTCCCCGAGAAACTGGACCGCTACCGGCGTACCGCGAAGCCCTACACCTACGACCCGGACCGGGCCCGCGCCCTGCTGCGCGAGGCCGGTGTCCGGCGGCTGCGACTGGACTTCCCGCACGGCAGCCAGGACCCCTGGCCGCTGCTCGCCCAGGTGCTCCAGCAGCAGTTCGCCGACGTGGGCGTGGACATCGAGCTGCGCGGCATGGGCCAGACGGCCTTCGACCAGATCACGGCCGAGGGAGCGGGGGACATCTACGGACGGCAGATGTACATCACACTGAACAGCGCCCTGGAGAACGTCTCCTCCAACTACACCACCGGCGCCTCGTACAACTACGCCGGCTACGAGAACAAGGTCGTCGACGAGCTCACCGCCAAGGCCCGCAAGGCCCGCACCCTGGAGGCCTCCAACGCGCTCCTCGCCCAGGTGGAGGAGGAACTCGTCCGGGACGCGGCCGGGGTGTACCTCGGCAGCATGCGGTTCCTCGCCGCCCGCCGGCCCGAGGTCCACAACTACCAGATGCGCGGCGAATCGGGCTCCTACTACGACCGGATGTGGCTCGGAGCGGCCTGACGAGCCGCGAGGGGCAGGGCCGCGGGGACGCGCTCCAGGACGCCCCCGGCGAACACGTCGTACAGCGGCAGCGACTCCAGGTGGACATAGCCGATGTGGCAGTCGCACACCGCCAGCGGACACGGCCGGGGCCGCAGGGCGGCGCGGTAGCTGCCGTCGTAGAGGTTGCCCAGTGGCGTGTCCACGAAGTGGCAGCGGCGAACCGTGCCGTCCCCGTCCACCGACACCACCGACTCGCCCGTACGGCAGGGCAGTCCGGCGGAGGTGTGCGGGTGGCGGCTGTACGGGAACAGCGGGTCGAGGTCCGTCCAGCGGGCCGCCTCGGTGTCGGTGTAGGTGTGCCCCTCGGCGGCGTTGACCCACAGATAGACCCGCTCGGGCAGGTCGGCGCGCAGCCTGCGGGCGTGCTCCAGATGACCGGGCAGGGCCACGATGCCGACACTGTGGCGCACACCGCCGCGGGCCAGCTCACGGCACTTGCCGAGGAACCGGTCGTACGGCGTCTGCCCCGGATGGTAGGTGCACCACAGGGCCAGCCTGTCGAGGTCGGCCTCGGCGGTCCACTCCGTACGGCAGGAGAGGTTGGTCTGGATCGCCACCCGGCGCACCTGCGGAAGGTGCGACAGCTCCACCAGCGCCCGGCGGTACCAGGAACGCACCAGCCCCTCGCCCCACGGCGTGAACAGCACCGACAGCCGGTCCCCGGTCTGCCCGGCCGCCCACGCGGTGAAGCGTTCCAGGGCGGCGCGGTCGGCGGTGAGCGCGGCCCGGCTGTCGCGCCGTTTGGCGAACGGGCAGTAGGGACAGTCGTAGTCGCAGGAGGCGAGGGGGCCGCGGTAGAGGAGGGTCAGGTCCATGTCGTCGTCCGTCACTTGCGCTCGTAGTCGGTCATCGCGGCACGCACCGCGGGGGAGAACAGGGCCGGTCCGACGGCGTCGGAGTGGGCCAGGCCCTCCGGGCTCAGACGCAGCCGCCCGGCGGTGGCCGCTTCCGCCGCGAGCCAGCCGGCGGCGTCGAACGCGGCCAGTTCGGCGGCGAAGTCGTCCCGGGGGCTGCTGCCGAACCGGGCCTCGTAGCCGGCCGTGTCCATGCCTTCCGCCTGGAGCAGCGACTGGATCAGATGGCGGCGGCGCGCCTCGTCGGGGTCCATCGGCCGGCCGTACTCGGCGTGGCCGAAGTCCGCCTCGGGGCGGGCCACGTAGTCGTCGACGATGGTGCGGATCTCCCGCATGTCGACGGCGTAGTCGAAGGAGTAGTGCACCGCGGACGTGTAGGAGCGGGCGCCGCAGCCCAGTCCGACCATGCCGTCGGTCTGACAGGCGTGGTCGCCGGCCGTCGGCGCGGCGGCTGACGGACGGCGGAACATCCGCATGGACACCTGCTGGTACCCGGCGTCCAGCAGCACATCCCGCCCGTAGCGGTACAGCCGCAGCCGCTGCTCGTCCCAGGCCCGGTCGGAGAGGGGTTCGGGCAGGTCGGCGGTGCGGCGTCCGAGGCCGGTCAGCGGGCGCACGTACAGCGGGTACAGGTACAGCTCCTCCGGCCGCCAGGCGAGGGCCGCCTCCAGGGAGCGGCGCCAACTGCTCTCGGTCTGGCCGTCGATGCCGTAGATCAGGTCGATGTTCATCACGGGGATCGCGGCGTCGCGGATCCTGCCGAGCGCGGCCTCGACGTCGGCGCGGCGCTGCGGGCGCACCGCCGAGCGGGCCTCGGTGTCCACGAAGCTCTGCACCCCCAGGCTCAGCCGGGTGGTGCCCCGCTCGGCGAGCACCGCGAGCCGGTCGGCGGTCGCCGTCGCCGGGGACGCCTCCACCGACAGCGGGACGGCCCGCAGGTCCGCGCCCGCGGTGTGCTCCGCGATGTCGCACAGCCGGGTCAGCTCGGCGGCCGTGAGGAAGGTGGGGGTGCCGCCGCCGAACGCCGCGGCGGCGAAGCGGACCGGGCCGTCGCCGAGCGCGCCACGGACCGCGCGGGCCTGCCGCTCCAGCGCGTCGAGGTAGGCGGTGGTCAGTCCGTCCGGGGCGCCGATGCGGGTGAAGAGGTTGCAGAAGCCGCAGCGCACCTCGCAGAACGGGATGTGCAGATAGAGCGAGAGGGCGTCCTTGGCCTCGCCCGCCCACAGGTCGCGCAGGGCGGGGCGGCCGGGCAGCTTCCGGTAGGCGGTCTTGTGCGGGTAGGCGTAGACGTAGCTCTCGTACGGGCGAGGCGCCGCCGTGGTGTGCGTGGTCATCGTGAGGTCCCTTCGGCGGCGTCCGGTTCGAGGAAGAAGTGCGCGTACGGGACGGTCCACACCGCCTCGTGGGCGAGGCGGTGGCCGGTGTAGCCGTCCTCGCCGTACGTGGTGCCGTGGTCGGAGCAGACGATGGCGAAGCAGCGGCGCCGGCGGCGCATCGCGTCGAAGAGCCGCCCGATGTGGCGGTCCACGTACTCCAGGGCCGCGGCGTGCGTCCGCCGGGTGTCGCCGTCCCGTGCCGTCGCCCCCGGGGCGTGGAACCAGTTGGGCTGGTGCAGGGCGGAGACGTTGACGAAGAGGAACAGCCGCTGCCGCGCCGGCAGGGCGGCGACGACCTGTTCGGCGCAGGCGATCTGCTCCTCGAACGACGTCGGTGAGGTCACGCCGAACGACGGCTCCCAGTGGGCCTCCTGGAACATCCCCGGCAGCACCGACCCGAGGGCGGCCTGCCGGTTGAAGAAGCCCACGCCGCCGATGCACACCGTGCGGTAACCGGCGTCCGCCAGGCCCGAGACGAGGTGCGGTGCGTCGAACACCCAGGTGCGCCCGGCCGTTGTCTCACTGCCCGCGAAACGCGCGGCGAAGAGCCGGGGATGCGGCCCGGGCGCGGCGGGTGTCGGCAGGAAACCCGCGAACATCGCCTGGTGCGAGGCGTAGGTGAAACTGCCGGGCGCGTGCCTGCGCTCCCACCGCCCGCCGGGCAGATGCGCGGCGAGATGCGGGATGCGGCCTTGCGCGGCGAGCTCCTCGGCCACGTCGTGACGCAGTGTGTCCAGCGTGATCAGCAGGAGGTCGTCGCGGCCGACGACCTCGTTCATGTCCGGCTGTTCGGCCGGCGGGTGGGGTGCTCCGGAAGATGTGTGCATGGTGCTTCCTGTTCGTGCGGTCACGGCCGGACGAGGTCCGGGCCGCTCGGGCGTATCCGCGCAGGCGTGGGAAAGCCGGGCCGGGAGCCGGTGAGGGCGGCGACCTGGGCGGCGTAGGTGTCCAGCCCTTCGGCGGGGCCGTCCGGCAGCCCCACAAGGCCCGGCAGCAGGTCGCCGAAGGCGTTCACCTCGGCGACGGTGAACCGCCGCCAGCCGGAGGCCGGCAGCAGGTCCACACCGACGCACGGCGTGCCCGGGAAGGCGGCGGCGGCCCGCTCGCAGACAGCCGGCACGGCCCGCCAGTCGCCTCCGGCGAAGGAGACCGCCGCCCGCACGGCGTCGAGGTCGCCGCGCCGGCCGCCGAGGTGGAGATTGGTGATCGGTCCGGCCGCCGTGCGGACCACGGCGTGCGTGGCGCGGCCCGCGACCACGACGACCCGCAGATCGGCGGACCGGCCGGCCAACGACGCCTTGGGCAGCCAGCGTTCGATGTGCAGCCCGTCCGGGGCGAGCGCGTCCACGAGGGCGCCGATCGTCGTCTCGTCCTCGTGGACCCGCAGCCGCAGCGAGTTGTGCAGGGCGCCCGAGGGGGTGCGCTCCACGGAGGTCGTGGCCCTGAGCCGGCCTCCCGGCGCCGACTCGACGGCCAGGACACCGGAGGCCGACGAACCGTGCGCCGGCTTCACGAAGACCCGGCGCAGGCCCCGTTCGCCGAGCAGCCCGCGCACATCGGGCCAGCCGCGCACCGGCGGTGCCCCGGCCCCGGAGGTCGGGGACGGCGGCACCGGGACGCCCGCCGCGGCCAGCGCGGCATGGCACAGCCGCTTGTCGAACAGCACCGCGAGATCGGCCGGTTCACCGAGGAGGGTGCCCCCGGCGGCCCGTACGCCGTCGGCGACGCGCCCGGCCGCGGCCAGGAACGAGCGGTACCAGCGGGCGCCGCCCTCCACCCGGGTGGGGTCGCAGACCCCCCGCAACAGCCGGTCGACGTCCGGGTCCTCCCCCGGCGAGTCGATGCGCACGGCCTCGCCCGCCCGGAACCGGGCAGTCCCGGTGAGCACGTCGGCCCAGGGCACGACCCGCGCCGCGGGCAGCCCGGCGGAGCGCAGCGCGTCCTGGAAGAGGGTGACGCGGCGGTGCCCGGGGATGCCGACGATCGCGAGGGCGGTGGCCGGTGGGGCGGAGGTCACTCCGCCACCGCGACGTAGCGGCGCTCGCGGCCGGTGCGGTGGTGCGCGTCGGACAGGTCGACGGCCACGCCGTGGGGGGTCAGGGCCGTGCGGACCTGCTCCGCCATCGGCTCGGTGAGGTAGTGGTGCGAGAGGTTCAGCTCGGTCAGGTGGATGAGCGGCTGCCCGTGCAGGAGCGCCTGCGCGCCCTCGTCGCTGAGCGTGCCCATCGACAGGTCCAGCGCGGTGAGCCGGGCGACGACCGGCGCGGACGCGCAGGCCGCGGCGATGTCGTCCTGGATCTCGCTGTTGTGCAGCGCCAGCCGCCGCAGGGCCGGCAGCCGGGTCCCCGACAGCAGGGGCTCCAGGTCGGGCACCTGCGTGTCCGCTCCGTACCAGGAGACACCGAGCCAGATGTCCAGATCCTCCAGGGCGGGGAAGTCGCTCTCGCCCACGCCGCGCACCACCTCGCGGGACAGGCCGCCGGTCTCGATGGCCAGACGGCGCAGCGCCGCGTGCGACTGCGGCGGGAAGACCAGGCCCTGGCCCCCGCGCACTCCGAACTCCTCCAGCCGCGGAAAGGCAGCCAGCAACGGCGTGACATCGCCGTTGACGATCCAGGAGATCTCGCACTCCTCGTACGTCATCTCCCCGACGAACAGGGCCCGCAGCCCGGGCAGCCGGCTCGCGGCTGCGACGAGGGTGTCCACCACCTCCGTGTTCGGCTCGCCCTCCTCCACGGCGTCGGGCCATATGCCGACCACGAGGGCCCGGACCCGCGAGAGGTCCACGGCCTTCGCCAGGCGCTCGAACGTGGCGGCCCACTGGCCTCGCTCCGCGTCGCAGTAGTCCTCGACCGTGAGACGCCAGGCGACCGCGTCGGCGGCGGGGAGCGACTCGGGCAGGTCCTCTTCGAGGAGCGGGAACTTGTAGAGGGGCAGCCCACCCCATTCGTCCATGCTCTTGCTGATGGGCATGTCGGTGACTCCTGGTGGCGTGCGAGGTGGGAGGGGTGGTGCGACTCGCAAGTTGTACCAAGCCCCACTGACACCCGCCGCCGCGGGCCGTCGGCGGGCTCCGTTGTCAGACCCTCCCTCTAGCGTGCGCAGTGTGATCGGCCCGTCCGAACGGCCGACGGGAAGGGGAGAGTTGTGTACCGGCAAGGTGATGTGCTGATCGTGCCCGTCCCGCAGGGCGCTGTTCCGGCCCGGGTGCTTCAGGACGCCGGCGAGCCCCGGGACGCGCGGGGGCGGCTGGTCCTGGCGCTGGGCGAGGTCACGGGGCACGCCCACGCGGTGCAGGGCCCGGGCCGGCTGGTGTGCGAGCGTGGGCGGTCGGCTCCGATGCTGCTGCACCTGCCCAAGGGGGGCCGGGTCGTGCACGAGGAGCACGCCGCGATACCGCTCCCGGCGGGCTGGTACCGGGTGATCCGGCAGCGGGAGTACGTGCCGGGATCGGTGGCCCGGTACGTGGCCGACTGACGCCGCGCACGGCGACCGGGGCCGCCAACCCGGGCACGGCAGTTCCAGCAGCGCACCTCCAGCAACACCGCACCACCGACCCGCTCCGTACGCGCACATGAGGACGACCCATGACGACACCGGCCACCGGGGCGCCCCGCCCCGGCCTTCCCGCCGCACCCCCGCCCGCGGGCTCCGCCCACCCCGCCGCCCCCGGCGGCGCACCCGCCCCGCACACCACGGACGCCTGGCGCGCGGTCGCCGCCGCCACCGGAGCGGCCGACCGGGCAGCCGCCGAGGCAGGTGTCCGCCTTGCCTACCGGGCCGCCGGACTCGCCGCGCCCCGCCAGGTGCTGTGTGCGCCGTCGCCCCTGGCCGCGGTGGCGCTGCTGCGCCGGTCCGGGGGATGGGGCCGCAGTGTGTTCGAGGAGGTCCGCACCCGCCCCTGGGCCGCTGAACGAGCCCGCGCGGCAGGCGAGTTGGGCGCTGCGGGCTATGCGGCGCTGTGGGCGGCGACCGGGGGCCGTCTGTGGGAGCCGACCCGAGCGCTCGCGGACCGGATCCGTACCGGCGTCGTCGAGGAACTGGGCGAGGAGGCGGCCGTCCGGCTGCTGCTGCTCGACGCCGTGCTGGGCCAGCACGACGCCCCCTGGCTGGCCGCCCTCGCCGACCGGGGCACGGCGCTCGACGGACTCGCCGAGGTGGCCCGGCACGCCGGCTGGTGGTGGCCGTACGAGGAGGCGGTCGTGATCTGCGAGCGCCCGGTGGAGCTGCACCGGGACGAGGCAGGCCGGCTCGACCGGGGCGACGGCCCCGCCCTGGCCTTCCCCGACGGATTCGCGCTGTACGCCTGGCGGGGCATGCCCGTGCCGCGGGACTTCCTCACCGGCCTGGCGGACCTCACCCCGGACCGCATACGCGCCGAGGAGAACGCCGAACTGCGCCGGGTGATGCTGGAGTTCTACGGCTACGACCGCTTCCTCGCCGACTCGGGCGCCGAGCCCGTGCACCGTGACGAGACCGGTGTGCTGTGGCGGATCGCGCTGGACGACGACGAGGACGTGGCCATGGTGGAGGTGGTGAACTCCACCCCCGAGCCGGACGGCACGTTCCACACGTACTGGCTCCGCGTCCCGCCCAGCACCCGGACCGCGCGCGAGGGCGTCGCCTGGACCTTCGGGGTCACGGAGCGGGAGTACGCGCCCGTCCGGCAGACCTGACCATCCGGCCGGAGCCGGTGAGCCAGGTCAGGTTCCGGGCCGAGCGTCAGGAGGCGGCCGCCGCCGCGTACGCCAGGATCATCTCCTCGACCTCCTCGACCGACATCTCGTCGAACGAGGAGGGCTCCCGCATCGGCATCCCGTCCGACGAGGCGGCCTCCTGGTCCGGGAAGCCGGGGACGGCGGGTTCGGCGGCAGAGGTGTGCACCGGCAGTCCGAGCCCGACGAGGGCGTGGTAGCGCTCCAGCGGGCTCGCGGCGTCGTAGGGGGACAACTGCTCGTGCGCGGTGGCGTACACCTGTGGGTCGATGTCGTTGGCCTGGATGTAGAACTGGTCGCGGAAGTACTCCCAGTGCTCCTGCGACCCGTCGTAGGCGGCCCAGTCCGCGCCATGGCCCGTGATCAGCCGGGCCCATCCGGACTGCGCGCAGTGGGCGAGGACCTGGTCGTCGGTCAGGGCGGCGAGGTACCCGACGAGTTCCGCGCCGTAGGTCCGGGCGGCGTGGTCGACGAACCGCAGGGTGACGTCGGACGGCAGCCCGGCCTGCCCGGTCCAGGCGGTGAACCGCTGGACGAACGTGTCCCAGTCCTGGGCCGGTTCGGAGCGCTCGGCCTCCTCGAAACCGCGGAGCGTGGCCAGCCAGTACACGGCGCTGTCGCCGTTGAGTTCCAGCGTGTCCAGTGCTCCGCTGATCGTCTCGTCCACAGGGGTTCCCTCTTCACTCGGGCGCTTGGGTGTGCTCCATTGGTAACCGACGTGCCGCCGGGCGGAGTTGTCCTTTCGGGCGCCTGACCGGGTAGTTTGCCGGCCCTCCGGGCAGCCTGGACGTGCCGGGCCGACCGCGCGGGTGCGACCTAGCGTGGGGCGAAAACCGGTCTTCAGAAATGCGGAGCACACATGACGATCACCGTCGGGGCCACGGTGTTTGGCGGCACGAACCCCACGACGCCCGGACAGCAGGTGAAGCTCCTCGTGGACGCCCTCACCGCCGCGGGCGTCGTCCTGGGTTCCTACGGCAACATCCTGGCCCGCTGGATCAAGGACGCCAAGGACCATCCGTTCCCGGACCACGTCAGTCTCGCCGCGGCGCTGTCGGGCGCCGAGGCGGTGGGAGCGCAGCGCAACGCCGTGGGTGACAGACGGGAGGCCGACGCCTGCCAGGTCGTGAACGCGTGGGTGGGCCGGGGCGGCCGGCCGGCGCCGGCCTGGGCCGACGGCTACCACGACCTGCCGCCCGGGGGCCAGGACCCGACGGTGTGGGCCCGGCAGGCGGACGGCACCCGTGACCCGCGGGCGGCGCCCGTCAAGGTCGACATCTGGTCCGAGGACCTGCTCGGCATCGTCGGCGGCGGCGCCAAGGACAACAAGATCATGGACTTCGGCCGGGTCTGCCAGGAACTTCAGATCGTGTGCGCGAGCCATGGCATCCGCCCGGTGGTCTTCGCCGCGTTCGGTGCGAACGACTCGCGGGACAGGGCGGTCGACGCCGTGGGAGCCCAGAACACCTATGTGCAGGACGTGAGCGACGGACCCTGGCGGCGCATGAGCGACCCGGTGCTGTAGTCCTTCACCCCGCCGTGACACGGCTGAGGGACGGCGAGCGCCACGTCGTCCCTACTGCACCAGCGCCCGCAGCCCGCTCATCTCGAAGTGGGCCTCGGCGGTGCAGTCCCGGGAGAGCGGGATGGTGACCACGGCCGAGTCCTCGCCCTGCACGTACACGACCGACAGGTCGAACTCGGTGTCGGCGGTGTAGGTGAGCGCGCGGTAGACGTCACCCGCGAAGAAGTCACGGCCGGCCTCGAAGGCGACCTGGGTGCGCTCCCACAGGGCGTACGACAGGTCGTGGCCGACCGTGAAGGTGCCGTCGGACCGGAAGCGGACGAACGAACTGCGCGAGTCCGTGAGGACGTAGTAGGAAGCGCTGTACACCGGGCATCTCCTCGTGTCTGGGCCGGTAACCACCCAAGCATCGGGCAACCCCGGCGTCGGCGGCGCGGAGCGTGGCACACCGGGTCGCCGGGGGAGACGACCCGGTGTGCCGAGCCCGTCGTGGAAGCGGGGGATGTGCCCACGACGGACGTGGGTCGAAGCGCGTGCCGACCGGCGTCAGCATCCCATCGCCCCGGTCCCCGGCCGGACCCCCACGGCGCCACGCACGCGAGGCGCCATGCCGTGCAACACCCCCGCCCCATCCGCCACATGAGCCTCTGACCTGCGGTGACGCGCATCCGGTCGCGCGCTGCGCGGACCGCGGGGGCGGACGTGGCACCGTCACATCGCTCAGGTCGCCTGCGTGATGTGCGCCGTCCGGGGGGAGGTGGCCGCTCACGCCGCCTCTGGAAATCTATTTCACGGCGGGGTCAATCGGTTGACTTTCGTGATAATCCTTTGCGTCATCCGTGCCGATGCCGACCGAGGAGCACCGTGAGCCTCCCCAATCGCACCAAGCATCTGACCACGCTGGCCGCCGCTGCCGCCCTTGCCCTCACCGGTGGTCTCGCGCCGTCGGCCCGGGCCGCGGAACCCCTGTCCCACCTGGCCAACGACACCGTCTGGAAGGACACCGACGACCGTCCGATCCTCGCCCAGGGCGGCAACGTCCTGAAGGTGGGCGGCACTTACTACTGGGTGGGCCAGGCCCTGGTCAGCGGCCAGCCCAAGGCCGTCAACCTGTACAGCTCGACCGACCTGGAGAACTGGACGTTCGAGAAGGCCATCCTGAAGCAGGACGGCTCCGAGCCCTATCTGACCTACCCCCTGTGGCTCGGCCGCCCCCAGCTCGTCCAGCGCCCGGACGGGACGTTCGTCCTGGTCGCCGAGGTCAACAACGGCGACCGCAACCGCAACCAGATCCTCTTCGCGACGAGCGACACGGTCGACGGCACCTACACGCCGACCGGCGCCCCCCAGGAGGTCAACGGCAACACCACCGGCGACCACTCGGTCTTCGTCGACGGGGACAAGGCGTACCTCGTCTACGTGGGCGACCACCTCAAGGGCGACCAGAAGCAGTTCAACCAGACGCTCAACGTGGCGCCGCTCACGGACGACTGGACCGGGGTGAAGCCCGCCGTCTACACCGAGTGGTACGCCCACAAGGAGGCACCGGCCGTCCTCAAGGCCAACGGGACGTACTACCTGTTCGGATCCGGCCTGGACTACTGGAACGCCACGCCCACCTCCTACCGCGCGAGCGGCACCCTCGGCGGCTGGGACAAGTCCGTCGCCTGGAAGCAGGTCACCACGAGCCCCGCGTCCGGCAACTCCTTCGGCACGCAGTTCGAGCAGATCATCCCCGTGGTGGGCCGCGACGGCACGACGTCGTACCTCTACAACGGCGACCGGTACTCGCAGTTCTACGGCAAGGGCGACCCGGCCCCGGGCGGCGTCGGGCAGAACGCCTGGTACCCGCTCACCTTCGAAGGCGGCGGGCCCGTCCTGCACGGCTGGACCGACGTCGACGTCGACACGGAGACCGGGACCCTGAGCGGCAACCGGGTCGCCAACGGCCGCTTCGACCAGGACGTCGTCGGCACCAGGATCCCGCAGTGGAACACCACCAAGGCCAACGGCGCCGCCCAGGTGCAGGAGTCATCGCTGGGCGACAGCCGCAGGCAGCTCACCCTGTGGGACGACGCGCCGTACACCTCATGGGTCAGCCAGGAGGTCTCCCTCCCGGACGGCACCTATGAACTGTCCTTCGACTACCGCTCCTCGGGCGGCCAGACCAGCGCCTACGTCGAGGTCAAGGGACACGGCGGCACCGCGGCGAAGGTGCACCTCAACGCCAGGCAGGACGCCTGGACCACGAAGAAGGTGACCTTCACCGTGTCGACCGGCAAGGCCAACCTCGGCGTCTGGGCCGACAGCCCGGCGGGCAAGTGGCTCAACATCGACAACGTGGCCGTCTGGCCGGCCGGCTGACCCCCGTCGTGGCACTTCCACCGACTCGCCGACAGAACGGAGAACCGAACATGCGCCGCAGAACCCTCTTGGCCGCGGCGGGGGCGGGTGCCCTCGGCAGCGCGCTGTCGACCGGCACCGCACGGGCCGACTCGACGATCACCGTCGACCCTTCCACGACCTACGGCACCTGGGAAGGCTGGGGCACCTCGCTGGCCTGGTGGGCGAACGTGTTCGGGGCGAGCGCCACCTACGCCGACGTCTTCGCCGACCTGTTCTTCACCGACAAGTGGGTGACCTACCAGGGGGCCTCGCGGCCCGGACTCAACCTGGACATCGCCCGCTACAACCTGGGCGCGTGCGGCTGGAACGCCGTGAACGGCAGCACCATGGCCGTCTCGCCCAACATCCCCTGGTTCAAGCAGATCGAGGGGTACTGGCAGGACCCGCGGGACGAGAATCCGGCGTCCACCGCCTGGAACTGGGACGCCGACCGCGCGCAGCGCACCATGCTGCTCAAGGCGGTCCAGCGCGGTGCGCACAGCGAACTGTTCGCCAACTCCCCCATGTGGTGGATGTGCAAGAACCGCAACCCCTCGGGGGCGGCCGCCTCCGGCACCGACAACCTCGCCCCCGAGCACTACCGGCGGCACGCCCTGCACCTGGCGGCCGTCGCGCAGCACGCACGCGACGCCTGGGGCGTCGACTTCGTGTCCGTGGAACCCTTCAACGAACCCAGCTCCGGCAACTGGCGGGCCGACTTCAACCAGGAGGGCTGCTACATGAGCCGGCCGGTGCAGGCCGCCGTACTGCCCGAACTGCGCCGGGAACTGGACCGGTGCGGACTCACCGCCACGAAGATCGCCGCGTCCGACGAGGCGACCGTCGACACGGCGCGCGCGACCTGGGCCGCCCTGGACGCCTCGGCGAAGGCCCTCGTGGACCGTGTCAACGTCCATGGCTACCAGGGCGCGGGGGGCAGCCGGGCCCTGCTCCACCAGGCGGTGGTGACCCAGGCGGGCAAGGGCCTGTGGAACTCGGAGACCGGCACCAACACGGCGAACGGCTTCTCCATGGCCATGTACCTGCTGAGCGACCTCCATGCCCTGCACCCGACCGCCTGGGCCTACTGGCAGCCCCTCGACCCCCACCCCGACTGGGCCATGTTCCACTACACCCCGGCCGCGCAGCGCGACCCCGGCGACCCCGCCCTCGGGGCCACCCTCGCGGCGGTGAACACCAAGTACTACGTGATGGCCCACTTCAGCCGGCACATCCGCCCCGGCATGAAGATGCTCCACACCGGTGTGCCCCATGCCGCGGCCGCCTGGGACGAGACGACGGGGAAACTGGTCATCGTCGTCGCCAACGACTCGACCGTCCGGACCAACCTCACCTTCGACCTGTCCGGCTTCTCGACGGTGACCGGCGGCCCCGGCGGTGTGGTGCCCCGCTGGAACACGGGGGTCGGCGAGAGATACGTACGCCGCGAGGCAGGCGTCACCGGCAAGAGCGTGACGATCCCCATCAACACCAAGTGCGTGCAGACACTGGAGATCGACGGCGTCCGTGGCTAGGGGAGATGGTCCATGACCGCACGCGAGTCCGGCACGTGCTGTTCCCCCGCCGGGGGCGGGGGAACGGCCCCCGCGGCGCCGGTCGCCGTGCCGCGGGGGCGCAGGGCGTCCCGTGCGGGAACGGTGCGGCTGCCGGGCGGCACCTTCCGCATGGGCAACGAGGACACGCACGCCAACCCCGGTGACGGCGAGGGGCCGGTGCGTGAGGTCACCCTCTCGCCGTTCCGCATGGACGAGACCGCCGTGACCAACGCCCGCTTCGCCGCCTTCGTCAAGGACACGGGCCATGTCACGGCCGCCGAGCGGTCGGGCTGGTCCTACGTCTTCGCCGGGTTCCTCACCCCCGAGCGGGTACGGGCCACCCGGAGCGCGGCGGGCACCCCGTGGTGGCGGGGCGTGCCGGGTGCCTGCTGGCGCGCGCCCGAAGGGCCCGGCTCGACGGTCGAGGACCGGGCCCGTCACCCCGTCGTCCATGTGACCTGGGACGACGCACAGGCCTACGCCGCGTGGGCGGGCAAGCGGCTGCCGACGGAGGCCGAGTGGGAGTACGCGGCGCGCGGCGGTCTCGACCAGGCCCGCTACCCCTGGGGCGACGAACTCACCCCGCGCGGCCGCTGGCGCTGCAACATCTGGCAGGGGGAGTTCCCCGTGGTCGACACCGGTGACGACGGACACCTCGGCACGGCCCCGGCCGACGCCTACCGGCCCAACGCCTACGGCCTGTTCAACATGGTGGGCAACGTCTGGGAGTGGGTCGCCGACCGGTTCACCGCCACGCACGACCCCGCCGCGCGCACCGACCCGCGCGGCCCCGCCCAGGGCGGCCTGCGGGTCATGCGCGGCGGCTCCTACCTGTGCCACGACTCCTACTGCAACCGCTACCGGGTGGCCGCCCGCACGGCCAACACCCCCGACTCCAGCACCGGCAACTGCGGCTTCCGCTGCGCCGCGGACCTCTGACGGCGGACGTTCACCGCCGGGGGGCGAAGACGCGCACCCCGACGACGGTGGCCCACTCCGAGCCGTTGGTGGCGTCCACGGTCAGCCGCAGGGCCGTGGCGAGAACCGGCTCCCCGAGCACATGACGGCGCAGGCGTTCACGGTTGTCCCGGACGGCGACGAGAGGGTGCCAGGAACCGTCGACGAGTGCCTCCACCCGGTAGTCCCGCAGCAGTTCCGGCATGACCGGGAACGGCGTGCGGTGGTGGTGCAGGTTCACCAGGTCGATGTCGACGTCGTCGTTGAGGACGAGGTCGAGGGAGCCGATCTCCCGCGCCTCGTCCCAGTCGAGCCGGATCCACGGCCGCGGGTCGGTGGCGAGCGACGCGGAGGACCACATGCGCGGGCCGTGGTACGGGCGTTGCAGCGGCCCGGTCACCTGGCCGGGGGAGTAGGCGGTGCTCTCGCCCTCCACCACGACGGCGGGGCAGCGCCGCCGCAGTTCCTCGGCGGACCAGGCGTTGGACTGCGGCCGCTCGGTGACGGTGCGCGGCGTGCGGCTCACCAGGCCGAGCACCCCGTACGGCCCGGGCCGGTCCACCACGACGAGGGACAGGGCCGGGTCGCGCCGGAGCAGGACGACCACGTTCTCCCCGTCCGGGGCCTTGTGGACGAACGGCGCCCGCACCCAGTGCGTGCCCGGGCCGATCCCGACCGTCGCCTCGTCCAGCTTCTCCACGGGAATGTGGTTCTCACCGCCGCCGGTCGACCACAGCTCCAGCCGTACCCCCGTGGCCCGGGCCGCCTCCACCAGGACCTGGACGCACTCCACGGCCGGTTCGACCGGCAGGAGGATGCCCACGTCCCGGCCGTCGAGGGAGAACCGGCTGGTCTCCTCGCCGGGGCGGGGCCGCACGCACGGCGCCCCCAGCCGGCTGGAGGCGGTGACCTCAGCGGTCCGGGCGAGGTCGGCCGGGTCGTGCCATCCGACGCCGAGCAGCGAGGCGTCGTGCCGCAGCAGGGTCTGCTGGAGCAGGTCGATGCGGTCGCCGGCCAGCTGCCGGGGCGACAGGCCCTCCCGGACGCACAGGGCGGCCGCCGTGCCCGCGGCCTCGCCGGTGACCGCGCAGGTGGCCATGACGCGGGTGGTGCCGAACGCCACATGGGTGGCGGAGATGTCACGGCCCGCCAGGAGCAGATTGCCGACGTTGCGCGAGTACAGGCTGCGGAACGGGATGTGGTACAGCCCCGCCGCGAACAGGTGCTTGGAGCCGTCCTCCTCGGCGTACATGCCACCGGCCGGATGCAGGTCGATGGACCAGCCGCCGAAACCGACGGCGTCGGGGAAGCGCCGCTGCTCGATGATGTCCTGCTGGGTGAGCACATGGTCCCCGACGAACCTGCGGTACTCGCGCTTGCCGGGCACCGAGCCCACCCACTCCAGGGTCAGGGTGTCGGCGTCGTACTTCCCGGAGTTCTTGATGTGGTCCCAGATCCCGTAGATCACGGCCCACAGTTCGTCACGGATCTCCTCGTGGTCGGCGACGGCGTCGCGGTCCCCGCCGTACTCGATCCACCAGTAGTCGCAGCCGTTGGCCGTCGTGCGGATCGGGCGGTTGCGCACGATCGAGGTGGCCGAGATGTCCTTGGTGATGGACGGCGGGACGAAGCGCACCGGTGCGCCGGTGTCCTTGGTGTAGAAGAACATCGTGCTGCCGAGCATCTCCGAGTCGGGCAGGTCGGGGGCCCACTCCTCGCCGTACTCGTGCGCCGCCTCGCGGCCGGTGCGGAACCAGGCGCCGGCCTGCGCGCCGACCAGCCCGTCACCGGTGGCGTCGACGAAGACCGGCGAGGTGAAGCGGATGATCCGCTCCGAGCCCATCTGCCAGCCGGTGACGGCGCGCACGCTCCGCGCGTCGTCGGGACCGCCGGCCTCCACCTCGCGCACATCGGTGTTGAGGAAGAGCCGGATGTTCGGCTCGGCGCGCACCGCGTCGTGCACGACCTGGTCCCACAGGAAGGGGTTGCCCTCGGGGTTGCGGTACTGGTTCTCCCGGAACAGCTCGCCCATGACACCGGTCTCGCGGGCGTACTTCTGGGCGCCGTGCGCGCTGGCGCCGCACACCCACACACGGATCTCGCTGCTGGCGTTGCCGCCGAGGACGGGACGGTTGTTGATCAGAGCCACTGTGGCACCGGTCCGGGCCGCTCCGATGGCGGCCGCCACACCCGCGAGGCCTCCCCCCACGACGGTGACGTCGGTCTCGACCGATTGCCGCTGCATGTCTGCTCGCTTTCCTGAAATTCACTACCGCTCGAAGGGTGCTCACACCCGGATGCCGTAAAAGATTTGCCTCGGGGGGCGGATGAACCGGCTACTCCGCGGGACCCAGGTCGGGTCTGTCCCGCAGATGCGCCACCGGAGTGTGCACGCCGTGCAGTTCGAGCAGTACGATCTCGTTCACGCCCCGGCGCAGCACCGGCCCGGGCACGTACAGCGAGTGCTGCGGGCCCCGGGACCAGTACCGGCCGAGGGCGAAGCCGTTGATCCAGGCGTTGCCCTTGCTCCAGCCGGGCAGATGGAGATACGTGTCGGCGGGGTCCGCCACCTCGAACGTGCCCCGGTGGAAGGCCGGTCCGGTCTCCACGGCCCCCTCGCCGAACCGCACGTCCGCCAGGGTCGTCAGCGGCAGGGGAGTGCTGCTCCAGTCGGTCAGCTCCGCGCCGTCGAAGGAGACCGGTCCCTCCAGTCCCTTCCAGTCCCGCAGCCCGGCACCGTAGTTGACGCGGCCCTGGTTCTCGACGAGGAGGGCGAGCCGGCTGCCGGGGGCCGGTGACCTCAGGCCGAGGGCCCGCTCGTGGTTCTCACGCTCCAGCGTGCCGACGGGCTGCCCGTCGACGAACACCTGCGCCCGGTCACGCACTCCGGACAGCCGCAGCGTGCCGGGTCCCTCGGCGGGCAGCACCGTCTCGTACAGGACGAACCCGAAGTCCTGCCCCAGCTCCTCCATGGTGAGCGGCCGGTCGGCACGCCGCGGGGCGCCGAGCCGGGCCGCCTGGGCCAGTAGGGAGGCGCGTTCGGTCAGCGCGATGCCCGGGAGGCCGAGCTTGCGGCCGGCCGGGGGCACCGGCTCCGCGGGCAGGGGCGCGTACGCGGCGATGGTGTCGCGGAAGCGCCAGAACTTCTCGGTGGGGTCTCCGGCTTCGTCCAGCGGCGAGTCGTAGTCGTAGGAGGTGACGGTGGGCCGGTAGCGGCCCTTGTCGTTGGCGCCGTTGGTGAAGCCGAAGTTGGTGCCGCCGTGCAGCATGTAGATGTTGACCGACGCCCCGCACGCCAGGATCTCGTCGAGCGTGGCGGCCTTGTCGGCGGCCGGGCGGGTGCCGTGCCCGCCGCCCCAGCGGTCGAACCAGCCCGACCAGAACTCGGCACACATCAGGGGGCCGGAGGGCTGCTGCTTGCGCAGCGCCCGCAGCTTGGCGGTGGCGTCGCCGCTGAAGTTGACGGTCCGCAGCACGTCCGGCAGACCGCCGTCGGCGAGGTCGTCCGCCTGGTCGGAGGTGAACAGCGGCACGTCCACCCCGCCCTCGCGGAGCAGGGCGACGAGCCGTTCGAGGTAGGCGGTGTCCCGCAGGCCCGAGGCGCCGTACTCGTTCTCGACCTGGACGGCGATCACCGGGCCGCCCCGCGTCGCGAGGTGGTCACGCAGCAGCGGCAGCAACTGCCCGAAGTAGGCCGCCACCGGCCCCAGATACGCCGGATCGGCGGTGCGCAGCCGGATGTCCGGATCGGCGAGCAGCCAGGACGGCAGGCCGCCGGCCTCCCACTCCGCGCAGATGTAGGGGCCGGGCCGGAGCAGCACATGGAGGCCCTCCGCGGCGGCGAGATCGAGAAAGCGGGGCAGGTCCAGGCCCCCGTCCAGCACGAGCGGGCCGTCGCGGCGCGGCTGGTGGAGATTCCACGGCACATAGACGTCGACCGTGTTGAGTCCCATCAGACGCGCCTTGTGCAGCCGGTCGGCCCACTGCTCGGGGTGGACGCGGAAGTAGTGCAGGCTGCCGGAGATGATCTGGAGCGGTTCGCCGCCGAGGCGGAACTCGTCGCCGGATATGGTCAGTTCGGGCATGAGTGGGGTGTCCGTCCGGGTCTGGCGCAAGGCGTAGGGGGCGGGTCAGTGCATCGTGTCGTTGAAGAAGTCCTGGCCACGGGCAGTGGCTGAGGGGCCGTCGCCCGGGCTCATCCGGTCATAGATCCGGTCGGGGACGCGCTGGGCGACCAGCGCCCACAGCAGGGCGCCCACCAGGGAATCGCTCGACCTCCCGGCGAAGTAGTCCGTCCAGGAGTTCCCGGTGCCGGTACCGGTGTTCAGCGCCACGTCGACCGCGCCGGCGAGGGACGAGGCCGGGTCGCCGGTGATCACGGCGGTCAGGGCGCCGTGATCCCGGGCCACCTCGACGAAGCGCACCGGGTCCTCTCCCTCACCGGAGCGGGAGATCACCAGCGCCACATCGCCCTGGGTGAGCAGGCTCGCGCCGACCTGCGCGAAGTAGGAGCCCTCGCCGAACCAAGCGGGGATGCCGATGCGGAACAGCCGCAGATACAGCTCCTGGGCCGGCGGGGCGTCGCCCCACTCGCCGAAGAGCTGCACCCGTCCGGCCGAGGCGATACGGTCCGCCAGCCGGGCCATGGCGTCGAGATCCACCGACGCCATGGCGTTGCGCGCCGCACTGAACTGGTTGGCCGCCAGGGTGCTGAGGACCTTCGCCGGCGGGTCCTGGGGGGTGATGGCGGACCCGATGTCCTTCTCCCACCCGGCCTGTACGTCCCGCCCGTGCTCCCGGGCGAGGGCGGCGCGCAGCTCCGGGAACCCGTCGAAACCGAGGGCGGTGGACAGCCGGGTGATGGTCGCCGCCGAGGTACGCGCCTCCTCCGCGAGCCAGGTGATGGAGCTGCGGCCGGCCCCGGCGGGATCGCGCAGAATCACCTCGGCGACCCGCAGCTTGGCTCCGGTGAGCCCCGGCAGCGCGGTGCGCAGCAACTCCAGCGGGCTGGCCTCGCTCACCCCCTCGGAGCGCCACCCCCGGGCGGAGGCGGCCGCGTCCGGGGCCGAGTTCGGGTCATGGCTCACGAGCTGCTCCCCCACACTGACGCGAACACGGTCGCCCTCCTCCACGCTGCTTTCGACAGGACTGACAGGTTATGCCTGCTCAGCCGATGGTGAAGCCCTGTTCCTCGCCGTAGCGGACCAGCTCCCGCTGCCAGGCGTTCAGACCGTCCTGGAGCTTCATGGAGCCGGTGAACGCCTTGCCCACCTTGTCGTTGAAGATGCTCGTGGCGTACACGTCGTAGGGCAGGTACTGCCAGCCCGGACGCACATCGGCGAGGGAGTCGGTGAAGACGCGGTTCACCTCCTGGCCGCCGAAGTACTCGTCCTTCTGCCCGAGGAACTCCTCGGATGCGAGGACGGCGGCCCGGGCCGGGAACGAGCCGGACTTCTGGGCGATGTCGGCGCCCTTCTCGGCGCTCGCGTAGCGCAGGAACGCCGCGGCGGCGAGCTGGTTCTTGCTCTGCTTCATCAGGGCGAGGCTGCCGCCGCCGTTGACGGAGCTCACGGGCGTGCCGTCGAAGGTGGGCAGGGGGGCCACCCGCCAGTCACCGGCGGCGTCGGCCACCCCGGACTTGAGCGTGCCGCTCATCCAGGCCCCGCACAGCAGGGTCGCGATGTTGCCCTTGGCCAGGCCCTTGTACCACTCGGGGCTCCAGCCGGCGACCGGCGACAGGAGCTTGTCGTCGAGGAGCTTTTGGTACATGGACGCGTACCGCTTGGTGCCCTCGTCCTGGAGGTCGATGCTCACCTTGTCGCCCTGCACCCCGAACGGCTTGCCGCCCGAGGCCCAGATCAGGCTCTGGGTGAGCCCGGCGTTGCCCTCGTCGGCGGCGATGTAGGTGTCCGGGTCGGCGGCCTGCAGCTTGCGGGCCGCCTCGATGTACTCGTCCCAGGTGGCCGGCACCTCGATGTCGTGCTTGTCGAAGACCTTCTTGTTGTAGAACAGCGCCATCGGGCCCGCGTTGAGCGGAAGTTCGTACAGGCCGCCGTCGATGTTGACGGCGTCCCAGGTGGCCTTGGTGAACTTCTTCTCCAGGGCGTCGAAGCCGAAGGTGCGCAGATCGACCAGCGAGCCGGGCATCGCGAACTGGGGGAGGGCGCTGTACTCGACGGTGGCCAGGTCGGGCCCGCCGTCGCCCGCCTTGATGGCGTTCTGGAGCTTGGTGTACTGCTCCGCACCGGTGCCGACGTTCTCGACCTTCACCTTGATCTTCGGGTGTTCCTTCTGGAACGCCTTGGCGACGTCCGGGAGGCTCGCCGACCAGCTCCAGACGGTGATCGTCGTCGGCTTGTCGAGCGCCTTCTGGATGTCCGCCTCGCTGTGGGCCGACGGCTTGGACGCGCTGTCGCCGCCGTCGCCGCCGCAGGCGGTCAGGCTCACCGCGGTGAGGGCCGTGCCGAGCAGCACGGCGGTGGTTCTGAGCAGGCCGGATCTGTGAGTCATGGTGATGTCCTCGAATCGGGGAGGCAAGGGGACGGCGTCGACTGCCCGCCGTGGTGGTGTCAGCCCTTGGTGCTGCCGGCGGCCAGGCCGGACTGCCAGAAGCGCTGGAGGGTGATGAAGACGATCACCAGCGGAATGATCGTCAGAAGCGAGCCGGTGATCACGAGATGGGTGATGACCTCGCCGTCGGCGGTGTGCGCCTGGGCGTTCCACTGGTTGAGCCCCACGGTCAGCGGGAACCACCGGGGGTCGTTGAGCATGATCAGCGGCAGGAAGTAGTTGTTCCAGGCGCTGACCACCTCGAGCAGGAAGATGGACAGCAGGGCGGGGGAGAGCAGCCGCAGCGCGATGGTGAAGAAGATGCGGAAGTCGCCCGCCCCGTCGACGCGGGCGGCGTCGATGATCTCGTCCGGGATGGCCTCGTCGGCGTAGCTGTACAGCAGGAACAGGCCGAAGGGGGTGACGAGCAGGGGGACCAGCACCGACCAGGGCGTGTTGGTCAGTCCCAGCTCGCCGAAGAGCAGGAACGCCGGCACCGCCAGCGCCGTGCCGGGTACGGCGACGGCTCCCACCACGACGGCCAGGAAGGCACGCCGGCCGGGGAAGTCGTACTTGGCGAGCCCGTACCCGGCGAGCGCGGCCAGGAGGGTCGCGCCGACGGCGCCGATGGCGACGTACAGCACGGTGTTCGCGAGCCAGCGCAGGTAGATGCCGTCGTTGTAGGTGAGGACGCCGGTGATGTTGTCCCAGAGGGCGAAGTCGTCGCCGAACCAGAGCCCGAAGGTGGAGAACAGCTGGTCGCGCGACTTGGTGGAGTTGACCGCGAGCCACACCAGCGGCATCAGGCTGTACAGCAGCGGCAGCGTCATCAGCGCGGTCAGCAGGGCCGAACGGCGGGTCCTGGTCCCACTGCCGGTCCGGCGGCGGCGGGCCGGGCCCCGGCCCCGCCTCGCCGCGGGTACGGCCGGCGCCGTGGCGCGGACGGGATTCTCCTTCGCGGTCAGCATCACGCTGCCCCTCTCATGCCCCGGCGCTGCACGACGAAGGCGAACAGGCCGGTCACCACGCCCATGATCACCGCGACGGTGGCGGCGGCGTTGTACTGCTGCCCGTTGAACGACAGGCTGTAGGCGTACATGTTGGGCGTGAAGTCGGTACTGATGACGTTGGGCACCAGGCCGCGCAGGATGTTCGGCTCGTTGAAGAGCTGGAAGCCGCCGATGACGGAGAACATCGTGGTCACCGCGAGCGTGGAGCGGATGGCCGGCAGTTTGATGTGGGCGATGACGTGCCAGGTCCTGGCTCCGTCGAGCTTGGCCGCCTCGAAGATCTCGGCGGGTACGGCCTTGAGCGCCGCGTAGAACACCAGCATGTTGTAGCCGACGTACAGCCACAGCACGATGTTGCCGATCGACGGCAGGATCAGTGCGCTGGACAGCGGGTCGGGCAGGTCGATGCCCAGGTACTGCCTGACATCGCCGACCAGGCCGAACTGCGCCCCGTAGATGTAGCCCCACAGCAGGGTGGCCACCACGCCCGGCACCGCGTAGGGGAGGAAGAGACCGAGCCGGAAGACGGTCGGCGCGTAGAGCCTGGCGCTGTCGAGCGCCAGGGCGGCGGCCAGCGCGAGAAGCATCATGAGCGGCACCTGCACGAGCAGGTAGAGCCCGACCCGGGTGACCGCCGACCAGAACCGGGGGTCGTTCAACTGGTCCTGGTAGTTGTCGAGCCCCACGAAGGACACACCGCCGATGAGGCGCTCCCGGAAGAGGCTCAGACCGAGGGTGTAGAGGATCGGGGCGACCACGGCGAGCAGGAACGGCACCGTGAACGGCAGGACGAACGCCCATCCGGTGAGCCGTCGCCGCAGGGGGCGGCGCGGGGCCGCGGGCGCCCTGAGGGCGGAGAGGCCCGACTTCTTCATAGGTACTCCAGAGAGCTGCTGAACCGCACGACGGCAGGAGCCTGGCGGGCCGCGACCGGCCGCCGAGCGAGCTCAAATTTATTTCATGACGAGACCATCTGTGTAGCCCTACGGATAATTATTTTCACGCGGCCTCTGCGCGCCTCCACGAGACCACGCCCCCGCGAGCTCCGGTACCGGGACTTCCCCTAGGCAGGACGAAGGGCGCCCCCGCCGCCGGGACGCCCGAGTTCGTGCGGTGCGGCTCACCTCACCCGCGAGGCGCGGCCGCGGGGCCGCCGGTTGCCCGGCCGACCGGGGAGCCGGAGAGCCGGGGTGCGGTCAGAAAGCCAGGACGCCGAGGAATCCGTGCGCACCCTGTCGGCATGGGCGCTCGCGGGCGCCTCCGGTGTGCCGCCCGGCCACTCCGGGGCGTCGACAATCAGTCAATACGGGCGAGCATTCAGCCCGTATCGCACCATCCTTCGCGGTCATGCTGAAACGATTGATTCGCGAAGGAACGACCGCCTGGCAGCCAAGGTCCGTATGCGCGGGTTCCGTTGCCCGTCCGCGCCGAGGAGAAATGGTGACCGACGAAGTCGAAGGATTCAGATACGGACTGGTGACACCTGTCGCGGCCTACATCATGGCCTGGCTCGGTTCGGCATTGGGGCTCCGGTGCATCGTGCGGACCGTGCATCACGGGCACGGCCGGAAACCCGCCTGGCTGATGCTCGGCGCCACCGCCATGGGATGCGGCATCTGGACGATGCATTTCATCGCCATGGTCGGATTCACCATCAGGAACGTGAATGTCACCTATGACGTCCAGCTCACCGTACTCAGCCTGGTCATAGCGATCGTCGTGGTGAGTATCGGGGTGTTCGTCGTCGGATATCTCGGGGCCGGCAAGTGGACGCTGGGCATCGCCGGACCCATCACCGGAATTGGCGTCGCGGTGATGCACTACCTCGGCATGGCCGCCATGCGCTTCCACGGCGACTTCCGGTTCGACACGTCCACGGTCGTGCTGTCGGTGCTCATCGCGGTGGGGGCCGCCACCGCGGCGCTGTGGGCCGCCGTCACGATAAGGGGCTTCCTGCCGGCCCTCGGCGCGGGTCTCGTCATGGCCTTCGCCGTCACCGGCATGCACTACACCGCGATGGCCGCGGTCAGCTACCACCCGCCCCCCGGGGAGGTCGAAGTGATACACGGTCAGTCCCCGGTGACCCTCATGATGCCCATCCTCGTGGGGCCCGTCTTCGTCCTGATCCTCGCGGCGTGGGTGGTCATGTTCGACCCGCAGCTCGTCGCGGGAGAGGGCGGCCCCCGCCGTACCGGTGCTGACCTGCCCCGGCAGCGCGGCGCGGAGGCGTCCGGTCCCTCCGCGCACGCGAGACAGCGCTCGCACACCGCCCCCGCCCCCGCCCCCGCCCCCGGCGCCGCACCGCAGGGGGCCGCCTGGGTCTGGGACGACGTGGTCCACGGCGTCCCGGACGACGAGGCCGGGGGACGGCCCGGACAGGCCGTCCCCCGGCAGCGGTAGGCGATCAGCGGACGCGGTAGCGGCTGGAGCTGTCACCTGGCGCGCTCACGTCGACGTCGCGCCGGACCACGGACAGCCTCACCCCCCAGCCCTCGTAGGCGAATAGCAGATGCCGTACAGGCCGCGGGCGTGCGTTCCGGCATCCTCCCTGGGACGCACGCCCGCCTCGTCCTCGCCCGGTGGCGGCTCACACGCCCATCGAGAGCGTCACCCGGATGGTCTTGCCCCCGCCGGTGGTGACGACCGTCCAGTCGTCGACGAGTGATGTGACGAGCCCGAGCCCGAAGCCTCCGCAGGAACCCCGCTCCTCGGGCGGTACCAGGAACGGCGCCGTCCGGCTGCGGTCCCCCACCTCCAGCACCAGGTACCCGTCGCACAGGGTCATCGCCAGATGCTCCGGACCGGGCGTGTGCCGGCAGGCATTCGTCACCAGTTCGGACACCACCAGCAGGGCCGTCTCCGCCTGCTCGCTGCGTTCTCCGCCGGGGTCCTTCAGACAGCCCAGGCGAGCGAGGTGAACGGACACGGCACGCCGCGCGCAGCGCACCGCTTGCCCGCTGTTGGACAGGTTCACGATGCGTGCGCCGACGGGTCGTGGCGTACCGAGCGAGACAGACATGAACGTCTCCGAACTCTCTATACATCCATTTCCCTGCTTCTCACCATCAGCCTGGCAGAAGGCATGAAGAACACCCCTAGGGCATCTCCCTCAAGGTGGGCACACCATGCCTGACCTGCCCCGATGCAGGAAACGGGGCGGCCCCGTCGGCCAAGGACGTCATTCCGCCACCGCTACGTAGCGATATTCCTCGTCCTCGTCCTCGGACCGGTCCGCGGCACTCGCGCTCAGGTCGACCCGGACGCCGTGGGACGTCAGCTCCTGCCGGACCCGCTCGGCCACCGGCTCACTCAGATAGTGGTGGTGCAGGTCCAGCTCGGACAGGTGGGTCAGCGGCTGGCCCGCCAGCAGCGCCAGCGCGCCCGCGTCGCTCAACGTGCCCATGGACAGGGCGAGTCCGGTCAGTCTGGACACCACCGGAGCACTCGCGAGGGCGGCGGCGATCTCGTCCTGGATCTCGCTGTTGCGCAGTGCCAGCCGTCGCAGCGCGGGCAGGCGTGCGCCGGTCAGGACCGGCTCCAGGTCGGACACCGTCGCGTCGGCCCCGTACTCCGCACTGCCGAGCCATACGTCCAGCTCCTCCAGGGCGGGGAAGTCGCTCGCCGCCACTCCGCGCACGACCTCGCCGGGCAGTCCACCGGTCTGGATCACCAGACGGCGCAGCGCCGCGTGCGACACGGGAGGGAAGGTCAGGGTCTGCGCGCCGCGCACACCGAACTCCTCCAGCTGCGGGAACGCGGTCAGCAGCCCTGTGACGTCGCCGTGGCTGATCCAGGAGATCTCGCAGTCCTCCCTGTTCATGTCGCCCACGAACAGGGAGCGCAGAGCCGGCAGACGGCCGGCCGCTGCGACCAGGGCGTCCATGGCCTCCGTGTTGGGCCCGTCCGTCTCTATGACGCAGGCCTCCGGCCAGATGCCGACCAGGAGGGCACGGACCCGGGACAGGTCGACGGCCTGCGCGAACCGGGCGAAGGAACGCGCCCATTCCCCCATCTCGACGTCGAAGTAACCCTCGGTGGAAATCCGCCACGCGACGGCGTCCGCCGCGGGCAAGGAGGCCGGCAACTCCTCTTCCAGCAAAGGGAATTCGTAGGTGGGAAGCCCGCCCCAATGGGGGTGGCGTTCGGTGTAGTACATACGCGCGGCTCCGAGAGGTCGGGGGAGGACATGGCCCGTCCGTTCTAGCAAGCCCCACTGACAACGAGCCCCGGCGGGTCCGTGCGACGGCGATGCCGGCCCATGGTGTCCAACCCCCTGCGCCCTGAGGATCGTCGAGGCGGCCCGAGAGTGGCAGGCCCGGCGAGCGGAGTCGCCTCGGCTGATTCCGGAGTCACGCCGTATCGCCGGATCAGAAATGTTCACCTCCGCCGCGCAATTGACCCGCCCACACGTGCTCCCCGCCCTCGCGCGCTATACGATTCCCGGTTCTCATTTCTCCGCCCCGCCGAGATGAATCGCCCGATATCGCGCGGCGAGCCACTCGGCGGCAGGCGATGAACAACCGGGATGTCAGTGCCCAGTGTTAGCGTGCGGCCGATCGATTTGCTCGGGGGTTTCTCTTTCCCCCAGTCCGCATTCCCTTCGTGGAGAACTCATGAACTGGTATCTCGCCGCCCTCAAGAAGTACGCCACATTCTCCGGCCGCGCCCGGCGCAAGGAATTCTGGATGTTCGCCCTGTTCCACTCCCTGGCCGTCCTGGTGGCGGGCATCCTCGACGCCGTCCTCGGCTGGGGACTGTGGCTGACCATCGTCTACGCCCTCTTCTCCTTCGTCCCGACCCTGGCCGTCTCGGTCCGGCGCCTGCACGACACCGACCGCACGGGCTGGTGGCTGCTCATCGGCTTCGTCCCGCTCGCCGGCATAGTGCTGTTCGTCTTCGACGTCATCGAGGGAACGTCCGGTGGCAACCAGTACGGCCCCGACCCCAAGGGCGCGTAGCGACGTACCGCTTCTGCCCCACCGCGACACCGGCACTGCTCACCGGCGGTAAGCGATCCACCGCCCGTCGGATGACGCCGTCGAGGAGGCCGGGCCCCGCCGATGCCGAGTCCGTGCGACGGGCGGCCGACCCGCAGCCGGGCTCGGCACCCTCGGGGCTCTACGCCGCTGACCTGCTCTTCCGTGGGAAGGAGAGGAGCAGAAACCCGGCGTCGTAGAGCCGCTGTGCCGTGGGCGCAGGGCCGCGCACCACCGCCGCCGGGCGCACCGCGCGTGCCCTGGGGGGACCGGACGCGGCCGGACCAAGTGATGAACGGTCATGTCACCCACCGCGTAACCCCGACCGAAACGGGGAGCGGCCGAGTCACAGGGAGCAGTACGGCATGTCTCGTAGACGACGAATGACCCGCCATCACAAGCTGATTCTCACGGCGGGGGCAGCCTGCCTCGCCGCCGGCGCGGTGGCCGTGACAGTGGGCACGAGCCAGGCGACGAACAAGACGACGAACAAGACGACCAGAGCGACGACCACATCGACGAGCCAGGTGTGCGCGGGTTCGACGGTGACGTTCTCCAACGACCCCGCGGGTGCGCCCGCGGCGACCAGTGACCGCTTCCCGGTGGGGACGCGGTTGAAGGTGACGAACCTGGACAACGGCCGGTCGGCGACGGTGCGTGTTGCGGGCCCGTCGGGGAGCTGCGCGCTGCTGAACGAGTCGGCTTTCGAGCAGGTCCGTGAGCCGGGCAAGAACCTGATCCGCAAGGCGCGGATCGAACGCGTCGGTGGTGGGCAGGGCGGTGCCGGCACCGGGGCTGGTGCTCCCGCGACGGTGGCGCCGTCCGGCGAGCAGGTGTGCGCGGGTTCGACGGTGACGTTCTCCAACGACCCCGCGGGTGCGCCCGCGGCGACGAGTGACCGTTTCCCGGTGGGGACGCGGTTGAAGGTGACGAACCTGGACAACGGCCGGTCGGCGACGGTGCGTGTTGCGGGCCCGTCGGGGAGCTGCGCGCTGCT
>NZ_JBIBKD010000013.1:0-10888 GCF_042959065.1 Streptomyces sp. NPDC007929 | reverse complement strand
TGAACGAGTCGGCTTTCGAGCAGGTCCGTGAGCCGGGCAAGAACCTGATCCGCAAGGCGCGGATCGAACGCGTCGGCTGACCGGGCCAGGCACCGGCGAACGCGGCAAGACGGGGCGGTCTCAGCCCTCAGCAGCCCGAGACCGCCCCCGATGAAGCGTCGGCCACCGGCACCGAGGGCTGACCGCCCTCACCCGTGGGGCAGGGCCAGACCGCCTCGCACAGGGCCGTCGTGAAGACGTTGTCCCGCGCGGAGCCGAGCCCGGGGCACCCTCGAACTCGGCCGCCTCACCGAGTCCCTGACCCTCGCGGCCCGGGCCGGCGCCCGGCCCGCCGTCGCCGCGTGGTGCGCGTCGGCCGACGCGGCCCGTACGAGGTCCGTTTCGACGTCCCGCACGCTCACGCGTGGGTCACCAGTTTGCCGCGCTGGAGCCGCAGGACCTCGTCACAGGCGTCGGCGACCTCCTTGGAATGGGTCACCACGATCACACACTTGCCGTCGTCGTGGGCGAGCTTGCGGAACACCTCGATGATCCCGCTCGCCGTCTCCAGGTCCAGGGACCCGGTGGGCTCGTCCGCGAAGAGAACATCCACCTCGCAGGCCAGCGCACGCGCGATGGCGACCCGCTGCTGCTGCCCACCCGAGAGCTGGAGGGTCCGCCGGTTCTGGTCGGCGGCCTCCACCCCCAGCAGATCCAGCAGCTCCCGTGCGCGCCTCGCGCGGCCACCCCCCTTCACCCCCGTGATCTCCATGGCCGAGGTGATGTTCTGGATCGCGGTCATGTACGTGAGCAGGTTCAGCGACTGGAAGACGGTCGCCGCGTGCCGGTTGCGGTATCTGCCGAGCCCCAGGTCGGCGATGTCGCGGCCACGGAAGCGCACGGTGCCGCCGGTGGGGGAGTCCAGGCCACTGGCCAGCGAGAGCAGCGTCGTCTTACCGGACCCCGAGGGGCCCACCACGGCGTACATGCGCCCGGCTTCGAAGCGGTGCGAGACGCCTTTCAGCACCACGCGGCGGCGGTTGCCGCTCTGGTGGATCCGGGTCACGCCGTCCAGTTCGAGGAGGGCACCGGAGGGGAGTTCGGACACGTCAGTCGCCCTTCGTGAGGATGTCGCGGGGGTTGAGGCGTAGCACCCGGCTGCCGGGGATCAGCGTGGCGATCGCCGCGATGGCGAGGCCGGTGGCGCCGACCTTGCCGATGTCGGCGGGGCCGAGCCTGACGTCCATGGACGCGATGGGGTCCGGGGCGGGCTCCTCCTCCTTCATGCCGCCGTTGGGGTCGCTGGGGTCACGCTCCGGGCCCTGGTCCGCGGCCTCTTCCTTGGCGGAGGCCACCTCACCGGCCAGCAGCCGGTCCCCGATGGTCTGGGACAGCAGCCCGCTGCACGCCCCGGCGAAACCGATCGCGACGACGGCGCAGATCACGACCTCCACCAGGTGCTGCCCGAGCAGCCGCGGCTTCTTCTCGCCGAGCGAGAGCAGGATGCCCAGCTCCTTGCGGCGCTCGCGCAGCGACGAGGCGACGATCAGCGCGAGGATGACCGTGCCGGCGACGGCGACCAGCCACACGGTGACCGTGGCGAAGTCCGCCGTCTTGGTGATCGGCCCGACCAGCGCCTTGTACTGCCTGTCGTTGACGCTCAGCGGGAAGACGTCCAGGTCCGCCCCGGCCGCCTCGGCGTCCCGCTTGAGCCGGTCCACGTCCTCGGGGTCCTTCAGCGTGAACGTGGCCTGCCTGACGACGGCGTCGTCGGCGTCGCCGCCCTTGCCGAGCAGCAGGCTCGCGCCGTCCGGGGTGACGTACAGCTGATTGGCCGGGTTCATCAGAGCCGGGACGTACCGGCCGGTGTCGGCGGTGTCGCTCTTGAAGATGCCGACGACCTTGAAGACGTGATCCTTCTCGTCCCGCTTCCGACCGGCCTCCGGCAGCTGACCGGTCTTCAGCTTCACCGAGTCGCCGACCTTCAATCCGTTCGCCTTCGCCATACGTTCCTCGACGACGATCTCGTCCTGCTTGCTGCGCGGGGT
This sequence comes from Streptomyces sp. NPDC007929, assembly GCF_042959065.1. NCBI lineage: Bacteria > Bacillati > Actinomycetota > Actinomycetes > Kitasatosporales > Streptomycetaceae > Streptomyces > Streptomyces sp. NPDC007929. Next base: position 8,861 of record NZ_JBIBKD010000013.1, on the reverse strand, counting down.
GATCCCGTGGCCGGAAAGAAGTGTGGAGTCGCCGTTGCGGAACGCACTCACCGCGTTCTGATCACGAATACCGTCGGCCTTGAACAGGTCGCTCGCAATGGTGTCCTGGCCGGCCGGCGGCGGGACGGGCTGATACAGCTGCGCGGACTTCGTGGGGCGGGCACCCCCGTCGGTGGTGTAGTTGCACTGCGCCACCACGGACGACGCGCAGATCTTCTCCACGAGGTCGCGGTGCAGATCGCCTGCCGCGCCGATGGTCCCCGGCATGGCCCCGTCCGGCTGCTCCGCCTTGCCCGAGGCGATCAGCGCGTTGACATCGAGCTGCATGGTCGCGACCGCGCCGACCCGCTGCTTGGCGTCGGTGGCGGCGCGCGCAGCGGCGGACTGGATCAGAAAGCCCGACAGCACCAGGGTGCAGATCACGAAGAAGAGACCGATCAGCATCAGCGTTTTCCCGAAGTGGCCCGTCAGCCGCCACCACGCCCGTTTGAAAAGATTCATGAACGCGACGCTAGGGGCGGGGCCATGTGAGCCGTATATGGCGCCGGCGCCGGTGCCCCGCTTCTCATACACGGATCACATACCGGATCTGATAGCTGTGGCCGAGAACAGTGCGGCAAGGGCGGAAGCGGCGGCGTTCCGCCGAATTCCTCAGGGAATTCTCAGAGATGAGAAATCACGAAGAAAGGTGTCACGGCGATGCGCGTTCTGGTGGTCGAGGACGAGCGGTACATGGGAAGGGTCCTCGAGATCGGACTGCGCCAGGAGGCGATCGCGGTCGACGTCGTGCACGACGGCGAGGCGGCCCTGGAGAAGGTCACCGTGTACGACTACGACGCGGTGGTCCTCGACCGCGACCTGCCGGGTGTGCACGGCGACGAGGTGTGCCGCCGGATCGTCGCCATGGACCTGGACTGCCGCGTGTTGATGCTGACCGCCGCGGGCCGCCTCGGCGACAAGGTCGAAGGGCTCGGCCTGGGCGCCGACGACTACCTGGCGAAACCCTTCGACTTCCCCGAACTGGTCGCCCGCCTCAGGGCGTTGTACCGCCGCAGCCCCATGGTCCACCCGCCCGTCCTCACCTTCGCCGACCTCTCCTTCGACACCCACCGCCGCTTCGTCACCCGGGCGGGCGCCGAGATCCGCCTCACCCCCAAGGAACAGGCCGTCCTGGAACTGCTGCTGCGTGCCGACGGGGGCGTCCTGAGCGCCGAGTACCTCCTGGACAAGGCCTGGGACGCCCACTGCGACCCGCTCACCAACGCCGTACGCCTGGTCGTCCACACCCTGCGCAAGAAGCTCGGCCACCCGCAGCTCGTGCACACCGCGATCGGCGCGGGCTACCGCCTGGGTCTCGCGTGAGCCGCCTGCGCCCGCCCGACGACAGGCCCCGGCCCCAGTTCCGGTTCCGGCCCCGGTCCCGGTCCCTGAGCATCCACACGCGCCTCTTCCTCGGCTTCGGCGGTGCGCTGGCCCTGTGCTCGGCGCTGATGGTCACCATCATCTACGTCGGCATCCGCTATCTGCCGACGTACGACCTCGCGGCCCCCGCCCTCCTTACTCCGCACCCCTCCGGCACCACCCAGCCGTACCAGCCCACTCAGGGCCCCACCGTCGACCCGGGCCGCCTCGTTCCCGCCGGGGAGACAGCACCGAGCAAGACGCTCGACCTGTCCGGCATGGTCCGCACCAAGGAGGACGTCTGGCACATGGTGCTCGCCGTGTCCACCGGCGGCGTGGTCCTGGTGATGGGCATCGGGCTCGCCGCGGGCTGGCTCCTGTCACGCCGGCTGCTCGCCCCCCTCGGCACCATCAACAAGGCGGCGGCCAAAGCGGGTGAGGGCGACCTCGCGTACCGCATCAACGCACAGGGCCCGCAGGACGAGCTGAAGCAGCTCGCCGACACCTTCGACACCACCCTGGCCCGCCTCCAGGAGTCCTTCGCGGCACACCAGCGCTTCGCCGCCAACGCCTCCCACGAACTGCTCACCCCCCTCGCCACGAACCGGGCCATCCTCCAGGTCGCCGCGGCCGACCGCAGCGGCAGGCAGTTCGCCGAGCTGCTGCCGATGCTGGTCGACACCAACGAACGCAACATCACCATCGTCAACGAGCTCCTCCAGCTGGCCGCCGCGGACCAGGTCCGCTACGACACCGAAGCCGTCGATCTCGCGGCCCTGACCGCCGAGGCCGTCGAGGAGCAGCGCACCCGGACGCCCGGCGTCACCATCGTCGAGGAGCTCCCCGGCGGAGCCACGCCGGAGCACGAAGTGGTGGGGAACGAAGCGCTGTTGCACCGGGTCGTCGCCAACCTGCTGGACAACGCGCGGGTCCACAACATCCCCGGCGGGCCGGTGCGTGTGGCGGTACGCACCGAGACCGCCCCCGACGGCCCGGACATGTCCCACGCCGTGGTGCTGGAAGTGGACAACCCCGGCCCGGGCGTGGACCCCGCCACCGTGCACCGCCTCTTCGAACCCTTCTACCGGTCCCGGCCCCGCGTCTCCAGCGACCGGGGCCACGGCCTGGGTCTCGCGATCGTCCGCTCGGTGGTCCGCGCCCACCGCGGCACGGTCACCGCCGAGGCCAACGCCACGGGCGGACTGCTCGTCCGCGTGACCCTGCCGACTCCCCGCACCTGACCACGTGCAGCTCCTCGACCGCGCTGCGACAGCACCTCCCCTTTCGGCTCTACGACACGGTGTGCGCAAGGGCCGCCGCCGTCCGTCCGGTCCGCACCTTCAGCACGCCCCCGTTGCGGTTGTACTTGACGGCGTTGTCGACGAGGTTGCCGATCATCTGTTTCCGTCCCGGATACGGTCCTCCTCGCGCTCCAGGACCGAGCCGGACACCTCCGCCAGATCGACGGACAGCGGATCCGCGGAGGCACTCTCGGCCCGGCGCCCGCCCCGACACCGGCGGACCTCCCGGTCGTCGTCATCCCCTCGTCCGCCCACGCCGCCGCCCTGCCCCGCCCCCTGCTCGCCCCCTCCTCCGCCAACTCACGGCGGCCGCGGCCACCCCCTGCGTCGCCCTTCTGATCACATCGCCACAACGCGCACTCCCGCTGAGTATTTCGCGGCGCCGCAATGCGTTCGTGGCCCACCGGGAAAAGCGTGCGGACACGCGGTGCGAAGGAATCGGAAATGAATCAGCACACGGAAAGAACCAGGGGTGCCGAGGTCGGCGCCCCGTTTGCAGCGCGAGTCTCCCGTTCGCTGAGGTCCCGGCGGACGGCACTTCGGGGCCGAATGACGCGACGAGTACCACAGGAGAGCGCTCAACCATCGTGCGGGCAATTGATCGGATCGGCCCTCGTCCGCGTGTGTGAAGGTAGGCGAGTCTTTCGAGCAATGCGATGTGGACGCATCGTTGACCGGGCGGGTAGGTAACCATGGAAGAGCCGCGGCGTCTTGGCGGCCGGTACGAGCTGAGCGGTGTGCTCGGGCGTGGTGGCATGGCGGAGGTCTACCTCGCCCATGACACCCGCCTCGGCCGCACGGTGGCGGTGAAGACGCTGCGTACGGACCTCGCGCGTGACCCGTCCTGCCGAGCCCGGTTCCGCCGGGAGGCCCAGTCGGCCGCCTCGCTCAACCACCCCGCGATCGTGGCGGTCTACGACACCGACGAGGCCGACGTCGACGCGGTTCCACTGCCGTACATCGTGATGGAACACGTCGAAGGCTCCACACTGCGTGAACTGCTGCACTCCCAACGGCAGTTGCCACCCGGGCAGGCCCTGGAGACGACCGTCGGCATCCTCCAGGGCCTGGAGTACGCGCACCGCAACGGCATCGTGCACCGCGACATCAAGCCGGCCAACGTCATGCTGACGCGTGACGGCCAGGTCAAGGTCATGGACTTCGGCATCGCCCGCGCCATGGACGACTCCGGCATCACCCTCACGGAGACCTCCGTGGTCGTCGGCACCGTCCAATACCTCTCCCCGGAGCAGGCCAAGGGCGAGAAGGTCGACGCCCGCTCCGACCTGTACTCCACCGGCTGCGTGCTCTACGAGTTGCTGACCGCGTCCCCGCCCTTCGCCGGTGCCTCGCCGGTGACCGTCACGTACCACCACGTCCACGAGGAGCCGAAGCCTCCGTCGGCCCTCAACCCCGAGATCACCCCCGAGATGGACGCCATCGTCCTCAGGGCCCTGCTCAAGGACCCGCACCACCGCTACCAGTCGGCCGACGACATGCGCGCCGACATCGAGGCCTGCCTCAGAAACCGATCGGGAGCGGCCACCACGGCACTGGCGGTCGTCGCCGCGGACCGGACCCGGCCGTTGGCTCCAATACCGACGGCCGCGTTCGCAGCGCCGCAGCCGCGTACGGACGCGGCCGAACCGACCGTGACCCTGCCGCCCGTGAAGCCGGACACCGGCGGTCACCACGCGAACGGTCACGGCTTCGGCGCCCGCCCCGACCACCCCGAGGGCGGGAACCGGCCGCAGCGCACGTCCCGTACCGGTGTGGTGATCGCCGCGATTCTGATGGCGGCCCTCCTCGCGCTGAGCGTCGTGATCATCAACCGCTGGATGATCGACGACGGCGACGGCGGCGGTCCCGCCGCCGGTGCCGGTGGTGGCGGCATCGTGGCCGGGGAGGACGCCGTCGCGATGCCGGACTTCGTCGGCGAGACCCGCGCCGAGGCCGAACGGCTGGCCCGGGAACAGGGTTTGCATCTCGCGTTCCAGCAGGGTCCCTGCGCGCACCAGAGCGAGGGCAGGATCTGCCAACAGAACCCGGCCACCGGAACGCAGGTCGCCAAGGGATCGACCGTCACCGTGGTGGCGTCGGCCGGTCGGGCCGAGTCGTCGGCCGGTGCGCCGCGGTCGAAGGTCACGGTGCCCCAGGTGACGGGCCTGAGCGCCGAGGACGCCCGGGCGACACTGGAGGCCGACCGCTACGCCTTCCAGGTCAGGACGCGGACCCAGGAATCCCGGCAGGAACCGGGCACCGTACTGAAGCAGGATCCTGCCGCCGGCACCGAGGTGGAGAAGGGGACGGCGATCACGCTCGTCGTCGCGGGAAAGCCGGGCGAGCACGGGCCCGAGCAAGGGGACACCATGGCCACGGTCCCCGAGGTGACGGGCCTGACCTGCGACGCGGCCAAGGCCCGCATGACGGCCTACGCACTCGTGGGGAACTGCACCGAGCAGGCAACCGATGACCCCGGCCAGGCCGGCAAGGTCATCTCGACCACCCCGGGGGCGGGCCGGCAGGTCAAGCGGAACTCGACGGTCACGATCGTCATCGGCAAGGCCGGCCAGAAGGAGGAACTGGTCCTCGTCCCTGATATCGACGGCGAGTCGCTGAGCACCGCCCGCGTCCTGCTGCGAGAAGCCGGCCTGACGGTCGGTGACATCTCCGGATCCGAACACCCCCTGGCCCGCGTCGTGTTCTCCGCCCCGTCCGACGGCACCCGGGTCGAGAGAGGAACGGCAGTCGACCTGGTCACCGTCGGCCCGAGCTCGAAGGACGACTAGCGGCGAGGAGGCCACGAGGGCGGGTCACCCGCTGAGGCTCTGCTCACGGAACGCCCCTGAAGGATGCCAACGAGCATCCGGACCGCCTCGCCGCCTCCCTGGAAACAGCCGAGAACTGGACCGACCACCACCCCGCCGCGTTCATGTGAGCCGCTTGAGCCGCTTGAGTCGCTCCGCAAAACCGCAGGTCAGCGGCAGTTTGCCCGGAGAACAGCGACTCAAGCGACTCTAACCCGGGTATTCGCGGTTAGGGGTTTTCCCGGTACCCGAGGAGCATCCTTCTACCCAAGATGGACAAAACAAGCAAAACCGCTCTGTTCGGCTCGCTGTCATGGGAGAACGCGATGATCACTCGTATCAAGCACCTTGCGACTCACTTCGTCTACATGGTGGACCGGTATGCCCTCGCCTCCGGCGCCCGCTTCCCGCAGTCGTGAGGTTCCTTCCGTGGACGCCCAGTCGAGTCCGTGGCGGGTGAGTTGTCGGAGCCGTTCGGGGGTGAGTTTGGCGCGGCGGGCTTTCTGGTTCATGAGCCAAACGCCCAGTCGGACTTCGGTGCCGTCGGGTAGTTGCTCGATGTGTCCGCGTGGGACGGTGAGGTGGCCTTCCCTGGCCTTGTACTGCACAAGGGCCGCGATACCCCGTTCGAAGGCTCCAGAGGCGCTCTTGGAGGTCGTCGCGGGCACTTCCGGCTCTGGTGGGAGCGGTGTCACGCCGACCGCTTCGAGGAGTTGGCGTTGCTCGTCCGTCAGGGCCGTCCAGGTGGTGTGTCGGCGTTGTTTGGTGAGCCATCGGCCGATGTCCATGCCATGGATGGTGACGCCGGGCAGGACATCAACCCGGCCCTCTTCGTCGCGTAGCAACTCTCGCACGGCGGCGTAGTGGCGCTGCCAGTCCGCCGGCCAGGCCGGGTTCCAGTAGCGGTCTACGGCTTCGAGCGCCGCCCTCCACCCGGGATGCCCGTCCAGCGCTCCGGGGCGGCGGAGGTTGGACAGCCATTGCCCCACCGGTCTGCCCAGGGCTACTGCGGACCTCGGTGCGCACAGTGTCCAGTGCTCCTCGTAGTAGACCCTGGCGGCTTCCATGTTCTCCTGGAAGCGTTCATCCGCCAGTGACCACACCATGCCGAGCTTCTCGAGCCGACGGGCGCGCTGGCCGTTCACCTCTCCGGCGGTGTAGGCCCGTCGTTGTTCTGCGACCCATTGCCCGAGGGGTGTTGCTCCTTCGCGGTGCCCGTAGGGCACGCGGGCGTGGCCTTCTCGCTCGACGTACGTCTTGAGTTTTGCCCAGCCGCGGGCCCAGTCCTGCCGTTCGGTGTCGATGATGTTGAAGGACACCCAGTTCGCGACCATCACAGGGTCCCGTGGAGCCGCAAAGCGCAGCAGCAGGCGGGATTCGTCCTCGCCTTCCTCGGGCGCCAGCCCGATGTTCACGGACGGCTGCGCGATGTCCTTCTGCGGTTCCTGCGGAATGGCGAGCAGTTCGACGGCTTCTTCGTCGTGGGCTCGTAGCCCTTCGAGGACTTTCACCAGGGGCCGGTACGATCCCGAGCCGATCATGTCGTCTGGTGTTTCTCCGGGCTGGAGAAACACCGGCACGATCAAAGACGCGAGTTTCCCTTGGCCCGGCTTCTGTCGGAGTGCCCGGCCGATGGCCTGGACGATGTCGTGCGGTGCGCTCTTGGGATCGAGCAGGGCGACGCTGTCCACGGCTTTGATGTCGACGCCTTCACCCAGGACGCGGCAGTTGGAGAGCACGGCGCGCCGCGCCGTGGACCCGAACGAGCCCAGTACCTGCCGCCGGTGTTCGGGTGCGTGCTCACCGCACAGCCAGTCCGCCCAGATCCCCTCCGGATAGGTCTCCGGCTCGTTGGCATGCAGTTTCGCCGCGACTCGCTCCAGGCCCTCGGCATAGGCCTGCGCTTCGATCGTGCGGTGATGGAAGGTGATGCAGGTCTGGAGCTGATGTCTGCTCATGGTGTGCAGGAGTGCGGCTTGGAGGGCTCCGAGTCTCTGCCCGCGGACCTGTTCGCTGTACCGGTCTTCGCCGTAGAGCCGTTCAGGGGTGAGGGCGGGGTCTTTGAGCTCGAGGACGATGATCTGGTAGCGGGCCAGCAGGCCGCGTGAGACGGCGGAGGCGAGTGTCAGTTTGTACAGGACGGGTCCGAAGACGTTCTCGTCGTCCATGGAGGCTGCCATCTCCCGAGGCAGCGGATCCCGCACCCCCTCGGCGACCTCCCGGCCGAGCCGCTCTTCCCAGATCCGGGGCGTGGCCGTCAGATACAGCCGCCGGCGGGCCGGGATGACCCTCTGGTCGTGGATGCCCGCCCACGCCTTCCCCATCGCCCCCGACGTCCGGTGCGCCTCATCAACCACCGCCAGGTCCACCGGATCAAGCTTTTGACCGTAGACACCCTCGAAAGCTTCCGCCAGCACACCCAGCGACGCGTACGTCGCGTAGATGATCACCGGCCCCTGGCCGTGCCACAACGCCAGCTGCACCGGGTTGGTAGTGGAACGCACTCTCAGGTTCCACAACGACGGGTCGTCCTGAAGCGAGCACACCGCGACCGCCGGCCCCGGGTGCCCCGCCTCGTGCCACGCCCTGACCGTCTGCGCCAGCAGATCCAGCGTCGGCACCAGAACGAGAACGCGTCCCCTGGGCACGATCCGCTTCGCCGAGGCCGCCGCAATGATCGTCTTACCCGTGCCGCACGCGGCGTGCACCTGCCCGCGCAGACCATTCCGGGGAATGCCGCCCGGCGGGACATCGAGACCACGTACGACGGCGGCAACGGCCTCGACCTGGTGATCACGCAGTTTCACGGCCATGTCCCGTGTTCTCCTTCCCGCGGAATGTGGCGCGTAGTGTGAAAGGAAATCCTGGCGCGGCGCGGGTGACCAGGATGGTGGTACCTGACCCCAAACTCTACACAGGATGCAGCCATGATGCAGCATCGGCACGTCACGTTCTGCCTGCATGCGACGAGCGACAGAACCTTGCTTTGCAGCGGTGAGTTGCGGGGGATTCCCCGGGTACTTATGTACGCGAAGAGTTCGGTTTCGAAGGTGAAGGGGAGGGGGTCGGGTGGAGCGCAGCGGAACCCGTCTGTGAGGCTGGCGGCTGGTCAGTTTTGAATGGCTGTCATCTCTGTTGTGGAGTGACAGGTTGATTTCCTCAGTGACTGCACAGGCCTACATATGGTGCCGCCTGACTTTTGCAGCCAGCTGGAATCCCGCTTGCGGGATTCCTCTCAATTCGCGCTTGCGCGAATTGACACACTGCCAGAATTCCGCTTGCGGAATTCAATTCCCGCGCTTGCGCGGGAATTTGGCGGAGCGTCACTTGGCGGAGCGTCAGCGGAGCCAAC
>NZ_JBIBKD010000012.1:0-218189 GCF_042959065.1 Streptomyces sp. NPDC007929 | reverse complement strand
ACATCCACGAAGCCGTCGTCACCACCCACGAAAACACCGACGGCCACCGCCGACTCACCGCCTACACCGTCACCACCACCGACCTACCGACCACCCAACTCCGCACCCACCTGGCCCAAACACTCCCCGACTACATGATCCCCGCCACCTTCATCCCCCTCGACAAGCTCCCCCTCACCCCCAGCGGCAAAGTCGACCGCCGCGCACTCCCCCACCCCGGCACTCGGACCGAACAAGTCACCACCACCCCTTACGAGGCACCTCACGACAAGACCCAGGAGACCCTCGCCGCCATCTGGGCCGACGTCCTCGGCGTGGAGAAGGTCGGCATCCACGACAACTTCTTCGAGCTCGGCGGCGACTCCATCCTCTCCATCCAGGTCATCTCCCACGCCCGCCGGACCGGCCTCCACCTGACCTCCAAGCTGATGTTCGTCCACCAGACCATCGCCGAGCTGGCGTCCGCCGTGGAGCGGGCGGGAGCCGATGCCGCGGTCGCCGGGGAGGAGGCGCCCGAGAGGGCGGGCCGGGTCGAACTGACCCCCGTCCAGCGGTGGTTCCTGGCCGAGCACCCGTCGGCTCCCGACCACTACGCGATGTCCGTCCACCTGTCGCTGGCCCCGGGCACGGACCCCGTCCTGCTGGGGCGTGCCCTCGAAGCCGTGGTGGACCACCACGACGCCCTGCGCATGCGGTACACGGTGGACGACGCGGGCGGCTGGGTCCAGGAGTACGGCGAGCGCCCCGAAGGGCTGCTCGACGTCCGGGACCTGTCGGCCGCGGCCGACATCGAGCAGGCGCTGAACGACGCCGCGCTGGAGGCGCAGCACGCGCTGGACCTCCGTTCGGGCACCGTGGTGCGGGGTGTGTTCGCGCGCATGCCGGACGCGGCACCGCCCCGCCTGTTCCTGGCCGTGCACCACCTGGTGATGGACGGTGTGTCGTGGCGGATCGTCCTGGAGGACCTGGTCGCCGCGTACGAGGAGCTCGCCGCGGGTCGCCCGGCGGCGCTGGGCGCCAAGTCGAGCAGCTACCGGACGTGGTCGCGACGGCTGGCCGAACTGGTGCGCTCCGGCGGCCTCGACCACGAGACGGCGTACTGGCGCAAGGCCGTGTCCGCCTCCGTGGTGGTCCCGTGCGACGGGCCGGCGGTGAGCACGTACGGCGAGGTCGCCGTCGAGTCGTCGACGCTGGACCGGCCGGTGACCGAGGCACTGCTGCAGCGCGTGCCCGGCGCGTTCCGCACGCGGATCAACGACGTGCTGCTGACCGCGCTGGGCCGTGTTCTGCGGGACTGGGCCGGTGCGCCGGTGACGATCGCCCTCGAAGGTCACGGCCGCGAGGAGCTGTTCGACGATGTGGACCTGTCGCGTACGGTCGGCTGGTTCACCACCATCTATCCCGTCACCCTCGACGTGCCCGAGGGGCCGTGGGACACGGCGCTGAAGGCCGTCAAGAAGACCCTGCGCAGACTGCCCGGGCGGGGGCTCGGTTTCGGAGCCCTGCGCTACCTGGCACAACCGGGCAGTGCCGCGCACACCGCCCTGGCCGCCGCCCCGCACCCGCGGATCAGCTTCAACTATCTGGGCCAGTGGGACGGCACGGCCGACGGCGACGGGCTGATCCGGGGGCGGCTGGACGCACTCGGCGCCGACCAGGCACCCGGCGGGCAACGCCCGCACCTGATCGACATCGTCGCCGCCGTCAGCGACGGCGAACTGCGCGTCGACTGGCTGTACGCGCCGTCCGCGCACTCCCCCGCCACCGTCCGCGCGCTCGCGGACGACTTCGCCACCGCCCTGCGGCAGATCGCCGCCGCGGCCGGTAACTGACTACACACATCGGAGGCTTTGCTGTGGCTCGCTATGTCCTGAGCGACGACGAGAAGGACCAGGTGGCCGCGGTCGCGGACGAGTTCCTGGCCGACCGCCCCGTCTGGGCGCCGCTGGAGTACGCGGACCGGATCCGGGCCGAGGCGGAGCGGCTCCCCGTGGGGGTGCGCCGGTTCCTCGTCTCCTCCCGCGCCGCCGAGGACGCCGTGATCGTGCTGAGCAACCTGCCCCTGGCCGAGGACCTCGTCCCCACGCCACCCAGCTGGCAGGTAGCGGAGAAGGAGGAATCCGCGATCCGCGAGGAACTGGTGCTGATGCTCACCGGCTCGGTGCTCGGTGAGCCGTTCGGCTGGGTCAACCAGCAGAACGGACGCCTCGTCCATGACGTCTGCCCGTCCAGGGGGCAGGAGAACTCGCTGACGAGCGCGAGCAGCCGGCAGCAGCTCACCCTGCACACGGAGGACGTCTTCCACTCCTGCCGCGGTGACTACGTGGCGCTGATGTGTCTGCGCAACCCCGACGCGGTGGGCACGACGGTGGCGCTGGTGGAGTCGGTGAACTTCCCCGAGCCGGTGCGGCGGGTGCTGCACCAGGATCGCTTCCGGTTCTTCCCGGACGACTCCCACCACGTGGTGCCGCAGCACACCACGGAGAACCCATCGGCGCTCGAGGACCGGCCGCACGAGGTGGCGTCGGTGCTCTTCGGCCCCGAGGAGGCCCCGTACCTGCGGATCGACGCGGACTTCACCGAGGCGATGCCCGGCGACACGGAGGCCGAGACCGCCCTGGAGACGGCCGCCGAACTGCTCGCCGCCACCGCGGAGCGGGTCGTCCTGAACCCCGGCGACGCCGTGTTCGTCGACAACCACCGGGCTGTCCACGGCCGCGACACGTTCACCCCCCGCTACGACGGGACCGACCGCTGGCTCAAGCGCACGAGCCTCGTCCGCGATCTGCGGCGCACGTACGTGCGGACGAAGTCGCGTTCGCGTCTCCTCGGCTGATGAGGCCCGGGAAGTCGCGGCGGGGCGGCGGATTCACACTGCTGTGGGTGAGTTCGACGCTCGGCGAGTTCGCGTACAGCACGTCGCTGATCGTCCTGCCGCTGATCGTGCTGACGCTGACCGGTTCGCCCTCGCAGGCGGGCATCATCGGATTCGTCGACGCGGCGGCGATGCTCCTGGCGGGGCTGCCCGCCGGAGCCGTCGCCGACCGCTACGACCGCCGGAGCGTGATGCTGTGGTGCCAGGCGGCACTGGTCACCGTGTTCGGTGCGCTCGCCCTGCTGCTGTGGGCGGACGTCGTGTCGCTGCCGGCGCTGGTGCTCCTCGCGCTGGTCAACGGTGCGGCGACCGCACTGACGATGGCGGCCGGGGAGGCGATGATCCCGAGCCTGGTGGCGGAGGAACGGCTCTCGGACGCGGTGGCGATGAACGGGGCACGCACCTACGCCGGGCAGCTCGCCGGCACATCCGCCGGCGGGTTCCTGCTGACGGTGAAGAACGCCCTGCCGTTCGTCGCCGGCTGCCTGGCGCATCTCGTCGGACTGGTCCTGCTGCTGTTCCTGAAGCGGCCGCCCCGGGCCGCCCCCACCCCGGCCGACCCGCCGGTGATCGGCGGGCGGGGGCTGTGGGAGGGGGTCCGCTGGATCACGTCCCACCCGTTCCTGCGCGTGGGCCTGATCTGCGCTACGGCGACGAACTTCTTCTTCGGCACCATCTACTTCATCGTCATCGCCTCCGCGCAGACCAGCGGCATGGCCACCGGGCTGATCGGGGTGATGGCCGCGCTGCTCGGCGTCGGCGGCCTGCTGGGCGCCCTCGCCGCTCCCCTGCTTCAGCGCGCCCTGACCGGTGCCCGGCCCATCCATGTCGTGCTGTGGGCGTTCGTCGTGCTGACAGCGGGGATCGCGACCCTGCCGGGCAGTTGGACCCCGGGGGTGCTGCTGGGAGCGATCGCCTTCGCGGCACCGACGGCGAACGCGTACTTCACCACGTGGCAGCTGAAGCTCACACCGGACAGCCACCGCGGGCGGGTGGTGAGCGTCGCGGCCATCGCCAGTGGTGGCGGCGGCGCCGTCGCCCCACTGGCGGGCGGCGTCGTGCTGGACGTGGCGGGGCGGTTCGCCGGCCTGCTCGGCTGCGCCGTGGTGATGGCGGTCGTCGCCCTGCTGACCTCCCTGAACCCGGCGCTGCGCCACGAACCCGAGCCGCCGGCGGACGAGTCCGAACCGCCCGGCACCGACCCGGGCGACCCGGCCGACCCGGCCGACCCGGCCGACCCGGCCGACACCACCGACGCCGCATCGCCCGCCGCGGTTGCGGCCCGCGGCTCCTCCTTCCCCGTTCCATGACAGGCAGGCAGAGACATTCCCATGCCCCGTGATCTGGCCAACCCCGATCTCTACACCTCCGAGGCCCGCTTCGCCATGTGGCAGGAGTACGTCCAGGCGGACGCGAAGGTCTGGAGCGATCCGGGCCTCTCCCCGTCCGGCTTCTGGTCGGTCTTCTCCCACCGCGACGTCTCCACCGTCCTCTCCCCCAAGGCGCCCTTCACGTCCGAGCACGGCATGATGATCGGCTTCGACGCCGAACACCCCGACCACTCCGGCGGCAGAATGCTGGTGGTGAGCGAGGGCGACTGGCACACCACGCTGAAGCGGCTCATCGGGCCGTTCCTCTCGCGGCTGCGCGCCCCCGAACTCCAGTCCGTGCTGCACCGGGAGGTGCGGGACGTCATCGACCGGCTGCGCTCCGAGGCCTCCACCGACATCGCCGTGAGCGTCGGCCCGCGGCTCCCCGCCGCCATCGTCTGCGAGGTCATCGGAGTGCCGCTGAGCGAGCGGGAACATCTGATCGACCTGACCAACCACGCCTTCGGTGGCGAGGAGAGCAGCTTCGACAGGATGACACCGGCCGAGGCGCACACGGAGATCCTCTTCTACTTCCACGAACTGATCGAGCGGCGTCGAAGCCGGCCCGGTTCCGACCTGGTCAGCGCCCTGCTGGCGGACGGCCGGCTCAGTGTCGACGACGTGCTCGTCAACTGCGACAACGTGCTGATCGGCGGCAACGAGACGACGCGCCATTCGATCACCGGTGCCTTCCACGCCTTCCAGGCCTTCCCCGGCACTCTGGACGCGCTGCACGACGACCCGGACCTCGCCAAGCCCGCTGTGGAGGAGGTCGTCCGCTGGACGTCCCCGGCGGCGCACGTCCTGCGGGTGGCCACCGCGGACTGTGAGATCGGCGGCCAGGAGATCCGCAAGGGGCAGCCCGTGGTGGCGTGGCTGTCCGCCGCCAACCGCGACGAGCGGCTCTTCCCCGACCCGCACCGCTTCCTTCCCGACCGCGCGCCCAACCGGCACCTGGGGTTCGGCAACGGCCCCCACCACTGCCTCGGCGCCGCGCTGGCCCGTCTGGAACTGCACGCCCTGCTGCGGGAGTTGGCCACCGACGCGCGGGGAGTGGAACTGGCCGGTGAGGTGCGCTGGATGCGTTCCAACCTCGTACAGGGCTACAGCGGCCTTGAGGTGACCATGGACTGGCGCTGATCCCCGGACACCCCCTGCTGAAGATCGGAACCCCGCATGCCCCTGTCCCCGCCCTCGCCGTACCTGACCCGTCACACCCGGCCCGAACGCCCCGCACGCCGTCTGGTCTGTTTTCCCCACGCGGGCGGCGCGGCGAGCTTCTACCGCCCCTGGGCGCAGTACGTGGACCCCTCGGTGGAGCTGCTGGCCGTCCAGTACCCGGGCCGCGAGAACCGGTTCCGCGAGCCGCTGGTTCCGGCGATGGATCCGCTGGTGTCGGCAGTCGCCGGTGAACTGCTGGCCCTGCCGGCGCTGCCGACCGTGTTCTTCGGTCACAGCATGGGCGCGGCCGTCGCGTACGAGACGCTCCTGCGCCTGGAACAGGCGGGAGCCGAGCACGTCACCCGCTTGTGCGTCTCGGGCCGGTCCCCGGACGGTTCCGCTGGGCCTGCGGTGCGGACGGACGACGAGGTCGTCGCGGCGGTCAGGTCCCTGGGCGGCACGAACGCCGCCGTGTTCAGCGACCCCGACCTGCGGGAGCTGCTCCTGCCCGCCATCAGCAACGACTACCGCCTGATCGACGCCTACCGCCGCCGGACCGACGCGCCGGTGCTGCGGGCCGCCGTCCATGCCCTGACCGGTGACCGGGATCCGCAGGTCACCCCCGACGAGGCGGCAGGCTGGCGCGCGGTCACCTCGGGTTCCTTCAGCCTCACCGTTCTGCCGGGCGACCACTTCTACCTCGTACCGGCAGCCGAGGAGGTGGCCCGTATCGCCATGAAACCGGCACGGTCTCTTCCGGTTTAGTGGCATGCCCGAGGTCGGGACAGCGCGCACCGAAGTCGGGGGTGGGTCGGATGTCCTGAGGCCGGCCGGAAGCGGAACCTGGTCTCATGACGCGAAACCGGTCCGTACTCATCCTGCTGGTGGGGCTGCTGTTCTGCACGGGCATCGTGGGCTCCGGCACGCCGCCACCCCCCGTGACACGCGCGGTGGCGGCCGCGGAGCGCGGTGCCCACCCGTTGCGCACCACCGGCCCGCGCGGCGACCTGGGCGACCTGCGGCCCCTGGGGCGCATGGTGGGCGACGCGCGGGTGGTGGGGCTCGGCGAGGCGACGCACAGCTCGCACGAGTTCTTCACGCTCAAGCACCGCGTGCTGCGCTACCTGGTGGAGCACAAGGGCTTCCGCACCTTCGCGCTGGAGACGAGCTGGAGCACCGGCCTCCGGCTGGACGCGTACGTCCGGACCGGCGAGGGCGACCCGCGGCGCATCATGCGGGAGGAGTTCCAGGACACCTACGCGTGGTGGAACACCGACGAGTACCTGGCTCTCATCGAGTGGATGCGCGCGTACAACCTCCGGCATCCGCGGGACCAACTGCGTTTCATGGGCGACGACTTCGCTTACGCGGGCCCGGAACTGCACGACGAGGTGCTCCGGTACACGGCCCGGCACCTGCCCGGCCTGCTGCCGCGTGTCACCGCGCTGTACCGGGGACTGCGGCCCACGACGTCGGCGGGCACCTACATGAAGTCCTACCTGACCCGGCCCCTGGCCGAGCGCCGGGCGATGGCCGTCCGCGCGGAGACGGCGCTGTCCCTCCTCGCCCGCGGGCCGGTCCCCTCCACGACGACCCGGGAGGCCCACGCCTGGGCGGTCCAGCACGCGCGGGCGCTGGCGCAGACCGCGCGCGGCTACGCCTTCGACTTCGACGACCCCGGCCAGCTGAGGAAGTCCATGGGCTACCGGGACGGCTTGATGGCGGACAACGTCGCCTGGTGGGCCGCCCGGACGGGCCACAAGGTGCTGCTGTCCGCCCACAACAGCCACATCGCCTACCGCACCTCCGACCCGCGATATCCCCGCATGCAGGGCGCGTTCCTGCGGGACCGGCTCGGCAAGGACTACATCAGCGTCGCCACGACCTTCGGCGAGGGATCGTTCAACGCGACGGACCCCGACGGCACGGCTCGTGTCCACACCGTGGGGGCCCCGGCGCCGGGCAGCACGGAACGCTTCCTCAACCAGGTGCGCCCCGATGACTTCTTCCTGGACCTGCGCACCGCCCCCGCTCCGGCGCGCGCCTGGCTGAACACGCCCCGGCCCACCCGCAGCATCGGCACGTCCTACCCGGAACGCCCCCACCAAATCGCCCCCGCGGACTTCCACGACGTGCTCTTCCACCTGCGCCACGTCACGTCGGCCCGGCTGCTGTCACCTCCCCGCTGACGCTTCCGGGGCGGGCGAGCGTTCCCTCGCGCACGGTGCCACACTGGTTGGCGTGGCGGACACGGACCGGGAGCTCACCCAGCGGCTGGAGCGGGCCATCATGAGCCTGCTGGAGCGCCGTGCGACCACGTCCTCGATCTGTCCGTCCGACGCCGCCCGCGAGGCGTACGAGGGCGACGACGAGGGCTGGCGGGCCCTGATGGAACCGGCCCGCAGAGCGGCCTGGAGTCTGGCCGCGGCCGGCGAGGTCGAGGTGACCCGGGCCGGTCGCCCCGTCAAGGAGACCGAGGCCCACGGACCCCTCCGCATCCGTCGCGCGCGCTGACAGCCGGCTGCCCGTCAGGAGGCGTCACCTCCCTGAGCCGAGGACGGGTCCGGAGTTCCGCTCCGCCGCACGTGAGCGGGCGAGTGCCCGCCGCCCCATGGCCACTGCGGTCAGCCCCAACGGGATGGCCACAACGGCTCCCACCATCCCGTTGCCGGTGCCGGGGCCGCCACTGGAGGTGGCCAAGTGCAGCACCGCGAGGGCCGTACCGGCCAGGCCCACCGCCATGGCCGACAGGGCGCCGCTGCGCGCGTTGCCGGCACTGAAACGGCCGCTGACACGGGCGAGGGCCAGCCAGCCGATGATCACGCCGATCAGCCCCACCCCGAGGGCCAGGTTGGCCCCCGTACGCCCGTCGCCGATGACGCCGCCCTCGGCGGCCACCGTCAGAACGTCTGCCGCACTCATACCGCTCTCCTCACTCCGTCGCTCCGTCGTTCCGCGGGCGGCCGCGGTCGGCCGTGTTCCGCGCGTCCTTCTCGAGCGTGCCTTCCGGCCGCGGGCCCGGTCGTCCGGCAGGCGCGGTCTCTTCGGCCTGCCGTCGGCACGGCAGTCGGCTGCCACGGATGTGGCAGGCGGCGGGCTCCTACCGCGGGCGCGGTAGGAGCCCGCTCGTTCGCCGGTGGGACGCGCCCGCCCCGGCGTCCCGGCTAGGGTGCGCGCATGGACACAGGGCGTTTCCGTGTCCCGGCCGGTGCCATGGACGGGGTGATCGCCGTCGGTGTGGCGGCACTGCTGCTGGGCACCGGGTTGTCCGGGCCTCACCCGGCAGGAGAGCGCGCACTGCTCGGCTCCGTGCTGCTGGCGGCCGGCGGTCTGGCGCTGGTCGCGCGCCGCAGGGCCCCGATCGCCGTGCTGGCTGTCACCGGCCTGTGCGCGGTGGGGTACGAGGCAGCCGGATTCGACGCGCTCGCCGTGTCGTACCTGGTCGCGGTGTACGGGGCCGTGCGGGCCGGGCACCGGACCCTGACGGTGGTGGCGTCGGTGTCCCTGCTCCTCGTCCTCCCCCTCTCGGCCCTGGCCTTCGGCGAAGGGCCGGCGCGCGAGGCGTTCGCGCAGGCCCGGAACGTACTCGAGATCGCCTGGCTGATCGCCGCGTTCGCGGCCGGGGAGGCCCTGCGGCAGGCAGAGCGGCGGGCGGACGAGGCCGAACGCACCCGGGAGGAGACCGCGCGGCGCCGCGCCGACGAGGAGCGGCTGCACATCGCGCGGGAGCTGCACGACTCCCTCACCCACCAGATCTCGATCATCAAGGTGCAGTCCGAGGTCGCCGTCCACCTGGCCCGCAGGCGAGGCGAGCAGGTGCCCGGGACCCTGCTGGCGATCCAGGCGGCCGGGCGCGAGGCCACCCGGGAGCTGCGCGCGACCCTGGAGGCGCTGCGCGACGACGACACGAGACCGCCGCAGGGCCTCGATCACCTGCCCGAGCTGGTGGAGCGCGCCCGTGCGATGGGCCTGGAGGCCACGCTCACGGTCGAAGGGCACCGGCACGACGTACCGGCCGCGGTGGGACGGACCGCCTACCGCATCGTTCAGGAGGCGCTGACCAACACCGCCCGGCACGCCGCTGCCACCACCGCGGCGGTCCTGATCGCGTACGGTTCCGACACGCTGTCCGTGCAGGTCGACGACGACGGCAAGGCCACCCCCGACGACGCCCCGGCCCCCGGTCTCGGGCTGCTGGGCATGCGCGAACGCGTCACCGTCCTCGGCGGCCGGCTGCACGCCGGGCCCCGTGCCGGGCACGGCTTCACCGTCCAGGCGGAACTCCCCGTGGAGCGAGCGTCATGATCCGTGTCCTGCTGGCCGACGACCAGCCCCTCATCCGCAGCGGCTTCCGGGCGCTGCTCGATCTGGAGGACGACATCGAGGTGGTGGCCGAGGCCGCCGACGGCAGGCAGGCCGTGGCTCTCGTCGAGGAGTGGCTGCCCGACGTCGCGCTCGTCGACATCCAGATGCCGGTCATGGACGGCATCGAGGCGACCCGGCGCATCGCCTCCGACCCCGCCCTGACCGGCGTACACGTCGTCATGCTGACCAACTACGGCATGGACGAGTACGTCTTCGAGGCGCTGCGCGCCGGCGCCGCCGGGTTCCTGGTCAAGGACATCGTGCCGGAGGATCTCCTGCACGCCGTACGGGTCGCCGCTCGTGGCGACGCCCTGCTCGCCCCGTCCATCACCCGCAAGCTGATCCACCGGTACGTCGCCCAGCCCCCGTCCCCGCCCGCGGCCACCGGCGCCGCGCTCACGGAGCTGACCGGCCGCGAGCGCGAAGCGGTCGCCCTGGCCGCCCAGGGTCTGTCGAACGACCAGATCGCCGACCGCATGGTGATCAGCCCGATGACCGCGAAGACTCACATCAACCGGGCCATGACCAAGCTCCATGCCCGCGACCGGGCCCAACTCGTGGTCCTCGCCTACGAGTCCGGTCTGGTCACCCCGCGGGGTGGCTGACGTCGGGGGCGGTGGTGGTGATGTGCACGGACGGTGGACTCAGGCACGCCCGGAACGGGTCGATGGGGAGCGCATGCCATGGCGCAGCAACCCTGCCCACAGCCGGGCCCGGCCGGCCCGGTCCAGGGCCTCGTGGGCGGCCAGCAGGCCGCTGGTCACCGCGCCGAGGAAGCCGCCGGCCAGGCAGTCCTGGCCCGAGAGGTACAGGCCCTCGACGTCGGTTCGTGGGCGCAGCCAGTCCGCCAGGCCGGGGCGGTGGCCGTCGCCGAAGCCGGCCACGTCCTTGGCCAGCCCGTACAAGCTGCCACCGGGCCACCCGGCGAAGTGCTCGGCCGTCAGCGGGGTGCCGAGCTCGTGGTAGGCCACCCGGCCCGTGGTGCGGGGCAGATGGCGGTGGAGCCGGTCAAGGAGCTGTGCGGTGAGCTCGGCTTTCAGGGCCAGGTAGGCGGGGTCCCGGTGTCGCCGTCGTGACCCGTGGAACGGCTCGAACAGCTCTGGCCGTACGTAGGTCAGGATCTCTCCGGTCGACCGGCCGGGGTGGCGCGTGGTCCAGGTCGGGTCCTTGGCGCAGGAGAACGAGAAGAAGCAGCCGCTGGTCCGCGCGCCCGTGTCGTCGAAGAGGGCGTTGCAGTCCTCGTCGGTCACCATCAGGTTGTGCCGCGGCAGCCCGAGTTCCGCGGGGTCGCCGTCCAGTCCGAGGAAGAGCACCACGAACGGGAAGCCGCGCCGCATGCCGTCCAGCCGGTCCGCGCCGCGGTCGGGTCGGCGTGGCAGCAGGGTGCGGTACGTGTTCTGCGCGCCTGCCGCGCTCACCACCACCGGAGCCCGCACGCGGGTGCCGTTCGCCAGCACCACGCCCGTCGCGCGCGACCCGTCCAGCTCGATCCGGGCCACCGGCGCCCGCACGAAGACCTCGCCACCGGCGGCGCGGATCGGTTCCAGCATCGTGCGCGCGATCGCGGCACTGCCACCCACCGGGTACCAGGCGCCGGTCCGGAAGTGCTCGAACAGCACCGCGAGGAGGAAGAACGGCAGCCTTGCCGTGGAGTCGGCCAGCAGCAGCGCGCTGGGGGTGAGCACAGCCTGCCGCAGTCTCTCATCGCGCAGCAGCCCTTCCACCACCTCGCGGGCGGGCCGCAGCGCCTGAGGCGGAACGGCCGTCGCCCGCAGGACCCGGGCCAGCCGCCGCACCACCGGGCCTGTCAGCCGTCCCAGGGCAAGCGCGGGAAGAACGGTCCGGCATCGTCTGATCAGCCCGAACAGCGCCTCGATGCCCGCTCGTTCGGCCGGGAAGCGCGTGATCAGAGCGGACCGGTAGGCCGCGAAGCCGACCGGCGCCTGGTACACCTCCCCCGCCAGGCGGTACTCGTCGTACGGGTCCCCCAGCGGGGCCCATTGCAGCGTGCCGCCGGTCAGGTAGTCCGAGAGCACGCGGACCGGCTCCCGCTCCGCCAGTTGTCCCACGTAGTGTATTCCGACGTCCCACTCCCAGCCGCGCCGCCGGTAGGCGTGGGTGTAGCCGCCCGCGGTGTAGTGCTGCTCGAACACCGCCACCCGCCGGCCCTGGCGCGCCAGGCACACCGCGGTGGTCAGCCCACCGGCCCCGGACCCGACCACCACCGCGTCGTACTCGTCCGTCAGCCCGCCCGCCGCCAACGGCCGGCCCACCCACACGCGACCCGTCACAGCCACCACCTTCGCCGCGGTTCCACATGCCGACATACCGGTGTTCACGTCTCCCCTGCGTCGGCTCCACCTGCCGCTCGGGCGATCAGGGTGGGGTAGCAGACCTTCCCGCTGTGGGCCAGCGGCATCTCGTCCACCACCAGGAGACGTTCGGGGTGTTTCCGGCGGGCCAGGCCGCGGCCCTCCAGGTGGGTCGTGAGATCGGACAGCGTGGGAACGGGCGTGCCCGGGACCGGGCAGACGCAGGCGCACAGTCGTTCCCCGAGGTCTGGATCGGGCACCGGGACGCAGACCGCCTCGGTCACGGCTGGATGGGTGCCCAGTTCGCGTTCGACCTCGGCGAGACTGATGTTGAGACCGCCGCGCACGGCGATGCGTTTGAGCCGGCCCAGGACGTGCAGTCGTCCGCGCTCGTCCAGCCGACCGAGGTCGCCCGAGCGCACCCAGCCGTCGAAGGTGCGGTAACGGCTGTCCAGTTCGGGCGCGTTGACGTAGCACAGCGGGGTCATGGGGCCGAGGGCCTCGATCTGGCCGGTCCGCCCGGTGGGGAGCGGCGCGCCGTCGGGTCCGGTGATCCGGATGCGGGCCACCGCGGGGTCCGGGGTGCCGACGCTGTCGCCCGGCGGGTGGCGTTCTCCGGCCGTGTGGCAGTTCACGCCGTCCGACGAGCCGTACACGGTCACCACCGGACGGCCGAACCGTTCACGGCATGCCTGGGCGGTGGCTGCCGGCAGAGGGGCGCCGCTGGAGACGACAGCACGCAACGACGACGTGTCCTCGTCCGGCCGCGCCGGGAGGCCGGCGATGCGCCGGAGCATGGTGGGCACCGCGAAGAGGTGGGTGGGACGGTGCTCGGCGACCATCCGCAGCGCTCCGGCCGGGTCGAAGGCCGACTGCACGATGAGGGTGCCGCCGAGGGCGGCGAGGGTGACCGGGGTGCCCAGGGAACCGAAAGAGGAGGCAAGCGGGACGAGGACCAGGTGGCGGGGTGGCTCCGTGGTGCCGGGGTGCAGGCTCCCGACGTACCGGGTACGGCCACCGGCCAGGGCGTGATGGCTGTAGGCGACCATTTTCGGCTCGGCTTCGGAACCGGAGGACACCAGGATGCGGGCGGGTCCGTACGGGTCGGCCTGCCGCGGCTGCCAGGGCCGGGTCGGGGTCGGGGTCGGGGTCGGCAGGGGGTGCAGCCCGTGCGTGCGTCCGTCACCCGGGCCGGGGGCGAACACGGTGCGCAGATGCGGAAGATCCGCGACGGCCTGTGCCCGGCGGGCCGAGGTGACGACGGCGCCGCGGGCCCGCGAGCGGCCGAGCAGCGCCCGGACGTCCCGGTCGTCGCCGCCTGCGGGGATCGGGAGGGCCACCGAGCCGATCGCGTAGACAGCCAGTTCCGCGGCCACGGCGTCGCGTCCGTTGGGCAGCAGGAGCGCCACCACGTCCCCGGCTCCCAGGCCCTCCCGGACGAACAGGGCTGCGATACGGCGCACTTCGGCGCCCAGCGCCGCGTAGGTCAGCACTCCGGCGTCGTCCACCAGCGCCTGACGATCCGGATGTTCGCGGACCCGGCCGGTGAACAGGGCGTAGAGGTCGGTGTCCGGGCACAGGCCGGCGCTCACCCAGGCACGTCGTTGGGCGCGGGGCACCAGATCCGGGAAGCGCACTCCGGCGCGTGAGGTCCACACCGGCTGCGCGTCCCGGCTCGCGGACGGGGCCGTACGGTGCCGGGTCGCGGGGGCGGCTGTCATGCGAACTCCCAGGGAGCGTACGGGCGGGCGTGTCCGGTGGACGGGTCAGGGGGTGCGACGGCCGCCCGGAAGGCCGGGTCGCGGGCCAGCGCCGTCAGGTCGGTGAGGACGGGGGTCGCGGTCAGACCGGCCTCGGCCAGCCGTATCGTCCACTCCTGCGTGGTGCGGCGGGCGAAGCGGGCCGAGAGGCTCCCGGCGGCCATGGGGCCGGTGCCGTCCACCACGCGGAGTACCGCCTCGGGGCACGCCCGGGCCGCGGGGCCGAGGTACACATGGCCGTCCGCTGTGCGCAGCGGGCGGTCCAGCGCCGTCCAGCGGGGCCGGTGCGCGCGGCGGGGGACGAGAGCGGCCGCCGAGACCAGGGAGGAGTCGACGCGGCTGCCCCGGCCGGTCGCCTCCCGAGCGGCCAGCGCGGCCAGCACTCCCTGGGCGCACACGAGCCCGCCGAGCACGTCGGTGAGGGTCATCAGGGAGGGGGCCGGGGGCTGGTCCGCCGGCCGTACCGCCGCGGCGAGGCCGCTGTGCACCTGGGCGAGGTAGTCGGTGCCCAGGGGCGGCGGGCGGTCGCCGAAGGTGTCCCCGAAGCCGGATGCCCAGGCGTACACCAGGGTGGGGTGGCCGGGCAGCAGGTCGGAGGCGTCCAGGCCGAGGCGCGCGGCCTTTCCGGGGGCCCAGTTGTGCAGGAAGACGTCGGCAGCGGCGGCCAGCGCGCGAACCTCGTCCCGGCCCGGCGCGGTGGTGAGGTCGGCCTCGACCACCGGCTTGCCCGCGTTGAGGGCCGAGAACCGGGCCGAGCAGTCTCCCGCCAGCGGCGGGAGCCAGCGCATCGGATCACCGCCGGGCGGTTCGATCCGGACCACCTCGGCACCCAGCATCCGCAGTACGTGCCCGGCGAGCGGGCCCTGCACCCTGCGGGTGGACTCCACCACCCGCAGACCCGTCAGCGGCAGGACGGCACCGGAGAACGGGACGGCCGGGTATGGGCCTGGCGCAGCGGACAGCGGGACGGCCGGGTGTGGGCCGGGCACGGCGGTCGCCGGGTGCGCCCGGGCCGTGGGGACCGGTGCCGGTCCCGGAGTGAGGCACCAGGCGGCCGGGCGGACCGCGGGGGCCGGGTCGGAGCCGACGGTGAGGAGGCTGACGCCGCTCTGGTGCGCGGCGGCCCTCAGCTCCGCCAGTGTGCGGCGGCGGGCGGCCCGGCGCAGCTCGTCCGGCAGCGGGCAGACGGCGGTGGCGAACCGCTGCTGGAACGGCAGCCAGCCACGGCCGGCGAGCGCGGGCGCTGCGCCGAGCCGGGCCCAGAACTCCCGCCACGCCAGGGGGTCGAGGGTCTCGACCTCCACTCGGGCGTCGTCGGACGTCTCCAGGGTCGCCAGACCGCCCGTGGGCAGCGCGTCCGGTACGGCCGTCGACAGGGCCGGCGAATCCGGCTCGGGCGGACCCGAGTTGCCGCGGGCCGTTTCGGCGGCGAGGTACTGGCCGGCCGCCAGAAGCGCCCCCTGCGCCACGGAGGTCCGCACCTCGCGCAGGTCCAGCCCGCGAGCCCGCGCGACGCGGAGCGCGGTGGCGCCCTGGGCCGCGAGCACCCCCGCCACCACCGAGGCGTAGTCGACGGCCAGCGGGAGCGGCCCGCCCGTCGCCCGGCCGTGGACCTGCATGAGACCGCAGGCGGCCTGTACGGCGCGCTCGTCCGGCAGGTCCGCCCCGACCGGCCCCGCCCAGTCGACGCTGTACCGCGGCGTGTCCCGGCCTGGTCCGCTCGTCCCCGGCAGGTCCCGCGCGGCGTGCCGTAGCAGTCGGCGGGCGATCGCGGCAGCGACGTCCGGCCGGGTCGCGGCGCGCAGGCGTGGCGTCACGATCGCCCCTGGCCGGGACGGCGGCCCTGCACCGAGTACAGGACGCTGGATGCGGCACGGAAGGACGGGTCCCGCATCAGCCGTCCCACGCGGTCCAGGTCCTCCTGGGTCATGCCCTGTTCCGCCAGCCGGTCCCGAAGGTTGCGGGTGTGGTTCAACTGGAGTCCGAGGCCCGGGTCCTGGGCGTGCCGTACGCCGATGTGGAGGTGGACGTCGATGGCGGTCAGCCCCGCCGCCCGCAGTGCCGCCGGCACCTTGCGTCCCCAGTGCGGATCGCCGCCCGCGGCGCGCAGCGCGGCCGTCTTGGCCCGCAGGAACCGGACGTAGAGGGCCTCCGCCTGCGCGTCTGGGGTCAGCAGCGGTGGCTCGTACGAGGCGTCGAGCTCGTCGATCTGGAGCAGGCCGCCGGGCTTGAGTGCGCGCACCAGCCTGTGCAGGACGGCGTCCCGGGTGGGCAGGTGCTGGAGGACCAGGCGGGCCACCACCAGGTCGTAGGCCGCCTCCGGCAGCGGGTCGCGGGCCACGTCGAGGGCGGCGACCTCCAGGCACGGGCCGGGTCTCAGGTCGCGCGGGTCGAGGTCGGTGGCGAGCACCGAGCCGCCCGGTGCCACCCGGCCCGCAAGCCAGCGCGCGATGCTGCCGCCGCCGGCGCCGACCTCCAGGCAGTGCCAGCCCGGTCCGACACCGGCGGCCGCCAGGCGGGGCAGGGTCACCGGGTCGTAGGCGGCAGCCAGGCAGGAGTGCTGGTCGCGGCTGTGCGCGGTGCCGTTCGCGAAGACCGCGTGGGTGCCCTCCTGGACGGGAGCGGGCTGGGTCACGGTGTGACTCCTCTCGTGAGAACGCCGCCCGGTCAGGCCCGGCGTCGCCGGATGCGGCCCAGGCGGGGCCATGCGGCCGGCACCGGCGGGTGCGACACCGTCGGCACGCGCCCGGTGGGCGAACACCGGCCGGGGCGGGCGCCGGCCGCCGCGCCGGGCCCTGTCGTCGCGGCGGCCCGGACAGCCGCCGCCGGACAGCGGCCCCGGCAGTCCGGCGCCGTCGAACGGCCCGGGCCGGCCGACCGCGTCCACCGGCGCCCCGGTCATGTCCACCGGCCGGTGCCGGCAGGTGTGACGCCGGTGAGCTGCCGGGCCAGAGCCGCGCGGCGGACCTTGCCGGTCCCGGTGCGGGGCACCTCGTCCCAGGTGAGGACGGTCGGGTCGCGCAGCGCGGGCAGTCCGTGCGTGGCCTGTTTCCAGGCGTCCGGGTCCAGTCGGCCGTCGGCGGTGACCACGACGGGCAGCGGATCGCCGTCCGGGGGGCCGAGGATCACGCATTCCAGGGCCTGCGGCAGTCGCTGCTCCAGTACGTCCTCGGTCCGCAGGCAGCTCATACCGGGCAGGGTGTCGACGGCGCGGTCCAGGATGCTGACACTGCCGTCGCGGTGATGCACGCCCATGTCGCCCGTGGACCACCAGTCGCCGACGCGTTTGGCGTCCCAGCGGTCCTGTTCGCCGACGTATCCCGTAGCGAGGGCCGAGGTGCGGACGAGGAGCAGGCCGGGGCGGCCGCGCGGCACCGGGCGCAGCGTGTCCGGGTCCACCGCGCGCAGCCGGGTCCGGCCCGGTACGGGACGGCCGAGCCGGCGCGCCGTGGTCTCCGCGTCCGGGGCGAGCGCGGAACGCCGCGTGTGGAAGCGGAAGGTCAGCGGTCCGGTCTCGGTCTGGCCCCAGCCCTGCATCCACAGCGGGCGGGCGCGGTGGCTGGCGGTCAGATACGCGCGCAGGGCCGGGGGGTGCACTGCGTCGTAGGTGCTGATGTAGAGGCGGACGTGCCGGAAGGGGTTGTCCAGCCGGGTGGTGAGCGGCCGCAGCCGGATGTAGGAGGCGGGCAGGGCCTCGACGACGGTGGGCGGGTGGGCCCGCAGGAGCGGGTCGGCGGCCTCCGGGTCGTTTCCGGTGAGGATCAGGATGCCGGCGGGCGCGAGCGACACGACGACGGCCGTCCAGCAGAAGGTGCGTCCGTGTCCGTACGCGCTGGCGTTGGCCAGGACGTCGTCCGGGCGGATGCCGATGCCCGGGTAGCGCACCGCTTCGAAGCGGGCCAGCTTGTGCACGAGTGTCCGCGTGGAGTGGACCACCAGCTTGGGCACGCCGGTCGTCCCCGAGGTGTGATGGATGACCAGTGGTTCGTCGTCGTGGCGCCGCACCGGTTCGCCGGGGCGGGACGCGTCCAGCGCGGCCAGGTGGGCCGTGCCGGGGGCGGCGGCGTCGACGGTGACGACGATCGGGGCCGGTTCGCCGGGGGCGGTGTCCCGGCAACGGGCCAGCACCGCGGCGGTGGTGATCAGCGCGGCGGGCCGCAGCCGCTCCAGCAGGGTGACGAGGTTCGCGGTGTCGAGGCGGGCGGACAGCAGCGCCGGTACGGCCCCGAGGCGGATCGCGGCGCAGGCGAGCAGGTCGTAGTCCCAGTGGTTGTCCTTCACGATCGCCACGCGGTCCCCGGGCCCGACACCGGCGTCGGCGAGGCGGGCCGCGGTGGCGCGGACCAGGCCGGCGAGTTCGGTGACGGTCCACCGGGTGCCGGCGTGCGGGGCGATGTCGAAGGGCCGGTCCAGGTGGACCACGGTCCGGGCGCCGCCCGCCACCGCCTCGTCGAACAGGGTGCCCATGTCATGCGGTCGCAACGGTCTCCTCCGCTCGGTCGTGGCCGGCCGGGGTGTTCCGTCCGAGCCTGCTCAGGACGCGGGACGCGGCCAGCGCGCCCGCCCGGACGGCGCCTTCGGAGGCGGGCCGCAGCATGAGCCAGTCACCGGCGTACTCCACCGCGCGCACCGGCCGGGAGACGAAGCCGGCGCGTTCCCGCAGGGCCTGGGGGGTGGCTTCCGGCAGGCCGTGGCGGAAGGTGTGCACGAGGCGGTGGCGGCAGGCGTCGCCGATGCCCGGGACATAGCGTTCCGCCGCGCGGAGAAGGAGGTCGGCAGCCTCGTCGGGAGGGCCGTCCAGCAGCTCGGGGGCCCGGTGCGGACCGGCCACGAGGGTGATCAGGCCCCGGCCTGCGGGGGCCCGGCCGGGGTGCTTGGCGTGGTCGACGACGACGCCGGAGAGCGTGTCCTCCTCGGCGGCCGGGGTGAGCAGGATGTGCACCGGCCGCCGGGCGGCCGGTGCGAGGGGGCGGTCCAGCAGGCAGCTGACCTTCATCATGGGTGTGAAGGTGCAGGAGTTGAGGAACAGCTGCTCGTCGGCGGGGGCGTCCGGGCGGAGGGCCGCCGCGACGGGTGCCGGTACGGCGAGCACGGCGGCCCGCGCGGTGACCTGTCCGTCGTCGAACCGCAGTACGGCGTGTCCACCCGCGTCGGTGACCTCGCGTACCGCCCGGTGGGTGACGACGTCGGTGCCGGTGGCCAGGCGGCGGGCCAGGAAGTCCATTCCGTCGCGGTAGGTGCGCCAGGCGGCGGGGGAACCGGCCTCCAGCAGCAGGCTGACCATGGGGGCGGCCGTGGACCTGGCGGTGTCCCAGCCGAAGAAGCAGCCGGCGACCGGCTGGAAGAGGTAGTCGTGCAGGTCGCGGTGGTAGCGGGCGGACACCTCCCGCACGGTGGCGGCGCCCAGCGGGCTGCTCTCGGGACGGTCGCCGTCGAATCCGGCGCGGCGGCGGCCGGTCCGGGCGGAGAAGGCGGCCAGGTCGAGCCGCGCCCGGGGGGACAGGCCCGCTCCGGTGAGCATGGCCGTGCTCTCGCCGACGCCCAGGTGGGCGCGTCCGCCGCGCCAGACGGCCACCCCACCGCCGACCCGGGGCACGTCCGCGGGGGCGACGCGCAGCCGGCGCAGCAGCTCCCAGGTCGCGCGGTAGCCGCGGGAGGGGACCTGCTCGGCGCCCGTGTCCACCGTCCAGCCGTCCTGGCGGACGCTGCGCATCCGGCCGCCGACGTCCGGCAGTTGCTCGTACACCCGGACGGCCAGCCCGGCGCGGCGCAGTTCGTGGGCGGCGGTCAGGCCGGCGATGCCCGCGCCGACGACGGCGACGTCGAGTTCGGGCTTCATCGGGTGGCTCCCGTTCCGACGACGACGTTGGCCACGGTCATCAGCACCACGCTCAGCCGGTGCACCGCGAAGCCCGTCCGGCGGGCGGTCATGATGTCGCCGCGGACGAATCCGGTCAGGTACTGGCGGGCTCGCAACGCGGTCGCCGGCAGCATCAGCAGCACGAACCACCAGGGGGCCACTCCGGTGGCCGAGGCGATCGCGCCGATGAGGAACTCGGCGACCGACAGGGCTCCGATGAAGACGGCGTTGCCCCGCTCCGAGACCAGGGCGGCCACGGTCGGACGGCCCACGGCCCGGTCGCCTGCCACGTCGTTGGTGTTGGAGTAGACGCCGAACATCAGCGGCCCGAACCCGAACAGCACCGCCTGCACCATGAGGAAGCCGGAGAAGCCCCCCGTCACCAGGCCGTACGGAACGATCACCAGCACGGCGCCGAGGGCGACCAGGAACGCCTCCTGGAAACCGTGGTAACTGATCTTCAACCCGTAGGAGTACTGGAGCGACACCACGAACAGCGCGCCCGCCGTCACCAGCGCCCACAGCGGGTGGTGCGGCGCGAGCACGGCGGCGCCCGCCCACAGCACCGCCCCGGCCGCCGCGCAGGTCCAGGCGAAGCGCAGCGCCTGGGGCACCGTCAGCGCCCCGGCGACCAGGGGTTTGCGTGCCTTGTTGCGCAGTGGGTTGTCAGGGGCGTAGTTGGCGACGTCGCTGCCGTCCCGGAAGCCGGTGACGTCGTCCAGGGCGACCATCGCCATGAGGACCGCGACTTCACCGGCCAGGAACATCGCCATCACCAGTGCCTGTCGGGCGGTGAAGGCGCCGGCCGGGAACAGCGCGGCGGTCAGGGCGAGGAAGATGCCGAGGTAGTAGTCGTACACGTCCAGCTTGCCGAGCCGCGCGTACGTGCGCAGGCGACTGTGGCCGTGGGCGGTCGCGGCGGTACGGCCGGCCGCGATGCTGTCCGTCATGGGTGACCTCTTGGGGGTGTCTGCGTCCGGAGGGGGGTGCCGCTCGCCCGGGCAGCGGGATGGGCGAGGCGTGCGGTCGCGGGTCGACGGTGTCCGAGGCCGGAAGTCGCGTGTCAGCCGCGCTCGTCGGCGAAGGCGCACACGAGGTCGGCGACGTGCTCGACCTGTGCCTCGGTCAGCAGGTGGTGCACCGGCAGGGCG
This sequence comes from Streptomyces sp. NPDC007929, assembly GCF_042959065.1. Taxonomy (NCBI): domain Bacteria; kingdom Bacillati; phylum Actinomycetota; class Actinomycetes; order Kitasatosporales; family Streptomycetaceae; genus Streptomyces; species Streptomyces sp. NPDC007929. The sequence goes on along the minus strand of NZ_JBIBKD010000012.1, from coordinate 197,335 downwards.
AGATGGCGGCGGGCGGCCTGTTCGGCGTGCGGCCAGCGGGCACCGGGTGGCGCGTAGGGGGCGAAGGCACGGTGGGCGGGCAGGGGGTGCGGATAGTAGACGTGCGTGGCCACGCCCGCCTCGGCCAGGTGGGCGCCGAGAGCGTCCCGGTCCTCGGCGAGGACCGTGTACACGTAGAAGCACCGGCCGTCCGGGCCGGGTGGCGGCGGTGCCACCCCACGGTCGGCCAGGGGCGTGAAGCGTTCGGTGTAGTACGCCGCGATCTCCGCCCGCCGCGCCAGCCGCGCCGGGAAACCGGGGTAGCGGTACGTCTGGAAGGCGGCCTGGATCTCGTCGAAGCGGCTGTTGAGTCCGACGGCGTGGTGGACGAACCGGCGACCGGCGTACTGGCCGTGGTTGCGCAGCATCCGCACCTTCTCGCCCAGGACCGGGTCCCGGGTGACGACCACGCCGCCCTCGCCGGGCATACCGCAGGTCTTGACCTGCACGAAGGAGTAGAGCCCCGCGTCGCCCCACAGTCCGGCCGGGACGCCCCGCAGGACGCCGCCCTGGGCGACCGCCGAGTCCTCCAGCAGGCGCAGTCCGTGCCGCCGGGCCAGTTCGGCGAAGCGTGGCATGTCGGCCATGACGGAGAACATGTGGGCCGGCATCACCGCCTTGGTCCGCTCGGTGACGAGCCGCTCCGCCTCGTCCGGGTCCATGGTCATGGTGTCCGGCCGGATGTCGGCGAAGACCGGTGTGGCCCCGACGCCGGCCACCGAGGCGGCGAGGGGCGCGCAGCCGAACGCCGGCACGATCACCTCGTCACCGGGGCCCACGTCCATGGCCCGCAGCACCAGCGAGAGCGCGGACGTGCCGCTGGAGCAGGCGACCACGTCGGCGGCCCCCAGATCCTCGCGCAGGAGGTCCTCGAAGGCGGCGGTGCGCCGGCCCAGGATGAACCGCTGCTCCGGGTCGAGGCCCACCTCGCGGACCAGCCCGATCAGTGCGGTGCGGTCGGCTTCGAAGAGGGCGGGCGGGAAGAACGGGACGGCGGGAGGGAGCGGTGTGCTCATGCGGTCGTCCTCGTTCCGGCGAGGAAGGAGCCGACGACGTCGCAGACGCGGTCCAGGTCGTCGGGTCCGAGATCGGGGTGGAAGGGCAGGGCGAGGGCGTGCCGGGCCGCCGCCTCGGCGTGGGGGAACTCGCCCTGCCGGTGGCCCAGGTGCGCGAGGGCGGGCTGGTGGGGCAGCGGTACCGGGTAGTAGACCTCGGTGCCGATGCCCTGCCGGTCGAGGTGGTCGACGAGGGCGTCCCGGTGCTCGGTCTCGATCAGGTAGACGTAGTACACGTCACGGTCGTCGGACACGTCACGGTCGTCCGGTGTTCCGGCGGTGGTCCGCGGCAGGCGGATGATCCCCGGCGTGTCCCGCAGACGGGCGGTGTAGGCGTCGGCCAGTTCGGCCCGGCGCGCGATGTGCTCCTCCAGCAGGGACAGCTTGGCGAGCAGGACGGCCGCCTGCATGTCGTCCATCTTGCTGTTCGCGCCGGGCAGGGCACTTTCGGTGGAGATGGCCGGGAAGTTGTTCAGCGTGCGGCCCGTCCTGCCGTGGTGGCGCAGCGCCACGACGGTGGCCGCCACCTCCGGGTCGCCGGTGAGCACGGCTCCCGCGTCGCCGAGCGCGCCGAGCGTCTTGGAGGGGAAGAAGGACAGGACGCCGCCGACCCCGTGCAGGCCCGCGTGAACTCCGCGCCGGCGCATGCCGATCGCCTCGGCGCTGTCCTCGACGACGGTCAGGCCGTGCTGCCGGGCCACGGCGGTGACGGCCGCCATGTCGGCCATCGTGTGGAACAGGTGCACCGGCATCACGAACCGGCTCCGCGGGGTGACGGCCGCCTCCAGCGCCGCGGGGTCCATCGCGTAGGTCTGCGGATCGATGTCGACGAACTGCGGTGTCCCGCCTGCCAGTACGACGGCCGAGGCGGTGGCGAAGAACGAGTACGCCGGCACCAGGACACCGTCGCCGGGGCGCACTCCGCAGGCGCGCAGCAGCAACACCAGCGCGTCGGTGCCGCTGTTGACGCCGATCACATGACGGGCTCCGGTGTAGTCCGCGAGCGCCGCTTCGAGTTGCCCGACCTGTTTTCCGTGGGAGAACTTGCCGCTGTGGAAAACGTCTTCCAACGCCTTTTCGATGGAAGGCCACAGTCGTTCGAAAGTCGCGGCCTGAGAGAAGAAGGGAATTCGATCGGCCGATCCTGGCGCAGTCGGTAATGCATTCCCGGCGCGCGCCGGAATCTGTCCACTGGAAGGCAATCTCTCACCTGTCTCCGTCGTGTCAGTGGAATGCCCACGCTAAGCGGACTTCCGGTCGGCAGAGAAAGGAAAGGATCATCTTCACACGTTCTGGGGAATGACGTTCCGGACGCCTTGACCATTTCCGCACGGGGCCGCAACAGTGGTGCGGCGCACCGGAGTTGTGCGCGGCGCAGCGAATCGAGCCCGCCCGTTTTCTTCCCGTTCCCCTCTCAGGAGGCCCTGTGCTGCAGCCCCTCGTGGTCGGGCTCGGCCGGTCCGGATCAGGACTGCATCTGAACACGCTCGTCCGTCTGGCCCGGCGGACCGCGGCCACGGGAGATCCGCTCGTCGCCCTGCCCGCGGTCGGCTGCGACCCGCGCGCCGGCGGTCCGCGGCCGCTGGCCGTGCCCGGCGAGGTCACGGCCGTCACCACACTGGAACAGGCCCTGCGGTACGTGGATCCCGCCACCGCGGTGGTCCACGTGTGCACACCGCCCCGGCTGCGCCACGACCTCCTCGTGGAACTGGCCGGACACGGCTTCCGCCGGATGATCGTGGAGAAACCCCTCGCCGTGTCCGCGGACGAGCTCAACGCCCTGATCCGGCTGCGTCAGGAGGCCGGGCTCGATCTCGTGGCCGTCGCCCACTGGATCACCTCCCGGCTCACCGACCGGTTGCGCCGGCTGGTGCGCGGTGGACGACTCGGCTCCCTGCGCCGTATCACCGTCGACCAGCACAAGCCCCGCTTCCTGCGGTCCCTGGCGACCGACGGACATCCGTCCGCCCTGGACGTGGAGATCCCCCATTCCCTGGCGCTCGCGCTCGATCTGGCCGGGCCGGCCGAGCTTCGCGCCGCACGCTGCTGGGACCTGCGCTGCGAGGACCGTGGACTGCCCCGTCTGGGCGGCGCGCACGTCGAACTGGAGCACCGTTCGGGCGTGGTGACGCTGCTGCGCTCCGACCTCGGTGCACCCGTCCGGCAACGCAGCGTCGTCTGCGAGTTCGAGGGCGGGACGGCCACGGCCCACTTCCCGCTCAGTGAGGACGACGACCACGCACAGTTGGTCATCGCCCCGTTCGACGGCGGTACGGCGGCTCCACCGGCCGGAATCCTCGACGCGGACGGAGTGCCCGGGGTCGGGCACCACGTCTTCCGGGACGACGCCCTGACCGACTTCTTGGACCGCGCCTACCGTGGCTTCGTCTCCGGCGCCGGGGGCGTCGGGAACTTCCCGCTCGCCTGCGCGACCGCCCGGCTGCTGTGCGCGGCCCGTGAACGCTGCTCCGTCACGTCGCCCGTCCGCGCCGGGAGCCGCTGACATGTCGCGGCACAGCACCGACGGATCCCGCTTCCGGGGGTTCGGGCCGCTCACCGGCATCGGCGACGAGGCGGCGCCCGGCATCGACGGGCAGCTTGCCGCCGTGCGGCGCCTGGGCTGGAACGCCATCGAACTGCGCACGGTCGACGGCACGGCCCTCGCCGACCTCCCCGAGGCCGCCTTCGGCACGCTGGCCGGGCGGCTTGCGGAGGCCGGCGTCAGCGTGACCGCCGTCGCGTCCCGGATCGGCAACTGGTCCCGTCCCGTCACCGGCGACCTCGGCCCGGACCTGGCGGAACTGGACGTCCTGGCCGAGCGGTGCGCCACCCTCGGCTGCCGTCTGGTGCGGATCATGTCGTACCCCAACGGCGGTCTGACGGAGACCGAGTGGGCCGACCGCGTTCTGGCCCGCACGGCCGTCCTGGCGGACCGCGCCGAGCGCGCCGGTCTGGTGCTGGCGCACGAGAACTGCGCGGGCTGGGCCGGGGACCGGGCCGACCGCGCGCTACGGCTGCTGCGCGCCGTGGACAGCCCCGCCCTGCGGCTGCTGTTCGACACCGGCAACGGCGTCCCCTACGGCTACATCGCCCTGGACATGCTCCGCGACCTCGCCCCGTACGTCGTCCACGTGCACATCAAGGACGCCGTGCGCACGCCGGACGGCGGCACCGCCTACACCCTGCCCGGCGAGGGCGAGGCCGGCGTGGCGGACTGCCTGGAGTTGCTGGCCGCCCACGGCTACACCGGAGCGCTCTCCCTGGAACCCCATCTCGCCGTGCGCCCCCACGAGGGGTTGGCCCGGGCCGGAGAGGACGCCGTCGACCTGTTCGTACGCGCCGGAGAGGCACTCGCCGAGCTGCTGGGCGCCGGACAGCCGGTCACCGGCCCGCTGGACGGCCAGGCGTGAGCGGACTGTTCACCGGCCGGCACCGCGAGTTGCTGATGGACCTGCTGCGCCTGCCGAGCGTCAACCCCCTGGAGGCCGGCCCGGACGATCCGCCGTCCCGGCTGCCCGAGGTCCTCCAGCGGTACGCGACGGCCGCCGCCGAAGCGGGATTCCACACCCTTCGCCTCGCCAGTCCGCCCGCCGTCTGCCTGGACCGTCCGGGCGTGCCGTCCACGGTCCGCGCCGCCGCCCGCGATCCGCGCTTCCTCGCCGACCAGCCCAGTCTGCTGCTGCGCCTGGGACCCGAGCGTTCCCGTGCGCGGACCGTGATGTTCAACCTCCATCTCGACACCGTCGCCGGACACACCCCGCCCGCCTTCGACGGTGTGCGGTTCACGGGCCGGGGCGCGGTCGACGCCAAGGGGCCCGCCGTGGCCCTCCTCGCCGGGCTGCGGGCCGCCGCGTCCCACCCCCGCGTCGGACGGGACGTCACCGTCCTGCTCCAGGCCGTCGCCGGGGAGGAGGGCGGCGCCCTGGGCACCTACGGCACCCGCCCGCTGCTGGAGGCCGGGCACCACGGCCGACTCAACGTGTTCTGCGAGCCGACCGGCCTGCGCGCGCTGCCCCGGGCCACCGCCGCGATGACCGCCCGGATCACCGTCGAGGGCGCGGACTCGGTGGACGACCATCCTGACGCCGGACACAACGCCACCGTGCTGCTGGGATTCCTGGCACAGCACCTCGCCGCCCGCCTGGACGGGGCCGTGCCCGGAACACGGGTGTGCGTCGCCGGACTGCACACCGGCCGCACGCACAACCGCGTGCACGGCACCGGCACGCTGCTGCTGAACCTGTCGTACCGCCGTACCGCCGACGGCGACCGCCTGAAGACCGAGGTCACCCGGCACGTCGCCGAAGGTGTGCGGCACTTCACCGAACTCTTCGCCGCCACACGGGAGTTCGCCCGCACGGCGCGGGAGGCGGATCGGATCACCCGGCTCGGCTGGGACAAACAGGGCCTGCCCGCGCTGGACAACTCCGATCCGTGGGCCGAGGAACTCCTGACCCGCGCGGGGGCCCGGCCTGCGGCCGAGGACCCCGGCTTCACGTGCGACGCCATCTGGGCGGCCGACCTGGACGACGCCTTCACCACCGTGCTCGGCCCCGGCTCGCTGGCCGCCAACCGCGCCCACGCACCGGGTGAGTTCATCGACCTCGCCGACCTGGAGGAGTTCGCCGGCGTGGTTCGCCGGCTCGTCACACTCTTCGCCGAGGCACTGCCGGCGGTGTCAGCGCGGCGACCTCCGTAGAGCACCACACCCCCGACCGAACGACTTACGAAGACAACCGGCACGCCCCGTAAGGAATCCCGCATGACGGCACCCACCGCCCCGCGAGCGGCGGTCGAGCGCACCACCGTCCTCGTCGACCACGCGGAGCTGACCGCCTCGCTCACCGGCCTCTTCACGGGCCACGGCATGCCCGACGCGCGGGCCCGGCTCGCCGCGGACGCGCTGTGTCACGGCGATCTGACCGGGCTCGACTCGCACGGCGTGTTCAACCTCACCCGGCTCTACCTGCCGTTGCTGGAGTCCGGCCGTTGCGACCCCCGCGCCGATCCAGAGGCCCTCACCGACCTGGGTGCCTGTGTGGTCGTCGACGCTCGGCGCGCCCTGGGCCTGTGGGCCGCGGCCGAGGCCATGGACGACGCCGTGGCACGGGCCGGACGGCACGGGGTCGGGCTGGTGTCGGTGCGTGGGGCGACCCACTTCGGGTGCGCCGGCTTCCACGCCGTACGCGCCGCGCACGCCGGGATGATCGGCGTGGTCGCCAGCAACTGCGGCGGCCAGCGCATCGCACGGCCCCCGGGCGGCGCGGTGGCGATGCTCGGCACCAACCCGCTGAGCGTCGCCGCGCCGGCCCTCGATGGACACCCCTTCCTGCTGGACATGAGCACCACCGTCGCACCCACCGGGCGCGTCCGCGTCGCCGCCCGCCGCGGCACCCCGGTGCCCGCCGGGTGGCTGGAGGACGCCGCGGGCGCCCCGGTGACCGACCCGTCCGCCTTCGACCGCGGCGAGGCCTTCCTGCGCTGGCTGGGCGGCACGGCCGAGACCGGCGCGCACAAGGGCTACGGGCTCGGCATCGCCGTGGAACTGCTGGCCGCCGTCGTCTCCGGCGCGGCCGTCGGGCCCGCGCCCGCAGCGCTGGAGGGGGACGGCCGGCCGCACGGCAGCGACGACGGCATCGGCTTCTTCCTCCTCGCGATCGCCCCGGAGATGCTGCGTCCCGGCGCGGACGTGGCGGCCGCGACCCGGTCCCTGTTCGGCACGCTCGCCGACTGCCCGCCGGTGCCGGGCGGCGAGCCGGTGCGCTATCCGGGCTGGCGGGAGGCGGAACTCGCCGTCGAACGCCGCCGCCACGGCATCCCGCTGCCCGCGCACCTCCACGCGGAGCTGACCGGCCTCGGTCTCCTCGGCGGTCCCGGGGCCCTGCGGTGACCGGGCCCCTGCGGCTCGGCGTCGTAGGTCTCGGCGCCATCTCCCCCTACTACCTGGCCGCCGCTGAGCGGCTGCCCGAGTGGCGGCTGACCGCGGTGTGCGACGCGCGGGCCGAGGCCCTGCAGCAGGTCCCCGGCCCGGTGGCACGCTTCAGCGACCACCGCACGCTGCTGGACCGGGCGCGACCGGATGCCCTCGTCGTGGCGGTGCCCAATGACGTCCACCTGCCCCTGTGCCGGGACGCCCTGGCCGCCGGCGTCCCCGTCTGTGTCGAGAAGCCCCTCGCCCTCACCGCGGCCGAGGGGTCCCTGCTGGTGGATCTGGCGCGGCGCCACGAAGTCCCGCTGATGACGGCGTTCCACCGCCGCTGCAACGACGCCGTCCGCGCCCTGGCGCGCCGGACGGCGGGCCGGGAGATCCGCTCCGTCCGGGTGCGCTATCTGGAGCGCATCGAGGAGCACCTCGGCGGCGAGGACTGGTACTTGGACCCGGCCCGCTGCGGCGGCGGCTGTGTGGCGGACAACGGCCCCAACGCCCTCGACCTGGTGCGGCTGCTGCTCGGTGAACTCTCCGTCACCGATTGCGAGATCCGCCGCGACGGCTCCGGCGTCGACCGTCAGGCGGTGATCCGCCTGCGTGGCCGTAAGGGAACCACGGCCTCGGTCGAGCTGGACTGGTCGTACCCGGGGGAACTCAAGGACATCGAGGTGGAGCTGGCCGGCGGAGAGGTCCTGCGCGCCGACATGCTGGCGGGACACACCGGCTTCAAGGCGTCGCTGTGGCACGAGTACGAGGCGATCCTCACCGAGTTCGCCTCGCTGGTCCGTATCGGTGCCCCGGCCGACGCGGGGGCGCACGGCGGCCTGGCCTCGCTGGAACTGGTGGAGGCGGCCTACCGCTGCGCCCGGTCCGGACGGGGTGCGACCGCGGTGGAGGCGGACCGGTGAACCCGGCGGAGGACGGCCAGAAGCGTGTGGTGCGCGGCTCACTGGTCAAGGTGCTCGTGCACCACCGCACGGACCGCGGCATGCGGTTGGAGGAGCACGCGGCACGCTGCGTACGCCGGGGCGAGGTGCATGAACTGGTCACCACCGACCAGTGGGACCCGCGCCCCGGCGCCCGGATCGACCGGGTCGGTTTCCTGGGCTTCGCCGAATTGCTGTGCGGCGGTGTGATCGACCGGGGTGATCTGGTCCGGATCGGGGACACGACGGTCGGCACGGTCCTCGGCTTCGACGCCTGCCACCTACCGAACCACTACAACATCCTGATCCACGCGGAGCGCCCGGTCAGCGGCCTGGACCTGGACCTGCGGCCGGAGACCTCCGTCGCCTTCGTGCAGGGCGGGGCCGGGGACCAGGGCAGGGTCGTGCAGGGCCGGGCCGGGGACCAGGGCACGGTGCCCGCGCCGCCCGGTGCCTGAAGGGCATCTGGTCGCGCACCGGATGGCCCCGGCCCGGTGAACGGGCGGCGCCATCCGGTGGCGGTGGACCCGGGTGGTCGCCCACCAGGGTCACAGCTGCCGCTCCGGCAGGTCAGCCGAGCAGGTCGACCTCCAGGCGACCGAAGTGGAAGTCACGTACGACCTGCAGCAGTTCGTCCTCGGAGAGCCTTCCGTCGCCGTTCGTGTCGACCATCTGGAACATCTCTTCGGCCTGGGCGGCCGGCACGCCGACGGCGGACAGCCACGCCTGGAACTCACGGGCGTCGATCTCACCGTCGTGGTTGTCGTCGCACAGGAGGACCAGCGCCTTCACGACGGGCGAGAGCGCACGGTTGAAGCTCGCCTCACCCTCCTTGAACAGCAACTCCCCCGTGGCGTCGAGGAACTGCTCCCGGCTGATGGCGCCACCGGCCGGGACGCCTGCCTTCTGGGCGAGGTGCTCGTACAGCCCCTGGAAGGCGCTGTGGAGCTTCTCCACCTCCGGAGAGTCGGCGCTCTTGCCGAGGTTCTGGGCGATCCGGGCGGCCTCGCCCTGGAAGTCGCTCGCCTCCAGGACGCCGTTGCCGTCGGTGTCCCACTTCTCGAAGCGCTTCACCAGGCGGTCGTTGGCGACAGCGGTGCTCATGTGTCTCTCCTAGTCTCGGACGGTGTCCGATGATGTCGAGTGATGTCAGGTGGTGTCGGGTGTTGGCGGGTGGTGTCGGGTGGATGACGGACCGCGGCACCTGGACAGGGCCGCAACCGCGCAGGGCGGTACCGCTGCGCGGGCTCTGGGGCCGGCCAAGGCCGGCGGGAGGAGATGCCGGCCAGCCGGCACGAAGAGGCACCGGCTCACGCCGGCGCGAGGGGATCAGAGAAGGGTGACCCGGCTGCCCACGGCCGTGCCGCGGGTGTCGAGCAGGGCGCAGCGAGCCTGGCCCAGTGCTTCCCCGGCGTAACAGGCGTGATCCTGCAACAGGATCGCCACATCGGCCTGGATCATGGCTTCCTGGAGGTTCCCGGCGCGCGGCAGAGGCCGGCCGCCGACAGTGAACTCGGCTATGTACGGGTCGTGGTAGTGCACCTCGGCACCGGCCGCGAGCAGTCCAGCCGCCACCGGGTGCGCCGGCGTCTCCCGGACGTCGGCCACATCCGCTTTGTAGGTGACTCCGAGGAGCAGGGCCCGTGCGCCCTCAGGGCGGCCCCGGGCATCGGTGAGCAGGGCCAGCGCCCGGTCCACGACATGGCTGGGCATGCGGCCGAGGACCTCGTGTGCGGCTGCCAGCGTGCGGAAGGCGAAGCCCTGGGATTCGGCCCGCGCGGTGAGATAGCGGGGGTCGACGGGAATGCAGTGCCCGCCGACGCCGGGTCCGGGTCTGAAGGGCGCGAAGCCGAACGGCTTGGACGCGGCACAGTGCAGCACGTCCCAGATGTCGATGCCGGTCTCGTGGCAGAACAGTGCCACTTCGTCGACCAGGGCCATGTTGACGTACCGGTAGGTGTTTTCGAGCAGCTTGGCCATCTCCGCTTCCCGCGTGCCGCGGGCGAGGACGAGGTGGTCCACGAACCGGGAGTAGAACGCGACGGCGTACTTGGCGCACAGAGAGCTGCAACCGCTCACGACCTTGGGCGTGTTGCGGATGGTCCAGGTCTCGTTGCCGGGGTCGATGCGCTGCGGCGAGTACGCCAGGTGGAAGTCCTCGCCCGCCTGCAGCCCGCTGCCGTGCTCCAGCAGCGGCCGCACGACGTCCTCCGTGGTGCCGGGATAGCTGGTGGACTCCAGGACGACGAGCATGCCGGGGCGCAGCCGGGCAGCGACGACCCGGGCCGCGTCCTCGACCGCGGACAGGTCGGGTAAGCCCTCCGGTGTGAGTCCGGTCGGCACACAGATCAGCACGGTCTGCGCGCCGTCCAGGACCGCTGGGTCGGTCGTGGCGTGAAAGCCCGCGTCCAGCATGACCGCGACCTCGGCGTCGAAGACTCCGCCGACGTGGGAACGGCCTGCGGCGAGTCCCGACACCACCGTGCCCGACACGTCGTACCCCATGGTCGCCAGGCCTGCCGAGAGCGCGGCTCTGCAGAGCGGCAGCCCGACATGCCCCAGCCCGATGACGACGAGATCGGCGGCCATGTGCGTACGGTCTCCTGAGGGTGGGGGGTGAACGGGGACAGCGGTGGCTCAGGCGGAGAAACTGCCGCTGCCTGGCGCGACGTGCGCGCCGTATCCCGGCTGCACGGTGAGGCCGGGGGTCAGACAGAACGGGTCGGCGTGGACGATGACCGGACGATCCGTGTGGTTCGTCAGCACATGCGCGTCGCCCGGAAGCTTCTGGCACCCGTGCGGATCGCGATAGACGGTCAGTGGCGTCACTTCCGTACGGAACACCACAACGTCGCCCTGCTCCGCCGCCACAGCGGTGCCGGTGGCAGCGCCCACCGCGAGCAGCGCACCGGCAGCGGCGAACATGAAGGCCGTGGCGCAGCGCATGAATTGGTCCTTCCGGCAGTTGTGTTGTCGGGAGGATTCTTTTCGGGAGAGGCACCCGCTAAGCACGGCCCCACCCTGATGCGTCCGAACCAGTGATGGAGTCAAATGAAATTGACGCCACCTCGTCGATCTGGAGATGGCGCACGTCGGTCACTTCAGGTAGTCCAGGATCTCCGCATCGCTGTCCATGAGCTCGGCCAGGACGTCATCGACCTTCAGTTCGGCCCGGTCCTGGGCGTCACGGACGGCCTCAATGGCAAGCTCCTGCTCACTGCGACCCTCCCGACGAGCCCGCTCGGTGAAATTCGCACGTTCAGGCCGCACCCGGCTCCGCGGAGCATGGGACCAGGCGGCTGTGCGCATCGCTAGGCGGAAGCCAAAGACTCCCATTTCGAGCGTCACCCGAGCGTCAAGAATCCCGCAAGAGCCACTTGAGGGCGTCGCCGATGCAAGCACCTCACCCACGAAACAAAATCGCAGGTCAGGCACCCTTGTCCGCTGGCTCCAGAATCGCCACGCACTCCACATGATGCGTCATCGGAAACAGATCGAACGCCCGCAGTGTCCGCACCCGGTACCCCCCGTCCCGGAAGTACCCCAAGTCCCGTGCCAGCGCGGCCGGATCGCAGGCCACGTACGCGATGCGCCGGGCGCCCAGCGATGAGAGGTGCTGCACCGTCTTGCGGCCCGCGCCCGCTCGCGGGGGGTCGAGGACGATCAGGTCGACCTCCTCGATGCCCGTGCGCGGCAGGACGCTTTCGACCTTGCCCTGTTCGATGCGGACGCGGTCGAACTCCGCGAGGTTGTGCCGCGCGTCCTCCACGGCCCGCTTGCCGGACTCGATGCCGAGGACCGCGCCCTGGTCGCCGACGCGGTCGGCGAGGGCTCCGGCGAAGAGGCCGACGCCGCAGTACAGGTCGAGGGCCATGTCGCCCTTGCGCGGGAGCAGGCCCTGCATGACCGCAGTCACCAGGGTGTCCGCCGCCTTCGGGTGGACCTGCCAGAAACCGCCGTTGCCGACGCGGTGCGTGCGGCCGTCGGCGCGTTCGCGGACGAAGGGGCGGCCGTGCACGCGGTGGACGCCGCCGGAGCGCTCGTCCACGCGCAGGACGGAGACGGGGCGGTCGAGTTCGACGAGCGGCAGACGCGCGCCCGGCTTCGGCGTGAGGATCACCTGGCGGTCCTGGGAGCCGGTCGCCGCGATCGCCTCGACGGAGTCCATGCCCGTCCAGGACCGCTTCTCGATGCCCAGCTCGCTGACGCCCTCCGCGGCGATCATGCAGTGGTCGATGGGCTCCACCTCGTGCGAGCGGTGCCGGCGCAGGCCCGCCCGGCCGTCGGCGGTGACGGCGTACTGGACGCGGGTGCGCCACGCGGGGACCTGGCCCGCGGGCACCTTGTCGCCCTCGGCCGGCAGCACCGTGCCGTCCCAGCCGGCCTCCTGCGGGGTGAGCCCGGCGAGGTGCTGGAGCTGTTCGGCGATGACGTCGGCCTTCAGACGCCGCTGCGCGCCCGGCTTGGCGTGCTGCCAGTCGCAGCCGCCGCAGCGCCCGGGCCCGGCGAACGGGCAGGGCTCGTCGATGCGGTCCTTGGAGGCGTCGAGCACGGTCACGGCGTCGGCGCGCAGGAACCGCGCGCCCTCCTCGCCCTCCGTCACCCGCGCCACGACCCGCTCGCCGGGCAGCGCGTGCCGGACGAACAGCACCTGGCCCTCGGACGTACGGGCGATGCAGTGACCGCCGTGGGCGACGGGGCCGACCTCGACCTCGTACTCCTCCCCCACCAGCGACTTCCTCGGTTCTGCCTGCATGGCGGGGTGACTCCAAAACGCGTGAGGGGGATGGCCGAACGGAAACGGCCGGACAACAGCCCACCAGTCTACGTGGCTGCCGCCCGGCCGTTTCACACGAGCCGTCGTCGCGAAAGAGGCGTCACGACTTGTGCTCGGAGGACTCCTTCGAGCGCACCTGCGCGGGACCGCGCCGCACCGACCCGGGCGCGTTCCAGTCCTGGCGCTTGCGGGCCCGCCGCTTGGCCGCCTCGGAGGACTGGAGCTGGTACGGCACCGAGGTCACCATGATCCCGGGCGTGAACAGCAGCCGGCCCTTGAGCCGCAGGGCGCTCTGGTTGTGCAGCAGGTGCTCGTACCAGTGGCCGACGACGTACTCGGGGATGATCACGGACACCGCGTCCCGCGGGGACTCCTTGCGCAGCCCCTTGACGTACTCGATGACCGGCCGCGTGATCTCGCGGTAGGGCGAGTCCAGGACCTTCAGCGGTACGTCGATGCCGCGCCGCTCCCATTCGTCGCGCAGGGCCTTGGTCTCGGCCGGGTCGACGTTGACGCTCAGCGCCTCCAGCGAGTCCGAGCGCATCAGCTTGGCGTAGGCCAGGGCGCGCAGCGTGGGGCGGTGGATCTTGGAGATCAGCACGACCGAGTGGACCCGCGAGGGCCGTACCAGGTCGTCGCTCGGGCCCTCGGGGGCGGCGATCTCGGCGGCGACGCGGTCGTAGTGCTTCCGGATGGCCGTCATCGTCGCGTAGAAGATCACCATGCCCAGCAGGGCGACCCAGGCGCCGTGGGTGAACTTGGTGAGCAGGACGACGACCAGCACCAGGCCGGTGAAGAAGGCGCCGAAGGCGTTGATGGCGCGGGAGCGGATCATGTGGCGGCGCTTGGCCTGGTCCTTCTCGGTGGCCAGGTGGCGGTTCCAGTGCCGGACCATGCCGGTCTGGCTGAGCGTGAAGGACACGAACACACCGACGATGTACAGCTGGATCAGCCGGGTGGAGTCGGCTCCGTAGATCCCGACCAGCAGTCCGGCGGCGCCGGCGAGGAGCACGATGCCGTTGGAGAAGGCCAGGCGGTCGCCGCGGGTGTGCAGCTGGCGCGGCAGGTAGCGGTCCTGGGCGAGGATCGAGCCGAGCAGCGGGAAACCGTTGTAGGCGGTGTTGGCCGCGAGGAACAGCACCAGGGCGGTGGCCGCGGCCAGGATGATGAACAGGACGCTGCCCTTGCCGAAGACGGCCTGCGCGACCTGGGAGATCACCGGGTTCTGGACGTAGTCCCCGCCGAGCGGGACGCCGTTGTGGAACAGGTCCTTGGCCGGGTTCTCGGCCATGCGGACGTCGGTGGCGGCGGCCAGCGCGATGATGCCGCAGAACATGGTGACGGCCAGCAGGCCCATCGCCGCGAGGGTGGTCGCGGCGTTCTTCGACTTGGGCTTGCGGAAGGCCGGGACGCCGTTGGAGATCGCCTCGACACCGGTGAGCGCGGCGCAGCCGGAGGAGAAGGCGCGCAGCAGCAGGAAGACCAGCGCGAAACCGGCCAGGCCCTGGTGCTCGGGCTTGATGACGTAGTCCGCCGTCGGTGCCCGCATGCTGTCGTCCAGGACCAGCCCGCGGAACGCGCCCCAGGCGATCATGGTGAAGACGCCCGCGACGAAGACGTACGTGGGGATCGCGAAGAGCGAGCCCGACTCCTTCACCCCGCGCAGGTTCATCAGTGTCAGCAGCACGATCACGCCGATCGCGCAGAGCACCTTGTGCTCGACGACGAACGGGATCGCGGAGCCCAGGTTCTCGATGCCGGAGGAGATCGACACCGCGACGGTGAGGACGTAGTCGACGAGCAGGGCGCTCGCGACCGTCAGGCCGGCCTTGGGGCCGAGGTTGGTGGTCGCCACCTCGTAGTCGCCGCCGCCGCTGGGGTAGGCGTGCACGTTCTGCCGGTACGACGCCACCACGGTGAACATGAGCACGACGACCGCGACGGCGATCCACGGGCTGAAGTGGTACGCCGTCACGCCCGCGATCGACAGGACCAGCAGCACCTCGCCGGGCGCGTACGCCACGGAGGACAGCGGGTCGGAGGCGAAGACGGGGAGTGCGATGCGCTTCGGCAGGAGCGTTTCGCCCAGCCGGTCGCTGCGCAGTGCGCGCCCGATCAGGATCCGTTTGGGCACGTCGGTCAGTTTGGACACAACAGAGGATCGTAGGCCTTCGATTGCGGGGTCGCCCACCCGCCACCCCTCATCGGTGTCCCGTCTGCTCTCCGAGTGAATTCACGGGCCCGTGCGGCTGCGGATTCCGCAGGTCACCCGCTTCGCATGCCTATATGACTAAGCCCCGTCCGTTTCCTGGCCGTTGCCGCCCCTGGAGGTCCCATGCACACCCCCGCCCAGCTGATCGGCGCCGCGGCCACTCTCGTCGCCCTCGGAATCCTGACGGTGGCCAGCGTGCGCAGCATCAGCCGCCGCAAGGACGTGTCGCAGGGGGTGCGCTAGGAGTCGCCGGGAGGGCCGGCACGCCGGGAGGCATCGGGAGTGGGGGCAGGGCCGGGCCGCTCCAGTTCAGCCACCCCCGCGCGGAGCTCCATGGGGCCGATGCCGGCGGCCCGGGTCGACGGGATCGTGCAGGCGTGGGCACCGGCCACGCTGCCGTGCAGGGCGCTGCGCCGGGGCGTGGCGCCGTCCAGCCAGGCGTGCAGGAACGCGGCGGCGAAGGCGTCGCCCGCGCCGTTGGAGTCGACGACCGGCGCCGGGGGCACGGCGGCGGGTACGTGGGTGAGCTCCCCGTCGGCCAGCAGGTACGCCCCGTCCGCCCCGGCGGTGGCGACGACGACGCGGGCACGGCCCCGCTCGGTGATCCGCCGCATGGTCCGCTCCGGGTCGGTCAGGGCGGCGGTGGACAGGAAGACCAGGTCGGCCTGGTGGGCGAAGGGCTCGTGGTAGGGGTTGGAGCCGTCCCAGTCGTGCAGGTCGGTGGAGATCGTCAGGCCCGCCTCGCGCAGGGCGGGCAGCGCCTGGGCGCACGGCTGGGTGATGACGACGTGGGCGTGCCGGCTCCGGGCGGCGAGGGTGCGGACGCTGTCGTCGGGCAGCCGGTCCGTGTCGGCGGCCCGTGTGGCGTCGTAGAGGGACGAGCGCCTGCCGTCGGGGCCGACGAGGTTGACCGCGCGTTTGGTGCCGCGCGGGTGCGGTACGGCGGTGAGCCCGATGCCGTGCTCCCGGTGCAGCGCGCGGACGAGGTCGCCCTCGGGGTCCTCGCCGAGGAGGTCGAGGTGGTGGGTGCGCAGGCCCAGCGCGGTGGTCCCGAGGGCCACGAAGTCGCCGCTCTGGCCCGCACGGGTCACGATGCCGGGCCGGATCATGTGGCTGTCGGCGAACGGCACGGGCAGTTCGGGCACGTGCACGATCGTGTCCACGCCCGCGCCGCCCAGCACGAGGACGTCGATGGTGTGACGCATGACGGGACCCTCCCTGATGTGAACGAACCTGATGTGAACGAACCTGATGTGACCGAACTGCCGGGACCGAACCGGACAGGACCGCACCGGACAAGACCGAACCGGACAAGACCGAACCGGACAGGACCGAACCGGACAGGACCGAACCTGGCAGGACCGAACCTGGCAGGACCGAACCTGGCAGGACCGCACCTGGCTCCGGGGCCGCGGGCGCCCCGGAGCCGGATGACCGGAGCGCCCTTTCCCCGTGCGCGGCCCGCGCGGACGGCGGGGCGCTCAGCCCCTGGTCCGCGCCTCGATTCCGTCGAGCAGCAGTTCCAGCCCGACCTTGAAACTGGTGTCCCAGTCGACGTCGGCGATGTAGTTGTTCGCCGCCACGGTCGGGTACTGCTCGCGCCGGTTCTCCAGATACTCCTGCCCCAGCCTGGCCTCCTCGGGGGACAGGTGCAGGCTGGACTGCGTGGCGGTGGCACCCATCACGTGGTTGTACAGCGCCCACGTGGCGGCGTTGAGCCGCTTGTCGGTCAGCCCGGCCCGCAGCAGAGCGGACTGCAGGAACTCCATCCACGCGAGGAAGTTCGGGCCCATCAGGGGGCGCTGCCGCGCGGGCAGGGTGGCCGCCCAGGGGTGCCGCAGCATGGCCTCGCGCCAGGTGTCGACCAGCGCCACGATGTCGTCCCGGGGGTTCTCGGAGCGCTGGTCCGGGAGCGAGGTCTCCCCGAAGATGGCGTCGACGGCCAGGTCGATGACGTCAGCCTTCGTGGCCACGTGCCAGTACAGGGTCGTGGCGCCCACCTGGAGCCGTTCGGCCAGGTGACGCATGGTGAGCCGGTCCATCCCCTCCTCGTCCAGCAGGGCGACGGCGGCCTGGACGATGCGTTCGCGCGTCAGCGGGGGTTCTCCCTTGTTCCCCCGCGGGGAGCGCAGCCAGACGTTGCCGATTCCCGCACCGTCCTGCCCCCTCGCGCGTTCCTTGCCCGCTATGACGTTCACCTCCGGATCCATGCGGCTCACCCCCGAGGGTGCACATCGCGTCACTGAGTGTTCGGGGCGAGTCTCGCACGTCCGGGCCCGCTCCCCGCGGCGAGCCCGGTGGCACTGTCACCGTGACCTCTCATCTTTTCTTCAACTCCCTTTCCTTATGGGCCATTTGAGGCCCTGGGGGCGGCCGTGCCGGACGCTTCCGTAATGGCACGGCTGCGCTGGGTTGTAGTAGGGTCCCCTCCACTAGACCAACGTTCGAGTCACCCGACCATAGTGCGAGTAGCCGTGACAGACATCCAGCAAGACGCTCCATCACCCCCTCGGTCCAGGAAACGCTGGTGGACCCTTCCGGTCGTGAGCCTTGCCCAGCTGATGGTCGTGCTCGACGCGACCATCGTGAACATCGCGCTCCCCTCGGCCCAGGACACCCTGGGCATGACCGACACCGACCGTCACTGGGTCATCACGGCCTACGCCCTCGCCTTCGGCGGCCTGCTGCTGGTGGGCGGACGGGTGTGCAGTGCGATCGGACACCGGCGGGCCTTCACCATCGGCCTGATCGGCTTCGCCCTGGCCTCGGCGCTCGGTGGTGCGGCGGGCGACGCCGCGACCCTCTTCGCGGCGCGTGCCGGGCAGGGCGTCTTCGCCGCGCTGCTGGCGCCGGCGGCGCTGTCGCTGCTCATCCTCACGTTCACCGACGGGCGTGAGCGCGGAAAGGCCTTCGGCGTCTTCGCCGGCGTCGGCGCGGGCGGCGCGGCCCTCGGCGTCGTGGCGGGCGGACTGCTCACCGAGTACGCCAACTGGCGCTGGTGCCTCTACATCAACATCCCCATGACCGCGATCGCCCTGCTCGGCGTCCCGCTCATCCTGCGGGACCGCCCGGGCGGCAGCCTGCGCCACCTGGACGTCCCCGGCGTGCTGCTCAGCGCCGCGGGCCTGGTGCTGCTCGTCTACGGCTTCACGCAGGCGGAGCCGCACGGCTGGGGCGACCCGGTGGTCCTCGCCCTGCTCGTCGGCGGCCTGCTCCTGCTGGCCCTGTTCGTGCTGGTGGAGGCCAGGACCCGGCATCCGCTGCTACCGCTGCGGATCCTGCTGCACCGGGTGCGCGGCACGGCGTTCGTCTCCGTGTGCCTGATGTTCGCCGCCATGTTCGGCTTCTACCTGTTCGTGAGCTACTACACGCAGACGATCCTCGGCTACTCACCGGTCAAGGCCGGTATGACGCTGCTGGTCAACGCCGTGAGCACCACCATCGGCGCGATGCTCGTCGCCGGCCGGCTGCAGCGCAGGGTCGGCCCCGACGTCCTCATCGCGGGCAGCCTGCTGTCGTCGGCCGCCGGAATGCTGATCCTCACGCAGCTCGAGGTGAACAGCTCGAACGTCTTCGCGGTGTACCTCACCCCGTCCATGGTCCTCACCGGAATCGGTCTCGGCTGTCTGCTCGCCACGGCGACGAACATGGCGACGGTCCAGCTGGACCCCGCCGAGGCGGGTGTCGCGTCGGCGGCCTACAACACCGTGCAGCAGGTGGGAGCCGCGTTCGGCACCGCACTGCTCAACTCCATCGCCACGAGTGTCACCGGGGCCTACCTCGACGACCACGGCAGGGGCGCGGACACCGTCACCACCGGGACGGTGCACGGCTACACCGTGGCGCTCTGGGTGGCCTTCGGCATCCTCGTGGCCGGCGCTCTCCTCGTCGGCCTCCTGTCCCGGGGCCGGCACCGAACCCCCCACCCGGAAACGGCGGCCGAAGCCACCGGCTGAGGACCAGCCGCCACGAAGGAGGAGAACAGTCATGCTCACCGCCAGTGCAACCGTCGCCACGGGATTCGTTCCCGTCATCGACCTGTCGTCCAGAGACACCGCCGAAGGACGCGCGGACCTCGCCAAGGCCATCGACGCCGCCTGCACGGGCTCGGGGTTCTTCGTCATCGTCGGTCACGGGATTCCCCAGTCCCTCATCGACCGCATGTTCCACACGACCTACGCGTTCTTCAGGCTGCCCGACGAGGAGAAGAAGGCGGTCGCGCACCGCCCGGGTGTCTCCGGCTACCGCAAGACCGGCGGGTCGACCGCGCACAGCCTCGACCAGCAGACGCCCCCGGATCTGTGCGAGGCCTTCTCCGTCCATGCGACGGGCGAACTGAGCGAGGAAGAGCGCCGCAAGCTCGGCAACGAGTGGGCGACCTGGACGCTGGCCAACGTCTGGCCGGAGAACCCGCCGGAGTTCCGGAAGGTCTGGCAGGAGTACATGACGGCCATGGGCGAACTGGCCGCCGACCTCATGCACCTCTTCGCCACCGCCCTCGACCTGGACGAGAAGTTCTTCGACGACAAGTTCGACCACCACGGCTCATCCATCGCCGTCAACTACTACCCACCCCAGCTCACCCCGCCCCTGCCCGGCCAATGGCGACGCGGCCCCCACACCGACTTCGGCAGCCTCACCATCCTCTACCAGGAGGACAACCGCGGCGGACTCCAAGTCCTCCAAGGCGAGAACGACTGGCGCGACGTCAGCGCCATCCCCGGCAGCTTCGTCGTCAACATCGGCGACCTCATGGCCCTGTGGACCGGCGGACGCTGGGTCTCCACCATGCACCGCGTCGCCACCCCCCACCCCGACGACACCAACTCCCGCCTCACCATCCCCTACTTCTACCTCCCCAACCACGACGCCCTCATCGAACCCATGCGGGGCGACGGAGGGTCGCCGGGAGCCGACGAAGGGTCCGGCAACGGTGTGATCGCCGGAGAGTGGATGTCGCGCAAGATAGAGAAACTGTTCACCGGCGCCGCCTCGTAGCGGGACGTCCGGGTTCCCGACCCGGCCGATCCACCGCCGGCGCGCCTCCCCTCGCCCGGCGCCCGACGGTGGATCGGCCGATCCTTGAGCGGGCCGCGCCCTACAGACGCCCCGGGTCCCGGGTCCCGGGTCCCGGAAAAGGGAAAGCCAAGCGATATGCGCTCGATTCGGTGAGTTGACAGATTCCGTCATGAAGCGTGGAAACCGGCCTTCCGGCACACCTAGTGTCGGGGCGAGACGCCGCTGAACAGGACGAATTATCGGCGGACACTCACCGCCCAGCAGATCCTCGAAGGACTTCGGGGAGAGAGGGAAAGCCGTGAGCAGCGATCAGCCCACCGTCATGGTGACCGATGACTATGTTCCGGTCATCGATCTTTCCGCCCGAAAAGACCCGGGAAAGCGCGCAGAAATCGCCAAGGCAATCGGAACAGCTTTGGGCAGGTCCGGTTTCTTCATCATCGTCGGCCATGAAGTGCCGAAAGACCTCACGGACCGCATGTTCACGGTGACCAACGGGTTCTTCAAACTGCCGGAACCGGAAAAGGACCTCGTCGCGTCCCGTCCGGGTGTGTCCGGGTACCGCAGGGCGGGCGGCACCCTCGCCCGCAGTCTCGACCAGAAGACTCCCCCGGACCTGTGCGAGACGTTCGCCGCCCATGTGACGGGCGAGCTGGCGGACGAGGAGCGCCACAAGCTGGGCAACGAGTGGGCCAGCTGGACCCACAAGAACATCTGGCCGGAGAACCCGCCGGAGTTCCGGAAGGTCTGGCAGGAGTACATGACGGCCATGGGCGAACTGGCCGCCGACCTCATGCACCTCTTCGCCACCGCCCTCGACCTGGACGAGAAGTTCTTCGACGACAAGTTCGACCACCACGGCTCATCCATCGCCGTCAACTACTACCCACCCCAGCTCACCCCGCCCCTGCCCGGCCAATGGCGACGCGGCCCCCACACCGACTTCGGCAGCCTCACCATCCTCTACCAGGAGGACAACCGCGGCGGACTCCAAGTCCTCCAAGGCGAGAACGACTGGCGCGACGTCAGCGCCATCCCCGGCAGCTTCGTCGTCAACATCGGCGACCTCATGGCCCTGTGGACCGGCGGACGCTGGGTCTCCACCATGCACCGCGTCGCCACCCCCCGCCCCGACGACACCAACTCCCGCCTCACCATCCCCTACTTCTACCTCCCCAACCACGACGCCCTCATCGAACCCATGCGCCCGTTCACCGACTCCCCCAGCGTGGAACGGTTCGACTCCGTGACGGTCAGCGACTGGGTGTCGCGCAAGGTGCAGAAGA
The DNA here is from genome assembly GCF_042959065.1 of Streptomyces sp. NPDC007929. Taxonomy (NCBI): domain Bacteria; kingdom Bacillati; phylum Actinomycetota; class Actinomycetes; order Kitasatosporales; family Streptomycetaceae; genus Streptomyces; species Streptomyces sp. NPDC007929. The sequence goes on along the minus strand of NZ_JBIBKD010000012.1, from coordinate 176,092 downwards.
TTTTCAGCTGAGTCCGTCCTGCTCCGGAAAGGCAGTGGATCATGCAGAAGAGCGTCCATCACGACAGGATCAGTGAGCAGTACCAGGCCTCCAGCACCCAGTACGACAACGTGAAGAACCTCCCCTACGCGTTCGTCGAGCGCGAGACCCTGCTCTCCGGGATGCCCGACCTCACCGGGAAGCGGGTCCTGGACGTGGCCTGCGGCACCGGCTTCTACTCGCGCATCTTCAAGCGCCTGGGCGCGGAGAGTGTCGTCGGCATCGACATCGAGGCGAGCATGGTGGAGGTGGCCCGCGGGATAGAGGCGGAGCAGCCGCTCGGCATCACCTACGAGGTGGGGGACGCGGCCGAGCTGCCGGTGCTCGGGGAGTTCGACGTGGTGGCCCCCATCTGGGCGTTCGTGCACGCCAAGGACACCGCCGAGTACCACGAGATGGTGGCGCGCTGTGCCGCCAACCTGGTCTCCGGCGGCACCATGGTGGCCCTGTGCTCCAACCCGGACATCGACCTCGACGGGATGTCCGTCTATCCGCGCTACGGCCTGTCCATCACGCCCAAGGAGAAGCACGGCGAGCGCCAGGTGATCCACATCGAGATGGACGTCGACCCGCACGTCGGCTTCGACGGCTTCTTCTGGCCGGCCGGCACCACGGAGGCGGCGATGGAGAAGGCCGGTCTCACCGATGTGCGCCGTCTGCCGAACCGCGCCCCCGGGCACGTGGCCGGCCTGTCGGAGAAGGGCTACTGGGCGGACTTCGTGGCGAACCCGCCGTTCGCCCTCTACACGGCGACGAAGCCGTGACCGTGTCCGACCCGGACAGCATGGCGGCAACTGTCGAGACGGAGAAGTCCATTGAAGCTGGCTGTGTTCGGAGCGAACAGTTCGACCGGGCGGCACCTCACTGAACAGGCGCTCGCCGCGGGCCACACGGTGACCGCCGTGGTGCGGCGGCCCGGGGAGTTCCCCCTCACCGATCCGCGTCTGGACGTCTGCGGCGCGGACGTGACCGACCGGCAGGCGGTCGAGCGGGCGGTCGCGGGGCAGGACGCGGTCGTGTCCATCCTGGGCGTGCCGTACGGGCGCCGGCCGGTGACGGTGCTCTCGCGGGGCATCACCCACATCACCGACGCCATGGCCCAGCACGGTGTCAAGCGCCTGGTCACGGTGACATCGCGGCTGCTGGCCGTGCATGCCGGCCGGGCGGCCGGGGAGGAGCCGCTGCGGGAGCGGTTCATGTACCGCAGGGTGATGTACCCGTTCCTCACCACCCTGGGGCGGACGCTGTACGACGACATGGTGCGCATGGAGCAGATCGTGCGCGCGACGGATCTCGACTGGACGATCGTCCGGCCCTCCGCTCTCTTCAACACCGACACGGTGAGCCCTTATCACTTCGGCCCGCCGCAGTCTCCGGGGCTTTATACCTCGCGTATCGATCTGGCCCATTCCCTGCTGACGGAAGTGACCGGAAACGAGCATGTCCGCTCGGTCGTCGCCGTCTTCACCACGCAGGGAGTGCCGACCTTTGGTGATGTGCTGAAGAAGGAGGTCATGCGCATCGGCTCCTGGGATCACAAGTAGCGGCCAGGCCGCCTCGAATGGCGGCACCACCCGATAGGGGTGGTGCCGCCATCGACGCGTTTCCGTATGCATTCACAGAACCCGCACATCTACGATCGTCTAAATCTGGACCACTCAGCTTTGCATGGTGGAAATACCGCAACAGGTGTGACAATCTGAAATAGGTAAGACACCTACCCTGACACCCGAAGGGGAGCTTCAAGGGGGAGATGTACCCGTGCACAAGGGTTCACAGCTCGCAGTATTCCTCGAGAGCCTGAATTGGTCGCCCGAACGGCTGGCCCGTGAAATCAATCGGAGATACGGCGAGGGCACGGTCAGTCTGAAAGCTCCGTACGGCTGGACGAAGGGGGCATATCCACGCGGTAAGGTGCCCGGTTTCGTCGCCGCCATCCTCTCCGACCAACTGGGCAGACCGATCGATATAGGCCAGATATGGCCGGAGCGCTCGGCGGGCCCCGACCACCGCGCCGACCGTCCGGCCACCGGCGTCCCCTGGTCCGAGGAACACATCGACCGCGCCCTGCAACTCCTTCTCGACCAGGAGGAGAACGGCGCCGGGGGGAATCCGCGGTACGGCGAACCGGTGTCCGGGCTCGAACTGGTCTCCCTGACCGTCGACTGGCTCACGGCCGACACCAGGCTGGCCTCGGCGCACTCGGGCGGCCCCGAACTCTCCGCCGACATGATCGAGGTGCTGGCCGGCCGGATCACGCGGCTGCGCGGGCTGAGCGCCCCGCACAACAGCGCGCTGATCGGCAGATGGGTCGTGCACGAGCTGCACTGGGCCCGCGACCTGGCCAGGAACACCTCCTACGACGCCCCCACCGGCAGACGGCTGTACGGCGCGATCGCGGAGCTGGCCCAGCTCGCCGGCTGGACCGCGGAGGAGAAGGGCCACTACGCCCAGGGCCAGCAGTACCTCCTGGTCGCCCTGCACGCGTCCGGTCTCGCGGGCGATCGCAATCTGGGCGCGTACATTCTGTCCTGCCTCAGCTACCACCTCACCAAGTGCGGCAACGGACGGGACGCGCTGCGGCTGATCAAGCTCGCCGACATCGGCATCGAGGACGCCGTCCCCGGCGTACTGCGCTCGCTCGAAGCGTCCCTGGAGGCGGCATCACTGGAGGCGTGTCCGCGCGCTGATTCCGCGGAGGAGTCGCGCCGGACGGACACCACGGAGCCGGACGACGACATGGTCCACCTCCTCGGGCTGGAGGAACGTATCGCCGCGGCCCTGCTGAGCCGGGAGGACGACACCGCCCCGCGACCACCGGAGCACCCCCGCCCCAGGTCGGCTCCACGCGGGGCGGCGGCACGCGCCGAACTGACCTGCTGCGGCGGCCCGGCGGGGGTTCGGGGGGCGGCCCTGGGCGACTGACAGCACGGCGAAACGGTGCCCTGAGCGGCCGACGCGGGCGCCGGGGCCATGACCGGTACGCCCCGGAGGCGGACCCGAGCGACCGACGCCTGTGCCGAGGCCCTCCCCGAGGCGCCCGGAGGGGCGCGGGCGCCTCGGGGAAAGGCGGCCCGGGCACGGTGTCGTGGCCGGGCCCCGTCAGCGGGGCCGGTCGGGCGGGGCCAGGTAGCCGCCCAGGGTGTAAGCCCCCTGCGCCGCGACGCGGCCCGGGTCCTCGCCGTCGCCGGCGTCCAGCACGCCGGCCAGGGTGTACGTGTCCTCCCGCGCGAGGCGCGGCGCCGGGGCGGAATCCGGCGCCGCGAAGTCCCGCGCACCGTGCAGCCAGGCCAGACGGTCGTGGAGGTCGGTCGCAGACATGGCGGACAGTGCCTTGTTGCGGGCGTCGGCCGCCCCGCCCGCGGCGTGCCAGAGGCCGATGCTGTCCCGGGCCAGCCGGTGGACCCTCGAAGTGCGTTCCCGGCGCGCGGCGTTGTAGCGCCGCAGCCGAGCGGGGAACTCGGCGGACGTGCAGTCCAGCAGGTCCCCGAGTACCACCGCGTCCTCCAGCGCCATGCAGGCGCCCTGGGCCGCGTAGTGCAGCATCGGGTGGGCCGCGTCGCCGAGCAGGGCGACCCGGTCGTCGGTCCAGACGTCCACGGGGGCGCGGTCGACCAGGACCCATGCCTTCCACTCCGTGGCCAGCGCGAGGAGCCGCCTCGCGGCGTCGCAGAGCGCGGAGAACTGCTCTCGGACCCGAGGGGCGGGCACCGACACTCCGGAGAAGGTCTCGGCCGGCTGGTTCTCGGCGCTGGGGGCGAGGTTGAGGCTGCGGCCGCCGGCGATGGGATAGTGCACGAAGTGCCGGCCGGGCCCCGCCCACCATGTCACCGACGGGTGTCTCAGGTCGGCGGGCACCCGCTCCATGGGCACGATCGACCGGTACACGGTGATGCCCGCGTTGCGCGGCTCGCCGTCACCGACGAGCCGGTCCCGCACGGCGGAGTGCAGCCCGTCGGCGCCGATCAGGGCGTCGGCGGTCAGCGTCCGGCCTCCCGCGAGCAGCACGCGTACGGCCTGCCCGGTGTGTTCGTAGCCGACGACCTGGCCGGCGGGCCGCAGCTCGATCCGGTCACTGTCCTCGCACGCCCGCAGCAGCAGCCGGTGGAGCTCGCCGCGGTGCACCACGACGTAGGCGTTGCGGAAGCGGGCCCGGTAGCGCTCTTCCAGGGACATGCTCACGACGTGCTCGCCGGAGACGCCGTCCATGAAGCGCAGTTCGCGGACCGGCACGGCGATCTTGCGCACCGCCTCGGCGACCCCGAGCCGGTCCAGGGCGTGCATGCCGTTCGGGGCGAGCTGGATCCCCGCTCCGAGTTCGGCGAACTCGCTGTTGCGCTCGCACACCACCACGCGGTGGCCCCGGGCGGAGACGCTCAGCGCCGCGGCGAGTCCGCCGATGCCGCCGCCGGCGATGACGACCCTCGTCATGCCGGCGCTCCCGTCCGGCCCTGGTCGGGGTGTTCTTCCCGGGTCAGCAGGCGGGCGAGTTCCAGCCGTTTGATCTTGGCGGTGGCGGTCTGGGGCAGATCCGCTTGGCTCCACTGCACCGGCTCCGCCATGTCCGGCAGGTCCGCCACGGCCGTCCGCCACGCCTTCGGATCGAGCGGGCGGTCGTCCCTGGTGCAGATCACCGGGCGGGGAAGCCCGTCGTGCGAGGGGACGATCACGACCTCGGTGACGTCGGGGAGGCGCGAGAACAGCCGGTCCTCCACCTCCAGGGTGCTGCCGAAGCCGGGGATCTCGTCCACTTCCCGGTCCATCAGGTGCAGGCATCCCCAGCGCGTGCGGTAGCCCAGGTCCCCCATGCGCCACCAGCGTTGGTCGGCCTGCCGGTCGAAGCGGTCCTGCTCGCCCAGGTAGGTGCGGATCCGGCCGTCGCTGCTGACCTCGATGTACCCCGGTGAGGACGAGGTGGGCCGCTTGCCGTCGCGGCTCACCACCCGTACTCCGGTCATGCCCGGGAACGGTATGCCCACGCAGCGGCCGTCCGCCTCGGGGGAACGGTAACGGCCGTAACTGCGGGCGACGGTCGGCCCGATCTCGCTCTGCCCGTAGATCTGGCCGAACTTCGGAGAGCGGCGGCGGGACGCACCGATGAGGGTGCGCACCGTACGCGGGTGCAGCGCGTCGAACGTGCTGCTGAAGAGCTTGACGTTGGCGAGCGGTTCGAGCGGCTCGCCGGCGAGCCGCTCCCAGCTCATGTACGTGTTCGGGTGGGCTTCCAGGACGGCGGGGCGCAGCCGGGCGAACAGCCGTGCCACGTGCCCGGGTTCGGCGTCGGCGAGGATCGCCACCGGGAAGCCGCGCAGCAGGGCGATGGCGAGTGCCGTGAAGAGCCGCGAGTGCACGAACGAGACGTGGATGGCGACCGGTTCCCGTCGCCGCATCAGCGCGGTGGCGAGCGCCTGCGGCCGGTACCGGGCCTGGAGGCTGAACGCCGTGTGGACGGCCAGCTTCGGGATGCCCGTGGTGCCGGAGGTGTGTGTGACGAGGGTCGGATGGTCGGCGGGCAGCTCCAGCAGGGGGATGCGCGGGGCGCCGGCCAGGTCGGCCAGCGGGGTGGCGCGGTCATGGGTGCCGGACGCGAGCAGCACGCGGCGGGTGAGGGCGAAGACCGCCTCCGGCAGGGAGCCGGCGAGCAGTGCGGCGTCCGTGATGAGGTACGGCCGGTCGACCCTGCGCAGCAGGGCGGTGACCGTGTCGCCGTCCAGCTGGGGGGACAGCAGGACCGGTACGGCGCCGATCCGGGTGGCCGCGACGGCGAGCAGGGTGATGTCGAAGGCGTTGCTCTTGTGGATCACCACGTGGTCGCCGGGCCGGAGTCCCGCCCGCCACAGGCGCGAGCCGAAGTCGGCGACGAGGTCGGCGACGTCGGTCATCGTCATGGCCCGGCCGCGTTCCGGCGCGATGTCCAGGTCGTGGTCGAGCAGCAGGACGTTCGTGGGGTATCGGGCGGCCGCCCGGTCGAACAGCGCACCCAGCCTGATGCCGCGATTTCCTACGCGCTGGAGAAACATGCGTCAACCTCGATCTGGTCGGATGTCCGGGAACGCCGTGTCAGTCGCTTTCGATGATCTTTTTCAGCCGTTCGAGCGTGGCGGTCATGTCGTTCTCGACCTTTGTCCCCCACTCGTGGAAGAACCTTTTCCGCTCGTCCTCGTCCATATCGGCGGTGATCTTCTGGATGCCTTCGGTGGGGGCGCCCATACGGAAGTGGTGGACGAGCCGGGTCGCGCCGTCGGCGGTGTGCAGGGTGAAGCCCCAGACGCTGTCCTGGGCCCGGCCGGACAGGGTGCGCATGGCCCAGGCGAAGCGGTGCGGGGGTTCGCTGGTCACGATCTGGGCCGTGGTGGTCCAGGAGCCGCGGACCACCGGTGCCCAGGCCACGACGTCGGCGGGCCGGGTGTTGTGCCCGCGGAAGACGGCGCCGAGGGCGCCGGGTTCGCCCTCGATCCACTCACCGCCCGTGCATTCCTCGCTCCACTGGTGACTGCGCGGCAGATCACTGACCACCGTGTAGACGAATTCGGGAGTACGGGCGACGTGCGTTTCGACGGACAGGTCGAAGAGGGGCGGCTTTTCGTTTTCCGTATTGATTTCTGAGTCCATGGGCTCATGGTGGTCGGGTGGGTGAGGGGCGGGCAATGCGGCCCTGCCGGATTCGTCAGGTCGCGTCCGTCCGCCCGCGTGGCCCTTTCGCGGACCATTCGACCAGGGCCAGCCCCGCGGCCATGCCGCCGCCGAATCCGGCCAGGACCACCAGGTCGCCGGGGGCGATCCGGGCGGCGGCCCGGTCCAGGGTGAGGGGGACGGAGGCGGATCCGGTGTTGCCGGACCAGGTGACGGTGGTGTGCACGCGCTCGGGCGGGAAGCCGAGGTCCGCGGCAAGTCGTTCGATCATCCGGCCGTTCGCCTGGTGCGGCACGAAGTGCAACGGCCGTGTGGCGTCCGGGAGATGGGTGTCCAGGAAGGTCCGGATCAGCGGTGCGACCCGGCTCTCCACGAAGCGGCGTACCGCCGGGCCGTCCATCGTGAAGTGGTGCAGGCCCTGTTCGACGGACTCCGGTGAGGCGGGGATCTGCGAGCCGCCCGCGGGGACCCGGATGAGGCCCCTGTGCTCGGCGAAGGTGGCGAGCCGGGTCGCGAGCACGCCACCGCTCCCGGTGGGTCCCAGGACCACGGCGCCGGCTCCGTCACCGAAGAGGATGACCGTGCTCCGGTCGTGCGGGTCCAGGGTGCGGGAGTAGATGTCGGCGCCGATGACCAGGGCGCGGCCGCCGGAACCGCGGATCATGCGTTCCGCCGTGGCCAGGGCGAAGACGAAGCCGCTGCAGACGGCGTTGAGGTCGAAGGCCGGTGTTCCGGGGGCGACGCCCAGTTCCGCCGCGACGGCGGTGGCGGTGGGTGGCTGGGGCGAGTCGGGCGTCGACGTGGCCACCACGACCAGCGTGATCTCCTCCGCTCGCAGGCCGGCGTCGTGGAGCGCCATGCGCGCGGCCATCGTTGCCAGGTCCGAGGTGGACTCGTCGGACTTCGCCCAGCGTCGTTCCCGGATGGCGGTCTTCCGCCTGATCCATTCGTCCGTCACACCCGCGGGGAGTCCGACGTCGTCGTTGGTGACGACGTTGCCGGGCAGGCACGAGCCCGTGCCCAGGATCCCGATCGCGTCCTCGTCACGGACCCGTATTGCACGACTGTCCATGGTGGCTCATTTCAGGTCGCCCGATACTTCGGTTCCGCGTCGGAAGATAGTCAGCCGTGCGGGGCCAGCCCCAGTGTCGGGGAGAATGAGTGTCACCTCCGGGGCGTATACGTCCGTCACTCGTACGGGAGTTGACAGACTTCCCGTCGGATTCGTCGACGCCGCGGAGTTCGAATCGTAGCGTTGGGGCCCGATATGCCTGTCCGTCCGACAAAGGACACCGCATGGGGAGTAGTGACCCGGCGACGAGAGATTCGCCTTGGTCCAATGCCATCGACGTGCATCACCACATCATTCCGGATTTCTATGTGGAGGAACTGGGGAACATCGGGTTCGCCTCCACTCTGCCCGGTGTCGACAAGCCCGAATGGCGGGTGGAGACCAGTCTGTCGATGATGGACCGGCAGGGCATCCGGGCCGCCGTGGTCAATGTGTGGCCCGGTGTGCCGGCCGTCGACGCCGTCACCGCGGCCCGGTTCGCCCGCCGGGTCAACGAGCACCTCGCGGAGCTCGTCGCCGCGCACCCCGGGCGCCTCGGGGCCTTCGCGGTGCTGCCGCTGCCGCACGTGGACGCCTCGCTGGAGGAACTCGCCCACAGCACCGACGTCCTCGGTCTGGACGGAGCGGGGCTGGTCACCAACTACGGCGGCGTGTACGTCGGGGACCCGTCCCTCGACGCGTTCCACGCCGAGGCCGCCCGGCGCGGGACGCCGCTGTTCGTCCATCCGACGGCGCCTCCGGTCGATCAGCCGGCCTTCGGTCTGCCGGTCTCCCTCTGCGAGTTCCCCTTCGAGACGGTGCGGCTGGCGGCCCAGTTGCTCTACAACCGCACCCTGGACCGCCATCCGGGACTGCGCGTGATCCTGTCCCACGGCGGTGGCGGTCTGGCGTACTACGCGGCGCGGCTGGCCTGTGGGCCGCTGATCCGGGCCGATCTCGCCGAGCGGCTGCCCGCCGACCCGATCGCGTATCTGCGGCGTCTCTACAGCGACACCGCCATGATCGGCGATCCGCACGCGTTTCCCGCGGTGCGTGCGTTCGCTTCGCCGGACCGGGTTCTGGTCGGTTCGGACTTTCCTTTCATGCCGGAGGAGTTCAGCGGGCAGGGCGGCCGCTACATCACCGAACACGGCGGATTCTCCGGCCAGGAAATGGAACGCATCGAGACCGGAAACGCCCTCGACCTTTTCCCTCGGTTGGCGAAGTACCAGTAGAGAGGCTCTCAGCGTGCTCGACGAAACCACGATCACCGCGTATCTGGACCGCATTTCCGCACCGCGCGCTCAGCGGGCGGACCTGGAGTCGCTGCGGAACCTGCAGATGCGTCATCTGCTGTCGGTGCCCTTCGAGAATCTGGGCTACCACCTCGGTGAAGAGATCCACATGGACGAGAGGGTCGTCGAGAAGATCGTCAAGGAGCGTCGCGGCGGCGGTTGTTACGAGGTCAACCCCGGCCTGGCGTATCTGCTGCGCGGCCTCGGCCACGACGTGTCGTTCCTGCCGGGGCGGGTGTGGATCAAGGGCCGGCTGACGGCGCCGCTGTGCCACCTGGCGCTCAAGGTCCGCGTCGACGGGCACGCGTGGCTGGTCGACGTCGGCTTCGGGCGCAACAGCCGGTACCCGCTGTCCCTGGAGACGGGCGGCGTGCAGCCCGACCCGCACGGCGAGTACCGGGTCGAGGCCGCCGACGACGGCGGTGTGGACGTGAGCGTCAACGGCGCGCCCCTGTACCGCGTGTACGACGTGCCGTGCGAGGTCGCCGACTTCGGGCCCACCCTGTGGTGGTACCGCACGGCACCGGACTCGCCGTTCCTGCAGAACCTGTTCTGCTCGCTGCCGACGGAGAACGGCCGGGTCACGCTGAAGGAGAACCAGCTCACGCTCGTCGACGGCGGTGAACGGGAGAGCCGGGTGCTGGCCGACGACGACGAGGTGCGCGCGGCGTACGACAAATGGTTCGGCATCAGGCTGGAGCGGCTGCCGGTGAAGGCGGACTCGGGCACGAGCGTGCCGATGTCGTTCGACTGAGCCCGCCCGCCCGGGGTCAGCCCGTACCGGACGGGTTGGAGATGAGGTAGCGCCAGTGCCCGTCGGTTCCCCGGCGGGCGATGTCCGTGGCCGTGCCCTCGGTGTGCACCCGGGCACCGTCCGGCCCGATGCCGTCGTGGACGTAGTCGTTGATGATCAGGGCGATGTCGCCGACCACGTAGGCCTGACGCAGCGACACGGTGATGGGGATCCGGTCCCGCACCACCGTCGGCAGCGCCGCGCGCCGTCGCGCACCGGACGACACCGTGCCGGGCCGCACGACATGCGCGGCCTCCGGTTCGAACAGGGCCTGGAGCAGATCCAGGTTCCGCGCGTTGAAGGCGTCGGCGAACACATAGGGAAGGTCGGCCGCGTCGACGGGCAGGCCGGCACTGACAGGTATGTCGGACATGGGACCGAGTACAGCAGCCCGGAATGCCTGCGGGCAGTGCGCGAAACCGATATCTGTCACCTTTGCCCGCCGGCCGAGCGGAACGTGACGACCTGACAGATCACGACGGTGGACGTGGCCGGTCGCGGGAGCGCACGGGCACGATGCCGATGAAATGCGCAGCCATGAATCCGCAAGGCCGGCAAGGAGTGTTTCCTTTGACGAACCTCACCATTGTCTTCCATTCCCGCAGCGGTAACGTCCATCAGCTGGTGGAAAGGGCGGCGAAAGCGGCGCTCGACGCGGGTGCCGAGGTCCGCGTCCGCAAGACGCCCGAGCTCCCCGACCCGATGATCCTCGACCGGGAGGCGTACGCCGACCTGGCCGCCGCCACCCGGGACGTGCCCGAGGCGGGCCTGGACGACCTGGTCTGGGCCGACGCGATCATGGTCGGCACACCGGTGCACTACGGCCTGCCGGCGCCGCAGATCCTCAACTTCATCGACCACACCGGTCCCGTCGCCATCCCGGGCAAGCTGATGGACAAGGCGGTGTCCGCGTTCGCCTCCGGCTCGATGCCGCACGCCGGCCAGCAGGCGGCGATCCTGGCGCTGCACAACGCGTTCTGCCACTGGGGCGCGATCATCGTGCCGAACGGCTCCGCGGCGGCCGTGCTGCACCAGCCGGGCAACGGCGCCCCGTACGGCACCGGGACCATTTCGCGGCACCAGGCCAACAGCGTGACCGAGGACAACTTCGACGCGATCGAGTACCAGACGCTGCGCACGCTGCAGGTCGCCCGGGCGCTGTCCGAGGGGCTGCGACCCGAGCCGAAGATCGCCATGGTGAGCGACGAGCGGCTGCGCACGTTCGGTCTGGACATCTGATGCGCCCCGGCAAGGTGCTGCGCGACGGGCCCTGGCCGGAGGGTCAGCCGTGCTGGGTCGAGGTTCAGGTCGAGGACGTCGAGCGGGCCTCCGCCTTCTACGGGCAGCTGTTCGGCTGGACGTACTTCGACCACGGCCCGGACTACCAGCACTATCTGACGGCCCGGCTGGACGGCCGGGCGGTGGCCGACATCGGGCCGAGGCCCCCCGAGCACCCCGGGGAGGGGCCCTCCGCCTGGCTCGTCTGCTTCGCGGTGGACAGCACCGACGCGGCGGCGCAGCGGATCACCCGGGCAGGAGGCACCCTCCTGCTCCCCCCGCTCGACGTGGGGACGCACGGCAGGTTCGCGGTCGCCGCCGACCCGGCCGGGGGGACGTTCGCCGTCTGGCAGGCGCGGGAGTACGCGGGCACGCAGATCGCCGGTGTGGCCGGTGCGGTGGTGTGGCACCACTGTCTGAGCACCGACGTGGCGGCGTCACTGGCCTTCTGCACCGAGGTGTTCGGGCACACCGTGGGCCGGTCCCGCGGCCCGGACGGCGAGCGGCACCTCGTGCTGGAACTCGACGGGCGTCCGGTGGCCGGGATCGGCGAGGCGGGTACGGACGGGTCCGCCGGGGTCTCCTCGCACTGGCGGGTCCGGTTCGGCGTCGGCGATCTGGACACAGCCCTGAAGACGATCACGGAACTCGGCGGCTCGGTGCACGAGGGCCCCTTCGGCACCCCTCAGGGACGGTGCGCCCGCGTCGCCGACGAGCAGGGCACGCCGTTCGAGGTGCTGGAGGTCGGCGCGGAGGTGCCGGAGGCCGGCGAGCCGCTCTGACCTGGTCGCGCGGCCCCGGCCGGTCAACGGCCGGGGCCGCCGCGCGCGCCCGGAGCCGGGTGCCATCCGGCCGTGTCCCAGAATTCCAGCTGGGCCGCCTTGGGCAGGGCCGTGATCCGCGGCCCCGCCGGACCTCCGAGGCACAGGACCCTGGGGTCCCGCGCGGTGAAGGCGGGCCAGTACGGAACCTCCTTACTGCGGGGGACGCCGTCGTGCGCGAAGGACGACACCAGGTCCATGAGGGTCCGCGACACCTGCCGTTCGACCGGTCCGTCGCCGAAGATCTCGCGGTGCCAGGGGATGCCGTGGGTGCCGAAGAGGAACGGCGCGGTCGCTTCGTGCGGCGTACCGAAGGAGGGCGGTCGCACCGGGTGGTCGAAGTGCAGGACGTATCCGGGCGCCCTGCTCTGTGTGGCGGCCCGCTCGGTCAGGCGGACGATCTGGTGGCGGAACATGCTGTCCCCGACGATCTCCGCGTAGAGGGAGACGGCGTCGTCGGCGCGTCCCTCCTCGCGGGCCCGTGCGCGGTAGTGCCGGACGGCCAGGTCCGCGACCTCGCCGGGGACGCCGGCCCGCCCGTGGAGCAGGTGGGCCCGCACCATGGCGCGCAGTTCCGTGGCGTCGACCGGATGCGGCAGCGCTCCGGCGGTGTAGAACGAGCCCTCGGTGTCGGTCGTCACGGTCAGGGTCGGCAGGTCGGGCACGGGCCGATCGGTGTCCGGTCCGGGCACCAGCTCGCCGTCCTGGACGGGCCCCCGGTACCAGCGTCCCGAGGCCACCGGCCGCTGGTCCGGGGCGCCGCTGAAGCAGTCCTCCCAGGCGGCCAGCAGCGTGTCCGCGGCCACGCCGCGCAGCCCGGCGACGCCGACGCCGAGCCGGTCCGCGAGGACGTCGAACGCCGTGCGGGCGTCGTCCGGTTCCAGGGCGTAGGCGGGCGCCCAGAGGTGGGCGGCGCTGATCGGAACCAGGCGGCGGACCGCGCCGCGCAGCCGTGGCAGCAACGCGAGCTGCCGGACGGCGGCACCACCGGCCGACGTACCGCACAGCGTGATGTTCTCCGGGTCGCCCCCGAAGGCCGCGATGGAGGACCGCACCCACTCCACGAGGGCGGCCTGGTCCTGGAGGCCCCAGTTGGCGCACCGTCCGGTCTCCGGGTCGGCGAGCTGCTCGTGCAGGCCATAGCCGAAGGGCCCCAGGCGGTGATTGAAGGTGACGACGACGAGGTCCGCGCGGGCGGCGAGTCGCGCGCCGTCGAAGGTCGGGCTGGAGGCGGAGCCCGACCGCCAGCCGCCGCCGTGCACGTAGATCAGCACCGGACGCAAGCCGTGGACGTCCGGCGTCCAGACGTTGGCTCGCACGGCGTGCTCGGCGAAGACCTCGGCGGGTGCCGGGGCGCCGACCGGTCCCGGGCCCTCGGGCTGCGGGAAGGCCGGTGGCAGCACGGCCGCGGGCCGGACACCGGTCCACGGCTCCACCGGCCGGGGTGAGGCGAACCGCAGCGGTCCCACCGGCGGGGCCATGAAGGGCACGCCGAGGAACGCGTGGACGGGTGCGTCACCCCCCGCCGGACCGGCCGCCGTCGCGCGCAGCGCACCGGCCGGGGTCCGCACCACCGGCGGCCGGGTCTGCCGTGTCCGCCCCATCACAACCCCTCCCCCGCACACCGGTGTCCGCAGCACGTTCGCAGCCGCCGGCCGGCGCGGCCAAGAAGCCGGGAAAGCATGTGTCAGGTGCGCTCAATTGACAGACTTCGGCCGACCTGACGAACCGGACCGGCGCATGTTGGCCACCCCCCGGGGAGGCGCGAGTGTGGTGGCGTGCCTCCTTTACTCATGTCGCATCGATATCCAGATCACTTTCCACGCCGGGCCATTGTTTCGAGCACCTTCGACCGTCCCGGATCGGCATATGAGGGATGGAGTCGGGAATGACTGGTGACTTGGTGTCCGTTCCGTCGGAAAAGGCGGGGCAGCAGCCCGAATGGGAGGACCTCTCGCGGCTGCGGCGTGCCCGGGAGACCCTCGCGGGGCGGCCGGGGCTCGTCGAGGCGCACGACGTCGAGACGCTGCGCGGTCAGCTGGCGCGGGTCAGCGCGGGCGCGGCGGAGGTCGTGCAGGCCGGTGACTGCGCCGAGGACCCTGCCGAGTGCACGGCGCCGGACGTCGCCCGCAAGGTCGCCGTGCTCGATCTGCTGGCGGGTGCGATGAAGCTGGCCGGACACCGTCCGGTGGTGCGGGCGGGCCGGATCGCGGGTCAGTTCGCCAAGCCCCGGTCGCAGCCGACGGAACGCCTCGGCGACCTGGAACTGCCCGTGTACCGCGGCCACTTGGTCAATGGGCCTGCTCCCGAACCCGAGGAGCGCAGCGCGGATCCGCTGCGTCTGGTCACCGGCTACATGGCCGCCGCGGACATCATGGGCCACCTCGGCTGGGGCCGCCCGGACGGTATCGGGCACCCGGTGTGGACCAGCCACGAGGCACTGGTCCTGGACTACGAACTCCCCTTGCTGCGGCGCGGCGCGGACGGCGGGCTGCTGCTCGCCTCGGCGCACTGGCCGTGGATCGGAGAGCGCACCCGTCAGGCGGACGGCCCCCATGTCGCGCTGCTCGCGCAGGTGCTCAACCCGGTGGCGGTCAAGGTGGGGCCGGGCATCGACCGGGACGAACTCCTGGCGCTGTGCGAACGGCTGGACCCCGAGCGCACTCCGGGGCGGCTCACCCTCATCGTGCGGATGGGGGCACGGACCGTGGCCGAGCGGCTGCCCCCGCTGGTCCGCGCCGTCCGCTCGGCGGGGCATCCGGTGGTGTGGCTGGTCGATCCCATGCACGGCAACACCGTCGTCACGCCGAGCGGCCACAAGACCCGTTACGTGCGGACGATGCAGCGTGAGGTGCGTGAGTTCCGTGCCGCGCTCATCGAGGAAGGCGCGTTCCCCGGCGGTCTGCATCTGGAGACCACGCCCGACCAGGTCACCGAGTGTGTCCTCGACGAGTGGGAGGCCGACCGGGTCGGCAAGGCCTACACGAGTTTCTGCGACCCCCGGCTCACCGTGGACCAGGCGCTCGACCTGCTGGAGGCGTGGACGGCTCTTCCCTCGCCCACGCTGACCGGTGCAGCCGCCCGGCGGCACACGACAGGAGGCTGACGATGGCTGAAACGACCGTGGAGCAGGGCGGTGTCGCCCTGGTCACCGGCGCCGCCGGCGGGATCGGCGGGGCCGTGGTCCGGGCGCTCGCCGAGCGGGGCACGGCCGTCGCGGCCGTCGACCGCGACCACGGCGCCCTGCACACCCGCGTCGCCGAGTTGAAGCGGTCGGGGCTGCCCGTGACGGCGTGTCCCGCCGACGTCACCGACGCCGACGACGTGGAGGCGGCGGTGGCGATGGCGGAGGAGCGCCTGGGGCCGGTGGAGTACCTGGTCAACGCCGCGGGTCTGCTGCACCTGGGCCCGGTGCGGGAGTTGAGCCCGCGTGACTGGGCTGCCATGTTCGCGGTCAACGCCGCCGGGGTGTTCCATGTCTGCCGTGCCGTGGTGGACCGTATGGTGCCGCGCGGCCGGGGCGCGGTGGTCACCGTGGCCTCCAACGCCGCCGCCACACCGCGGGCGAAGATGGCCGGATACGCCGCGTCCAAGGCGGCGGCCACGATGTTCACCAAATCGCTGGGCCTGGAGGTCGCGCGGCACGGGATCCGCTGCAACGTCGTGGCACCCGGTTCCACCGAGACGCCCATGCTGTGGTCGATGTGGGCGGACGACAGCGGGCGCGCCCACACGCTCCACGGCAGCGCCGACGACTTCCGCGTCGGCATCCCGCTGGGCAGGATCGCCCGGCCCGAGGATGTCGCCGCCGCGGTGCTCTTCCTGCTGTCCGAGAAGGCCCGGCACATCACCCTGCACGATCTGACGGTCGACGGCGGCGCCTCGCTGGGCGCCTGAGAGGAAGACCTGACCATGCCCGGGATCCCCGACATCGCCGCATACCCGATGCCAGGCGAGGACGACCTGCCGGCCAACACCGTGCGCTGGACGGTGCGCGCGGACCGTGCCGTGCTGCTCGTGCACGACATGCAGCGGTACTTCCTCAGGCCGTTCGCCGAGGGCCAGCGCCGTGAACTGATCAGCAACATCGCGCTGCTGCGGGAGCGGTGCGACCGTCTCGGGATACCCGTCGCGTTCACGGCGCAGCCCGGCAGCATGACCAGGGAGGAGCGCGGGCTGCTCATGGACTTCTGGGGCCCGGGGATGCGTCCGGCGCCCGAGGACCGGGCCGTGACCGACGCGCTGGCGCCGCGCCCGGGCGACTGGCGGTTCACCAAGTGGCGCTACAGCGCCTTCGTCCGCTCCGGCCTGCTGGAGCGGCTCCGCGCGTCCGGCCGCGACCAGTTGATCCTCTGCGGGGTCTACGCCCACATCGGCGTCCTCGCCACCGCCGTCGACGCGTTCGCCCAGGACATCCGGACGTTCCTCGTCGCAGACGCCGTCGCCGACTTCTCCGCGCAGGAGCACCGGCTCGCCCTCACCTACGCCGCCCGGCGCTGCGCGTTCGTGTCCACCACGCGGCGGCTGCCCGTCGAGGGCGGCACGCTCCTCGGCGAGGACCGCGCCGAGCCCGGCAAGCGAGCCGTCGCATGACCGCCCGGCCGGTGGTGACCGGGGCGGCCGAGGCCCTCCTGGACCGCGTCCTGTCCTTCCCCCACACGCAGCCGTTCGCTCTGCTGTACCGCCCCACGGTCACCGACGTCGACCGGGTGGAGATCCTGACCGGCCCGGTGGGCGCGCTGGACCGGGTCGCCGACCTGCCGCTGCCGGAGTCGGCGCACGGCCCGGCCGGGGCGGACGTCCTGGCGCTGCTGCCGTACCGGCAGTTGGCCGAGCGCGGCTTCCCCGTGCCCGACGACGGGCGGCCGCTGCTCGCCATGACCGTGCGGGAGCAGGCCTCGCTCAGCCGGGCGGCGGTGCTCGCCCGCGTACCCGACGTGCCGATCCGGATGACGGGCGAGCACTTCGACATCGACGACGACACGTACGCGGATCTCGTGCGACGGGTGCTCGCCGACGAGATCGCTGTCGGCGAGGGTGCGAACTTCGTCGTCAAGCGCCGCTTCCTCGCCGACGTCTCGGACTACTCCCCGGCGACGGCAGCGGCGCTCTTCCGGCGGCTGCTGGCGCGGGAGTCCGGTGTCTACTGGACGTTCCTGGTCCACACCGGCGAGCGGACCCTGGTGGGGGCCACCCCGGAGCGGCACGTCAGCCTGCGGGACGGGACCGCGGTGATGAACCCGATCAGCGGCACCTACCGCTACCCGGCGTCGGGGCCGACCCTGTCGGGCGTCATGGACTTCCTCGGGGACCACAAGGAGAAGTACGAGCTGTTCATGGTGGTGGACGAGGAACTCAAGATGATGTCCCGGGTCTGCGACAGGGACGTGCGCGTGGTGGGCCCGTACCTCAAGGAGATGGCCCGGCTCGCCCACACCGAGTACGTCATCGAGGGGCGCACGGAGCGCGACGTCCGGGAGATCCTGCACGGCACCCTGTTCGCCCCGACCGTCACGGGCAGCCCGCTGGAGAACGCGAGCCGGGTGATCGCCAAGTACGAACCGGAGGGCCGCGGTTACTACAGCGGTGTGGTCGCCCTGGTGGGCCGGGACGGCCATGGCGGTCGCACGCTGGACTCGTCGATCCTCATCCGCACCGCCGACATCGACGCCTCGGGGCGCCTCGCGATCGGGGTGGGCGCGACCCTGGTGCGCGACTCCGACCCGGTGGCGGAGGTGGCGGAGACCCGGGCGAAGGCGACCGGCCTGCTCAGCGCCCTGCGGGCCGAACCCCAGGGGGCGCTGGGCCGTCATCCGTCCGTGCTGTCCGCGCTGCGCGCCCGCAACGACGACATCGCCGACTTCTGGCTGCGCGGCCCGGCCCCCGCGGCGGCGGCCGGTGCGGTGCCGTCCGGCCGGCGCCTCCTGGTCGTCGACGCCGAGGACACCTTCACCTCGATGATCGCCCACCAGCTGGAGGCGACCGGTCTGACGGTGACCACCCGCCGGCACGACGAGTCCTACGCCTTCGACGAACACGACCTGATCGTGATGGGCCCGGGCCCCGGCAACCCGCTGCACACCGGCGAGCACCGGATCGCCAAGCTGCACGACGACATCGGCACACTGCTCGCCGAGCGGCGTCCCTTCCTCGCCGTCTGCCTGAGTCACCAGGTGCTCTGTCATCGGCTGGGCCTCGACGTGCGGCGGCGGGACACACCGCACCAGGGGGTGCAGCGGGACATCGACCTCTTCGGCAGCCGCGAACGCGTCGGCTTCTACAACAGCTTCGTGGCGCGCAGTGCGTCCGGCCGGCTCGATGTGCCGGGCGTCGGTGACGTGGAGATCAGCCGGGATCCCGTGGCCGGTGATGTCCACGCGCTGCGCGGTGCGTTCTTCGCCGGCGTGCAGTTCCACGCCGAGTCGGTACTCACCCGGGACGGGGTGCGCATCCTGGGCACCCTGCTCGCCGGCGTACTCGAGGGAACGCAACGCCCGGTCCCTTCCTGAGTCCCGTGGGGCCGGGACGTCGGCGGCCTCACGTGGTGGTGGTCAAAGCCACCCGCCTGCCGTTCAGTTCGTTCGCCTCCAGCATGCGGTGGACCTCGGCGGTGGCGCTCAGCGGCAGCACACGCACTTCGCGGGGGCGCAGGCGGTCCTGAGCCAACAGCTCGTTGACGCACCGCGCGGCGTCGGCGAGTTCGGCGGCCGGGGCCCCGGTGATGGCGAAACCGACGACCGACCGGTCCCGCACGTACAGCGGCCCGGCCGGCAGGGCCGGTGTGGTGCGCAGGCCCGCGAGCAGGACGATCCGGCCCCGCCAGGCGAGCAGGTCCACCGCGGTGGCCAGGTCGTTGACGCCCGCCGCGTCCACGTAGAGGTCGACGCCCTCGGGGCACACCCGGGCCAGCCGCGCCCCGAGGTCGTCGCGCGTGCGGTCGACGACGGTGTCGGCCCCCAGCGCGCGGCAGTGCGCGGCGTCGCGTCCATGGGCGACGGCCACGACCCGGGCACCGGCCCGGGACGCGATGACCACCATGGCGGAGCCGACGTTGCCGGCGGCCCCGACCACCACCACGGTCGATCCGGCGCGCAGCCCTCCGTGGGTGACCAGGCCGAGATAGGCCGTGGTGGCGGGGTGCAGCTGGGTCACCGCGGTCTCGGGGTCGACACCGTCCGGGAGCCGGTACAGCCGCTCGGCCGGTACGACGGCGCGCTCGGCCGCCGCGCCCTGCCGGCCGGCGTGGCCGAGGCTGTTGCACCACACCCGCTCCCCCACCTCGAAGCCCGTCGCCCGCTCCCCCACGGCGGCGACCCGGCCGACCAGGTCGCGGCCGACGACGAAGGGGAACTCCACCTCGGTACGCACCGCACCGGCCCTGATGAAGGTGTCGACGTGGTTGGCGGTCGTCACCTCCACGTCCACCAGGACGTCGTGCGCGCCCGGCCGGGGGTCGGCGAGCGCGCCGAAGCGTATGGAGTGTGCGGGACCGAATTCGTCGATGTAGGCAGCACGCATACCGAGAGCTTTGCCCCGCGGGCTCCGGCACGGCCGTCTTCCGGGGCCGACGGCCACCGAATGTGTCACCTCGCCGCCGGATTCACCGCCTGTGACACCGCACCTGACGGACTGTCGGACCCAGCGTTGCCCACGTGCGGCCGCCGGTTTCAGGATCAGAGCGTCCGGAGTGGAGAAGGGGTGCTCGGATTGACCAGGACAGTGCACGAGATCGCGGTCATCGGCGCCGGCCCGCGTGGACTCGCGGTGCTGGAGCGACTGTGCGCGCACGAGCGGGCGCGGCCCTCGCACCCTCGGGTGCTCATCCACGTCGTGGACGCCGGCCCGCCCGGAGCGGGCGCGGTGTGGCGCCCCGACCAGTCGCGGTACCTGCTCGCCAACACCGTCGCGTCGCAGATCACCGTCTACTCCGACGCGGCGTCCCGCATCGCCGGACCGGTCGAGCCGGGGCCGAGCCTGTACGAGTGGGCGGTGTCGTTGCGGGACGGATACGCGCCTGAGGGGCGTGACCTCGTGGACGGCGGGGCCGACGGCCCGATGCCCGACGCCGCCACCCTGGCCGAGGCGCGCTCGCTGGGACCGGACGGCTACCCGACCCGCGCCCTGTGCGGGCAGTACTACGCCGACTGCTTCCGCCGCGTCGTGGCCGCGGCCCCCGGCCATGTGGAGATCCGGGTGCATCGCTCGCGTGCCGTGGCGGTGGCCGACACCCTGGGCTTCCCTGGCGGCCCGCAGGGCGTGCGCCTCGCGGACGGTACCCGGCTGAACCATCTGGACGGCATCGTGCTGGCCCAGGGCCATGTGCCGACCCGGCCGACGCCGCAGGAGGAACGCACGGCGAGCCTGTCCCGGATCCACCACCTCACCTATCTGCCGCCCGGCAACCCCGCCGATGCCGACCTGGACGGCGTCCGGGCCGGGCAGCCGGTGCTCCTGCGCGGCCTGGGGCTGTGCTTCTTCGACTACATGGCGCTGCTCACCCTCGGCCGCGGCGGCCGGTTCGAGACCGCCGGCGACGGGCTGGTGTACCGCCCCAGCGGCGAGGAGCCGGTGCTGTACGCCAGTTCACGGCGCGGGGTGCCCTTCCATGCGCGCGGCGCGAACGAGAAGGGCTCGTCCGGCCGTCACCTGCCGCGACTGCTGTCCGCGCGGCACGCGGAAGACCTGCGCCGGCGGACGGCGGCGGGCGGCCCGCCCCTGTCCTTCACCGAGGACCTGTGGCCGCTCATCGCGCGCGAGGTGGAGTCCGTCTACTACGAGACACTGCTGGCGAACGGCCGAGGGAACACCGCGCGCGCCGGGTTCGCCGAGCGCTACCTCGCGTGCGCGCAAGCGCCCGAACGCGAGGCCGTGCTGAGCGAACACGGCGTACCGCCCGAACTCCGTTGGTCCTGGGAGGCTGTCGCCGACCCCGCGGGGCAGCGGGACTTCGCGGACCGGGACGACTTCCGGACCTGGTTGCTCGGCTGGTTGCGCGAGGACGTCCGGCACGCGCGGCAGGGCAACGTGAGCGGCCCGCTCAAAGCCGCCCTGGACGTGCTGCGCGACCTGCGCAACGAGGTAAGGCTGGCCGTCGACCACGGTGGCCTGGACGGAGTGTCGCACCGCGACGAACTCGAGCGGTGGTACACCCCGCTCAACGCGTTTCTGTCCATCGGTCCCCCTCCGCGGCGCACCCAGGAGATGATCGCGCTGATCGAGGCCGGGGTGCTGCAGCTGACCGGCCCGGGCACCCGGATCCGGATCGACACGGGCGGCGGCTGGTTCGTCGCCGGCTCCGACACGGTCCCCGGGCCCACCGTCCGGGCGCGCACCCTCATCGAGGCCCGGCTGCCGACGCCCGACCTGCGACGTACGGCCGACCCGCTGCTGCGGCACATGCTGAGCACCGAGTCCTGTGCCGCGTACCGCATCCCCACCGGGGACGGGGCGGCGTACGAGACGGGCGGTCTGGCGGTGACGACCCGGCCCTACCGACTGATCGACCCGCAGGGACGAGCGCACCCGCGGCGGTTCGCGTACGGCGTGCCGACCGAGTCGGTCCACTGGGTGACGGCGGCGGGGATCCGGCCGGGTGTCGACTCGGTGACCATCGCCGACGCGGACGCGATCGCCCGGGCGGTGCTCGCCCTGGGTTCCAGCCGGGCGGACGCGGGCGGGGACACTGAGCACACCCCCGTCGAGGTGACCGTGTGACGACGCGTGGGACGGAGGGGGCAACGGGGGACGGTCCGCACACGACGGACGCGGGCCTGCTGTCGCCGGTGCGCGCCGGCACCCCCGTGGAGCGGGCGGTGTCCGACCATGCGTGGCTGCGGGCGATGCTGGACGCGGAGGCCGCGCTGGCGCACGCCCAGGCCGCGATCGGCGTCGTGCCGCCGTGGGCGGCGGAGACCATCGGCCGGGCCGCGCGAGCGGACCGGCTGGATCCGCGGGCCCTGGCCGTGGCGGCGCGCGAGAGCGCCAACCCGGTGGTCGCCCTGGTCCGGGAGCTGACGCGCGCGGTGGCCGCCCTGGACCCCGCCGCGGCCGAGTACGTGCACCTGGGGTCGACCAGTCAGGACATCTTCGACACCGCGGCGATGCTCGTCGCCCGCGACGCGTTGGGACTGTTGCGCGCGGACCTCGCGCGCGTCGCGGCCGCGTTCGCGGTGCTGGCGCGCGAGCACCGCGACACCGCGCTTCCCGGACGCACCCTGGCCCTGCACGCCGTGCCCACCACGTTCGGGCTGAAGGCCGCCGGCTGGCGCAGGCTGGTGCTCGACGCCGACGCCCGGGTGGCCGGGGTGCTCACGGCCCTGCCGGTGTCCCTGGGCGGCGCCGCGGGAACGCTGGCCGGGTATCTCGAGCACGGCGCCGACGCCGAAGGTCTCCTGGCGGCCTTCGCGGCCCGTACGGGGCTGTGCGCACCCGTGCTTCCCTGGCACGCGCTGCGCACGCCGGTGGCCGATCTCGCCGCCGCCCTGGCCCACACCACGGGCGCCCTGGGCAAGGTGGCCGTCGATGTGCTGTCACTGACCAGGACCGAGGTCGGTGAGGTGGCCGAGCCGGCCGTTCCCGGGCGGGGCGGTTCGTCCGCCATGCCGCAGAAGCGCAACCCGGTACTGGCGACGTTGATCCGCAGCGCCGCGCTCCAGGTGCCCGCGCTGACGGCGGTGCTGACCCAGTGCCTGGTCACCGAGGACGAGCGGTCGGCCGGGGTGTGGCACGCGGAGTGGCAGCCGCTGCGGGAGTGCCTGCGGCTGGCCGGCGGCGCCGCCCACACGGCGGTGGAGCTGGCCGAGGGCCTGGTGGTGCGGCCGGAGCGGATGCTCACCGATCTGGGGCTCACCGGAGGCCGGATCGTCGCCGAGCGTCTGGTGGCGCTGCTGGCTCCCCTGGTGGGCAAGGAGGCCGCGCGTGACGTCCTGACGCGCGCTGCCGACGCCTCGGACCGTCTCGGCAGGCCGCTGGCCGAGCAGCTCCTGGAGCAGCCCGAGCTCACGGGTCGATTCACCCCGGATCAGCTGGCCCGGTTGTGCGATCCGGGCAGCTATGTGGGCGCCGCCGCCGACCTGGTGGACAGGTCGCTGCGGGACTGAGCCGAAGGACACCCGGTTCCGGTCTTCCGGCACTTCGCCGACGCCCTCCTGACCCCGATCTGACCGTTGCCGGACCGACGTACGGTGCTGACCAACCTGACCTTGCTCATGACGAGCTGACCGGTCGACGACCTTGCGCGGCGCGGGGGCGCTGGGTTTGAATTTCAGAAAGTCCGAGAGACCACTGAGGGGCAAGAAATCCACTTGAATTACGGTGGCACTTTCAGCTGAAGGAACCCCTCGAAAGGTGCTCGAAAAAGGGGGACGTGATGGATGGTCCAGGTCTGACACGGAGAAACCGCCTCACGATGCACACCGCCGCTCCGAGAAGGAACCACTGAGTTTGCGGCCGTAGGCGCGCTGAATTGTTCGGGGAATCCGCGCCGTTCCCTTTCACCCGGGCACCCTCGGGCACGCCGCACAACCGCGGCCCGGGGCCCGTCATGTCCGTGGACCGACGTGCTCTTCTGAGCATGCCCTCCCCCGGTCCCGCAGCCGTGCCACCGGCACAGTCGCCGTAGCACGCCGCCCGCCGTTCCCGACCGAGCCCGTCCACACCGCCGTGGGCGACATCCGCCCGCGCGCCGACGGTTCGCCACCAAAGCGGCGATGCGCCGCGCCCGCGGGAGAGCACGGCCCGACGTCCGGCATCCGGTGGGGCGTCCACGCATGCCGAACGCATTCCATTCACGCGGGAATAAAAGCCGCCCTCTTCCATCGAACCCCCCACGAGGAGATCGGTATGACCATGATCAGCGGTGTGCCCGACCACACCCGGATTCGGCCTCCACTCGCGAACCCGCTCGACTCCGACGCAATGCGCAGAGCAGCCCTCGACCGCTCCCTATCCGAATTGTCCCCCATTGTTTTCTCGTCGCTCCCGCGGGCCGATCAGCGACGAAAAGGGATGATGTACCTGCGGGGCCTGCTGGGCGCCACCGGACGGAAGTCGATAAGAAATATCGCCGCCTTCCTCGGAGACCAGGTCAACGACCAGGGCCTGCACCACTTCATCAACGACTCGACCTGGGAGTGGGCCCCCATGCGCGAGACCCTCGGTCGTCACCTGGTCCATCACCTGCCGCTGCAGGCGTGTGTGCTGCACCTGATGGTCATACCGAAGTCAGGTCCCCACTCGGTCGGTGTGGCCCGGACGTTCTCCTGGGAGCGCGGTCAGGCCGTCACCGCACAGCAGGTGATCGGCGTCTGGGGGGTGTCCGCGCGCACGGCGAGTCCGCTCAACTGGTGGATCCACATGCCGCCGGAGGGAGCCCGGGGAGCCGCCCGGGACGATCGGGCGGCGTCCGTCGCTGAGGCGGCCGGACCGGCCACGCCCGAGGACTCGATGGTCAGCGCCTATCTGGAGACGGTGTCCCGTCTGCACCTGCCGCGCTGCCCCGTGACGCTGAACGCGGAGCGGCTCGACGCCATCAGGATCAGCTCGCGACTCAGCGCCGCCGGCCTGAACCACATCGCCCGGATCTCCGGCGACACCTGGCTGCTGCCCGACGACCCCGCGCTGCCCGGCTGGGGGGAGAGCCCCTTACAGGCGAGCCAGATCGCGCATCTGGCCAAGGCGGGCCGACGGCGCGTGGCGGTCTACCCGACGGGCACGCACGGCTCCATGGAGCTCGTCGCCACGGTGCGCGTCCGCCTGCCGACCGTGCTCGACTCCACCCGCCGCGGCCGCGGCCGTCCGGAGTTCCTGCTCCTCGCCGTCGGCCGCGGCGGATCCCGCTGGCCCGAGGAGCTGTGGCTGACCGATGTGCGAACGGCTGATCCTGCCGCCCTGCTGCGGCTGGTGGGTCACAGCCGGCGGGTGGAGAGCCGCGGCATGCCACGCGCCGAGCGCGTGGGCATCCGGGACTTCGTCGGCCGCTCCTTCGCCGGCTGGCACCGCCACGCCACCCTCGCCTCCGTCGCCCACGCGGCCACGGAACTGGCGGAACGCAGACTGGCGGCCTAGCCGACCCGCGTGACCACCCACCCCGCCGGGACCCTGGACCCGCCGTACCCGAGGGCCCTGGTGGGCCGACCCGGCCTTGCCTATACGTTGGAGACGGACGGTCGGCCGGGCGTGCGGACACCGATGGGGATCACACCCGGCATTCCCCGGCATGATGGTGCCTGGCGGCCCGCACAGAAGGCCGCGAAGTGCTGCCCGGCGAGCCGAGAGAGAGACATGAGCAGAACACGGACGCAGGCCGGAAGGTCTGCGGGAAGCGTGGTGTGAGCCCATGCACATCGTCATCATGGGGTGCGGAAGGGTGGGTTCCGCACTGGCCCAGAACCTGGAGCAACAGGGGCACACGGTCGCCGTGGTCGACCAGGACCCCACCGCCTTCCGCCGCCTCGGCTCCTCGTTCGGCGGCCGCCGGGTCACCGGTGTCGGCTTCGACCAGGACACGCTGCGCGAGGCGGGCATCGAGGAGGCCGGCGCCTTCGCCGCCGTCTCCAGCGGTGACAACTCCAACATCATCGCCGCGCGCGTGGCCCGTGAGATGTTCGGCATCGAGAACGTCGCCGCCCGCATCTACGACCCGCGCCGCGCGGAGGTCTACCAGCGCCTGGGCATCCCCACCGTCGCGACGGTCCGCTGGACGGCCGACCAGATGCTGCGCCGTCTGCTCCCCTCCGGCGCCGAGCCGCTGTGGCGCGACCCCACCGGCGGCGTCCAGCTCGCCGAGGTGCACACCTCCACCGCCTGGGTCGGCCACAAGATCAGCCGGATGCAGGAGGAGACCGGCGTACGCGTGGCGTTCCTGACCCGGCTCGGTGAGGCGGTCCTGCCCACCTCACAGACGGTGCTGCAGGAGGGCGACCTGGTGCACGTGATGATGCGCACCGACGAGGTCGACAAGGTGGAGGCGGCGTTCGCCAAGGGTCCCGAAGAGGAGGGCGGTCACTGATGAGGGTCGCCATTGCCGGAGCCGGCGCCGTCGGCCGCTCGATCGCGGGCGAACTGCTGGAGAACGGCCACGAAGTCCTGCTGATCGACAAGGCACCGACCGCCATCTCGGTCGAACGGGTCCCGCAGGCCGAGTGGCTGCTCGCCGACGCCTGCGAGATCACGTCCCTGGACGAGGCGGCGCTCCAGCGCTGCAACGTCGTGATCGCCGCGACCGGCGACGACAAGGTGAACCTGGTCGTGTCCCTGCTGGCGAAGACGGAGTACGGCGTCCCACGCGTCGTCGCCCGCGTGAACAACCCCAAGAACGAGTGGTTGTTCAACGAGTCCTGGGGCGTGGACGTGGCCGTCTCCACCCCGCGTCTGATGTCGGCCCTGGTCGAGGAGGCGGTGAGCGTGGGCGACCTGGTCCGACTTCTCCGCTTCAGCCACGGCGACGCCAACCTGGTGGAGCTGACCCTGCCGGAGGAGTCGGCCCTGGCCGGCACGCAGGTCGGCGACGTCGAGTGGCCGCAGGACACGTCCCTGGTGACGATCATCCGTGGCAACCGCGTCCTGACTCCCTCCCGCGAGGACTCCCTGGAGGCCGGCGACGAACTCCTCTTCGTGGCCGCCCAGGCCCGTGAGGAGCAGCTGGAGGACCTGCTGTCGGTGCGGCGCGGCGCGACGGGCTGAGCCGGTCGCCGTGAACGCCGAAGGGGCGTCCCGAGTGCTCGGGACGCCCCTTCCGTCGGCTGTGGAGGTTCTCCGTCAGCGGCGGAGGCTCGCTGATCAGCGGTGGAGGCTCACTGCTCGGCGGACCGGGCGGCGGCGTCCTGCCGCTCCCGCTCCTCGGCCGCCCTCTCCTCCGCCTCCATCTCCGCGAACACGTCGATGGGCGCGGGCGCCTTCGCCAGGAAGACCCACGTCAGGTACACCGCGAGCAGGAACGGCGGGATCTTCAGGGCGACCAGGACCCAGCCCAGCTGCGTGGTGTCGGCCCACCAGTACAGCGGGAAGAGGATCGCGCACTTGGCGAGCAGGATCGCCCCCCACGCGTAGCTGGCCTTGGCGTACGCCTTCTTGCGGCCGGGGTTGCGGGTGCGCCAGGAGAGGTTCTCCTTGAAGACCGGGCCGAGGATCAGCCCGATCAGCGGCACGCCGCACAGGGTCGTGATGATGTAGGCGAGGCCCAGTCCCAGCGTGTAGAGCATGCCGGGCAGGTAGAAGTCCTTGGCGTTGCCGGTCATCATCGCGAAGACGACGCCGAATGCCACGCCGAAGACACCGCTGAAAGCGTGCTTGACGGTGTCCTTCGTCACCAGCCGGACCACGACCAGCACCAGCGACACGGCCAGCGCCGCGATCGCCGACATGTGCAGGTCCTTGTTGATCGTGTAGATGGTGACGAAGAGGAGACCGGGAACCACCGTCTCCACCATGCCCCGCACGCCGCCGAACGCCTCGAACAGGGCGGCCTCGGTCACCGCCCGGGCGTCGTCCGCAGATGTCTCTTCGGTCGGCTTGTCGAGCGACGTCACCGGCTACTCCCGTCCGAGGGGTCTCAGTTCGTACTTGGGATTGAACAGCACCCGACGGCCCCGGCTCATCGAGATCCGGCCCGATGCGATCAGCTTGCGCCCCGGCTCTATCCCCACGATGGAGCGTCTGCCGAGCCACACCACGTCCAGCGCGGCGGAGCCGTCGAACAGCTCGGCCTCCAGGGCCGGGACTCCGGCACGCGGCCGAAGGGTGACCGTGCGCAAGGTACCAGTAACCGTCACTATCTGCCGGTCCTGGCAGTCTCCGATCCTGATACAGCCGGCCGTCGCGGTGTCCTCCCGCAGCTCCTCGGACTCCAGGTCCTCCTGCGACGAGGAGAGCCGGTCGAGCATGCGCCGGAACCGGCCCACCGGCTTTTCGGAACGAGGAACAGCACTCATGTCTGAAGCGTACCGGGGCCCGCTGACGATGGGCGAGGAGCCCGATTCCCGCTGCGGCACCCCTCACTTCTCGAACCGGTACCCCGTCCCCGGCTCGGTGACGAAGTGCATCGGATACGGGGGATCCGCCTCCAGCTCGCGTGGCAACCGCGCCATGTACACGCGCAGACAGGTGGTGTCAGCGATCGCATCGCCCTCGCCGTGACCACGGTGAGCCCGCCGCCGGGCGCCCCCGGCGGCGTACCGCGTGGGCCGCCCACGGCCTCGGCGAAGCCGCGCGCCACCGCGGGCCCCAGCCCCATGCCCCCTGGTCAGGCCGGGTTGTCGCCGTGCGTGAGGGTCTCCCAGGCCACGAAGAGGTTGTTGCTGCCCGCGGGGCGGCCGCGCTGGGTCAGCGTGGTGGTGTTGGTCATGGCGTGCCCGAGACGGTTGGCCAGGGCGTTGTGGCCGACCTCGGTCACCGGTCCGAGCCCGAGCTTGAGCGAGCCGCCGCACAGCCCGCCCCCGGGGCCGGCGCCCAGCTGGTACTTGGCGTGGAAGCCGAGCCCGTGCCGCAGCCGCTCGCCCACGTCGGTGCCGTAGAGGTCCTGGCCCTGGATGCGGCTGGTCTCGGCGACGTGCGAGATGGCCGAGAGGCCGTAGCCGGTGTGGGTGAAGTCGCGGCAGGTCTCCTGGCTGAGTCCGTTGACGAAGGTCGACTGGCCGTGCCAGTACTTGATGATCTTCTCCCGGGTGTTCAGGTTCTGGCTCGGCACGGTCTTGGGCAGCGCACCGTCGGACTCGAGGTAGACGTAGGCGGCCGTGCGGGTGCGGAACTTCGCCATGGCCTTGTCGTACGACGCCTTGTCCTCCAGGAAGACGGAGATGCCGACGGCGGCCTCCATCATCGACAGTTCCCAGTTGCCGTTGGAATTCGAGCCGTTGATGATCTCGGGCAGGTAGACCGTGCGGAGCATGGTGGCGAAGCGGCCGGAGTTCGCCCAGGTGCCGGTGTACGTGTACTTGATGATCTCGGCGGCCTTCGGCCAGGAGGAACCGGCCCAGCCGGTCTGCAGGGGCGCGTTGCTGTTGGTGTGGTCCCTGATCACGGCGGACCAGGCGTCCATCAGCTCGATGGCCTTGCGGGCGTGCCGTTCGTCGCGGGTGAGGTACCAGGCGAGGGCGTGGGTGTACGCGGCGATCGCGTCCTCACGCTCGTCGGTGCAGCCGAAGTTGGGGTTGGAGTACGAACCGCATTCGACGACCGCCCGGGGCTTGGGCGCGCGGTTCAGGTCGGCGTACTTGCTCGCCATCATCTGGTCGAAGGCGCCCTTCCAGGGCTGGGCGCCGGCGTTGACCTTGGACCGGGTGAAGTCCAACTGGCCCTTGGAGACGGTGACTCCGGGGTGGGCGAACGTGGTGGGCGCGGCGTCGGCGGGCCAGGTGAGAGCACCGGCGACGAGGGCGGCCGAGGCCGCGAGGAGAGCGGTTCTGCGCATGCGTGGGGGGCCTTCCGTTCTCGTATGTGAACGCGAAGCGCCTTTATGAACAGACGCGTTGGACGGAGACGGTAGGTACAGACCAATGCGGCGTCAAGGTTCCGTGCATGAGAAAGGGCCGCACCCCTGGTGGGATGCGGCCCTGGTGTCTCTGTGGGTCAGCGGACCTCGGTGATCTCCGGTCCGCGCTGGAGCTGACCCATCCCGCCTGCGAAACGGGAGCCCTCTTCCTGCTGGACGCCCTCGGGGACCATCTGGGCGTCGTTCGGCAGCTTCAGGACGATCGGGTCGCGGGGCGCCATCGGGCCCTCGCCGCGAACCACGACCGTGTCCCGGAAGATCTGCTCGAGCAGCCCGGCGGCCTGCGGCTGCACCGCGCCCTGGCCCGAGATGACCCCGCGCAGGAACCAGCGGGGGCCGTCCACACCGACGAACCGCACGACCTGGAACCCGCCGGTGCCGTCCGGCAGCTGTACGGGCACCTGCGCGCGCAGCTCCCAGCCCAGCGGCCCCTCGACCTCGTCGACGATGCCGCCCTGCTGGGTGATGCCGGTGCCGATCTCCTCGCGCACCTCGCCCCAGATGCCCTCGCGCTTGGGGGCGGCGAAGCCCTGGAGCTGGATGGCGCTGTCGCGCAGCACGACCGTCGCCGCGACGATCGCGTCGCCCGCGACCTCGACCCTGAGCTCCATGCCGTCGACGCCCGGCACGAACAGGCCGCCCAGGTCGACCCGGCCCTCGGCCGGGTCACGGACCTCCGAGTCGTCCCAGGGCCCGTCGGGGCGCGGCGCGGGCTCGAGCCTCAGGCGCTCGCGCTCGTCGTCCGCCTCAGTGTCGACACCGTCGACGACCTGCTCGGCCTCGCCGGCCGCGTCCTCGGCGGCATCCCTCTTCTTGCGACGTCCGAACACGTCACTGTCCTTCCCGGTCGGATACGACCGAAGCGTATCGATTCCCACCCGCCTGACCGCCCACGGCGGCCTGACCGCTTGTGCCGCTCGTCCCGTCCACCGCCGCATGGCCTCCGGTGGACCCGAAGCCCCCCTCGGCCCGCGTCGAGTCGGGAAGTTTTGCCACCTCTTGGAAGCGAACCTTCTCGACCTGCTGGACTACCAGTTGGGCAATCCGGTCGAAGCGCTCGAACCGCACGGCCTCGCGCGGGTCGAGATTCACCACGATCACCTTGATCTCCCCACGGTACCCGGCATCAACCGTCCCCGGGGCATTCACCAAGGCGACGCCGCAGCGGGCGGCCAGGCCGGATCGCGGGTGCACGAAGGCCGCGTACCCCTCCGGCAGTGCCACAGACACTCCCGTGGGCAGCACGGCCCGCTCGCCCGGCTCCAGCCGGCACGCCTCGGTGGTCCGCAGATCGGCTCCGGCGTCCCCGGGCTGCGCATACGACGGAAGCGGTACGTCCGGATCGACGCGACGGATCAGCACGTCCAGCGGCGGGCGGCTCACGGGGGTCGTGGGGCGCGTGGGATCGGTGTCGCTCCCGGGTCCGGTCGGGCTCACGGGTTCACCTCGAAGGCGCGGGCGCGACGGACCTGGTCCGGGTCGTTCATGGCGGCCTGGATCTCCTCCTGGCGGCCGTGGTCGACGAAGTGGTCGACCTTCACCTCGATGAACAGCGCGTCCGCGCGCACCGCGACGGGCCCCTCGGGGCCGCCGACGCGTCCGGTCGCGCGGGAGTAGATCTTGCGCCCGGCCACCGCCGTCACCTCCGCCTCCAGGAACAGCGTGGTACCGACGGGCACGGGCCGTACGAAGTCGGTCTCCAGCCGTCCGGTCACCGCGATCGTGCGCAGCAGCCAGTTCAGCGAGCCCAGGGTCTCGTCCAGGGCGGAGGTCAGCACGCCACCGTGCGCGAGGCCCGGGGCGCCCTGGTGGGCGGGCTGCACCGTGAACTCGGCGGTGAGCGAGACGCCCTCGCCGGCCCGCGCCTCCAGGTGCAGCCCGTGCGGCTGCTCGCCACCACAGCCGAAACACTGGCCGTAGTGCGCGCCGAGGAGCTCGCCGGGCGCGGGCGCGTCCGGGTGCCGCACCGGTTGCACGGCGTCGGCCGGAGGCTGAAGAGCTGCGGAAGTACCACTCACAGCCGGAGACCTTACCCGCGCGTCGGCCCCTTCCGGACACCGTGTCAAGCTTGGCTCCATGCAGCTCTCCGCCGCCCCCTACGAAGAACGCCTCACCGCCCCGCGGACCTGGTGGCTGATCTCGTTCCTCGTGGGCGTCTCGATGGCCCTGGTCCTGCTCCCGTTCGGCACACTGCCGATGCTCGGCGGTCTCGCCGGGGGCACCGCGGTCGCGGCCGTCGCCGCGAGCTCCTACGGCTCGGTCCGCATCCGGGTGGTCGGGGACTCTCTGATCGCAGGCGAGGCGAAGATCCCGCTGGCGGCGCTGGGCGAGGCGGAGGTGCTGGACGCGGAGGAGGCCCGCGCCTGGCGCACCTACAAGGCCGATCCGCGCGCCTTCCTCCTGCTGCGCGCGTACATCCCCACAGCGCTGCGCGTGGAGGTCACGGACCCGCAGGACCCGACGCCGTACCTGTACCTGTCCACGCGCGAGCCGGAGCGGCTGGCGCAGGCGCTGCGGACGCGACCGCCCGCGTAACCACCCGCGCGGGCCGCGCGACCCGCGTACTCCGCGTAGCACACATGCGCGGGGTGTCACCCGGCAGCCGCTGTGCGGCGGCCGCCCTCACCGCCCGCGGCCGCGCCGACCGTCGTCGTTTCTGCTGCGCCCGCCGTGCTCGCCGTCTTTGCCGTACGCGGCGTCTTTGCCGTCGGGCCGGTGGCCCTCGTGGCGGCCCAGGGGGTCCGCGGTGATCTCGCCCATCTCCAGGGCGTCCGCCGGACGTTCCAGGGCGGGGAGCGCCTCCAGAGCCTCCCAGGGCACCTGGATCTTGCGCAGGTCCCGGCGGATCCGGCCGGCGAGCTTTCTCGTCTCGCCGCGGTTCATGACCGCCCCCACGGCGGCGCCCACCAGGAACGGCATCAGGTTCGGCATGCTGCGGACCATGCGCTTCATGATCCGCTGCCGCAGTTCGCGCTTCATGCGGCTGTTCAGTGCCGCGCTGAGCGTCGACGGCTTGGTGGCGTCGATCCCGCGCTCCCCCGACCACGAGTCGAGGTACGCGGTGCTGCGCTGCTTGAGGTTGCCGGGCGGCCGTACGCCGTAGACCTCGTGGAGTTCGGCGATCAGCTTGAGTTCGATCATCGCGACGCCGGTGACCTCGGCGGCCAGTTCCGTCGGCATCGCCGGGGGGACGGGGAGCATCGCGGCCGCGCCGACACCGGCTCCGACCGTGGCCGTCGCGTTCGCGGCGCCCGTCACGAGTTTGTCCGCGATCTGCTCGGGCCCGAGGCCCGGGAACTGTCTGCGCAGCGTGGCCAGGTCCCGCACGGGGACGCGCGGGGCCAGCTCGATGATGCGGTCGGCGAGGTAGGCGAGTCCGGCCCGGGCCCGGTCGCCGCCCTTGCGGGCGCCTTCCCATGCCCGCTCGCGGATCGTCCCCGCCCGTCGTCGCGCGACGGGTGCGGGGGCGTCCACGGATGCCGGGAGGTCACCCCGGCCTGCCCGTTCGAGCGAGGCCGCCCCGGTACCGGTGGTGCCTCGCTCGTCGTCACGCGCGCCGTACTGCGGGCCGTCCTTCGGCCCTTCGTCCGCTTTCCGCTTGGAGAAGCGGCGCTTCCAGGGAGGGGTCGAGCCAGTCACGGCCGACCCGTCCTCAGTCGCAGTCGCGGCAGATCGGCTGACCGTTCTTCTCGCGGGCCAGCTGGCTGCGGTGGTGGACCAGGAAGCAGCTCATGCAGGTGAACTCGTCCTGCTGCTTCGGGAGCACCCGGACGGCCAGCTCCTCGTTCGAAAGGTCGGCGCCGGGCAGCTCGAGGCCCTCTGCCGCCTCGAATTCGTCGACGTCCACGGCGGAGGCCGACTTGTCGTTCCTCCGAGCCTTCAGCTCTTCGAGGCTGTCCGAGTCGACGTCGTCGTCGGTCTTGCGTGGAGTGTCGTAATCGGTTGCCATGGTCGCTCTCCCCCTCTGGGTGTCTGCGGTGTCTCCAGCGCACGTAACGCGTGAGAGGCCGGACTTGTGCCCGACCTGAGGCGGAGATTTTGCCTCACATCAAGGTCTGTTACTCAATCGACACCCAACCGGACTCCTGACGAGTGATCGGCTTGGATGGCGATGGGGACCGTACACGGTCCGAATGCTGCACGCCAAAGGCGTCTCACCGTGTACTTCCCGTGATCAAGACCCCCGAAAACCGGGATTTTCCCGGCTTTCCGACAGCGTGCATGATCACGGAGAGTAGATGGCCGGAAAGGCGTCCCTGTGATCGATCACACACGGTGCGCGCGCGGTGCAGCCTCAGAAATTCCGCGCAAAGCGAACATCCCCGTGTGCCGCCGAGTTGATCGGCGACATGATCTCAGATCGGCAGCGTGACGCGCATGACGAGCCCACCTCCCTCACGCGGCTGGGCATAGATGTGCCCGCCGTGCGCCCGGGCCACCGACCGGACGATGGAGAGCCCGAGCCCGACGCCCTTGTCGCTGCCCGTCCGCTCCGTGCGCAGCCGCCGGAAGGGCTCGAAGAGGTTGTCGATCTCGTAGGCCGGCACGACCGGGCCGGTGTTGGACACGACCAGGACCGCCTGGCCGTGCTGGACGTCGGTGGTGACCTCGACCCAGCCGTCCTCGGGGATGTTGTAGCGCACGGCGTTCTGGACCAGGTTGAGCGCGATCCGCTCCAGCAGTACGCCGTTGCCCTGGACGACCGCGGGCTTCTGCTCGCCCCGGATCAGTACGCCCTTGCCCTCGGCCTCGGCATGCACCTGGTCCACGGCCTGCTCGGCGACCTCGGCGAGGTCCACCGGTCCGCGCTCGACGATCTGGTTGTCGCTGCGGGCGAGGAGCAGCAGCCCCTCGACGAGCTGCTCGCTGCGCTCGTTGGTGGCCAGCAGCGTCTTGCCGAGCTGCTGGAGCTCCACGGGCGCGTTCGGGTCGGACAGATGCACCTCGAGGAGCGTGCGGTTGATCGCCAGCGGCGTTCTCAGCTCGTGCGAGGCGTTGCCGACGAAGCGCTGCTGGGCGGTGAAGGCCCGCTGGAGCCGCTCCAGCATGTCGTCGAAGGTGTCGGCCAGCTCCTTCAGCTCGTCGTCCGGGCCGTCCAGCTCGATCCGGCGGGAGAGGTCCGAGCCCGCCACCGCGCGGGCGGTGCGGGTGATCCGGCCGAGCGGGGAGAGCACCCGTCCGGCCATGGCGTAGCCGAAGGCGAAGGCGATGACCGCCAGGCCCAGCAGCGCCAGCAGGGAGCGGCTGAGCAGGCTGTCCAGCGCGTGCCGGCGCTGCTCGTTGACGCACGCGTTCATGGCGTCGTTGAACTCGGCGGGCGAAGCCTGGCCCGGCAGGTTGCAGATGTCGCTGGTGACCTTGCCCTCGACGATCTTGAACGGCAGGTCGCTGCCCACGTTCAGGGCCTGCGCGGCCAGCAGGTAGATGATCGACAGCAGCAGGATGCCGGCGATCAGGAACATGCCGCCGTAGAGCAGCGTGAGCCTTATGCGGATGGTCGGGCGCAGCCACGGGAAGGGCGGTACGGGCCTTCTGGGGTCCCAGGTGGGCTTGGGGGGCGCCTGCGGGGGCGCGGGAGTCGTGGCCACGGGGTATCAGATCCGGTAACCGGAGCCGGGGACGGTGACGATGACGGGCGGCTCGCCCAGCTTGCGGCGCAGGGTCATGACCGTCACGCGCACCACATTGGTGAACGGGTCGGTGTTCTCGTCCCAGGCCTTCTCCAGGAGCTGCTCCGCGGAGACGACGGCGCCCTCACTGCGCATCAGCACCTCCAGGACCGCGAACTCCTTGGGGGCGAGCTGGACCTCCTTGCCGTCGCGGAAGACCTCGCGGCGGTTGGGGTCGAGCTTGATCCCGGCACGCTCCAGGACGGGCGGCAGCGGCACGCTGGTACGCCGGCCGAGGGCGCGCACGCGCGCGATGAGCTCACTGAACGCGAAGGGCTTGGGCAGGTAGTCGTCGGCACCGATCTCCAGCCCCTCGACCCGGTCACTGACGTCACCGGAGGCCGTCAGCATCAGCACCCGCGTCGGCATGCCCAGTTCGACGATCTTGCGGCAGACCTCGTCGCCGTGCACGAGCGGGAGGTCGCGGTCGAGGACGACCACGTCGTAGTCGTTGACGCCGATGCGCTCCAGGGCGGCCGCGCCGTCGTACACGACGTCGACGGCCATGGCCTCCCGGCGCAGTCCGGTGGCCACCGCATCGGCGAGCAGTTGCTCGTCCTCGACGACGAGTACGCGCACGTTCCTGGTCCTTCCTCATGCCCCCCGCGTGCGCCCTGCATCGGGCGCACGCGGGCAGGGGTCTTTGACGATGCCTGGTGTGTTGCCCTCCATCCTGCCCTTTTCGGCCATAAGTCGGAGGTAAGGCGGGTGAGGGCTCCGGCCCCGGGAGGGAATACGAGATTTTCTCCTCCGGTTAGGTTTCCACGGAAGGGAGCTTGGGGAGGACGGCTTTACATCCCACGATCACGCTCTGCTGGCGCCGCACCACCGTGCGGTGCGCATCAGTCCGCTTTTCCGCAGGGCGGGCGTGGGTGTCCGGCACCGTCGCCGCCCGGCCGAGCGGCGCTGGGCATCCGCGGGCGGCGTGATCGTCCCTTCCGAACGGCACACCCCCGTGCCACCGACCCACGACCCAGGACGAGGGGGCGCAGCATGGACGCTTTCACCGCAGGACTTCTGCAGCGCATAAGGGCGACCGAGTCCGATCTGTCCCGGGCTCGCGACGAGGGCGACGAGTTCCTCGTCGAAGTGGAGCAGGGCGAGCTCGACGACCTGCGCCGACTCGCTGCCGAGCACGGAGTGGTGGTCAGCGCGACGAGCGTCTGATCGTGCAGTACGCGGCGGGCCCCGGCGAATCCAGCGCCGGGGCCCGCTTCGTCTTCACCGCGCAGTCACGCCAGGCGCCCTGGACCACTCAGTCGTGCCAAGAGCCCTGCACCGCTCAGTCGTGCCAGGCGCCGAAGTCCTCCAGGAGGCGCTGGAGGGGCTCGAAGACACCGGGGGTGCCCGCCACCGCCAGATCGCCCGAGGGGCGCTCTCCGGGGCGCCCACCGGTCAGCGCGCCCGCCTCCCGGGCGATGAGGTCCCCCGCGGCCAGGTCCCAGGGGTGCAGGCCGCGCTCGTAGTAGCCGTCGAGGCGGCCCGCGGCCACGTCGCACAGGTCGACCGCGGCCGAGCCGCCGCGCCGGATGTCGCGCAGCAGCGGGATCAGCCGCCGCGCCACCTCCGCCTGGTGGGCGCGGACGTCGGCGACGTAGTTGAAGCCCGTCGAGACCAGCGCGTGGTCCAGCTGCGGCGCGGGCCGGCAGGCCAGGGCGCGCTCGCCGTCCCAGGCGCCGGTGGCCCAGGCGCCCCGGCCGCGCACGGCGTGGAAGGTCTCGCCGCGCATCGGGGCCGCGACGACCCCGACGACGGTCTCGCCGTCCTGCTCGGCGGCGATGGAGACGGCCCAGGTGGGCAGCCCGTACAGGTAGTTCACGGTGCCGTCGAGCGGGTCGATCACCCAGCGCACACCGCTCGTGCCCTCGGTGGCGGCGCCCTCCTCGCCGAGGAAGCCGTCGTCCGGGCGGCGCTCGGCGATCAGGCCCGTGATCAGCTTCTCCGCCGCGATGTCCATCTCGGTGACGACGTCGATGGGACTGGACTTGGTCGCGGCGACCGCGAGGTCGGCCGGACGCCCGTCCCGCAGCAGCGACCCGGCGCGGCGAGCCGCCTCCCGGGCGAGTTCGAGCAGGTCCGTGTGCAGGGGGTCGGTCACGGGGCTCCTCACGCGTAGGTGCTGTCGGCGCCCGCGGCGGCGGGCCGGGGGGCGCGGGCCGGGCAGCAGCCGACCGGACACAGGTTGCGGCTCGCTCCGAGGGCGCCGAGAGCGCACGGCGTGACGTCCTGCCCGCGCTCGGCGGCGGCCCGCTCGGTGACGAGCTCGCGGATCGCGGCGGCGAACCTCGGGTCGGCGCCGACGGTGGCGGAGCGCCGCATCGGCAACCCGAGCTCCTCGGCCCGGGCCTTGGCCTCCGTGTCGAGGTCGTAGAGGACCTCCATGTGGTCGGAGACGAAGCCGATGGGGGCGATGACGACGGCCGGGACACCGGCCGCGTGCCGCTCGTCGAGGTGGTCGCAGATGTCGGGCTCCAGCCACGGGATGTGCGGGGCGCCGGAGCGGGACTGGTAGACGAGCTGCCAGGGGTGGTCGACGCCGGTGCGCTCCCGCACGGCGTCGGCGATCTGCCGGGCCACGTCCAGGTGCTGCTTCACGTACGCGCCGCCGTCGCCGTGCTCCTCGACCGGGCCGGAGGTGTCGGCGGAGGCCGTCGGGATCGAGTGCGTGGAGAAGGCGAGGTGCGCCCCGTCCCGGACGTCCTCGGGAAGCTCGGCGAGGGACCGCAGCACCCCGTCGATCATGGGCTCCAGGAAGCCCGGGTGGTTGAAGTAGTGCCGCAGCTTGTCGACCTTCGGCAGGTCCAGGCCTTCCGCCGCCAGGGCCGCGAGCGCGTCGGCGAGGTTCTCGCGGTACTGGCGGCAGCCCGAGTACGAGGCGTAGGCGCTGGTGGCGAGGACCAGGATGCGGCGGCGGCCGTCGCGGACCATCTCGCGCAGCGTGTCCGTCAGGTACGGCGCCCAGTTGCGGTTGCCCCAGTAGACCGGCAGGTCCAGGCCGTGCTCGGCGAAGTCCTTGCGCAGGGCGTCCAGCAGGGCGCGGTTCTGGTCGTTGATCGGACTGACGCCGCCGAAGAGGAAGTAGTGCTGCCCGACCTCCTTGAGGCGTTCCTTGGGGATGCCGCGCCCACGCGTCACGTTCTCCAGGAACGGAACCACGTCGTCCGGGCCTTCCGGGCCACCGAACGAGAGCAGGAGCAGGGCGTCGTAGGGGCTGACATCGCGCGCGTCTGGCATGCCTCGATCCTGCCACCCTGCACTGACAGCCGGGGAACGGCGGGGTGGCACTCGCGCGGTCGGCAGGGCTGACGGACGCGGCGGGGATGCTCCGAACGGGTGCGTCCACGGCGGCCCGGGCCGTAAGCTGTGTCGACTGCGTTCGCAGCTTACTGAGCCTTCGGAGACCCCGTGCCCAGCCCCTATCGCGCCCTGTTCGCAGCCCCCGGCTCCAAGGGTTTCTCCGCTGCGGGCTTCCTCGGCCGGATCCCGGTGTCGATGATGGGCATCGGCGTGATCACGATGATCTCCCAGCTGACGGGGAGATACGGCCTGGCCGGGGCCCTGTCAGCCACCATCGCGCTGTCCGCCGCCGTGGCCGGACCGCAGGTCTCACGCCTGGCCGACCAGTTCGGACAGCGGCGCGCGCTGCGCCCGGCGACACTGATCTCGCTGGCCGCCGCGGCCCTGCTGCTGTGTGCGGCACACTACGGGTGGCCGGACTGGGTGCTGTTCGTGGCGTGCGTGGGCATCGGCTGCGTGCCGAGCGTCGGCGCGATGATCCGGGCCCGCTGGGCGGCTCTGTACCGGGGGACGCCGCAGCTGCACACCGCGTACTCCTTCGAGTCCGTGGTGGACGAGGTGTGCTTCATCTTCGGGCCGATCATCTCCATCGGCCTGTCCACGGCATGGTTCCCGGAAGCCGGTCCGCTGCTCGCCGCCTGCTTCCTGGCCGTCGGCGTGTTCTGGCTGACCGCGCAGCGCGCCACCGAGCCCGTGCCGCACCCGCGCGAGCGGAAGGGCGGCGGCGGCAGCGCGCTGCGGGCGCCGGGGCTCCAGGTCCTGGTGGCCACCTTCGTCGCCACCGGCGCGATCTTCGGGGCCGTCGACGTGGTCACCGTGGCGTTCGCCGACGAGGAGGGGCACAAGGCCGCGGCCAGCATCGTCCTGGCGGTGTACGCGGCGGGCTCCTGTGTGGCGGGCATGGTGTTCGGGCTGCTGCACTTCGGCGGGGCGCCGGAACGACGGTGGCTGCTGGGCGTCTGTGCCATGGCCGTGAGTATGATCCCCCTCCTACTGGTCGGAAACTTGCCGTTTCTGGCCGTGGCGCTGTTCGTTGCGGGTCTGTCCATCGCTCCCACGATGATCACGACGATGTCCCTCATCGAAGAGCACGTACCACGCGCGCAGCTCACCGAAGGCATGACCTGGGTGAGTACCGGGCTCACGGCGGGAGTCGCGGTCGGCTCCTCCACGGCCGGCTGGGTGATCGACGCGGCCGGGGCGCGTGCGGGGTACGGGGTTCCGGCGGTGGCCGGTGCCGTCGCGGTCGCGGTGGGTTTCCTCGGGTTCCGCCGGCTCAAGCGACCGGCACCGGGTCGGGGAGGCTCCGTTGAGCAGCACAGCGAACGGAAAGAACGGCACGTGGCGTAACTGGGGCGGGAACGTCTCGGCGCGTCCCGCCCGGGAGGTCACCCCTGCCTCGGTCGACGAACTGGCCGCCGCGGTGCGGCGGGCCGCCGAGGACGGGCTCAAGGTGAAGGCCGTCGGTGCCGGGCACTCCTTCACGTCCATAGCCGCGACCGACGGCGTATTGATCCGCCCTCAACTGTTGACCGGCATCCGTGACATCGACCGCGAGAACATGACGGTCACGGTGGAGGCCGGCACCCCGCTCAAGAGACTCAACGTGGCTCTCGCCCGCGAGGGGCTGTCGCTCACGAACATGGGCGACATCATGGAGCAGACGGTCTCGGGAGCCACCAGCACCGGCACCCACGGCACCGGCCGCGACTCGGCCTCGATCGCCGCCCAGATCAAGGGTCTGGAGCTGGTCACGGCCGACGGCTCGGTCCTGAACTGCTCCGAGAAGGAGAACCCGGAGGTCTTCGCCGCCGCCCGCATCGGCCTCGGCGCCCTGGGCATCGTCACCGCGATCACCTTCGCCGTCGAGCCGCTCTTCCTGCTCACGGCCCGCGAGGAGCCGATGCCGTTCGACAAGGTCCTCTCCGACTTCGAACAACTCTGGGCCGAGAACGAGCACTTCGAGTTCTACTGGTTCCCGCACACCGGCAGCACCAACACCAAGCGCAACAACCGCAGCGCGGGCCCCGAGAAGCCCGTGCCGCAGCTCAAGAGCTGGATCGAGGACGAGTTCCTCTCCAACGGCGTCTTCCAGGTGGCCAACTGGGTCGGCCGCGCGGTGCCCGCCACGATCCCCGCCATCGCCCAGATCTCCAGCAAGGCCCTGTCCGCGCGCACGTACACGGACATCCCCTACAAGGTCTTCACGTCCCCGCGCCGGGTGCGCTTCGTGGAGATGGAGTACGCCGTTCCGCGCGCGGCCGTCGTCGGGGCGCTGCGCGAGCTGAAGGCGATGGTCGACCGCTCCGGCCTCAGGGTCAGCTTCCCCGTCGAGGTGCGCACCGCCCCGGCCGACGACATCGCGCTGTCCACCGCCTCCGGCCGGGACAGCGCGTACATCGCCGTCCACATGTTCCAGGGCACGCCCTTCCAGCGGTACTTCACGGCCGCCGAGCGCATCTTCACCGCGCATGAGGGCCGCCCGCACTGGGGCAAGATCCACACACGGGACGCCGAGTACTTCTCCCGGGTGTATCCGCGCTTCGGCGAGTTCACGGCGCTGCGGGACCGTCTCGATCCTGATCGGCGGTTCCAGAACGACTACGTGCGGAGGGTTCTGGGGGCGTAGAGGGTGCACCGGGGGTGGTGCTCCCGGTGTCCTCACTCCCGGTGGCGCTCGGGGTCGGGCTCGGGCTCGGCGTCGTAGCGCCGCCCTCGCCGGTGGGGGGTGCGGGGGTGGCGCCCTGAGGTGCGCCGGTGCCGGACGGGTCCGCCGTGGGAGCCTCGCCGGTGCCGGTGCCGTCGGGGGTGCCGATGCCGTCGGGGGTGCCGGTGCCGGACTCCCCGTTCGTGCCCGAGCCGCCCGCGTCACCCGGGTCCGGCGTGGAGTCGCCGCGGGAGAACGCGTCGCCGACCGTGGTGTCGCGGCCGCCGCTGAGGTTGTGGCCCGAGGCCAGCTCGTAGGTGGTGATTCCGGCCATCGTCACGCCGAAGACGACCGCCGCCGCGAGCACGGGCCGCTTCCAGCTCCTGGTCCGCGCCCGGTACACGGTGCCCTCGGTGAACTCGCCGGGCCCCGGCGGGGCTTGCCCGGCCGCGGGCCTTGCGGCCACCGCCGTCACGTCCCTGATCTGCTCGCCGGTGCGCTTGAAGAAGTGCTGGAAGAGGCTGCCGCCGCAGGTGGCGACCACACTGACGACACCGGCGCCCAGGATCGTGCCGTACACCCCGAAGTACGAGGCCAGCTTGGCCGCCAGGACCGCCGCCACGGCACCGCCCGCGACCTGGGGCACGTTCAGGTCGATCCGCCTGCTCTTCTCCGTCGCTCGCTCGCTCGACTCGTCGACGCCGTCGGACCTTTCACGCATCCCCGGACCTTGCCTGCCTTTCCCGTACACGGTCGTTCATCTGCACAAGAAGGGGACGTGCGGCCGTAACCCTTAGTTCCGATTCAGGTGATTACGTGAAGTTCCCCACGTTCAAGATCGCGGAATGGGGGCAGGGGCGGCCAAGTCCCACCCCTTGCGAGAAGTTGGGCGGCGCGCCAATCCACGCACGTGGCCCGAATGGAGTACTGTTGCGAGCCCTGGGTCCGGTCTCCCGTGAGGGTGTACAGGGCCTTTAAGGACCGCCGGGAGGGGGCTAGTTGCACAGGGTGACAGGGTTCGTCACTTAGCGTTGCGAATAGGTAACCGTGCCATAACGGCGATCCAGGGCCCGCGCCCGACACGCCGGGCAACTCGGCAAGGTTGTGGCAGGCTGCACCCGGGCAGGCCACACTCGACTAGCGGAAGCAGCGACGCACGTGACGTCGGCAGGCACCACCCGGGAGGTCCCCATGCCCGAACTGCGTGTCGTGGCCGTCTCGAATGACGGCACACGGCTGGTGCTGAAGGCTGCCGACTCTACGGAGTACACGCTTCCGATCGACGAACGCCTGCGCGCCGCCGTGCGCGGCGACCGTCCCCGTCTCGGCCAGATCGAGATCGAGGTCGAAAGCCACCTCCGCCCCCGCGACATCCAGGCACGTATACGTGCGGGCGCGACCGCGGAAGAGGTCGCGCAGATGGCCGGCATCCCCGTCGACCGGGTGCGCCGCTTCGAGGGCCCCGTGCTCGCCGAGCGCGCCTTCATGGCCGAGCGGGCCCGCAA
The DNA here is from genome assembly GCF_042959065.1 of Streptomyces sp. NPDC007929. Classification (NCBI taxonomy): domain Bacteria; kingdom Bacillati; phylum Actinomycetota; class Actinomycetes; order Kitasatosporales; family Streptomycetaceae; genus Streptomyces; species Streptomyces sp. NPDC007929. The sequence continues at coordinate 133,576 of NZ_JBIBKD010000012.1, read as the reverse complement.
GACCCCGGTCCGCCGCCCCGGCGAGAACTCCGGTCCACCCCTGGGCGAGGCCGTGCAGGAGCGGCTGCTGCTGCGCGGCGCCGACAAGGACACCGTCCAGTGGGACTCGTGGCGCCGCGACGACGGCACCTGGGAGGTCCTGCTCGTCTACCGCGTCGCGGGCGAACCGCACGCGGCGAGCTGGACGTACGACCCGCCCCGGCGGCTCGTCCAGGCCGTCGACGACGAGGCGCGCTCCCTGATCGGCGAGTCCGACGACCTGGCCGCTCCCGAGCCCAGCTTCCCGTTCGTCCCCCGGATCGCCCGGCTGCCGCGCGACAGGCCGCTGGACCGCCCCGAGCGCGAGCGGCCCGGCCTGCCCGCGCAGGCGTCCGAACCGATCGAGGAGACCACGGGCGAGCGCGACTCGCTGACCAGCCTGCTGGAGGCGGTGCCGAGCTTCCGCGGCGACCTGGTCGTTCCGGAACTCCCCCCGGCGGAGCCCGAGGAGGAGCCCGTCGTCGCGGAGGTCGAGGAGGAGGAGCCCCCGGCTCCCGCGGCCTCCGCCGGTTCCGCCTACGCGGACGTCCTCATGCCGCGCTCCGTGGGCAGCCACCGCGACCGGCTCATCGGTGCCACCGACCGCCAGGCCGAGGCGGACGGGGTGCGTCCGGGCCGCCGGGCGGCCGTGCCGAGCTGGGACGAGATCGTCTTCGGGACGCGGCGCAAGAAGCAGGAGTAGCCGAGTCGGCTGCCGAAGGACGAGGGCCGCGCTGTCCGGGCGCGGCCCTCTCTTCGTATCAGGCGTACCGTGTCGGACTCTCCGCGTCAGGCTCTTCAGGTCACCGCGGGTCCGGGCCGACCGCCACCGGCCGGTCCGGGTCCGAGGACCACTCCGACCAGGACCCCACGTACAGCTCCGCCGGAATGCCGGCGGCCGCCAGCGCCAGGACCTCGTGGGCGGCGGAGACCCCCGAACCGCAGTACACGCCGACCCGCGTTCCCTCGGTCACGCCAAGTCCCTCGAACCGCGCCCGCAGTTCAGCGGCCGGCCGGAGACGCCCGTCGGCCGTCACGTTCTCCGTCGTGGGCGCCGACACCGCACCCGGGATGTGCCCCGCCACCGGGTCGATCGGCTCCACCTCGCCCCGGTACCGCTCCCCGGCCCGCGCGTCCAGCAGCACCCCGGACCGCGCCAGCGCCGCGGCGGCGTCCGCGTCGAGCAGCCCCGCCCCCGGCTCGGGCACGAAGTCGCCCTCCTTCACATCCGGCGCGGACGTGTCCAACGGCCCCTCCCAGGACGGCAACCCGCCGTCGAGGACACGCACGTCCGAGTGACCCGTCCAGCGCAGCAGCCACCACGCCCGGGCCGCCGCCCACCCCTGGCCGCCGTCGTAGACGACCACCGGTGTCCCGGCCGACACGCCCGCCCGGCGCATCGCGGCGCCGAAGTGCGCGAGATCGGGCAGCGGATGCCGGCCGCCCTTGCCCGGCGCGGAGGCCAACTCCCGGTCCAGGTCGACGTATACGGCCCCCGGGAGATGCCCCGCCTCGTACGCGGCGCGGCCGTCGAAGGGCGGCTCCCCGGCCGCCTTGGCGGCGGTGAGCTGCCAGCGGATGTCGAGCAGGACCGGCGGCCGGTCGCCCGCGAGATCCCTGACGAGGTCGGATGCGGAGATGATGGCGTTCATGGCCCCCATCCTCGCGCACGGGGGTGGCCGAGCCGTCCGTGTCCGGCTACTCTGCTCGGCCGGAGCGAAGCGATCACGCGGCGTACGGGAACAAGCACATGCTGTACAGCTGAACGACACATGCCGACAAGCGCGCCGCGAGGGACGAGGCCCGCACATCGGGCGTTCTCCCGGACAAGGGACGCCCCACAGGGCCACCCCGCCAAGGCTGCGGAGAGCACGGCCACCGCGAGGCCGAGAAGAGAGTGACGATGACCGACGCACGGGGGTCCGCCGGCCCGAACGGTGACACACCCGCTCGGCACGCGCCCGGCGCGCCCTGCTGGGTGAGCCTGATGGTGCACGGCCTGGACGCGACCGAGGAGTTCTACGGAGCGCTGTTCGGCTGGGAGTTCCAGCCGGGGCCCCAGCAGCTCGGCCCGTATGTGCGCGCCCTGCTCGACGGGCGGGAGGTGGCCGGCATCGGACGGCTGCCCCCGGACCGCCATCTGCCCATCGCGTGGACGCCCTACTTCGCGTCGGAGGACGTGGATCTCACCGCCGGGACGGTACGCAGCCGCGGCGGCACGATCGGCGTGGGCCCGCTGGACGCGGCGGACGCCGGCCGCCTCGCGATCGGCTCCGACCCCTCGGGGGCGGTGTTCGGCATCTGGCAGGCCGCCACGCACCTCGGCACCGCCGTCTCGGACGTGCCCGGCACGCCCGCCTGGAACGAGCTGCTGACCTTCGAGTCGGCGAGTGTCGCCAAGTTCTACCGGATGGTGTTCGGCTACGAGGAGGAGCCGGTGGTCTCCGCCGACTTCGACTACGTGACCCTGCACCTGGGCGGCGAACCCGTCGCCGGCATCCACGGGCTGGGGCAGGCCCTGCCCCGCGACCGGGGGCCGCACTGGGTCACGTACTTTCAGGTCGCCGACGTCGACGACGCGCTGGACCATCTCGTCCACCTGGGCGGCCAGGCACTGAAGCCGGTGCACGACACCCCCCACGGACGGGTCGCGTGCGTGGCGGACCCGGAAGGGGCGCGGTTCGCGCTGCTGCAGCGGCCGAGTTGAGGGCCGGCTGCGGGAAGCGGGGAGTCAGGCGGACGTCACCGGCAGCACGTCCGGGGACAGGGCCGCCGCGCGGGACGTCGCCGCGGTCATCCGGCGGCGGTGGTGGCGGCGGCACAGGACCTCGTACCCGACCTCGTCGGCGGAGTGGGTCACGTCGCCGACGACCACCTGGGCGCCCTCGACGACCATCACCCCGCCTATCGTGCGGGCGTTGTGCGTGGCACGGGCTCCGCACCAGCACAGGGCCTCGACCTGAAGGACCTCGACCCGGTCGGCCAGCTCCACCAGCCGCTGCGAGCCGGGGAACAGCTTGGAGCGGAAGTCGGTCGTGATACCGAAGGCGTAGACGTCGAGGCTCAGGTCGTCGACCACGCGCGCCAGTTGGTCGATCTGCTCCGGCGCGAGGAACTGCGCCTCGTCGGCGATCACGTAGTCAGCGCGGCCGCCCTGCGAGAGGTGGTCGACGAGGTGGCCGTAGAGGTCCTGCCCGTCGCCGACCTCCACGGCGTCCGTCACCAGGCCGAGGCGGGAGGACAGCTTGCCCTCGCCGGCGCGGTCGTCGCGCGAGAAGATCATGCCCTGCAGGCCGCGCGCCGAGCGGTTGTGCTCGATCTGGAGAGCCAGCGTCGACTTCCCGCAGTCCATCGTTCCGCAGAAGAACACCAGCTCGGGCATGTGGAGTTGAGCACCTTTCGGCGTGGGAGGACGGGGTGGGAGGACGGGTGGGACCGGGGTGAGGCTCAGGGCGGGGCTGTTTCAGGAGCGTACTTCGAGCAGGGGGACCAGCTGCTCGGCGGGGGTCATCGAACCGTGGTTGCCGACCATCGCCGACTCCTTCGGCTCCCGCTCGGAGGCGATGAGCAGGACGTCGTCCCGCGCTGCGGCGACCACGTCACCGATCCTGCCGTACACCCGTTCGTCGATCCGCGGGCCGAACCAGCCCGCCGCGATGGCCTCGTCGCGTGAGGCCACCCAGAACTGCTCGCCGAGCACCTCGCGCCAGCACGTCAGGACGTCGTTCGCCGCGCCGGGCACCGCGTAGACGTGGCGGGCACGGCCCTCGCCGCCGAGCAGGGCGACCCCGGCGCTCAGCTCCCAGTCCTCGTCGAAGTCGATGCGGTGCTGCTCGTCGAAGGGCACGTCGATCATGCCGTGGTCGGCGGTGACGTAGAGCGCGCTGCGCGGCGGCAGCTGCTCGGCCAGACGCTGGACCAGGCGGTCGGCGTACATGAGCTGGCCGCGCCAGGCGTCGGAGTCGACGCCGAAGCGGTGGCCGGCGCCGTCGACCTCGGCGAAGTACGTGTACACCAGGGAGCGGTCGCCCGCGGCCAGTTGCTCGGCCGCGAGGTCGACGCGGTCCTCGCCGGACAGCCGCCCGAGGAACGTTCCGCCACTGAGCGCGACCTTGGTCAGCGGGGTGTTCTCGAAGGTGGGGGACGACACCTGCGCCGCGTGCACCCCGGCCGCGTGCGCCAGCTGGAAGACCGTGGGGTACGGCTGCCAGGGGCCGGGCGGGCTCCAGGGCTGCCAGCGCAGCTGGTTCATCAGCTCGCCGGTGTCGGGGTTGCGGACGGTGTAGCCGGGCAGGCCGTGCGCGCCGGGGGGCAGGCCGGTGCCGACGGAGGCCAGCGAGGTGGCCGTGGTCGCCGGGTAGCCGGCGGTGAGCGGACGCCCGGTGCCGCCGCGTGAGGTGGCGAGCAGGGACGTCATGAAGGGCGCGTCCTCGGGATGCGCCCTCAGCTGCTCCCAGCCGAGCCCGTCGATCAGGAACACGCAGTTGCGGTCGGTGGGGGTCAGCTCGGTGATCGTGGCGCTCATCTCCGGCACTCCCAGGCCGGCGGCCAGGGTGGGCAGGAGGTCGGCGAGCGATCCGCTGCCGTACTCGGGGACGGGCGCGGAGGTGACGGTGAGCGGTTCGGGGTGGTCGTCCCAGGCCGTCTTGGGCTGTGCCATCAGCGGGTCGTGTCCGCGGTCGCCTCGGAGAGGGACTGGGCGAAGGCGAGCGCCTCGCGCACGGTCTCCGGTCCGTCCCCGGCCTCGCTGACGCGCAGGCTGAGGTCGTCCGCCGTCGAGTTGCCGGTGTAGCCGTGGTCCGCCTCGCAGTTGGGGTCGCCGCACGCGGCCGGCTCCAGGTCGATACGGGAGACGGCGCCCCAGCCGATCGTGAGGACGACCTCGCGGGGCAGGGTGCCCGGCTTGTACGACTCGGGGTTGGCGACCACGCGGCTGACCACGACCGAGGAGATGCGGCCGATCTTCACGGACTCCGTCGACGTGGTGGCGTACGGCGTCGGGGAGGTGCTGTCGGCGGCCTGCTCGTCGGTGTGGCTGACGATGAAGCGGTTGTCGGTGAGGACGAGCACCGTCACATGCCGCCGTACCTCGTTCTGGTCGAACGTCGTCTCCTGGTGGACCAGGTACGACCGGATGGGCTCGCCGCCCACGGCGGCCTCCACCGCCTCGGCCACGAGGGCCGGGTAGTAGCCGCTGCGCTCGATCGCCGCCCGCAGCCCCTGGGTCGTCGTACTGGTCTTGGCCATGACGCCCATCCTACGGGGGACCACTGACTGCGAGGGACAGCTCGCCCCCTGTCAGTACGCGGGGAGGGTCCGCGGGCCGAGGTCGTCGCGGGCGGGCGGGTGCGCGAGGCGCACGGAGGCGCCGAGGACGCTCAGGCCGTGCGCGGCGACGACCACCGGTTCCAGGGTGACCGCGACGACCTCGGGGTGATCGTCCACCAGCCGGGACACCCGCAGCAGCAGCTCCTCCAGGGCGCGGGTGTCGGCCGGTGCGGAGCCGCGCCAGCCGAACAGCAGCGGGGCGGTGCGGATCGAGCGCACCAGCGAGTGCGCCTCCCGGTCCGTGACCGGGATCAGCCGGTGCGCGGTGTCCCCGAGCAGCTGTGAGGCGGCCCCGGCGAGCCCGAAGGAGAGCACGGCTCCGGCCGCGGGGTCGATGACGGCGCGTACGACGACGTCCACGCCGCGTGGCGCCATCCGCTGCACCACCGGCCGCAGCTCCTCCGGCGCGCCGAACAGCTCGGTCAACTCGGCGTACGAGCGGCGCAGTTGCTCCTCGTCCGCGAGGTCGAGGCGGACGCCGCCCAGGTCGGCACGGTGTCTGAGGTGCGGGGCGGTGGCCTTGAGGGCGACGGGGTAGCCGAGGTCGCGGGCGGCCTCGGCGGCGGCGTCGGGGGTCGGGGCGGGCAGCGCGCGGTGGACCTGGACGCCGTAGTGACCGAGGAGGTCACACGTCTCGTCCGTGCCGAGGGTGAGCCCCTGGCCGCGCGCGAGGAGGCCGTCGATCAGCGCGGCGGCGCCCTTCTCGTTGATGTCCTCGTACTCGGGCACCTTGCCGGGCTCGGCGGCGTCGCGCCGCCATTGCGCGTAGGCCACGGCCTGGCCGAGGGCGCGGACGGCGCGCTCGGCGGCGGGGTAGGCGGGGATGAGGTGGGCGCCTTCGGGGGCTTCGGTGGTGGGGAGTCGTTCCGCGGCGAGCACCGGAGTTGGGATGGTTTGCGGCGGGTTGTCCGACCCGGCCTGCGGTGCCGTGCTCGCCGCCGCCGACAGGGCCTCCGCCAGGCCGCCGAGCTCCACGTGGACCACGAGGACCGGCTTCGCCGGGGCCGCCGCCGAGGCCGAGCGCAGGGCCTGCGCCAGGGCCGCGTCGCCGACCGAGCCCTCCCCCACCGCCGGTATGGCGGTGACGACGACGGCGTCGCACCGGTCGTCGGCCAGGGCCCGGGACAGGGCGGTGTGGAAGTCGGCCGCCGAGGCCGCGGTGGTCAGGTCCTGCGGGGGGTGCGGTCGCAGCCCCTCGGCGAGGCACGCGTCGTAGGTGAGCAGGCCGAGCGACTCCGAGTTGCCCAGGATCGCCACCCTGGGACCGCCGGGCAGGGGCTGACGGGCGAGCAGCAGGCCCGCGTCGACCAGCTCGGTGATCGTGTCGACGCGGATGACCCCGGCCTGCCGCAGCAGCGCCGAGACGGTCGCATGCGGCAGCCGGGTCGCCCGGACGGCGTGCCCCTGGGGAGCGGCGCCGTGCCGTGCGCCCTGGACCACGACCAGGGGCTTGGCGGCGGCGGTGCGGCGGGCGAGGCGGGTGAACTTGCGGGGGTTGCCGATGGACTCCAGGTACATGAGGACGACATCGGTGTCGGGGTCCTCGTACCAGTACTGCAGGACGTCGTTGCCGGAGACGTCGGCGCGGTTGCCGGAGGAGACGAAGGTGGAGACACCGGTCACGCCCGTGACACCGCCGCCGCGCCGGTGCAGCCGGGACAGCAGGGCGATGCCGATGGCGCCGGACTGGGCGAACAGCCCGATGCGGCCGGGACGCGGCACCTCGGGGGCGAGGGAGGCGTTCAGCCGGACCCGGGGCGAGGTGTTGATGATGCCGAAGGCGTTCGGGCCGATGATCCGCATGCCGTACGTACGCGCGTGCCGTACGAGTGCGCGCTGGCGTTCGCGCCCCTCGGGGCCGCTCTCGGCGTACCCGGCGGAGACGACGACCAGCCCCTGCACGCCGTGCTCGCCGCACTCGGTGACGACCTCGGGGACGTGCTCGGCCGGTACGGCGACGACCGCGAGGTCGACCGGGCCGTCGATGTCGCGCACCGAGCGATGGGCGGGCACCCCGTCGAGCTCCTTCTGCCCCTCCGGGAGGGCCTTGTTCACGGCGTGGAGGCGGCCGGTGTACCCGGCGTCCCGGATGTTGCCGAGGACGCTGCGGCCCACGCCGCCCGGGCTGCGGCCGACCCCGATGACGGCGACCGAGCCGGGGGCGAGCAGCCGCTGCACCGAGCGGGCCTCGGCACGGTGCTCGCGCGCGTACTGCACGGCCAGGGAGCGGTCGGTGGGTTCGAGGTCGAACTCCAGACGGACGACGCCGTCCTCGAAGCTGCGCTTCTGGGTGTATCCGGCGTCCGTGAACACCTTGATCATCTTGGTGTTGGCGGGCAGCACCTCGGCGGCGAAGCGGCGGATGCCGCGCTCGCGGGCGACGGCGCCGATGTGTTCGAGCAGGGCGGAGGCGACCCCGCGGCCCTGGTGGGCGTCCTGCACGAGGAAGGCGACCTCGGCCTCGTCGGCGGGCGCCGACGCGGGCGTTCCGTCCGCGCCGATCCGGTCGTAGCGTACGGTGGCGATGAACTCGCCGCCGACCGTGGCCGCGAGTCCCACCCGGTCCACAAAGTCGTGGTGCGTGAAGCGGTGGACGTCCTTGGCGGACAGGCGAGGGTACGGCGCGAAGAAGCGGTAGTACTTCGACTCGTCGGAGACCTGCTCGTAGAAGCTGACCAGACGATCGGCGTCATCGACGGTGATGGGCCGGATGCGCGCGGTGCCTCCGTCGCGCAGCACCACGTCGGCTTCCCAGTGGGCGGGATACTCGTGCCGGTCCGGCGAGGTCTGCATGGGCCCCAGAGTACGGCTAGCGTCCGACAGCGGACGCGAGGCAGTCTGTGGAGGGCGTCAGTCGGGTCGAGGCCGCGATCCGACGGCACCCCGGGGCGGTTCTTCGAGGACCGCTCCGGCACAGCTTCACGATATGGGAAACTGGTCTAGACAACCCTGAACACCGAAGGGCAGCAACACATGGCTGAGCGCCGCGTCAACGTCGGCTGGGCCGAGGGCCTCCACGCCCGCCCCGCTTCCATCTTTGTCCGAGCCGCCACGGCCGCAGGCGTCCCGGTGACGATCGCCAAGGCTGACGGCAACCCCGTCAACGCGGCCTCCATGCTGGCCGTCCTGGGCCTCGGCGCCCAGGGGGGCGAGGAGATCGTCCTCGCCTCCGACGCCGAGGGCGCGGACGCCGCCCTGGACCGGCTCGCCAAGCTGGTCTCCGAGGGTCTCGAGGAACTGCCCGAGACCGTCTGACCCACCGAGCGCCCGATTCGGCGCACAGCGAGGGGCTCGCCCATATGCACGGGGCGGGCCCTTCGCCATTCCCTGTCGGCGAGGGCAACCCGCCACAATTCCCCATCGGCACGGCGCGGAATTCCAAGAATCCAGGCAGCAGAAATAGCCCCCCGGAATTGACTGCTCTTTGTATACAGCCACCGTGTTAATGTCGCGGGCTCGCCGTGTTTACGGGATGTTGCGAGTTCCTCACACGCTCGGCGCGCTCCCGGGCGGAGGCGAACCGCAGGCGGTACGCGCCCTTCGCGCGCTCGGCGTGCAGCGCCGTGACCGCCCGCGCGCGCTCGCCGTCACCGCGCGCCACCGCGTCCACGATCGCGCCGTGCTCGGTCCAGGATTCCACCGGGCTGACCGGCGCCTCCACGGCGTACATCCAGGCGATCTTGTGGCGGAGCTGGGTGAGCATCGAGGTCAGCGCCGGACTGCCGGAGGCCTGCGCGAGCGTCTCGTGGAACCAGCCGCCCAAAGAGCGCAGGTCGTCGCTGTCGCCCCGGCGGGCCCGCTCCTGGCCCAGCCGGACCAGGCCGCGCAGGACCTTCAGATGCGCCTCGGTGCGGCGCTGGGCGGCCCGGGCCGCGCCGAGCGGCTCCAGCAGCAGGCGCATCTCCAGCAGGTCGCCGGCCTCCTGCTCGGTGGGCTCCGCCACACACGCGCCCGCGTGCCGGCGGGTCACCACGAAACCCTCGGCCTCGAGCGTGCGCAGCGCCTCCCGGACCGGCACCCTCGAGACGCCGTAGCGGCGGGCGAGGAGTTCCTCGGTGAGCCGGCTGCCACGCGCGTGGACCCCCGCGACGATGTCGTCCCGGATGGCCGTGCACACCGAGTGCGCGGGAATACGCATGACCGACCTCCGCTTAATCCCCGTGAAACGCCGACGAGCGGCGTGCGTTCCGTGACTCTATTGCAATCGGCCGGAATTTCCGACGGCAGGCGGCAATCCATGGATATTTTTTGGACAGCGGGCGGCCGTAAACGCCGAAAGCCCCGGCTTGAACAGCCGGGGCTTTCGGGGGGAACGGAGACGTTCCGGTCAGATACCCACGCCGTGGGAGCGGAGGTAGGCGACCGGGTCGATGTCCGAGCCGTACTCGGGGCTGGTGCGGGCCTCGAAGTGCAGGTGCGGGCCGGTGACGTTGCCGGTCGCACCGGACAGGGCGATCTGCTGGCCCGGGGTGACCCGCTGGCCCACCGAGACGCTGATGGAGGACAGGTGGCCGTACTGGGTGTACGTCCCGTCCGTCATCTTGATGACGACCTGGTTGCCGTAGGAGCCGCCCCAGCCGGCCTCGACGACCTCGCCCGAGCCGACCGCGTGCACGGAGGTGCCGCTGGCGGCGTGGAAGTCGACACCGGTGTGGCTGCCGGAGGACCACAGGCCGCTGCTGGCCTGGTAGCTGGTGGAGACGTACGAACCGGAGATCGGGGAGACGAAGGTGTTCAGGCGCTTGCGCTCGGCCTCACGGGCGGCTCGCTCCTTGGCCGCACGGGCCTTCTCGGCCGCCTCCTTGGCCCGCTCGGCCATCTCGGCGGCCTGCTTGCGGGCGGCCTCCTCGGCCTTCTGCTTGGCGGCGGCCTCATCGGCGGCGTGCTGCTGCGCGAGGGCCTGGGCGTCGATCTGCTGGGCCGCGGTGTCCCCCATGGTGACGACCGGGGTGAGGCCGGTCTGCTCGACGCTGGGTTCTGCGGCGAAGGCGGCGGGGGCCGCCACGGTGCCGATCACGCCGGTGGTGGCGAGGGCCGCGACGCCCGCCGCGCGGGCGGTGGAGCGCTGCATCCTGCTGGGACGACGGTGCTTCCCGGTGGCGCGAGTGAACGCCATGTAGTGGCTGGTCCTTTCCTTCCCTCTCGCCTACCGGGTTAGCTGACGGGTTCGGAGCAGGAAGGTCTCCTACGGACTCCCTCGCGGCTCGCGCGGGCGCCCGATTCACCCCAGGGACTGCGATGGGTCCCCGGCTCCCCTGGCTCGCGCCGTACGGGGACTCGGCGATGACTGTCCGGTGCCGCGGGTGCGGCGCACTGCCTGACGAACAGCCCGGACGACGCTAAGCGGCGCCACTTTCAATTCCCAAACGAATCCCGGCTTTTGTAGCGCATCCCACAGGCCAGACAGGCAACTCCCATCCCAATTCGGGCATAAAGGGGCCCTGGCGCCTTTGACGACAACCAGGGCCCCCGCGCGCGTGGCGACGTGTACCGCTACTCGGCGGCGACGACGGTGACTTCGCCGATGCCGAGGGCCTCGACCGGCGCCTTGATCTGCGCCGCGTCACCGACGAGGACGGTCACCAGACGGTCCACCGGGAAGGCGCTCACGGCCGCCGCGGTGGCCTCCACGGTGCCGGTCGCGGCGAGCTGCCGGTACAGCGTGGCCTGGTAGTCGTCGGGCAGGTGCTGCTCGACCTGGTCGGCCAGCGTGCTCGCGACGGCCGCCGCCGTCTCGTACTTCAGCGGCGCCACACCCACCAGGTTCTGCACGGCGACGTCCCGCTCGGCGTCGGTCAGCCCCTCGGCGGCGAGGGTGCGCAACACCGTCCACAGGTCCTCCAGGGCCGGGCCGGTGTTGGGGGTGTCGACGGAACCGCTGATGGCGAGCATCGCGGCACCCGTGCCGTCCGGGGCGGACCTGAGGACCTGGCCGAACGCCCGTACGCCGTAGGTGTAGCCCTTCTCCTCGCGCAGGACGCGGTCCAGGCGGGAGGTGAGGGTGCCGCCGAGGCAGTACGTGCCCAGCACCTGCGCGGGCCACACGCGGTCGTGCCGGTCCGGCCCGATCCGGCCGATCAGCAGCTGCGTCTGGACGGCGCCGGGGCGGTCCACGATGACGACCCGGCCGGTGTCGTCGGCGGTGACCGGCGGCACGGGACGCGGCTGGGCCGAGGATCCCGTCCAGGCGCCCAGGGTGTCCCCGAGCAGGGCGTCCAGGTCGATGCCGGTGAGGTCGCCGACCACCACGACGGTGGCCGTGGCGGGGCGGACGTGCTTCTCGTAGAAGGCCCGTACGGCCGCGGAGTCGATCGCGGCGACCGTCTCCTCGCTGCCCTGCCGGGGCCGCGACATGCGCGAGTCCGCCGGGAACAGCTCCTTGGAGAGCTCCTTGGCGCCGCGGCGGGAGGGGTTGGCCAGCTCGTGCGGGATCTCGTCGAGGCGGTTGTTGACCAGCCGCTCGACCTCGCTGTCGGCGAACGCGGGCGCCCTGAGGGCGTCGGCGATCAGGCCCAGGCCCTTGGTGAGCCGGGAGGCGGGCACCTCCAGGCTGAGCCGGACGCCGGGGTGGTCGGCGTGCGCGTCGAGGGTGGCGCCGGCGCGCTCCAGCTCCGCGGCGAAGTCCTCGGCGGAGTGCTTGTCGGTGCCCTCGGAGAAGGCCCGGGCCATGATCGTGGCCACACCGTCGAGTCCGGCCGGCTCCGCGTCCAGGGGGGCGTCCAGCAGCACCTCGACCGCGACGACCTGCTGGCCGGGGCGGTGGCAGCGCAGCACCGTCAGGCCGTTGTCGAGCGTGCCGCGCTCGGGGGCTGGGAAGGCCCACGGCCGGGCGTCGCCCGCCTGCGGCCGGGGGTGGAAGTCCATCGTGGCGAGCTCGGTCACTTGGCCGCCTCCTCGTTCTCGTCGGTGGCCGCGGCTGCGGTGGCGTCGGTGGTGGCGTCCTCGGCGGGCTCGTCGGCGACGGGCTCGTAGACGAGCACCGCGCGGTTGTCGGGCCGCAGGCGGGCCTTGGCGACCTCCTGGACCTCCTCCGCCGTGATCTCCAGCACGCGCTGGACGGCGGTCAGGGCGAGCTGCGGGTCACCGAAGAGCACGGCGTACCGGCACAGTTCGTCGGCGCGGCCCGCGACGGTGCCGAGCCGGTCCAGCCACTCGCGCTCCAACTGGGCCTGGGCGCGCTCCATCTCCTCGGGCGTGGGGCCCTCCTCGGCGAACCGGGCGAGCTCCTCGTCGATGGCGCTCTCGATGACCGGGACCTCCACGTCACCGGACGTCTTCACGTCCAGCCACCCCAGGGAGGGCGCACCGGCGAGCCGCAGCAGCCCGAAGCCGGCCGCCACGGCCGTACGGTCGCGGCGCACGAGCCGGTTGTAGAGGCGGGAGGACTCGCCGCCGCCGAGGACGGTGAGAGCCAGGTCGGCCGCGTCGCACGCGCGCGTGCCGTCGTGCGGGAGCCGGTAGGCGGCCATCAGGGCGCGGGCCGGGACGTCCTCCTCGACGACCTCGCGCAGCTGCTCGCCGATGGTCTCCGGCAGCGACCCGTCGCGCGGGGCGGGCTTGCCGTCGTGACCGGGGATGGAGCCGAAGTACTTCTCGACCCAGGCGAGCGTCTGCTCCGGGTCGATGTCGCCGACCACGGAGAGCACGGCGTTGTTCGGCGCGTAGTAGGTGCGGAAGAACGCGCGCGCGTCCTCCAGGGTCGCCGCGTCCAGATCGGCCATCGAGCCGATCGGGGTGTGGTGGTAGGGGTGGCCCTCCGGGTAGGCGAGGGCGGTCAGCTTCTCGAAGGCGGTGCCGTAGGGGACGTTGTCGTAGCGCTGGCGGCGCTCGTTCTTGACGACGTCCCGCTGGTTCTCCATCGACTCGTCGTCGAGGGCGGCCAGCAGCGAGCCCATGCGGTCGGCCTCCAGCCAGAGCGCGAGCTCCAGCTCGTGGGCGGGCATGGTCTCGAAGTAGTTGGTCCGCTCGAAGCTGGTCGTGCCGTTCAGCGAGCCACCCGCGCCCTGGACGAGCTCGAAGTGACCGTTGCCCTTGACCTGCGCGGATCCCTGGAACATGAGGTGCTCGAAAAGGTGAGCCAGGCCGGTACGCCCCTTGACTTCGTGGCGTGAGCCGACGTCGTACCAGAGGCACACCGCCGCGACCGGGGTCAGGTGGTCCTCGGAGAGCACCACGCGCAGGCCGTTGGCCAGGCGGTGCTCGGTCGCTGTCAGGCCCCCGGAGCCTGCCTGGGCTGTGGCCGTGTGACCCATGGGCATGTACGTCCCTTCGATCGCTGAGCGGTTGTTCAGACCGCGGATTCCTGCCGGTCCTGCCACTGTATGCAAGCGCGCGAAGCCCTGGTGAAGTTCCCGGTGGCGACCTCGGTCCTCGGACGGGGACACCGCTTGCCCCCGGGTCCTGGTCCCGCTTGTCAGTGCGGCGGTCCACAATGGTCCGCGTCAGATCTGGATCGCAGCAGCAAGGAGCCGGCAGCGATGGCCCGCCGCAGCACGAAGACCCCGCCGCCCGACGACTCGTACGAGGAGCGGATCCTCGACATCGACGTCGTCGACGAGATGCAGGGCTCCTTCCTCGAGTACGCGTACTCGGTCATCTACTCCCGCGCCCTGCCGGACGCACGCGACGGCCTCAAGCCGGTGCACCGCCGCATCGTCTACCAGATGAGCGAGATGGGCCTGCGCCCCGAGCGCGGGTACGTCAAGTGCGCCCGGGTCGTCGGCGAGGTGATGGGCAAGCTGCACCCGCACGGCGACGCGTCGATCTACGACGCCCTCGTGCGCATGGCCCAGCCCTTCTCGATGCGCGTCCCCCTGGTCGACGGCCACGGCAACTTCGGTTCGCTGGGCAACGACGACCCGCCGGCCGCCATGCGGTACACCGAGTGCCGGATGGCCGCGGCGACGAGCCTGATGACGGAGTCGATCGACGAGGACACGGTCGACTTCAACCCCAACTACGACGGCCAGGAGCAGGAACCGGTGGCCCTGCCCGCCGCCTTCCCGAACCTCCTGGTCAACGGCGCCTCGGGCATCGCGGTCGGCATGGCCACGAACATGGCGCCGCACAACCTCCGCGAGGTCATCGCCGCCGCCCGCCACCTGATCAGGCACCCGAACGCCGATCTCGACGCCCTGATGAAGCACGTCCCGGGCCCGGACCTGCCCACGGGCGGCCGCATCGTCGGCCTGTCCGGCATCCGGGACGCCTACGAGTCCGGCCGCGGCACCTTCAAGATCCGGGCGACGGTGTCGGTGGAGCCGGTGACCGCCCGCCGCAAGGGCCTCGTCGTCACGGAGCTGCCCTTCACGGTCGGCCCCGAGAAGGTCATCTCCAAGATCAAGGACCTGGTCGGCTCCAAGAAGCTCCAGGGCATCGCCGACGTCAAGGACCTCACCGACCGCGCGCACGGCCTGCGCCTGGTCATCGAGATCAAGAACGGCTTCGTACCGGAGGCGGTCCTCGAGCAGCTCTACAAGCTGACGCCGATGGAGGAGTCCTTCGGCATCAACAACGTGGCGCTGGTGGACGGCCAGCCGCTCACACTGGGCCTCAAGGAGCTCCTGGAGGTCTACCTCGACCACCGCTTCAACGTCGTACGGCGGCGCTCGGAGTTCCGCCGCGGCAAGAAGCGCGACCGGCTGCACCTGGTCGAGGGCCTGCTGACGGCCCTGCTGGACATCGACGAGGTCATCCGCCTGATCCGCTCCAGCGAGAACTCCGCGCAGGCCAAGCAGCGCCTGATGGAGCAGTTCTCGCTGAGCGAGGTGCAGACGCAGTACATCCTCGACACGCCGCTGCGCCGCCTGACCAAGTACGACCGCATCGAGCTGGAGTCGGAGAAGGACCGGCTCACCGCCGAGATCGAGGAGCTGACCCGGATCCTGGACTCGGACTCCGAGCTGCGCAAGCTGGTCTCTTCCGAACTGGCCGACGTCGCCAAGAAGTTCGGCACCGATCGGCGTACGGTGCTGCTGGAGTCGGGCGGTGCCCCGGTCGCGGCCGTGCCGCTCCAGGTGGCCGACGACCCGTGCCGGGTGCTGCTGTCCTCCACGGGGCTGCTGGCGCGTACGGCGAACGCCGAGCCCTTCTCGGAGGCGCCCGGGGCCAAGCGTGTGAAGCACGACGTGATCGTCTCGGCGGTGCCGGCCACCGCCCGCGGTGAGGTGGGCGCGGTCACCTCGGCGGGCCGGCTGCTGCGGCTGAACGTGGTCGACCTGCCCCAGCTCCCGGAGTCGCCGGCGTCGCCGAACCTCGCGGGGGGCGCGCCGCTGGCGGAGTTCGTCACCCTGGAGGACGACGAGACGGTGGTCTGCCTGACCACGCTCGACGAGTCGTCGCCGGGCCTGGCGCTCGGCACGGCCCAGGGCATCGTCAAGCGCGTGGTGCCGGACTATCCGGCCAACAAGGACGAGCTCGAGGTGATCACCCTCAAGGAGGGCGACCGGATCGTGGGCGCGGTCGAGCTGCGCACCGGCGAGGAGGACCTGGTCTTCGTCACCGACGACGCGCAGCTGCTGCGCTTCCAGGCGTCCCAGGTCCGCCCGCAGGGGCGTCCGGCGGGCGGTGTGGCCGGCATCAAGCTCACCGAGGGCGCGAAGGTCATCTCCTTCACGGCGGTGGACCCGGCCGTGGACGCCGTCGTCTTCACCGTCGCCGGATCGCGGGGCACGCTGGACGACTCCGTCCAGACGACGGCGAAGCTGACCCCGTTCGACCAGTACCCGCGCAAGGGCCGGGCCACCGGCGGCGTCCGCTGCCAGCGGTTCCTGAAGGGTGAGGACTGCCTGTCCCTGGCCTGGGCGGGCCCCGCTCCCGCGCTCGCGGCCCAGAAGAACGGCACCCCGGCCGACCTCCCGGACATCGACCCGCGCCGTGACGGCTCTGGCGTGTCCCTGGCGAAGACGGTGGCGGTGGTGGCCGGACCGGTCTAGGCCGGGTCCGCGCCCTGCTCCTCGGGGTCGCGTACGTACCTCAGGACGCCCCACATGCCGTGCTCGTCGGCGTGTGGGGCGTCGCTCCTGGACGCCTCCAGCTCCTTCTCGAGCGCGGCGGCGTCGATCCCCGAGCCGATGAGGACCAGCTGGGTGAGGCGCTCCTCGCCGTCGGGCCAGGGCTCCGGGTAGAACCGCAGGAACCGCCCGACGGCATGGACGGCGTAGCGGTTGCGGACGTCGTGGGGCCCGAAGTCGACGTAGCCCTTGATCCGGTACAGCCCTTCGGGGCGGCTGTCGAGGAACGCCATCAGCCGGCGCGGGTCGAGGGGGGCCTGGGAGACGAACGACAGGCTGTCGTAGGCGGCGTGCAGGTGACCGGCGTGATGGTCGGCTTCGTGGACGTCGGCTTCGTGGACGTCGGCTTGGTGGAAGTCGGCTTGGTGGAGGTCGTCGTCCCCGACGTGCTCGTGCAGGTCGTCGAAGGACAGCTGCCCGATGCGTTCCTCGCTCGGCCGGCAGTCGAAGAGGAACTCGGGGTCGATCCGGCTGTAGGTGGCCGGGACGACGGCGGCGCGGTCGACGAGGCTCCGCACCAGCCCGAGGACGCGCTCGCCGTCCGCTGCCCGGTCCAGCTTGTTGACCACGACGAGGTCGGCCAGCGCGAGATGCCGGTCGATCTCGGGGTGCCTGGCCCGGGTGTCGTCGAACTCTGCGGCGTCGACGACCTCCACGAGCCCGCCGTACACCACCCCCGGATGCTCGCTGGCCAGCAGCATCCGCACGAGTTCCTGCGGCTCGGCGAGACCGCTGGCCTCGATGACGATGACGTCGATGCCGAGGCCGGGCTCCGCGAGGCGCTCCAGGTACTGGTCCAGTTCACTCGCGTCGACGGCACAGCACAGGCAGCCGTTGCCGAGGGAGACCGTGGAGTCGCCGAGCGCTCCCGCAACGGCCATCGCGTCGATCTCGATCGCCCCGAAGTCGTTGACGAGGGCGCCGATACGGCTGCCGCCGCTGCGGTGCAGGAGGTGATTGAGCAAGGTGGTCTTTCCCGAGCCGAGGAATCCGGCCAGGACGACGACCGGGATCTGCTGCGGTTTCGGACTCGGCTGACTCACCGTGCGACCTCTCTCGCGCCGACGCGTGCACCGGCTCGCGCTCCCGGCACACGTGGGAAATGGGGATGCCGCCCCAGGATACGAGCCATGAGATCCACTCTTGAGTGAACGATTGTTAGCAGCACTCGCGGGGCAGACGTTGGGCATGGCGCCGGTTTGTGCGACCCTCGCTTCCCTCCGTGCGCCTCCTCTCCGCCTCCCCGCCGATCAGAGCCGCTCGGCACTCTGGGAGACGGCAAGCGCCGCCCACCGCTCGCCGGTCCCCTCCCGTCGACCCGCACCCCGACGACCGGCGGACGGCCGCCTGAACCGGGGGTTGACATGACCACACAGAAATTTGGGTTCCGAGGGCTGAAGGCCACCGCCTCGGCAGGGATGGGCCTGGCGGCGGGTGCCGCCGTCGCCCTGGCCCTGCAGTGGCCCGCGTTCCACGCGTTGCGCGCCAGGATCGAACACCTGGAGGAGGCCGCGCAGTCACAGCGCCGGACCAACTTCGCACACCAGCAGCGTCTGCACTGGGAGTTGCTGAGCAAGGCGATGGACGACCCGGAACTGGCCGAGGTCCTCGACGCCTACGACGGAACCGTCTCCCCGAGGAAGCAGCGCCAGTTCCTCTTCGCCAACGCCCTGTACACCAACGCCCTGTGCTACTACCGCATGGGCAACGTGACGAGAGAGGAGTTCTTCGGGTTCGCCCGGAGCATGCTGCAGAACCCCCTCTTCAGGGAGTACTGGTACGCCACCCGCCCGCATCGGGCGACCCTCATCGACACCTCCGACGAGGCCGGTCTGGGCCGCATGGTCGACGATCTGCTCGTGCAGCTGGAGGAGGCGGACATCGACGAGTGGTGGGTGGTCGGGGACCCGCCGGTCGAGTAGATCGGGGCTCCGGCCGTAAGCTCCGCACCTCACGCGTCACCCTCCGGAACGGATCACACGGCTGGGCGGTAACGAACCCATAAAGCGGCGCGTTTGCCCAGGTGCCAACAAGGTTGACTACTGCGCATCCCGCGAACCGGGTCGACCACCGCCGAACCGCCGCTCCACGCCGCCCGGTTGTCGAGGCCGCGGCCCCACAGGGCCGCATCGCACCGCAGGCGCAGTGCGCACCACGCCTCGAGATCAAAAGGAACGCAAGAACAGTGAGCCACATCATCCGTCGGATTGGCACCCCTCCCAGCGCGCGGGGCAGTGCAACTGGTGCCAACTGCCCCGATATCTTCGAGCTGTCCGACGGCAGGTTCGCTGTGATCGGCACGGACCTCACCGAAGAGCTGGACGGGAAGCTCCCCGCCGACGCGTCCAGGGCGGACTACGAGCGCATCGTCGTGGTCTCACGCAGAACCCTGATCGACGCCAAGGTGGACATCCCCGACGCCTGATCCGGTCGGTCACCGACGGGATCCGGCATGAAGGCCCGGCACCTTTCCGGTGCCGGGCCTTCATGCCCCGCCGGCCTCCT
Source organism: Streptomyces sp. NPDC007929 (assembly GCF_042959065.1). Classification (NCBI taxonomy): domain Bacteria; kingdom Bacillati; phylum Actinomycetota; class Actinomycetes; order Kitasatosporales; family Streptomycetaceae; genus Streptomyces; species Streptomyces sp. NPDC007929. Next base: position 114,713 of record NZ_JBIBKD010000012.1, on the reverse strand, counting down.
CGGTCAGGCAGGCAACGGCGCCGGAGCCTCCGGTCCCACATACCGGGCCACCGGCCGGATGATCTTCGTGTCCTCCGCCTGTTCCAGGATGTTGGCGCTCCAACCCACCACGCGCCCGGCAGCGAAGGTCGGGGTGAACATCTCGCGCGGTAGACCGCACAGTTCCATGACCACGCCCGCGTAGTACTCGACGTTGGTGTGGAGTTCCCGGCCCGGCTTCAGCTCCGCCAGTATCGCCTCGATGTGACGCTCGACCTCGACGGCGAAGTCCACCCGCGGCCCGCCGAACCCCTGGGCGACCTCGCGCAGCATCCGGGAGCGCGGGTCCTCCGTGCGGTAGATCGCGTGCCCGAAGCCCATGATGCGCTCACCGGCGAGCACTCGCTGACGCACCCACGCGTCGATACGGTCCGGCGTCCCGATCGCGTCCAGGGTGTCCAGCGCGCGACTGGGCGCACCCCCGTGCAGCGGCCCCGACAGCGCCGCCACCGCCCCGGCGAGGCACGCCGCCACGTCCGCACCCGTCGACGCGATGACCCGGGCCGTGAAGGTTGACGCATTGAATCCGTGATCAATGGTGGAGATCAAGTACTGCTCGATCGCCCGCGCACGCGGTTCGGAGGGCTCCGAACCGGTCAACATGTACAGGTAGTTCGCCGCATAGGACAGGTCCTCGCGCGGCTCCACCGGATCCCGCCCCTCGCCCAGCCGGTGCAGCGCGGCGAGCAGCGTGGGCACCGCCGCGGCCGCCTCGATCGTGTCCTGCCGACGCCGGTCCGCGTCGATGTCGTACACGGGCCGGAACCCCTTCGCCGCCCCCAGCAGCGAAAGGGCCGTCCGCATCCCGGCGAGCGGACCGGAACGCCCGCCGGCCGCGGCGACGGCCGGCAGCGCCGCCCGCACCTCGTCGGGCAGCCGTCGCAGCGCGGCGGTCTCGGCCGCGAAGGCCGCACCGCGCGCCGGGTCCGGCAGTTCGCCGTGGACGAGGAGATGCCAGACGTCCTCGAAGCTGCGGGTCCGCGCGAGGTCGACGGCCGAGTACTGCCGGTAGTGATAGAAGCCCTCCAGACCCCGGACGTCACCGATGCGGGTGTCGGTGACGACCACACCGGCGAGCCCCCGAGGCACTTCGAGAAGAGTGGCTGCTGACCTGTTCACGGACATAACTTCCTCCCTGGACTTGATTCGACTGTCCATGATTGACTCAATGTCTGTCAATATTGATTGAATCAATACATCGGTCAATGGACCAGCAGACGGATACGGTGACCCCCATGCGCGATCAAGAGCCCGCCCCCTTCGACGCGGAACGGCGGTTGAGCACCCGGGAGGCCGCCGAGCTGCTCGGTGTGAAGCCGGAGACCGTGTACGCGTACGTGAGCCGCGGGCAGCTCACCAGCCGACGGGTGAGCGGCGGGCGGGGCAGCACCTTCGACGCCGGGGAAGTCGAGGCGCTCGCGCGGCGCAACCGGCGGGACGGCTCGGGCGGTTCCGGCGGGGGAAATGCCGGGGGCGAGCTGTCCGTCCGTACCCGCCTCACGCTCATCGAGAGCGACCGCTTCTTCTTCCGCGGCGTCGACGCGGTCGACCTGGCCACCCGGCACACCTACGAGGAGGTCGCCGAGTGGCTCTGGACGGGCCGGATGGTCCCGGGCATCACGTTCACCGCGCCGCCCGGCTCCGTGTCCGTCGCCCGCCGCGCCGTCGAGGCGCTGCCCGAGCACACCGCGCCCGCCGACCTGCTGCGGGTGGCGACGGTCGCCGCCGCGACAGCCGACCCGCTGCGGTTCGACCTGTCCGAGGACGCCGTGCTCGGCACCGCGCGCACCCTCATCCCCACACTCGTCGCCGCCCTGCCGCCGAGGGGACACGACCGCCGTGACGAGGGCCCCCTGGCCCACCGTCTGTGGACCAGGCTCTCGATGCGCAAGGACCCCGACGAGGCGTCCCTGCGCGCCCTGGACGCCGCGCTCGCCCTCCTCGTCGACCACGACCTGGCCGCCTCCACCCTCGCCGTGCGCGTCGCCGCCTCGGCCCGTGCCCACCCCTACGCGGCGGTCTCCGCCGGGCTGGGCGTGATCGAGGGCCCGCTGCACGGCGCGGCCAGCGGGCTCGCCCACCGGCTGCTGCAGGACGTACTCGAACAGGGCGACGCGGCCCCCGTGATCGCGGACGAGCTGCGCGCGGGCCGGCGCGTCCCGGGCCTCGGCCACCGGCTCTACCCCGGCGAGGATCCACGCGCGCGTGCCCTGTTCGCCCTCCTGGAGCGCATCCCGCGGGCGGAGTCCGCTCTGCTCGCGGCCCGCGACATCGTCGAGACCACCGCCCGGCACGCCCCGCTGCACGCCAACGTGGACCTGGCGCTCGCCGTGCTGACGGTGACCTGCGGCATGGCGCCGACCGCGGGCGAGACGATCTTCGCCGTGGCGCGCACGGCGGGCTGGATCGCCCACGCCCTTGAGGAGTACGGCGAACGCCCCCTGCGGATGCGCCCGAGTGGTCTCTACGCAGGTCCGAGGCCTCCGCAGCCACTGCCGGAGTAGCGCGGGGCGGGGCCGAAATTCGCGGCGGCCGAAGTCAGGTTAGGCTCACCTCTGTGAGTACGTGCTCAAGCGTCTCCCGGGACTTCGACGAGCCTGTTTCGGGAACCGCGGCCACCGCGAGGACCTGGCTGTTGATCGAACAGCCCGGTCCGTGGGGTGCCAAGGCGCTCACTTCGAGCCACCTGGACCCCGCCCTGGGACGTGCCCTGGAGGCCGCCGCCCAGGACACCGGCGTTCGGATCGCGCTCATCCGCCGCCCCGGACGCCACGCGGACCGCCGCATGCCCGCCACACGCCGCGTGTACGTCGCACACGTCGTCCCGGGGAACGTGTGGCTGCACAGCGCCTCGACCTCCGACCCGGGACAGCTGCTCGGCCTCGACTTCGCCGCACTCGGCCGGGGCGACCACCGCACGTTCGACGCCCTGCTCGGCGGCCGGCCCCACGACGGCGACCCGCTCGCCCTCGTCTGCACCAACGGCAAGCGCGACCGCTGCTGCGCACTCCTCGGCAGGCCCCTCGCGGCCGAGCTGGCGTCGTCCGGGGTCGAGGGCGTCTGGGAGGTCACCCATCTGGGTGGTCACCGCTTCTCCCCCACGGTGCTCGTGCTGCCGTACGGATACGCGTACGGCCGGGCAGAGGCCCACTCCCTCAAGGAGGTCCTGCACGGCGCCCGGGAGGGGCGGATCGTCGTGGAGGGGTGCCGGGGCAGCTCCGCCTGGGAACGGCCCGGTCAGGCCGCCGAGCTCGCCGTGCGCACCAGGACGGGCGAGTACACCGCGCAGGCGCTGAGCGTCGTCCGGACGGTCGGTTCGGCCCCGCGCTGGGAGGTGACCGTCGCCCACACCGACGGACGCCGCTGGCAGGTCGACGTGGCCCAGAGCGCGGCGCTGCCGGCCCGCCCGGAGAGCTGCGGGGCATCGGTCCTCGGTTCGCCGGCGCGGATGAACGTGGTGGCGGTGCACGGGGTGAGGATGGCGACGGCGCTGGCCGGCTGACGGTGCGGCTCGCCCTGAACGGTGTCGGCGGCGTGGCGCTCCTTTCCGAAGTGTCCCGGATCTCGTGGCGACGGGGCGCTCCCGTCCGGAGGGTTCCGGATCTCGTGGCGGTGCCGCCTCCCCGACGCCCTCACCTTGGACTGCGCTCACCTTGCATTTCGCGCCCCTTGGAATTTCGCTCACATTGCTCGAGAGATCCACGCCACACCCGTCTAGGGCAGGCAGCCGGCCGCACGTACCGTCTTGGGTATGAGCCCCACTCCCCCCGCACGCCGCCTGCGCCTCGGCCTGCCGCGGCGGGTGTTCTCGCAGGTGCTGCTGATGCAGGTGGCTATCGCCGCGGGAGTCGCGGTGCTCGCGACCGGGCTGTTCCTCGCGCCCCTCGGCAACCAGCTGGACGACCAGGCGATGCGCCGCGCGCTCGCGATCGCGCAGACGACCGCGCAGCAGCCGGGGCTCGCACGAGAGGTGCGGCAGACGCCGCCGTCGCCGAACGGTCCGGTGCAGCGGGAGGCGGAGCGGATCCGCAAGGCCACCCAGGCCGAGTACGTCGTGGTGATGGACTGGCGGGGCGTGCGCTGGTCGCACACGGACCCGAAGCAGATCGGCGGCATCGTCTCCACCGACCCCGGCCAGGCCCTGGCCGGCAAGGAGGTCATGGAGATCGACAGCGGCACCCTGGGCCGCTCCGCCCGGGGCAAGGTGCCGCTGCGCGACAGCGACGGCACCGTCGTCGGCGCGGTCTCGGTCGGCATCGCCTACGACAGCGTCCGGGCCCGTCTGATCCACGCGATCCCGGGGCTGCTCGCGTACGCCGGGGGCGCCCTGGCCGTGGGGGCGCTGGCCGCGTGGGTCATCTCGCGGCGGGTCCAGCGGCAGACGAGGGACCTGGCCTTCTCGGACATCGCGGCGCTGCTGTCCGAACGCGAGGCGATGCTGCACGGCATCCGGGAGGGGGTCGTCGCCCTGGACCGCACCGGCCGCATCCGCCTCGTGAACGACGAGGCACAGCGCCTGCTGGGCATCGGGGAGTCGGTGGTGGGCCGCTCCCCCGACGAGGCGCTCGGCGCGGGCCGTACGGCCGATGTGCTGGCCGGACGGGTGACCGGGACGGATCTGCTCACCGTGCGCGGGCAGCGGGTGCTGGTCGCCAACCGCATGCCCACCGACGACGGCGGCGCCGTGGCCACCCTGCGCGATCGCACCGAGCTGGAGCAGCTGGGCCGCGAACTGGACTCCACGCACGGTCTGATCGACGCCCTGCGCGCCCAGGACCACGAGCACGCCAACCGTATGCACACGCTTCTGGGGCTGCTCGAACTGGAGATGTACGACGACGCCGTCGAGTTCGTCGGCGAGGTGGTCGGTGACCACCGGGCCACCGCGGAACAGGTCACGGAGCGGATCGAGGACCCGCTCCTCGCCGCCCTGCTGGTCGGCAAAGCGACCGTCGCGGCCGAACGGGGCGTCACCCTGTGGGTGTCGGACCGGACCAGGCTGCCCGACCGGCTGGTCGACCCGCAGGGACTCGTCACCGTCGTCGGGAACCTGGTGGACAACGCCCTCGACGCCGTCGCCGGCACGCCGCACGCGCGCGTGGAGGTCGAACTGCTCGCCGAGGGGCGTACGGCCGTCCTCAGGGTGCGCGACACGGGGCCCGGGATCCCGCCGGAGCACCGGGAGTTGATCTTCACCACGGGATGGTCGACGAAGAAGCCGCCGTCTCACCGCGAGCGGGGTATCGGGCTCTCCCTGGTGCGCAGGCTCGCCGAACGGCAGGGTGGCAGTGCGACCGTCGGGGAGGCGCACGGCGGGGGCGCGGAGTTCACCGTCGTCCTGCCCGAGGCGCTGGCCGAGCCGGGCCCGGAGCCGGCCGTCCTGACCGCGCCGTCAGCTCCGCAGACCACCGAGGAGAAGTCGTGATGATCGAGGTCCTGGTCGTGGACGACGACATGAGGGTCGCGCGGGTCAACGCCGCCTACGTCGAGAAGGTGCCGGGCTTCCATGTCGCCGGCGTGGCCCACAGCGCCGCGGAAGCACTCCACCGGCTGGAGACGCTGCCCCGGCTCGACCTGGTTCTCCTGGACCACTACCTCCCGGACGCGACGGGCCTCGCGGTCGTCCAGGAGATGCGGCGACGCGGCGACCAGACCGACGTGATCATGGTCACCGCAGCCCGGGACGTCTCCACCGTGCAGGCCGCGATGCGGCACGGCGCGCTGCAGTACCTGGTCAAGCCGTTCGCCTTCGCCGGCCTGCGCGCCAAGCTGGATGCCTACGCCGAGCTGCGCCGCACCCTCGACGGCGGTGGAGAGGCCGAGCAGGCCGAAGTGGACCGCATCTTCGGGGCGCTCTCGGCCCCGTCGGAACCCGACCTGCCCAAGGGCCACTCGCCCACCACCGCCGAACTGGTCCGCCAGTCCCTGATGAACGCGGGCGGGCCCCTGTCCGCCCAGGAGATCGCCGAGCGGACCGGAGTGAGCCGCCAGACCGCCCAGCGCTACCTGAAGCTCCTGGAGCGCACGGGACGGGCCAGACTCACCCTCAAGTACGGTGACGCGGGCCGCCCGGAACACCGTTACGTATGGGCGACCCGCAGCTAGCGCGACAGCCGGCCGGCTCCCCCACCAACGGGTGCCGAGCGCCCTCCTGTCATGACACTGAAGTCACCCGCCCCTACGCCGCTCCGGCACCCGTCAGCGAGCGCACCTCGGTCTCCGCGTGCCGGGCCTCGTCCGGGACCTCCGCCGAGGTGACCGTGCCCAGCCAGCCCGCGAGGAAGCCGAGAGGGATCGAGACCAGACCCGGGTTCTGCAGCGGGAAGCACTGGAAGTCGGCGCCCGGGAAAAGCGAGTCCGGGCTTCCCGAGACCACCGGGGACAGCACCACGAGCACCACCGCCGGGACCAGACCGCCGTACACGGCCCACACGGCGCCCCGGGTGGTGAAGCCGCGCCAGAACAGGGAGTAGAGCAGGACCGGCAGGTTCGCCGACGCGGCGACCGCGAAGGCCAGGCCGACCAGGAACGCCACGTTGAGATCCCGCGCCAGCAGACCGAGAGCGATCGCCAGCACACCGACACCAACGGCCGCGACACGGGCCACGGCCACCTCGCTGCGCGGCTTCCCGCCCCGGCGCCGCAGGGAGGCATACAGGTCGTGGGCCACGGACGCCGAGGACGCGAGCGTGATCCCCGCGACCACGGCGAGAATCGTGGCGAAGGCGACCGCGGCGACGATCGCGAACAGAACCGTCCCCCCGGTGGAACCCGCACCCCCGCCCAGATCGAGCGCCAGCAGCGGAACCGCGGTGTTCCCGGCCGCGTTCGACCCGCGTACCGCGTCCGGCCCCAGGATGGCGGCCGCACCGAACCCGAGCACGATGGTCATCAGGTAGAAGCCGCCGATGAGACCGACGGCCCAGACGACCGAGCGGCGGGCGGCCCGCGCGGTGGGCACCGTGTAGAAGCGGGACAGGATGTGCGGCAGCCCCGCCGTCCCCAGCACCAGGGCCAGCCCCAGACTGATGAAGTCGAAGCGGGCCGTCCAGTCCCCGCCGTACTTCAGCCCCGGCGCCAGAAACGCCTCGCCGTGCCCGCTGCGCTCCGCCGCCGTGAGCAGCAACCCGTCCACATCACCGTGGAAACGCACCAGGACGAGCACCGTCAGCACGATGGTGCCGCCGAGCAGCAGAACGGCCTTGACGATCTGGATCCACGTGGTCGCCCGCATCCCGCCCAGGGACACGTAGATCACCATGAGCGCGCCCACGCCGACTACGGTCCAGTCCCGCGCCGCGTCGCTCGTACCCCCGAGCAGCAGCGCCACCAGGCTGCCCGCGCCGACCATCTGCGCCACCAGATACAGCACGGACACCGTGACGGAGGAGGTTCCCGCCGCGATGCGTACCGGCCGCTCCCTCATCCGCGCCGCCACGACATCGGCCAGTGTGAACCGGCCGCAGTTGCGGACCAGTTCGGCGACCAGGAACAGCACCACCAGCCACGCCACGAGGAAACCGACGACATACAGCAGCCCGTCGTAACCGAACAGGGCGATGAGCCCGGTGACCCCGAGGAAGGAGGCGGCCGACATGTAGTCGCCCGCGATGGCAAAACCATTCTCCATGGGTGAGAACAGCCGCCCGCCCGCGTAGAACTCCTCCGCCGAGCCCCGCCGGTTGCGGCTGACCCACGTGGTGATCCCCAGCGTGACCGCGACGAACGCGCTGAAGAGCAGCAGTGCCAGCGTCTGGTGTTCCCCCGTCACGACGTACCCCCGTTCATGCCACGCGTCAGTTCCTGTGTGTCCCATCGCAGTTCGAGCGCGGCCCGGTCCCGGCGCAGTCGCGCGTGCCGCGCGTACGCCCAGGTGAGCAGGAACGTGGACAGGAACTGCCCGAGCCCCGCCACCATCGCCACGTTCACCGCCCCCGCCACGGGCCGCGCCATCACATCCGGCACCGTCGTGGCGGCCACCACGTAACCCACGTACCAGGCGAAGAAGGCCACGAAGGCCGGCACCACGAACCTCCGGTACCGCCGCCGCACCTCCTGGAAGGCCGCACTGCGCTGCACTTCCAGATACACCTCGGCCGCGGCGGCCCCCGCACCGCTCGTCGTCCGTGCCGACGGGACCACCGCGGGTCCGTACGCCCCGTCACCGGCCGACTCTCCCCACCCCGAGGCGAGGGCGTCGTACCAGGGATCGTCGTACCTGAGCTGTCCGGCCTCCGCGGACGGGACCGGGTCATGACCGTCGAGAGGCTCGGCCCAACTCTCCTGGCCGGCCCCGCCGCCACGGGGACGGCCCTTGCTTCGCTGCATGCCCAAGGATGGACAGAACGGGAAGATCCCCGACTCTTCTTCCCCTCGGTCTTCACCCCTTCAGGTGACTAACCCGCTGGTGGCCGCACGAGTCTCTTCGCGTAGGCGTAACGCACCGCCTGCGCACGATCCTTGAGCCCGGTCTTGGTGAACAGGTTGTTGATGTGGGTCTTCACGGTCGCCGTGGAGACATGCAGCCTCCGGGCGATCTCCGGGTTGCTGAGCCCCTCCGCGATGAGGAGCAGCACCTCCATCTCCCGGGCGGTGAGCCCGTCGGGCGGCTCGGGCGGTGCGATCGGTCCGCGCTCGGCCCTCGCGAGGCGCTCCAGCAGGCGTCTCTGGATGCCCGGTGAGAGGCCCGCGTCTCCCTTCAGCACGCTGTGCACGGCCCGCACGATCTCGTCCCCGCCCGCGTCCTTGGTGAGATAGCCGCGGGCCCCCGCCTCCAGCGCCGGGAACAGCGACTCGTCGTCCGCGAACGTCGTGAGCACCACGACCTGTGTCCCGGGGTACTCCGAGCGGATCCTGCGGGTCGCCTCCACACCGTCGCAGCGCGGCATTCGCAGGTCCATCAGCACCACGTCCGGGGTGAGGTCCTCGACGAGCGCCACTGCCTCCTCCCCGTCCCCCGCTGCACCCACGACCTCGATCCCGGGCAGCAGACCGAGCAGCATCACGATGCCCTCCCGCACCACGGTCTGGTCGTCGGCGACCACGACGCGAGCGGTCTTCGGCTCGGCGGTCTCCTGTGTCATACCGGCACCTTCAGCGTCACCACGAACCCCTCCTCGCCCGGCCCGGCCTCAAGGGAGCCGCCCAGCAACTCGGCCCGCTCCCGCATGCCCAGCAGACCGTATCCGGCGCCCGTCCCGGTCAGTTCGCCCGGCGATCCTCCCGAGTCCCGTACGTCCAGGGTCACTTCGTGGGGTCGGTAGTCGAGCCTGAGGTGCACCTTGGCGCCCGGGGCGTGCTTGCGGACGTTCGTCAGTGCCTCCTGTGCCGCTCTGCGCACGGCCTGGGACGCCTCGGTCGGCAAGGGCCTGCGTTCACCCGTGACGGTGATCTCGGCGCCTGCGGCCGTGCTGACCAGCTCGTTCAGGAAGTCCTCCAGAGGGGTGTGCTCTCCGCGCAGGGCGGAGAGTGCCTGCCGGGTCTCGGCAAGGCCGCCTCGCGCCATCTCCCGCGCCGCGACCACGCGTTCGTGGATCCGCTCCCGCTCGCCGCCCCTCTCGATCAGCAGCCGAGCCGCCTCCAGGTGCACGAGTTGGGCCGAGAGACTGTGCGCCAGCACGTCGTGGATCTCCCGCGCTATGCGGGCGCGCTCCGCGAGCGCCGCCGTCTCCGCCTCGGCGGCACGCGCTGCCCGCTCCTGGGCGAGGAGCCGCTGCGCGCTGCCGCGGGCCTCGGCGTCGAGGCGCAGCGTGTAGCCGGCCAGAATGAAGCCGATGCAGGTGACCACGGTCGTCAGCACGTCGTCGTTCTGGGCGACCCCGTACGCGCCGAGTGCCACTCCCGCAGTGCTCAGGGCAGCCACGGCCGGCAGCCTCTCCAGCGCGGAGACGGCGCAGCCGCACCACATGACCAGCGCGGCGACATCGAACCCGGACAGCTGGGCTGCCAGAGCGACGGTCAGCAGCAGGCCGAGCGAGGCCAGTGACGGCCACAGCCGGTGCTCAAGCGTGGTGCGGAAGAACGCCCAGGCGAGAAAGGCCGCCACCAGAACTCCCACGGCACCGCCCGCCGCCTTCCAGCCGCCCGCGTGGCTGTCGGAGAAGGCACCCCACAGCAGCAGTCCGAGAACCAGCGTCCGCGCTGTCCAGGCCAGCACGCACCGGGAACGTGAGAGTCCCTCTCGGCTGAGCGCCTCCCGGGAGGGCCAGCGCGTCCAGACGTTGCCCTTCACAGGCGTTCCCTCCCCACGGACCAGGCCGTGCCGTCACCGTACGCCCCGCTCGGCGTCACGGCGGGGCGCAGGGACTGCCCGCGCCAGGCGAGGATCCCGGCCCGGACGAGCAGGGTGCCGGCGAGCCCCAGCAGCAGGGCGGAGCTGTCCTGGTGCACGCCGGTTGCTGCACCGACCGCGAAGAGACCGGCGCGCAGACCGATTCCGACGGCCCAGACGGCGAGGCTCGCCGCGCTGCTGCTGCTCCAGACCGTGCCGTCCGGCTCCGCCCAGAGGCGAGTGGTCCAGGCCCAGCCGGCTCCGGTGGCCAGACTGACGAGCAACTCGGCGCCTAGCAAGAGCACCGAGGCCGTGTGGTGGTGGACGTCGAGCAGACCGGGCTCGCGCAGCGCGAGGACGAGCAGGACCGCCGGGAGCAGCCACCAGCGGCGCTCGCTGTCTATCCGGCGGGCACGGAACTGCCGGGCTGTCACCACGACGGCAACGAGCACGATCAGCAACGCGTCGACGAGCCCGGACATCACAGCCTCCGTGAGCGAGAGGGGGGTACCGGCAGCGGGTGCTGCCGACGCCTTCGACGCTACGGAAATCTCCAGGTCACGGGATCGGAGCGGGGGTGGATCACGGGTGGATCCTCGGCTGTGCGTCTCTCCACCCGAGGGTGGAGAGACGCTGCGAGGCGGCCGGGGCGGTGGTGTCCAGGCACCTCGAAGTGCCTGAGCGCCGCGAGACGGGCGGGGTCTCGAAGCCCACCCGCCCCGGCGAACAGCCCGGGCGCCGCCGCTGCTACGCGTCGATCCGCGAGCGGTCCAGCGTCGCCGCCGAGTTGGAGATGAACTCCTTGCGCGGCGCCACGTCGTTGCCCATCAGCAGATCGAAGACCTGCTCGGCGGACTCCAGGTCGGAGAGGTTGATGCGGCGCAGGGTGCGGTGACGCGGGTCCATCGTCGTCTCGGCCAGCTGGTCGGCGTCCATCTCGCCGAGGCCCTTGTAGCGCTGGATCGAGTCCTTGTAGCGGATGCCCTTGCTCTGGAACTCCATGAGCTTGTCGCGCAGTTCGCGGTCCGAGTACGTGTAGACGTACTTGTCCTGGCCCTTCTTCGGCTGAACGATCTCGATGCGGTGCAGCGGCGGCACCGCCGCGAAGACCCGGCCGGATTCGACCATGGGCCGCATGTAGCGGTGGAACAGCGTCAGCAGCAGCGTGCGGATGTGCGAGCCATCGACGTCGGCGTCGGTCATCATGATGATCTTGCCGTAGCGGGCGGTGTCGATGTCGAAGGTCCGGCCTGAACCGGCTCCTATGACCTGGATGATCGCGCCGCACTCGGCGTTCTTCAGCATGTCCGTCACGGACGACTTCTGGACGTTGAGGATCTTGCCGCGGATCGGCAGCAACGCCTGGAACTCGGAGTTCCGGGCGAGCTTGGCCGTACCGAGCGCGGAGTCACCCTCGACGATGAACAGCTCGCTGCGGTCGACGTCGTCGCTGCGGCAGTCGGCCAGCTTGGCGGGCAGCGAGGAGGACTCCAGGGCCGTCTTGCGCCGCTGTGCGTCCTTGTGCTGCCGGGCGGCGATGCGCGTACGGGCCGCGGCGACGGCCTTCTCCATCACCACGCGGGCCTGCTGGGCGGCGTCCCGCTTCGTGGACGTCAGGAACGCCTTCAGCTCCCTGGAGATCACCGTGTTCACGATGCGACGGGCCGCCGAGGTCCCGAGGACCTCCTTGGTCTGCCCCTCGAACTGCGGCTCGGCCAGGCGCACGGTCACGACCGCCGTCAGGCCTTCCAGCGCGTCGTCCTTGACGATGTCGTCCTCGGCGACGCGTAGCAGCTTCTTGGCGCGGAGCACCTCGTTCATCGTGGCGGCCACGGCCTGCTCGAAGCCGGCGACATGGGTGCCGCCCTTGGGCGTGGCGATGATGTTCACGAACGACTTCAGGGTCGTGTCGTATCCCGTGCCCCAGCGCATCGCCACATCGACGTCGAGCTCACGGGTGACCTGGGTGGGCGTCATCTGACCGTGCTCGTCCAGGACCGGGACGGTCTCCTTGAAGGTGCCCTGGCCGGAGAAGCGGAGGACGTCGCACACCGGCTTGTCGCTGGCCAGGTACTCACAGAACTCGCTGATTCCGCCGTCGAAGCGGAAGGACTCCTCGCCCTTGCTGCCGCCGTCGCCGAGACCGTACTCGTCGCGCACGACGATGGTCAGGCCGGGCACCAGGAACGCGGTCTGGCGGGCGCGCTGGTGCAGCGTGTCGAGGTTGAGCTTGGCGTCCTTGAGGAAGATCTGGCGGTCGGCCCAGTACCGCACGCGCGTACCGGTGCGGGTCTTCGGGATCTTCTTGGCCTTGCGCAGTCCGCTCTTGGCCTCGAACTTGGCCTCCGCGCCGTTCCCTGTGAAGGCGCCGGGCACTCCGCGCCGGAAGCTGATCGCGTGCGTGTGGCCACCGCGGTCCACCTCGACGTCCAGCCGGGCGGACAGCGCGTTCACCACGGAGGCGCCCACGCCGTGCAGACCGCCGGAGGCGGCGTAGGAGCCACCTCCGAACTTGCCGCCGGCGTGCAGCTTGGTCATGACGACCTCGACACCGGACAGGCCGGTCTTGGGCTCGACGTCGATCGGGATGCCACGGCCGTTGTCCCGGACCTCGACCGAGCCGTCGTCGTGGAGGATCACCTCGATGTGATCGCAGTACCCACCCAGGGCCTCGTCGACGGAGTTGTCGATGATCTCCCAGACGCAGTGCATCAAGCCACGGCTGTCGGTCGACCCGATGTACATCCCCGGGCGCTTGCGTACGGCCTCGAGCCCCTCGAGGACGAGCAGGTGCCGCGCGGTGTAGTTGGAACCGTCCCGGTCTGCTCCTGCCAGCAGAGCTGTGGACGGCACGGACGTTTCGGCGGTCACGCGGTTCGCTCCTCGCTGAATTTCAGATGGGGCCCTCATGGGTAAGGGCGCGGCTTCAGTCACCGGTGAGAGGGTACCGAGGCCTGGTAGAGCCGTTGTAACGCCACCCTCGTCGGAAACTCACACTAGTCCACACTCGCATGCGTGTTCGATCCCTCGATGGAGTGAAGTACACATCACGTTCCCTTCCAGGCATGAACCATTTAGGCTCCGGGCACGTCCTCATGAACAACCGGCAACCCAGCCGGGAGGACCGACCACCGATACAACGCGAAGCCCCGTAAGACACATAGACACGCAATACGGCACATTCGCCGCCAACCGGCAGCAGACAGCCGCCTCGCAAGATTGTTTCGAGGAAAAGCCACGAGCGGGAACGTTTTGGGGCTGGTTGGATGTTGACCCTGGTACGACAGCTCGTCGAGCTAGAGAAGAGGCGACGTGACTACTGTTCTGACCCCCGCGAGCCCGCTGACGGCCGCTGATCGCTGCGACCGCTGCGGCGCCCAGGCGTACCTGCGCGTCGTCCTGCTCAGCGGCGGAGAACTGCTCTTCTGCGCCCACCACGGCCGCAAGTTCGAGCCGGAACTCAAGAAGATCGCCGCTGAGATACAGGACGAGACGGAGCGGCTCACGTCCGCTCCCGCGAACGCCTCCGAAGAAGAGCGCTGAGACCTCGCGTCCGACGACGAGCCAGCCCGGCACAGGCCGGTGAGCGGGCGGTTGCCCCGAACCAGGGGCAGCCGCCCGTCCTCGTGTGTGCAGTCGGTTCCGCCACGCAGTGGTTCGAGCACGCAGCGCTTCCGGCGGACAGCGGTCCAGGCGGACAGCCGTCCAGGGACCCAGCCGCTCAGGCGCCCAGTCGCTTCAGGGCTCCGCCGGAGACATCACGGCATCTTCGAGACCCTTACCCCGTGCCCCTGGGGCCACCGGGTGTCAGGCCCCGCCCGAGCATCACTCCCGTGACTCAGCCCGCCTCACGCAGCGCCTGAGGCCCGCGCCCAGCCGAGTGTCCGCATGATGTCGGACACCCGCATGTACACGCCGGGGCTGCCGGCCCGGCCGCAGCCGATCCCCCAGGACACGAGCCCGATCAGGCGCCCTTGGGCCACCAGCGGCCCTCCACTGTCCCCCTGACAGGCGTCGCGGCCCCCTTCGGCCTCGCCGGCGCACAGCATGCTCGTGGCGTCGTAGGTGCCGTTGGAGCCGCCCGGGTAGGCCTCCTCGCACAGGGCGTCGGGGAGTACCCGCACACGCGCCGCCCGCAGGCTGTCGGGGTACTCACCGGCACCCGAGGTGTCGCCCCATCCGTATACCGTGGCGGTCTCGCCCGCCGTGTACGCGGGGTCACCATCGGCCGCCATGCCGATGACCGGGTCGCCCCGAAGCGGTGCCGCCAGGGTGAGCACGGCGAAATCTCCGGCATTGCTGACACCGTCGTAGGCCGGGTTCACCCAGGTGTCACGCACAGTGACCTCCTGGCCGTCGCGGCCCGTGAGCAGGTCTGTGCGTCCGGCTATGACCTTGAGGTCGCGTACCCGCCCGGGCGGACCGCCCAGGACGTCCTCGTCCAGGCAGTGGGCCGCCGTGAGCACGGTCGAGCGACCGACCGCGACGCCTCCGCAGAACTGCCCCGCGCGCGTACCCCCGAACCGGTCACGACTGGACAGTGCCACCGTCCACGGACTCTGGGACGCCTCGACGGGGAAACCGCCTATGACCACGCTGTCGGCGGCCACAGGGGCACTGGAGCCCATTACCAGGGCCGGTACCGCGACTGCCAGGACCAGCGGCAGGACCAGAGCTCGTGCCCGACGTCGACGCATACGCGCTCCTCACTCCGTGGTGTCCGTGGGACACCCAGAGTGATCCATCCCTCGAAACCCCGCACCCGCGGCAGGACGGCACGGCACCACGAAGGCCCGGCCCCCCCTCGGGGGACCAGGCCTTCGGTGTCGTACGGCCTCGCTCAGTCGAGGTAGTCGCGCAGCACCTGCGAGCGGGACGGGTGGCGCAGCTTCGACATGGTCTTGGACTCGATCTGGCGGATCCGCTCGCGCGTGACGCCGTAGACCTTGCCGATCTCGTCGAGGGTCTTCGGCTGACCGTCGGTGAGGCCGAAGCGCATCGAGACGACGCCGGCCTCGCGCTCGGAGAGGGTGTCCAGGACGGAGTGCAGCTGCTCCTGCAGGAGCGTGAAGCTGACCGCGTCGGCCGGAACGACGGCCTCGGAGTCCTCGATGAGGTCACCGAACTCGCTGTCGCCGTCCTCGCCCAGCGGGGTGTGCAGCGAGATGGGCTCGCGGCCGTACTTCTGGACCTCGATGACCTTCTCGGGGGTCATGTCGAGTTCCTTGGCCAGCTCCTCCGGGGTGGGCTCGCGGCCCAGGTCCTGGAGCATCTGGCGCTGCACGCGCGCGAGCTTGTTGATGACCTCGACCATGTGCACCGGGATACGGATAGTGCGGGCCTGGTCGGCCATGGCGCGGGTGATGGCCTGACGGATCCACCAGGTGGCGTACGTGGAGAACTTGTAGCCCTTGGTGTAGTCGAACTTCTCGACCGCGCGGATCAGACCGAGGTTGCCCTCCTGGATGAGGTCCAGGAAGAGCATGCCGCGGCCGGTGTAGCGCTTGGCCAGGGAGACCACCAGACGGAGGTTGGCCTCCAGGAGGTGGTTCTTGGCACGGCGGCCGTCCTCGGCGATGATCTCCAGCTCGCGCTTGAGCTTGGGAGCCAGCTTGTCGGCGTTCGCGAGCTTGTCCTCCGCGAACAGACCCGCCTCGATGCGCTTGGCGAGCTCGACCTCCTGCTCGGCGTTGAGCAGCGGGACCTTGCCGATCTGCTTGAGGTAGTCCTTGACCGGGTCGGCGGTGGCACCGGCGGCCGCGACCTGCTGGGCGGGTGCGTCGTCCTCGTCCTCGTCGGAGAGCACGAAGCCCGCGTTCTCGGTGGTGCCCTCGGGCTCCTCACCGGCCTTGCCGGGGGCTGCCTCCTCGAGCACCTCCTCCTCGATGATCTCGGCGTCGTCCTTCTTGGCGCCGGTCTTCTTGGCCGCCGTCTTCTTGGCGACGGTCTTCTTCGCTGCCGCCTTCTTGGCGGTCGTCTTCTTGGCAGCCGCCTTCTTGGCGGGTGCCTCCTCCTCGGCGGCGGGCTCGGTGGCGGGCGCCGCCGGCGTGGCGGTGGCAGTGGCCTTCCGGGTGGTCACCGCCTTGGCCGCGACCGTCTTGGTGGCGGTGCGCTTGGCGGGACTCTTCGCTGCGACGCTCTTTCGGGTGCGCTTGGGCTCTGCGGCACTGACCATCAGCGTCACACCCTCTTCCTCGAGGATCTGGTTGAGGCTGCGCAGTACGTTCTTCCACTGAGTGGCCGGAATCTGGTCAGCTTCGAAGGCCCGACGCACGTCATCGCCGGCGATCTGCCCCTCAGCCTTTCCCCGCTCAATGAGCGCCATGACAGAGACGGACTCGGCGATCTCCGGCGGGAGCGTACGGGATGTGCTGGCCGACACGAACAACCTCTCGGAACGTTGGAAAACGGCTTCCGGCCCCGCCCATAGTGGACAGGAGCCGACCACCGGCTTGGGGATGGGCCGACGGCGCGGGCGGGGGCCGGGAAGATGCACAGCGCCGTGAACGACGTCCGTATTCCCTCCGCGGCTGTCACCTCTTAGGTCATCGCGTTCTTCCCACGAGCGTTACGGCCAATCCGCGTGGCCCGAGTCACACCCCGTAAGCGAACAAAAACGGTCAGACAGTGACAGACAAGGTCACATTCAATGCCGACCTGGCTGCCCGTCGGGCCCCGACCCCCTTTGCGCCGTCGGACCCCGCAGGATCTCAAGGATCCCACGGGGTCCGACGGGGAGGCGGATCACCGAACCGGCACTGCCACAGGAGGGGGGTGGCACACCCGGCCGCGCCGCCCGCGGAACGCGGTCAGTGCTCGCGCGGGGCGGGCACGACCCGTTCCACCTCAGGGTGGACCGTCAGGAGTTGGCGCATGGCCGCCTCGGCCGCCGTACCGTCGCCGGCGGCGAGGGCGTCACAGATGCGGCCGTGGTGGGCCAGGGACGCCTCATTGGGCCGGTCACAACCCGTGACCGGGCCGCCGGAGACC
This sequence comes from Streptomyces sp. NPDC007929, assembly GCF_042959065.1. Lineage (NCBI taxonomy): Bacteria > Bacillati > Actinomycetota > Actinomycetes > Kitasatosporales > Streptomycetaceae > Streptomyces > Streptomyces sp. NPDC007929. The sequence goes on along the minus strand of NZ_JBIBKD010000012.1, from coordinate 97,414 downwards.
TGCAGGGCCGCGGAAACGATCCCGGAGAGGTGCTCCAGCATGCGGTTGCCCGCGACCTGGATGAGCAGCGAGTGGAACTCGGCGTCGGCACGGGAGAACGTGAGCGCGTCACCCTGGGTCATCGCATGCCCCATGATCTCGACCATGTCCACGAGGCGCTGCTGGACGTCCTCGCGCCCGTGCCCGGCGGCGAGGCGGGCGGCGAGCGGCTCGATCGTCCACCGCAGCTCGCTCAGCTCGCGGCGCTGGTCGTCGCGCTGCGGCCCGAAGGCCCGCCACTCGATGATGTCCGGGTCCAGGAGATTCCAGTCGCTGACCGGGCGCACACGCGTGCCGACGTTGGGACGGGCGCTCACCAGACCCTTGGCCTCCAGAACCCGGAGCGATTCACGGACGACGGTGCGGGAGACCTCGAAGCGCTGGCCGATCTCCTCGGGCACCAGAGGGCGGTCGGCGCCCAGGTCGCCGGACACGATCATCTGACCCAGCTGTTGGACGAGTTGGCCGTGCAGCCCGCGCCCGCGGCTGCCCGCGGCGCGGCGGCCCACGCGGCCCAGCTCGGGGTCCCCGCCGTCCCAGGCGGGGATTCCGACACGGTCGACGGCGGGCGCCTCGGCGTACGGGTAGCGGTCGAGTTCGCCCGGGCTCGCGAGGCCGGAGTCAGCGGAGCGGGCGGCGGTCATCATGGTGTGCGCAAGGGTACTCACGCATCCTTTGTCGGCGTCGTCTCCAACTCCCTTAAGGTCTTTGGTGAAAAGCACACGAAAGGGTGATCGCTCACCCCGTCGCAATTGACGCCTTATCGGAAAGAAATGGGCGTGCTGCGGGGAGTTGTGCGCATGGCCGGACTAAGGGTTACGGACAGTCGTCACCGGAACCTGCTCCGCAGGGTGGTGAGCAGATACGCGCAGAGCAGCGTGGTCAGCGACAACGTCAGTGCCCCGCCTACGGGTTGGGAGACGATCTTGAGCGCGGCCTCCAGGTAGCGCTCGCCCCCGAAGGGCCACTGCGGCAGAAGGGCCTCCCGCAGCCGCGCGGGGAGTCCGGCAGCTGTTCGCACGGACGGCCCGTTCACGAGCTTGTGCACGACAGGCACGACGAGGACGGGGACGGCACCTACGGCGGCGAGTCCGGCCGAGGTGGACCGGAAGACGCCTGCGGCCAGTACACCGGCCCAGGCGCAGCCGACCACGAGCCCGATCCAACTGACACCCAGGGAAAACCAGTCGACGGGAACCTGGGCGAGTTCCCGTCCGTAGACGAGATAGAGCACTTCGGCATCGCAGCCGACGGTGAGGACGGCCAGCACCAGCGCGGTGGCCGAGGAGACGAGCAGTTTGGCGGCCAGCAGCCCCAGCCGGCGGGGCACGGTGCCACGGTCCGCAGCCAGGGCGGGGTGGCGGAACTCGTCGCCGAAGGACAGCGCGCCCAGCAGTCCCGCGCCGAGCGCTGCGGGCGGCAGCGGAAACTCCTGCGGCCAGGCGGCCAGCAGGCGCGGCTGCGGAGTGTGCCCGATGCGTGCGAGCACCACGGCGATCACGGCGGACAGGGCGAGCGTGACGGCCCCGGTCAGGAACCCGGTGCCGATCCCGGTGGCACGGCGGATCTCGTAGCGAAGAGGACGCAGGGGGCTGGGGCCGGGACGGACAGCGATGGGGGGCGGCAGAGGAGGCAGTGCGTCGAGCGTTCCGGCGGCGCGCGCACGGGCTGGGCGTGGCGCCCTGCGAGCAGAGGTCGCGAGCGAGGTCGCCGACGGACAATCGCCGCTCGGGCGACCGGCTGACGAGGCACTCAAGGACTCATCTGGCTCGGCATCGGGCAGCTGCGGTTGCCCGAACGACAGTGAGGGTGTGTTCGCGACGGGCTGCGGAGCGTCAGGGTGCGGTTCCAGGGCGGGCGTGTGCGCCGACTCTGGCCCATCGAGACTTCGGTCAGGGGTCCCGTCGGAGATGCGTCCCGACTCCACCTGGTCCCGGTCACGCGAGGCAACAGTGGCGGCGCGCCCTGCGTCGTCGCGGCACCCACCGGAGGCTCCGCTTGCCTGAGTACTCCCCGCACCGGGCCCCATGTCGCCGATCTCGTCGGCGAGTTGGTGAACGACGATGCCATGACGGAACGCGATCTCGCCGATGTCCGCGCACGTACCGCCGTACACCGAAAGGCGGTTGCCGTCCTCTCTGACGACTTCGAGAGAGCGCTGCGCGGTGCGGGCCTGCTTGGCCAGGAGAACCGCCAGACGGGCCGCGTGCGGGCTGCGTACGGCGACTCGGGGGCGGAGGCGGGTGCGCGAGAACTCCGCGGCCTCCTGGTCGGCCACGAGCCTGCCCTGCTCCAGGGTGACGACCCGGTCGGCCGTGCGCGCGGCCTCCTTGGGGTCGGACATGGTGAGAAGAACCGTGCCGCCCTGGGCGGCGTGGGCGCGCAGCATGCCGTGCAGCCAGGTGGCCTCACGCGTGGAGAGCCCGTCGGCCGGGTCGTCGAGGACGAGGGTGTGCGGGTCGGCCAGGAGGACGCCGGCCAGCCCGAGGCGTCGGTCCATGCCGCGGGAGAGGGTGCCGAGGCGTTCCTCGCGCAGGCTCACGAGCCCGACAATCTCCAGGACTTCGTCGGCACGCCGGGCCGGGACGCCCGCGGCGGCACACAGCATGCGCAGATGTCCCCGGACCGTGCGGGCGGGATGCCCGGGCACGTCCCCCAACAGGACACCGACTTCACGCGAGGGATGGGCGATGCGATGCAGCGGACGGCCCCGGAAATGGGTGAGGCCGCGCCCCTGTTGCAGTTCGAGCATCAGTCTGAGAACCGTCGTCTTGCCGGCGCCCGGCGCTCCGAGCAGCGCGGTGATGCGACCCGCCCGTGCCTCGAAGGAGATGTCGTCAACCGCGGGCGGAAGCTCTTTGCGTGGGTTGCTGGTCAGTCCGAAGGCCTGGATCACTCGCAGCAAGATAGCGCGCTATGTCCGGTTTTTCGGGCACCCCGAGATCCGCCCCGGGCGGGACCGTCACCCGCGACCGGACTGCGTGCAGGTCGAGTTCCGGGCCCGGCGAGGCCCGTGACAGGCGCGCCCGGCAGGCCCGTCGGTCACACCTCGGGGCGCAGCATCGGGGGGTTGAGCAGCGTCGCGCCACCGGCACGGAAGAGCTGAGCCGGGCGTCCACCCTGCCGGGTCGTCGTCCCGCCGGTGGGAACGAGGAAGCCGGGCGTCCCCGTGACCTTGCGGTGGAAGTTGCGCGGGTCGAGCGCCACGCCCCACACCGCCTCGTAGACACGGCGCAACTCCCCGACGGTGAACTCGGGCGGGCAGAATGCGGTGGCCAGCGACGAGTACTCGATCTTGGATCTGGCGCGCTCCACTCCGTCCGCGAGGATCTGCGCGTGGTCGAAGGCGAGTGGCGCCACCGGCTCGGCGTCCCGCCCGTAACCACCCTGCTGCAACAGTTCCTCGACCGGGGCCCAGCGCGCGTTGCTGGCGTCTCCGCCGGCCCGGGGTGCGGGCAGGTCGGGGGCGAGGGCGAGGTGGGCGACGCTGACGACCCGCATCCTGGGGTCCCGCTTGGGGTCTCCGTAGGTGGCGAGCTGCTCCAGATGTGCGCCGTTGTCCTGAGCCGGGGCGGACGGGTCGTGGACGCTCAATCCCGTCTCCTCGGCCAGCTCCCGAGCCGCGGCCTGCGCCAAATCCTCGTCGGCCCGTACGAAGCCGCCGGGCAACGCCCAACGTCCCTGGAACGGCGGTTCGCCCCTGCGTACCGCCAGCGCACACAGAGCATGGCGGCGCACGGTCAGTACGACCAGGTCCACGGTGACGGCGAAGGGCGGGAACGCTGACGGGTCGTAGGGCATGCGGCGATCATAGTCGTCTGCTTGACGATAAACACTCCCTTCTGAGGTCCCATCCCCTACTGATCCACTTCGGTCGGGTTCGAACTCCACTGCCTCCCACTTGGTCCTGAATTCGCACGTCACCGCACGTCAAACCCCTAGTTGCAGTCCGTCGGCCGCCTCCTCGACCATGGCGAGGCCCAGCCGGCTCACCCGCACGGAGAACGGGGCACCCGCCACGCGCAGCCCCGTGAAGCCGATCTCCCCGAGGGGTGCACCACGCAAGGGGCGCAGGGTGACCGTCCCGGCCGGGGCGTCGGGGCGGATGCCGGCCAGGGCGGTCAGAAGCAGCACTCCGGCTGCCGCCGCCGTGGCCGCGGGGCGGCACGCGGCCGGATGCGGGAGCGGAGCACTTCCCGCGGTGCGTTGCTCCCCCGCGTACATCTCGGGCAGCCGGTGGTCGAAGGTCTCTGCGGCCGCGAGTACGCCGCTCAGCAGCGAGCTCGCCTCCTTCTCGAAGCCTGCGGCGGCCAGTCCGGCGACGGCGAGTGCCGTCTCCTGGATCCGCACGGCTCCCGCTCGGTGGCCGAACGGATTGAATCCGGGTTCCTTCGCGCCCAGGCCGCGCAGGCCCCATCCGGAGTCCATGGCAGGGCCGCCGAGCAGCCGGGCGAGCTTCTCGGTCCGGACCTTGTCGAGCAGACCGGGTGCCGACTCGCCCCCGCCCAGCAGGCCGGTGTCAAGGAGGTGCACGGCGGCCGCACCGAGGTGGGGAACGAGGCTGCCGTCCGGGGCACGGGCTGCCGCGGGCCTGCCGCCCCCGCGGTCCTCCACCCAGAAATCCCGTGCGAACGCGGCCCGCAGGGTCTGTGCCCATTCCCGAAGTGCCCCTCCCCCCGGCCTGCCACAGGCGTCGAGCAGGTCCGCGCCCAGCAGGGCGGCGCGGTGGGCGTGAGCCTGCGTCTCACAACGGACAGGCCCGCCCGGGTTCGGATCGCGCAGGTACGAGCCGTCACCCACGCTGGTGCGCAACCATGCCAGGCAGCGCTCAGCGGCGGGCAGCAACTCTTCCGTCTCCTGGTCGGGGAGACCCCAGCGGCGGGCCTCGGCGAGCAGGGCGGGGAACAGCAGCGTGGCCTCGGTACCGGTGCACTGCGGCGGCAGGTGCGGCCCTGCGTCCCGTCTTGGGCCGGGGATCATCCCGGACCGCGTTCCGGGGCCGGTGAGTTGGGTCCGGGCGATGATCCGCATCGTCCCGGCTGCGAGGCCGGTGCCTAGCGGCAGCGCCATCCGGGCGGCGACGAGCGCGTCGGCGGGGGCCAGACCGCAGCGCCAGGGCGCGCCGGCCGCGAGGTGGGTGTCGGCGGGGTTCGCGGAGTCGCGCAGGAGGAGTGCCTGGAGATCCTCGATGCTCGTCCGCAGCAGGGCAGGGGGGCTCGGGTCGTCGCCCTCAGCACGCGCCGCGGCCAGGGGGCTGGTCGCGGCTCGTCCCGCGGCTCGCAGCGGCCCCGCGCCGTCCGGCCGCACCCGCAGTTCCAGGGTTCTGCTGCCGCCGGGTGGCAGGTCGAGCTCCCAGCGCAGCAGCCCGGTCGAGGCGACGGCGTCCGAGGGAGGCGGTTCGGCCGTGACGGACGCGTTGCCGGTGGCGCAGGACCAGCGCAGGCCCGAGCCGTGAACGCTGGCGGAGAGTTCGGGGCCCGCGCCGCCGGAGGCGATGGCCCCGAGGTCGGCCAGGTCGGTGCCCAGGACGATCTCGACCGGCAGCCGCAGCGGGCGGGGAGCCGCGCTGTGCAGTGTGATCCGCTCGGTGCCGTCCGCGAAACGGTTGCGCTCCACGATCACGTCCGGGTCCGGACCCGCCTGCGGTGACGCGCGGAGTGTGCCCACGAACCTGGCGCGGTCGGCCGAGGCCATCCGGGCCTGCACCGCGAGGGGTTCGCGCCCGGCGACGCGGATCTCACACCGGGAGAGCACGCGCCGCCCGGCACGGTAGAACCCCTCCAGCCCGCGACCGGTCAGCTGCCCTTCGTCCGTCGAGATGGCCAGCCCGGGCAGAGCGACGCAGATCATCGCGGTGTGGACGGGTGGTAAGTCGGTGGACCAGCGCAGTCCAGGGAGCGTGGCACCCCGGGGCGGGGGCGATGGCGAGTACCCCGGAGGCGCCGGTGTCCGTCCTGAGGCGGAGGACGGTGGGACCGCGCCGTACCCCGGACCCGTACCAGGGCGACGATCCTGGGCCGTCCCTCGGAGAGAAGATCGGCCCGGGCCAGGGCCCGGTGACGACGGCGAGCACGAGTCGAGACCGGTGAGGGCAGAGGCGGTCGACGTACCGCCGGGGAACCTCGGTCCATACCCGTCGGGCCGTGCGGTCGGCCGCGGAGGGGCAGCCTGCTCCCCCGCCCTGGCCCCCGGTGCTCCGGCATCGGGCGGGCCCAGCCCCGACGCGAGGCGTTGCGGGGACCCGCTCTTGGGGCGGCGGTCATCGGCGGCCGCGGGCGGAGTCGGCTGTTGCATGGGGAGGCTTCCTCTGCGCTCGGTGCGCCTCGATCGTGTTCGGCGTCGGGGCCGGAGGGCTCCGGCGGAGTGGGGGCGGTGCCGCGTCACGGCTTGTCCAGCCGCTCCGCCACTCAGGTGAACGGTGAGGGCGTCCTCCGAGTCACGCCCGTCGCCCGTCGCCTTGCGCGTCGAGGTATCCCGGCGGCGGCTCACTCCTGATCGCCCCCGCCGTGCCCGGGCGGTACGGCCTCCTGGCCCATGTCCTGGCAGGGCATGGCCGGTTTCCTGGACGCACGCGTACGCGTACCGGTCGTTCGCACGCTGCCGGGCCGCGCAGAGCTCGCCGTTGTGGGACGGCCCGGTCGAGGGCCGGTTTTGGCAGCACCGGCAGGGTGTGTGCTGCTCGCCGGCGTGCACCGCCGGGGCGCCTGAGTGCCCTTGTCAGCCCGCGATCGCCCGCCGTGCGGCGCGATGCCGGGCGCCGGGGTCGTCCCGCCCCCAGCAGACTCGTCCCCGGCCGCCCGCGACTCCGAGAGGTCACCCACCGCGCGCCCCCGGTCCTCACGCTCCGATCGCAGGCAGCTTCGGATCGACTCCGGGTCGAGGCCTTCATTGCAGGCCTGGTGCAAAAGGCGGGCGAAGAGGTAGTCGGGATCGGCACCCAGGGCCATGGCCAGGGCTTCTCGGGCCTCCAGCTCGTCGCCGGTGGACCACGCCACCCAGCCGGCCAGGGTCAGCGGCGCGGCGGCATGTTCACCGTAGGGCCCGACGCAGCGGCGAGCCAGTGTCCTCCAGAGGCGAAGGGCGTGTCCGGCCTCGTCGCCCTCCATCCATTCGGCGGCACGGTCGCGGGTCGCTCGGTCTTGAAGGCCGAGGATCAGCCGGGCGGCCTCGTCGTGTCCGAGCAGTTCGTCGTCTCGGAGATCCGCCAGGAGTGTGCCGGAGGCAGGCTGTGCATCGGCGAAGCGGCCCAGGATCTTCCTGGCCAGTTCCAGTGTCTCGTCGGCCACGGCTACGCGACCCGTTTCGTCCAGGATCTTCGGCACCAGGGCCATGCTGGCGGCGTCCAGAGCGGCTTCCTGCTCCAGTGCCGCGGCGCTCTCCCAGGGGAGGAGCCGGGCCCGGAGCTCCCGCAGCGAGCCCCGCACCTGGATACCGGCGTAGGTGGCCGCCGCGGCCAGCACCGAGGTGCCGGGCAGGCCCATGGGTGCTCCCTCGGGGGAGCAGCATGCCGCGTTGTCGCAGCAGTACGACCAGTAGCGGCCCTCCGAGATGCACAGCGCCTCGACCACCACCACGTCCATGGCGCCGCACTCGACACGCAGCCTCTGGGCCAGAGGCCTCAGCCGCTCCATCACCTGCCGGCCGGTCTGTCCCTTCTCCGGTTCCTGACACAGGAAGGCGACCATGGACTCGGGCCGGGCCCCTCGGCGCTCGCTGCCCGTCACGAGGCCATGGGACAGCTGCCGCGCTGCGGACGGCCAGTCGTCCGCGTTCGCTGGGATACCGAGCCGGGCCCGGCCTCCGAACCGGCCGCGCCCGCCCCTGTCGTGCAGCGCGACCAGGACGATGCTGTCCTCGGGGCGGTATCCGAGCAGGTACGGCAGGGCATCTGCCAGTTCGGCCGGGGTGCGCAGGGTGACCTGGTGTTCGTCGCCGTGACGGCCGTACGCGGGGCCGGCGGCGGTCAGTCCGGAGGTGCCGCTCCCCTTCTTCTCCTGATCGCCCTGCTCGTGCCCGCCCTGCGCCGTGGGCCCAGTGGTGTCGCCCCTTTTGTGCCCGCCCTGCGCCGCAGGCCCGGTGATGTCACCGTTCTCGGAGGGTCCGGTCGTTTCGCTGTGGTTCGTCATGCGAAGACGATCTCGCGGAATCCAAACCTCCGCTTGAGCCTGTGGATAAGTCTGATCAGGGACACGCCACCCCGGGTCGCTGCGTCCACAGGTTCCGGTCCGCGGCTCCGGATGTCAGTGCCGTCCTGTTGTATGGAACACATGGAGCACACGAGCAACGCGGAACTCCGGGCAGCGGCCGACGCGGTCCTCGCCCGCCTCGTCGGTGACGTATCGGGGGAGGCCAGGCTGCGCGAGGACCAGTGGCGGGCGATCGAGGCGCTGGTCGCCGACAGACGCCGTGCTCTGGTCGTCCAGCGCACCGGTTGGGGCAAGTCCGCGGTGTACTTCGTGGCGACCTCGCTGCTGCGGGCGCGGGGCAGCGGCCCGACCGTGATCGTGTCGCCGCTTCTCGCCCTCATGCGGAACCAGGTCGAGGCCGCGGCTCGGGCGGGCATCCACGCCCGGACCATCAACTCCTCCAACACCGAGGAGTGGGACGCCGTTCAGGACGAGATCGCCGCGGGCCAGGTGGACGTGCTCCTGGTGAGTCCTGAGCGGCTCAACAACCCCGACTTCCGGGACCAGGTGCTCCCCCGGCTCGCGGCCGCCACCGGACTCCTGGTGGTGGACGAGGCCCACTGCATCTCCGACTGGGGACACGACTTCCGGCCGGACTACCGCCGACTGCGCACGATGCTCGCCGATCTCCCTCTTGGTGTGCCGGTGCTGGCGACCACCGCCACGGCCAACGCGCGCGTGACGGCCGACGTCGCGGAACAGCTCGGCACCGGCGGCAGCTCTGACGCCCTCGTGCTGCGGGGCCCGCTGGACCGGGACAGCCTGAGCCTGAGCGTGCTGCGGCTGTCGGACGCCGCCCACCGGATGGCCTGGCTCGCCGAGCACCTCGATGAGCTTCCGGGCTCCGGAATCATCTACACCCTCACGGTGGCCGCCGCCGAGGAGGTCACCGCCTTTCTCCGGCAGCGCGGGCACACGGTGGCGTCGTACACAGGCAAGACGGAGAACGCCGATCGCCAGCAGGCCGAGGAAGACCTACTCGGCAACAAGGTGAAGGCACTGGTCGCCACCTCGGCGCTCGGCATGGGCTTCGACAAGCCCGACCTGGGCTTCGTGGTGCACCTGGGCTCGCCCTCCTCCCCCATCGCCTACTACCAGCAGGTGGGCCGCGCCGGGCGCGGTGTGAAGCATGCCGAGGTGCTCCTGCTCCCGGGCAGGGAGGACGAAGCGATCTGGCAGTACTTCGCGTCGCTGGCCTTCCCCTCGGAAGACCTGGTGCGCCGCACGCTCGACGTCCTCGGGCATGCCGAGCGGCCCCTGTCGCTCCCCGCCCTGGAACCTCTGGTGGAGCTGCGCCGTTCCCGCCTGGAGACCATGCTCAAAGTCCTCGACGTGGACGGGGCGGTCAAGCGGGTCAAGGGCGGCTGGACCGCGACCGGGCAGCCGTGGACGTACGACGCCGAGCGTTACGCGTGGGTGGCTCGTCAGCGCGAGGCCGAGCAGCAGGCCATGCGCGCGTACGCCTCGACGACCGAATGCCGCATGGAGTTCCTGCAGCGCCAGTTGGACGACGAGGCCGCCAAGCCGTGCGGACGCTGTGACAACTGCGCCGGTCCGCGTTTCGCCGCCGACACGTCCGAGGCGGCGCTCGACGCCGCGCGCGTGGATCTGGGCCGGGCCGGTGTCGAGGTGGAGCCCCGACGGATGTGGCCCACCGGGCTGCCGGCGATCGGAGTGGACCTCAAGGGACGGATCCCGGCCGGCGAACAAGCCGCTTCGGGACGCGCGCTGGGGCGTCTGTCGGACATCGGGTGGGGCAATCGGCTGCGCCCCATGTTCGCGCCCCAGGCACCTGACGGGCCGGTGCCCGATGACGTGGCGAAGGCCGTGGTGGATGTACTGGCCGACTGGGCCAAGGGCCCCGGCGGCTGGACCCCGGGCGCTCCGGAGAGGGTGCCCCGCCCGGCCGGCGTCGTCACCGTCGCCTCGCGAACGCGTCCGCAGCTGATCAACTCCCTGGGGGCGCGCATCGCCGAGATCGGCCGGCTGCCGTTGCTGGGCGCCGTCGAGTACATCGGCGACGCGTTTCCGGGCTCTCGGAGCAACAGCGCCCAGCGGCTGAAGGCGCTCGACGGGGCTCTGGCCGTGCCGCCCGCCCTCGCGTCCGCTCTCACGGAGGCCCAGGGCCCGGTCCTCCTGGTGGACGACTACACGGAGACGGGCTGGACTCTCGCGGTCGCGGCCCGCATGCTCCGACGCTCCGGCGCGCAGGGGGTGTTGCCGCTGGTGTTGGCTGTTCAGGGCTGACGTCGTAAGGCGGCCGGAGGCAGTCGCCCTGGCACACCTCTGGACGCCGCACACACCCGTGACGTACGAACGTGTCGTGCTCGAACGCCCCATGGGTGGTCCGGCGACACGCACGGTGGGGATATTAGCCGCGCATCATCTGATAACGGTCGGCAGCCTCAATTGCTCGTTGCCGCATTCAAGTTCGACAGGAAGAATTGAAGTCCGCTCCCGCACGGCTCGCCGGCCGCTCCGGTAGGGCTCTGCTGCGGTGCGCGCTCCCAGGAATCCGACCCCGCCCGCAGTGTGGGCGCGTAGCCGAAGGGAGGACCGTGACCTTCGGATTCGCTCCGGCCTCGGCAGCGGCGTCGACATCCGCCGCCTCCGCCAACCGCCTGCTCGAACCCGCGGAATGGGCCGCCGCCGGGATCCCACTCCTGCGCAGCCCCCGTGAGATCGTCAGCGGACTGCACGCCCGCCACCACCCGCAGCCGACGACGGCTGTCGTCGCCGTGCTCGACCCGGACGACCGGCTGCGGGCGAGCGCCTCGTTCGTGCGCCGTGCGGCCCCTGCCGACGGCTGGATGTTCCGCAACGCGCTGCTCGCGCAACTGCGCCGCGTCATCCCACACGATCTGCGCCGCCGCACGCCGGTGCGCACCGCGGTACTGCTCTACTGCCGTGAGGGTGACGCGCGTTGGACGGAGGAGGACGGCGCGTGGATGTGGGGGCTGCGCGACGCGTGCACCCTGCACGGACTGCGCTGCGGGGCGTACATCACGCTGACCCGTGACGGATGGCAGGTCCTGGGCGAGGGCCGCGGCGGACGCCGCCCTCACTCGGCGTCCGCGCCGGAGCCGTTCGCCACGTCGGAGGCACCGCCACCCATACCGCGCACCGGCGGCGCCTCCGAGGTACTGCGCCGCGCAGCGGCGGCACGCTGAGTCCCGGGCAGGCCTGTCCGGGCTGATCCGGGACCGTACTTCGCCACACGGCACACCACGGCTTCGAGGACGGGCCGGAATGGACCGTCCGACCCCTGCCAGGTATGGGCCGCAGGCACGGCGGTCCGCCGCGGCCGCAGAAGCGCTCCTCGGGCCGGGCCGGGGCACCGCACGGGCACACTCCCCCACCCGTCGGGCATGGTGAGCAACCCGCCGGGCGGCGCCGTGACGACGGCGGCCGGGCGGCGCCGTGACGACGGCGCCTGAAGGCATCCCCAGCACCCTGCCGGGCGCTACCGCACAGGCTCAGACACCCGCGCCCAGCACCGAGTTGATTCGCTGTGGGTCTCCACAGACGATCAGCAGGGCACCGGCCCGGGAGTGAGCCAGGGCGAGGGCGTTCGCGGCAGCGTCCTCGGGACCGCCGTTGACGGCGACCACGGCCACCGGGCGCGACGCGGCGCGGGCAGCGATGGTGACGTCCGTGTAGAAGACGTCATCGCCCGCGTCGTGCTGGGCCCAGTAGGAGGCTTCGCCGAAGGACAGCTCGTGGGCGGCCCACGGGTGCTGCTCCCCAGTCGTGATCACCAGGATGTCGCCGGGGGCACGACCGGAGTCCAGCAGCAGGTCCACGGCCTCCTCGGCGGCGTCGAGCGCCCCCTCCACGGAAGCCGGGATCAGCTGGATCTGCGGGGTGGCCGGAGCGGCGGGGCCCGACGGAGCGGGCTTGGCGGCCACATCGCGCGGAGTCCGTTGCACGGGCGGCGCCGGCCGGAGAGGGCCGGGACGACCGGGACGCGACGGAGCCGCGGGACGGGGGCCGGGTACGGGACGGGGGGTCTGCGCGGTACGGCCGCTGGCCGGAGTGGCGCGGGGACCCTGGGCACTCTCGTGAATCTGAGGCTCCTCGGGAATGAGAGGCATGAGTTGATATTTATCAAACGTTGGTACGACCCGCGTCGGCGGGTGGCGCATGTGCGCGAACGAAACCGTCAGAAATCGAAGCCGAGCTGCCCCTCGATCTCCGGAACACTTCCGTCCGCCCAGCTGCGGACCTTCTTGAGGTGCCGCCACTGGGGCAGCGCATCAAGATACGCCCACGACAACCGGTGGTGGGGGGTGGGGCCCCGCTCCGCCAGTGCGGCCTTGTGCACGGGTGATGGATACCCGGCGTTGTCCGCAAAGCCGAAGTCTGCATGGTCGATACCCAGTTCGGCCATCATTTTGTCGCGCTGGACCTTGGCGATCACCGAGGCGGCCGCGACCGCCACACAGGACTGGTCGCCCTTGATCACGGTGCGGACCCGCCAGGGCGCACCGAGGTAGTCGTGCTTTCCGTCGAGGATGACCGCGTCGGGACGCACAGGCAGTGCGTCCAGCGCACGTCCCGCGGCGAGCCGCAGCGCGGCTGTCATCCCCAGAGCGTCTATCTCCTCCGGGGAGGAGTGACCCAGTGCGTACGACGTCACCCAGGTGCGCAGTTCTTCGGCGAGGGTGGTGCGTCGCTTGATGGTGAGCAGCTTCGAGTCCGTGAGCCCCTCGGGCGGGCGGCGCAGTCCGGTGATCGCCGCGCAGACGGTGACGGGACCGGCCCACGCGCCGCGGCCCACCTCGTCGACACCTGCAACGATCTTCGCTCCGGTCGTGGCTCGAAGGGAGCGCTCGACGGTGTGAGTAGGCGGTTCGTACGGCATGGCGCCCCTAGATTACGCCGCCAGGAACGGCCCGCGACACCCCGGTCCACCACGGCCGTCTCGACACCCTCGAGAACCTTCGAGGAACATCGCCCGGCGGCGGCGCGGGATGTGGCTCGACTCGAACTCAAGCCTCCTCGCCGTGAGCGTCAGGCACCGTGCGGCCGCAGCAGTGGGACCATCAACTGGTCGATCATCTCCTCGACTTCACCGTCCCGCCATTCACAGCCGCACATCTTGGAGCGGTACATCATCATGGCCGGCATGGCGTCGAAGACATAACTGTTGGCAGCCCCGGGGCGCACCTCACCGCGCTTGATACCGCGGTCGACGACCTCCTGCAGCATCTTCATGGTGGGCTCCACGACCCCGTTGAAGATCACGCCATGGAAGCGTTCGGCCTGCGCCGTGTCGCACTCGTGAATCACCGAGCGAAGCGCGAGACCGGGGCGGGAGAACATCGCGTCACGAGCCAGCAGACACAGCGCCAAGAGGTCCTCGCGGACGCTCCCTTCGTCCGGAGCCGCGTCGAACTGCGGCAACCCGGCACGCAGGGCGTCGGCAACGAGATCCTCCTTGGACGGCCAGCGTCGGTAGACGGCGGCCTTGCCGGTCTGGGCGCCGGCGGCGACACCCTCCATCGTCAGGCCGTTCCAGCCGACAGTGCTGAGCTGATCGAGAGCGGCGTCGAGGATCGCGCGTTCAAGGACGGCGCCGCGGCGGCGGGCAGCAGTCTGAGCGGGGGCATCCGCCCAGCTGGGGGTAACCATCGGACTCTCTCCAACGAGCAGAGGAAGCGGACATTCCGGGATGGAGGACGCGCCGGACGGCCCTACGGGGGACGTACCGACCGACGGCGTCTTTAGTGAACGCTTGCGTCCACTGTCGGGAACTCACTACCGTTGTCGCGGCAGTGAACGCCAGCGTTCACTAACGCACTCGTGGGGGACCCATAGTGACAACCTCTCCATTGCTCCAAGATCAGAAGCCAGGCGCGGCACGCCGACAGGGACGCCCCGGCATAGCACTCACCGTCATCGCGGCCTGCCAACTCATGGTGGTACTCGACGCGACGATTGTGAACATCGCACTCCCGCACATTCAAGAAGCGCTCGAGTTCAGCACGACCGACCTCACCTGGGTCGTCAGCTCCTACACCCTCACCTTCGGCGGCCTGCTGCTCCTCGGCGGCCGTGCCGGTGACATCCTCGGACGGCGCCGGGTCTTCATGACCGGCATCCTCCTGTTCACGCTGGCATCGCTGCTCGGCGGGCTGGCCCAGGAACCCTGGCAGCTGCTGGCCGCCCGGGTCCTGCAGGGCGTCGGAGGCGCGATCGCCTCGCCCACCTCGCTGGCACTCATCACCACCACATTTCCCGAAGGACCGGAGCGGAACCGGGCCTTCGGTGTCTTCGCCGCGGTCTCCGCGGGTGGTGGCGCCATCGGCCTGCTCGCGGGCGGCATGCTCACCGAGTGGCTCGACTGGCGCTGGGTGCTCTTCGTGAACGTGCCGATCGGCGTGCTGATCGCCGTACTCACCCCGCTCTACATCAACGAGTCCGAACGGCACTCCGCCCGCTTCGACATCGCGGGCGCCGTGACCTCGACGGCCGGCATGGCATCCCTCGTCTACGGCTTCATCCGCGCCGCGGACGAGGGATGGAAGGACCGCCTCACCATCGGGTCGTTCGCCGCCGCCGTGCTGCTGCTGCTCGCCTTCGGGATCATCGAGTCCCGGGCCAAGGAGCCGATCACCCCGCTGCGGATGTTCGCCGACCGTAACCGATCGGGCACGTATGTGATCATGCTGAGCCTCGCCGCGGCGATGTTCGGCATGTTCTTCTACATCGTGCTGTTCGTGCAGAACGTGCTCGGGTACAGCCCGATCCAGGCAGGGCTCGCCTTCCTGCCGGTGACGGTGGTGATCGCGCTCGGCGCCGGTCTGTCGCAGCGGTTCCTGCCGGTGCTGGGTCCCAAGCCCTTCATGCTCGTGGGCTCCGCCCTCGCGATGACCGGGCTGGCCTGGCAGGCACTCATCAGCTCCGGCAGCTCGTATGTCGGTGGTGTCCTCGGCCCGATGCTGGTGTTCGGCTTCGGCATGGGTCTGAACTTCGTGACGCTGACGCTCACCGCCGTCTCCGGTGTCGCCCCGCACGAGGCGGGCGCGGCCTCCGGGCTGCTCAACACGACACAGCAGGTGGGCGGATCGCTGGGCTTGTCCATCCTCACGACGGTCTTCGGCACGGCGACGAAGAACGAGGCCGAGCAGCAACTTCCGCAGTTCATGGCCGATGGGACAGCGGAGCAGAAGGCGGAGTTCGCCAGGACGCACCAGCTGCCCGCGCCGTGGGGACACGAGGTGCTGGCCCACGGCATCTCGACAGCGTTCATCCCGGCCGCGGCGATGGCCGTTCTCGCCCTGGTCACGGCCTGGTTGGTGATCCGGGTCCGCAAGAGCGACCTGGAGGCGCTCTCCGGTTCTGCCGGGCCGGGACTCGGCTGACACACGAGCTCCGCGAATCGGCTCCGGCACCTCGCCGACGGGTGCGGCACAGGCCCCTCGGCGGATGCCGGGCCGGTTCGTGCCTGGCTTCGGCCGAGCAGGTCGCGGGCGATGGGACGACGAGACCGGCAGCACCACCACCCTCGAGCGACCCGCACGACGCGCGACAGCGCCCCACCAACGGATCAGAACTGCGAGCAGAACCTCCATGACACCCCCTCTCCACGAGCACAGACGCCCGTCGTGTGCACGCCCCGACCGCTGACACAGCGGCTGCCGGAACAACGCACGGCCGACTACGGAGAGTTCCCAGGATGTACGGAGAGTTTCCGAATGGGGCGCAAGGCCAGTGTCAGGCCGACGTGGGTACCCAGTCCGGGAGCGGCTCAGTCCGCTCGACCCACTCGGCGGGCGGCGCCCCGGCCTTCCCCGCGGCGATGACGCCCCCGACGATGGCGCACGTGGTGTCGACATCACCGCCGACCTGGGCGGTCGTCCAGAACGCCCGCTCGTAGTCGCCGAGGCTCCTCGCCGCCGACCAGAGGGCGAAGGGCACGGTGTCGTGGGCGGTCGTCCGCCGTCCGCAGCCCAGCACCGCCGCGACCGTGCCCGGGTCGCCGTAGTCGAGCATGTCCCGCGCCCTGCGCAGCCCGGCGCCCACGGCACTCTTCGGTACCAGGTCGATGACCCCGTCGAGGAGGGCTTCGGCACCGGGCGGCCCCTCGGGGGCGGCGGCGAACGCGGCTGCCGCTGCGACGGCCATGGCCCCGACGACGGCCTCGCGGTGCTGGTGGGTGGGGTAGGCCGAGATCTCCGCCTGGTGGGTCGCCTGCTCCGGATCGTCCGCGTACCAGGCCCCCAGCGGAGCGATCCGCATCGCGGCGCCGTTGCCCCAGGACCCTTGCCCCTTGAAGAGCGCGGCGGCCAGCTCCCGCCAGTCGCCGCCCTCCCGGACGAGCCGCAGCAGACGGTTGACCGCAGGCCCGTAGCCCCGGTCGAAGTCGTGGTGCTCGGCGAAGGAGTGGGCCAGGGCGTCCTGGTCGATGCGGTGGTGGGCGGCCAGGACGGCGACGACCGAACCGGCCATCTCCGTGTCGTCCGTCCACTGCCACGGCCCGGAGGGCACCTCGCGGCGCTTCAGCAGCGGGTAGTTCACCGGCACGAAGTACTGGGAGCCGAGGGCGTCCCCGACGGACAGTCCGCGCAGGCAGGCCAGGGCGCGCTCCAGGCGCACGTCGGGGGAGGAATCAGCGGTCATCGCCCTGCCACTCTATCCGGTGATCCCGTACGGCTCGGGATCTCGCCAGCGGTCGAACGGCCGGTCGAGCGTGTACTTGCCGTCGTCCCCCAGAACGAGCATCCGCACCTCGCCGTTCCCGGGGTTCGACAGTGACTCGAACTCCGCGACCGTCCAGTGGAACCACCGCATGCAGAACAGCCGCATAGCAAGGCCGTGAGTGACGATGAGGACGTTCGGCGGGTGGTCGGGGTCCTCGAAGCTGCGGAACAGGCTCTCCAGGAAGCCGCCGACCCGGTCGTAGACGTCGGCGCCGGACTCGCCCTGGGCGAATCGGTAGAAGAAGTGGCCGTACGCGTCCCGGTAGGCCTTCTGGAGGCGGACCTCGTCCCGGTCCTGCCAGTTGCCCCAGTCCTGCTCGCGCAGCCGGGGTTCCTCGCGCACCCGTATGAGATGGGGATCGAGATGGAACGCGCGCAGGGTCTCGTGCGTACGCCGGTAGGGGGAGACGTACACGCTGACGCGCTCGTCGCCGAACCGCTCGCGCAGCCGCTCTCCCGTCGCCTCGGCCTGCCGCCGGCCGCGCTCGGTCAGCGCCAGGGCGTGGTCGGGTTCACGCTCGTATACGGAGTCATCAACATTGCCCGTTGATTCGCCGTGCCGGACAAGGACGATGCGCCGTGGTCGTGCCATGCCAAGACCCTAGATCGGGTGAGGTCCGGTCGAGCACTCCCCCTGCACCCATACGGCGTACATCACACGATTACTGCACCACAGGTCACACCGGTCGCACATTCATGCGAGCGGAATGGCTCAGTCCGCTCGTATCCCTGGGTGCCACGCCCCGTGTCGCAACATCCGGAGAAGCCGAAGAGACGGGTCGGAATCAGACCGTCCAGCTCGGTTCCATATCCACGACGTCCCCGGTGAGCGCCGCCACGTCCGCCTCCGTCTGGGCCCTCAGGGCGAGCCGCTCCACACGTTCCGTGCGGTACTTGCCGTGCTCGGCGGCCGAGCGCCACATCGACAGCACCATGAACTCGTTCCCGGGGGCCTCGCCGAACAGCCCGCGCACCATGCCGGGCGATCCGGCCATCGCCGGGTTCCATACCTTCTCCTGCATCAGCACGAAGTGCTCGGCCCTCTCCTCGTGGATGCGGCAGAGCGCCACCCGGAGCAGGTCGGCGTCCGTGAAGCGCGGTTCGAAACCGGTCTTCACGTCGAAGCGGTAGTCGAACAGTCGGACCTGGGCGTCCTTGAACGTGCCCGCCTGGGTCGACGCGAGACGGTCGTGGGAGCGTGCCATGAAGGAGTCGTAGAAGGCACGGCTCTCCCAGAACGCGAATATGTGCGCCACATCCGGCCGCCCCCGGCTCCAGCCACCCCCCTGCCCGCGAAACCCCGGCTCCCCCAGAAGCCCCGCCCACTTCCGCTGCCCCCGTTCGAAACCGCGGCGGTCCACCACGGTGCAGCGAATCCACTTGACCAGCACCGCGCCATGGTAAGGCCAGGAAGCGTGGCGTCGGTCACTCTCGGCTGGACCGCTCCGCCCCGCGCGCACCCCCTCGCGTGGCAGGATGGACAAACAGTCATGCGCGCCCGGCAGTTGGGGCCGACGGACAGGTCGTACGGGGAAGGGGACTCTGGTGGACGGGCTCAGCAAAGGGCTTCGCAAGGTCGAGATCGCGGTGCGATGGGATCCCAGCCCGGCGGGGCAGCCGTCCACCGACCTGGACCTGATCGCGGCGACCTATCCGGCCGGCGACTCGCACGGCGACCCGGCGTACCTGGTGCACTTCGACAGCCGCTCCCCGGACGGCACCATCACGCTCAACCGGGACAGCAAGGACGGTCAGGGCTTCGGCTACGACGAAGTCATGACGCTGGAGCTCGACCGGCTCGACGCCCGCTACGCGCGCGTGCTGGTCGGTGTCGTCATCCAGCAGCACCCGGCGGAGCGCACCTTCGTCAGCGTGCGCAACCCCGGGCTGCGTATCCGCGAGGGGTACACCGTCCTGGCGGAGGGCGACTTCGGCGACGTTCTGGGAGCGACGGCGGCGACGGTTGCGGAGTTCGTCCGGGACGGCTCCGGCCCGTGGGAGTTCCGCTCGGGACTGCGTGGTTTCGAGGGCGATCCGGTGGACTTCGCCAGGACCATGGGCGCGGCGCGCCGGCCCTGACCCGGCCGCGGACGAGGCACTGCGACGAGAGGGGCACCGCCCGCAGGCGGTGCCCCTCGTCATCGGCTCAGGCGTTCGGCGTACTGGCGGAGAGCACTTATTCTCGACGTGCCGTATGCCTGCGGCTCTCGACGTAGCTGGCCCAGTCTCGCTTCACGTACTTAACCCAGTGCACGGCTGTGTTGATGTGCACCCCGAGGATCTGACTGAGCACAGGAGCTGGCAGATCAGATGCGAGTGACAGAACCGCAGTGTTCTTGGCCGCACGAACACCAATTCCATGATTTGCGAGTCTTTGCGCCAATGGAGTGGCGCCAATTGCCTTGCCAGCCAGATTTCCCGGGAATAGCCAGTGCATTCCCGGGTTGCTTCGACTCACTACTGATCTTGGGATGCGAGATGCTTGTTCAATGATCAGCTTCGCGACGGCGGGGGGCAGCAATACCGGATGCTCGCCAAGAGTCAGATAGGTACCGTCGCTCCGCTCATTGAGATGATCCACGGTTAGTTGAGAAATCCGACTGACGGGAACCCCATATAGCAGCACCAACGCGCCTGCTGCCCGAACATCCATCGGGATACGACCTTCAGAATTGCTGAATCGCGCATCGCAGCCAGCGCACCTTTTCTGCGCCGCGCTCGGATCTCTTCTACCCGTCCATCGGCCGCATCGAACAGCGCCTGGATTTCGTCATATGTTAGAGGTCGCCGCCCCGGATTACCCTCGTACTCGCTGACGTGGGTAACAGCATTCCACTCGTGAAAAATTTGGGCCGGCACTTGCCCGAAGGAATCCAAACACTTGGCAGCCCAGCCGTACCGAGCATCCGTGACGTAGTCGCAGAACATCCGCAATGCGTTCTGGTACCCGCGTGCCGTCGAGTAGGCAAAATCAGGCTTCCGCGATCTGAGGTGGTCGAGAAAGGCCTCGGCTTCAGTCGGCTGCCACTGCCACGGGTACTGATTCGTGAACTCTACGAATCTCCTGACCAGTCGCAGTCGCGGCACGATGGTGGCTTCATAGTTCAGAAACCGTGCCCGCTGCTGCAACACCCATCCGTCCAGCATCGCTTGAAAGATCGCTGGCTCAGGATCAAGGTGCACTACCTCGCCGACAAGTACCAGGTGCGCAGCTCCTGGCAGGTTCGCCCCACCGCTCATGTTGCGTTTAACGCAACATCGTTGAGTTGGTTACGGTCACGCTCAACCACGGACTGCGTGCATGGCTGGGGTCGTACGGGGCGCTGTTGCCCAGGGCGAGGCCCTGGGCAACAGCAAGGGGTCACCTCAAATTTTTCCTCTACCTCTGGCTTCGGCCCGGTGCGACCTCAAGCGCTCTCATCGAGTCTGGCGACTGCCACGGCACGTTGCAGCCTTGCGTGACAGACGTTGTCGCTCACTACTCTGCGGAAGGAGAATCCGTTCCTCTCCGAGGCATATCGGAATCCGATCTTGCTGAGCAGCGCTTGTTCCTGTCTGCCTGTTTCCTGAAGAAGTTCGTTCAACTCGGAATCGCGCATGGGCTCCGCGGACGTCGGCGCCTCTTGGTACAAAGCCACCCGCCCTCCCCACGTCGGGCCAACATAGTCATCCCATTCCAACTTCGCTTGATCAGGCAGGATTGCGAGCCCGGCCCCAACTCGGTCTGAGCGGAAGGCAGCGAAGTAAGCGAGGCGCTTGGAGAACCAGTCGTGAGATTTCATCACTGCGCTGGCTAGCTTCTCCACGTCGGAGCTGGTTGGATCCAGAAGTGTCGTTACGACTTCAGCGTTGAGTTGATAGAGCGAGTCGACCAGATGATCGACTGTTCCAGCCCCGGAGACTGCATACCCGAGCTCTGCCAGGCGGCGTTCGATTCGCAGCTCGTCCAGAGCAAAGCCGCCGAGGCATAGGAGCCACCACTCCCAGTCTGGCCCTACAAGGTCACGGCGACCTACAACTCCCTCAGCTCGCTCAATGAGTTGAATATGGCCAGCCTCATGGGCAAGAAGTCGCTCAACATCATATGGAGGGAGGTTACTGACCTCCGGTCTGTTCACGACGACTACGGGTCCACCGTCAAGCGAAAGGGTCCGTGCTGCAACTATGCTGGCACCACGGTCCGTTGAGTAGCTTTCGTGAGAAGTCAGCCTGCGGACCGTTCCCACAAAATCGTCGGTAACAATGACGGCGGCGTCAGGTTTTTCCATCCTGGACAAGCCGGCTTGCATCGCGTCAACCTGATTGTCGGTCAGGCCTCGCCCGTTCACGCTGAGTTCCATGGCATGCTCACCTTTTCATTCCGTGCCAACTTGCGTTGCAGCTCAGAACGTGATGTCATGCATGCCTGCATTCCGGCGGCTTTCCGTCGGAAGTCTCAACTGAGAGAATCGGGTCACCCAACGTCGCTTTGGGTGTCACTCTCTCCCACCACGTCAGCAATCTCACGGGCGATCTCCTCGACCGTGTACTGAGCGGTGCTTCTGGCCAACTTGTCAGCCAGTGATGGGCTTTGTGCCATCACTTCGTCTTTGGTGATGTTGTGCCAGATTGGCAGCAGGTTCTGCTGCCCCGTCACGTACCGTGTCACCAAGCCGTCAAGTTCATACTGGGGCCACCCCTTTTCGAAGAAGGGGCGGGAGAGAATCACGATGCCGAATCGACTGTTAGCCAAGCCTTGGTCGATCTTGCGGCGGAGGCTGTCGCCGATCCTCAATTCGAGGACGTCGAGCCACACAGAGATGCCGGCCTCTTGCAGATACTGCGCGAGCGGGCGGGCCACTGCCTCTTTGTCCTCACTGGCATGAGAGATGAAGACATCTCGTACGGACTCGGCCCGGCCGATGGAGTAGGGCGGCGGCTCATGTCTGATTTGGGTCAGGGAACCAGCATTACTCGGGCGTAGCACCGGCAGCGGCGGCGGCTCGATGGAAGCCGAGGACCTCACTCTTCCTCTGAGGCCCAGCATGTCAACGGTCACGTACCAGTGTCCGCTCCGCGGAATCGCAAGACGCACCGGAGAGTGTTTTGCCAGCCCACCTGCAAAGCGGGCGTTTCTTCCGGCCTTGTACTTCTGATAGTTGCTGGAGTCCATCAGGCGCACATTGGCTGCACTGCCGGACAGTTTAATGACTGCGGTCGCGCCCTTGGGCTGACGGCCGAGATCGTGGACCACGTAGTCCATGATTTTTCCTCTGTATCACCTTCACAGGGGACCTGTAGGGGCGGTTGCGCTGGATGCAACATTGTTGCGGGCGCTAGAGCGGCGGGTGTATCCCCAGGCCAGCCGCTAGGCGGGAGGGGCGTCAGCGCGAGGCTGACGCCCCTCTCATCAGGGATTACTTGTCAGATGAGCGTTTGCCGAGTGTTGCACTCGATGCAATTCCGCCCAGTTTCAGCTGCAGCCGCTCGTCGAGCCGCAGCCCTCGCAGATGTAGCAGGAACCGGCGCGCTGCATCTTCGTACCGCAGGAGAAGCACAGCGGGGCGTCGGCCTGGATGCCCAGCTGCATCTCCACCAGTTCGGCGCTGGTGTGCGCCTGCTGCGGAGCGGGCTTGACCGCTTCTTCGGCCTTCGGAGCGGCGACCGCCTTCAGCTCCTGGGCGCGCGGGGCGGACTGGGCCAGCCCTTCCACGTCGACCTCGTCGTCGGACGGCTCGTACGACCCGGTCTCGAGGTGACGCTGGCGCTCCTCGGCGGAGTGGATGCCGAGCGCGGAGCGCGTCTCGAAGGGCAGGAAGTCCAGCGCCAGGCGGCGGAAGATGTAGTCGACGATCGACTGCGCCATCCGCACGTCCGGGTCGTCCGTCATACCGGCCGGCTCGAAGCGCATGTTGGTGAACTTCGAGACGTACGTCTCCAGCGGCACGCCGTACTGGAGGCCGACGGAGACCGCGATGGAGAAGGCGTCCATCATGCCCGCGAGGGTCGAGCCCTGCTTGGACATCTTGAGGAAGACCTCACCGAGACCGTCGTCCGGGTAGGAGTTGGCGGTCATGTAGCCCTCGGCACCGCCGACGGTGAAGGACGTGGTGATGCCGGGGCGTCCCTTCGGCAGGCGCTTGCGGACCGGGCGGTACTCGACGACCTTCTCGACCGCGGTACGGATGGTGTCCTCGGTCTTCTCAGTGATCTCCGCCTTCTCCTTCTCCTTGGTCTTGGCGGAGAGGGGCTGGCCGACCTTGCAGTTGTCGCGGTAGATCGCGAGGGCCTTGACGCCGAGCTTCCAGGCCTCGAAGTAGATCTCCTCGACCTCTTCGACGGTCGCCGACTCCGGCATGTTGACCGTCTTGGAGATGGCGCCGGAGATCCACGGCTGGATGGCGGCCATCATGCGGACGTGGCCCATCGGGGAGATGGCCCGCTCGCCCATGGCGCAGTCGAACACCTCGTAGTGCTCGGGCTTGAGGCCGGGGGCGTCGATCACGTTGCCGTTGTCGGCGATGTGGGCGACGATCGCCTCGATCTGCTCTTCCAGGTAGCCCAGGCGGCGCAGGGCCTGCGGGACGGTGCCGTTGACGATCTGCATCGAGCCGCCGCCGACCAGCTTCTTGAACTTGACCAGCGCGAGGTCGGGCTCGACACCCGTGGTGTCGCAGGACATCGCCAGGCCGATGGTGCCGGTCGGGGCGAGCACGGACGCCTGCGAGTTACGGAAACCGTTCTTCTCGCCGATGCGGAGCACGTCGCCCCAGGCCTCGCTGGCGGCGGCCCACACCGGGGTGTCCAGGTCGTCCATGCGGACGGCCTTGTCGTTGGCGTCCGAGTGCTGCTTCATCACGCGCTTGTGGGCGTCGGCGTTGCGGGCGTAACCGTCGTACGGGCCGACGACCGAGGCCAGTTCGGCGGAGCGCCGGTACGCCGTGCCCGTCATCAGGGAGGTGATGGCTCCGGCGAGGGCGCGGCCGCCGTCGGAGTCGTAGGCGTGACCGGTGGCCATCAGCAGGGCTCCGAGGTTGGCGTAACCGATGCCCAGCTGGCGGAACGCGCGCGTGTTCTCGCCGATCTTCTGGGTCGGGAAGTCTGCGAAGCAGATCGAAATGTCCATCGCGGTGATGACCAGCTCGACGACCTTCTGGAAGCGCTCGGCCTCGAAGGACTGGTTGCCCTTACCGTCGTCCTTCAGGAACTTCATCAGGTTCAGCGAGGCCAGGTTGCAGGACGTGTTGTCCAGGTGCATGTACTCGCTGCACGGGTTCGACGCGGTGATCCGGCCGGACTCGGGGCAGGTGTGCCAGTTGTTGATGACGCCGTCGTACTGGATGCCGGGGTCGGCGCAGGCCCATGCGGCCTCGGCGATCCTGCGGAAGAGCGCCTTGGCGTCGACCTCCTCGATCACCTCTCCCGTCATCCGCCCCCGCAGGCCGAACTTGCCGCCCCGCTCGACGGCCTGCATGAACTCGTCGTTCACCCGGACCGAGTTGTTGGCGTTCTGGTACTGGACGGACGTGATGTCGTCGCCGCCCAGGTCCATGTCGTAGCCCGCGTCGCGCAGGACGCGGATCTTCTCTTCTTCCTTGACCTTGGTCTCGATGAAGTCCTCGATGTCCGGGTGATCCACATCGAGGACGACCATCTTGGCGGCGCGGCGGGTGGCACCACCGGACTTGATCGTTCCTGCGGAGGCGTCGGCACCGCGCATGAAGGAGACCGGGCCGGAGGCGTTGCCACCGGAGGACAGCAGCTCCTTGGAGGAGCGGATCCTGGAGAGGTTCAGGCCGGCGCCGGAGCCGCCCTTGAAGATCATGCCCTCTTCCTTGTACCAGTCGAGGATCGACTCCATGGAGTCGTCGACGGACAGGATGAAGCAGGCGGAGACCTGCTGGGGCTGCTTGGTGCCGACGTTGAACCAGACAGGGCTGTTGAAGCTGAAGATCTGGTGCAGGAGGGCGTACGCCAGCTCGTGCTCGAAGATCTCGGCATCGGCGGGCGAGGAGAAGTACTTGTAGTCCTCACCGGCCTTCCGGTACGTCTTCACGATGCGGTCGATCAGCTGCTTGAGGCTGGTCTCGCGCTGCGGGGTGCCCACGGCACCACGGAAGTACTTGCTGGTGACGATGTTGACCGCGTTCACCGACCAGAAGTCGGGGAACTCGACGCCGCGCTGCTCGAAGTTGACCGAGCCGTCGCGCCAGTTGGTCATGACGACGTCACGGCGCTCCCAGGCCACCTCGTCATAGGGGTGGACCCCAGGCGTGGTGTGGATGCGCTCGACACGCAGGCCCTTGCTCGCCTTGACGCTCTTGGCTCGGGAACTCCGTGCCGGACCGCTCGCCGTCTCTGTCATGCCGCCTCCCTGTACGGGCGAAAACGCCCTGAAGTGCCCCGTTGTTCCCGTGGCACGGTGTTCTGTCTGGTGTTGCGGGCACCCACTCACGTCGCCCGCAACAGGTCTTCTCATCGCCGCCGCCCGGCCGGGCCCGGAGCTGCCTTCCGGGTCCGGCCCGCCGGTCAGTCGGCGGCGCCTGCGGGCTGGGGGACCTGTTCCGCCCCTCCGGACCCGCGGTCGTCTTCCTGGCCCCCCGCGGCCGCGTCCTCGCGGTCCTCGTCGTCCGCGCCGGGGCGTCGCGTCTGCCCCCTGAGTTCCTCGATGGCCGCCTCGAAGTCCTCGAGCGAGTCGAACGCCCGATAGACGGAGGCGAATCGCAGGTAGGCGACGAGATCGAGCTCCTGCAGCGGGCCGAGTATGGCCAGCCCCACGTCGTGGGTGGTCAGCTCGGCGCTTCCGGTTGCCCGCACCGCCTCCTCGACCCGTTGGCCGAGCTGGGCGAGCGCGTCCTCGGTGACGGG
This sequence comes from Streptomyces sp. NPDC007929, assembly GCF_042959065.1. Classification (NCBI taxonomy): domain Bacteria; kingdom Bacillati; phylum Actinomycetota; class Actinomycetes; order Kitasatosporales; family Streptomycetaceae; genus Streptomyces; species Streptomyces sp. NPDC007929. Next base: position 71,637 of record NZ_JBIBKD010000012.1, on the reverse strand, counting down.
CCGGCCCTGGCACGCCTTGCGCACTCCGTTGATGACCTTCGTACGGCTGAAGGGCTCGGTGACTCCGGACCGCTTCACCACCATGAGCGAGCACGTCTCCACGGTCGTGAAACGACGGGAGCAGTCAGGGCACTGGCGGCGCCTGCGGATCGATGTGCCGTCGTCGGTCGTACGACTGTCGACGACACGGCTGTCGGGGTGCCTGCAGAAGGGGCAGTGCATGAACTCCCAACCCTCCTCACAGCAGACTCAATAGCCTCGCCGGGCCTCTTGCGCCCCACGAAGCAGCCCCAAGCATAGGCGATGACCATGAGCCTCGAGACCCGGGGGACCACAACTTCTGGGCTACTGATGCAATCCAACCACTAGATGTGGGGATTGGCTCATACATCGACACCACTCCCGCGTGTCGCACGCGTAGGCGCCGGTGGCGTACGACCGGCCGGATCCCACCGGCCCCGCGCACCGGCGCAGGCGCCGCCGCGACGGCTTCCCGGGGACACGGGCAGATCCGTTTCTGCACAGCCGTATCGCCGCAGCACATGCGGAGATACCGTGGGCGCCGCGGGGAGGGGACGTGGGACTCCCGCACAGATGAGGGCTGGTCCCGGGGCAGGGGAATGCCGGATGGCAGACTGGGGCACCAGTCCACGAGTGATCACCCCGGCGGTGAAGAGTACAGCAATGGGCCCTTTTGCCCGCCAGGTGGCGCGGCCGCCAATACACCCGGACACATGATCGCGTCCGGTGATTCGCGATTTTTCACTCGAACGTGTGTTTGGCGCAACCTTTCGAAAGCAACTACCGTTGTCCAGCAGGGAGACCATCGAGAGGGGCCGACGTGACCACCACCGCAGACAGTGCCGCCATTACTGCCCAGGACCGCTCCCAGGGCCGACTAGAGCCGGTGCATGCGATGAACGAAGCCACGAACCCTGAGGGGCACAAGCGCTCCCTGCCGGGCCGACCTCCCGGCATCCGGGCGGACAGCTCGGGACTCACCGATCGCCAGCGCCGCGTGATCGAGGTCATCAGGGACTCCGTGCAGCGACGGGGCTACCCGCCTTCCATGCGCGAGATCGGTCAGGCCGTCGGCCTCTCCAGCACCTCCTCCGTCGCCCATCAGCTGATGGCGCTGGAGCGCAAGGGCTTCCTGCGCCGCGACCCCCACCGCCCGCGCGCCTACGAGGTGCGGGGCTCCGACCAGGCCGCCTCGGTGCAGCCCACGGACACCACCGGCAAGCCGGCCGCGTCGTACGTGCCGCTGGTCGGCCGCATCGCCGCCGGTGGCCCGATCCTCGCCGAGGAGTCCGTCGAGGACGTCTTCCCCCTCCCCCGCCAGCTCGTCGGCGACGGTGAGCTGTTCGTACTGAAGGTCGTCGGTGACTCGATGATCGAGGCCGCGATCTGCGACGGCGACTGGGTCACGGTGCGCCGTCAGCCGGTCGCCGAGAACGGCGACATCGTGGCCGCGATGCTCGACGGCGAGGCCACCGTCAAGCGCTTCAAGCGCGAGGACGGCCATGTCTGGCTCCTGCCGCACAACGCGGCCTACGAGCCCATCCCGGGCGACGACGCGACCATCCTCGGCAAGGTGGTGGCCGTTCTGCGGCGCGTCTGACAGCGCGCACCGCGTCGGGCGGGCCCACTCGGGCCCGCCCTCTGACCGGGCCCCGGGACCTCTGCGCCGGTTCCGGGGCCCTGCGCTGTTCGGGCCCTGCGCTGTTCGAAGGCTTGCGTTGCTCGAGGGCCGAATGAGATCGCGTGTTCGTGCGGGTGAGCTGTGGGGTTGGCCTGCGACCGAGCCGCAGGCCAACCCCACGGCTCATACGTCGTCCGGCTGCCCGGCTGCCGCCTGCTGGGCAGAAGCGTCGATCGCGGCCAGCGATTTCCGCACCTGGTTACGGTCCGTCGTGAACCAGAAGTCGGGCAGTGACGCCTTCAGATAGCTCCCGTACCTGGCTGTCGCCAGACGCGGGTCGAGGACGGCCACCACACCTCGGTCCCCCGACGCCCTGACGAGCCGGCCGGCGCCCTGCGCCATGAGGAGCGCGGCGTGAGTGGCGGCGACCGCCATGAAGCCGTTGCCACCCGCGTCCTCCACGGCCTTCTGCCGGGCACTCATGAGCGGGTCGTCCGGACGCGGAAACGGGATCTTGTCCATGACGACCAACTGACAGCTGGATCCGGGGACGTCGACGCCCTGCCAGAGCGACAGCGTGCCGAAGAGGCAGGTCTTCGGATCGGCCGCGAAGTTCTTGATGAGCTCGCCCAGCGTCTCCTCGCCCTGGAGGAGGATCGGGTACTCGGGGATCCGGGACCGGAGCTCTTCGGCGGCCAGCTGGGCTCCCCGCATCGAGGAGAACAGGCCGAGGGTTCGGCCTCCCGCCGCCTGGATCAGCTCCGTCAGTTCGTCGAGCATGTCCGCACGGTCGCCGTCCCGCGCGGGGCGGGCGAGGTGCTTGGCGACGTAGAGGATGCCCTGTTTGCGGTAGTCGAAGGGCGAGCCGACGTCGATGCCCTTCCACTGGGGGACGTCGTCGCCCTCGGTGCCTTCCGGGGACAGCCCCAGAGAGGCACCCACACCGTTGAAGTCACCGCCCAGCTTGAGCGTCGCGGACGTGAGGACCACGGAACGGTCCGCGAAGAGCTTCTCCCGCAGCAGGCCGGAGACGGACATGGGGGCGACGCGCAAGGAGGCACCGAAGCGGTCGTGGCGCTCGTACCAGACGACGTCCCACTCGGAGCCGTTCGTGATGCGTTCCGCCACGTCGTGCACGTTCTCCACGGAGGCCAGGGCCTGCTTGCGGACGGCGTCCTCGTCCTGGACGGACTTGTCGCGGGTCGCGCCGATCGCGGAGATGACAGTGCGGCACGCGTCGCCCAGTGCCATGAGGGCGTATCCGAGATCCTCGGGGATCTCCTCCAGACGGCCTGGCAGCGCCAGCTCCATCAGCCGCTCAAAACCCTCGGCTGCGGTCTGAAGCTGGTCCGCGGCCTTCTCGTTGACGAGTTTGGCGGCGCGACGCACCGCGCGGTTGACCTGGCCAGGAGTGAGCTCGCCGGTGGCGACTCCGGTGACCCGGGAGACCAGCTCGTGCGCCTCGTCGACGATCAGCACCTCGTGCTGCGGGAGGACCGGGGCCCCCTCGATGGCGTCGATCGCGAGCAGCGCGTGATTGGTCACGACGACCTCGGCGAGCTTGGCCCGCTCGCGAGCCATCTCGGCGAAGCACTCCGCGCCGTACGCGCACTTCGAGGCGCCCAGGCACTCCCGCGACGACACAGACACCTGGGCCCAGGCACGGTCCGAGATGCCCGGCGTGAGGTCATCACGGTCGCCGGTCTCGGTCTCGTCGGCCCAGTCACGCACCCGGAGCAGGTCCTGGCCCAGCTTGCTGGTGGGTGCGGCGGCCTCGAACTGGTCGAAGAGGCCTTCTTCCTCGTCCTGCGGAACCCCCTCGTGCAGACGGTGCATGCACAGGTAGTTCGACCGTCCCTTGAGCATCGCGAACTCCGGGCGTCTACGCAGCAGGGGATGCAGCGAGTCGACCGTTCTCGGCAGGTCACGCTCCACCAGCTGGCGCTGCAGGGCCAGGGTGGCGGTCGCGACGACCACCCGCTCCCCGTGCGCGAGCGCGGGCACCAGGTAGCCCAGCGACTTGCCGGTGCCGGTGCCGGCCTGGACCAGCAGGTGGGAGCCGTCGTCGATCGCTTCCTCGACGGCTTCGGCCATGGCCACCTGACCGGGGCGCTCCGTACCGCCGACGGCAGTGACGGCAGCATGCAGGAGTTCGGAGAGTGAGGGCTTCGTCATAGCGCGACCACCCTACGACCCTGCACTGACAAACGGGCGATCACGCCGGGGCCAGCAGGCGGGGGCGGGGACGGAGGCGGGGACGGAGGCATGATCAAGATCGCGGTCCTCGGTGAGAATCGGAGCGGCCATGGCTGTGAGCAAACTGCTCAGAAATTTCGGACGGCGAGCGGGAACTGCGGCGGGACGGCCCGCGTTCAATGAGTGATGGCGCGGTGACACAGCGCTACAGCAGATGCCGGAGTGACCGGTCTCGGACCATGAGGGCGGCCCGCTTGGCGGGCAGGTCGACCTCGGCGGAGAACCGGAAGCCGGCGGTCAGGAATGCGGCTACGGAGGGGGTGTTGCGCATGTCGGGTTCAGCGACGACACGTGTGCAAGAAGGGCGCTGCGCGAGGACGAGATCGGTCACGGCCCTGAGCAGCAGACCCCCGAGACCGCGCCCACGATGCGTGACCCCACCGAGCAGAAGGTGGATTCCCGTGTCGTGAGGCCGGGCCGGGTAGTGACGGGCCAGCGGGTCCAGATCCGCCCGGTAGATCTCCCAGTAGCTCATCGGCTGTCCGTCCAGCACACCGATGCACGGCACGCTGCGCCCGTCGCCGGCGAGCTGAGCCCGCAGGTGGTTCCGCGTCACCGCCGACGGTCCGGCCAGTTCCCAGAACGCCGCGGCGGCGGGGTCGTTCATCCAGCGGCAGATGAGCGGAAGGTCGCGTTCGAGGCGCACGGGGACGAGGTGGAACCCTCCCGCGGGTGTGTCGACAGGGCCCCATTGCGCGACGTGGTCAAGGAGGTCGTCACGACAGAGAACCGGGGAAGAGCGTGGCGCCGAGTCCTCGTCGCCACCCCTGCCGATTTCCGGCGAGCCGGATCGGGACCCGGCACCGCGAGGCACGTCGGCCAGAGCAGGGACGGCGATACCGGTTTCGGCGATCGGGTCGGCGGGAGGCACCGAACGCTCCTCTCAAAGGGGGTGGGGCTTGTCCTCAGGGAGAAGGGAGACAGGTCAGCTACGGTCCGGGACGATCAAGGTGTTCGGGAATGCAGGGGGTTGGCGATGGTGACGTAGACGGACTGGGTGTCGACCGGGCCTACGAGTTCATCGAGGCCGTACATCCGGGTCAGCAGGTTGGCTTTGCAGCGCAGAACGGGCGAGTCGAGCAACCGGGCCGGTAGCGAGGTGCGCAGCGGTGCCGGGCCGGAGGCCACGTCACCCAGGAAGCGGCGGAAGGCGGCGAGCAGCAGCCGCTCGTCCGCCAGCCCCTGGGCGCCGAACGCGCCGATGAGGCCGAGCACGTTGTTGACCGCCAGGTAGTACGCGAGCCGCTCGTCGGCGACCTCGTCACGGACGAACGTGTCGCTCCGTTCTCCGATGCCGGGCAGTCGGGCCTCCAGCTCCGCGCGCCGGGACTCACGGAAGTAGTAGCCCTGGTTGTCGCGGTAGCGACCGCCCGTGGGCCAGCCCTCGGGGTCCAGCAGGAGCAGGGTGTTCTGCTGGTGCGCCTCCAGGGCGATGCCGGCCTCACCGTCAAGCCAGAGGACGGGTCGCACCACGTGTGCGAGATAGCGCAGGAACCACTCCGCGGCGACAGCGCCGCGGGGCCGACCGGTACGGCGGGCAAGGCGGGTGACGACGTCGGCGAGCCGGGACCGTAGGGCCGGGCCGTGCGTCCCCGTACGACCCGGGGCACCCTCCAGCGGGGTCGGGGAGCACGGGCGCGGCGAGAGGAGGCCTGCGACGCAGGAGACGTCGTCGGAGGGGAAGAACGGGTTGTGACGGATCACCACGTCGAGTCCGGGCATCGGGACACCGTCGGGGGTGTCCACGGCGAGCCAGGCCGGGTCCCGGACGACGTCGAAGCCCGGGTGCGCGGCTCGCCACTGCTGGGCGAGGCCGCTTCGGAGGAGGCGGTGGACCTCGACGCCGCGGTGGAGCTCCTTGCGGAGGTTCTCACGGCGGGAGTTGGTGATGCGCAGGCCGAGCGAGAGCTTGAGCATCGCGGGGGCATGGGGGCGGTAGACGGTTCGAACGGAGGAGGTGGGGTGCCAGGGAGGACCATGGCTGCCGAGGTCACGGAGCAGCCCGGCGTCCAACAGGGCAGCGGTTTCCGCACGGTGACGGATCTCGTGTGCCTGCCAGGGGTGCAGGGGCAGGAGGGCGTACCCCTCTGGCAGCGCCGGTGCGGTACCGGCGAGGCGGGCGGTGAGCCGGGGCGCGGCGACGGGGCGCCCGCGTTCGGTCCAGCAGGAGTCGGTGGCGAGAACGGAGGAAGCGACAGCCATCCAGTGCAGGGGAAAGGAGCCGTGCAACTCAGGTGAGTACGACAGGGCTTCGGTGTCGGAGAGGCCTTCGCGACTCTTGGGGCTCGGATGCAGGGGGTGTCCGAATACCAGCGCCTGTTCCGCGGACAAGAAGAGGTCGGGTCCGTCGGCCGGGGCTTGCCGGCGGGCTTCGACGAAACCGGCGACCCGGCGGACCGAGTCGGCAACGCCGGCGACGAGGAGGGAGTTGTGAGCAGGGCTGACGGCCGAGCCGTCTGAGGACGCCTCCCGTGTGAGCAGGGCGGCGATCGTGACGGCGTCGGCAGGTGGGGCGTGGTCGGGCGCATCAGCGAGACGAGGAGGGTCGAAGCGGTGCCAGCCCGTCGGGGACCAGTAGCGGACCGGCGCGAGGAGAGCCGTGCCGCTGGCGGGCAGGGGGATGCGCAGGACGCCGTCAGCCGGGGCGGGCTGGTCCGTCTCGCGCACCCAGCAGCGGAGCAGATTCTCCACGGCGGCGGCCTGGGCGACGGTGTGGGGGTCGGGATGCTCCAGAGGGTCGCTGTCGGGGCCTTCGGACAGCCCGTGGAAAGGTTCCAAGGCCGGCCGCTGCTGAGGGATTCGCTGGTCCGGCGACGTCCCCGGCGACCGGGTACCGACGGAACCTTGACCATCCGTCGGTGTGTGGTGCTCGGGGTGGGGCGTGGCGTTCACGACAGGTACCTCATGGGGTGCTCCGGATCAGGCGGTTAGGGGGGTGGCGGACCGAGGGGGCTTCACTCGGCTCGGCAGGGCCCGAGAGGGCGGCAAGTCGCGCAGCGGGCAGACGTGTTCGGACCGGACTTGGGCGTTCGGCCACCGGCGGGGCGAGGAGTCGGCCAGTGCCCCGGCGCTCCCCCCCCCAGCACGGCGTGGAATCCCACGCCACCGCCCGCTCTCGCCGGTCACGGTGCGGTTGCCGGGCCACCCCCTCGGCACCGGACCGCTGCCCGGATCGCGTCGGCGAGGCGTTCCAGTATGGCCGCAGCCTGTTCGTCTGTGATGGTCAGAGGAGGGAGGAGTTGCACGACGCTCGCGTGACGACCGCCGAGTCCGACGATGAGGCCGCGCCGCAGGCACTCCCGCTGCACCGCGGCAGCCAGTTCGGGGGCGGCGGGGAGCGGCCGGTGCCAACTGCCCGGCGTCACCGACCCCACCGACCCTGGCACGCCGCCCTCCGCAGCCCCCGGAGCCCCGGGAGCTGCGGCAACATCGGCAATGGCGGGAGCCCCGAGCGCCCCCGCGGAGCCCCACTCCCCCTCCCCGTCCGGATCCACCAACTCGACCCCGATCATCAGCCCCCTCCCCCGCACATCCCCTACACACGAGAAATCGGAGGCCAATTGGCGGAGTTGACCCAGCAAGCGCGCTCCCAGGGTGGCCGCGCGGTCGGCGAGGGCGTTCTCGCGGACGTGGGCGAGGGTCGCGGTGCCGGCGGCCATGGCGAGCTGGTTGCCGGGGAAGGCGTCGGCGGGGCTGCCGGGTTCCCGGGTGACGAGGTCGTCGCGATAGACGACGACGGCCAGTGGGAGGCTGCCGCCGATGGCGTTGGAGAGGACCATCACGTCGGGGGTCACGCCGCTGTGCTCCACGGCCCAGAAGGCGCCGGTCCGGCCCACGCCCGTCTGGATCTCGTCGACGATCAGCGGGACGGACCGGTCGGCGGTGAGTTGTCGCATGCGCCGCAGCCAGGAGTCCGGTGCGGGGATCACGCCACCCTCGCCCTGGACCGGCTCGACGAGCATCCCGGCGGGCAGCGGCATCCCGGACGACCCCGGGTCGCCGAGGAGGGACTCCGTCCAGCGGGCGGCGAGGTCGGCTCCGTGCTCGCCACCGACGCCGAAGGGGCAGCGGTAGTCCTGCGGGTAGGGCAGGCGGGTCACCCGAGTGTCATGGGAGTTCACGGACGGGTCGTCGAGGACTCCTGTGGTACCACCACAGCCGACTCCGGCGGTACCACCGCGTCCCGCTCCGGTGAACGTCAGGAGGCCGCTCCGTCCGGTCGCCGCGCGCGCCAGGGCCCAGGAGGTCTCGACGGCTTCGCTGCCGGCCGGTCCGCAGAACCGCACCCGCGCCCGCTCGGCGAGGCCCGGCGGCAGGGTGCGGAACAGCTCGTCGAGGAAGGCGTCCTTGACGGGTGTCGCGAGGTCGGGGGCGCTCAGGGGTGCGCCGGAGTCGAGGACCGTGCGGATGGCTTCCAGGACGACCGGGTGGTTGTGGCCCAGGGCGAGAGTTCCGGCGCCGGAGAGGCAGTCCAGGTAACGCCGGCCATCGGCGCCCTCGATGGTCAGTCCCCGGGCCCGCACCGGAACGATCGGCAGGGCGCGGGCGTAGGTCCGGGCGGCGGGTTCGCGTGCGCCCTGGCGGCGTGAGAGGCCCTCGGGCGTGGAGCGCGGGGCGGGGGCGGTGGGGTCGGCGGCAGCGCCGACGGCGGGTTTCACCTGCGTACACCCCACAGCGGCCTCCTCCGACGCACGACCCCCATAGGTGGATTCCGCCACGGCTTCCAAGACCTCCCACTGGGCACGGGCACAGAGGACCGCATCCAGACAGCAGGCCCCCCATCCGCTACCAACCCCGGATCACTCACGGGGTTACGGGTTGCCTCAAGATCCTTTCCGTGACGGAACTGTTGCTGATCCGTCGGATCGCCCCCACAGGCACCGCATAGTGTGTGGTGCCGTTCCCGGACGCCGTGAGGTCGCCCCGAAGTTCCCGCGGGACAGCGGGAATCGGGGGCGAAAGGCCGGTTCGTCCACGTTCGTTCCGTACCAGGGGGAGTCAGATCATGCGACCCACACGACCGTCGTCCCATACCGGCCGAGGAGGCGGGGCGCGACGCCGGAACTCCCCCGTGCTGGCAGCGGTGGCCCTCGCTTCGGCGCTCGCGCTGACCGCCACCGCCTGCGAGTCGGGCGACGCCGAGGCGGGTGGTGAGGCCTCCGCGTCGGCCACCGCCTCCGACGACGGCAAGCTCAGGATCCCGGACGACATCCGGGACCGGCTCCGCGAGCACGGGATCGACGTCGACAAGTGGAAGGACGGCGCCTGGAAGAACTGGGACCGGGACGACTGGCTGCGCGAGGCGAACGAGTACATCAACCCGATCATCGAGGGGCTCTGGAACCCGGACCGCATGCGGGAGGCCGAGGAGCCCGACCAGGGCGTCGACGACAGCGACCTCTCCGGTGACCAGGGCGTGACCGACCCGACGCCCGAGCCGGTCCGGGCGCAGGCCGTGCCGCCGTCGTACCACGCCAACGCGCCCACGGCCGGGAAGGTGTTCTTCGACTCCCCCGGGGGCTCGGCGGTCTGCTCGGCGACCGTCGTGAAGGACCCGGCGCACCCGGGCAAGTCCAACCTGGTGTGGACGGCGGGCCACTGCGTGCACGCGGGCAAGAAGGGCGGCTGGTACCGCAACATCGCGTTCGTGCCGTCGTACAACGACGACGGCAAGCCGGTGGCGGAGCTGGAGAACGCCACCCGCGAGGACGTCGCCCCCTACGGTGTCTGGTGGGGCGACTGGGCGCAGACCTCGGACCAGTGGATCGAGCAGGGCGGTTCGACGGGCGGTGACGGCGCGCCGTACGACTTCGCGGTCATCCATGTGACCCCGGAGAAGGGCAGCGGCGGCAAGTCGCTGGAGGAGATGGTCGGTGCGGCGCTGCCGGTCGACTTCAAGGCGCCCGCGGTGCCGCAGATGAAGAGCGTCACGGCGATCGGCTACCCGGCCGCGCCGCCCTACGACGGGCAGAAGCTGTTCCGCTGCCAGGACCGGCCGGGGCGGCTGTCGGTCACCGCGTCGGACCCGACGATGTACCGCATCGGCTGCACCATGACCGGCGGTTCGAGTGGTGGTGGCTGGGTCGCTACCGGGCCGGACGGCAAGCCGGCGCTGGTGTCCAACACCTCGATCGGCCCGGTGACGTCGGGCTGGCTGGCCGGACCGCGTCTGGGCGACGTGGCCAAGGGTGTGTACGACTCGGTCAGCAAGAAGTACGCCAACCGGTGACCGTCCGCTGAATCGCGCCGCCGGTGGGGCGGCACCCCGGGCGGCTCCCTCCTGAGTTCCGGTTCGGGGGCTCTCGGAAACCTTCACCGCCCCACCCCGGTTCGCCCTCAACTCCACGGGCATAGTGGGGAGTCGCGTGGGAGCACCGGCGCGCCGCACCCATGGCATGCACACGCGGCGCCCCGCACCGGCGCACCGCACGAGCAACACCAACCAGCACCGCACCAGCACCAGCACCAGCACCAGCACCACACACGTACGCACAACGGGGGTCATCGCACCATGCGTTCCACACGTACGCCCGCATCCAGGCGCGGGCGGCGCACCGTTCTCGCCGCCACCGGGCTCGTCGCCGCCCTGGCGCTCACCGCGACCGCCTGCAACGGCTCCGAGAACTCGGCGAGCGACAAGCCCGACGCCGGCAGTTCCCAGGCAGCCGCGGACGGCGGCAAGGCCAAGATTCCGGCCGATCTCGCGGGCAAGCTCAAAGAGCACGGCATCGACGTCGACCGCTGGAAGGACGGCGGCTGGAAGGACTGGGACAAGGACAAGTGGCTCAGTGACGCCAAGGACTTCGTCAATCCGGTGATCGAGGGCCTCTGGAAGCCGGAGCGGATGCAGTCCGCCGAGGAGGCCGACAAGACGGTCACGACGAAGGACGCGTCGGCCGGCCAGGGGGTCAGCGACCCGGACCCGGCACCCGTCAGGGCCCAGGCCGAGAAGACGCCGTACCACCGCAACGCGGCGCCCGTCGGCAAGGTCTTCTTCGACTCCCCCGACGGCCCGGCCGTCTGCTCCGGCACGGTCGTCAAGGACGTCAACCACCCGGGCAAGTCCAACCTGGTGTGGACGGCGGGCCACTGCGTGCACGCCGGGGGCAACGGCGGCTGGTACCGCAACATCGTCTTCGTCCCGGCGTACAACGACCTCGGTAAGTCCGAGGCGGAGCTGGGCAACGCCGGCCAGCGCGAGATCGCCCCGTACGGCAACTGGTGGGCGAACTGGGCGTCCACGTCGAACCAGTGGATCCAGGGCGGTTCGGAGACCGGTGGCGACGGAGCCGCATACGACTACGCGGTGCTGCACGTGAAGCCGGAGCAGGGCGCGAAGTCCCTGGAGGAGACGGTCGGTGCCGCGCTGGACGTGGACTTCTCCGCCCCGTCCGCGGCCGAGTCCCGCAAGATGGGCGCCTGGGGCTACCCGGCCGCCCCGCCCTACAACGGCCTGAAGATGTTCAAGTGCGTCGACGTGCCCGGCCGGTTCTCGCTCAGCGCGTCCCTGCCGACGATGTACCGCATCGGCTGCGACATGACCGGCGGTTCGTCCGGTGGCGGCTGGTTCCGGGTCCTGAACGGCAAGTCCGTGCTGGTCTCCAACACGTCGATCGGCCCGGCCGACAACACCTGGCTGGCCGGTCCGCAGCTGGGCCGGGACGCCGAGGCGCTCTACCAGAACATGAGCAAGAAGTACGGCGGTCAGTGATCCACACATGCTGAAGGCCCGCCCCCAGTGACAGGGGGCGGGCCTTTCGCGTCCTTCTCGCGCCGTACGAGAGCCGCTACCGGCTCGGGCCGAGAGGCACTACCGGCTCGGGCTCAAAGGCACTACCGGCGCGGGCTCAGAGCGCGGACGCCGGGACGTACGGCGTGAGTTCCGCCGCCAGTTCCTCGTGTACCCGCACCTTGAGCAGGGTGCCTTCCGGGGTGTGCTCCTCGGAGATCACCTCGCCCTCGTCGTGCGCGCGGGCGACCAGCTTGCCGTGCGTGTACGGCACGAGCGCCTCGATCTCGACCGACGGGCGCGGCAGCTCGTTGTCGATGAGCGCGAGCAGCTCTTCGATGCCCAGGCCGGTACGGGCCGAGACGGCGATGGACCGCTTCTCGACGCGCAGCAGTCGCTGGAGCGTCAGCGGGTCGGCCGCGTCGGCCTTGTTGATCACGACGATCTCGGGCACATCGGTGGCGCCGACGTCCCGGACCACCTCGCGCACGGCGGCCAGCTGCTCCTCCGGGAACGGGTGCGAACCGTCGACCACGTGCAGGATCAGGTCGGACTCGCCGACCTCCTCCATCGTGGAGCGGAACGCCTCGACCAGGTGGTGGGGCAGGTGGCGCACGAACCCGACGGTGTCGGCCAGCGTGTACAGCCGACCGCTGGGGGTCTCGGCCCGGCGCACGGTCGGGTCGAGCGTCGCGAACAGGGCGTTCTCCACCAGCACGCCCGCGCCCGTGAGGCGGTTGAGCAGCGAGGACTTGCCGGCGTTGGTGTAGCCGGCGATGGCCACGGACGGGACCTTGTGGCGCTTGCGCTCCTGGCGCTTGATCTCGCGGCCGGTCTTCATCTCCGCGATCTCCCGGCGCATCTTCGCCATCTTCTCGCGGATCCGGCGCCGGTCCGTCTCGATCTTGGTCTCACCGGGACCACGGGTGGCGAGGCCGCCGCCCTTGCCGCCGCCCATCTGACGGGACAGCGACTGACCCCAGCCGCGCAGTCGCGGCAGCATGTACTGCATCTGCGCGAGGGCGACCTGCGCCTTGCCCTCTCGGGACTTGGCGTGCTGGGCGAAGATGTCCAGGATCAGGGCCGTGCGGTCGATGACCTTGACCTTGACGACGTCCTCGAGGTGGATCAGCTGGCCGGGGCTGAGCTCACCGTCGCAGATGACGGTGTCCGCTCCGGTCTCGACGACGATGTCGCGCAGTTCCTCGGCCTTGCCGGAGCCGATGTAGGTGGCCGCGTCGGGCTTGTCGCGGCGCTGGGTGACTCCGTCGAGCACCAGCGCGCCGGCCGTCTCGGCGAGGGCGGCGAGCTCCGCGAGGGAGTTCTCCGCGTCCTGCACGGTTCCCGAGGTCCAGACGCCGACGAGGACGACCCGCTCCAGACGGAGCTGGCGGTACTCGACCTCGGTGACGTCCTCGAGCTCGGTGGAGAGGCCCACCACACGGCGCAGGGCCGCGCGGTCGGAGCGGTCGAACTGGTCGCCGTCCCGCTCTCCGTCGATCTCGTGGCTCCAGGCGACGTCCTCTTCCATCAGGGCATCGGCCCGAAGACCCTCGGGGTGGCTGTGCGCGAAGCGCTTGGAGTCCTGGGAAAAGGAAGAAGAGGAGGTCATTGGATCCTTACGTAGGTGGGAAACCGTTCACTGTCTGCAACGCACGGGCGGTCCGGGAGATTCCCGGCGTTCCGTGCCGCGCCGACCTGAAGATGGTCGCACGGCACGGGGCGTCTCGTCACTGTGTTATCGCGCGGGCGTCAGCGCCCTGTTCCGGGCGGGCGTCAGCGCCCTGTTCCGGGCGGGCGTCAGCTCCGTGTGCCGGGCGGGCGTCATCCCGGTCCGGTCCTGCTTCCCGGGGGCCTTCGTGGCGGGAGCCTTCGGCTTCCAGTCCGGGTGCCCCGGCATGGGCGGGGTCTTCTCGCCGTACAGCCAGCCCTGGAAGAAGCCGTCCAGGTCGCGCCCGGCGATCTCGGTGGCGAGCCGGACGAAATCGTCCGTCGTGGCCGTGTCGTCCTGGTGGCGACCGACCCAGGCGCGTTCCAGGCGTTCGAAGGCCGGGCGGCCGATCTCCTGGCGCAGGGCGTACAGGACGAGCGCGGCGCCGTCGTAGACGTTGGGCCGGAAGATGCTGGTCTTGCGGCCGGGGTCGGGTGCCTTGGGGGCGGCGGGCGGTCCGCCGGCGGCGCGCCAGCGGTCGGAGGCGGCGTAGGCGGCCTTCATCCTCTCCCGCATCGGCTTGTCCGCCTGTTCCTCGGCGTACAGGGCCTCGTACCAGGTGGCGTGTCCCTCGTTGAGCCACAGGTCCGACCAGGTGCGGGGGCCGACGCTGTTGCCGAACCACTGGTGGGCCAGCTCGTGGACCATGATCGACTCGACGTACCACGGGGGGTAGACGGGGTCGGTGAAGAGTTCCCGTTCGAAGAGGGAGAGCGTCTGGGTCTCCAGTTCGAAGCCGGTGGTGGCGTCGGCCATGAGCAGGCCGTACGTCTCGAAGGGGTAGCGGCCGACCTTGCCCTCCATCCAGGCGATCTGGCCGGGGGTCTTCTCCAGCCAGGGTTCGAGCGCCGTCTTGTGCCTGGTGGGGACGACGTCCCGTACGGGCAGTCCGTGCGGGCCGGTGCGGTGCAGCACCGTGGAGCGGCCGATGGAGACCTGGGTGAGTTCGGTGGCCATGGGGTGCTGGCTGCGGTAGGTCCAGGTCGTGGACCCGCCGGACTTCTCCACTCCGGCGGGCAGGCCGTTGGCGACGGCCGTGTGACCGTCGGGCGCGGTGACCCGGATGGTGAACATCGCCTTGTCGGAGGGGTGGTCGTTGCAGGGGAACACCAGGTGCGCGGCGTCTGCCTGGTTGGCCATGGCGAGGCCGTCCGCGGTGCGCACCCAGCCGCCCTCGCGGTTCTCGAGGGGCCGGGGATCACTGGTGTGCCGCACGGTGATGCGCATCCAGTTGCCGTCCGACACGGAGTCCTCGGGTGTGATCACCAGGTCCTCGCCGGCGGTGCGGAACTCGGCGGGGTCGCCGTCGACCTCGACCGACTCGACGGTGCCGTGGGCGAAGTCCAGGTTGACGCGATCCAGGTCGGCGGTGGTCCAGGCGTCGATGGTGGTCACGGCTCGCAGCGGTTCGCTGTTGTCGCCCGGGTAGGTGAACGAGAGGTCGTACGACGCCACGTCGTAGCCCGGGTTGCCGAGGTACGGGAAGAGCCGGTCGCCGACGCCGAGCGGGACGGCGGGGGCGCTCGCGGCGACGAGGCAGACGGAGATCGCCGAAGTGAGCAGGGCGGCGGCGGTGCGGCGCCGCCGGGTGGGGATGGCGGCGGTGCGGCGCCGCCGAGTGGGGGTGGCGGCCTGGCTGTGGGGGGTCAGGAGCATGCCCCACGGCTATCAGCGCGCGGGTGAGCGGCGGGGACGGCGCGCTTTCGTCCCACCCGAACCGGGGACGGGCGCCTGCGCCGGGTGCCGTCCCGGCCGCGAGGTGAGGCCGCCGGGCCCCGGCCGCTCACCCGCCCTGCGGCTGGGGCTGCGGCTGGGCCCTGCTGACGTCGTACACCCCGGCCACATTGCGCATCGCGCGCATCAGCGCGGGCAGGTGGCCGGCGTCGGGGAGCTGCACGGTGTAGGTGTGCCGCACCTGCTGGTGGGTCGGGGGCTCGACGGTCGCCGAGACGATCTCGGCGCCCTCGGAGGCCATGGCCTCGGTGAGGTCGGCCAGCAGATGGGGACGGACGAACGATTCGGCGACCAGGGTGACCCGGCACTCGGCGGTCTCCCCCCAGCGCACGCCGACCTCCGCGCGCCCACCGTCCTTCATGCGCGCCACCGCCGCGCACTCCACGCGGTGCACGGTGACCGCTCCTCCACGTACGGCGAAGCCGGTGATCTCGTCGGGCGGTACGGGCGTGCAGCAGCGGGCCAGCCGGACGCTCGCGCCGGGCAGGTCGGTGAGCACATGGCCGCCGCCGGGGCGGGCGGCGGGCTGCTCCGGGGCCGTGTCCGGGCCGGGTGGGCCGGCGGGCCGCGGAGCCGACCGGTCCCCGGCGATCCGCGCCTCGCCCTGCTGCTGGGACTCCGCCTGCACCGGGTGGGCGGTCAGCCACCGCTGGATGGCGATCCGGGCCGCGGGCGTGTGGGCGTGCTCCAGCCACTCCCGGGACGGCTCCGACGCCGGGTCCTGGCCCATGAGGAGCTGAACGGTGTCGCCGTCCCTCAGCACGGTGCTCAGCGTCGCCAGGCGGCCGTTCACCCGGGCCCCGATACAGGCGTGCGCGTCCTCGCCGTACTGCGCGTAGGCGGCGTCCACACAGGTCGCGCCCTCAGGCAGGCCGATGGTGCCGCCGTCGGGCCGGAAGACGGTGATCTCACGGTCCTGGGCGAGGTCCTCGCGCAGGGTCGACCAGAAATGGTCGGGGTCGGGTGCCGCCTCCTGCCAGTCGAGGAGCCGGGAGAGCCAGCCCGGGCGGGTGGGGTCGACGCGCTCGCCGTCGGCCGGGTCCTCGGGGGCCGGTGCGTACGGGTTGCCGAGGGCGACGACACCGGCCTCGGCGACCTTGTGCATCTGGTGCGTGCGGATCAGGACCTCGACGACCTGGCCGTCCTCGCGCGCCACGGCCGTGTGCAGCGACTGGTACAGGTTGAACTTCGGTACGGCGATGAAGTCCTTGAACTCCGAGACCACCGGCTTCATACAGGTGTGCAGTTCGCCCAGGACGCCGTAACAGTCGGCGTCCTCGTTGACCAGCACCAGCACGCGGCCGAAATCGGAGCCGCGCAGCCGGCCGCGTTTGCGGGAGACGCGGTGCACCGAGACGAAGTGGCGGGGCCGGATGAGGACTTCGGCGGTGATGTCCGCCTCGCGCAGGACACCGCGGACCTCGTCGGCGACCTCGGCGAGCGGGTCGTCCGCGCGGGCGGCGTTGCGGACGATCAACTCCCTGGTGTGCGCGTACTCCTCGGGGTGCAGGATCGCGAAGACCAGATCTTCCAGTTCGGTCTTGAGCGCCTGGACGCCGAGCCGTTCGGCGAGCGGGATGAGCACGTCACGTGTCACCTTGGCGATGCGCTCCTGCTTCTCGGGGCGCATGACGCCGAGGGTGCGCATGTTGTGCAGCCGGTCGGCGAGTTTGATCGACATCACGCGGACGTCGCTGCCGGTGGCGACGAGCATCTTGCGGAAGGTCTCGGGCTCGGCGGCGGCGCCGTAGTCGACCTTCTCCAGTTTGGTGACGCCGTCGACGAGGTAGCGGACCTCCTCGCCGAACTGGTCGCGTACCTGGTCGAGCGTCACGTCCGTGTCCTCGACGGTGTCGTGCAGCAGGGACGCGGTCAACGTGGTGGTCTCGGCGCCGAGTTCGGCCAGGATCAGGGTCACCGCGAGCGGGTGCGTGATGTACGGCTCGCCGCTCTTGCGCATCTGGCCGCGGTGCGAGGACTCGGCCAGAACGTAGGCGTGGCGCAGGGGTTCCAGGTCCGCCTCGGGGTGGTGGGCGCGGTGGGCCTCGACGACATGGCTGATGGCGTCGGGCAGCCGGCCGCGGGAGGCCGGGCCGAGCAGGGCCGCGCGGCCGAGGCGGCGCAGGTCGATCCGGGGGCGAGCCTTTCTGCGGGGCGCTGTCGGCGTCACCTGTCCCGACACCGCGCCCGGCATCGGGCCTGGGGTCACGGAATTCGTGGCCTCCGCACTCATGGGCACCTCCGGCTGCGTCAACCGGCGGACGGGGTGCCCCAGAGCGGACACGGCTCAGGGAGCGGCTTCGGTCCCCCGTCCGGGCCGGTGCTTGATGCTACCGAGCCCACCACGCCCGACTGACCGCCTCTCGCCGAGCGTGAAACTGATCACCCATTCGAGGGATGAATGTGAGGTTTGTACCCCTCGTCGCCGCCACCCCCGCGAGGCGATTCCCGCCAAGTGGCCGGATATCAACGGTGGTTTCGGGTCGCGTGGCCGAGGTCGCGCGGATGTTTCGAGACGACCTTGCTTCCGCTCACGCGGACGTGGCGGCTTCCAGCCAGTCCGCGTCGATCTCACCCTCGGCCACGATCACGGCCGGGCCGGTCATCTCGATCTCGCCGTCGGGCCGCTCGGTGATCACCAGGGTGCCGCCCGGGACGTCCACGGTGTAGGTCGCGGGGGCGCCCGTGGCCGTCGGGTCGGCGCCGTCGCGGCGGGCGGCGGCCACGGCGACCGCGCACGCGCCGGTGCCGCAGGAGCGGGTCTCGCCGGAGCCGCGCTCGTGCACGCGCAGCGCGACGTGTCCGGGCCCGCGGTCGACCACGAACTCCACGTTCACACCGTCCGGGTACGCGGCGGCCGGGCTGAAGGGCGGCGGGGAGAGCAGATCACCGGCGTGCGACAGATCGTCCACGAACGCGACCGCGTGCGGGTTGCCCATGTTGACGTTCCGCGCGGGCCAGCTGCGCTCGCCGACACTCACCGTGACGTCGCCCTCCGGGAGTACCGCCCGGCCCATGCCCACGGTCACGTCACCGTCCTTGGCGATGTGCACGGTCTTCACGCCCCCGCGCGTGGCGACCGCCAGGTCTCCCTCGGTCACATGACCGGCGCGCTGGAGGTAGCGCGCGAACACCCGCACGCCGTTGCCGCACATCTCCGCGACCGAGCCGTCGCCGTTGCGGTAGTCCATGAACCACTCCGCCTCGGCCGCGAGCCCTGCGGCCTCCGGGTGGGCGGCGGACCGCACGACGTGCAGCAGCCCGTCACCGCCGATGCCCGCGCGACGGTCGCACAGGGCGGCGACGGCGGCCGGGGGGAGGTCGATGACGTTCTCGGGGTCCGGGACGATCACGAAGTCGTTCTCGGTGCCGTGCCCCTTGAGGAAGGCGATCCGCGTGCTCATGCCTCGATCGTAACGGGGCACGCGCCCCCTACCGCAGGCGTGCCACCCGCCATACGGCGAGGACCACCACCACGGCCACGACCAGGGCATACGCGAGGGCGACCCGCCAGTCGGGTCTGCGACCGGCGCCGCGGGCCGGCAGGCCCGGCCAGGTGTAGCCGACGCGGCGGGCGGCCATCATGCCCCAGCCGGCCGCGCAGGAGCAGATCAGCAGGCCCAGCATGGCGATGACGGCCCCGCTGTCCCCGAAGTCGAAGGCGAGCGGGAAGGCGAACATCAGGGAGCCGAGCGCCGCGAGGCTCACGATGGGAGCCAGCTGCCAGATGCGGAGCCGGCGCTGCGGGCGCAGCTCGACCTCGACCTCGTCGGCGAACATCTCGCCGGGCTCGGGGCCGTCGTCCGTCACACCCTGGGTGTCGTCGGGACCGTCGGAACTGAGGTGGCCCGTCTCCTGCTCCGGTGCGTCCTCACGCCCCGCCCCGTCCCGCTCGGCGGTGACGTGATCGGTGCTTCGTGCGGTGTCGCGAGGGCCGGCCTCCATCGCCACGCGCCCTCCCAACTAGGACTCAACTCGGTCGATCGAAGCTCGATGATGGCACGCCGCCGAACGACCGGATGACGGCCTGGGCGTCCCGATGCCATGACGTGATCAGGCTGTAACCGGTCGTTCGACCAAGGACAGCGCGAGCTGCGGAAGTTCCGCGCGATCGGCCGCAGCCCCACTCAACCAGTGCACCCGCGGGTCGCGCCTGAACCATGAATCCTGGCGGCGCGCGAAGCGCTTGGTGGCACGCACGGTCTCGGTCCGCGCGTCCTCGAGGGTGCACTCCCCGGCGAGCGCCGCGAGCACCTGCTGGTAGCCGAGCGCGCGCGAGGCCGTACGCCCTTCTCGCAACCCCTGCGCCTGAAGTGCGCTCACCTCGTCGACGAGCCCGGCATCCCACATCCGGTCGACCCGGCGCGCGATGCGCTCGTCCAGTTCGGGTCGGGCCACGTCGACGCCGATCTGGAGGGTGTCGTACACCGAGTCATGGCCGGGGAGGTTGGCGGTGAAGGGCCTGCCGGTGATCTCGATCACCTCCAGGGCGCGGACGACCCGGCGGCCGTTGCTCGGCAGGATCGCACGGGCGGCCTCGGGGTCGGCGGCGGCCAGGCGGGCGTGCAGCGCCCCGGAGCCGCGCAGCGTGAGTTCCTCCTCCAGGCGGGCGCGGACCTCGGGGTCGGTGCCCGGGAACTCCAGGTTGTCGACGGCCCCGCGCACGTACAGTCCCGAGCCGCCGACCAGGATCGGCCAGCGACCCTCGGCGAGCAGCGCCTCGATGCGCTCCCGGGCCAGGCGCTGGTACTCGGCGACGGACGCCGTGACGGTCACGTCCCAGATGTCCAGCAGGTGGTGGGGGACGCCGTCGCGTTCTTCGGGCGTCAGCTTGGCGGTGCCGATGTCCATCCCTCGGTAGAGCTGCATGGAGTCGGCGTTGACGACTTCACCACCGAGACGCTGGGCCAGGAATACGCCCAGATCGGACTTTCCGGCCGCGGTTGGTCCGACGACGGCAATGACGCGGGGGGCGGGGGGTGCACTGCTCACCGACCCAGTCTCGCAAACCTCGACACCCGGTCTCGAACGAGTTACGTGACGCGACGGCCGCGGGGTCGTTGCCCGTTGCGAGGTTCCTGCCGCCGGATCGCAGAGGCGGTGGCCCGGACCGCGCAATGTGCCGCACCGGGCGACGCGGGATTTCGCCCGCACGAGTAACGTATGGAGTGGATATGGGCGTTTTTGCACGACTTCTCCGGCGGTCGAAGGCCACGGCGGAGACGCCTGCGGCCGAGGCTCAGACCGACACGGCGAAGGCCGGAGAGACGGAGGCGGCCGAGGCCGCGGAGACGAAGGGCACCGACGGAGCGGAGGAAACGGCGGAGCCGACCGCCGAGGCCGCGCAGGCCTCGACGTCCTCGACGTCCTCGACGTCCTCCGAGTCCGAGGGTGTGGACATCCCCAAGCAGCAATCCACCGAGAAGGCGGCAGACAACGAGGCCGGCGAGGGCGCCCGTACCTGACCGCCCTGCGCAAGGGAAGGTGAGCCATGGGTCTCATGGACAACGTGAAAGCCAAGCTGGGCCCGGCCAAGGGCAAGGTCTCCGACCTCGCACAGCGGCACGAGGGCAAGATCCACCACGGTCTCGACAAGGCCGCGCAGGCCGTCGACAAGAAGACCAAGGGCAAGTACAGCGACAGGATCCAGTCGGGCACGGGCCGGGCCAAGGGCGCCATGGGCCGACTCACACACCATGGCGACACCGCAACGGACACGGGCGGCACGACGACCCCCGGCGCGGCCGGCACCACGGCCGCCGGTGGGGACGGCACCACGCCGTCGCCCGGCACCGGCCGGACGGCTCCGCCGCGGGACACGGGCGGCACTCCCCCTCCGGAGGCACCACCGCCCACCTCCTGAGCGCACACCGGCACACTGAAGGGCACATCGTCGGACGGCCGCGGAGCACAAAGCTCCCGGCCGTCCGCCGTTTCCCGCCCCGCCGTCGGGTCTACGACCAAGCGGTGACGACGTCCGGCCTACGACCAGGCGACGCCACCCGGTCCTACGACCAGGTGGCGACGACGTACCCCACGCCGTACGGCGCGTCCTCGTACAGCAAGGCGCCGCCCAGACCGGCGCCGTCGGCCGCGCCCGCCAGGACCTGCCAGGGGGCCCGGCCGGACACCTTCAGCTCGTGTGCCAACCCGGTGTCCAGCGTGGTGAGGGCGGCCACGTCCGCAGCGCCGAGCGCGCGGGCGATCTCCGCGTCGAAGGGCGCCGCCCGTTCGTCCAGGTAGCCCGGCGCCTTGAGCGTCCGACAGGCACTGGCGTCACCCATCACCAGCAGGGCGACGCGCTCGTCCCGGGTGGCGATGTCCCGCCCGGTCCGCTCGCACCGCTCGGGCGGGTACGACTCCCCCACGCCGAGACCCTCGACCGGGGCGTTGGACCACCCGGTCCGCTCCAGCAACCAGGCCGCCACCGCCAGCGCGTACGGCAGACGCCGCTTGGTGTCCGGGCCCGTGGCCACTCCCGTCCGTACGGCCGGGCCCGCGGCCGCTCCCAGCCGTACGTCGAGATCGACGCCGAAGCCCCGGAAGGAACCCGTGGCTCCCTCCGGGTACGTCTCGGGCCCGGGGCCGTCCACCGGTCCGACCACCACGAGCCGGCCGGGCCGGGCGGCGGCGAGCACCCCCAGCGCGTCCGCGCAGGCGTCCCGAGCGGCGTCCAGTTCCGCAGCGGCGCCCGCGGCGACCTCGGGGACCAGCAGGGGCGGGCAGGGGCAGACAGCGGCGGCGACAAGCATGATCGGCAGGGTAGCTCTCAGGAACGGGCACGGCCGCCACCGCTCGGGGCGGCGGACCGGGTCAGTCGCAGCCGCACCCGCTCGCCACGGCGGGCAGGGGCTCGGGGGCGCCGATCCTCGGCAGCCCGAGCATCACGCCGGCCGGCTTGGCCTTCTCGGCCGCGTTGCGCTTCTCCCAGGCGTCGCCCGCGCGCGTGCGGCGCACGTCCAGCACGGGGCCCTCCGCGAGGAGGTGGTGCGGGGCGGCGTAGGTGATCTCGACCGTGACCACGTCGCCGGGACGGACCGCCTGGTCCGGCTTGGTGAAGTGGACGAGGCGGCTGTCGGGGGCGCGGCCGGAGAGGCGGTGAGTGGTGTCGTCCTTGCGGCCCTCGCCCTCGGCGACCATCAGCTCCAGTGTGCGGCCGACCTGCTTCTTGTTCTCCTCCCAGGAGATCTCCTCCTGGAGGGCGACGAGGCGCTCGTAGCGCTCCTGGACGACCTTCTTGGGGATCTGGCCGTCCATCTCGGCGGCCGGGGTGCCGGGCCGCTTGGAGTACTGGAACGTGAAGGCCTGGGCGAAGCGGGCCTCGCGCACCACGTGCAGCGTCTGCTCGAAGTCCTCCTCGGTCTCGCCGGGGAAGCCCACGATGATGTCCGTGCTGATCGCGGCGTGCGGGATGGCGGCGCGGACCTTCTCGATGATGCCGAGGAAGCGCTCCTGGCGGTAGGAGCGGCGCATCGCCTTCAGGACGGGGTCCGAGCCGGACTGGAGCGGCATGTGCAGCTGCGGCATCACGTTGGGCGTCTCGGCCATGGCGGCGATGACGTCGTCGGTGAAGTCACGCGGGTGCGGGGAGGTGAAGCGGACGCGCTCCAGGCCGTCGATCTTGCCGCAGGCGCGCAGCAGCTTGCTGAAGGCCTCACGGTCGCCGATGTCGGAGCCGTAGGCGTTGACGTTCTGCCCGAGCAGCGTGATCTCGGAGACGCCCTCGGCGACCAGGGCCTCGATCTCGGCGAGGATGTCGCCGGGACGGCGGTCCTTCTCCTTGCCGCGCAGGGCCGGGACGATGCAGAAGGTGCAGGTGTTGTTGCAGCCGACGGAGATGGAGACCCAGGCCGCGTAGGCGCTCTCGCGGCGGGTGGGCAGCGTCGAGGGGAACGCCTCCAGCGACTCGGCGATCTCGACCTGCGCCTCCTCCTGCACGCGGGCGCGCTCCAGCAGGACGGGCAGCTTGCCGATGTTGTGCGTGCCGAAGACGACGTCCACCCAGGGCGCCCTCTTCACGATGGTGTCGCGGTCCTTCTGCGCGAGGCAGCCGCCGACCGCGATCTGCATGCCGGGGCGGCTCGCCTTCTTCGGGGCGAGGTGGCCGAGGTTTCCGTAGAGCTTGTTGTCGGCGTTCTCCCGCACGGCGCAGGTGTTGAAGACGACTACGTCCGCCCCGTCGGCGCCCTCGGGGGCGCGGACGTAGCCCGCGTCCTCCAGCAGTCCGGACAATCGCTCGGAGTCGTGGACGTTCATCTGGCACCCGTAGGTGCGTACCTCGTATGTGCGCGTGCCGCCCACTGACTGGCTCCGGTCGATGCTGCTCATGGGGACAAGGGTAGGCGGTCGGCGAACGTGGCCCGGCCGCCTGTGGACAACCTCCGCCCCGGGCTCAGGGTTCGATGAGTCCGGCCCTGATCGCGTACCGGGTCAGCTCCAGGCGGTCGCGCATGCCGAGCTTCTGGAGGAGGTTGGCGCGGTGGCGCTCGACCGTCTTGGCGCTGATGAAGAGAAGTTCGCCGATCTCCTTCGAGGTGTGGCCCTCGGCGACGAGCTTGAGGATCTCCTCCTCGCGTTCGGTGATGGCCCGCTCCGGCAGGCCGTCGCCGCGGTGCAGCCGGTCGAGGTAGGAGCGGACCAGGGCGCGTTCGGCGCCCGGGTAGATGAACGGCTCGTCGCGCACGGCCGCCCGGCAGGCCTCGACCAGGTCGCGGTCGGCGACGGACTTGAGGACGTAGCCGCTGGCGCCGGCCCTGAGCGCCTCGAAGAAGTACTCCTCGTTGTCGTACATGGTCAGGATCAGGATGTGCAGGTCGGGCAGTCTGCGCGAGAGCTCCCGGGCGGCCTGGAGGCCGGTCATACGGGGCATGGCCACGTCCAGGACGGCCAGGTCCACCGGGGTCTCCCGGGCCTTGGCGACGGCCTCGGCGCCGTCCCCGGCCTCGGCCACGACGGTGAGGTCGGGCTCCCCGTCCAGGATGAGGCGCACGCCCCGGCGCACGAGGGTGTGATCGTCGGCGAGCAGCACGCGGATCGGTGTGGACATCAGCGGGATCCTTAGGTCACTGGTTCGCGTACGGCCACCGGTACGCGCAGCCGTACGTCGGTGCCCCCGCCCGGCGCTGTGTCCAGCGTCAGGACGGCACCGATGAGCAGCGCGCGTTCACGCATGCCGGTGAGCCCGGCGCCCTCGGGGGCGTCCCCGAGACCCGTGCCGTTGTCGCGTACAAGGAGTTCGACGACGTCAGGGACGCCATCGGGGACACCGCCGGGGACCGGCTGGAGGCGGAGTTCGGCGCGGTCGGCGGCGGCGTGCCGGGCGGTGTTGGTCAGGCTCTCCTGGGCGACCCGGTAGACGACGAGTTCCGCTTCGGGGGTCAGGGCGGGGAGCTCGCCGGTGACCTGGTGGCGCACGGTCAGTCCATGGGTGGTGAACTCGCCGGCGAGTGAGCGCAGCGCGCTGGCCAGCCCGAGTTCCTCCAGCACCCCGGGGCGCAGCCGGCGGGCGATCCGGCGGATCTCGTCCAGGCCGGCCCGGGTCGCCTCCTGTGCCTGGCCCACCTCCTCGCGGAGGTCCTCCGGCACCAGGTCGGCGACGCGCTTGAGCTGGAGGAGGACGGCGGTCAGGGTCTGCCCGACCTCGTCGTGGAGCTCCCGGGCGATCCGGTGCCGTTCGCCCTCCTGCGCGGACAGTGCCCGGGCGGCACCCGCGGCCCGCTCGGCCTCCAGCCGGTCGAGCATCGTGTTGTACGTCGTGATCAGCCCGGCCGTCTCCGCCGGTCCCGCGACGGCCGGCCGGGTGCCCGGACGCAGCAGGTCGACGGTGGCCATGGCCCGGTCCAGCCGTTGCAGGGGCACCAGGCCGAAGCGCAGCACCAGCGCGTTTCCGGCGATCAGCAGTATCAGGCCGCCCAGCAGGACGAAGGCCTCGCCCACGAGGACGGGGGTGGATACGGTGACCGGGCCGAGCAGCAGCGCGGTGGCCACGACCAGGCAGGCGGCGTTGAGCGAGAAGATCCGCCAGAACAACGACACGCTCCCGGATCCACTCCTTCCCGCCTCCGCGCAGTGCACTGCCCCGTCCACCCTCTCCCGCGAGCGGCCCCCGCGTATATCCGTCACGACACCCATGTCGTCACCGTACGGCTGGATGGGACGATGCGGACTTGACAAGTCTGATGATCGGCACCGCTCACCAGGCTGACAAAGCTTGATAAAAACAGCTAACCAGACAAACAGTACGACCAGACGAACAAGGGGAAGCAACGTGTCAGCTCCGCGCCTGAAGGCGACGCCACTACCGGGTATCGGGGTCCAGTACGACCTGGAGACCCGGGAGCACCGCCATCTGTCGGTGGTGGCGCACCGCGACGGCACCCGCACGGTGAACGTGTACCGGTCCGACGATCCCGACTCCTGCGCCCAGTCCCTGAAGCTGACCAGCTCGGAGGCCGGCTCGCTGATCGACGCGCTGAAGCCGTCCCACCACAGCCCGAGCCTGCTCTACACCACGGACCTGGGGCTGGTCGCCGAGCGGATCGAGGTGGCCGCGACCTCGCGCTGGAACGGCCGGGTGCTGGGCGACATGCGGATGCGGACGGAGACGGGCGCGTCGGTGGTGGCCGTGCTGCGCCGCGCCGAGGCCATCCCGTCGCCGACGCCGGACTTCCGGCTGGCGGGCGGAGACACGCTGATCGTCGTCGGCACCCGTGAGGGCGTCGACGCGGCCGCGACCATACTCGGGCGGGAGTGAGCCGTTGCACTCCGCGGTTCTGCTCATCGAGTTCGGTTCCATCATTCTCGGCCTCGGCCTGCTCGGCCGGTTCGCCGCCCGGTTCCGGCTCTCCCCGATCCCCCTGTACCTCCTGGCCGGTCTGGCCTTCGGCGAGGGGGGTCTGCTGCCGCTCGGCGCGAGCGAGGAGTTCGTCGCCACGGGTGCGGAGATCGGCGTCATCCTGCTGCTGTTGATGCTCGGCCTGGAGTACACGGCGAGCGATCTGGTCTCCAATCTCAAGACCCACTATCCGTCCGGTCTGGTCGACTGCGCCCTCAACGCGCTGCCCGGGGCGGCCGTGGCGCTGCTGCTGGGCTGGGGCCCGGTGGCCGCCGTCGTACTGGCCGGTGTCACCTGGATCTCGTCGTCCGGCGTGATCGCGAAGGTGCTGGGCGATCTGGGCCGGGTCGGTAACCGTGAGACACCGGTGATCCTCAGCGTGCTGGTGCTGGAGGACCTGGCGATGGCGGTGTACCTGCCCATCGTCACCGCCCTGGTGGCGGGGGTCGGTCTGATGGCCGGGAGCGTGACCCTGGCGATCGCGCTGGGCGCGGCCGGGCTCGTGCTCTTCCTTGCCGTGCGCTACGGCAGGCTCATCTCGCGGTTCGTCTCCAGCGACGACCCGGAGAAGCTGCTGCTGGTCGTGCTGGGTCTGACGATCCTGGTCGCGGGCGTCGCACAGCAGCTCCAGGTCTCGGCGGCGGTCGGGGCCTTCCTGGTGGGCATCGCCCTGTCCGGGGAGGTCGCGGAGGGTGCGCACACCCTGCTGAGTCCCCTGCGTGACCTGTTCGCGGCGGTCTTCTTCGTCTTCTTCGGGCTGCACACCGACCCGTCGAGCATCCCGCCCGTTCTGCTGCCCGCGCTCGGCCTTGCCGTCGTCACCGCGCTGACGAAGATCGCCTCCGGATACTGGGCGGCCCGGCGTGCCGGGATCTCCGTCAAGGGTCGCTGGCGTACGGGTGGCGCGCTGGTGGCACGCGGCGAGTTCTCGATCGTCATCGCCGGGCTGGCGGTCTCGGCCGGTATCGAACCGTCCCTCGGCCCCCTGGCCACGGCCTACGTGCTGATTCTGGTCGTGCTGGGTCCGCTCACCGCGCGTTACACCGAGCCGGTGGCGACCTGGTGGACCGGACGCCGCGAGCCGCGCCCCGCGGAGCCGGCCCCCAGGGCGGCCGAGGCCGAGGCACCGGTCGCGGACTGAGGCGCCGGGCGCGGGGTGAGGGGGGGGTGAGGCGGGGGCCGGGCCGGGCCGGGGTTTCGGGGGTGGGTCTCCGGACGCGGCTTTAGGGCGCCGGGCTTCCGCGCCCCGGGCTTCCGGTCCCGGCCTTCGGGCGTCAGCCTGCGGGCTTCGGGTTCGGGTTCGGGTTCGGGTGCCAGGCTTCGCGCTTCGCGCCGAGGGAGCGTGAGCCTGGCAACCCGAGTCCCACCCAAGGAGCCCGAGTCCCAGCCGGGGACGGCCCGGCGCATCCCCCCAGGTCAGGCACCCCCGCCCGGTGTCCACCCCTGTCTGCGCAGCACTCCCGGCACGTCCGGGGCCTCGTAGTGCTCCCCCTTGAGGACCTTGCCGTCCTCGCGGCGGGAGACCGAGCCGTCGGGGCCGAGCTTCGTCATGTTGGAGCGGTGGACCTCGGCGAGCACCGCGTCCAGGTCTATGCCGTGCACCAGGGCCGTGCCGTAGGCGACGTAGACCACGTCCGCCAGCTCGTGGGCGAGCCGGTCGAGCGGGCCCCGCACCGACACCTCCGCCACCTCGGCGGCCTCCTCCGCGAGAAGCTCGCCCCGGTGAGCGGCGAGTTCCGGGGAGACCTCCGTCGGCGTACTGCGGGCGTCCAGGCCGAAGGCGCGGTGGAATTCACGGACCAGGTCGGCGGGCGAAGAGCTCATGAGGGCGACTGTAGTGGCGGCCACTGACACTCCCCCCGCCCTCATCCTGTGACCCCTGCCCTGGTCAGAGGGGCACCCCGGCTGGCAGGATCGCCCGCATGTCCAGAACGCTCCCCCGGCTCGGCAGGCGCGGGGCCGTGCAGGGCGGCACCGCCGCCCTCGTGGTCCTCGGCCTGCTGCTGTGGTGGCTGCGCCCCTGGGCCGAGGAACCACCGAGCGGCACCATCACGTTCAGCACGGGCACCCGCGCCGGGGTCTACCACGAGTACGGCGAACTCCTGCGCACCGAGATCGACAAGGACATGCCCGATCTGAAGGTCCGGCTGCTGACCAGCGCCGGCTCGCAGGAGAACGTCACCGACGTGGCGACCGGCAAGGTCGACTTCGCCATCGCCGCGGCCGACGCGATCGCCACCTACAAACTCGACAACGCCCCGGGCGCCGACCGGCTGCGCGGCCTCGCCCGGCTCTACGACGACTACGTCCAGCTCGTCGTGCCGCCGGACTCGGACATCCGCTCCGTCTCCGACCTGCGGGGCAAGCGCGTCGCCATAGGGCTGCCCGACTCCGGCGTACGGCTGATAGCCAACGGTGTGCTCAGGGCGGCCGGCATCGACCCTGAGAAGGACATCCAGCCCTCCTCGGACGGCATCGACACCGGTCCCAAGCGGCTGGGGCACGGCCTCGACGCGTTCTTCTGGTCGGGCGGACTGCCCACGGACGGGCTCAGCCGGCCGGCCAAGAAGTCGCCATCGGCCTTCCGGTTCGTGCCGATCGACGCCCGGCTGGTGGCCAAGCTGCACGACCAGGGCGGCGCCACGCGCTACTACCGAGCCACCAAGATGCCGGAGTCGGCCTACCCCACGATCCAGCGCGGTCACGCCGTGCCGACCCTGGCGGTGTCGAACGTGCTGCTCACCCGCAGCGACATGGATCCCCGGCTCACCGAATGGCTGACCCGCACGGTGCTCGACAGCCGGGACCTCATCGGCGCGACCGTCCACTCCGCCCAGCTGGTCGACGTCCGTACGGCGATCTACACCGACCCGCTGCAACTGCATGCGGGCGCCCAGCGCTACTACCAGTCGGTCAAGCCGTAGCGCGCCGGGCTGTTGCGGTCGCCTTGTTGTCAGGCCGTGGGTTTCGACCTCGGCACCGACACCGTGACCTCCAGTCCGTTCGGCTCATGACGGCCGTAGGCGATCGAACCGCCGCCCGCCGCGAGCAGGGCCCGGGAGATGGACAGCCCGAGGCCTGAGCCCTTGATGTTCTGATGCCGGCCGCTGCGCCAGAACCGGTCGCCGACGCGGGCCAGCTCCTCGTCGGTGAGACCCGGACCCTGGTCGGTGACCACGACGGTGGAGGTGTCGCCGTAGGAGGCGACGGTCACCTCGACGGTCCGGTCCTCGGGCGTGAACTTCACCGCGTTGTCGATGACCGCGTCCAGCGCGCTGGACAGCGCGACCGGGTCCGCCCACGCCGTCGTCGGCGGGCAGTCCCCCACCAGCCGCACGCCCTTGGCCTCGGCGGTCGGGGCCCAGGCCGCGAGGCGCTCGGCCGCGAGCTCGCCGATGTCGGTGATCTTCAGATCCGCCTCGGTGTGCTCGGCCAGCGCCAGGTCGAGCAGGTCGTCCAGGACCTGCGCGAGGCGCTTGCCCTCGGCCTGGACCGAGGCGATCTCCTTGTTGCCCTCGGGCAGCTCGAAGGAGAGCAGCTCGATGCGCAGCAGCAGCGCCGCGAGGGGGTTGCGCAGCTGGTGCGAGGCGTCGGCGACGAAGGCACGCTGCTGCTCCAGCACGTCCTCGACGTTGTCCGCCATCTCGTTGAACGACCGGGCCAGCCGCTGGAGTTCCGGCGGCCCGCCGGCGGCGGCCACCCGCGACTTGAGGCGCCCGGTGGCGATGTCGTGGGTGGTGGCGTCCAGCACCCGTACGGGCTTGAGCACCCAGCCGGTCAGCCGCAGTGCGGCCCCGACGGCCAGCAGCATCGCGGCGAACTCGCCCGCGCCGATGACCAGCCAGCCGTGCAGGGTGCGGGAGCGCAGCTGTCCGGTGGGCGAGTCGGTGACGACGACCGCGACGACGTCCCCGTCCCGGATGACCGGCGACGCCACCACGAGGTTGCGGCGCTGCCAGGGCCACACCTGCTGCGGGTCGTGGCTGCGGCGGCTGAGCAGCGCCTCGTCGAACGCGTCCCGTACCTCGCCCTGCTTCGGCAGCGACCACTTGGGCGGGGCGTGGGCCATGGCACTGCCGTTGCGGTAGAAGACCCCGGACCGGATGCCGTAGACGTCGTAGTAGCTGGTCAGCTCGCTGCTGAGGGTGGCCAGGCGTTCGTTCTCGAACGCGCCCTCGGTCCCCTCGGGCGAGTCGGTGACGAACTGGGCGAGGGCGGCGAAGCGGGCGGTGTCGTCTATCCGGTCGACGACGACCTTCTGCTGCTGCGCCCCGGCCAGGCTCACCGCGAGCGGGACACCGAGCGCGAGCAGCACGGCCGCCATCAGGATGATGAGCAGCGGGAGCAGGCGAGTGCGCACCCGGCCCCGCTACCCGGCAGGCGCGACGAGCCGGTAGCCGACTCCGCGTACGGTCTCGATGAGGGCCGGCATGCGCAGCTTGGCGCGCAGGGACGCCACATGCACCTCAAGGGTGCGCCCGGTCCCCTCCCAGCTCGTCTGCCACACCTCGCTGATGATCTGCTCGCGGCGGAAGACCACCCCGGGCCGTTGTGCGAGCAGGGCCAGCAGGTCGAACTCCTTGCGCGTCAGCTGGATCACCGCCCCGTCCACGCTGACCCGGCGGTTGGGCAGCTCGATGTGCACCGGGCCGAGCCGCAGCTCGGTCTCGATGCCGCTGGAGGTGTCCTCGTGGGAGGTGCGCCGGCTCACGGCGTGGATACGGGCGAGCAGCTCGCCGGTGTCGTAGGGCTTGACCACGTAATCGTCGGCGCCGAGGTTGAGACCGTGGATGCGGGAGCGCACGTCGGAGCGGGCGGTCACCATGATCACCGGGGTGCTGGTGCGCTTGCGGATCTTGCCGCAGACCTCGTATCCGTCCTGGTCGGGCAGGCCCAGGTCGAGGAGGACGACGCCGAAGCAGTCACTCTCGGGGACGAGGGCCTGGAGGGCCTCCTCACCGCTGCGCGCGTGCGTGACGTCGAACCCGTGCCGCGCCAGAATCGCCGACAGGGCGGCGGCGACGTGGTTGTCGTCCTCGACGAGCAGCAGTCTCATCCGGTCCCCCTTCGGTTCATCGGCCGTACGATCTGGGTGTGTACAAAAAGTGTGCACGCGCGCGCGTGCACCCTGTGCAGTCACGCTGATGGATGAGGACGGCGTCAAGAGGGTTCCGGTTGCGGAACGCTTCCGTTACCCGGCCGATATGAGCGCTGCTCATAAGTGCTACGACACGTGTCCGATTGCTATCGGATCGTGATGCTCAGATTCCCCTCAGATGTAATGACGCAGGTCGTAGAGGGTAACTACTGTCCTCCGAAACCGAGGAGGACGGAGCCTAAGAGCGATGACCGAAGTATCGGTGGCCAAGGAAGATGTGGCCGCGACCGGAGAACTGGTCGTCCTGAAGAGCGTCAACAAGCACTTCGGCGCGTTGCACGTACTCCAGGACATCGACCTGACGATCGCCCGCGGTGAAGTCGTCGTGGTCATCGGGCCCTCCGGGTCCGGCAAGTCCACCCTGTGCCGCACCATCAACCGCCTGGAGACGACCGACTCCGGCACGATCACGATCGACGGCAAGCCCCTGCCCGCCGAGGGCAAGGAGCTGGCCAAGCTCCGCGCCGATGTCGGCATGGTCTTCCAGTCCTTCAACCTCTTCGCGCACAAGACCGTGCTCGAGAACGTGATGCTCGGCCAGATCAAGGTCCGCAAGAAGGACAAGAAGACGGCCGAGGAGCGGGCCCGCGCCCTGCTCGACCGGGTCGGTGTGGGCGCGCAGGCCGAGAAGTACCCGGCACAGCTCTCCGGCGGCCAGCAGCAGCGGGTCGCGATCGCCCGGGCGCTGGCCATGGAGCCGAAGGTGATGCTCTTCGACGAGCCGACCTCCGCGCTCGACCCCGAGATGATCAACGAGGTGCTGGAGGTCATGCAGCAGCTCGCCCGCGACGGCATGACCATGATCGTCGTCACGCATGAGATGGGTTTCGCACGATCGGCCGCAAACCGCGTGGTGTTCATGGCGGACGGCCGCATCGTCGAGGAGGCTGCGCCCGACCAGTTCTTCAGCAATCCGCGCAGCGACCGTGCCAAGGACTTCCTGTCGAAGATCCTGCACCACTGACGGCGCGGGTCGCGTCCGACGCGCCTCCTGAGTCGTCGCCCGCCCGTTGAGGGCTCGCATCTCTTCACCAGTCAAAGGATGTTCATCATGAAGCTCCGCAAGGTCACCGCCGCCTCGGCCACCGTCTTCGCTCTCGCCCTCACCGCCACCGCGTGCGGCGGCGACAGTGACAGCGACAGCGGTTCGGACGGCGGTGGCAAGACGATCACCGTCGGCATCAAGTTCGACCAGCCCGGCCTCGGCCAGAAGACGCCGCAGGGTTACGCCGGCTTCGACGTCGACGTCGCCACGTACGTCGCGAAGAAGCTGGGTTACAACGAGGACCAGATCGAGTGGAAGGAAGCGAAGAGCGCCGACCGCGAGACCATGCTCCAGCGCGGTGACGTCGACTTCATCGCGGCGACCTACTCGATCACCCCGGAGCGCCAGGAGAAGGTCGACTTCGCCGGTCCTTACCTGCTGGCTCACCAGGATGTTCTGGTTCGGGCGGATGACAACTCGATCAAGTCGCCGGCGGACCTCAACAACAAGAAGCTCTGCTCGGTGACAGGCTCGACCTCGGCGCAGAACGTCAAGGAGAAGCTGGCTCCCAAGGCCGACCTCCAGCAGTACCCGACGTACTCGGCCTGCCTGAGTGGCCTGCAGAACAAGGCGATCGACGCGCTGACCACCGACGACTCGATCCTCGCCGGTTACGCCGCCCAGTCACAGTTCAAGGGCAAGTTCAAGCTCGGCGGCTTCAAGATGACCAACGAGAACTACGGCATCGGCGTCAAGAAGGGCAGCGACCTGAAGGACGACATCAACAAGGCCCTCGAGGCCATGGTCGCCGACAAGGCCTGGCAGGAGGCCGTGGACAAGAACCTGGGCCCGGCGAACTACCAGAACGAGCCCGCGCCGAAGATCGGCGACATCAAGAGCTGACGCAACGGCTGAGGCCAAGCCTGACGGGTGCGCCGCCCTCCGGGGCGGCGCACCGGGGCATCCCTATACGCGGAAGCGCGGGAGATCGTGTTCGACTTTCTGAGTGACTACGACATCCTGGGAGCCTTCTGGACGACCGTGCAGCTCGCCCTGCTCTCGGCCGTCGGCTCCCTGATCTGGGGCACCCTGCTGGCTGCCATGCGCGTTGGTCCGGTACCGCTGATGCGCGGTTTCGGGACCGCCTACGTGAACATCGTGCGGAACATCCCACTGACCGTGATCATCCTGTTCGCCTCGCTGGGGCTCTACCAGACATTGGGCGTCAACCTCGGCGCCGACAGGACTGAGTCGATCAACTTCCGGCTCGCTGTGCTCGGTCTGATCGTCTACACCTCGGCCTTCGTATGCGAGGCGCTCAGGTCCGGCATCAACACGGTGCCGGTCGGCCAAGCGGAAGCGGCCCGCGCCATCGGTCTGAGCTTCTCGCAGGTGTTGAGGCTGGTCGTGCTCCCCCAGGCGTTTCGCTCGACGGTGGGTCCGCTGACGAACGTCCTGATCGCGTTGACCAAGAACACCACGGTGGCCGCTGCGATCGGTGTGGCGGAAGCAGCGTTGCTGATGAAGGAGATGATCGAGAACGAGGCGCAACTGTTGCTGATCTCGGCGATCTTCGCCTTCGGTTTCGTGTGCCTGACGCTGCCGACCGGTCTGATTCTCGGCTGGGTGGGCAAGAAGGTAGCGGTGAAGCGATGAGTTCCGTTCTCTACGACGCCCAAGGCCCCCGAGCCAAGCGGCGCAATATCCTGTTCACGGTGCTCTTCCTGCTGGCCTTGGCGGGCTTGCTGTGGTGGGTGTACGGCACCCTCAAGGACAAGGGCCAGCTGGAGTGGGTGCTGTGGGAGCCCTTCTTCACCAGCTTCGAGCCTTGGTCGACATACATCTGGCCGGGCCTGCAGAACACACTCAAGGCCGCGGCCCTTGCCATGATCATCGCGCTGCCGCTCGGCGCGGTCTTCGGCATTGCCCGGTTGTCCGAGCACGCCTGGATCCGTGTGCCTGCCGGAATCGTGGTGGAGTTCTTCAGGGCCATTCCTGTGCTGATCCTGATGATCTTCGGGCTCGCACTATTCGCCGAGTACACGAACGTTTCGTCCGACGACCGTCCGCTCTACGCGGTCGTGACGGGTCTTGTGCTGTACAACGCTGCCGTCCTCGCGGAGATCGTTCGGGCGGGCATCCTGTCCCTCCCGAAGGGTCAGTCTGAGGCGGCCATGGCGATCGGTCTGCGCAAGGGCCAAGAGATGCGGCTCATCCTGCTGCCGCAGGCGGTCACCGCGATGCTGCCGGCCATCGTCAGCCAGATGGTCGTGATCGTGAAGGACACTGCCCTCGGTGGCGCGGTCCTCACCTTCCCCGAACTGCTCGCCTCGGCGAACACGATGAGCGGCTACTACGGCGCGAACGTCCTCGCCAGCTTCACCGTGGTGGCCGTCATCTTCATCGCGCTCAACTTCGCCCTCACCTCGTTCGCGAGCTGGCTGGAGCGGCGGCTGCGGCGCGCCAAGAAGTCGACGGGCGCGGTCGTGGGCCCGAACGACGCGGAGGTCGCCGGCACGGCGGGTACCGGTGCCGGAGGCACCCTCTGACACACGATCACCTCACGTGACACACTCAGGGGCAGTGGCATGATCGCCACTGCCCCTGGTCACTTGACGCAAGCACCGGCAATAGGTTGCATACGTTCTGTGATCGTGCACCCTGCTCCACCTTCCTGTTCACCTACGTCTCTCAGGACACCACCGCGGGCAGGGGGCGCCTCGCCGTGGACCCGGTGATCATCGTCGGAGCGGGGCCCGTCGGGCTCACGCTCGCCCTGGCGCTGGCGCGTCAGGAGGTGCCGTGCGTCGTCCTCGACGAGGGCCCGGGCAAAGACGAACCCCGCGCTGCACGCACCGTCGTTCTGCGCGAGGACACCGCCGCCCTGATGGAACGGCTGACCGGCATGTCCCTCGTCCAGGCCGGTGCGCACTGGGCCGGATGGCGGTCGATGCGGCGCAGGCAGGTGATGCGCGAGGTCGTTTTCGACGGCGCCGAGCCGGCTCCCCTGCACATCGCCCAGCACGTACTGACCGGCGCCCTGCGCGCGGCCCTCGCGGACGAACGGCTCGTCAGAATCGCGGTGGACAGCCGCCTCGACGGCCTCGAACAGGAGTCCTCCGGCGTCACGGCCCACACCCGCGGCCCTAAGGGCACCTGGTGGCGCGGCAGTTATCTGGTCGGTTGCGACGGGCCCCGCTCGACCGTGCGCAAGATCCAGGACATCCGCTTCCCGGGCCGTACGGCGGTGGAACGTCACGCCGTCGCCGCGCTCCGTACGGAACTGCCCTGGCACGACGCGGCGTTGCTGCACCGCCAGCCGCCCTGGCGCATGTCCGGGCCCTCGGCCGGTGAGGTCACCGCGCGCCCGCTGCCGGACGGCGTCTGGCGCCTGGACTGGCTGCTGCCCCCCGGCAAGGACCTGGTCACCCCCGAGCTGCTGCTCACCCGCATCCGGGAGACCCTGGCCGGCTGGGCGGGCGGTACGGTCCCGCCGTACGAGCTGCTGGACACCGGTGTCCACACCGTCCATCACCGGCTGGCCCGTCGCTGGCGCGCCGACCGCGTGTTCCTCGCCGGGGACGCGGCCCACCTGCTCGGCACGCTCGGCACGCACGGCCTGGACGAGGGCCTGCGGGACGCCGACAACCTCGCCTGGAAACTGGCCCTGGCCTGGCACCACGGGCCGCACGAGGCTCTCCTCGACAGCTACCAGACGGAACGCCGGGCGGTCGTCGCCGCCCGGCTCCGTGCGGCCGACCAGGCGCTGCCGCTGCTGCGCGGCGGCGGAGGGCTGCGCTCCGTCGTCCCCGGCTCGTCCCGGGGCCACGACGCTCTCCTCACGGAGGGTCACTTGGGGCAGGGGCCGCTCGGCGCGCCGGGGGCGTACGCCGACTCGCCGCTCGCGCCCGCACGCCTCGACGGGGAGGTGCCGGTCGACACGCCCCTCGGCACACCGGTCACCGATGTGCGGGTGACCGCGGAGGACGGCACCTTCGTACGGCTGCGGGACCGGCTCGGCCGCGGTGCGCTGCTCGTGGTGCTGATCGCGCCGGGCACGGGTGTCTGGGAGCGCAAGCACTGGGTCAGCGCGGGCATCATGCCGCAGCTCGCGGCGGCGGTCGCGGCGCTTCCGCACCCGGCCGAGCTGCTCGTCGCCGAGAGGTATCCGGGTGCGGCCGCCCACACGGTGCTGCTGGTGCGCCCCGACGGTCACCTCGTGACCGCACTGAGCGGGGTGCGCCCGGCCGAGCTGTACGCGGCGGCGGAGGCCACGGTCGGCGGCCCGGTGAAAGCGCAGGCGGAGGCCGGTGCTTCGGCCGGTTCGCGCTGACGTACTCCCCCGGTTCGCGATGACATCCTCCCCGCGGTGGTGTCGTGCTCACTGTCACGGTGCGTCCGCATGGTGACAGTGAGTTGACCCGCCCTGGCGGCCATGGTGTACTCCGGTCCGTGACCGACACCTGTGTGCGCCTGTGGCGGAGGGTCCATATGGACCTCCTCCGCTATGCGGGCTGCGTGTGTCGCCCGTCCTGCTGACTTCGTATTCCCCTCCTCGCCGCGCGCGCCGCGCACTGTCCGCCGGCTGCCGCGCCTTGTTCGCGAACCCTCATCAGGACCTTCAGGACGGCACCCGTGTCTGTATCCCCTTCTGCGACGCCCTCCGCGACTCCCTACGCGGCCCCACCTGTGACCCCTTCGGTCCCGGCCGCGGGTCCGGCTCCGACCCAGGCCGACCTCTACGACTTCGTCCGGCGCACCGCCGCCGACACCGAGCTGATCGACTCCCTGCCACTCGACCCGGAGGGCCGCACCTGGGTGCGGCTGGACGGGCCCGGCGGCAGCGAGGCCTGGCTGATCGGTTGGCCGCCCGGCACGGGCACTGGCTGGCACGACCACGCCGACTCGGTCGGCGCCTTCCTGACCGCGTCGGGCGAGCTCAAGGAGAACTCCCTCGCCGCGCGGCTGCCCACCGACGGCTGGAAGACCCTGGAACTCGCCGGAGATGTGGACCGGGAACGCCGGCTGCGGGCCGGCCAGGGCCGCGCCTTCGGTCGGCACCATGTCCACGAGGTGCTCAACGAGTCGCCCGACCGGCACGCCGTTTCCGTGCACGCCTACTACCCGCCCCTGCCGCGGATCCGCCGCTACAGCCGCAGCGGGCCGGTCCTGCGACTCGAGCAGGTCGAACGACCGGAGGACTGGCAGTGAGCACCACACCCGGACCGGCAGGCAGCACCCCTCCGCCCCCCGTCGGCATCGACGCGCTGCTGGAGCGCGTCCGGGCGGGCTATGAGCGGATCGAGGCACGGGAGGCGTACGAGGCCGCCCGGGCGGGCGACGCGCTCCTGGTCGACATCCGCTACGCCGCCCTGCGTGAACGGGACGGCCTCATTCCCGGCGCCCATGTCGTCGAGCGCAACGAACTGGAATGGCGCCTCGACCCCCAGGGCAGCCACCGCCTCCCCGAGGCCACGAGCCACGCCCTGCGCGTCATCGTGATCTGCAACGAGGGCTACGCGTCCAGTCTGGCGGCCCAGTCCCTGCACCAGCTGGGCCTGCACCGGGCCTCGGACCTGGTCGGAGGGTTCCAGGCTTGGCGCGAGGCGGGGTTGCCGGTGGAGTGAGATCACCCGCGGAGTGCCTCTCCGGTTGAGTGAGTTCCCGGTGACGGTGGAGTTGTCTCCCCGGTGGAGTGGGTTCTCCGGTGGCGGTGGAGTTGTCTCCCCGGTGGAGTGGGTTCTCCGGTGAAGTGAGTTCTCCGGTGGCGTTGGCTCTGCGGGGTGCCTCGCTCCCGCTTTAGAATCCCTCGTCCCCGAGGAACTCCGTGTCCTCCCCTTCCTCCTCCAGTGCTTGCCGGACCACCCTGAGAGCCATGCCCTCGGGGTAGCCCTTGCGGGCGAGCATGCCCGCGAGGCGCCGGAGGCGTTTGTCGCGGTCGAGTCCGCGCGTGGAGCGGAGCTTGCGTGCGACGAGCTCACGCGCGGTCTCCTCCTCCTGCTCGGAGTCGAGCTGGGAGACGGCCTCGTCGATCAGCGTGGAGTCGACGCCCTTGGTTCGCAGCTCCCGGGCCAGCGCGCGCCGGGCCAGCCCTCTGCCGTGGTGCCGGGACTCCACCCAGGCGTCGGCGAAAGCACCGTCGTTGATGAGGCCGACCTCTTCGAACCGCGACAGCACCTCCTCGGCGGCGTCATCCGGGATCTGGCGTTTGCGCAGGGCGTCGGCGAGCTGCTTGCGGGTCCGCGGGGTCCCGGTGAGCAGACGCAGGCAGATCGCCCGAGCCCGCTCGACCGGGTCCCCTGGAGGTGCCTCCTGCTCGGCCCTCGACGAGGAGAAGGCGCCTCCGTCCTCGGTGTCAGCCGCCGTCTCGCCGAAGTCACGCCGACGACGACCGCGCCTGCCGCCACGCGGCCCGCCGCCACGCGAGCCGCCGCGGGGCCCTTCGTCACGGGGCGGCCCTCCACCACGGGAGCCGACTCTGGATGAGCCGACCCCGTGCAGCCCTGGATCGTCCCCGTCCCCGTGGTCGTACTCGTATGGCATGCCGCCGGGGACTTCCGCCCCGTCCACGGCGGAGTCCATGTCGCCTCCGGTGCCCCTTCCCCGTGGGACACCGGAGGCGGTGTACTCGTACTCCGCCCAGTCGGTTCGCCTCGTCACGGGTCAGCTCTTGGCTGCGGCGGCCTTGGACTTGGCGGTCTTGGCCGCTGCCGGGGCGGGGACGGCCGGGGCCGCGTCGGTCGGTGCGGAGGCCGCGGCGTCCGTGCCTGGCTCGGCGGCCGGCTCCTCGGGACGCACACCGACGCCCAGCTTCTCCTTGATTTTCTTCTCGATCTCGTTGGCCAGGTCGGGGTTGTCCTTCAGGAAGTTGCGCGCGTTCTCCTTGCCCTGGCCGAGCTGGTCGCCCTCGTACGTGTACCAGGCGCCGGCCTTGCGGACGAAGCCGTGCTCCACGCCCATGTCGATCAGGCCACCCTCGCGGCTGATGCCCTGGCCGTAGAGGATGTCGAACTCGGCCTGCTTGAAGGGCGGCGCGACCTTGTTCTTGACGACCTTGCACCGGGTGCGGTTGCCGACCGCCTCCGTGCCGTCCTTCAGGGTCTCGATGCGGCGGATGTCGATACGCACCGAGGCGTAGAACTTCAGCGCCCGGCCACCGGTCGTGGTCTCCGGGGAGCCGAACATCACGCCGATCTTCTCGCGGAGCTGGTTGATGAAGATCGCGGTGGTCTTGGACTGGTTGAGCGCGCTGGTGATCTTCCGCAGGGCCTGGCTCATCAGACGGGCCTGCAGACCGACGTGGCTGTCGCCCATCTCGCCCTCGATCTCCGCACGCGGGACGAGCGCGGCGACGGAGTCGATGACGATGAGGTCGAGGGCGCCGGAGCGGACCAGCATGTCCACGATCTCCAGGGCCTGCTCGCCGTTGTCCGGCTGGGAGAGGATGAGGTTGTCGATGTCGACGCCGAGCTTCTTCGCGTACTCGGGGTCGAGGGCGTGCTCCGCGTCGACGAAGGCCACCTGGCCTCCGGCCTTCTGCGCGTTCGCCACCGCGTGCAGGGTCAGGGTGGTCTTGCCGGAGGATTCCGGTCCGTAGATCTCGACGACACGGCCGCGCGGCAGACCGCCCACGCCGAGGGCCACGTCCAGGGCGGTGGACCCGGTCGAGATGACCTCGATGGGCTCATTGGTGCGGTCGCCCATGCGCATGACCGCGCCCTTGCCGAATTGCCGTTCAATCTGTGCGAGAGCGGCATCAAGGGCCTTCTCGCGGTCGGTTCCTGCCATGGGTTCCACCCGATTTGCTTGAGTCGATCGCTTCACGTCAAAGACGCTAACGCCTGCCACTGACAACGCGCCCCGACGCACGTCCGGCCTGTGGATAACTCGGGCATTTACCTACCCAAAGTACGTCGAAATGCCCTCCGTTGAGCTTCGCCGGCACCTCCATCAGAATGGATGTTCGATTTTCGTGTCAAGCGCACCACGCGGCACCGCCTACCCTGATCGCGGCGGCGCGCACTCAGGGGGAGAGACGGATGTGTCGGATCACCGCGGCGGGCAAGGAAGCCGCCGTCGCACGGTTCCTCCAAGAGTTCCCCCCGGCCTCGCGCACCGGATCGGATCACCCCGCGCTGCGCGGCTGCGACGACATCGTCTGGGCCGGCTTCCCCGAGTGCCCCGCCGGGGTCCCCGCCCTGCTGCGCGGCCTGCTCGATCCGCTCGCTGCGCGGGAGGCCGAGCGCGTGCTCTGCATCGTCCTGATGGACAGCCCGTTCAGCATGGGCCCGGCCATGCCGGCGGCCCTGCCGTTCCTGCTCCGTCTCGCCGCGGACCCGGCGGTGCCGGTGCGGGCCGAGCTGGTCGAGGTCCTGCTGGTCGTCGCGGAGCTCTCGCATCCCGTCGACGGAGGCAGTGAGCGGGCGGTCCGGTTCCTGGGCAGCGACCGCGACCACCCGGAACGCGCACTGTGCCGGGCCGTCTTCGCCGAGCACGCCGACGTGGTGCTCGGTCTGCTGGACGACCGGACACTGCCGGACGGGCTCATCCCGCCCGAGGAGCGGGCGAGCCTTCTGAAGGCGGCGACACCGTAGGAGCCCGCCGGCGCGAGCCCCCTCAACACGGGCCCCGCGACTCTGCCTCTCAGGAGGAGTTCCCCCCGGGCCCCTCCTCGGACCCGGACCCGGATCCAGACCCCGATCCGGACCCCGACCCCCCGTCTCCCCGTCGCTCCACCCCCGTTCGCCGCGCCCACAAGACCCTCGCACGCGTGAGCAGGCCCGCCTCTCCCTGTCCGCGGTGGCCGTGCACCCGGGGGTCGTCCGTGACGTCGTAGCGCTTCACGTACGCCCCCAGGAACGCCTGGAGCGTGGCGATGGCCGGGATGGCGATCAGCGCGCCGACGGCGCCGAGGAGGGCGGTGCCGGCGATGACCGAGCCGAAGGCGACGGCGGGGTGGATGTCGACGGTCTTGGAGGTCAGCTTGGGCTGCAGCACGTAGTTCTCGAACTGCTGGTAGACCACGACGAAGATCAGGACCCACAGCGCGTACCAGGGATCCACCGTGAACGCGATCAGCATGGGCAGGGCGCCCGCGAGATAGGTGCCGATGGTGGGGATGAACTGCGACACCAGGCCCACCCACACGGCGAGCACGGGCGCGTAGGGCACGTCGAGGGCCTGCAACAGGACGAAGTGCGCCGCACCGGAGATCAGTGCCATCAGGCCGCGGGAGTAGATGTAGCCGCCGGTCTTGTTCACGGCGATCTCCCACGCGCGCAGCACCTCGGCCTGGCGGGCGGGCGGCAGGACCGAGCAGATCGCGCGGCGCAGCCGGGGGCCGTCCGCGGCGAAGTAGAACGAGAACAGGGCGATCGTGAGCAGTTGGAAGAGGCCCCCGATGACCTGGGCGGACACGTCCAGGACGCCGGTGGCGCTGTTCTGGACGTAGTTGCGCAGCCAGTCCGAGCGGAGCAGGCCCTCCTGGATGTCGACGCGCTTCAGGTCGGTCCTGAAGTGCGTGTTGATCCAGTTGATGACGGAGTCGAGGTAGGCAGGGAAGCCCTCGATCAGCTTGATGAGCTGGTCCGCGAGTACGGAACCGAGCAGGGTGACGAAGCCGGCTGACGCGACCATCACGCCGATGAAGACGATGAACGTGGCCAGCCCTCTGCGCATGCCGCGTGAGGCCATCCAGCTCACCGCGGGTTCTATGGCGAGCGCCAGGAAGAACGCGATGAGGATGTTGATCAGCAGGCCGGTGAGCTGGTGGAAGGCCCAGCTGCCCAGCTGGAACGCGGCGACGAGAGCGAGTGCGAGCACCAGGGCGCGCGGCAGCCAGCGCGGCATGCGGCCGTTCGTCCCTGCCCCGTAGGCCGGGGGCCCGGCGGGCGGTGTCGTGCCGGAAGCGGAGGGCTGCGGGGCTGCCTGCCCGGTCTCGTCAGTGGGTGCCACGGTCCAAGTCTCGCCCACGCCACCGACAGCCGTCTGCCCGGCCACGA
Source organism: Streptomyces sp. NPDC007929 (assembly GCF_042959065.1). Lineage (NCBI taxonomy): Bacteria > Bacillati > Actinomycetota > Actinomycetes > Kitasatosporales > Streptomycetaceae > Streptomyces > Streptomyces sp. NPDC007929. The sequence goes on along the minus strand of NZ_JBIBKD010000012.1, from coordinate 29,587 downwards.
TCTTCGTGACCGGGCGGCGACGTCAGGCGCTGCCGCGCTGGTCAGGCCGGTGGTCGCCGCAGCTCGTCAGCGGGCGCGGGGACGACTGCACGGCACTGTTGCTCCAGCGGACGGCCGGTACCTCTCACGGGGTACGTCAGCGCCGCTCCCGGGGCACGTCCATCACCGAGCAGACCACCTGCCAGACCTCCTTGGCGTCCCAGCCGGCCGCCAGGGCCTCGTGCACCGTGCGCCCGCCGAGCTCGGACATGACGTGGTCGCGCGCGAACATCTCGGCGTAACCAGGACCGAAGTGCTCCGCCATCCGCTGCCAGAAGACCGTCAACCGCATGAACCCAGTATCCCGCCCCTGAGGGTGGGCCTGGGCGGGGACCGCCTGCCGGCACCGGTTCGCGCCCTACGGTCTGACCCATGGCCGATACAGGAGCTACCGAATTCCCCCCGGCGCCCTCGCCGCACAGTCCCGTCACGCGCGCGGAGCGTTTCGTCTGGCTCACCGCGCGCGTGCTCGAGCAGCGCCGCTTCGCCCACCACTTCCGAGGCGCCGCCGCCGACCCGGTGGAAACCGCCCTGGACGCCTACCGCAACGAGGACGGCGGGTACGGCCACGCGCTGGAGCCGGATCTGCGCGGCCCGGTCAGCCAGCCGTTGCACACCGCGCACGCGCTGCGTGTCCTGGACGCCGTCGGGCGCTGTGCCGGCCAGCGCGTGGAACGCGTGTGCCGCTATCTCACGTCGGTCTCCACCGCGGACGGCGCCCTCCCGGCGATCCACCCCAGTCAGCGCGACTACCCCACGGCGCCTTTCGTGCCGGTGGTGGACGATCCGCCCAGCGACCTTCTGGCGACCGGGCCGGTGGTGGGGCTGCTGCACCGCAACGAGGTGTGGCACGCCTGGCTCTTCCGGGCCACGGACTTCTGCTGGCGGGTGGCCGAGTCCCTTGAGACGTCGCATCCGTACGAGATCGAGGCCGCCGTGGCCTTCCTGGACTCGGCTCCTGACCGCCCGCGCGCGCAGGCGGCCGCCGACCGTCTCGGCCGTCTGGTCCGAGAGCATCGCCTCGCGGCCCTGGAGCCCGACGACCTCGACGCGTATCCGGTGTCCCCCGGCTACGCCCCGGGGGAGCACCACTTCCCGTACGACTACGCGCGCACGCCGCGCTCACTCGCGCGCGCGTGGTTCACGGACGACGAGATGGCCCGCTCCCTGGACCACCTCGCGGCCCAGCAGCAGGAGGACGGCGGCTGGCCCGTCCGGTGGCGCCGCTGGGCCCCGGCACCCGCTCTGGAGGCCCGCCCGCTGGTGACGATCGAAGCCCTGCGCGTGCTCCGCGCGTACGGCCGCGCTGTCGACTGATCATCCCGGCCGTCGCCCGCTGCTGACCCCGCCCCGCCGTCGACTGATCACCCCGCCCCGATGGCCCGCACCCCGGCGGTCACCACCACGGCCACAGCCACGACGAGCAGGAACGGGGCGCGCAGCAGCAGCGCCACGGCCGCTGCGGCGAGCCCGGCGGCCCGTGCGTCCAGCACCAGCGTCCGGCCGTCGGCGAAGGTCTGCTGGGCTGTGAGGGCCGCGAGCAGCGCGACGGGCAGCAGCGCGGCGAGACGCTTGACGAGGGGCCGCTCCAGGGCCCCCGCGGGCACCAGGAGCCCGGCCAGCTTGACGGCGTAGCAGCCGAGGGCGGTCGCTCCGATCGCGATCCAGACGTTCATCGCGCGTCTCCCTGTCCCATGCGGCGCCGGCCGTCCGCCCAGAGCACGACCGGCGCCGCCAGCGCGGCCAGCAGCACCGGTACCCCGGCGGGCAGCACGGGCAGCAGCGCGAGTCCCAGCAGCACGGCGAGCGCGGCGACGGCCCGCTCGGTGCCGGTCTTCAGCATCGGCGCGAGCAGCGCCAGGAACACCGCGGGCCCGGCGGCGTCCAGGCCCCACGCGTCCGTGTCCCCGATGGCCTCGGCTCCCAGGGCACCGAGCAGCGTGGTGAGGTTCCACAGGACGTACAGGCACAGGCCGGTCACCACGAACCCGAGCCGTGCGGTGCGGCGCGTGGGCTGGGCGAGCGCGACGGCGGCGGTCTCGTCGATCACCCACTGGGCGGCGAACGGCCGCACCGCGCGCGGGAGGGCGAGCAGCTGCGACAGACGCAAACCGTAGAAGGAGTTCCGTACACCCAGGAAGAAGGCTCCGGCGGCGGCGGTGAACGGGCTGCCTCCGGCGGCGAGAGCCCCCACCAGGGCGAACTGGGACGCGCCGGTGAACACCAGAAGGCTGAGCGCGCACGTCTGCAGCAGCGTCAGTCCGCCGCCTGCCGAGGTCACTCCGAAGGCGAACCCGGACAGCCCGACGGCCACCCCGACCCCCAGGGCGTCGCGTACGACGGCCCGGTCCGTCTTCACACCGATGTCTGCGTCTTCGAGAACTGTCCGATCTGCCACGCCCCGCACGCTACGGGCGCCGGCTACCGCGGGTCTTGTACGTTCTTGCGCTCCCGCTGGTACGCCCCAGGAGGCACACCGACCATTCGGCTGAAGTGCCGGTTCAGGTGGGGCTGGTCGGTGAAGCCGACGGTCACGGCGGCCTCGGAGGGGGTCGACCCGATGTCCAGCAGCTGTCGTGCCCGGCGCACGCGCGCGTCCGTGAGCCAGGCGTGCGGTGGCATGCCGTAGGTGTCCCGGAAGGCCCGCAGCAGGGCGAACGGGCTGGTCCCCAGATCGGCGGCCAGCCGCTCCAGGGTCGGCGGCTGTGCCATGCGGTCCACCAGCACGCCACGCGCGCGTGCCGCGAGCCGGGCTCCCGCGGTGCGCACCTCCCGCCGCGGTATGGGTCCGCCGTTCAGCCGCAGCAGCCTGGTCACCGCCACCCGCAGCAGTGTGTCGGCGGCCAGCGCGTTGCCCTCGTCGGCGGCGCGCAGCACCTGGTGCACGAGCCCCACGGCGTAGGGGTCGTCCATCACCGGGCTGACAAATCCCGGCGTGCCGCGCAGTGTCGTCGTCTCGGCCGCGATCTCCGCCACGACGTCGACCGGCGGGTACACGGCTCCGTACCGCCACCCCTCGGGAACCCCGGCCCGCCCGGTGTGCGGCGTATCGGGATTGACCAGGGCGAGGGCCCCGGCGCCCGCGTACTGGTCGCCCCCTCCGTGGTGGAAGACCTCCACCCCGTCGGCGATGGCGGCGATCACGAAGTTCTCGTGCGTGTGCCGCACGAACGTCTTGCGCACGTACCGGGCCCGCAGCAGATCGACCCCGGGCAGCTCGTCGTACTGCCAGTGGCGTGCGCGCTCGTTCATACGACCATTGTCCGCGGCGGCGAACGCCGGAGCACACCCCCCGAGACCCGGCGGCGCCGCCCCCACCCCAGCCCGGCGCACAGGCCGGGCCACCACCCGCCTCACCCCCGGCGGCACGGGGCTGCGCGGCCCCGTTGTCAGTGGCGAGGTGCACGATGGACGCATGCCCAGCAAAGCGCACCGAGCCCTGGACGGCTTCTCACCCGCGACCCGCGCCTGGTTCACGGGTGCCTTCTCCGCGCCCACCTCGGCCCAGGCCGGTGCGTGGCAGGCCATCCACGAGGGCTCGGACGTGCTGGTCGTCGCCCCCACCGGGTCCGGAAAGACCCTGGCGGCCTTCCTGGCCGCCCTGGATCAGCTGGCCTCGACGCCTCCCCCGGCCGACCCCAAGAAGCGCTGCCGCGTCCTGTACGTCTCCCCGCTGAAGGCGCTGGCGGTGGACGTGGAGCGCAATCTGCGCAGCCCGCTGACCGGCATCCGCCAGGAGTCCGTGCGTCTCGGCCTGCCCGAGCCCGAGGTCAAGGTGGGCATCCGCTCCGGCGACACCCCGGCCGCCGAGCGCCGCGCACTGTCCACCCGCCCGCCGGACATCCTGATCACGACGCCCGAGTCGCTGTTCCTGATGCTGACCTCGGCCACCCGTGACGCCCTGACCGGCATCGACACGGTGATCCTCGACGAGGTGCACGCGGTCGCCGGTACCAAGCGCGGCGCCCATCTCGCGCTCTCCCTGGAGCGGCTGGACGACCTCCTGCCGAAGCCGGCCCGCCGCATCGGCCTCTCCGCGACGGTCCGTCCGGTGGACGAGGTGGCCCGGTTCCTCTCGCCGCGCCGCAAGGTGGAGATCGTCCAGCCGGAGTCGGGCAAGGAGTTCGACCTGTCCGTGGTCGTCCCGGTCGAGGACCTGGGCGAGCTGGGCGGCTCCCCGGTGGCGGACGGCCAGGAGGGCGCCGAGCGGCCGTCCATCTGGCCCCACGTGGAGGAGCGGATCGCCGACCTCGTCCAGTCCCACCGCTCCACGATCGTCTTCGCGAACTCCCGCCGCCTCGCGGAGCGCCTCTGCAACCGCCTGAACGAGATCGCGTACGAGCGGGCCACCGGCGAGCCGCTCGACGAGCACCACTCGCCCGCCGAGCTGATGGGTGGTTCGGGAGCGGCACAAGGCGCCCCCCAGGTCATCGCCCGCGCCCACCACGGGTCGGTGTCCAAGGAGCAGCGGTCCCTGGTGGAGGAGGACCTCAAGGCGGGGCGCCTGCCCGCGGTGGTCGCGACGTCCAGTCTCGAGCTGGGCATCGACATGGGCGCGGTGGACCTGGTGGTACAGGTCGAGTCGCCGCCCTCCGTCGCCTCGGGCCTGCAGCGGGTGGGCCGGGCGGGGCACCAGGTGGGCGCGGTCTCCACCGGTGTGGTCTTCCCGAAGTACCGCGGTGACCTGGTGCAGGCCGCGGTGGTCACCGAGCGCATGCGCACCGGTTCCATCGAGTCCCTCAGGGTCCCCGCCAACCCCCTGGACGTCCTGGCCCAGCAGGTGGTCGCCATGACGGCCCTGGACTCGTGGCAGTTCGACGACCTCCTGGCCGCCGTGCGCCGGGCCGCCCCCTTCGCGTCGCTGCCCGAATCGGCCTTCACGGCGGTCCTCGACATGCTGGCCGGCCGCTATCCGTCGGACGCGTTCGCGGAGCTGCGCCCGCGCGTGGTGTGGGACCGGGTCACCGGGGAGATCACCGGCCGCCCCGGCGCGCAGCGGCTCGCCGTCACCTCCGGGGGCACGATCCCCGACCGCGGTCTCTTCGGCGTCTTCCTCGCGGGCTCCGACCCCAAGAAGGGCGGCGGCCGGGTCGGTGAGCTCGACGAGGAGATGGTCTACGAGTCCCGCGTGGGCGATGTCTTCACGCTCGGCACCAGTTCCTGGCGCATCGAGGACATCACCCGCGACCGTGTCCTGGTCTCCCCGGCTCCGGGCGTGCCGGGGAGGCTGCCCTTCTGGAAGGGCGACCAGCTGGGCCGCCCGCTGGAACTGGGCCGGGCGGTGGGCGCGTTCCTGCGCGAGGTCGGCTCGCTGCCCAAGGACGACGCCCGCCTCCGGCTCCTCGCCGCCGGCCTGGACGCGTGGGCCGCGGACAACGTGCTCTCCTACCTGGACGAGCAGCGTGAGGCCTGCGGCCACATCCCGGACGACCGGACGATCGTCGTGGAGCGCTTCCGTGACGAGCTCGGCGACTGGCGCGTGGTCGTGCACTCCCCCTTCGGCGCCCAGGTGCACGCCCCCTGGGCACTCGCGCTCGGCGCCAAGCTCTCCGAGCGGTACGGCATGGACGCGCAGGTCATGCATGCCGACGACGGCATCGTGCTGCGCCTGCCGGACGCCGACCTCATGGGCCTGGACCTGCTGGACCAGGAGCCGGTGAAGATGGGCCGGGAGTACGACGCGGAGCAGGCGCCGGTCGGCGCGGCGGACGTCGTCTTCGACAAGGGCGAGGTCGATCAGGTCGTCACCGACCAGGTGGGCAGCTCCGCCTTGTTCGCCTCCCGGTTCCGCGAGTGCGCCGCCCGCGCGCTGTTGCTGCCGCGCCGCAATCCCGGCCGTCGCACCCCGCTGTGGCAGCAGCGCCAGCGCGCCTCGCAGCTGCTGCAGGTGGCCAGCGAGTTCGGCTCGTTCCCGATCGTCCTGGAGGCGATCCGCGAGTGCCTCCAGGACGTCTTCGACGTGCCGGGGCTCGTCGAGCTGATGGGCGACCTGGAGTCGCGCAAGGTCCGCCTGGTCGAGGTCACCACACCCGAACCCTCCCCCTTCGCGCGCTCCCTCCTCTTCGGCTACGTCGCCCAGTTCCTGTACGAGGGTGACTCCCCGCTGGCCGAGCGCCGCGCCGCCGCCCTGTCGCTGGACTCGCGACTGCTGGCCGAGCTGCTGGGCCAGGCGGAGCTGCGCGAGCTGCTCGACGCGGAGGTGCTGACCGAGCTGGAGCAGGAGCTCCAGTGGCGCACCGAGGACCGCCGCGTCAAGGACGCCGAGGGTGTCGCGGACCTCCTGCGCATCCTCGGCCCGCTCACCGACGCGGAGCTGGCCGAGCGGGGCGCCGAACCGCGGTGGGCCCAGGACCTGGCGGGCACCCGCAGGGCCATCCGGGTCCGGATCGCGGGCAGGGATCACTGGGCGGCGATCGAGGACGCGGGCCGCCTGCGCGACGCCCTGGGCACCGCATTGCCGGTCGGCGTCCCGGAAGCCTTCACCGAGCCGGTCAAGGACCCGCTCGGCGACCTCCTCGCGCGGTACGCCCGCACCCACGGACCGTTCACCTCGGCCACGGCAGCGGCCCGTTTCGGCCTGGGCGTGGCCGTCACCGAGGGCGCCCTCCAACGGCTCTCGGCAGCGGGACGAGTCGTCCAGGGCGAGTTCCACCCCGCCGGGATCGGCCAGGAGTGGTGCGACGCCGCCGTACTGCGCAGACTGCGCCGCCGCTCCCTGGCCGCCCTGCGCCATGAGCTGGAGCCGGTCCCTCCGCCCGCGCTCGCCCAGTTCCTCCCCCAGTGGCAGCACATCGGAAAGGGCCACTCCCTGCGCGGCATCGACGGCCTGGTCCGCGCCATCGAGCAGGTGCAGGGCGCGTCCGTACCCGCCTCCGCCCTGGAGAAGCTGGTGCTGCCCTCCCGCGTCGCGAACTACACCCCGGCCATGCTGGACGAGCTGACCACGGCCGGAGAGGTGGTCTGGGCCGGGGCGGGCTCGCTCCCCGGCAAGGACGGCTGGATCTCCCTCTACCTGGCGGACGCGGCCCCCCTGCTCCTGCCGCCCCCGCACCCGCTGGAGCTGACCGCCCTGCACCAGTCCGTCCTGGACACCCTCTCCGGCGGCTACGGCCTGTTCTTCCGGCAGATCGCCGACCAGGTCCGCGCCACCACCCACCCCGAGGCAGGCGATCCCCAACTGGCCGACGCCCTCTGGGACCTGGCGTGGTCCGGCCGTCTGACCAACGACACGCTGACACCCTTGCGCTCCCTGCTCGGCTCGGGCCGCACCGCGGGCTCCACGGCCCACCGCGCCAAGCGCTCGATGCCGCGCGGCCGCTACGGCTCCCTGACCGCCGCCGCCCGCAGCGCGTCCCGCTCCGGTCCGCCGACGGTCGCGGGCCGCTGGTCCCTGCTCCCGGCTCACGAACCGGACCCCACCCTGCGGGCCCACGCCCTGGCCCGCACCTTGCTCGACCGACACGGCGTCGTCACCAGAGGCGCGGTCGCGGCGGAGGGCGTCGAGGGCGGCTTCTCGGCGACGTATCGCGTCCTGTCGGTGTTCGAGGAGAGCGGCCAGGCCCGCCGGGGCTATGTGGTGGAGGGCCTCGGCGCCGCGCAGTTCGCGATGGACGGCGCGGTGGACCGGCTGCGCGCGGTGTCCAACGCCCGCGACCGGGGCCAGGACCTGCCCGGCCCGCCTCCCGGCTCCGAACCCGGCCCGTTCCCCGCCCACGACCGCGCCGGCCGGGAGGACTCGGCCCACGAACTCACCGGCCCGGAGGACTCGGCCCACGGCTTCGCAGGCCCGGACGACTCCGCTCCCTCCCATGACCACACCGGCGACCCCGGTTTCGGCCCCGACGGCTCCCCCGACCTGGACGCCTCCTTCGCCACCCCCGGTCCGTCCCGGGACGAGTGGGTCTCGCCCCTCGACCGCCCGCAGGCCGCCCCGCCGTGGCAGAACGGCGGGCGCGCGGCGTACGACCAGGGCTTCGCGGGCCGCCGCATCCGCCCCGACGGCGCGTCCAGGGCCATCGTCCTCGCCGCCGCCGACCCGGCGAACGCCTACGGCGCCGCTTTGGCGTGGCCCGAGCCGCCGACCGGCGCCGGGCACAAGCCGGGCCGTAAAGCGGGCTCCCTGGTGGTGCTCGTCGACGGTGAGCTGACGCTCTACATGGAGCGCGGCGGCAAGACCCTGCTGGCCTGGCCGGCCGACCCGGACGGCGAGGTCAGCACCGACGCCCGTCTGGGCAGTGCTGCCGAAGCCCTCGCAGCGGCCGCCCGTGCGGGTTCGCTCGGCACGGTCACGGTCGAGCGCGTCAACGGCGCACAAGCCCTGACCTCCCCCATCGGCACCCTCCTGGAAGGAGTGGGCTTCATCGCGACCCCCAGAGGGCTCCGCCTACGCGCATGACGACCACCTGCGCACGACCTGCCGGGCCACGACCACCGGCGCACGGCCGCCCCGCCGCGACCACCCCCGCCACGACCCCTCACGCGCGACCATCCAGCCCACAGCCGCCCCCACCCCGGGCACGCCCCACCCGTGCCACCCTTGACCCATGCCCGAAGGTGACACGGTCTGGCAGGCCGCGAGGCGGTTGCACGACGCCCTCGCGGGCAAGGTGCTGACCCGCAGCGACCTCAGGGTGCCCCGCTTCGCCACGGCCGATCTCACGGGACGCACGGTGCTGGACGTCACCCCGCGCGGCAAGCACCTCCTCACCCGTATCGAGGGCGGGCTGACCCTCCACTCCCACCTGCGGATGGACGGCTCCTGGAAGATCTACGGAAACGGCCAGCGCTGGAGCGGCGGCCCGGGCCACCAGATCCGCGCGATCCTCGGCAACCCCGACCGCACAGCCGTCGGCTACCGTCTCCCCGTCCTGGAACTTCTGCGCACGAGCGACGAGCACCGCGCGGTCGGCCACCTCGGTCCCGATCTCCTGGGCCCGGACTGGGACCCCGACCGTGCCCTCGCCAACGTCCTCCAGGACCCCGCCCGCGAGCTCGGCGAGGCCCTGCTCGACCAGCGCAACCTCGCCGGTGTCGGCAATGTCTACAAGAGCGAGATCTGCTTCCTCCTCGGCGTCACCCCCTGGCTCCCGGCCGGCGACCTGCCCCCCGACCGCGCCGCGAAGCTGCCGTGGCTCGCCAAGAAGCTGCTGGAGGCCAACCGCGACCGCCCCATCCGCAGCACCACGGGCCGCCGCGGCCAGGACCTCTTCGTCTACGGCCGCGCCCCGCGCCCCTGTCTGCGCTGCCGCACCTCGATCCGCGTCGCCGACCAGGGCGACGGCTCCCGCGAACGCCCGACCTACTGGTGCCCCACCTGCCAGCCCGGCCCCGCCCCCACCCCGACCCGGCGCCGCCGCACCAGTTAACGCCCCGTGCCGGCACGGCCGCAGGAGTTGACGCCCCCTGCCGGCGCCGCCCCACCGAATGACGCCCCATCCCAGCACCGCCGCACGAGTTGACGCCCCGTGCCGGCACCGCCCCACCAAATGGCGCCCACCCGGCAACGACGCACCAATTGACGCCCCGTCAGAAACGCTCGTACTTTCCTCGTATGCCCCTCACGGCGTACGACCTCAGCGGCCGCACCGCGTTCGTCACCGGCGCAGCCAGCGGCATCGGCCGCGCCTCGGCGCTGCTGCTCGCCGAGGCGGGCGCGACGGTGCACTGCGCGGACCGTGACGCCGAGGGCCTGCACGAGACGGCGACCCTGATCAAGAACGGCGGCGGCACCGCCCGCACCCACACCCTGGACGTCACCGACCGGGCCGGGCTGAGACAGGCCCTCGGCACCTGTGGGCGCCTGGACGCCCTGGCCGCGGTCGCCGGGATCATGCACAGCAGCCCGGTGCTGGAGACCCGGGACGAGGACCTCGACCGGGTGCTGAACATCAACTTCAAGGGGGTCCTGTACGCGTGCCAGGAGGCGGCCCGCCTGATGATCGCCCGCGGCACCCCCGGCAGCATCGTCACCATGGCCTCGGGAGCCGTCGACACGGGCAGCCCCGGACTGCTCTGCTACGGCGCGGCCAAGGCGGCGGTGGTCCAGCTGACGAAGACCCTCGCGACGGAGGTCGGTCGCTACGGCATCCGCGTCAACGCGGTCGCCCCAGGCTGGATCCGCACCCCCATGACCGACCGGCACGACAGCGAGGCCCAGGCGCACACGGAGTCCGCCATGGCCCGCCGGTCACCCCTGGGCCGTGTGGGAGAGCCGGAGGACATCGCGCATGCCGTCCTGCACCTGGCGTCCGACGCCTCGGCCTTCACCACGGGCCAGATCATCCGCCCGAACGGGGGCGTGGCGATGCCGTGGTGACAGCGCCCCCGCGCGCCCCGGCCGTCCGGCCCCCGCGCACCCCGGCCGTCCAGACCCTCCGCCATCGCCCGGCCCCCACGACTCCGCGCGCCTGCCCCTTGGGCACGCAGTGCACGGGCAGCACACTCAGCCCCCAGCCCCCGGCCGCGACCGCGGCCTCCAGCGCCCCGGCCCCGGGTGCGGCCACCATTCGCAGCACGGCCCAGCACCACAGCGCACCCAGCCCGAGCGCGGCCCCACGCACCCCCCAGCGCGCTATCCCCGCCATGACGGCCACCTCCAGCCGACTCCCGCGCAACGCAGCCGTTCGCGCCGAGCGGTGGAGACACCCCCGCCCGGCCCGTGACCCGCTGCGGGGCCCTGGACCGGGACAGGGCCGGCGCCCTTCTCCGTCACCCGTTCTCGGCCTGGAACATCCAGTGGTGCTTCTCCAGGGCCGCGGTGATACCGATGAAGATGTCCTGGCTCACCGGATCCGGCTCCCCGGTCGACTCGACCCGCTCCCGCATCCGTGCGATCACCGCGCCGAGAGCCTCGACGAGTGTGCCCACGGCGGTGGTGTCGTCGACCCATCCTTCGGGGGTCACCCCGATCCCGCTGCCGACGGCCACGGTGGCGGCTCGCCCGTCAGGGGAGATCCCGAGAGCCGCGGCGCGCTCGGCCACGGTGTCGGAGTACGTGCGCGCGGTGTCGACGACCTCGTCGAGCTGGAGGTGCACGGAACGGAAGCGCGGCCCCACCACGTTCCAGTGGATCTGCTTCGCCACCAGGGCGAGATCCACCAGATCGACGAGGGCACCTTGCAGTGCCTCGGACACGGTCTTCAGGTTCGCGTCCGACAACGGGCTCTTCACGACGTACATCCGCACCTCCGAGGACTGCCCCCGCCATCCCCTCAACGATGACCGCCGCACGCCGCACCGGCAAACGGACAGAAATCGGGCACCATGCGAGCGAGCGGAAGGACGGGGCGGCCCTGGTCGGCCCTCAGGGAAGCGAAAACCCCGGGCGGCACCCCTCCGGATCTCCCGGAGAGGCCCGGCCGGGGCCTGGTGTCATGCCGTGCGAGCGCAGAGCCTCACGCGGCGACGACGTCCACCGCTTCGGCGGGCGCCTTGATGGTCACCCGTTCCGGTGGCACACCAGTCACCGAGACGGAGCCCAGCATCGGGCGAACCGCCGCGGGTACAGGCTCGCTGGGGGTGGCCGCAGCAGACTGGGCCAGCTCGGCGAGGGCGAGCTCGTCGCTCACTTCCCGCATGAGCTCGGACATCCGTACGTCCAGCGCGTCGCAGATGGCGGAGAGCAGCTCGGAGGAAGCCTCCTTCTGCCCCCGCTCCACCTCGGAGAGATAGCCGAGTGAGACTCGGGCGGACGAGGAGACTTCGCGCAGAGTACGGCCCTGGCGCTGGCGCTGCCGACGCAGCACGTCACCCAGCAGGCGACGGAGCAGAATCATCGGTGGCTCCCTCCTCGGACCGCGTAGCCGCATCCATTACGCCCCACCGTACCGCCTTGCGCCGCGGCCGTGCGGGGAGCGATGTCGTGTTCACTCAGGGCTGCAAACATCAAAACCCCCCGTTCCGTTCCGTATCCTGTGCCCGCTCATTCCCAGTCTGTTCGCCCGCAAGCTCCTTCAGGAGCAGTGCGAGTACGCTCCGTACACTCTCTCTACGAATTTCCGCGCGGTCGCCGTTCAACCGCAGAGCCTCCACTTTTCCGCCGCCGGCAGAACCGGAATCGGCGCCGACGGGCCCGTCCACGGCGACGAAGACCGTGCCGACGGCCTGCCCGTCCTGTGGGTCGGGGCCGGCGACTCCGGTGGTCGCGATGCCCCAGTCGGTGCCGAGCGCCTTGCGCACACCCACGGCCATCTCGGCCGCGACCTGCGGATCCACCGCTCCACGCGCCGCCAGCAGAGTGGCGTCGACATCGAGCAGGGCGTGCTTCAGGTCGGTGGCGTAGGCGGTCACGGAGCCCCGGAAGACCTTGGACGCCCCGGGGACGGATGTGATCTCCGCCGCAACGAGGCCACCGGTCAGCGACTCCGCGACGGCGAGCGTCTCGCCCTTCACCGTGAGTAGTCGCACCACGTCGGTGGCCGTGGAACTCACGCTTCCTTCTCCTCCAACGCGGCCTTGCGCTCGGCGATTCCCTGCCTGCGCAGCACAATGGCCTGTTTCACATAGTCGAGGCCGGTCGCCACGGTCAGCACGACCGCCGCGGCCATCACCCACCACCTCAGAGTGGCCAGCCACCCCGTCAGCGCCAGCACGTACATGCCCACGGCCACGCCCTGGGTGAGGGTCTTCAGCTTGCCCCCGCGGCTGGCGGGGATGACGCCGTACCGGATGACCCAGAAACGCAGCAGGGTGACGCCGAGTTCCCGGCCGAGGATGACGCCGGTCACCCACCAGGGCAGATCACCGAGCGCGGACAGACAGATCAGCGCCGCCCCCATGATCGCCTTGTCGGCGATGGGGTCGGCGATCTTCCCGAAGTCCGTGACCAGGTTGTAGGTGCGCGCCAGATGCCCGTCGAACAGGTCGGTGATCATGGCGATGGCGAAGGCCGCCCAGGCCAGGGAGCGCCAGGCCGGGTCGTAGCCGCCGTCGGCGAGCATCAGTGCGACGAAGGCCGGTACGAGGACCAGCCGGAGCATGGTCAGGAGGTTGGCGATGTTCCAGACGCTGGCCTGGTTGACGGCCGCGGCGGCGATCTTCGCACCCCGCGGGGTCCGTCCGTCGTCCGGTGCGTCCGGTCCCGCGTGCTCGCCGGGGACGGTCTCATCGGCCACGGCCGACTCGGACTCGCCCGGCCGCGCGCCGGGCCCCGCCCCGCGCGCTCCGCCCTCGGCCGACCGCGCGGCCGCCGTGCCCGCGACCTTACCTGGAGCCGCGGTGGGCGCGGCAGCGGCCGCACCCGCCGCCCTCCGCGCGCCGGAGGCGCCTCCCGCCGCGGATGCCGGGACACCGGTCATCTGCCCGCCTCCTCACTCCACGCAGGCGAAGCGAACGAGCCCTCCAGCGGCTCGGCCACCAGGTCGACACCCTCCGTGCCGACCACCTTCGCCTCGACCATACGGCCGACCCGCAGCCCCGCGCCGCTCGTGAGCAGCACCTGGCCGTCCGTCTCGGGCGCCTGGTGCTCCGCGCGGCCGTAGACGCCCTCCTCGTCGACGGACTCGACGAGGACCCGCACGCTCTGGCCGACGCGCTCCTCGGCCCGCTGCGAGACGAGTTCCTCGGCCAGGCGCGAGATGTGGGCCAGACGCTCGGCGACGACGTCCTCGTCGAGCTTGGCGTCGTAGGTGGCCGCCTCGGTGCCCTCCTCGTCGGAGTAGCCGAAGACGCCGATCGCGTCCAGCCGCGCGCCGTTCAGGAATCGCTCCAGCTCGGCGAGGTCGGCCTCGCTCTCGCCGGGGAAGCCGACGATGAAGTTGGAGCGCACACCGGCCTCGGGCGCCTTGCTGCGGATGGTGTCGAGCAGCTCCAGGAAGCGGTCGGTGTCGCCGAAGCGGCGCATCGCGCGCAGCACGCCGGGAGCGGAGTGCTGGAAGGACAGGTCGAAGTAGGGCGCGATCTTCGGCGTGGAGGTGAGCACGTCGATGAGGCCGGGCCGCATCTCGGCCGGCTGGAGGTAGCTGACCCGCACGCGCTCGAGGCCGTCGACCTCGGCGAGCTCGGGCAGCAGCGACTCCAGCAGGCGGATGTCGCCGAGGTCCTTGCCGTAGGAGGTGTTGTTCTCGGAGACCAGCATGATCTCCTTCACGCCCTGCTCGGCCAGCCAGCGCGTCTCGTTCAGCACGTCGCTCGGGCGGCGGGAGATGAAGGAGCCGCGGAAGGAGGGGATGGCGCAGAAGGAGCAGCGGCGGTCGCAGCCGGAGGCGAGCTTCACGGAAGCGACCGGGGAGCCGTCCAGGCGGCGGCGCAGGGGTGCGCGGGGGCCGGAGGCCGGAGCGAGGCCCTCCGGGAGGTCCGCCGGTGCGACGGCGGGCTCGACCGGGCCGTGCCCGGGCAGCGCGACGTCGGCGGCCGACTCCTGACGCTCCGCCGGGCTGATCGGCAGCAGCTTGCGCCGGTCGCGCGGGGTGTGCGAGGCGTGGATGCCGCCGTTGAGGATGGTCTGGAGGCGGTCCGAGATGTCCGAGTAGTCGTCGAAGCCGAGCACGCCGTCGGCCTCGGGGAGGGCTTCGGCCAGCTCCTTGCCGTACCGCTCGGCCATGCAGCCCACCGCCACGACGGCCTGGGTTCTGCCGTGCCCCTTGAGGTCGTTGGCCTCCAGGAGGGCGTCGACGGAGTCCTTCTTGGCGGCTTCGACGAAGCCGCAGGTGTTCACGACGGCGACGTCCGCTTGCTCGGCGTCCTCCACGAGCTGCCAGCCGTCCGCCTCCAAACGGCCTGCGAGCTCCTCCGAGTCCACCTCGTTACGGGCGCAGCCAAGGGTGACGAGTGCGACGGTACGGCGTTCAGGCATGGGCTCAAGACTACTTCGTCCCGCTGACACCCCACGTCGACGGGGTTGGCCGTTTCCCGGCCAACCCCGTATCAACTGGACTTTTCGGGCTGATCACCCGGCTTCCGGGTCGCCCTTCGTGTACGTCAGGCGTTCGACGGCACCCGGCTGGAAGTTCTCCTCGATCTTCTTGCCGTTGACGAAGAGGTCGATCGCACCGGCGTCGCCGAGGACGAGGTGGACCTTCGAGCTGTCCTGGAAGGTCTTGGTGTCGCCCTGCTTGAGGACGCCGTCGAAGATCATCCGGCCGTTGTGGTCCTTGGCGGCGATCCAGCTCCGGCCGTCGGCGGCGGCCACCCGGACCGTCACCTTGTCCTGCGGGGCGGCCGCGATGGCACTGTCGGACGGCTCGGGCTTGGGGTCGGCCGGCTTCTTGGTCTTGGTGGTCGGGGAGGCGGAGTCGCTGGGCGTGGAGCCGTCGGCCACGTTCGCCTCGCTGCCGCTGTCGTCGCCCTGGAACATCGTGAAGCCGACGAACCCGATCACGGCGACGATGGCGGCGACCATGGCCGCGGTCCAGTTGGGGCCACGCCGCTCGGGACGGATGCGTTCCGCTTCGAAGAGGGGAGCCGCCGGTGTGGGCGCCGGACGGCCGCCGTGCTCGTCGCCGTACTGGGCGAGCAGCGGCTCGGGGTCGAGGTGGACGGCCTTGGCCAGGGTCCGGATGTGCCCTCGGGCGTAGACGTCCCCACCGCAGGGGGAGAAGTCGTCCGCCTCGATGGCGTGCACGATGTTCATGCGGACCCGGGTGGCGCTACTGACGTCGTCGACGGTCAGCCCGGCGGCGATACGAGCCTGCTGCAGGGCACGGCCGATGGAGGGGCGGGCTTCCTCGCGGTCTGCTTCGACGTGCTCGTTTTCGAACGGACGCTCGTCTTCAGGGGAGTTGCCGATGGACACGGGGGCGCCTTTCGAGCGTGTAGCCGCCTGTGCTGGAAGTTCAGTCTAGGGGGGTACCAAAAGGGTGGGGCAACCGGGCGGTGTCACTTTGTACGCCATCGGAATGGCCCGACATTCCGATGGTGGGGTCGCTGGTTGTCGCTTCGCTCAACTTGACGTACGCCGAAGGGAAACGGTTGCTCGACGATCCCTTACGGGTGAGTCACGATCCGGACACTCGTTTGCCGTAACACTCCGCGAGACGATCACCGTGCCCGCTTCCCTACCCTTCAGACTCCCCCCGGATCAGGGCGAGCACGCCATCCAGCTCATCAGGCTTCACAAGAACGTCACGAGCCTTCGAACCCTCGCTCGGCCCGACGATGTTCCGCGACTCCATCAGGTCCATCAGCCGGCCGGCCTTGGCGAAGCCGACGCGCAGCTTGCGCTGGAGCATGGACGTGGACCCGAACTGCGTGGAGACGACCAGTTCCGCCGCCTGGCACAGCAGGTCGAGGTCGTCGCCGATGTCCTCGTCGATCTCCTTCTTCTGCTTGGTGCCCACCACGACGTCGTCCCGGAAGACCGGCGTCATCTGGTCCTTGCAGTGCCGGACGACGCCCGCGATCTCCTCCTCGGTGACGAAGGCGCCCTGCATACGGGTGGGCTTGTTGGCCCCCATGGGCAGGAACAGCCCGTCGCCCTTGCCGATGAGCTTCTCGGCGCCGGGCTGGTCGAGGATGACCCGCGAGTCGGCCAGCGAGGACGTGGCGAAGGCCAGCCGCGACGGGACGTTCGCCTTGATCAGACCGGTGACGACGTCCACCGAAGGCCGCTGCGTGGCGAGCACCAGATGGATGCCGGCCGCGCGCGCGAGCTGTGTGATGCGCACGATCGCGTCCTCGACGTCCCGGGGCGCGACCATCATCAGGTCGGCGAGCTCGTCGACGATGACCAGCAGGTAGGGGTAGGGCTGGAGCTCGCGCTCGCTGCCCTCGGGCGGCTTGACCTTGCCCTCGCGCACGGCCTTGTTGAAGTCGTCGATGTGCCGGTAGCCGTAGGCGGCCAGGTCGTCGTAGCGCAGGTCCATCTCGCGGACGACCCACTGGAGCGCCTCGGCGGCCCGCTTGGGGTTGGTGATGATCGGCGTGATCAGATGCGGGATGCCCTCGTAGGCGGTCAGCTCGACCCGCTTGGGGTCGACCAGGATCATCCGTACGTCCTCGGGGGTCGCCCGCATCATGACCGAGGTGATCAGGCAGTTGATGCAGGACGACTTTCCGGAGCCGGTGGCGCCGGCGACCAGCATGTGCGGCATCTTCGCCAGCGAGTGCATGACGTAGCCGCCCTCGACGTCCTTGCCGAAGGCGACCAGCATCGGGTCGTCGTCCTCGGCGGACTCGGCGAGACGCAGGACGTCGCCGAGGTTGACCATCTCCCGGTCGGTGTTGGGGATCTCGATGCCGACCGCGGACTTGCCGGGGATCGGGCTGATGATCCGCACGTCCGGGCTGGCGACGGCGTAGGCGATGTTCTTGGTCAGCGCGGTGATCCGCTCGACCTTCACGGCGGGGCCGAGCTCGACCTCGTAACGCGTGACCGTCGGCCCGCGGGTGAAGCCGGTGACACCGGCGTCCACCTTGAACTCGGTGAAGACCGTCGTCAGCGACTCGACGATGAGGTCGTTGGCGGCGCTGCGGGCCTTGCCCGGGCCGCCGCGCTCCAGCAGGTCGAGCGAGGGCAGGGAGTACGTGATGTCGCCCGACAGCTGGAGCTGCTCCGCGCGCGGGGGGAGGTCGCGGGGCTCGGCGGGCGGGGACTTGGTGAGGTCGCGGACCCCGGGCTTCGGCTTGGGCGCCTCGGGCACGTCCTGCTCGGGCCGGTCCTGCTTGAGTTTGTCCTGCTGCGGCCGGGCCGACGGGACGGGCGTCGGTGTGGTCACCTCCTGGTCCCCCACCCGTACGCCCTGGGTGAGGTCGGCGACGATCGGGGAGGGCGGCATGCCGTGCAGCACGGCACCGTCGAGGGCGGCGGCCGCCGCCGCGGCGACGTCCACGGCGTCCCTGCGCCGGTCCATGTCGGGCTGCGGCACCGCCGAGCGGCGAGGGCGGCCACGGCGCCGGGTGAGCGCCTCCTCCTCGGCACGGTCCGGGTCGTACGCCTCGGGCGCCGGCGTGCGCCTGCCGCGCGGGCGCGCGGGCAGCGCCTCGCGCCACTGCTCCTCGTAGCGCTCGTCGTCCTCGGCGAAACCGAACTCGTCCTCGGCCGGGTCGCGCAGGATCCCCAGCCGCACCCCGAGCTGCCGCAGCCGCTGCGGGATGGCGTTGACCGGCGTGGCCGTGACGACGAGCAACCCGAAGACCGTCAGCAGCACCAGCAGCGGCACGGCCAGCACGTCGCCCATGGTGTACGACAGCGGCGTGGCCATGGCCCAGCCGATGAGGCCACCGGCGTCCCTTATGGCCTGCATGCCGTCGCCGCGCGCGGGTGAGCCGCACGCGATGTGGACCTGGCCGAGCACGCCGATGACGAGCGCGGACAGGCCGATGACGATGCGTCCGTTGGCCTCGGGCTTCTCCGGGTGGCGGATGAACCGCACGGCGATGACGGCGAGCAGTATCGGCACGAGCAGGTCGAGCCGGCCGAAGGCGCCGGTCACCAGGATCTCGACGAGGTCGCCCACGGGCCCCTTGAGGTCGGCCCAGGTGCCCGCGGCGACGATCAGTGCGATGCCGAGCAGCAGCAGGGCGACACCGTCCTTGCGGTGGGCCGGGTCGAGGTTCTTGGCGCCCTGCCCTATGCCGCGGAACACGGCGCCGACCGCGTGCGCCACGCCGAGCCACACGGCGCGCACCAGCCGGTAGATGCCACCGGTGGGGCTGGGGGCCGGTTTGGGCGCGACCTTTTTGGCCGCGGCCTTCCGGGCGGGCGCCTTCTTCGCGGGAGCCTTCTTGGCGGCGGCCTTCTTCGCCGGAGCCTTCGCGGCCGCCTTCTTGGAGGGCGGTGGCTTCTTGGCTGCGGAGGGACGTGAGGCCATGGGTGTGAGGTTACCGGTGGAGGCGACAGGGGACACGCGTGTGCACGGCTTCACCCGTTCGTGTCGCTTCGGGAGAGGCACGAAACTGACGCGCGCTCATGGACGGGCAACCCCGCCTGTGCGGGGGTCAGTTCTGCGAGGACACCGAGGACGTGCTCCCGGTGCCCGGCTCCAGCGCGTCCAGCGCCCGCCGCAACCCCGTCAGCTTGCGCTCCAGATGAGCCGCCGTGGCCACCGCGGCGGCGTCCGTCGACTCGTCGTTGAGCTGCTTGGTCAGCGCTTCGGCCTGCTCCTCGACGGCCGCGAGCCGCGCGGACAGCTCCGCGAGCAGCCCGGCCGACTCCTTGGCCTCGCCGCCCGCGTCCTTGCCGTTGCCCTCCAACTGGAGCCGCAGCAGCGACGCCTGCTCCCTCAGCTGGCAGTTCTTCATGTACAGCTCGACGAAGACCGAGACCTTCGCGCGCAGCACCCACGGGTCGAACGGCTTGGAGATGTAGTCGACCGCGCCCGCCGCGTATCCCCGGAAGGTGTGGTGCGGGCCGTGGTTGATCGCCGTGAGGAAGATGATCGGGATGTCCCGGGTCCGCTCGCGGCGCTTGATGTGCGCGGCCGTCTCGAAGCCGTCCATGCCCGGCATCTGCACATCCAGCAGGATGACCGCGAAGTCGTCCGTGAGCAGCGCTTTGAGCGCTTCCTCCCCGGACGATGCCCGCACCAGCGTCTGATCGAGCGCGGAGAGGATCGCCTCCAGCGCCAGCAGATTCTCCGGCCGGTCATCGACCAGGAGGATCTTGGCCTTCTGCACCATGGCCCGCCCTCCTCGCCCCGGCGTGGGGCCTCCCCTGTCCGCAGGACCTGTGGAAGCACCGGTGGGTGCCACCCCAGGGGACGACTCCCTTGCGCCGCCCGTCCTTGTGCCGGTCATCGTAGCCGCACCCTGCCCGTCGCCACACCCTGTCACCGCGATGTCACTGTGCACGTAGCAGAAACGCAGCAGGAGACCAGAAGGTTCCCCAGATCTTGTACTTCTACACGACTATGCGCACACCGAGTCGGCAACTGCGCGTGAACACCGAACCTTCCCGTCATGGTCGCGCAACTGGCCAACGTTCCCCTCATTCCCCTCGCATCCACTGATCCATCACCGTCAGCAGGTGATCGGGGTCGACCGGCTTGGTCACATAGTCGGAAGCGCCCGATTCGATCGCCTTCTCGCGGTCGCCCTTCATCGCCTTCGCCGTCAGCGCGATGATCGGCAGCCCGGCGAACTGCGGCATCCTGCGGATCGCCGTGGTCGTCGCGTACCCGTCCATCTCGGGCATCATGATGTCCATCAGCACGACCGCCACGTCGTCGTGCTGCTCCAGGACCTCGATCCCCTCACGGCCGTTCTCGGCGTACAGCACGGACAGGCCGTGCTGCTCCAGGACGCTGGTCAGGGCGAAGACGTTACGGATGTCGTCGTCCACGATCAGGACCTTCTGGCCACCGAACCGGATGCCGCGGGCCGGCCGCGGCGCCGGCTGCTGCTCGGCCGGGGTCCACTGCTCCAGCTGCGCGGGGGGCGGCGGCAGCTCGGGCATCCTGCGGCGCCGCCGGAACAGGGCGGCGGGCCCGTTCTGCGTCTCGCGGTACGAGGTCACCTCGGCCGGCGTCTCGACCTCCGCGTCCGACAGCGCGGACGCCTCGGACGCCGACGCCACCAGGTCCCCCGCCTCCAGGCTCGGCAGCTGCTGCTGGTAGCCCTGCGGCGGCAGTTCACTCGGGTGCAGCGGCAGGTACAGCGTGAACGTCGAGCCACGGCTGGGTTCACTCTGCGCGAAGATCTCACCGCCGAGGAGCTGCGCGATCTCCCGCGAGATGGACAGTCCGAGGCCCGTACCGCCGTACTTGCGGCTGGTGGTGCCGTCGGCCTGCTTGAACGCCTCGAAGATCACCCGCATCTTGCTGGACGCGATGCCGATGCCCGTGTCGGTCACGGAGAACGCGATCAGCTCGGCGTCCGGATCGGTCAGCGACCCGGTCTCCAGCAACTGCTCCCGGATCTTCTGCGGAACATCGTCCCGCGCCGGCCTGATGACCAGCTCCACCGAACCCGAGTCGGTGAACTTCACCGCGTTCGACAGCAGGTTGCGCAGCACCTGCAGCAGCCGCTGCTCGTCGGTGTGCAGCGTCGCGGGCAGCTCCGGCGAGACCCGCACCGACAAGTCCAGGCCCTTCTCCGCGGTCAGCGGCCGGAAGGTGGCCTCCACGTAGTCCACGAGCTGGACCAGCGCGATCCGCGTCGGGGAGACGTCCATCTTGCCCGCCTCGACCTTCGACAGGTCCAGGATGTCGTTGATGAGCTGGAGCAGGTCCGACCCGGCCCCATGGATCGTCTCGGCGAACTCGACCTGCTTCGGGGAGAGGTTCCCCTCGGCGTTGTCGGCGAGCAGCTTGGCCAGGATCAGCAGCGAGTTGAGCGGCGTACGCAACTCGTGCGACATGTTCGCCAGGAACTCGCTCTTGTAGCGCATCGACACCGCGAGCTGCTCGGCGCGCTCCTCCAGGACCTGCCGCGCCTCCTCGATCTCGGTGTTCTTCACCTCGATGTCGCGGTTCTGCTGGGCCAGCAGCTCGGCCTTCTCCTCCAGTTCGGCGTTGGACGCCTGGAGGGCCTTCTGCCGCTGCTCCAACTCCGCCGAGCGCTCCCGAAGCTGCTCGGTCAGCTCCTGCGACTGCGCCAGCAGCAGCTCGGTCTTGGTGTTGACCGAGATGGTGTTGACGCTCGTCGCGATCATCTCGGCGATCTGGTTCAGGAAGTCCTTCTGGATCTGCGTGAACGGCGTGAACGACGCCAGCTCGATGACACCGAGGACACTGCCCTCGAACAGCACCGGCAGCACGATCACCTGCGCGGGCGGCGCCTCGCCCAGCCCCGAGGAGATCTTCAGATAGCCGCTCGGCGCGTTCTCCACCAGGATCGTGCGCTTCTCCTCGGCAGCCGTCCCGACCAGCGCCTCACCCGGCTGGAACGACGTCGGCATGGAGCCCATCGAGTAGCCGTAACTGCCGAGCATCCGCAGCTCGTACTGGTCCTCGTCCGTGGCACTCATGTCCTCGCCGTCGACGAGCGGCATCGCCACGAAGAACGCACCGTGCTGCGCGGAGACGACCGGAGTCAGCTCGCTCATGATCAGCGACGCCACGTCCTCCAGGTCGCGGCGGCCCTGCATCAGCGCCGAGATCCGGGCCAGGTTGCCCTTGAGCCAGTCCTGCTCCTTGTTGGCGATCGTGGTGTCGCGCAGATTGGCGATCATCTTGTTGATGTAGTCCTGGAGTTCCTGGATCTCCCCGGACGCGTCCACGTCGATCTTCAGGTTGAGATCGCCACGCGTCACCGCGGTCGCCACGCGCGCGATGGCCCGCACCTGCCGGGTGAGGTTCCCGGCCATCTCGTTCACCGACTCGGTCAGGTCCCGCCAGGTGCCGTCCACGTCACGCACGCGTGCCTGGCCGCCGAGCTGCCCTTCGGTACCCACCTCGCGGGCGACCCGGGTGACCTCCTCCGCGAAGGACGACAGCTGGTCGACCATCGTGTTGATGGTCGTCTTCAGCTCCAGGATCTCGCCGCGCGCATCGATGTCGATCTTCTTCGTCAGATCACCCTTGGCGATGGCCGTGGTCACCATGGCGATGTTGCGCACCTGGCCGGTCAGGTTGGACGCCATCTGGTTCACGGACTCGGTGAGGTCCTTCCACGTGCCGGCCACACCGGGCACATGCGCCTGACCGCCGAGGATGCCGTCCGTGCCCACCTCACGGGCCACCTTGGTGACCTGCTCGGCGAACGAACTCAGCGTCTTCACCATCGTGTTGATGGTGTCGGCGAGCTGCGCGACCTCACCGCGCGCCTCGATCGTGACCTGGCGCGTCAGATCACCGTTGGCGACCGCCGCCGAGACCTGGGAGATGTTCCGCACCTGGGTGGTGAGGTTCTTCGCCATCAGGTTGACGTTGTCGCTCAGGTCCTTCCAGATGCCCGTGACACCCGGCACGTGCGCCTGGCCGCCCAGGATGCCCTCGGTGCCCACCTCACGGGCCACCCGGGTCACCTGCTCGGCGAAGGACGACAGCTGGTCCACCATCGTGTTGACCGTCGTGACCAGTTCGAGGATCTCGCCCTTGGCGTCGACCGTGATCTTCTTCGACAGATCACCCCGGGCCACCGCCGTCGTGACCTCGGCGATGTTGCGCACCTGGATGGTCAGGTTGTTGGCCATGCCGTTCACGGACTGGGTGAGGTCCTTCCAGGTGCCGGAGACGCCCTGCACCTCGGCCTGGCCGCCCAGGATGCCTTCCGTACCCACCTCGCGGGCCACCCGCGTGACCTCTTCGGCGAACGACGACAGCTGGTCCACCATCGTGTTCAGGGTGTTCTTCAGCTCCAGGATCTCCCCGCGCGCGTCCACGGTGATCTTCTGGGACAGGTCACCCCGGGCCACCGCCGTGGCCACCTGGGCGATGTTGCGCACCTGGCCGGTCAGGTTGGACGCCATGCCGTTCACGGAGTCCGTCAGGTCACGCCACACACCGGCCACACCCGGCACCTGCGCCTGACCGCCCAGCCGGCCGTCCGTGCCCACCTCGCGCGCGACCCGGGTCACCTGGTCGGCGAAGGCCGAGAGCTGGTCGACCATCGTGTTGATGGTGTTCTTCAGCTCCAGGATCTCGCCGCGCGCGTCCACGTCGATCTTCTGCGACAGGTCACCCCGGGCCACCGCCGTCGTCACCTGCGCGATGTTGCGCACCTGGGAAGTGAGGTTCCCGGCCATCGAGTTGACGGAGTCGGTGAGCTCCTTCCAGGTGCCCGAGACACCGTCCACCCGGGCCTGCCCGCCCAGCCGGCCCTCCGTGCCCACGTCCCGGGCCATCCGCGTCACCTGGTCGGCGAAGCTCGACAGCTGGTCCACCATCGTGTTCACGGTGTTCTTCAGCTTGAGCATCTCACCGGAGACGTCGACGGTGACCTTCTGCGAGAGGTCGCCGTTGGCCACCGCCGTCGTCACCTGGGCGATGTTCCTCACCTGTCCGGTGAGGTTCCGGAACGCCGTGTTGACGGAGTCCGTCAGGTCCTTCCACGTGCCCGCCGCGCCCGGCACCTGCGCCTGACCGCCCAGCTCACCCTCGACACCGATCTCCCGCGCCACACGCGTCACTTCGGCACCGAAGGCGGACAGCTGGTCGACCATCGTGTTGACGGTGTTCTTCAGCTCCAGCATCTCGCCGGCCACGTCGACCGTGACCTTCTGCGACAGATCGCCATTGGCCACCGCCGTCGTCACCGCGGCGATGTCCCGCACCTGAGTGGTCAGGTTCCGGAAGACCGTGTTCACCGAATCGGTGAGGTCCTTCCACGTCCCCGCGGCGCCCGGCACGTTCGCCTGACCGCCAAGACGCCCCTCGGCCCCGACCTCGTTGGCCACCCGCGTGACCTCGTCCGCGAAGATCCGCAGCGTCTCGGTCATCTGGTTGATCGTCTCGGCGAGCTGCGCGACCTCGCCACGCGCCGGGACGGTCACCTTCCGTGACAGATCACCGTTGGCGACCGCGGTCGTCACCTCCGCGATCCCGCGCACCTGGGCCGTGAGGTTACCGGCCATGGTGTTCACCGAATCGGTGAGTTCCTTCCACACACCGTCGACCCCGGGAACCTGCGCCTGACCGCCCAGCGCGCCCTCGGTGCCCACCTCACGGGCCACCCGGGTCACCTCCGAGGAGAACGCGGACAGCTGGTCCACCATCGTGTTGACGGTGTTCTTCAGCTCCAGCATCTCGCCGGCCACCTGCACCGTGACCTTGCGCGACAGGTCACCCTTGGCGACCGCCGTCGTCACCAGCGCGATGTCCCTCACCTGGGCGGTCAGCCGGTACGCCATCGTGTTGACGGAGTCCGTCAGATCACGCCACGAACCCGACATGCCCCGCACCCGGGCCTGCCCGCCCAGCTTGCCCTCGGTGCCCACCTCACTGGCCACCCGCGTGACCTCGTCGGTGAACGTCGACAGCTGATCGACCAGGTTGTTGACCGTCCGCCCGACCTTCAGGAACTCACCCCGCAGCGGCTGACTGTTCCCGTCCGCCACCTGCGTCCGCAGCTCCATCCGCGGCGACAGATCACCCTCCGCCACCGCGGACAGCACCCGGCCGACCTCGGAAACCGGCCGCACCAGGTCGTCCACCAGGGCGTTCGAGTTGTCGATCGCCGTCGCCCAGGAGCCTTCACAGGCACCCGTCTCGAGACGCTCGGTGAGCTTGCCCTCACGGCCCACCATCCGCCGCACCCGCGACAGCTCACCCGTCAGATGCAGATTGCGGTCGGCCACCTCGTTGAAGACCGCCGCGATCTCGGCCATCACGCCGTCACCGGACACCGTCAGCCGCTTGCGGAAATTCCCGTCCCGCATCGACACCAGGGCCGCCATCAGCCGGTTCAGGGCCGCCGTGTCCACCTCGGTCGTGCCGCTACGCACCTTGCCCTGGTTGATCGGGGACTGTCCGCCTTTCGCGCGCGCCTTCTTGCCGCGCGTCGCTGCGCCAGACTCCACTGTGTCCCTCCCGCAGGGGTCGACCGTCACTGCTGTGCTCGGGTACCACGCTCGGCGTACCAGTTACTACTGCGTATTCTCTGCCCTGCATACCAGGCCGTCTCCAGGGGGCTGCTGCCCAAGGTCGGCATCGGGCACACAGCCTGCCCGGACCTTCACAGGAAGCTTGCCCAGTGTTTCACCCTGCCCGAACCAGGCCATAACAGTTCGGCAGCTTCGCACATCGTCCGCACACCCTCCGGACGGAAACACTGCAGACCGGCATCCGCTCGGACCGCGAAGGTAAGTAACCTTGCATCCGGCTGTCCAGCCGCGCCGGTCCGTCCGGCCTGGGCGGTGGCACGAAGACGAGCGGGCATCGGAGGGGCGGCCGCACACATGACCACCGGACTGATCCCTGGGGGACAGCCCCCGGACCCCCGGCCGACGGACGCCCTGCCGCAACAGCGGCGCGAGCCGGCCGGCCCCGCAGCCCAGCACGTCGAGAACCGGTCGAGGAGTTCTGTGATCACCGCGCGCGCGGCCGCCAGTTTCGAGCCCGTCGGCCGATCGGTCGCGAGCGCCCGCTCCTTCGTCCGTGACACCCTCCAGGGCTGGGGCTTCGCCGACATCGTCGACGACGCCGTCGTTCTCACCAGCGAACTCGTGACCAACGCCGTCGTCCACGCCGGCACCTCCGCCGACGTACTGTGCCTGCGCAGCGACGAGGGCGCGCGTATCGAGGTGGCCGACCGCTACCCCGAACGCGAGATCCCCCTTCAGGCCACCGCCATCAACATGGGCAGCCCCGACCGCGAGGGCGGTCGCGGCCTCCAGCTGTGCGCGGCCCTCGCCGGCCGCTGGGGCGTCGAGTACACCCCCACCCACAAGACCGTCTGGTTCCAACTGGAGCTGCCCGCACGCGCGGTGGGCACCCGCGCGGCCGGACCGGCCCTGCCCTCCGAGCTCCTCCCCCTCGCCGACGGCCGGGTCCGCGTGGCCGTCGTCCAGATCGACCGCACCGGCCACATCACCGCCTGGAACGAGGACGCCGAGGAACTCTTCGGCTACCCGGCCGAGCAGGTCACCGGCAAGCCCCTCACCGACCTCGCCGCCTGGCCGCACACCCCCGGCACCAGCACCGGCATCGCCGAGGCCCTGCGCCTCTCCCGCTGGGAGGGCAGCTACGGCATCCGCACCTCCACCGGCCGCGTCACCCCCGTCTACGCCTCCCACCTGCGCGTTCGCGACACCGGCGGCGAGCCGTCAACCGTCTGCCTCCTCGTACGGGACCACGAACGGGCAGTTCTGCAGACGCCACTGCGCGGGCCCGCCTCCGACACCTCGACCGGCTCCGAGGGCCAGAGCACCGACCCCTTCGAGGTCTTCATCGGCTCCCCCGCCCCGGACGACCTCGACGGCCTCCTGCAGCGCACGGTCGAACGCGCCCGCGACATGCTCGACGGCGACTCGGCGTTCCTCCTGCTGGCCACCGACGACGAGACGGAACTGGAGGTTCGCGCCTCCACCGGCCTGCCCTCCGCCCGCCAGCGCTTCGCCCGCGTCCCCGTCGAGGCCGGCCCCGGCCGCTACGGCTCGGCCCGCATGCCCGCCGTCCACGACGACCTCACCGCCGTCCCCGGCGCGGTCCCGCTCCTGAACGGCACGGGCATGCGCTCCGTCGTCACGGTCCCCCTCAAGGTGGAAGGCCGCCTCACCGGCTCGCTCGGCGTCGCCGCCGAGTCCCCCGCCAGATACTCCAACGAAGAAGCCCTGCGCCTGCAGTTCGCCGCCGACCGCATCGCCCTCGCCGTCGAATCGGCCCGCCTGGGCGAACTGGAGCGCCTGCGCCGCGGCTCCCTCAGCTTCCTCGTCGAGGCCTCCGACCTTCTGGCCGGCACCCTGGACCGCGATCAGACCCTGGCTCTGATGGCCCAGATGACGGTCCCGACCCTCGCCACCTGGTGCGCCGTCTACACGATCGCCGACCAGGCTTCCGAGCCCTACCTCTCCTACGTCCTGCACGAGGACGAGGAACTCATCGACGGCATCAAGTCCCTGCTGTCGAAGGTTCCCCCGCCGGACCCGGTCCCCACCCCCGGCGCCCGCGTCTGGACGGCCCCCGGCGAGGTGGCCCACCAGGCGGCCCTGCGCAGTTCCATGCGCAGTCTCGGCCTCAGCGGCAGCCCGACCCGCCAGGTCACCCCCGGCATCGGCCCCACTCTCGCCACCGCCTCCGCCGTCGGGGGCGAGACGGTCGTCCTGCCCCTGGTCGCCCGCAACCGCGTCATCGGCATGCTCACCCTCGGCAAGCCCACTGACGAGCACTTCCGCCAGGAGATCCTGGAACTGGCCGAGGACCTCTCCCGCCGAGCGGCCCTGGCCCTGGACAACGCCCGCCTCTACTCGGAGCGCACGGCGATCAGCCAGTCCCTCCAGCGCAGCCTCCTGCCCCCGGGGCTCCCCGAGATCGACGGCGTGGAGGTCGACGTCATCTACCGCGCGGCCGGCGAGGGCAACGAGGTCGGCGGCGACTTCTACGACGTCTTCCCGATCAGCGACGGCGCGTACGGCTTCGCCATCGGCGACGTCTGCGGTACGGGCCCGAACGCCGCCGCCGTCACCGGCCTCGCCCGGCACGCCCTGCGCCTCCTGGCCCGCGAGGGCCTGAGCGGACCGGCCGTCCTGGAGCGCCTGAACTCCGCGATCCTCGACGAGGGAGCCCGCAGCCGCTTCCTCACGCTCCTCTACGGCGAACTGCGCCCCCAGGAGGACGGCAGCGCCGAGCTGAAGGTGGTCTGCGCCGGCCATCCGCTCCCGCTTCGGCTGCGTCAGGACGGCTCGGTCGAACCGGCCGCGGAGCCCCAGCCGCTCCTCGGCGTCATCGAGGACCTGGAGCTGTACGAGCAGACCGTCACCCTTGACCCGGGCGATGTCCTGCTGTGCGTCACGGATGGTGTGACCGAACGCCGGGAGGGCGCCCGCATGCTGGGCGACGACGGCCTCGCCGATGTCCTGACGACCTGCACGGGTCTGACGGCCGGGGCGGTCGCGGCCCGCATCATGCGCGCGGTGGAACGCTTCGCGTCGGACGCCCCGTCGGACGACATGGCGATCCTGGCGATGCGTGTCCCGGGTCTCCACAAGGACTAGGCGAAAAGGGCAGGGAAACGCGAAAGGCCCCACCCGTGAGGGTGGGGCCTTTTCGGTCTGAGCCCCCAAGCGGAATCGAACCGCTGACCTTCTCCTTACCATGGAGACGCTCTACCGACTGAGCTATAGGGGCCTGTTGCTTTTGCGAGGTCTCCCCTCGCGGCAACGGAATAGATCATACCCCGAACAGACCCGTGCTCCCAACCGCGTCAGAAGGCGGGCTGGAGAAGCCCTCCGAGGGCGTTGCAGGCGGACACGATCCGCTGCATGTCCCGCCTCGTCAACGACGCGTCCACGGGCAGCGCGAGCGTCTCGTCGGAAGCGCGCTCGGTCTCCGGAAGCGAAACACACCGCCGGAATTCGGGCAGCCGGTGCACGGGAGTCTTCACCGGCACCCGGCACCCAACTCCCTTGGCACGCACGGCCCGCGCGAAGGCATCCCGATCGGGTCGCCCATTGCCCGGCACCCGCACGACGTACTGCTGATAGCTGTGCCCGTCACCGTCGTCCGGCGTCCGCACACCCCGCAGCTTCATATCGAGATAGACCGCGCGTTCCCGCCGCTGGGCCACCTCGTCGTACGGCGCCTCGGACTCCCCCTGCTCCAGCACCAGCAGTCCGTGCCGCTGCCCCACGGCATGCAGCCGCCCGAGATCGGCGAGCCGACCGAAGCGGTGCACGACGACGACGGCCGCCGTCCGCGAGGTGACCGCAGCTTCCACGGCAGCGGGATCGAGGCAGTAGGTGGCGGGGTCGATGTCGGCGAACACCGGCAGCGCCCCGGCCATGGCCACGGCCTCGGCGACCTCGACGTTCCCGAAGGCCGGCACGACGACCTCGTCACCGAGTCCCACACCGGCGGCCCTGAGCATTGCAGCAGTACTCATACCGTGGATGCTCGGTGCGCAACGTTAACGTCAAGTGACGCACAACAAAAAAGGGTTGGACCCGAAACCGAAGTTTCGGGTCCAACCCTTTCAATGATTGCTCGGCGGCGTCCTACTCTCCCACAGGGTCCCCCCTGCAGTACCATCGGCGCTGTAAGGCTTAGCTTCCGGGTTCGGAATGTAACCGGGCGTTTCC